>JBGCGJ010000022.1:0-21546 GCA_045110675.1 Halioglobus sp. | reverse complement strand
GTCGCAAACTTTGATTTGCGAAGTAAAACAGTAATCGTCTGGCGTAATTATCCTGTCAGGGCCAATGCGTAAAACTGCTCCCATGCTAGCAGCGAACTTTTATTTTGGCCTTTTTTAAGCATCCGCCAGAGCTCAATTCCGGCTAGCGTGGCTTGTGCTGACCGGAACGATTTGAATCCAAGCATGGGTCGGGTTCCGCCAAGTTAACTTCTTGTTGGACGCGAAAATCTGGCGTCTCCGTTCAAGCAACCACCCTACTCCATTCTCCGAACGCACTCGTCCTAAGATCTCGATAATGCTGCGCCCTAACTAGATGCCTTCCAAGATTGAAGAGATTGGACACGGCAGCATGTGCAGTCACGAATCGCTGGGCCTGCCCAATCGATTTGAATTTCCTCATAACCCGTTCACGAACCCGAGTCGATTCATGTGACTGCTCGGCCCGATTGTTGGCATATCTCTTATTTTCATGAATAGTGTCAGGGATCAGTTCACGGTGAGCAACGTTATAGCTGCGCAACTTATCTGTCACAACCTTCCTGGGTACGCTGCCATGCTTTCTCAGTAAACGCCCAAAGAATCGCTTTGCTGCTGCTCCGTCACGTCTCGCCTGTAGATACACATCAACTACCTCACCATCTTGGTCAACAGCACGCCATAGATAATGCTGCTTGCCGTTGATCTTTACGAAGACTTCATCGATAAAGAACGTGTCTCCATAACCTTGGTGCTTTCTTTTCAAGCGTCGGGTGTAAATGGCACCGAACTTGTTACACCAAAGGCGGATCGATTCGCGGCTAACAGTGATGCCGCGTTCAGCGAGTAGATCTTCAATATCTCGATGGCTCAAGTTAAAACGGTAGTAAAGCCAAACGGAGTAACTGATGATATCAGGCGGGAATCTGTGGCGTTTATATGTGTTCATAAACCGATTCTACCAATTTCTGGCGGTTTACTTGGCAGAACCGTTTTTATCGCTCTAACCCTGTTTTTAGCCCCGATGACTAAAACTCATATTCAAGTACAGCTCGCACTGTGTAATCGGGCGTTTCGTTATCCAACCCGAACACAATACCCGCCTCCCATCGCAGCGCCGTCGCATTACCCAAACGCTCCAAGCCCAAAAAAACCGGCCCAATAGCTTGGGTGTCTTCCCCGAAGTACGCTTCGATAGCTGGCTCAAACCGTTGAGAATAGCGATAGCGCGCCTGCAAAGAAGCGGCGCTTTCCCATTCGTTTCTAATACTGTCTCCCCGCTCGTAAATCACAGCCAAATTGGCGGTTACGCTGTAACGACCGAACTCTTTTTCCAACAACAAGGCGGTGGCGTATTCCCAGATATCTTCATCCGATTCGTGTTCCACCTCAAAAAGTAATCCATAATCTAATGCGTACTCACCTTGCTCGGACAACTGCCACATCAGTTCAAATTCGTAGGCGTCAATGTCCAAGCTGTTGTCATTAGAACGCTCACCTATCAGGTAGACTTCGGCAAAAACAAATTCTGACAGGGCTTTACCAACGCCCAGTCGGTGAACCTGATTATGGCTCTCGCTCTTGGTGGTACCGGCTTGCTCATAAATCATGCGCCATTCAATCTCCCATTCAAGGAGCTCTACGTAGGGATGGTAAACTTTATCGATTACGCTGCCATCTGCGATGGCTGAGGAATTTAGGGCAAATACCAATACACCTACAACGATGCTATTAATACGTTTATTCAAAACCCTTCCCTCTATGAAATACTCGCGAAAGCCCATAGGCCACTCCCGAAACTATGGCACTCAAGAAATACAACAGCACTTGGGTGCCACTAGGTGTGGCCTCGTAACCCAGGGATGCATACAGTAGCTCGCCAGTGACCGATGATTCACTGATAAAAGCCGAGCTATCCCACAGGGGTTTTGAAGATGCCAACCAATCTACCTGCTGCAATAACATCGTGGCCTGCATCACCATTCCCGACCCGATCATGCCGACCAGTAAAAGTGTGACGATCCATGAGAGGTTAAACTTCAGAGCCACCAAGGCATTAAACAGCAGTACCCCCAGACTCAGCCCTATGCCAGCGCCGATTGCGCTGCCGGCAAAAACGGCCAATCGGTGTTCTTCGGCAGCAGCAAAACCCGTGATGTACACCATAATCTCGGAACCTTCCCTGGTAATTGCGCACGCCGTGGCCCCCGCCATTAGATAAGCTAGCCCACGAGGAGCAGCTCGAGCACATGCGGCACACCAAAGTACTGCCACTAAAAATACGTAAACCAAAAGCTGCATACCCGCATAGAGTACTTCCTGGCCCGCCCCATCCAGAGAGTCAGTAATCGTTTCCAAAGATGATGCCACGGCGACAACTCCAAGCAGTCCCAGGGGTAAAGACCACAAGAGCCATCGCTTGCCGCAGCGAACATGAGACGAGATTGCAAACAACACGCTGACTAACAGCGCGGCTTCAAGCACCTCTCTCAATACAAGAATGACAGAGTTAATCAGCATGTTAGCCTTATCACTCGACTACCACCCTTCCCTGGGCTGTCAGGGGATTAAACTCACCGAAGAATGGATAGGTACCCCGGTCGAGGGGACCGATAAATATATTTGCTTTACGACCGCCCATAATCACTTTTTCACGATTAAGTTCGTAACTTTCAAATTCTTCCGGAGTGGCATCCCGGTTATAGACGATTAATTTCACTTTAGTATTGGCCGGTATACGCAGCGTGTCGGGATGGAACAAGTGGTTGCGTATTTCAACTTCAACAATGGGAGTTGCGGCGCTACAGAACCCCGCTCGAATCAGTAACAGTAAGAAGAGAAAGATCTTCATGTGTCAGAAACGACTCGCTCGGTTACTGGAAAGTCTATGTTCACAAGCAACCCAGATTCAAATTGGCTCTGTCCTAAACGAATTTCTGCGTGATGTAAATGCGCGATGTGCTCCACAATAGCCAAACCTAATCCGGCACCAACGACATTGTGTTCCTGGGGAGCCGCAGCACGGTAAAATCTCTCAAACACACGCTCTTTGTCAGCATCCGTAATTCCCGGCCCCGAATCTTCTACCTGCAACCTGACACTGTTCGGGCTAGTAACGATACTCACCAATATCTCACCTCCGACTGGTACGTATTTGTTAGCGTTCGCCAACAGGTTTCGCAACAGCGTCTCCAGAGCCGATTCATCACCGAGCATCATCGCCTTGTCACCTTCGAGAGACAAATTCTGCGATTTCTCAGCAAATACCGGCCAGTATTCAGCCATTACCCGCTGTACCAACATATGAAGATCAAGCGAATGAAAAGTCCCTCGGATCGTTTCCGGATTGGTACGGTTTAAATCAAGGATTTGCTCAACCAACTGCTGCATTCGCTGAAGGCCCAGATTCGCATGCTGCAAGCCTTTATGCCCCGGCTCCACATCCTGAGAGAGATTATGAAGATGAACTTTCAACCCGCTCAAAGGCGTTCTCAGTTCGTGGGCAGCGTGAGCTGCAAAGTGCTTCTCCCGCTCAAACGAGGCCTCCAACCTCGATAACAGAGAGTTGGTTGAATCAATTAATGGGAGTAATTCGTTGGGTGGATCTTCTGTGACCAACGGTTGTAGGTCGTCGCTACGCTTTTGGTTAATCTGCGTGCGCAATTCGCTAAGTGGACGCAGGCCTAAACCCACCAACAACCATATAAGAATGCCAGAGATAGGAAGCCACCACAGCAGCGGTACAATAGATTCAAGCACCACTTTTTCCGCCAGCTTATGCCGTTGGTCTGCGCGCTCGGCAACCATATACCAATAATTGTCCTCTCCACTTTCGGTGAGGACTCTCCAGCGGGCACCCGCGAAGTTGGCATAGCGATAACCTGGTGAAAAATCGGTCATGGCGTCGGACGGCGCTATATGAGAGTGCATCAGTAAAGTATCGTTGCGCCAAACCTGGTAGGCAAATCCGCTTTCACTGTGATTTATCGCTTTTTTTTCACCGCTTGAATCCGCATAAAAAGAAAGCAAACTAAGAGCATTCTGCAACTGAGAATCCATCAGCTTTTCTGCCTCAGCCATACTGGACTTGTAGCCATTAAGGCTCGCGAGAAAGGTCACCAGGGTAAACGCGGCAATCAGCATCGTCACTAGTCGAGCACGAATAGAATTCATTGTACGGTAACGGTATAACCTATGCCGCGTACTGTCTTGATCATATCTTTGGGCAACTTTTTCCTCAGATGATGAATATGAACCTCCAGTGTGTTGCTGGCTACTTCCTCACCCCAACTATAAAGCCTGGTTTCCAGAGAGTCTCTGGTAAGTACTTTTCCTGCACTTTCCATCAGTGTTTTCAGTAACATGTACTCCCTGCGCGGCAATTCTAATGGCGTGCCACCCACGTGGACACTGTGCGCCGAGGTATCAAGTGAAACATCGCCAATGGTGACAATGCTCGTAACCGCTGTCGCAAGCCGTCTCTCAAACACTCGCAATCTGGCGGCCAGTTCCTTCATTTCAAAGGGTTTCGCAAGATAGTCATCGGCGCCGCTATCCAGGCCCAGAATTTTATCGCTAACGCCATCCCTGGCGGTTAGCACAATCGCAGGAATGTGATCGTCACGTTTCCTAAGGGCGGCTAATATTTGCAAACCATCCATGTCTGGCAATCCAAGATCGAGAACAACCATATCCGGAGCTTCGGCGCGAACCGCTGCCAAGGCCATCGCGCCGGTCGCTACCCGGTTGACGACAAAACCTTCTCGACCCAAGGCGTCACAAAGCCCGGCGCTTAGTGATTCATCGTCTTCAACCAATAAGACTCTCACGGCGACACTTACGGAGAACTTACGCTGGTGGATAGTTCGGCCGCTTTCGCATAGCGGCGTATCACCGGCAACTGCTTGCCCAGAGCAGAATCTATCAGTGAGGGATACAGACTGTTCAATTTTATGAAGAAACGTTCTGGCCATCCAATAAAGCGCGTACCGGAGGAGCCATTGAGCAAATCGATCAGCGCCTTGGCCACGGTATCAGGAGAGTCCATCTGATTTCCCAGTTCTTTATTCATTTCCACCACAGCATCCACATTCATTTCCGTATCAGTTGCTCGGGGTGCCAAATACGCGACACGGATATTTCGGTCAGACAATTCCCTTCGAAGGGCTTGAGAAAAGCCTCGCAGTGCAAACTTACTAGCACTGTAACCACTCTGTCCCGGAAATCCGATACTGCCAAGCCCGGAACCAACATTAATAACAGTGCCCCCAACAGATTCAAGCTTTGGCAAAAAGGCTTGGGTGAGTAAAAAGGGGGCGATGATATTGACGTCAAACATCGTCCGCAATTGGTCTTCTTTATGGGCCTCAAACACTCCAAAGTGATTTGCCCCAGCGTTATTGATCAACACATTGACACTGTCAGTACACGCTTGCAAGACCTGCTCACGGCCCTCACTCGTTGCGATGTCTGCTGAGACAATCGTATGTTTATCTCCAGAGAGCTCAGCGCATAGCTGACCGAGGGGGTCTCCGTTTCTCGATACTAAAACCAGATGCGCACCGCGCTGTGCCAGCGCATGAGCAAAGCTGCGGCCTATGCCTCCAGTAGCGCCGGTGAGCAGTACTGTTATACCTTCGAAGTTCATGGTCAAATTCCTAAGCGGTTAACAGCAAGGCCTGTTCCGAGCCAACTGACCGAAAGACCTCTGCGTATAAATGGTAGAAGGTTTTTGCACAGTGAATAATCCACTGCTGGTCCTTCTCGCTCTCGATTTTGTTCATCAAATCCTGGAAGAATTTGACGTGTTCTATGTCGAGCGCCCCGTGGGAGCTCAAGTAGCTGAAGGCATTCTTGGGCAGGCCCGTGGATAGCGCAATCGCAGCCGCTGCATTGTCGGCAACGGATATGCTGGTGCCCTCCAATACATGCACCATTCCAAAGAAGCCTAGCGGATTGAGCCTGTCCGCCACATGGTAGCCGTAACCAACCATCAGCTGGGTAGCTCGGTTCGGGAGGCTATGACGCGCTTTTTCAGGATCGAATCCGCAAGCAGCGATGTCATTTAAAATCCATTCCTGATGACCGATTTCTTCTTGCACGTACTCCGCTACCGCCACGCGCAACCATTCCTGATCATCTCTGAACCGTGAGCCGACTGCCATAAATAATGGCACCGTGTGCTTAACATGGTGATACGCCTGACATAGAAATGCGGCGTACTGTTCTTTGGACATCCGCCCTTCAAGTGCATCGCTAACCAGTGAACATCCCAACAGTTGTGCGCGATCCGCTTCAGTTGCGGTTTGTAAGGTTTTGAAAAAACTCATGAAACAATTAACTCCTGATGTTTTACATACAAATGATCAATCTGACCCTGATAGTGCTTCAGTATTTCGGAGCGACGGGGCTTGCCTGTGCTGGTCAGCAAGCCATTGTCCGCTGTCATCGCCTCCTCCATCGGCATCCAGTGCTTTACCTGTGCGTAGTCCGGAAGCTGCCTATTGGCTTTCGCGATGGCCTCGTCGATAAGATTTTCCTGGCCATCGGTATCCACGGGTAAAACCAAAGCCACCAAGCCTGGCCGCCCGTCGCCCAGAACCACAAGCTGGTGAAACACTGCCGCATCCATCAGCTCACTCTCGACCCATTCCGGACTTACATTGCGACCATAACTAGTGATAATTAGATTACTGCGTCGCCCAGTAATCGTGACGTAACCGTCTGCGTCTAGCTCGCCCATATCACCGCTCAGTACCTCGGTCTGACCCCAGGTATCGGGCTGGTTGAGATAACCAAGAAATGTCGAGCCCGACACTTCAAGCTCACCATTTTGGGAGACGACCTCAACATGGTCCAACACTCGCCCGCAGCTACCGGGCCGAGACCCCTTGCGCGTATTCAGAGCTACAACCGAGGCACATTCCGACAGGCCATAGCCCTCAAAGACAGGAATGCCATTCGTCACGACGCGTTCAAGCAACGCAGGTGGCACCCTGGCACCACCCACGGCGACAAACTCGAGGCTGGAAGGTGGGCGCCAACCCTCGGACAAGGCATGATCCAAAACTTGCAAAAACTGAGGAACCAATATCAAGGTATTAGGCTTATAGCGATCAATACAAGATAGAAATTTGCCGACATCCATTTGCGAACTGCCACAAAAACCCAGTTCGGCGAGAGGTGGCACGATGCTGCAGCCTCCCGACAAAAAAGGCATGTAAACGCCCCCTATGTTTTCCAACAAGACGCTCAGAGGCAACACACTGAGATGCCTGGGCGCATTAACTTCTATAGCCTGCGCCAAAGATAACGCTACATTTTCGCAATGAGTGGACGACAGGCAAACTCCTTTAGGATTTCCGGTTGAACCCGAAGTAAAAGTCACTTTACTGGTGTTGGTCGGATATTGAGCTTGGCGATCACGCTTAAACCGCGCAACCGAAAATTCCTCACAAGGTGCGAACGCTTGCAATTCGGATCGAAGCTTGGCGGAAAGCAGTGCAATGCCTGCAGGGTCAACAATCAGGGTGTCCACCCCAGCCTCATCCAACAAGTACTCAAGTTGATTGCAGGTAAAGAAAGTGGGAATAGGAATAATACACAAGCCCGCACTTTGCACTGCTATGTCAACACAAGCCCAGTCGGCACCATTGTCCGCCAGTAATGCCACATTGCGAGATTGTTCCTGGGTAAAAAAATTTTGCAAAGTTTCTACCCGCGCCAAAAAACCTTTGACTGTGTGGTCTCCGGACTCATCCACCATAAGACAAGACTGGGAAGACTGCGCCTCGCGACGCCTCAATGCGGCCAGTATCTGCCTCACAAATTGTGAGCCACAATGACATTGGAGAGCGTTGCGATGGGATCTGCGTAGATTTTTAGTACATCGCGCATAAACGGTTGCGCACTTGCCTGGGCCAGGCTCAGTTTAATATCACCAAGCATCACCATGGGTTCACCTTCATAGTAACTACCCCAGTCAGAGGCTCGACCGCCAAGCCGCTCTGGGTGAGCTTGATCGATGACAACAGGCGTAAAACCGCTGCGCTTGATTGATGCCCGAACGGTTTTATTCGCGCAAAACAGCAGATACTCGACGCCCGCTTGAGCCATTGCGGCGGTAACCAGAAGATACAGAAAAGCGCTCTGCCCGGAGTAAGAAGAGACCAGGTTGCCTAACTCCATAATGTTTTGGCGGCCACATTGGCAAGCAAAATGATCGTCAATATAATTCTCTACTGAATGATTTAAATACTGCTCACTAAACAGTGAACCGTGTGCGGCGCTACCCAGCCCCAAAGC
The DNA here is from genome assembly GCA_045110675.1 of Halioglobus sp. Taxonomy (GTDB): domain Bacteria; phylum Pseudomonadota; class Gammaproteobacteria; order Pseudomonadales; family Halieaceae; genus JBALVT01. Next base: position 13,266 of record JBGCGJ010000022.1, on the reverse strand, counting down.
GGCGCTATAGTGGCCATTGGGCTGACTCAGACTGAACAAGAGCGGCAGGTAATCAAGTATTTTTGCGCCGTAGGCAGCCTGAAAAACACTGGAGATATAGCGCTCAAGGGGCTCTCGCTCGGGAGACCCGTAGGAACAAACATTAACCACAGCCAATTCTGTGCTTGATGAGTTTTTTGTGGGGAGGCGTAATGACTCTTTGCTGGAGCCGTGATTCAAATTCATAATTGCTTACCTATAATCTGCTTCTGTAACCCGATTGTGGTCTCATGGTTCGATACTTTAGATGCTGAACCTTAGCTAAACGTTAAGAGGCCAGGCTGTTTATCAGCAGAGCAATAATCGACTAAAAACAATAAGACTCGTAACGATCCATCAAGCAATTCCAAGAACATCGATCGTTTTGTACACCGGCACACGCCCTTGTCAATCGAGTTTCAACAAACTTGCTTGTACGTCTGCACGTCGCCCTTCATCTGCAATTTCACGGCCAGGTCGCGCCGGTGCAGCTAAAGCCCGCTCCAGATGGATACGTGCGGAGGCAAAGTCCTTTTCTTCTATTAGAAAATCAGCGTAAAAATAATTACTGTCTATACCCTCAGGATTGATCGCTAGGCCTGCGGTGAGTAATTCCCTGGCCTTGTCGTCATTACCGAAACCAATGGGCCAACCGGGAACCTTAAAGTAGAGTGTGCCTAAACTGCTTTTAGCCCCACCATTCACTACATCGGGAGCAAGCTCAATAGCCTTTTCAAGGTTGGCCTTGGCAGCCTTGGCATACTTCATTGCGGACAGTGCGCCAACCATCCCGGCGAACGTGGAATTGGTGATACCGCACCAGGTGAGTACCTCAGCATCTTCGGCATGCTTCGTAACAAGTGACTCACATTCAGCGACCAGCTTTTTCATGGCTGTCTTACTTTCATCGCCATCAAGACCAAATTGTGCGTTGTCCCAGGCCCGCTGTACTGCCTCGGCCTGTGGCCCAATAGCAGCCGCTGGCATCGCAACTGCAACCGCAAAAAGATAACCGAAACAATGATAATTACGACTCATGTTAACTCCCAAATGAGGTATAGGTATGACCAAGTTGGACACAACTCTACACATCATTCCTTAACGAAATCTTACGAAGTTTGTAAACCGAGAAGTGGATTTCTTCTGTACGGCTATTTCGTTCCCAATCACCAGATAATCGGGTCACAATGAGCTGTGGTTAGACACCGGGACGAAACAATAAGAGCTATCTAATCGCCCAGAAAACAACCCCCTGCTCTTCCAGATAAGCCTCGGCATTCTCGCCCTGCAACATAGCGTAAGTCGCCAGCAGGCCAGCCCGTGAGGGGGTTGAGGACATGGCTATACCTGCGCCCATTGTTCACAATATAACGATGACTGCTGCCACTGGTAGCAAGGCCACCGCTGCGAATTTCTAGCAGCGCTTGCGCTCCTTCATCAAGTGGATTTGCTACTCCAATCAACCAGGACCGGTTTTCGCGACTCCGATTGGTCGCGATATCGCCACCAAAATTGACGAGCATCGGTGCATCTAACTGCTCGCTCAATGGGACCAGCACTCTGTCGACGGCGTATTCTTTGCCGATACCCCCAAAGTCAATTTGCATACCGGGTGGAAGATGACATTCTGAAGAATTCCAGGTAGCTTGCCCTAGACCTAGAAGGCCCAAAAGAGATTTCACTTCCTGCGGGGATGGTAGCTGCCTTCCAAGATTGAAGAGATTGGACACGGCAGCATGTGCAGTCACGAATCGCTGGGCCGCTCAATCGATTTGAATTCCCTCATAACCCGTTCACGAACCCGAGTCGATTCATGTGACTGCTCGGCGCGATTGTTGGCATATCTCTTATTTTCATGAATAGTGTCAGGGATCAGTTCACGGTGAGCAACGTTATAGCTGCGCAACTTATCTGTCACAACCTTCCTGGGTACGCTGCCATGCTTTCTCAGCAGACGCCCGAAGAAGCAGCTTTGCTGCTGCTCCGTCACGCCGCGCCTGTAGATACACATCATCCACCACACTATCTTGATCAACAGCACGCCACAGATAATGCTGCTTGCCGTTGATCTTTACGAAGACTTCGTCGATAAAGAACGTGTCTCCATAACCTTGGCGCTTTCTTTTCAAGCGTCGGGTGTAAATGGCACCGAACGTGTTACACCAAAGGCGGATCGCTTCGGGGCTAACAGTGATGCCGCGTTCAGCGAGTAGATCTTCAATATCTCGGTGGCTGAAGTTAAAGCGGTAGTAAAGCTAAGCGGAGTAACTGAAAACATCCGACAGGAATCTGTGGCGTTTATATATGTTCATGAGCCGATTCTACCAATTTCTCGCGGTTTACTTGGTAGAACCTCATTTGTTGTCCCGTGAATGATGTGTTACTGGCAACCGAGTATAGAATCGCTCGCTGAGCCCGCCAACTTTGCGCCAAAACCTCACCTAGCCAGTGGGCACATCGTGACCGATTTGACAATAATTGACATATATTGTCATACTGTCTATCTGACATTAGTGGGGAGGCCGCTATGGCTACTATGAATATTTCAGTACCTGACCCGATGAAAGATTGGGTTCAGGCCCAGATTGATGGAGGCAAATACGCCACTTCCAGTGATTACGTACGAGATTTGATCCGAAAGGATCAACAGGAAGGCGATAAGCTTGCCGCGCTACAGGCCGCTATTAGCTTGGGTATAGAGAGTGCCCAAGCCGGTGATCTCGATATCGCCTCCATAAAACGGAAGGCGAAACGGTTGGCCGGGCTTGAATCGAAATAATGTCCAGAATTATCAAGCAGACGTTAGTCGAACAGGATTTAATCGATATTTGGCTGTATACATTCAAAGAATGGGGTGAACAGCAGGCAGATAAATACCTGGATGAACTGGATGTTGTCATTAAGCAACTGGCTGGTCAGCCTTTAATCTGCCGTGAGCGTACTGAACTCGAACCACCGGTAAGAATCCATCATCACGGACATCATCTGATCGTCTATTTGGCGCTCGCTGATGGCATTAACCTTGTACGTGTTCTCCATGAAAGCATGGATGTTGATAGTCATTTGGAAGATTCAGAAGCGGGCCGGTGAATTCTTAAAAAGTCTTCACCGCTCCTTCTCGAATAACGGGTTTCAATTCAAAACGAGGCCAGCTCCCGGAGCTAGAAAGCCTTTTCGGAGGTAGGAACCATAATCTGGAAAGAAAACATAGATCCCGGTGGCTTTCGGCCGAGTGGAGGCTATGTACTAGTGCAGCTCAAGATAGAGATGTGTTAGAAATTGATGTAGAGGCGCAAAAAATTACCGGGGAAGTCTGTATACTCGGTGAAAATCTTATTCAGGATACGTTCTTGTGACATGGACAATTCATCCATGAAAAATGGTTTGCACCCTAAGAAGCAGCTGATCTCTAAGTTTCTTCTGCTTTGCTTAGTACTAGTGGTGTACTTTTCTTATTTGAGTTTTCAATACGACGTAATGACAGGTGGTATCGCATCCGTTCTGACCTGGACCTTCTTTGTTCTGTGCACGCCGATTGCTGACGCAGGGTTTCTCTTGGACTTTCCACTCCGACTGCTATTTGGCGTACGCATGTTAATCTCTGAAATTGCCGTATGGGTATTCGCGATCACAGTCAACATCGTTTGTTTGATCTATTTTTCCCAGTTTTATGAAACAACCACACTGACAAGGCTCTTGCATGCAATTCTAACCATGCCATATCCGTACTGGAGCGTAATTTTACTCTCGGGTGTGGGTACATTTTTGTCCATTCAGTTTGCCGATGAACTCATAGATGTTGTTCATCATCGCGATAGAAACTTCTTTCATCGGCATGGTTACAAGCATGAGATGTTGATTATCTTATTTTTTGTACTTGTCTTTACTGGTTACTACCAACTCATCGCTTCGTTGGGTATTGATGCCATTTTCTGAAAGATTTTGCCAGCGGGTCTCCAAAGTATAGCGACGTTGACTGGCTATCATCACAGCCAATCTTAACCGGCGGAATATCGACCATAGATTCGCCCTAAATTAGGTATTGCCAAATAAACTCGCTGGAATTGCTAGAATGGGAAGATGAGCACATATAAACGTCACCGATTTCCACCGGACATTATTAGCTATGCAGTATGGCTGTACTATCGATTCAATCTTAGCCATCGCGACATCGAAGATCTGCTTGCCGAACGAGGTATCACAGTCAGTCGCGAAGCAATCCGCCTCTGGTGCATAAAGTTCGGGGCAATTTACACCCGCCGATTAAAGCGAAAGCACCAAGGCTATGGCGATACATTTTACATTGACGAAGTCTTCGTCAAAATCAATGGCACGCAGCACTATTTATGGCGGGCTGTTGACCAGGATGGCGAAGTGGTCGATGTTTTCCTGCAAGCCCGGCGGGACGGCGCTGCGGCCAAGCGATTCATTAAACGTCTAATACGAAATCATGGCGGCGAACCTAGAAAGATCGTGACCGACAAACTGCGAAGCTATGGAGTTGCTCATAGAGAATTAATTCCCGATACGATTCACAGTACTAAACAGTATGAGAATAATCGGGCTGAGCAATCGCATGAGACGACCCGGGTGCGAGAACGGGGGATGCGTAAATTTAAGTCGACCAAGCAGGCACAGCGATTCCTTGGTACCTATGCTGCGGTTTCAAATTTATTTAACCTTGGCAGGCATCTGGTCAAAGCTGAACACTATAGAAATCTCAGGATCAGTGCGTTCAGCGAATGGAGAAGGACGGTTGCCTGAAGCTAGAAATTCGAAATTTTTCGTCTCTGGCTTTTAACTTGTCACTACCAGATATTATTATGCGTAGATGTCAAAAGTAGAAAAGACTGGAGCTCAATTACAAAAAATTAGCAAACTGCCAGAACTATTCTGAACGTAGATTGAGCTGCGCACTTACTTTATTCCAGTTCAGGGCCGTATTACTCTTCGACTTCTTCCTCTTCGACTTCTTCCTCTTCGACTTCCTCCCCTTCGACTTCTTCCTCTTCTAACTCCTGACCTTCTTCTCCCTCCGAACATTCTTCGTCAATTTCTGGACAATCTTCTTCCTCATTACGTCCAAATTCTATCCCTCCATCGAGATCTTCATCTGACTCAAATTCCACTTCATCGGCCACCCCGTCCGCCAATTCCTCGTCCTTAATTTTAATCAGCGCCCCAACTTCCATTGCAGAATAGAACGCTTCTGAACTGACTTCTACATCACCGCGGCTCTCGAATTCGGCGCCCTGTGTATTGAACGTCAGTCCCAGCACGGTCACACTCCGACCTGCAACAAAGCTCTCTACTGGTGCCTGAACTACATCGTCATCGTCTTCGACCCGATCTAGTCGAGTTACCAACAATTTCTCTGCAAAAGCAATGGCCTCGACCTTAATGAAGTCGCCAATACGAAGATCTGCAATAAGTAATGAATTTGCTAGCCCGGTGTCATCATCAAATAATGTCTGCCGATCAACAACAACGTCGACTGTTCCCCCCGCAAACTGTAACATCAGAGATCCAGTTTCTTGACTCACTGCGCCAATTTTCGCCTCCAGTTCTACTCGCCCCCTGCGTGCCTCTACTTTTTCTGCTCGCAAGATGTTGCCATCCCAGATACCTTCGACTTCGACAACCGCGCCGTCTGCCAAAACCAAACTAGCTGGGCTCAGGCTCGCATTACCAGCGTCTACACTCACGCGGTCAACCAGAAAATCGCTAATCGAGGTGAATCCGGTAATCTGTCCCTGAATGCTGATTTCTTCATTTTCATCAAAATCGTCTTCAATACCCGATTTCAATTCAACTTCGCGAGCGTTGATCATTCCGCCTTCTGCAGTTCCCTCTACCTCCACCACCAACCCGTCCGACAGCATCCCGTCAGGAAAGCCCTCCAATTCAGCATTGGCGAAATTCACACGAGTCTGGCCCAACAAAAATGTCGTCTCGGTTAAACCGCTGACGATACCTTCCAGATCAATCTCACTGACGCCAGAAATAAATACCCCTGTGCGTTCAAGGCGTGTCGCACGTAACTGACCACCTTCGGCTCCAAAACCGGAAATCTCTACCAAATCACCCACCATCAGAGACTCAAACCTCACACCCTCGAATACAGTACTGGTGCGCTCAACAATAACCTCTAGGCCGAGAATGGTGAGGAGCAGGCTGTCGCCGTCTTGGTCGCTGACAATTGAATCCACCGGACCTTCGATGTCTTCATCAAAGACAACTGTTTCCGCAATTCCATTCTTACCGCTATCATCGATCTCTCCAGAGACCACGACCACCATACCCAGGCCAAGCTCAGCTTCGGAAACTTGCAGACCATCGATAAGAATTGTTGCCTCATCAGTCTCGAACTCAACACCGTTAACGAATATGCTGCCAAATGCATCTATCGTTCCTGCAGATGTCACACCACTACCACCGATACCCCCGTGGTTGTCCGTAACATTTGCGACACCACCGCCACCTCCGCCGCCACATGAACTGAGCGCTACGAGCAATGCTGTCGAAAATAGGTTTCTTAAAAAATGTGGCATAATCATGAAGGGTCCTTCCCGACATTAAGCTGTTGGGTGTAATAGATTCCGACGGCAACGTAATAGGACTCGGCATCAGGGTCGTCATCGAGATCCAGTTCGTTTTTCAACAGCCAACGATGATATTCCTCAAGCAATAGCTGTGACTGCTTGTTGGACATCTCTCTGAAGGCTGGAACTGCATCGGGATGGATCAGTACGTTTGACACCTTGCGCTGAAAATAGCGGTCCTGCGGCACGGCTTCCATATTGTGACCGATAGTATCTATCAACTCAGCCCCGTCGGTGCCCAAGATGCCCAAGATGCCCGTTTTGTCTATAGATGAAGTAGCCGGTACATATGCTTTTTGCAGCAGCCTGACATCCCCGTCACTAACTTCGATAGTTCCATTGCTTTGTAAAACCGATAACATGGCGTAAGGCGGTATGTCTCCGCTGAATTCTTTTACTAGCGAACTGAAGCTAATTTCACCCTCTTCGATGGACAGTATTGCAGGCTCACCAGACGTCGCTAGATACCGTTTATCAGTAGCCCAGGCACCAACAACTCGAATGGCGCGATTATAGCGCTGCGATGACGCTTCATCATCGAGTCGCTCGAGTTCGGCCAGACGCTTGGATTCCTTCCTCGTGAGACCAGTTAGCGCAGATACACTGGCGATCGTGACTCGCTTACCGGAGGCAGACATGTAATCGAGACCCTCCTCGACATAGGCCTTTCGGACGATTTCAGCGAAAGAACCGTAAGCCATACCATGTCGCAGCAGCACCCGCACGAGAGGGCGTAATAATTTGAGCGCTGCGGCACTCAAGGCTTGGTTCAGCGACTGCTCCACTTTTGTTTCCATCATTCAGTAACTATCGTCAATTATCTGATACATCGGCTGTAAAATAGGCCGGCTTATCAGCTATCTCACTACCTCGAATATTGCTCAGAACTGGGCACGATACCCGATACTGAAAAAGTATCCAGTGGTATTCTGCTCCTCTCCGGCAAAAGTCTCCTCTAACCACTCATAGCCAATGTCGAGCTCGAATTTCATCCATTTTTTAAAACGGTAGTCCATCCGCAGGAAGGGCCTGGCGAGCCAGCGACTGTCATCGCTATCTTTTTCTTCCCGGTAGTCTACGCGTAATCTTGGGTTCAAACGGAAACCATTCTTAGAGTTGATGCGCCAGTTTCCGGTCAATGAATAGGTGTCGGCATTGAACGTGTCTGAGTAGCGTAAACCTAGAATCGCGATATCACTGTCGAACACCAGGCTGTTACCGATCAGCTGGGCGGAGTAAAAATACTCCTTTCCCGTGCCCGGAATCGCCTCAACTCCTCCGGATGCAATGGTTTCATCAAACTCACTGACAGTCACCTCAGCAACGCCTTGCCAGTTCTGCCCGAACTGCTGGGTCACTCCGAGCGTAGCTGATTGACTCTCTGAGGTGCGATCGATGGCAAGTTGCCTCAACTCTTCTTCACTAAAGCGATCAAAGAGCTCTTCCAGCTCAAACACCCCCTGCCCTTGGATAGCATTCGTTGTTGTCAGTATAGGGCTTTTTCGCTGGTCGAGCGTCAGGTTCAAAGTGGTCCCCTCCCAGACAGTCCAGCTGCTAATCAACAAAAAGATATTCAATTCATCGTATTCAATGTCATAGTCGACCAGGGTAAAAAGTGATTTAGTCGCATCGTAATAGCGCATTTCGCCACCCACGGCCTCGCGATCTTGTATATCAGCATTTTCCTGACTTATATAGAAAGCACTGAAATCCCAGCCGTCCCAAACGGTTCCAATATCAAAGCTTGCGCCGTAGAATTCCTGGTCGGTATTTATCTTGGTCCTATCTTGAGTATCCACCGGGTAGCCAAAAACCGCATTGACGGTAAAAGCGGAACCCAGCTCATAGGCGGTGTGGAGTCCGTCGAAACGCCCTAAGACACCTCCCGTTGTGCGCGACTGCCTTCCCAAGCGAGCATAGAGGCCAGCCCCCGTATGTCTTCCCTCTATCGTCCAGATATTGGGCTGAAACTCCCCGCCGTCCGAATCTTCGGCAATCAGATCTTCGCGATAAGACCCGATAAATTGCGTCCTAACGTCAAAGTCCCCCTTACGGGCACGGGCGACAAAGTCCAAATCACTCAATACATCTGATCGCAGCAATAAGGCATCCTCCTCTTCAGGCGTTGTTTCATCGCGGAAATAGATCTGCGAAATACTGCCGTAGAATTGTGTATCCCAGCTTTCTCCATCAGCTGCTCGTTGGCGCCGACCGCCACGAAGTCGCTCTTTTGGCCTTTCAGCTGCTGTTAACAGCGCAGCTAGGCGTTGCTCGACGCGCTGGGCATCTTCGCCGGTTGGGTTTTCCTCCAAATACTGTTGGTATTCAGCTTTCGCGTGCGCCAACTGCCCATTGGATTCCCTCGCCAACCCCAGTAATTCCTGCACATGCTTGCGGACATCCCCACCATTTTCGTCCCGTATCCTGGTAAACACCTGAACAGCTCGACTGTAGTCTTTATCCAGCATCGCCTGGTTTGCGCGCTCCAGCAGCGGTCCCAAATCGGGGTAGCTTTGTTTCAGCTGCGTAATGAGGTTCTCAGAGCCAGTGAACGTCACCTGTTCCGGTGCCGGATCCTTTTTCTGCCGGGCATCAGGAGTGACCACAGAGATAATTAGAGAACGTAGGTCTGCGCTGTTCCTGACCGAAAACTCGACACTGTGAGTAAAACGAAGGATGACACTTGGGCTCTCCACGACCTCGCCATCGAAAATTAATTCACGCAGCGGAATACCCGAGCGTTTGTCCCAACTGAGATTGGACCTCACGTCCAGTTGCTCAACGAGCTCCGGATTATTGAAGCTCTCGGTTCTTAGTTGTATATCTAAACTATCGCCTGCAGTTTGTGGCCAATGGCTCTGGTAGCGCAAGGGAACGAAAAACTTCACCTCCACTTCAAATCCGGTATCGGTCTCACGTGTCACTACGTCATCAACGGCTTGAGCGAAGGTGAAGCTCGGCAATAAGCAAAGCAGAGGTAATAGCAAAAATGCGAATGACGATCGGTTACCCATTCGCGCTCGAAAGCAAACCATACTGTAAAATCCCTAACTGGTGCAGATGAATCGATTATTTAAAAAGCGTTTCCCGAAAGAGCGCAACACCATCATGACTTCTCCTGCCGAAGGAGAAACACAGACCACAGGCACATTGCTTAGTCGTCCCAGTCACCATCGGAAACACGATGGTGACCTCGAGGCTTGTGGCACGCGCCAGCACAATCTCTCAACTCCGAGACGGTGTAGAATCCATCTCCTTCTCTTTCGTGCTTATTCGGCCTGTAGTCCGGCGCGTGACACCCAGCGCAGTCTGGGCGATACGCGGGACTCGTCCATGTCGGCGTCTGGCTGTTGCTGGTATGACAATCCAGGCACTGAACGTTCGAACGGTGATCGCCGGGGTAACCAGGTGAGGAGTGTAAGAAATTAATGCCTAACCAGTTGTTGGTGTTGTGGCATTCATTACACTGCAGCGAGGTCACAAAATGGTTGCCCGGCTTACCCGTTGCCGTCGTGCCATTGTGACAGCTCGAGCAAGAACCGGTCACCGAGTCGTGATCAAAGTTCGCCGGAATCCAACCCGCTGTTGTATGGCAATCATCGCACTGCGCGGTCGTTTGTATATGCGTAGGATGTTTTCCAGTCGCGGTACTGCCATTATGGCAACTTGTGCACGTTCCTGTGACGCCGCTGTGATCAAATCGCACATCCAACCAAGAATTCGTGACATGACAGTCATCACAGGTATTGGAGGTAGCAAGGTGCGTGGGGTGTTTTCCGGTTGCGACGGAACCGTTGTGGCAGCTCACACAGGTGCCGTTGACCGCACTGTGGTCGACTCTCGTCACCGGTATCCAGGCGGTGTTTCTGTGGCAGTCCTCACAGGTGTTCGTTGTGTTGATGTGGGTGGGATTTTTGCCGGTGGCTATGCTGCCGTTATGGCAACTGACACAAGATCCCGTCACGTTGTTGTGGTCAAAGTTGACGTTACTCCAGTCGTTGGTGCTGTGGCAATCGTCACAGGTATTTGAGCTGGCGATGTGCGCGGGATGTTTACCGGGTGCGACGGAACCGTTGTGGCAGCTCACGCAGGTACCGTTGACGGCGCTGTGATCGACTCGCGTCACCGGTATCCAGGCATTCTGGCGATGACAATCGTCACAGGTATTATTCGTGTTGATGTGGGTCGGGTTTTTACCCGTGGCTATGCTGCCATTGTGGCAACTGACGCAGGAACCCGTCACGCCGCTGTGATCAAAGTTGACGTTACTCCAGTCATTCGTGCTATGGCAATCGTCGCAGGTGTTGGTGCTGGCAATGTGCGAGGGGTGTTTACCCATTGCGACAGCGCCATTGTGACAGCTTACGCAGGTACCGTTGACGGCGCTGTGATCGACTCGCGTCACCGGTATCCACGCGTTTTGGCGGTGACAATCATCACAGGTATTCGTGGTGTTAATATGCGTCGGATTTTTACCCGTCGCTATGCTGCCATTGTGACAACTAACGCACGATCCTGTCACACCACTGTGATCAAAGTTAACATTACTCCAGTCGTTGGTGCTGTGACAATCGTCACAAGTATTGGTACTCGCAATGTGCGCGGGGGTTTTTCCCATTGCAACAGAACCATTGTGACAGCTCACGCAGGTACCGTTGACGGCACTGTGATCCACCCGCGTCACCGGTATCCACGCATTCTGGCGATGACAATCATCACAGGTGTTCGTGGTATTGATATGGGTGGGATTCTTACCGGTGGCTATGCTGCCGTTGTGGCAACTGACGCAAGATCCCGTAACACTACTGTGATCGAAATTAACGTTGTTCCAATCACGGGTGGTATGGCAATCATCACAAGTATTGGCACTGGCGATGTGTACGGGGTGTTTTCCGAGCGCCACGGAACCGTTGTGGCAACTTACACATGATCCATTCACGGCACTGTGATCCACCCGCGTCACCGGTATCCAAGCAGTCTGTCGGTGACAATCATCGCAGGTGTTGGTTGTGTTGATGTGGGTCGGATTTTTACCTGTCGCTGTACTTCCATTATGGCAACTCACGCAAGATCCGGTCACGCCACTGTGGTCAAAACGAACGTTGCTCCATATACCTGTGGTGTGACAATCGTCACAAGTATTGGAACTGGCAATATGCGCAGGGTGTTTACCGGATGCCACCGAACCATTGTGGCAGCTGGTGCAAGTGCCCATTACTGCGAAATGGTCCACCTTCCCAAGGGATGACCATGAAGCAGACGAATGACAGTCCTCACAACTGTCCATAGATCGAATGTGGCCAGCCGGCTTCGGCGATGCGCTAATAATCCCACCTTGTCTATGGCAAGCTATGCAGGTTGTAGGCGTACCTTCAAAGATACCCCGTGAATGGCAGCTCTCACATTCCACATTGACATGCGCGCCATCAAGTGGAAATCCAGTCGCGAAATGATCGAATTCACTGTCGGCAGCTGATGAAAATCCCGAGTAAAATGGCAGCATGATGAGCAACAGAAGGCTGGCTGCTCCCAACTTGGTCGATGGTAATTTCGAGAAAAACTGTACTATGCTAGCGTTCATGGCTACTGCATCCTGACATTCTCAAAAGAAGTTGTGGTATGACACCTTTCACACGCCCGTCCGAAGCTTTTGTTGTGCACATCGTCTTTTAGGTGACATGTGCCGCATTGAGCACTCTGCTTAACAACTGTTTTCGTAGCTTTGAAATGGCACTCATTACAGGCCAAGCCCTCGTGTTCTCCATCGAGTGAAAAGCTGGATTGAACATCGTGATCAAATACCCACAGCTGCCAGTCGTTTGGGTTGTGGCAGCTGTGGCAGCCAGGCCCCAAACCTGCGCTGTGGACATCGTCTTCCAGATGACAATCCACACATTGGCTTTCAACCGCACGGAACTCACTGGTGGCATGGCAAGAATCACAACTTGTGACCGCGTGAATTCCCACCAAAGGAAATGCGGTTAGATCATGACTGAACCGAACCTCATCCAGCCATCCCAGGGAGTTATGACACGCATCGCACTCCACACCTTGCTGACCAGCATGTACATCGTCCGGCTTGTGACAATCGATGCATGCGGAGCCAATTTTTATTTCTGTCCCGCCGCGGTGGCAACTTTCGCAGCTAGTGGACTTATGTTTTCCGGTTAACGCGAACTCAGTGCTGCTGTGATCAAAACGGTTAAGACCCCAGCGATCTTCAGAGTGGCAAGCATCACAGCTGTCACCATTTCCGCCACTATGTTCGTCATCCTCGCGATGACATTCGACGCAGGCTGTCGCCAACTTTCGCTCTACCGCAGACTGTTCATGACAGGCATTACAGGCCAGAGTCTTGTGACCACCATTCAGTGCAAATTCAGTATCGACATTGTGGTCAAAACTGACCTCGTCCCACCCTTTTTCACTGTGGCAACTATCACACTGATTGCCATTCACCCCTTCGTGCACATCATTGATTGCGTGACAGGAGTTGCACTGAGTGGGCGTTTCTTCATACTTGTTATCAGCGTGGCAGGCGTTGCAGCGAACTTCCTGATGGTTCCCTAGCAAGGGGAACTCTGTCTCACCGTGTTCGAATATTTTGCCAGACCAATCCTCTGGCGTGTGGCAATCTTGACATGAC
>JBGCGJ010000021.1:0-84038 GCA_045110675.1 Halioglobus sp. | reverse complement strand
ACCGAACGAATGCTCTCGCCTGAGTGCATTAGATCAAAGGCGCTGTTGATGTCTTCTAACGGCATGGTATGGGTTATCAAATCATCGATATTGATTTTGCCATCCATATACCAGTCGACAATGGTGGGCACGTCGGTTCGGCCTCTGGCACCACCGAATGCCACTCCGTGCCAGGAGCGCCCAGTAACCATTTGAAATGGGCGGGTAGCAATTTCCTGACCGGCTCCCGCGACACCGATAATATAGGATTCCCCCCATCCTTTGTGGCAGCACTCCAGCGCCTGGCGCATGACATCGACATTGCCGATACATTCGAAGGTATAGTCTGCGCCACCGTTCGTCAGATCGAGTATGGCTTCCACGACATTGGGTGTCTCACTGGGATTGATGAAATCGGTCATGCCGAATTTCTTGGCGAGCTCTACTTTACTGGGATTGAGATCCACACCGATAATCTTGTTGGCGCCAATCATTCTCGCGCCCTGTATGACATTCAGACCAATACCCCCAAGTCCAAACACCACGACGTTGGAACCCGGTTCAACCTTGGCTTTAAATACCACCGCCCCAACACCCGTGGTGACTCCGCAGCCGATATAGCAAATTTTATCAAAGGGTGCGTCTTCGCGAACCTTGGCCAGGGCGATTTCCGGCAGCACCGAAAAGTTCGAAAAAGTAGAGCAGCCCATATAGTGCAGAATAGGTTCCCCATCGAGGGAAAAACGACTGCTGCCATCGGGCATCAAGCCCTGACCCTGTGTCTCGCGCACAGATTGGCAGAGATTGGTTTTTGGATGAAGGCAAAAATTGCACTCGCGGCACTCCGGTGTATACAAGGGAATGACGTGGTCACCGGGTTTGAGCGTCTTAACGCCCGGGCCCACTTCACGCACAATGCCGGCACCTTCATGCCCCAAAATCGCAGGGAACGCACCCTCCGGGTCGTCTCCGGACAGGGTGAACAAGTCGGTGTGGCATACCCCGGTCGCCATAATCTCGACCAATACCTCGCCTGCTTTTGGACCCTCAAGATCCACTTCTGCAATTTCGAGAGGTTTGCCAGCACCAAAGGCTATCGCTGCGCGTGTTTTCATTACTGCTACCTGCTTATTTTTGTTGTCAAAAAACTATCGTGTCTAAAAAAGCCCTATTTGATCGCCCGCGGCTGGAGGTATTCGAAACAAATCATCCCGGGTTGCTGGGGCCTCGCCCATCTTAAGGCCAAGCTTTTTACAAGACAACTTGAATCGCTGTCTGAGGACCTCAGCAAAGGGACCGGTTCCTCTCATACGGTGTCCGAAACGGCTGTCGTAGTCCGCTCCTCCTCGGCTTTGCCTGATCAGGCTTATCACGTGATCAGCGCGCAGCGGCTGATGTTCGCGCAGCCATTCGAAAAACAAATCGCGAATTTCAAGGGGTAGTCGCAGCAGCATATAGGCAGCGGAGCTCGCCCCAGCATCGCGTGAGCGTTCAAGTATCGCTTCCATGTCGCCATCGTTTAGCGCCGGTATTACCGGGGCAAACAGTAAGGTGACGGGTACGCCGGCGGCGGTTAATTCGGCCATGGCTGCCAATCTGGCATTTGCGGAAGCTGCGCGCGGCTCGAGTGTGCGCTTCAAATCGGCGTCGAGTGTGGTTACGCTGATGGCCACAGAGCAGAGATTTTCGGCGGCCATCTCTGAGAGAATATCCAGATCCCGGGTAATCAGCGCTCCCTTGGTAATAATAGCCACCGGGTGTTTGAATTTTCGCAACACCTCGAGAATTTCTCGGGTCACCCGATGCTCTTTTTCAACCGGTTGGTAGGGGTCGGTGTTGGCACCCACGGTGATGTTTCGACACTGATAATTTTTCGCCGACAGCTCTTGCTCCAATCTTTCCGCCGCATTCACTTTGTAGTTGAGGCGAGTTTCGAAGTCGATGCCTGGGGAGAGATCCAGGTAGGCGTGGGTGGGGCGAGCATAGCAGTAGGTACAGCCGTGCTCGCATCCTTGATAGGGGTTGATCGATTGATAAAAAGGTATGTCGGGTGAATTGTTACGTGAGATGATCGACCGAGCCCGCACAGGGCTACATTGGGTATTGGGTGATTTCATTTCCACACCATCGTCCCAATCAACCTGTGTTGTATTGAACCGACTACCCCGGTTACTCAGTGTACCTCGGCCTTTTCGGCTGGTACGTTGTCGATAAATCACATCGTCGGAGGAGGTCATGGAGTAACTCTGATACTGTATAGATGAACAGTATATCTCGGTGCCGAGGAAATACAATGATTCAACTTTGGCGGGCCAAAACAATGAACAATTTTAAGTAACGGAAACTGAAGAATGCGGCAACGCCTGGAAGAATATGGAGGAGTGGGGGAGCAGCTGGTATTCGCGCATGCTAATGGTTACCCGCCGGGAAGCTATCGCAAATTTTTTGCTCCCATGCTGGATCACTACGAGGTGACTGGCTATAAGCATCGCCCGCTGTGGAGCAATCGAGTTCCCCGCAGACGTTTCAATTGGGATTACTTTGCAGATGATTTGGTGAATACTCTCAGCGCGCTTTACACCGAACCGGTGTGGCTGATGGGGCATTCAATGGGAGCCGTTATCTCTATGACCGTCGCAACGAAAGCGCCGCAGCTGGTGCGAGGATTGGTTCTGATTGACCCCGTTTTTCTCCCCACCCGCCAAGCGTTGAAAACCCGGATGACCTCTCGAAAAAAGCTCCTCGAAATGCCGATGGTTCGCAAAACGCTCTCTCGCCCCAACTGTTTTTCAAATCATCAGGAAGCCTTTAATTTTCATCGAGCGAAGCGACCCTTCTCCGCCATCTCTGATGAGGTGCTGTGGGACTATATTCATGCGGGCACAAAAATGACCGATGCCGGCCATCTCGAACTGTCGTTTAGTCCGCAGTGGGAGGCAGGTGTGTATGCCTCGGCTCCCTGGGTCTGGCCGCGAGTGGCGAGATTGCGCCTGCCAACGCTTGGCCTTCGCGGCGAAACCTCTCAAACCCTGACAGCAGAGTCCTTCCGGCGATGGGCCAAGCTACAGCCCACCGCTGAGCTACATACCTGCCCGGGAGGACACTTACTACCACTGGAGCACCCTGAATCAACCGCGAGGTTCGTACTCGATTTTTTGGGCAGACATTCCGACTGATGTTGCATCGAATCTGGTTAGGTTTTTTCTTGGTAGCGTTCGCCAGCGCATTGTTTCAGTGGTTGGTTGCCGGGGACGCTGATGTTTTTCAACGAATGGTGGCCGCGTTATTTGAGATGGCCAGTCTCTCCGTGGAATTGGCTATCGGCTTGATTGGTTTAATGGCGCTCTGGTTAGGTGTGGTGGCGATTGGTGAGGCCAGTGGCCTGATTGAAAAGTTATCCCGAGCTCTGTCACCGCTTTTTACTCGATTGATGCCAGAGGTTCCACCGGGGCATCCGGCAATTTCCTCTATGACGCTGAATTTATCGGCGAATATGCTCGGATTGGATAACGCCGCGACCCCGATGGGCATCAAAGCGATGCAGGATTTACAGACGCTCAATACCACTCCCGATACAGCCAGTAATGCGCAGATATTGTTTTTGGTGCTCAACACCTCCGCAGTCACTTTGTTTCCTGTCACAATTTTACTCTACCGAGCTCAACTGGGTGCGACTGATCCGGCCTCGGTGTTTATACCCATTTTGATCGCCACCAGCTGTTCCACCATTGTGGGTTTGCTGGTCACCGCTTGGGTGCAAAAAATCAAGTTATGGGACACCGTTGTGTTGGCCTATTTTCTGGGAGGATTTTGTTGTCTATTGGCCCTGATTGGCTGGTTTTCTACTCTGGGAGCGAGTGAGCTGCAACGACAGTCCAGTCTGGTGAGCAATCTGGCGATTCTAAGCTTGATCATGCTTTTCCTGTTCGTTGCTCACCGTCGGTCCGTGAATGTCTACGAGACCTTTATCGAAGGTGCGAAATCCGGCTTTCAAAGCGCGATTAACATCATTCCCTATCTCCTGGCCATGTTGGTGGCCATCGGGGTTTTCAGGGCCAGCGGCGCTCTGGATTTGGTCATGGATGCTTTGCACCGAGCGGTCAGTTTGGGTGGTTGGGATAGTCGCTGGGTTGATGCCATGCCGACCGCGTTAATGAAGCCGCTCTCCGGCTCGGGTTCCCGTGCGATGATGATCGACACCATGAATACTTTCGGTGTCGAATCCTTTCAAGGTCGCCTGGCTGCAACGATGCAAGGCTCTACAGAAACAACCTTCTATGTGCTGGCGGTCTATTTTGGTGCCGTGGGTATTCGACATTCCAGACACGCTTTGGCCTGCGGGCTCGCTGCGGATGTGGCGGGAATGATAGCCGCAGTGGCTGTCGCATATTGGTTTTATGCATAGCGTTCGAGCTAGTTCGTAGAAATAGATGCTATATTTACCTAGCTATTACAAAACACGATAGTTATGGCCAAGCCGAGCGCAACCGATCATACATTGTTGGCATCTTTTGTTTTGCCTGTTACTCAGGCCCTGCGGCTGCGGGGTATTGATGCTTTGGAAGTGATAGAAGAGTTGGGCATAAGCGCGACGGATGTTACCGATCCGGACAGCCGCATATTGGTGTCTGATTTACTTTCCCTTTGGAAAACGGCGGTTGAACTTACCGACGATGAGGCTCTTGGGTTATTTGCAGCTGAGCAAGTCCAGCCGCAAATGTTGCACGGGCTCGGGTTTGCGTGGTTGGCGAGCGACACGATCTATGATGCATTGAAACGGACGGTTCGTTTCAGTAAGTTTATGGCGACATTTGCAGATATAGAGCTGGAAGAAGAAGGCGATTATGTGCATCTCTACCTCAGTCGAACGGTGGAGCTGGACCAGGTGATTCCCGCAGCCAGAGACTTTGTTGTCGCCATGTTGGTCAGAATGTGCAGGCTGACACTCGGCCAATTTATCTCGCCTGTCGCCGTAGAAATGGAACGCAAAACGCCTGTCAATCCCGACCAATGGGACTACGCACTTTCCTGCCGGGTTGCCTTCGATTGTGAAACCACTCGCATCACCTGGTCTCTTGCCGATATCTCCGAGCCTTTGGATACTCGCAACCCCGCTCTGGCGCAAGCAAATGATGAGCAAACCGAAAGCTATCTCAATAGTTATCTGATTCAGAGTGCCTCCCGGGAGGTGGTGCAAAAGATTGTCGAAAAATTGCCCGACGGTCCGCCGAATCAGCAACAGATCGCCGACGCGATGCATGTGAGTAACCGAACCCTGCAACGAAAGCTAAAGGATGAAGGTACGAGCTTCAAGAATCTGCTGCAGGACACGCGCTTGCAACTGGCATGCCGGTACTTAAAGAACCCGAGCCGATCGGTTCTCGAAACGGCCTATTTGTTAGGTTTTTCCGAGCCCAGTACTTTTTCCCGGGCATTTAAGCGTTGGACTGGAACTGCGCCCGCCGAGTATCGACAGAGTCACAGCGCCTGAAGCGAGAGAATTTTTCGCTATTATTGATTTCACACTACCTCGATTTCTGTAAACGACACTATAATTCCAGTTAGGGTTAAATTATAAGGATAGTAATCATGGGTAAAATGCTGGTCATCGCAGACCTGAAAGACAGCTGCATCGCGACGCCTAGGGGATTGCAATTGGCGCAAAAACTCGGTCATGCAGTTGAAGTCGTGGCTTTTACTTACGCCCCTCTATCCAGGATGAACAAGAGCAACGCTGAGCAAAAGGCGATAAAAAGTCAGCTGCTGGAGAAAAGACGGCGGGACGTTCAGGCGCGCATCGATAAATATCGAGCTGCAGATCAAGCGGTGAGTTTGAAGGTGGTGTGGGAAAAGGATATTCATCACTGGGTTATAAAACGCAGCACACAGTCCATCGACATGGTGGTAAAGACGGGTAGCCACAAAGATTCCATTATTCATACGTCTACCGATTGGCAGCTGCTCAGAGAATGCCGTACCCCGGTTTTGATTGTGGCGGAGAAAAAGTGGCACAAGACGCGGCCGGTACTAGCGGCGATTGATTTGGGGGCTACCAGTGCGCAAAAGAAGCAGCTCAATCATCTGATCATAAGCCGGGCAAAAGTACTTGCCGAAGCACTTGACGCGGAGTTACACCTCATTTGCGCGATTGAAATACCCACTTTGCTTGCGGATATGGATCTAATCGATCCGAGCGGCTATGTACGTGAGGCCCGGGAAAAAATGGCCCCCGCGATTGCTGAACTCGCCAAGGCACACGATTTGCCCGCTCGTTCGTTTCGGATCAAAAAGGGCCCTGTGGAAAAGGTCATCACCAGTGTGGCCGCAAAACAGCGAGCGCAGTTGCTGGTGATGGGTACTGTTGGTCGTCGAGGAGTCAGGGCTCGATTATTGGGAAACACCGCCGAGAAGGTACTTCGCCATTTACGCACTGATGTGCTGACTCTGAAGCTTCCGGTATAAATTATTTGGCTCAATAATTTGCTATTTTCTCGAAGCAAGCTATTTTGAAGGTAGCACGCTGTTCCCTAACACGTGCTGACACGTCCCCTGGCCTGTGTTTCTGCCCCGAAGCACACGGCTATTCAGGCCCGCACCCATTTGGGTTGCGGGTTTTTTTATATCACTAACAAGATATTACCTGCCTAACTTAAAGTGAATTCTATCTAATGGTTTGACGATGCCGGTATTGGCGTCCAGGGACATGGCATTGTCGCTGGCCGCAATGGGGCCTGGCTTGGGTTCTGTGTATTATTTTTTTTTCGCGAGCTTGTGGCTGAATTAATTCAGCTAATCGCGCCTGGAGA
This sequence comes from Halioglobus sp., assembly GCA_045110675.1. GTDB lineage: Bacteria > Pseudomonadota > Gammaproteobacteria > Pseudomonadales > Halieaceae > JBALVT01. The sequence continues at coordinate 77,253 of JBGCGJ010000021.1, read as the reverse complement.
AGAGATATGCACGAATTAGTCCGAAGAATCAGCAAACCTGAGTTGTGTTATGTATTTGCCAAGAACGCTGTCAATCGGGGGCATCCGGAGCTCGCTGCGCAAGCTTATCGACGCGCGGTGGATTTGCGCGCCCAGGCACATGATGATGCCACAGAGGCCGAACATGCGGCTCTGCGCTCGATCTACGCCTATGAAGAAGCCCTGAGCTTTGTTAAAGGCAAAAGAACAAGGGCTACCGGAACCTGGCAAATGGTGAACAAGCACGGTGTCTTTCCCACTCTGCACAAGCGATTGGGCGCCCGCGTTGTGGAAGATGTTAAGCCGATTCTTAAAGAGCTCGGAATGGAAGATTACAGTTTTGATAACGTGCGGGAATCATTCCCGGAAGCTTTCACCAACTAGGTCATAAAAGCTTCATATTTTTGTCACTTTGCCGGGTTTGCTCACGTTACACTAGGGGCTTAAATAGCTTTCAGGCCCAGCCATGACCAACCCGATTAAGACGCGTCTTGCCGATTTAGACGACGATTTATTCATTCCGCGAGAACTCAGTTGGCTGTCCTTCAATGCACGTGTATTGCAGGAGGCCGCTGATGATTCCGTGCCGATCATTCAGCGATTGCGGTACCTGGGAATTTTCTCCAACAATCTCGATGAGTTCTTTCGCGTCCGCGTGGCAGAAGTTCGGCGGCTTATCTCCGTATCAACCGCGAGTAACAAGCAGCAATCCAAAGATCTGCTCACCCAGATACAAGACAAGGTTGTTTCGCTGCAACGCGAGTTCGATAAAACCTATCAGCAGGTTTTGAAAGGCTTACAGGCGCGACGAATTTATATGATTAACGAAGGGCAGATGGATCCTGGTCAGGCCGCCTTCGTACAGGCGTATTTCTCCCAAACCGTGTTGCCAGAATTGGAACCCATACTGTTGGTTGAATCGCAACCCATGCCTATTTTGACGGATGAGTCGATCTACCTAGCGGTAGATATTCACTCCGGCGATGAACGCCACTCCGCTATTGTTGAGGTGCCCACCGACCGCCTGGATCGCTTTGTGGAAATTCCAAGAAAGAAAGCGAAGACTGGCAAGGTCTTTATGGCGCTAGACAATATTATCCGCGCCTGCCTGCCACAGATGTTCCGAGGGGTCATACACATTGATAGTGCTCAGGCCTACTGTTTCAAGTTTTCTCGTGATGCGGAGCTGGAAATGGATACGGGTATTAGTCAGAGCCTGATCGACAAAATGGCAAGTTCGCTAAAGCAGCGACGAAAAGCGGATGCGGTACGGTTTGTCTACGATGGCGAAATGCCCGCCCGCCTGTTGGAGCATATTCGCTCACGATTTAACTTTGGTAAATACGATAGTCTGATCGCCGGCGGTCGCTATCACAACTCCAAAGACTTCATATCGTTCCCGAATGTAGGTCCAAAGTATCTTGAATTCAAGCCGCTACCGCCCATTCGCATTCCCAGACTGGATGGCGGCGAGAGCATCTTCGACTGCATCAAGGCACAGGATGTTTTTCTCTACTATCCCTACCATCCATTTGACTACGTCACGGATCTGTTAAAAACCGCGGCTATTGACCCTAAAGTCACCAATATCAAGATCTGCCTTTACCGGATAGCGGAAGACTCGCGAATCGTCGATGCGCTACTGAACGCCGTGCAAAACGGCAAGAGGGTGCTTGCAGTGGTGGAGCTCGCGGCCCGCTTCGATGAAGAGGCTAACATCGGCTGGGCTCGACGTTTGACGGATGGCGGGATCAATGTCGTATTTGGCATCGGAGGATTAAAAGTACACAGCAAAATTATGTTGATAGAGCGCAGAGAGGGCGCGGGCATTCGCTATTACAGTCATGTCGGTACCGGTAATTTTAATGAGAAAACGGCGCGACTTTACACCGATTTTAGTTTGTTCACTCAAGACCAGAATGTAGGAAAAGATATTTATAACGTTTTCGACTTTCTACAGTACAACTACAAGCGCCCTAAGTATCGACAACTACTGGTATCTCCGCACACGACGCGAACGGGGCTGGTAGAGCTTATAGATCAGGAGATCCACAATGCACGTGCAGGCTATCGCGCTTCGATGACCCTCAAGTGCAATAATATAGTCGACAAGCAAATGGTGCTGAAGCTCTATGAAGCGAGCGAAGCCGGTGTTGAGATAAAATTGATCGTCCGAGGAATGTGCTCTTTACTGCCGGGCGTAAAGGGTATATCGGAAAACATTCAGGGAATTAGCATTGTTGATCGCTATCTGGAACATCCGCGAGTCTTTGTTTTCTACAATCGAGGCAAGCCCAAATATCTGATTGGCTCGGCCGATTTGATGACGCGGAACCTAGATTTTCGCGTAGAGGTATTGTGTCCGATACTCGATGGCGAGGCTCAGAAAATCATTCAGGATACGCTGGACCAACAGTGGCATGATAACGTAAAGGCGAGAGTCCTCGATCAGCATCAGGCCAATAGTTTCGTTAAACCGAAGGTGAAGGGCGCACGTATTCGTTCCCAGGAAACTATTCATCGCTACCTCGCTACGGGCAAGTTACCTCGCTACCCCAAATCGCGAATGACCGTCGCGGCGCGCCGCAGACGCAAACTAAAATAGTGTACCGATACGTCTATAGCAGAGGGTGGAATAGTGGCAGGTAGTAGCTTGTTAGTGCTCATAGACGACATTGCCGCAGTGCTGGATGATGTCGCGTTGATGACCAAGGTCGCGGCGAAGAAAACAGCCGGTGTGTTGGGCGATGATCTGGCCTTGAACGCCGAGCAGGTGTCTGGCGTCAAAGCTGACCGAGAGTTGCCGGTGGTTTGGGCCGTCGCTAAAGGCTCGTTTCGCAACAAACTGATACTGGTTCCTACTGCCTTATTGATTTCCTCATTTGCCAATTGGCTAATTTTGCCGTTGCTGATGATCGGTGGTCTCTATTTGTGCTTCGAGGGGTTCGAAAAACTCTCACACAAATTCTTTCACAGCGCAGCTGAAGATGAAGCGCACATTGATTTGCTGGAGGAGAAGCTGGCTGATCCGAACACGGATATGGTCGAGTATGAGAAGGAAAAGATCAAGGGAGCTATCCGCACCGATTTTATCTTGTCGGCGGAAATTATTGTCCTCACCTTGGGGGTGGTTTCCAATTCAGATTTCACCACTCAAGTTTCTGTCATTTCCGGGATTGCTTTGCTCATGACAGTTGGCGTTTACGGTTTAGTGGCCGGCATCGTTAAGTTGGATGATGCCGGGTTACACTTGTCTGTTAAGCGTGGCCGGGGTGTGGTCCCAGGTTTTCAACGTTGGCTTGGCGGGCGCCTTGTAGCGTTCGCACCATGGCTGATGAAGGCCCTGGCGGTAGTCGGAACAGCTGCCATGTTTATGGTAGGTGGGGGGATACTGGCGCATGGCATACATTCGGTGACAGTAGGTATAGAGCATATCACTGCGTATGTGGATACACTCCCAACGTTTGGCGCCTATCTGTCCGTCGTTACTCCTACGCTGTTACAGGCTTTGTTCGGAATTTTCGCCGGAGGGTTGGCGCTGGGAGTGGTTAGTCTTTGGAGTAAAATTCGTGCCAAGGACTAGCCACTGAATGCCGATTGGGCTGTGGTCAACCATCGCAGTTGCTAAATACGGAGATTACTTTAACAAAGACCCCAAAATTCCCCGAAACAGTTTTTTACTCAGCCCTCTGCCGGCAGCGCTGCCAAGACTGCGTACCATACTTTTAATAAATGCTTCAGTGGGTGTTTGACGTGAGCTGCTGCGGGAACTCGATTTCGCCTTTGCTTTCGCCTCTCTTTCCGCCAGTTCAGCTTCTTCCTGCTGCTTTTGCCTTTCGGCCGTTTTTTCCAAGAGCACTTCATGGGCCGATCTTGGGTCGAAGGGCTCTTTGTAGCGACGCATATTGGTATCTTGGTCGAGAATGGTTTTGCGCTCCGGTTTCGACGCCGGACCCATGCGAGAATGTGGTGGTCTTACCAGCACTCGCTCAACGGGACTGGGAACGCCCTTGTCGAGCAGTACGGAAACCAGCGCCTCACCGACACCCATTTCCGTGATGGTTTGAATCGTATCCAGTTTGGGGTTAGCCCGAAAGGATTGAGCAGCGACCCGCACCACTTTTTGTTCCTTGGGTGTGTAGGCGCGCAGAGCATGCTGTACACGATTGCCCAGTTGTCCCAGAACACTGTCTGGAATATCCCCCGGGCTTTGACTAATGAAATAGATTCCCACACCTTTCGAGCGAATAAGTCGCACAACTTGTTCTATCTTTTCCAATAGTGCTTTTGGGGCATCGCGAAATAAAAGGTGCGCTTCATCAAAGAAAAACACCATGACGGGTTGTTCTGGGTCCCCAAGTTCTGGCAGGTTTTCGAAAAGTTCGGATAGCAGCCAGAGCAGAAACGTGGAGTAAACGCGAGGACTGCGAACCAAAATATCCGCCGCTAACACGTTTATCATTCCGCGACCGTCTCTGGATGTTTGCATCAGGTCCTCAAGTCGCAGCGCTGGTTCGCCGAAAAAGTGATCGCCACCTTCGCGCTCCAACATCAGCAGGCGTCTCAAAATAGCGTTTACCGATGCTTTGGAAATGCTGTAGCCAATGCCGAGGTCTTTACCGTGTGCTCCGAGGTATTCCAGGCTGGTGCGCAGGTCATTGATGTCCACCAACAGCATTCCCTCGTTGTCGGCGAATTCAAAAACCAGGGTGATAATACTCTCCTGAGTTTCATTTAAATCCAGAAGGCGGGATATGAGCTGCGGACCCATCTCAGTGATTGTCGAGCGAACGGGAGTTCCCTGAGTGCCAAAAACATCCCAGAATGCGACGGGATAGCCGCGCTGGTTGTAGTTCTCGATGCCAATTTTTTCGACCCGCTCATCGACCTTGGGGTGGGGTTTTCCGCTCTGACTGATGCCGGAAATGTCGCCTTTAATATCGGCAAGAAAAACCGGCACTCCGAGGTCTGAGAATCCCTCTGCCAGGCATTGTAAAGTGACCGTTTTTCCGGTGCCCGTCGCTCCGGCGATCAGGCCATGTCGGTTGGCGTAGCGCGGGTTGAGGAATATCTTGCCGGTCTCGCAGCCGCCTATCAGAATACCATTTTCCATTTGAGTTACGTTTCCCATTGTCGAATCATTTGTCCAGTAAAGTACCTTGTCTGCTGCCAGCAATTAATCAAACAATCGAAGAATGTGGTGAGCTAGACCTTTTGTAAGTGCACGGTGTTATTATTTGCTACAGATTACATGAACTTTAAGGAACCGTCATTGACTCCTGAAGACAACCAATACATTACGGTGCACCTTGCGGATATTGTCGAAAAGCAGCTACTAGCCGTCGATTCGGATAGTCGCTTTGCGAACCAGAGCATAGCCAGGCAACTGGTCACCTACTATTTAGTACAATTTGGCCGGCAATCGGATCAGCTGAAGTCGCTCTATCGCTACTTCAATCCCAGTGTAATTTCTGGTCGACCCTCGATCGGGGCGACCGAGCGAAACGAGTTAAAACAACAGTTTTTTGATCAGGTTTCGGCTTTGCTAGAAGCGGCGAACTATCGCGAGCTGTCGATAGAAGATATTCAAAAGGCGATGGAAGAGCAGGCGCTGTTTGATCTCAGCATTTCTGTCAATCTAGATGACTATGATCGCCTGATGGTTTTTCGTCGTGGAGCTCAGCCCAGAAAAATGAGATTGAAGCGCTGGTTCGGACGGTTTGGTGAGCGTGAAGTCGATTTCATCAACTATGATCGGGTGGCTCTGGTCTTCAGTGAAAATACCCAAGGCAGCGATGTCCACTTCAAACTGTTTCAGAATGTCCCGCGTCACGACATCGAAATTTTGCTTCCAGAGCCCCAGGTGCGAATGCGCCTAAAGGACAAGTTAATTATTGGTGTACCAGCGGTTGTCGGAGGCTTCGCTGTGCTACTGACAAAACTCGGCCCAACGCTGCTTCTTCTGGGCTCGGTGCTGGCATTCTGGGTGGGGATGTCTCAAGAGAAAGTGGAGTTGGATCAAGGGGTTTTAATTGCTCTGGGCGTGGGTCTGTTTGCTCTCGGAGGACATTTGTGGCGGCAATTTGGTGCACTAAAAAACCGCCGTCTCAATTTTTTAAAGGTATTGACTGAAAACCTCTACTTCAAGAGCTTGGATAACAATAGCGGTGCTATACAGCAATTGCTCGATACAGCTGCGGACGAAGAGGTAAAAGAAGTGTTTTTGGTCTACAGTTTCCTCAGTGTAGACTCATCGGCTTCTATTGGTGAGCTCGACCAGCGCATTGAGCAGTGGCTCACCGATACTTTCGGGTGTAAGGTCAATTTCGATATCCAAGGCGCCGTCCATAAGGCCGTAGGTCTTGGGCTGGCAACGAACCAGAATGATCGCTATAAGGCGTTGAGTGCTGAGATAGCGCTGGATAATCTCAACGCGAACTTGAACAAACTTGTCCATCCAGACTAGGGAGAGAAACGCATGCAGTGGAAAGGTGGAAGGCGCAGTAGTAATGTTGAAGATCGCCGGGGGCAGCGCATTTCTGCTGGCGCTGCGGCGGGTGCGGCCCCACTCTTGCTGCGTTTTCTTCCCTCGCTGATAAAAAGTAAGGGCGGAAGAACCCTTCTGATTGTAGGCGTCGCCGTGTTTTTCGGCAGCCGAATGCTAGGAATAGATCTCCTTCCGCTGCTGCTGGGTGGCGGCGGAAGCTCGGTCGCGCAGACCAGCCCCCAGAAAATGTCACAGGAACAGCTTCAATTGGGTGATTTTGTGTCCGTCGTGCTGGCCGACACCGAGGATACCTGGAACGGTATTTTCAGAGACTTGGGCAAAACCTATCAGGAGCCAAAGTTGGTGCTGTTCAGCGGTAAGGTCAACTCAGCTTGCGGCATGGCCTCGGCTGCAGTGGGGCCGTTCTATTGCCCAGGTGATCGTCAGCTCTACATCGACCTGTCCTTCTTTGATGATTTAAAAAATCGACACGGTGCCCCCGGCGATTTCGCCCAGGCCTATGTGGTGGCGCACGAAGTTGGTCATCATGTACAGACCTTGCTGGGGGTGAGTGATCAAGTACGTCAAGCCAAGCGGGGCAAATCTGAAGCCCAGGCGAACGCGCTATCGGTTAAGCAGGAACTGCAGGCAGATTGTTTCGCAGGCCTTTGGGGGCATGCTGCGAATATCGATCGTGCTCTGCTTGACTCCGGAGATCTGGAAGAGGCACTGACTGCAGCGACGGCAATTGGCGATGATCGCCTGCAAAGAGATGCAGGTCGCCGCGTGGTTCCCGATAGTTTCACCCATGGCACATCGGCACAGAGAGTTCAGTGGTTCCGCACCGGATTTGAAACCGGCGATATACGCAACTGCGATACTTTTAAGTCAATATAAAGCGAAGAGTCTTGGCGAAGCTGGCGCTGTCGCGGCAGCGTCGACGTGAGCAGAAGAACGCTTCACGGTAGACTGCAACTATCACTGTTTTTGAGGTATTTATGAAAATCATTTCCGCCTTGTTGGGCTTCTTGTTCTTGTCGGGCGTTGCTTATGCTGAGGATATTCCAACAGCACATGCGCAAAAAACGCTGGAGATTTACCGCACGATTATCGGCATAGAGTCCGCTAAAAATCTGGGTAATGTGCCCAAAGTGGCTAACTACCTTGCGGGTGAATTGCGCTCGGCTGGATTTTCCGAGAACGATATCGAAATACTGCCGCTGGGGGATACAGTGGCTCTAGTGGTCACCTATCGAGGGGATGGCTCGTCTGATAAGGCACCTATTTTGCTGTTGGGTCACATGGACGTCGTCGAGGCGCGTCCAGAGGATTGGGAACGGCCTCCGTTTGAGCTGACCGAAGATGACACCTTTTTCTATGGCCGAGGCACGATTGACAACAAGTTCGGAGTGACCCAGCTCACCTCCACATTCATTCGCCTGAAAAAGGAGGGATTTGTTCCCGATCGGGATCTTATTATCGCCTTTTCCGGAGATGAAGAATCGACCATGAACACCACCAAAATGCTGGCCAAGAGAAAAGATCTTGCCAGGGCAGAATTTGCGCTTAACTCGGATGCGGGGGGAGGTACATTGTCTAAATCGGGCAAGGCAATTGCCTACAATGTGCAGGCTGCCGAGAAAACTTATGTTACCTGGGACCTGACCGTCCGAAACCCGGGCGGGCACAGTTCCAGACCGAGGCCAGATAACGCGATCTATGATCTAGCCCAGGGCATTACCAAAATTCAGGCCCACCGATTTCCTGTACGCTGGAGTGAAATGACGCTCGCGTACTTTGAGGAATCCGGCAAGCGCAAAGGGGGCGAACTGGGGGAGGCGATGCTTCGATTTGCACGGGATCCCAGTGACACATCCGCCTCGGATCGCCTGGCTGTAGAATCTGCCTATGTGGGAATTACGCGAACCACCTGTGTGGTGACCATGCTCAACGCCGGTCACGCTGAGAATGCACTGCCGCAATCTGCTACCGCCACACTTAATTGCCGTGTGTATCCCGGGGTGCCGGTCGCCGAGGTTGAGAAAACCCTCCGTCAGGTTGTGGAAAATGATGCCATTGAATTCAAGCAGTTGGATGAGGTCACTGAGAGTCCCATCTCAGAAATGCGACCCGATGTAATAGCAGCGGTGTCAAAAGCGGTACACGCCCGCTATGAGGGTCTGAAAATTATTGGCTACATGTCGACCGGTGCGACAGATGGAATGCACTTTCGCAATGCAGGTATTCCTACCCTTGCGATAGGTTCTAGATTTATGGATCCCGATGATAATTACGCTCACGGCCTCAACGAGCGCCTACCCAAAAAAGCCTTTTATGAAGGCCTGGATCACTGGAGCATTATTTTGAAACAACTCGCCAGCCATTAGTTGTCGATGTCAAAAGGTCACCGAGTAGTTGGTAGTGCCTTCATAGCATCCACCGGCCTCATTGCAGGGACTCACCAGTACGGTATACATGCCGGGTGTAAAGTTCATAGTGAACGCCGAGTCGCTTGAGGTTATCAAGCGTTTTCGGTCATCGTAGACGCGTATAAAGAAGGCTTGGTTACTGAAATTGCTGCTACCTCTGAAGGAGACACTGTTGGCGAGATTGACGACGTAGCTGTCCTGATCAGTGGGTGAGTCAAACTGACCCTGCAGTGAATTCACCTGGCTGCTGTCGCCGCTTTCCAGAGGCATCGCTATTTCCACCAAGTTGAATCGATCCAGTAAAACCGAATAAGACACTTGTCGAGTTCCTCCGCCGGGAAGATTGATGTCTCTTACTGTGACTCTATATTCGGTATCGTATTCCCAATTATCAACCTGCCAGGATAGAAAATTGGCCAGGCCGAACCTTTTGGTGTCGTTGTGAAGAGAGCTTATCGAAAGATCTTCTCCTGAATCCGTATCTCTAACACTGACCGTTGCGCGAGAAAAATAGTCGAATGAACTGTTGCTCATTCCCGCTGGCGGTACCATGGAGAGACTCCATGGTGTTGGATTGTTACCCTTTGAAACGAGTACCCAAGGATAGCTCTTGTACGGGAAAGCAATGTATTCAACACTCGAAGAGATCTTCTTTTGGGGTGGCATGCCAAACCCGAATACTTTTAGTGCTGTAAATCCCTCAACTTGACCATAGGTGGTGTAACCCAGTTCCGGCGCAAGCACCCAGCGCCTGTGCCCGGCTTCGGCGAGGGCCGCGCCATTAAAGTTATCGTTGGTCCAGCCCACAATATCGCTCGCCGGATCTGTGGGAGCCGATGCGCCGCCGAGGTTTGAGGTTTCGGATCCAGATAAAGCTGACGCCGTGAAACAGGGGTCGCTGGATTCGGGATTGTGCGATAGAGCACCTCTGGCTCGCTGTACCAGCGCCGCCTCCTGAACTTCCGAATCATAGAAATCATCGTACTCAACAGCGGGAAGCTTGTGCATCGCACGAATTTCGTTGAGGGCTTTGAGCGCTCGGTCAGCTGCGGTTTGGGACTGAGTCCCCGGGTCGCACTGTTGTACATTGGGTAGGTTCTGATACAGGGCACTATTGCTAGAGAAACTGCCCTGATCAATTTCAGACAGGGTTTTTTTCCAATAGCTCACCTTGTAACCGGATTTGTTCACGAATACAGGTTTTAACAAATAGGTTTTGTCTGATGCCAGGACATCGAGTATGGCAGGGTGGCTGTCAAAGGCGGTCGTAAAAAGACGGCATGCCTTTTTATTTTTACCGCAAAAGTGGTCGGTGCCTTTTTGCCAGTGCTTAAATTTGTAACCCGGATCGGGAATCGCCTCAAAGGTATCGTCAAAGGTCTCATCGGTCACTTCAATCGTGCAGGTCGAACCGGATAGGCACACCACACCGTTTTTTGAAACCACCTTGCCACCGGCGGGTACAACAATGTCGATATTGCAGGCCGAGAGAATGCTAAGCATCAAACCCGACAACACTGTTAACACTAGGCGATTTGGTTTAACTGGCGACCGGGTGGATTTTGGCCTTGTTGTAGCGCTGGTCATAGGAGCACCCTTGGCACGGGAAAAGAATAGCATTCTGAGACATGCGTTTAGATGAAATATAGTCCAGTTAGCACAAATTTTCCAGCGCTGCCACCGGTGACAAGCTACGGATTGGGGAGTTCCTGAGATAGGTATTCTGCGATAGCCTGCTCAAGAGTTTCAGGCAAGGCGCACTCCGGACAGCGATTTTTCAACTCTTCGTAGTCCCTTATGCTGTTGCGCTCATCCGCTGAGGACTCAGAAGAGTGATCTTGCAGCGCCAGCACGCGAAGTGACTTCAATATTTCCTCAGGTAGCTGCCCATGGCTTTTCCCTGTATCGACAAAGGCACTCGGTTTGGCCTTGGCGGCGAATCGGCTTTTCGGCAGCGACGCACTGCGCGCTTCAAATTCGGGTTTCGCTACTGGCGAGTGAACTTCGAGCCGCTGGCGTGCGGGCATGGCCTGTGCTTGGTTTCGCGACTCTGACAATCTCGAGCGGGCTTCCTTTGATTCGATGCCGAGTTTCTTCACGTCTTCATTAATCTCCGCAGCGAGAGGGGCAGCGGCTGCTGCTTCGGGTTCATCTGAACTCTCTACTCGCATTGATTCGGCGGCGAAATCTTCGTATGCAGTGTCGTATGCAGTGTCGTATGCAGAGTCGCTAAAACTCCCCGGGTCCCTGGCGCTTAGAGTAACCGCTACAACGATGACAGCGGCGGTGGCGGAACCGGCGAGCCACCAGGGTTGTCGATAAGGCTTATCACGAGGTAGAGCTCTGCGAGCTTGGCTCAGTATTCTCTCGTCCAATGTCGCTGGAGACCGCGGGGAGGGCAGTGGCAAGGGTTTTCCCTCGGGGGAACGGTCGATTTGGTTCATGGTTGGCCTCCCAGTACTGTCTCAGCGCCTGGTTCCTGCACTCTTCCCAGCTGCGTGCTCAGTTGTTCGCGGGCGTATCGTAGTCTACTCTTTACAGTCTCGCGGCCCACTCCCACAATGTCTGACAATTCCTGATAAGAGAAGCCCTGCTCGCGCAGTAGCACGATAGTGCGTTGCTCCAAGGGCAGTTGAGCCAAAGCGTTCATTACTTGTTTCTCGATGCCATCAGTTTGTTCCGCCTGGTCTTGTGGAGCGATTTCTTCCGGGACATTTTCCAGATTGCTGTGTTGATTATCCGGGCGGCGCCAGAAATCAACCATTCGGTGATGGGCGATTTGGTAGAGCCAGGTCCGAAATTTCGCTTCCGGGCGGTAGCGCCCGGCCGCTTGAATGACTGCAGTCCATGTTTCCTGCGCGATTTCTTCGACGATCGCGTGGCGCGAACAACTTCGAAAAAGATGGGCGAATAGCGCGTCTTTGTGTCGATGGTACAGAGATTCGAAGGCGTCCATATCTCCTCGCTGATAGGCTAGCATCAGCGAGTGGTCGCTCTTTAAACGGTTCCACACCCTAGCCATGTGTGTTCTGTTCCCCAATCTTCAAGCTACGTTCAATGCCCCAAGGATAACGATTGTGCGAGTTCGATCATATGAACAAATTCACTGCGATAGCCATGGGGGTCATCACCTCTGGAGTTTCTGGCCAGTGTCAACGCCTCGGGGTATCCCCAGTTGTCGGTGTAGGTGCCGCCTTTCAGTATCTGCCCGAAACCCGCTACACTCGCTGCGAAGCGCAGATCCGTGCTGCTGTTGGCAATCGAGTCCTTCAGGGTATTCTTAGCAATCGCTTGGCTCAATTCAATACTTTTTGTGGTTCCGGGAGTTTTGTAGCGCAGTTTTACGAAGGCAATTTCCTGCGCAGTTGCCGTGGCAGATTGTTCCAGCGGGCGCTTGTTCTTCTCATACCTGAGCGCCGGTATTCGACCCTCATTGTCTTGCCGAAGTACGATCTCATACAACGCTGTTACAGTATGGCCGGCGCCAATATCGCCGGCATCAACTTTATCGTTGGTAAAGTCCTCTCGATTCAGTATCCGGTTTTCATAGCCGATGAGTCGATACTCGCTGACCTGCTCGGGGTTGAACTCCACCTGAATTTTCACATCGGAAGCGATTGTGAGAAGGGTCGATTGCATCTCGTTAACGAGAACCTTCTGGGCTTCTTTTAGTGAGTCAATATAGGCGGCATTGCCATCACCGACATCGGCGAGTTGCTCCATTAGCGCATAATTGTAATTGCCGCTGCCAAATCCAAGAGTGGTCAAAGCAACGCCGCTTTTGCGCTTGCGCTCAATCAGGTCCTTGAGGGACTCCAGATTTACGGTTCCCACGTTCATGTCGCCGTCACTGGCAATAATCACTCGATTAATGCCGCCTTCAATTTTATGTTGAGCCGCGAGGGCGTAGGCCATCTCGATGCCTGCACTGCCGTGGGTGCTACCACCTGCTTCGAGTGCATTGATAGCATTCATAATTTTTGCCTTGTCCGCACCTGAGGTGGGCTCCAGCACCGTTCCCGCCGCGCCTGCGTAGACCACGAGAGAAATTCGATCATCATCTCTCATCTTGTTCACTAACAAACCCAGGGATTTCTTCAGTAATCCCAGCTTGTCCGGTGAGCGCATACTGCCCGACACATCCACCAGAAACACCAGGTTGCTGGACGGGCGCTGCGCAGCCGCCGGTTCGAAGCCCTTCAGGCCAACTTGCAGTAAATGGTGCTGGTCGCTCCACGGAGCCCGAGCGAGTTCACTGCGTACGGAGAAAGGTTGTTCGGAGTTATCCGGCACCGGGTATTCGTATCCGAAATAGTTGATCATTTCCTCCAGCCTCACAGCATCTGAAGGGGGTAGGCGACCCTCTTTTACGATCATACGCCGGATGTTGGCATAGCTGGCGGTGTCGACATCGATACTGAAGGTCGATACCGGATCCTCGACCACTAATTTGACCGGGCTCTCTTCATAGTGAAGGTAGTGTTCACGATCAATGGATTGAGACGGGTACAGCCCGATCGCATCAGCGGCCATCGCGACGCCGTGGTGCGAGGGTTTGGCCTTTACGGCGCTGTATTGCTCGAGCCGCTCGGGCCGCGCAACCTCCGCTATCGGGAGATTCTGGGCGTTGATTGGTCCAGGCTGCGAACGGGCCTCCTTGGCTTCGTACTCAGTGATCTGCTGCTTGTGTGCTGCCGTTGCTGCTTCGTCGTTCAGCGGCGGGGCGGTTTGCGCGCGGATTTCGCTCTGTTCAATAACAACCGGCTCGTGTTGATATTGATCAGCGCAGGCTGTGGCCATCAGGGCCAGCGTTAGTGTGGTGACGTTTTTGCGGATAGGCATGATAAATCTCCTGATAAGTCTTTTGACAAGTTTCAAGAGGTTTATCGCAGCAAGGAGCTGAAAGGGGTTAAAGGCGGGAGAAAAAAATCAATTTTCTGTTTTTAATAGCTTACTGTGAACTTTGATACCACAGCCTTTGAGAATGATGTGGGTCAGATTGTCGGCAATCTCATCGAAATCCGCGGCGGCCAAACGGGGCTTCCCCAATACGGTCTTCACTTGAACTTCAAAGTCTGCGTAGTGCTGTGTCGACGCCCAGATCATAAAAATCAGGTAGAAGGGATTGACCGGGTCCATTTTCCCCTGAGCCACCCAGCTTTCCATAATTTCAGCTTTGCCTCCCATCCAGTCGCGATGGTCCTTCTTCAAATAGCTTCCAAGCACCGGAGCGCCGTGCAACATTTCGCTGGCGAAGATGCGCGAGGCGAGTGGTTTGGTTTTTGAATAGGCTACCTTTGCCCTGATGTAAGCTTCCAGTGCTTCACCCGGATCATCGTCGGCGCTAATCTGATCGAAGGAATCCCCCCACAGTTGAATCACATCCGTGAGAACGGCGGCGTACAAGTCCTCTTTATTCTTGAAGTAGTAGTGAACATTGGTTCTGGCGACGCCGGCTCCCTGGGCGATGCGATTCATAGAGGCGCCGTTAAAGCCTCGTGTGGCAAATTCCTTTTCCGCAGCGACTAGTATGGCTTTTTCATTGTCCTTGCGGATCTTGCCGACTTTATAGGCGCCCTTGCTTGCCACGTTTATCTTCCAGAGTATGTGCTTGTCTTATGTTAACAACTTTGCAACTGAGTGACAGTTGTGTCAAGAATTGATCTCCGCACGGTGATATATCTGCGGCAAGTAGTAGTCGGTTAAGTCAGTGGGGTAGCCAATAACATCTACCAGGCGCCGATAACACTCCTGCTCGCTGGCTCCGCGCTCTTTCCAAATAGGCACCCGCTTAACCATGGTTTCAACTCTCTCCCGAGGCGTAATAATCCAGGTGTGCTGTGGTGTCTCTCCGAACCAAAAATCTGCCTTGCAGGTTTTCATCGCAATGGGCTTCATATACATGGCCAAGTTGAGCACTTTTAGAGCACCGCTATCGGCGATGTACTGAGTCAAAAACTGCATTGTTCCGCCACAGTCGCCTAAATCATCAATGATTAGGACGGTCTCACCGCTGATTGGAATGGAAATGCCGTGTTGTATCAATGGCTTTTCATAGCGAACACCTGGGCCCTTATAGAGCGATACACCGATGGTGCCAAACTCGATTTTGGGAATGCCAACATCTCTGCCATCTACCAGATGATCATAGAGCAATACGCCGGGTAGCATGCCGCCCATGGTGACTATCAGCGCTTTGCTTATCGGTTGCCCGGAAGAGACGTTGTCGTGTTGATATCGATGCACCTGCTGGGAAATTTCAAAGGTGGCGATGGCTTCAACCTCATCCGGAATCAATAAAAAGCTCAGCTCATCATCCTCAATGCTGACTCCCTCTGGTTTGCGCCAGAAGCCCATATCGATATCGTCGCGGTGACAATGGATTTGTTGGTGATATGAGCTCATGTCTGATTCCTTATCTGGCGCGTTGGTGGCATAGCTATTATAGTGGGATTTTTGCACGAGTGAATGTAATGACGACAAAGCAATTTATCACCGCCCAGGAACTCCTCGACGACTCCTTCAATCTCGGGATGGCGATTGTTGAAAGTGGTTATCGACCGAATTATATCGTCGGTGTTTGGCGTGGTGGGGCACCTGTGGGTATCGCGGTTCAGGAATTGCTGGATGTCTCGGGTATTGAGTCCGATCACATTGCGATCAGAACCTCCTCCTACTCGGGTATCGAGACCCGGGATCGACACGTTCGAGTACACGGTTTGAACTACATTGTGAAGCATGTCAATTCCGAGGATTCACTGTTGCTGGTTGACGACGTTTTCGACACGGGTCTGAGTATCCAGCAGGTCATCAGAGATCTTGAGGAGGAGTGTCGAAAAAATATGCCGGAAGTGAAAGTCGCCACGCCTTACTTCAAACCCGACAACAATCAAACGGACATGAAACCGGATTTTTATTTGCACGAGACCGATCGATGGCTGGTTTTTCCCCACGAGCTGCACGGTCTCTCCGATGAAGAGATTCGTCATTACAAACCCGAAGTGGCAGCGCTGCGAGACAAGCTGGAACAACGAAAGCTGGCATAGTTCGTCTTCGTCCTACTTTGTAGGTGCGCCAGCTGCAACCCATGCACCGATGATGCCGCGTTCTTCATCGGTCATTTCCGTTTTGTTCATAAACGGCATATCCGCTGTATCTACTGATCTGGCTTTGATTCGAGACGCCCACCTTTGCATCTCGTCCAGGGTGTCCAGCATCATGCCCAGAGGCGCAGCAGTAAAAACTTCATCGCTGGGCCTAGCGGAATGACAGCTCGCGCAACGCTCAGTCAAAATCGTTTTCACTTGGGCGATCTGTGAAGCTACGAACACGCTATCGTTGCTTGCAGCGATATTCGAGGGCTTCGGTGAAATGACGAAGGCGAGAGTGGCTGCGGCAATGGCGGACACCACGAGTATGATGGGGCGATTAATGCCCTTGTGCTGTAGATTGAAATAGTGACGAGCGAAGGCAGTAATTGCGATGATCGCCAGCAGTACCAGCCAACTGTATTCATGGGAATAGGTCATCGGGTAGTGGTTGCTGATCATAATAAACAGCAGTGGCAGGGTTAAGTAGTTGTTGTGGGTCGAGTGCAGCTTGGCCTTTATGCCCCAGGCCGGATCGGGTGCCTCTCCTTTTTCGATGGCCGCCACCAGGGCCCGTTGAGACGGCATAATCACCCGAAACACATTGCCCACCATGATGGTGCCGATCACCGCACCCATGTGGATATAAGCACCTCTGCCACTGAACAAATGGGTGAGGGCGTAGGCGTAAATGACGGCGATGGAGATTAGCACGCCGGCAATGGCAAAACCGTTTTTTGCCAGTGGCGTATTGCACAGCACTTCATAAATGACCCAGCCGGATATCAGGAATCCCATACCGAGCCCTACCGCTTGCAGTTGGGTCAGATCAGCTACTCGCTTGTCGATGAGATAGGAGTCGGCGCCGAGATAGAAAATAACAATCAACAGCACCATGCCTGTTAGCCAGGTGGTATAGGCTTCCCATTTGAACCAGTGTAGTGTCTCGGGCATTTTTTCTGGGGCGAGTTCGTATTTTGCAACCTCGTAGATCCCGCCACCGTGAATCGACCACAAGTCGCCCTTGATGCCCTTGTCCTTTTTCCACTGTGGGGGTTCTTCCAGACTGTTATCCAACCACACAAAATAGAAGGAGGCTCCGATCCAGGCGATGCCGGTGATGACATGCAGCCAGCGAAAAATGAGCTGCAGCCAATCGAAAAAATAACTTTCCATACTCTCAGACCTTCTGATTTATGCTTGCGTGTTAATCTCTGCCGTGGACTTTTTTGCCAGCGGAATAGGTCGCGGCAATCGAGCGGTCATCGCCCATTATGGCCATCACAAAGAGTGTCTCCATCAGACTCTTACAATGGGCTAGCCTGAACGCCAGCAGCGGAGTGGGTGCTTTGTCCAGCACAACAAAATCGGCTTCTTTCCCAGGCTCAAAATTGCCGATGAGATCGTCCATATCCAAAGCGCGAGCACCGCCGAGCGTGGCGAGATAAAACGCTTTGAAGGGGGTCAGTTTTTCACCGCGCAACTGTTGTACCTTGTAGGCCTCCCCGAGAGTTTGCAAAATGGAAAAGCTGGTACCGCCACCGATATCGGTTCCCAGCCCCACGCCAATATTGTGTTCGACAGCGCGTTTCAAATTGAACAGACCGCTTCCCAGAAAAAGATTCGATGTCGGGCAGAACGCTATATTGGATTGAGTTTGCTCGAGGCGATCCCACTCCTCATCATTCAGATGAATGCAGTGAGCGAACACACTGCGTCGCCCTAACAAACCAGCTTCATCATAGGTGTGGAGATAGTGATCGCAGTGCGGGAACAGCTCTTCCACCCAAACCACTTCGTTAGCGCTTTCTGACATATGCGTATGCAGATAGACCCCCGGATGTTCCTCCAATAATTGCCCCGCTTTGCGCAACTGCTCGGGTGTTGAAGTCGGAGAAAATCGGGGTGTCACGGCATAGCGCAGGCGACCCTTGTTATGCCATTTTTCGATCAACATTTTACTGTCGTCATAGGAGCTTTGCGCGGTGTCGACGAGATAATCAGGCGCATTTCGGTCCATCATGACTTTACCGGCGATCATGCGTAGATTGCGTTTCTCGCAGGCTTCGAAAAAAGCCTCCACGGATTCCTTGTGAACGGTGCCGAAGACCAAGGCCGTGGTCGTACCGCAGCGCAATAATTCATCCAGAAATCGTTCGGAAACTTCTGCGGCGTAGTCCGGGTCGGAAAACTTGGATTCCACCGGGAAGGTATAGGTTTCCAACCACTCCAGAAGTTGCTCGCCGTAGGCCGCCACTATTTCGGTTTGAGGGTAGTGAATATGGGTATCGACAAATCCCGGCATGATCAGCGCATTGGGATACTCTGTTACGGGGGTATCCTCTTTCAGATGGGGGCGCATGTCTTGTGCAGAACCAGCGGCCACCACCTTGCCGTGGTCCACAATGAGCATTCCATCTTTGAAATATTGATAGGATTCGGGTTCAGAAACCCGGTCGGGATCATCGACAAAGTGCAAAATCTCTGCGCGAAACGCTTCCATGCTAAACAGCCCCGAATGTCGAATTAGTGATTAACATAAATTTGCAGATCTTCTGGAAGCGTAACTTCATCGCAGTTGGCTCCCTGTCCGCCCCGATCTACCACAAGAAAATCATTGCTGATATTTAGGCCGAGACAATAGTGGTGCCAGGTGCCCTTGTGGTAATTCACTCCCTGATGGTGCTGGGCAATAAATGCGCGCAGGGCGTTGGCGTCGAATTCACCCGCCGCCGATACCACCACCAGGTAGGGGTTTCCGCTAAGAGGCATAAATGCCTGGCTGCCCAGGGGGTGTCGCTCCATGACTTTAATATGAAATGGCAGTTGCACCGGAGCGCTGCGAAAGATACTGATGATAGCCTCACCATTTTCATCGCTCACATCAACCTTAGCCAGGTTGTGGTGGCGCTGGGTGTTTCCGTAGTTGATGGGAATGACCTGATTACTTTCGCTGACTTCGATGACATCGCCATAGGGAGCGAAAGCCTCAGGGGTTAACGGCTCGAGTTTCAGGTCGATGCGCGCCATCTAGCTTCCCCTGTAGGTCGAATAACCATAGGGGGATAGTAGCAAAGGGATATGATAGTGCTGGCCGTCGCCCTCAATATTGAACACCACTTCTGCCCAGGGATAGAACACTGGAACGTCCATAGAATCAAAGTAGCGGTTCAGGGCAAAGTGCATTCGATAGGTTCCGGCTGTGAGAACTTCGTCCTTGGGATACAGATTGGGTATGCGACCGTCTTCATTGGTTTTACCAGAGCCCACCTCGGTCCAACTATCGGCGCTTTGCTGGTATAGAGTGATCGTTACACCCGCCGCAGGGCGGCCCAGAGCCGTGTCCAAAATATGGGTGGTGATTTGGCTCATAGCAGCTTCTCCAATCGTATTTGAAATATTTTGCGCTGCTCTTCAGCGGCGTTTACAAGTTCCTGCTGCCGGCTATTAGGGAGTCTTTCTTCCAGTAGCGCCAACATTTCTTCGGCGCTTTTTCCCGTCGCGCAAACGATAAAGATAAATCCGAATTTCTCTTCATATGCCCTGTTACGCTCGCTCAAAGCCTCAATGGTTTCGTCGCTGGCGACATTCACCAAAGATTGCTCACCGGCCGCCAGTTCCTTTGTGTTCGCATACCTGGCCTTGAGAGAGTTGACGTCACCAATTTTTGGGTGGCCATCAAATGCCTCGAGATAATCTTCCTCCTCTAAGTCTAACCAGTGCTCGTTTGCCGCCGTGGTCATCGCGCCTGCGGAGGAGAAGGGGCGTGAGGCAACCATGCGCGCTATCCAGGCTTGGCTGGTGCAGCACTGGCGGAAGCAGTGACTCGCGGAGTGCTCATCCATGCCGTTAACTGTATCAATGCCCATAGACTTTTGACCTTATCAAGTCGTGTTATCCCAATCCGGAAAACCCAATACTCTAAGTCGGCTAACTCCTCCGTCGGGATAAATGTTCAGGCGAACATGATTGAATTTCTGATCCTGTGCCACCTGAATCTGCTTGATGAACAGATGTTCCTGATCGGCGTGCAGGGGGGTCCGCTCGATAACGCTGTGCCATTTAATGTCGTCGGCGGTCATATCATCGCGGTCAGACAGGGTCGCTTCCAGGCTGAAGGTGTCGGGAAAGTTGCCCTTAAAGTGCGCGGTATCGACAATGACTTTTCTGATGGTGCCGATAAGTCCCAGCTTGATGATATTCCAATCATTGAACGCATCGCGTCGCCGTTTGGTTTCCCAGCCATCCCCCATGTTTATGCCTCTGTTCGGCATCAAGAGATTACTTGGGGAACTGTAAAACATATCGCTGCAGGCCACATCACGCCCGCCGTTAGCGACGCTGGCTAAGTCTACCAGTTCGCCTTCGACAAAATTGTCTCGGTTTACCTTAGGCACTCCATAAACTCGCAGTCGCGCGACACCGCCATCGGGATAAATCTTCAATCGTAAATGGGTGCAGGGTCTTTCACAGTTCACCGAAAAATAATTGTGGCTGTTTGCGGCAGTGGTATTTTTGTTCAGAACCTCGAACCACTGGGTCTCGTCGCTGGGGTCTCCGCTTACCCAGGCTCCCTCCAGGGCGGCGAACTCTGGCGCATTACCCCGAAAATGCGTGGTTTCCACATCCGCTCCATGAATCACACCGGGGATGCCCAACTTGACAATGCACCAGTCGAAATCGCGATTGCCGCTACGATGATCGGTTCTGCCGAAGCTGCGGCGAGATTCCCAACCGTCCATCCACTGGCCTGTGGCGACGAAATGGCCCTCTTTGAAAACCGGATCGGATTGAAGAACCAGGTTGGCGCACTCGGCGAACCATTCATCGGAGCACGATAGCGCTTTTCCCCCCACTTTTTCGCTTAATAAATCCGTGTATTGACCCGCAAAGGGATTGTCGCTGCTAGCGGTGCTACTCATTCGATGGGCTCCATTGAAAGCGCGTGTTTCAGGAGAGGTTTACCCACTGGTGCGCCGAGCAGATTCCCTTCGGTATAAACCTTTGTGCCTCTTACATAGGTCGATCTGACAATGCCCTTGACCATTCTTCCTTCGTAGGGCGTCACTTTGTGTCGGTACTTTATGATGTCCGCAGTAATTAAATACTCTCCAATGTCATCGAAAACGATTAAATCTGCATCGAAGCCCGGAGCGATTTTCCCTTTGTGCTCGCCAAGCCCTGCGAACTGCGCCGGGCGAGTAGCCATCCACTGGGAAACCTCGGCTATTGAGTAGCCACGCTCCTTCGCCTCGGTCCATATTAAACTTAAACCAAACTGTAGGGATGAAATACCGCCCCAGGCTTTTTCGATATCTCCTGTGTCGATATGCTTCAGCTGCGGCGTACAGGGCGAGTGATCTGAGACGACAAAATCGATGGTACCACTGGCTAGACCCTCCCAGAGCTTGTGCCGGTTTTCGTTTTCCCGAATCGGGGGGCAACACTTGAAGAGGGTTTTGCCGTCGGGGCAGTTTTCCGCAAATAGGGTCAGGTAGTGAGGGCAGGTTTCCGCACTGATTTTCAAACCCTCGCGCTGAGCTGCGGCGATTGCAGGTAGAGCTTCAGCCGAGGACAAATGGACGATGTGAATATGGCCGTCATTGCCCGCGCTCCTGGCCTCGCGGCAAAGTTCTATCATCATGTCGATGGCATCGTTTTCCCATGCCTTGGGACGTGAGTCGAGAAAACTCTGGTATCGAGTGCCAATTTCGGCTGGTTCAGTTTCTTCTTTATCCAGTTCGGCGTGTATCAGATAGGGGATATCATGTTTGGCGAGAATGGGTATGGCTCGACGGATATGACTTTCGTCTACCCGTTGAAAATCGTCGATGCCAGAGTGAATCGTGAATGATTTAACCCCCAGCACACCGGCCCGTACAAGTGCCTCAAGGTCCTCCAGGTTTTCAGGAACTACTCCGCCCCAAAAGCCGCAATCGACCCACAGCTGTGTGCCCAGTGAATCTATCTTTTGCTGTAGCGCATCCGCTGTGGTGGTAACGGGAGTACAGTTCAGAGGCATATCGACTACGGTAGTGATGCCACCGGCGGCCGCTGCCTGAGTTGCGGTGTCGAAACCCTCCCACTCTGTTCGACCCGGTTCGTTAATATGTACGTGGGTGTCTACCAGTCCTGGCATCAACAGGTAATCGCCGAGATCCTCGACCGGACAGTCGAGCGCGGCATTGTGAGGAAGGACTTTTTGGATTTTTCCGTTCGAAATTTCTATTGTCGCCGGTTGCTCACGGCCATCGACAATGGTGCGCGAACTGCGCAGGGCAAATGCCTGTTCCTTGTTCATACGATGCTATTCAGTTCTGTGATAGCCGCTTTGGCGTCGGCGAGGGAAACTCCGCGCGCCTTGGCTGTGGGTTTTTCATCGCGATTGTTAAGTGCGATCAGTTCCCCGGCAATTGAAACGGCAACTTCAATGGGACGTTTGCCGGTCACTTCAGGAAGGCCTACCGGGCAGCGTACGTGTTGATAGAATTCGGGATTGTGACCTCTGTGTTCCATGCGCATTTTGAATCGCCGCCATTTCGTTTCCGAGCCTATCAGGCCGACATAGCGCGCGTCTTGTCGATTTAGTACTGATTCTAGAATATCGTAATCCAATTGGTGGTTATGAGTCATGATTAGGTAGTCACTGCCCGGGGGCATTTCGGTGACTTCCTGGGCGGGGTTTTCACTGACGATGGGGGTGACGCGTTTGGGTAGGGATACCGGGTGGCAGCCTTCGCGATTATCGATCCAACTCAATCGGCAGGGTAGCTGTTGAAGTATGCCCGCCAGAGCCAAGCCAACGTGACCCGCTCCAAACAAGGCTATAGTGAAGTCGCTGCTCTTGAAGCTTTCGAACAATACGGTGGTACTGCCTCCGCAACATTGACCGAGGCCCGGTCCCAGGGGGAAGTATTCGATTTTTTGCTGCTCATCGTCACAGTTGAGCATTTCCGCCGCTAATTGTGTGGCTTTAAACTCCAGGTGACCGCCACCAATTGTGCCAAAATTTGCGTCCCGAGAGACCACCATTTTTGTGCCGCTTTCCCTGGGCGTGGAGCCTCTGGCACCCAGTAGCGTAACGAGCACGTAATCCTGGCCCTGGTCCTGTAAGGCGCTTATCGCATCGACCCAATTGATCAACTCCGGTGACATCATGGTGCCAGCTCCTGGCGCATTTTTGTGCAGGCGTTCAGTACTCGCTCGGGTGTGGCGGGGGTATCCAAATCGGGACTGCGTTTATAGTCTCCGAGGCTTGCCACGGCGTCTCGCAGTGCACACCACACCGAAATTGCCAGCATCAGGGGAGGTTCACCCACGGCCTTGGAGTGAAAGATGGTCGCCTCTACGTTCGGGCTATCGGGGAGCAGTTCTACATTGAATTGCGTGGGTGTATCGCCAATAGTAGGGATTTTGTAGCTCGCGGGGTTCACCGTTTGCAGGCGGCCGTCTTCACCCCACACCAGTTCCTCGGTCGTCAGCCAACCCATTCCCTGAATAAATGCACCCTCGATTTGGCCTATGTCGATAGCGGGGTTGATCGATTGACCTACGTCGTGACAAATATCTGCGCGGGTGACTTTGTATTCACCGGTTAGGGTGTCTATGAGCACTTCCGAGACAGCGGCGCCATAGGCATAGTAAAAGAACGGTCTGCCGCAGCCCTTGTCTCTATCGTAGTGAATTTTTGGGGTGCGGTAATAGCCTGTGGCGGACAGTGGAATTCGATTCATGTAATTGAGTTGGGCAAATTCCGCGAAGCTTAAATCCGCATCACCACAGAGCACGCGATTGTTCTCAAACTTTACTTGATCCGCTGGAATGGAGAAATGTTCGACCGCAAAATCGACCATGCGCCGCTTAATTTTACCCACGGCATCTCTGGCCGCCATTCCATTGAGATCAGTACCAGAAGAGGCGGCGGTGGGCGATGTATTGGGCACTTTATCGGTGCGAGTGGAGGTACATAACACGCTCTCAATATCCACCTGAAACTCTTGGGCGACGATCTGTGCCACTTTCGTGAATAAACCCTGGCCCATCTCCGTGCCACCATGGTTGAGCTGAATGCTGCCATCGGTGTAGACATGTATCAACGCGCCCGCTTGATTGAGATGTTGAACTGTAAACGAAATTCCGAATTTAACCGGCGTCAGCGCAATACCTTTTTTAAGGATGTCACTGTCGCGATTGAACTGCTCAATATCGGCGCGCCGCTGTTGGTAGTGAGAGGTTCGCTCCAGTCGCGCCACCAGCGGCTCGATAATATGTTGCTCTATTTTCTGCCCGTAGTGGGTGGTGTCGCGATTCCCTTCGGAGGTATAGAAGTTTAGCTTGCGAACCTCCAAAGGATCTTTACCGACCGCTCTGGCAATGTTGTCCATTATATTTTCAATAGCCACCATACCCTGGGGGCCGCCAAAACCGCGAAAAGCGGTATTGGAAACGGTATTGGTTTTCACCCTATGACCCTTTATATGAGCCGCAGGAAGAAAGTAAGCGTTGTCGGCATGGAACATGGCGCGATCGACAATAGCATCCGACAAATCGGGAGAGATGCCGCAGCCACCCGATAAATCCATATCCAGTCCTAACAATTTGCCTGTTTCATCAAAGCCGACGCGATACTCAATCGCGAAGTGATGGCGCTTACCCGTAGTGGTCATGTCATCGGCGCGGGCCAGTCTCATTTTCACAGCTCTGCCCGTTTTGCGCGCCAGCAGAGCGGCTAAACAAGCCCATTGATTGGCGTTGGTTTCCTTGCCGCCAAAGCCGCCGCCCATTCTGCGCATATCCACAGTCACCCGGTTGAGGGGAATGTTGAGGACTTCCGCAACCAGCTTTTGGCCCTCGGACGGATTCTGGCTGGACGTGTAAACCAGCATACCGCCGTCTTCCTGCGGGATACACAGTGAGGCCTGACCTTCCAGATACAGCTGTTCCTGCCCCCCTATTTGCATGCTCCCTTCCAGGGTTAGCGGTGCAGTGGACAAGGCGGTGTTTACATCACCGCGCCGCTGGGCATGGCTGGGTCGTACAAAACTGTTGTTCGCCAAGCCTTCTTTTATGGTCAGGTCACCTACTTCAGTTTGGTATTCCACCACTGCCAGTCGCGCAGCTTTTCGCGCGGCGTCGTAGCTGGTTGCCGCGACGGCGAAGATGACCTGTCCAAAAAAAGTAACCTTGTCGTGGACCATCAATGGATCGCCCGGGAATACGGGCCCGATATCCGTATGGCCCGGAATATCAGCCAGAGTTAGAACGTCTACTACGCCGGGAGCGTTTCTCACTTTACCCAGGTCCATGCTGAGTATTTTTCCTTTAGCGATTTCACTCAGTCCAACATAGGCGTGCAGGGTGTTGGCCGGCACTGCCATATCATCGATATAGAGCGCTTCTCCAGACACATGTTTGTGTGCGCTTTCGTGACGGAGACTTTGGCCAGAAACCCCTGAGACGGCTGAGGAATTGCCACTGGAAACTTCCGGTAGATTACGCATAGTGGGTTACCCGCACGGCCTGGATATCACTGTCCTGGAACAATCGCTGGAGTAAGTTTTTGGCGACCTGGGCTCTGTAACCCGCGGAGGCGCGGAAGTCGCTAATCGGTGAGTAGTCATGCCCCAAGGCCTCCATAGCGAGATCTACGGTTTCTTGATTCCAGGCTTGACCGATCAGTGCTTGTTGACACGCAGACGCTCGCTTGGGTATTTCCGCCATACCACCGAAGGCGATGGAAGCATCTGCGACGATACCCCCTTCGATCTGTAGATAAAAAATACCGCAGATTGCGGATATATCGTCCTCGAGACGCTTGCTGACTTTGTAAGCCTTGAATGTGTAACCCGCTTTTGCTCTGGGCACCACGATGGTCTCAATGAATTCACCTGCTCTGAGGTCCGTGACCTTATAACTAATGAAAAAATCTTCCGCCGGAATCGTCCGACTTCCCGAAGCGCTGCGCAAAATCAATTGCGCCTTGAGGGCGATGAGTACCGGTGGCATATCGCCAATGGGTGAGGCGTTGCCCACATTGCCGCCCAAGGTGCCCTGGTTGCGTATTTGTCGCGATCCGAGACGTTCGATCAACTCATGCAGATCAGGATATTCCTGGCATAACACTTCCTTGCAATCGGTGTAGCTGACAGCTGATCCGATCTGCAAACTATCTTCGGTCTTATCGACTCGCAACAATTCCTCCACTCGTCCGGTGTAGATCAGGGTGTCGATCTCTTTGAGAAATTGCGTGAAATCGAGGCTTAAGTCAGTTCCGCCGGCGACGAGTTTTGCATTCGGATGCGCAGATAATAGTTCGCCTAACCCAGCTGATGTGGTGGGTGAGTGGTACTGCTTGTCAGCCCCGCTCAGGGTTACCGCATCGGGGCAGTCCTGTATTGCTCTCAACGCTGCCAGAGTACTTTCTTCGAGCTTCGAGAACTGATCTTCACGGCTGGAATGAAACATTTGCTCCGCCGCGGCGATAATCGCTTGGTATCCTGTGCAGCGACAGAGATTGCCGCCGAGTGCTTCGATGATAGAATCGCGCTCGGCAGTGTCGTTGTTTTTGCGATAGGCAAACATCGACATCACAAACCCAGGAGTACAAAACCCGCACTGCGAACCGTGGCAATCAACCATAGCTTGCTGTACAGGGTGCAAAGTAGATTCGCTCTTCAGGTCCTCCACCGTTATTAGTTGTTTGCCGTGTAGATTACCCAGGGGAGTGATACAGGCGTTAATCGCCGAGTAGGACACCTGGCCATTGCGAGCTTCCCCCAACACCACGGTACACGCCCCGCAATCACCTGAAGCGCAACCTTCCTTGGTGCCGACTCGGTCGAGATGGTCGCGCAAATAGTCCAGCACCGAGATGTTAGGATTAACATCTTCTAAAGAATGTTGGGTGTTATGAAGCAGAAACCGTAGCAAAGCCTATTCTCCTTGTTTCCCTCTCATGCCCGGAAAATTGAGGTGGCGAACCTGAGCTGTATAACCCTTGGGAAGGTGAAATCGCCTTAAGTAAAAACTGACACACCTGACAATTATTATAGAAAAGGGGTGGTCAGGTCAATGGACATTTATCTTGGCTCTTTTCACTTGCAGACCGTTCGATAAGTGACTTTGCTGAACCGGCGCCGAGATCGGCAATATAGGCCAATCGAGGTTAAAATATTCCAGCTCCCTCATCTATGGAAACTTCCCCAATGAATACCGTCATTGCCACCATCGGCCTGCCTCAGCTGGCTCTGTGTTTCGTTCCGGTCGCCATCACACTGATCGTCTTCTACAGATGGTCAATGAACACGGCCAATGCGCTTTACGCCTTGAGTCGAATGCTGCTGCAACTGCTACTCATTGGCTATGTACTGGCTTACATATTCGAGGCGAGCAGCAGTGTTCTGGTGATTCTCGTTTTACTGGTCATGTTGCTGTCCTCTAGCTGGATTGCGCTGGGGCCTGTTGGCGGCGAGCGGAAATCACTGTTGTTTTACAGCTTGCTGGCGATCGCTACAGGGGGCGGTTTAACCCTGCTGGTTGTCACACAATGTGTTCTGGTACTTAAGCCCTGGTATCAGGCCAGTTACATGATTCCTTTGGCAGGCATGGCGTTCGCCAACGCTATGACCGCTGTTAGCCTGGCCGGGGAGCGCTTGTACGCCGAGTTGGAGCATCAGCGCTCCTGGGTCGATGCCAGGCACACCGCGTTTCAAGCGGCGATGATCCCGGTGATCAATTCGCTGTTCGCTGTAGGCCTGGTCTCCTTGCCCGGCATGATGACGGGGCAAATTTTGTCGGGGGTTCCGCCAGAGGTAGCGGTGCGGTATCAGATCATGGTGATGTGTATGATATTTGCGGCGGCTGGCCTTTCGACGGCGGTGTTTCTTTCTCTGGCTGGGCGAGTATCCAATCCAGGTATTCAGGTGGATGCTCGCTAAAGTGTCTCCAGCAGTGTGTCCTCCGCAGATCAAAAGTAGTAACCAACCAAGGGCGAGAGTCGGTTTATAAAACGTCTTCTCAAGACCGTCAGCCGCATGGATGCGGCTGCCGAGACTCCATGGAGAGCCTGCCCCGCTTTTCGGGTATGGATTCACGTCGTGTCTTGAGAAGACGTTTTATAAATAGACGGCAATGGGCTTATATAAAACCTACGAACCGTGTTTTAAACGAAGCTGGGTTGCACTCAGATGGCCTGTTCCGTTTTCAAAACACGCCGTAAATACATCCATGTAGGCTCCTCTATAGCATCCATGCTATAGAGGTTTTTGAAAACGGAACAGGCCATCTGAGCTCAGCTTTAACCATCGATATTCTAAAAGCTGACCGGAGAGGACGGCTTTCCGGAGGGGCTGCAGTTGGAAAAACACCTGTCACTTTTTCAAACACATCGAAAAGTGGACAGATGGTTTGGGCAGCGTCCTTGTTTGAAGATGGAATCTCTTACCACTTAATAAGAGATAGCCGCCATGAACGCAGCCCGTAACATTGAATATCAGATAACCCGCCAGTTGTTGCAGCGCCGAGCACAGGAGTCTCGAATTCACTCCATAGATAAGGTGATCAAAATGCTCGCCGGCGTCGCGGGGACTGTCATCCTGGCGGTGTGTGTTCCCGAGTTACTCTTGCCGATCTTTTTCGCCTCGGCGGTGTTAACCCTTGGGCTATGAGCGTTTACTCGCCAAACCAATCCTGCATTTTCAGCGAGGCTTTCTCGCGCACTTCATCGTTGATATAGCTCGCGACCGCCGCCAATGCCAGGGCCAGCACTCCCAGGTCATCGGCGTAACCCACGGCCGGTGTCAAATCGACAATCGCGTCCAGGGGGGCGATAAAATACCCGAGCGAACCAACGATGGTCGCTTTGGCCCAGGCAGGAGCGCTGTCCTGCTGGCCCGCGTAGTACAACAGCAGTGCTTTTTCTACTACCTCTCGACCAGCAGATTTTGCGTAGTTTTTTAGCTTATCCCAAAAACTGTCTTCTGAAAAAGCGTCTTCGAACTCGTTGTTGCTCACGGCGTATGTTCCGAGGTTTTATACCAAATAGGTGATGACCAAGCCCGTTCTTGAAGCGTTGCCTGGAGGTCTGATCTGGGATCTACACCCGCCTGAATCGCGTCCCAGGTAGACCATCGGCAGCTGGGGTTTTCCAGTACCCTTGCATAGTAAAATGCTTCCTGACCGGCCTCAAATGTCGGGTCGTGCCATACGGTTTTTAATTCACTGGCGCCGGTGCCTGCGGTTGTAGAGCAGTCGTTGAGATCGACTTTGGCACCGTTATCCGGACAGCGGTGAGTGGTGGGATCTACGCTTGAGCCGCCGCTGCAAGCGACGTCGAAAACCTGTTCAAAGTGTTC
The DNA here is from genome assembly GCA_045110675.1 of Halioglobus sp. Taxonomy (GTDB): domain Bacteria; phylum Pseudomonadota; class Gammaproteobacteria; order Pseudomonadales; family Halieaceae; genus JBALVT01. Next base: position 47,879 of record JBGCGJ010000021.1, on the reverse strand, counting down.
GCCGTTTTTGACATACCCCTTGATGATTTGAGCTCGTTGCAGAGGTTGTGCCAGGGAGTCGCTCAGGGCCCAGACTAGAAATCCAGGTTTTTGGTCGTCTTGTGCGTGTAGATCTCCACCCATCGTTACGCCTGAGTCATAGGCAATTCTCGACATATTCGGCTGCGATAACATTGATTCATCGAAGCTGTAGCCTGCAAAAAAACGCAATTTGATTCTCGGGCCAGAGGTTGCGAAAGTCTCCTTGCGGCGAAAGGCTTCGTAAATAGCCTCCCGGGTATTTTCTTCAGCCCACACCGCAGCCAGTCCTGAGGCGCTCCAGGTTTCAAAAGAGGAAGAGGCGATATAAGTTTTACCGTCAACCTCGGCAACCCTGGATTCATCAGCCCAGGTTAACAAGGTGCCTGTGAGAAATGAGGCGGGAATGGAGCCCCGTCTTTCCGCGTCCCCATCCAGCAGGCCGGCCTTGGAGAAAAACGTTTTTTCATCCAGGGAAGCTGCTCCCGTATGAGTATCGCTCGCTCCGACCAGGCCGAAGCGATAGGGATTAACCACCCCATTTTCCGCCATCGCCATACCGCGTAAATAGGCGTCGCGAACATAGCTACCAGGTGGGTCACTAATGAGCGTAGTGGCCACTCGATAGGGCGTTATTTCGAAATTGGCCCACTCGTCATTTTTGGAGAGCGTCGGATGGGTTTCAGAGGTGCCCTTGACCTGAGTAATTTCTACCAGGGGCTCGTTGCGCATTCGCTGGATTGCGTAATCGTCGTCGATGGGATTGCCTGCCCAATCCGTGATTTTGAACATCTGTCCGTTCGAACCGTTTGAATTGTGTGGTATCGCGAGACTTTCGATACCCTGTTCACGCAACTCGTCCATCCAATCCCACAGCCCTTCGGGGTTCTGAGAATGAAATCGCGAGAAGGGTACCGCGGGAAGTCTGTGGTTATTTTTAAAGATAACGTTGCGGTGCAAATTGCCCCTGTCGTCAGTGGAGGACGTGTATTCGTAGGCGGCGAAGGTGGTGAATTTACCCGGCTGATTGTACTGCTCGGCGGCATCGATGCTATCGCGCCAGGCGGATTTGGTGATGGCTTCTGTCAAGGTAGGATCAATACTGCCCTCGGCTATTCCCGCTAATACATTCGGTATGAAGGAAGCGAAGGCATTTGTGCGCCCGATGATACTGGTCTCGGTCATATTGTCGGCAGCGTTGATATTGTGCAGGGGCTTGGCGACCTTCAGTGTGGCAAACTCCGTACGCGTGTCGGCCGCTTCTTTGACCACACCCATAAACATGCCGTGATCGGTTACCGCATAGAAATCCAGAGGGCGTTGCAGCGTTACATCATAGCCTGAGGGATGTTTTATCGTTTCTCCTCTGGCATAGCGGTAGGCGTCGTAGGGGGTTGCGGTTGTACCAAAGGCATAGGCGTCGAAGGAATATGCCGTGTGGACGTGCAGGTCGCCGTAATAGGCGTTGCGATCTGGGTTTGCGGGCTCGCGTAATTGCAGAACCTCCCTGTTGATATTTAGGAGCTGGTTTTGGCCGGCATTTTCGCTATCCGCGGTCAGCGGACTGGTTTCATTGATGTCCGGAATTTGCTCTGACCCACAAGCGCCAAGCAAACCGGCGGCTAGTATCAGGCACAACTGTTGCAAGCGTTGCATATAGGATTCTCCTGCTGTTCGCATAGGTAAATGCTCCATTTCAGTGATATTTTGCGCGCTAGCCAAACAACCACCGATCCAGCTCATCGCGGTTTTCTACAATAATCTGCTGTGCGGTGGGATCGGTCTTTTCCTCGCGGTATTCCAAGTGCAGTAACTTTAGCGCATAGGGAACCAGCTTAGCCCGAGTGGAGACTTCCAGGACACCGTTATCCATACCGTAATCGTGCTCTATTACTCCCCGCTGTTCTTTACTCAGTCTCGGATCAGCCACGATTCGGATGGTAATCATGGTATTCCAGTCTTCGTCACCTTCGATGCCGTGCTCGGACTTATCCATTATTTCAGGGATATCCCGAAATCGACTTAGCACAAAATCCCGATACTCCTGATTCTTTTCACACCAAGCGCGCACATGCCAGCGCAAGCCGGTGTGAACCAGTGTATGAGGCACAATGATGCGGCCTTCGTGATCGGGATTGTTGATGGAGACGTAATCGACATCCAATCTTTTTTGTTGCCTGGCGGCCTGAAGAATAGGGCGCAGCACTTCCGGTTTTACATCGCGCACTGGCACCGAAAGAGACTCGGCGTTCGCGGTATTCAGAGCCAGGGATTCGAACACATCACTCAGCTCATTGTTGCGAGCCATTAAGTGTAAGTACTCGTCCGCGGCGCCGCGCGTTACTCCGGGACTAAAATTTTCCGCGGGCTTATAGCCTTTGAGGTATTTGTCGTACTCCAGATTGCCTGGCCCAACTTCCTTCAGATAATTGTTGATGTCTTTGCTGGCCTGCTGACGTCCGATGCCAAAGGTGTCGCACAGGTGACGCGTGGTCAGCCGCCCCTCCCACAAAGCGATGGTTTCGATATAGCGATAGCGGAGCAGTAGGTCCCAGCGGAATGGCCATTGCTTGCTCAGGTCTTCAGGCACATCATTCACTCTGGCTGATCAAACGTGTATACATGTTATACATGTCGAATCGGTAGTCAAATAGCGGACGTCCCGGGGCGGCCTACTGCACGTTTCTCGCGATGAAATCGGCAATGGGCGCGATCACATTGTTGGTTTCGTCGTCTTCTGCGGTGACGATATCGACGTGCGAGTAACCTTCGGATATATACACTTCGAACCCGCCTGCGATTTCTCCAAAGGTCGGAAATGCCTCATTGGGATTTCGCCTGTCCAGCACTCGCCCGGTGACACCGTCGCAGCTGGGCGCTGCGCAGCTGGCGATTGCATCTGCGAATCCCAGCCACACTGCGGGAATCGGCGTTAAGCCATTGCTACCACCCAATGCGATCACCGGAATATCGATGCGCGTTCCCTGGGTTCGGTTCTCAATGTCGCTGCGGCCTCGCCCCACTGGGGGAGCTGCGGACAAAGCGCTGGTATCCAGGCCGAGACCGCTGGTGACACCCAAGCCGGAGGACGGGTAGTACCAATCGGAAAAATTGGTGTCTCCTACATAAAATACCGGCAACATTCGCCCTTCCAGATTACTGGGCTCCACTTCCTGCCCCCAAACGGAACGGCTGGCAATGGTTTGTGGCGCTGGGCCGTTGTTCGGTAGGGCTTGATCGGGAAGCTCTTCTCCGTAGCTGAGCCAGGTTTGCACCCCGTCAACATCGGGTCCTTCAAAACCCAGTGAAGTCCCCAGAAAGCTAGAGATACTGGCGACGATGCCATCGTCGTCGAGAAATTTCCCCAGCAAAGTGACCGATGATGCCACTGTGGTGCCCAGCAAGGGTCCCAAACCCGCTAGCTCTGGAACACGGCCAATGGCGCTATTACCTTCAATGTCGTTTTGATCTTTTTGCAAAATGGATTGAACCGTATCGCCATTTTGGATCGCATCGAGTGCGTTCACTTCAGAAATCGCCAGCAACTGGGGTGACAGCAGGCCCGGGATCTCGGTAAATGCACCGACAGGTTCAACGCAGGAAACATTGGTGAACGCAGCGCAGTCAGTCGCTTCGGTGGCGACTGAACAGGAGGTCACTCCATCGATACATCGTGGAGCCTGATCCCTAACTGCCGCAAACAATCCACCATCAAAGCGCGCTTCAATCCGGTCAAGCGCTGCTTCGTCGATCGCGCTCGATGCCAGACTAGCGCCGCCGCCTTCGAGTAGCACCAGTCCTCGGAGTTTTTCGTAGCCCGGGGCAGGATTTCCTCCATCGAAATTGAAATCCGTGGCCGCATAGCGTGCGGTGTAACCGGTACCGGCAGAGTGGCCACCCAGAAACACATTGTTACTGCGTGCGACCCCTCTGGCCTCGTTGATTACTGCATCAATATCCTGGGAGTGCACCAGGGTTGTCCACTGGGCCATGAACGCCGTGTCTACATTACTGTTGTAAAATATAGCTCTGCGGTTCGGCCCACTGACGATCTCCGGGCTTAACTCCAGACCCAGCGTTTCGCCAAAAAGAAAATCCAGACCGACCTGAGGATTCATCAAGTCTTCGGCGATATTCAGGCCCACCAAATCTTCCAGTTGATTTGAACGCCTGTCTACCGCCCACACCTCCAATACCAGATTGTCCTGCTCGATAGCGCGTCTGATCAGGTTTTCGGCGAGCACATAAAAAGTCGAAGCACCTCCCTCAAACCCGGGAATGAGTACCAAAATACCGTCCGGCTGCTGGCTGTCCTGATCCGAGAGGTAGTAGCGAGTGTATCGAGCATTATTGAGGTTGATGTTCTGCGTACCAAACTGAGCGATCAGTTTTTCATTGTCTACCACCACACCGGGAGAGCCGGGAGTAAAAGCAGGGGTAGCGGAACTGGGAATATCCACCGTCTCTTGAGAAAAAATACTCTCTACCGGTTCCGGCATTGGCTCCGGAGGTGGCGTGACGGTTTGCCTTCTGGAATCGCTACTGTCGGAGCAGGCTGTGAGAAAAAACACGCAAACGGTAAAGCAGAATAGTTTTCTGATGACGAACATTGACGACTCCTTTTTTCTTATAGTGGCAGTCGCAGAGGGGTCTGGCAAGCGGCGCCGCCGCAGTGATCAGAGGGTTTTTTTAGGAAGTACTGGGAGTTCAAAAAGCTGGCGCACAGCAGGTGCGCCAAGTTTGACTATCTCGGAATATCCATGACGACTCTGAATCGCAAATCGCTAATTTGCGCAGTCTTCAGGGCACTGGCTCTGTTGCTTGCGCGAATGGACCAGGCATCTCCTTTCGATGAGCCACCTCGAATTTCGCGTATTTCGCAGCTCCCAAACAAGGTGGGCATGCCGTTGGGCGGAGGTGCCATATTCGAGTCTATGCAGTCTTTGGTCCACTCCCACACATTGCCATGCATATCGTGCAAACCCCAGGTGTTCGCAGGGAAAGAGCCGACTGGTGCTGCCGCGCCAGAAAATTCCGTGCCGCAGTCGGTGCAATTGGCTTTGTTGATCCCGACCTTATTACCCCAACTGTAGGCAGCGGAACTTCCGGCTCGGGCTGCATATTCCCATTCAGTCGCGCTGGGCAGGCGATAGTTGTGGCCGGTCTGCCGGCTTAGCCAGTAGACGAAGGCTTCGGCTTCATCGAACGTAATGCCGACGACAGGGAAGTTGTCATTGCCCTTTGGGAATTTGTTCAGATTTCCCGATTGGCTCTTTTCGAGAAAGTGACGATACTGCGCGTTGGTGATCTCGGTGGTTCCGACCGCCAAGAGATAGTCGATTTTTACCACGCCCAAGCCTTCTTCGCTGGGTTTGCCGCCACCGACAACCAACTCACCTTGCCGAATAACAATCATTTCCGGGCCGATACCGCCGGATCGTAAGGTGTCCTGAAAAGTTTCTGAAACGTTGAAATCGGCCCCTTGAACTACGCCGGGAATCGTCGCGAAAGTAATAAGAGCTGCGACACAAAATTGATTGCAATTCATGATGCCTTCCTCTGTTCGAGTTTCTCGACTTACCATTTTAAGATAGACCAAATACCAGAAATTGTGTAATTTTTGATCAATACGGAGATCATTAAAAGGCGAGGAGGCGGCTAATCGCTCAGTGTTTTCGCTTTGGGGTCGTAGTCGATGATATCTTTTGACCAGTCAGACAGTTCCTCGAGTTCAGATGGAATCGAAGGGTCGCAAATTCTGCTCATTGCGCTGCGTTCGCGCTGATCCAGGGTTTCACCAATACCGAAACTCGATTGCAAGCTTTCCAGGTCCATCAAATTTTCGCAGGCTAATTTCAGCTCATAGCCCGTGGCGCCCAGGATCACCGCCCATCCAACAAAGGGCAGCGCCTCTCCAGCCATGGATCCGACATTCACTGCAGCGCTTCGCAATGTCCTTTTGCGGATATTCGATCCTGTTTTCTTAATGAGAAGTTTGTTTTTCAGCTTGGCTTTGGAAGCGCGCGAGTGAACCGTCGGAATGTTAGCGGCGGCTAGTAAGCCGGAGGCGGCGGTTTGGAAGGCAACTGAAGTCAGACTGAGCAGATTGCTTGCCAACAAGCCGATAATGACCAGAGGTGCGATTAAGCGTCGTGAGATTTTTAGCAGGGTAAAAAGGATGGGCCGTATTACTGGACGCATAGTATGAATCTCACTTGTCTACTCAAGTGAGGTTCATACTATGCGGATGTTTGTGCGTGAGCTACTCCTGGGGTGTTAAATTGTTAATCCGTTCCAGAGCGTCGCCGTATTCATTGAGCAGTCTGAAAACAATGTCACGACAGGACTCAATGTCGTTCATTTGCCCCACGACCTGTCCAACGGGATTAAATGCAACCTTTTGACACTCGCCGTTGCCCGCATACTTATGGGTGCGGCGCACTGCATCAAAAGTGAGATAGCCTTGCAGCGGCATCGGCAAAGGATCGGGCGTGTCGTCTCGTTCCCAGGCTTCTGTCCACTCGTTCTTAAGTACTCTTGCGGTTTTACCGGTCCAGGAACGAGAGCGAACGGTGTCCTCAGAACTGGCATTCATATAGGATTCTCGCTGCGCAGGTTCAGCTGTCGCCTCCACAGAGTTCAGCCACATTGAACCCATCCATACGCCCGAAACACCCATACTCATGGCCGCCATAATTTGCCGACCATTGCCGATGCCTCCTGCGGCCAGGACGGGGAGGGGAGCTACCGCATCTACCATCTGCGGCCAGAGTACCATTGAGGTGACTTCTCCCGCGTGGCCGCCGCCCTCTGAACCCTGGCAGACGACAAAATCCAAACCGGCATTTTTATGGTTGATTCCGTGTTTGAGTCGACCTGCGAGCGCGCCGATAAGTCGACCTGAGGCGTGCACTTGTTCGACAATATCCGCCGGTGGTGTTCCAAGAGCGTTAACAATCATCCGGCACTTGGGACGCGTTAGCGCCTCATCAACCAATACCTGGGCCTGAAGGGCTGAGAAACTCAAACTCACTTCGCCGTCGTTATCTGGATACTCTGGAACGCCGTGGTCTTGCAACAATTTTTCGGCAAACTTTCGATGTTGTTCGGGGATAGCATTCTGTAACATCTTTACCAGTTCTTCCGGGTCGGTTTCCTCCATGCCTTCGTATTTCTGTGGGATCGCTACATCAACACCGTAGATGTGATCGCCAATATGTTCGTCGATCCAGTCCAGTTCTTCTTTGAGTTGATCCACGTTAAATCCCACCGCACCGAGTACACCGATGCCTCCGGCTTTGCTGACGGCCACGACCACGTCGCGACAGTGTGTGAATGCGAAGATAGGAGCTTCTATACCCAGTTCTTTGCAGAATTCAGTTTGCATGGAGTGCCTCTTTTGGGAACAGTCGATTGATTCTGTATAGACTAGAGGATTTGACTGCGGATCAAAATGGCGCGAGAGGCCTCGAAAGATAACAATATGTGACTTGCGCTGGAAAGATCTAAAGAGGGTAGACGCGGAGAGCTAGCGGTTCAGCAGTGCCTCAAGGGCAAATATATGTTCATCTTGTTCGCCAATTTCTCTTAGCGCATCAGCCAGCTGCAGCAGGTAATCGGTGTTGCTGCCGCTGGGGCCTCGAGAGCGTGAAATATGGGCGGCCAGCTCTGACATGGGTGCAGGCCCTAGAAAGGCGTGGTTGTCCTGCGCAGCACGGTAGGTGATGCCGTCCACACGATCACCCGCTTTTGTTAGCGTGATATTGACGGGTACTCGCTCATAACCATTTTTTTCACGGTGGTCCAAATGCTCGAATACATCATGGCTGACGCGGTAGGCGACCCCTTTGCAAATTGAATCAGGGGATGAAATGAGTGTTACAACGCGTCCGGGAGACTCAGGCGTGCCGCGATGATCGTGAGACCCCTGCCAAAATCGACGCTGCCAGCCCTGAATGCTTGCGACGTGTGACTCCAACACGGGGAAGTCTACTTTGTAGATTAAGGAACCGTAACCAAACACCCATGCGGAGTTATCTTGTTCGGTTTCTGTCACAGAGATTGTCGCATCATGCGTGAAGAGGTTTTGTCTTGATAGTCTCTAGGAACTCGGCTCGTGGTTCCGATTCACTAGCTGAAGAAGAGGGAACTTGGGGCTGCAGAAAACCTGCAGCCCGAAAATAGACTGAACTTATTTGTCCATAGCCTTATTCATTGCGTCGCCGGCAGCGTCTTTCGCGTCGTCTGCCATATCGCTAGCAGCGTCTTTCGCGTCGTCAGCCATATCACTAGCAGCATCTTTCACGTCGTCGGCCATATCGCCCGCTTTGTCCATCGCGCCTTCAGCCATATCGCCAGCTTTATCCATCGCACCTTCAGCCATATCACCGGCTTTGTCGGCCATATCACCCGCGGCATCTTTCGCGTCGCTGGCCATATCGCCTGCTTTGTCGGCCATATCACCCGCGGCATTTTTGGCGTCGCTGGCCATATCGCCTGCCTTATCGCCGACACTCTCGACAGCATCGCCCATTGAGCTGGCCGCTTTATCTACGTCATCTTTGCTACAACCTGTAACGGAAAACATCATTGTGGCGGTCAGAAGTACACCAAAAATATGCATCGCTTTCATAATAATATCCCACTGTAATTTATCGGTTTGATCAATTGTATCGATAGTCTTGCCGTGCGCTTATTAGTGTTCACCTGCACTCAATCGGCGACTGCGCACAAGGCTACGCCTTTTGTAACCGTAGGTAAAGCGGGTGCTGGGGGCTGCAACTTTGATTTTCCCGAGACTTCTTGTGCGTGTTAGAGACTAAGAGCCGCCAATCGCCTGCCTGAGGATAAGAGTATTGCCGCGCTGGGTGAATTCTATATGCCGAAGAAACGACATCCCCAATAGAATTTGATCGGAATTGTAGCCTGGCACAATTGACGCGGACACGTTCTCCAGCCGAATTTCGCCAACACTGACGCTTTGCAGGGGGGTAAAGTACGCTGTACCCGTGCCATTGGCCGTATTGACCTGATGCGCGCTGCCACGCTTGATTTTTAGGGATCGGGCTATCGTTTCTGGAATTGCCACACCGGTGGCACCGGTATCGAGCATGAACACAACCGGTTGGCCGTTGAGTTTGCCGTCGGTTACATAGTGGCCATATCGATTGCGCCGCAGGGTCACTTCTCGAAACTGATCGGGGCTGTATTGTGTAGCGAGGTCCTGGTTTGGATTGTTTTGCCGGTCAAGTAAATCGCTAAAGTAAAACCCAAGCAGCGCCATGAAGGATATCCAGGCGAGTACCGTCATAACGGTACTAATACCACCATCCTTTTTACCGGGCTGCTCAGTATCCATCGCGATAGGATTTCATTTCATTATACGGCGACTTACGCCAGTCCCCACCAGGCTATCAAACCGACCGCTGTGGCGGCTGCCAAAGCTCGGGTCAGCACCGATGAATCGATTTTTGATAGTTCCGCCAATGGATCGCCGGAAAGCTGGGTGCGTTTAAGTACGGGCCACTCTATGCAAGCTCCGTAGGCCAGACTGGCGATTGCGGCCGCAGTGAGCGCGGCTCGTGCCGCCGTATCGGTTGGAACCGACATCCACAGCAGCGCAATACCCACCACGCTACCGGCGCTTCCAGCGAGACTCATGGTATAAAACTGCTTGAGTGAGTTATCCCCATAGTGCCAATCGAACACAAACAAGCCATTTCGCGTGGGTATGCCGTAACGTCCGCCGGAAGCCCAGGCACCGAAAAAGTGAAACCACTCATGGATCAATGTCGTGCTGGTCACTCCTGCAACCACAGCAGCGAGTAGGGCGAGGAATGCGGCAAACTGCAATCCCGTCACCGTACTCCAGCTGTCAGCGGCCGCAAAGACACTAAGCGCCCCCAGCCAGATCATAAAGTGAAATAGTGCGTGCTTCCCCAGACGCATGGAGCGGGGTGCTTTTGTTTTGCTCTGATCCGAGTTCTGTTCCTGCATGGTGCTAATCCTTCTGCTCCAGCGCTTCGCTGGCGTCAGCCTATTCTACTGATAATTGGTCTTCGCTTCGAATCATGTAAATAGTACTCCTTCCAAATGGCTTGCTATGCGTTGCGCGGGGGCGCCTCTATAATCCTTGCTCGACCAAACCCGCGATTCCTTTTTCAACCGCCATGCTTGTATCCATGACCACATTGCGCGAGTTACTGCGCCTCTCTATGCCTATGGTGGTTTCCCAGGGCGCTTTTGCGGTGATGATTTTTACAGACCGCTGGTTTATGGCGCAAATTGACGCGACCCACATTGCCTCGGCATTGGGTGGTGGGGTTGCCGCTTTTTTCACCTTCTCTCTTTTCATGGGCGTGATTACCTATGCCAATGCCTTGGTCGCGCAGTACTACGGTGCCGGTGAGCACAATAAGTGTCCGAAGGTGGTTACGCAGGGATTTTTAATTGCCATTGCCTGTATCCCGTTTCTTGTCGGTGGCACCTATTTTGTTGGGAAATTGTTTGCGCAAATGGGGCACGACCCGGAGCAGGTAGCACTCGAAAGGGTGTACTTTTATATCCTGATGGGCGGAAGCTTCTTCACCTTGATCAAGGCTTGCCTGGCCAGCTACTTCTCGGGTATCGGTCGCACTAAAATTGTTATGGTCAGCGATGTTTGCGGCATGTTGCTCAACATTCCATTGACCTGGATGCTGGTATTCGGCAAGGGTGGTCTGCCAGAACTTGGAATCGCCGGAGCGGCGATAGCGACCGTGGTTGCCTCGGTGTTTTCAATAGGGCTTTTTCTGGCGTTCTACTTTTCCCGATCTCACCGAAATCAATTCAAGGTCATGGCATCCTTTCGAATCGACAAGCCGATTCTTAAGCGGTATTTGCGCCTGGGAACGCCATCGGGCCTCGAGAGCTTTATGAACACCGCCACGTTTAATCTGTTTTTACTGATGTTTCAGTCCTATGGCATTGTGGAAGGCGCTTCGATGGCCATCGTTTTCAATTGGGATATGCTCTCTTTCGTGCCGATGATCGGTCTCAATATTGGTGTTATGAGCCTCATTGGCCGATTCGTCGGTGGAGGTGATATGGCGAGAGCGAATCAGGTGATAAGTTCTGGCTTTATTATTGCCCTGTCTTACTCAGGACCACTGGCGATAATGTTTTTGCTGTTTCGAGTTGAGTTGGTCGATCTTTTTGCAACGCCTGGGCAGAACTTTGAGGACATCAGAGCTCTCGCCAGTCAGATGATGATCGGGCTGACCACCTACATGGTCGCGGATGCGATTATCCTGATCTCGGGAGGTGCATTGCGCGGAGCCGGTGACACTCGCTGGTTGATGACAACATCGATATCGATTCACGTACTGATGTTGATCGCTCAGTATTTCATTATCATGGTATATGACTTCGGCCCGGTTGTTTCCTGGTGGTGCTTCGTGGCCATGTTAATTTCATTGGCCATCATTTACTTGCACAGACTGTTGGGCGGGGTTTGGCGAGAGCCCGCACGATTGGCGCGAGTCATGAAGGAGTAGGTGGGTGTGTTCATGTCTGCAGTGCGTTTTGCAACCACTATTGTTCGGTACTAGAATACTGTTCGGTACTAGAAAGTGAGCAAACGTCTCAGCAGCCCATCTTCACTCTTGTGCTGTTCTCTGAGCAAAAGAAGTTCGCTCAATTGTTCTTCGATTTCATCGGCGACCTGATTGCGAACAATACGCAAATTTCCTTTCGAGAGTTTTTTCCCTTGAAAATGCGACAAATCCACCGGCTCGCCAAAACCGATATAACAACGCTGTGGCTTGGGTAATAAACCACCCAATAATCCCGAGGGAATAGGTGGCATCATATCGCTGCGAGTATCTTCCGTTAGAAGTCCAAAGCGGGTGAGAACTTTGCCGAGACTGGAATCGGGTATCTCATGGCCTTCGATATAGTGCCCATAAAATTCATCTGGTCCGACCATTCCAAAAGGCATGATGGTATAACCGTGTTTGGCCGCCAGTTTCACAAAGCCGTAGCGCTCTTTCCACTGCAATGAGTAGAGGTCGCTGATGGGTTTGACCGCCTCGTGCGCACCCCCCGGAAAAACCACCAGATCACTGCCGTGTTCCATCAAGGTGCTACAGACCTCGGGATGCCCCATGACCGCTCCGTTTTTCATAATCATGTTCGCGACCTTAGGATTGGCAAACAGAAATTTATCGCCAAGCCCGCGCAGGAATCGACCATAATCACGCAACATCACAGGACCGAGTACCGCACCATCCAGCGCAAACAAGGAGTGATTACCGACAAAGAGGCAGGGGGTGTCAGGGATTTTGTTGTCGCCGACCACCATGGGATTAAACACTCGACGCACTATCTGATAGGTCAGTTCAAACTGACGCCCATCGGGTGGCTCGATGTTCAAAGCCCTTTCAACGTGATCCGCCAGGGCCTGTTCGTCCAGGGGTTCGTTACCTTTGTCGAATGCAGCCATAGCATGATTACACGTTTTATTTCTGGGCGGGCATTGTACCTTTTGGAGGGGCGTCTGTCATAAAACCTGGAGGCGCGACCCATGTCTAGACGATATTGCCACAGCTGAAGACCTGCCGAGTGAAGGGTAGGTTTGAAGCTAGCCGCTGCTAGGGCTAGAATCTGTGCCGCCACGCAGACGCTCGAGCATTTGCCGAGGATCCCGCTTAACCACAATAGGATTAGCAATGGACATGACAGGAAAGCACATCGCAATATCGGGACCCACGGCTGGAATCGGCCGAACTGCCGCGCAGGAACTGTCCCGGCGGGGCGCGCAGTTAACCTTGCTTTGTCGCAACGAACAAAAAGCCCAGGAGTTAGCGGAGGAATTGGAAAGTGCGGGGGGACTTGCTCCCAATATTGTCATCATGGATATGGCGTCCCTTACCAGTGTCCGAAGCGCCGCACAGGAAATCTTGGACAGGGGTGTGCCTCTGGATATCCTGCTTAACAACGCTGGAATTGTTAATACCACTCGTTGCGAAACCGAAGACGGTTTTGAAGAGACGTTGGCGGTGAATCATTTCGCCCCATTTCTGCTCACGGGGTTGCTGCTGCCTGCACTCAGAATGGCTGACTCGGCCAGAATTGTAACGGTGGCATCGGAAGCGCACAGTTTTGTGAAGAGTATGGGGTATGAGGATATGCAGGCCCGGGAAAGTTATAAAACCTTCCGTGAATACGGGCGATCCAAACTTGCGAACATTCTGTTTACCCGAGTTTTATCCAAGCGGCTGGAAGGGTTGGGAATGACGGCTAATTGTCTCCATCCTGGAGCTGTTGCGACATCGTTGGCCAGCCAGAACAAAGGTCTGTTGGCGAAAATCCTACCGGTGCTGTTGAAGCCGTTTTTTCGATCCCCGGAGAAGGGGGCGGCAACATCAATCTATTTGTGTTGTTCCGATGAAGTAAAGGATATCAGCGGTGAGTACTTTTCAAACTCAAAATTAGCCAAGGCTAAACCATGGGCCAGGGATGACAGTGCCGCCGAAAAGCTCTGGGCATACACTGAAGAATGTATTGGCTTCGAATATCCGGTATAGTCCACCGTCTTGTAAATTACTGTCCAGCAAATAAAAGGAAATCAAATGGCTACCACCGGTTTGCAGCTGCGTTCTTTGATAAAAGAAGACAACACTCTTGAACTTTCCCTGGTCGAGATCGAGGTGCCCGAACCTGGCCCCGATGAGATTGTGGTTCGGATTGAAGCGACTCCTCTCAACCCATCTGATCTTGCGCTGTTGGTAGGGCCAGCTGATATGTCAACTGCCAAGGCCAGTGGAACGGCGGATCGGCCCGTGATTACAGCGGATATTCCTGAGAAGCTGATGAAAATGGTGTCTGCCAGAGTGGGTGAATCAATGCCTGTCGGCAATGAGGGCTCGGGCGTGGTGGTAGCCGCTGGGTCTTCGGATGCAGCGCAAGCGTTGATGGGTAAAATGGTGGGAGTGATCGGCGGTGAAATGTACTCGCAGTATCGTTGCGTCAGTATTCATCAGGCTTTGGAATTAGTAGATGGCACCACCGCGGCACAGGGTGCCTCCTGTTTCGTAAATCCGCTCACGGCACTGGCGATGGTGGAAACAATGCGTGCGGAGGGGCATACCGCTTTGGTGCACACCGCTGCAGCCTCAAACCTGGGCCAGATGCTCAATAGAATTTGCCTGAATGAAGGTGTGGACCTGGTTAACATCGTGCGCAAACCGGAGCAGGAAGACATTCTCAGAGCCTTGGGTGCGAAAATTATCGTCAACTCCAGCAAGGACAGTTTTTACACAGATCTGACCGAGGCACTGGTTCAATCAGGTGCAACGATTGCCTTTGACGCCACGGGTGGCGGCAAGCTCGGCAGCGATATTCTCAGCTGCATGGAAGCTGCAGCGGCTCGGGCCATGGGTGAATACAATCGCTATGGTTCAGATGTTTACAAGCAGCTTTATATTTACGGTGGCCTGGATCGGAGTCCCACTGTATTGAGTCGCAACTTTGGTTTCTCCTGGGGTGTGGGCGGCTTTCTTCTGACTCCGTTCCTGAAAAAGGTGGGTATGCAAAAGGGCATGGAAATGCGCGCTAAAGTCGCGAATGAAATCACCACCACCTTTGCCAGCCACTACACCAGTGAAGTCTCACTCGCGGGTGCTTTGTCTCTGGAGGCAATGCAGGTTTATGGCAAGCAGGCGACCGGCGAAAAGTTTTTGATTTTGCCTCAGGCATAGGCGTAAACAGCAAGCTTTTAGGGGGTGCATTCTGGAGACGCCTCGTCTCCAGAATGCACCGTGATGCCAACGAGATTATTAAGTACTTTCATGCGCGTTCTAACGACTTTTCTTATTTTGATTTTATCATTTCCAGTCGCCACTCAGGCGGCGGACACTTCTCCCGATGGAGAGTCCAAAGGCAGAGTTTTTGAGTTTCAATACGAAATCCTTGCGGCAGACTTTCCCAGCAATGAAACGGTGGATGTCTACATACCCCTGCCGGCTGAGCACTATGGCCAACAGGTAATTAACCAGGATTTTCGCTCCTCGATTTCGGGTCGAGAAGGTGTCGATTCCCAACTCAACAACAAGTTTTATCACATTCGTCGCCCGGCCAACGTCAACGGGCCGATAGACGCTACTCTGCGTTGGACCGTTCGCCGAGATGTCGTAACGGCAGGGAATGAGCCGACTCTTTCTGAACGTGACCGCCAACAGTTTTTGCAAGCCAATGCCTTGGTGCCGGTGGGCGATCCGATATTAGAGCCCATACTGGCCGAAATACACGCAATGCGAGCCGACGAATCCAAGTCCGCTACTGCTCGCGCCATCTACGATTGGATTGTCGATAACGTCGAGTACAAAAAAATAGGCACCGGTTGGGGCAACGGCGATACTTACTGGGCGTGTACCGAACGCTATGGAAATTGCACTGATTTCCACGCGTTGTTTATTTCCCTCGCGCGCTCTGAAGGAATTCCCGCTCGATTTGAGATCGGTTTCCCCGTGCCTGCAGAGCGAGCCTCGGGGGAGATTGGTGGCTACCACTGCTGGGTGCAATTTTTTCTACCCGAGCAGGGTTGGATTCCGATTGATGCATCCGAGGCAGCAAAGCATCCGGAGAAGCGCGAGTTGTTCTACGGAACTCACCCGGCGGATCGTATCCACTTTACCACCGGGCGTGATCTCGTAGTGAGTGAAACCAGTAAGACAGTGCCCCTGAACTACTTCATTTATCCTTATATTGAGGTCGGTGGCAAACCCTGGAAGGTAAAAATCGAAAGCCGTTTTAGTTATCGGGAAGTAAAACCCCTCGCCAATCGCTAGCGTTTACATCACGGGCATCCCACTGAGATAGGGGTGTATGGCAATGACGATGGCGACTACAACAGCGGTAATGGCGACCGAGATAAGGTCGGTACTGAGCGGGGGAGCTGGATCTTTAATCCACGCGCCCTCGCGTCGGTTAATAGCGATGATTTCAATCAGCGACCACAGTGCCATGCCGCCAAACAAAACCACCGATCGACTGTCGCCATTCATGAGCAGGTGGGCGATGGCCCACATCATGACACCGGTTAGTTGAGGATGTCTGATCCAGCGCCTCAGTCCAGAGGGTCGATTGCTTATGGCGAGCAAGAAGAAAGCGACAACCACCAGGAGCATTGCCGGGTGGCGCAAAGAAACCGGTGGTAGGTACACTAGCTCCGGTTGGGCACTTCTCCAGCCCATGATCATCAGTCCGAAGGACAGCATGAGGAGTAGTGAGAATGTGCCCTTATAACCGCCTTCGCCGAGTTTCCCGTGCAAGGCGGATTTCAGTTGCGGCGCCAAAGATGGCACGAAATGCACAGCACAAAACAACATCAATCCCAGTATCAGCATTATCATCGATCGATTACCCGAGTAAAATTTGGCCTTAGGGTATCACCTTTTTTACTCGCTCAGCACACCGTTTAGGGTGCACACAAATACTGCTGTTTCGTAGCTAAGCGAAGCCCGCTCGGATAGAATATCCCCATGCTTCCCGGCCACTTTATGGATCTACCCATCGCGGATGTTCTCGACAGTATTCGAGACACTTTAAACTTTCGGCATCAGCTCGTTCTGCAAGCGCCGCCCGGCGCTGGCAAGACTACCGTGGTGCCGCTCGCGCTGCTGGGAGAACCGTGGTTGCGCGATCAAAAAATATTGCTCCTTGAACCTCGTCGGGTTGCTGCTAGAGCGGCTGCATTGCGCATGGCCGAACTGTTGGGAGAGTCTGTTGGGGAAACAGTGGGCTACAGAATTCGTCAAGAGGGCTGTGTCGGACCGCAAACCCGCATCGAAGTGATCACCGAGGGGATTTTAACCCGTATGGTACAAAGTGATCCTGGGCTCGACGGGGTAGGGCTGGTAATTTTCGACGAATTTCACGAGCGCAATCTCGATTCCGATTTAGGGCTTGCGTTGACGATGCAAAGTCGAAATGTCTTTAGAGATGACTCAGCGCTGAAGCTTATCGTGATGTCCGCAACCCTCGATGGAGAGGAGGCAGCCCATTTGTTGGGTGGTGCGCCGGTGATTACCTCCGAGGGGCGACAATTCCCCGTCGAGACGATCTACGGGCCGAGCTATCACTTGAGTGATTCAATTGTCGGTCGCACCGTACTTGCTGTACAGCAGGCTCTGGAAGATCACGACGGCAGTATTTTGGTTTTTCTTCCAGGGCAAGGGGAGATTCATCACGTTCAAAGAGAGCTGCAGTCAATCATTCAACGCTATGAGCATCTTCAGGTGCTTCCTCTATACGGCGGTCTGCCTTTAGCCAAGCAGCAAGAGGCTATCGCTCCAACGGTTCACGGTATTCGCAAGATTGTGCTGTCCACCAATATAGCCGAGAGCAGTCTCACGATTGACGGAATTGAAGTCGTTATTGATGCGGGTTTGATCCGGGTGCCGATTTTTGATCCCTCAACCGGCATGACGCGACTCGATACACGCCGTGTATCACGTTCCTCTGCAGAGCAACGAGCGGGCCGAGCGGGGCGTTTGGCTCCCGGCCACTGCTATCGTTTGTGGAGCGAGGAGCAACACGGCCAGTTGATCGCCAAGGCGACGCCCGAAATTTTGCAAGCCGACCTTGCTCCCCTGGCGCTGCAGTTATTGGCGTGGGGCGTTGATAATCCCGAGGAATTGGATTGGCTCGATCCACCTCCGCCGGGTCCCTACAGCCAGGCCATTTCTCAGTTGATCGCCTGCAGTGCAGTTTACGAAGGCGCAAGTGGGATATACCAGTTAACACCCCACGGGGTTCGACTGGCCCAGATGCCCCTGCATCCACGCCTGTCTCATATGCTGTTGGTGGGATGCGATATTCACGCAACACAGACCGCATGTCTGTTAGCGGCGCTGCTTTCTGAGCGCAACCCTGTCGCCAACCAAGGGGTCGATCTGGTCACGGCGATGCATCTATTGACAGGCCAGAGCCGTTGTCCCCAGGCTTTGTCTCCCTGGCTGAAGCGAACCCTAAAACAGGCGGACAGATTTCACGATCTTTGTAAGCGCGTACACAAGCCCCGCAAGTTTGCTATTCCCGTGTCAGAAGAGGATGCATTGGGTGTGCTGTTGGCGAGTGCCTATTCAGATCGCATAGCCCGATTGCGTCCCGGTGGTGACCCGACAATTTACCAGATGAGCAATGGCCGCAGTGCTGTGCTCCCTGCGGAAGATTCTCTTGCGGGCCAGGGTTGGTTAGCGGTGGCGGAAGTTGGTGGGCATGTGGGTGAATCCTCAGATAGAATTTACAGTGCAACCGCGTTGAATCCCGCCATGTTCGAAGATGTACTTTCACCTCTGTTACGCCAGGAAGACTTCGTTGAATGGGACAAAAAGAGTAACCAGTTTATCGCTGAATCTCGAATTAGCATGGGACATCTTGTGCTCTCCAGTAATCCCCTGGACGAGGTTCCCGACCAGGCGCGTAACGATGCTCTATTGGGTGTGGTGCGCAAAGAAGGGCTGGCGATGCTGCCTTGGAATCGCAAACTGGAGTTGTGGCGAGCCAGGGTGATGCTGCTTAGAGCCGCCGATCTGGGAACACTCGATGTTGATGCCGCCGCAGAGTTTAATGCGACATCCAGTCTCTGGCCGGACCTGTCAAATGCCACCTTACTGGCGACACTTGAAGAGTGGTTGGCTCCCTATCTGGGCGACGTCAGACGGCTGGAAGACTTCCAAAAGATTGATTTGAAATCGATTTTATACAACTTGCTTCCCTGGCCTCTGCCTCTTGATCTTGAACGCCTCGCGCCGGAGCACCTGGTCGTACCCTCGGGTTCGCGAATCGCCGTGGATTACAATGAGTACCCACCGGTCCTCGCGGTTAAACTGCAGGAGATGTTCGGTTGTGAAGACACACCGAGAGTAGCGGATGGCAAAATTCCAGTGCTCATCCATCTGCTTTCGCCTGCCGGACGGCCTCTGCAAATCACTCAGGACCTCGCGGGATTCTGGCGCAGCGGGTATGAGGAGGTAAAGAAAGAAATGCGCGGCCGCTATCCAAAACATCCTTGGCCGGATGATCCTCTGGAGGCGCAGGCCACACCGCATACTAAAAATCGGGCCACTAAAAAACTGGCCTAAAGTGGGCAATCGGGTTGTGCGTTCGTTTGCACAACAAATCTCAATCGTTAGAAAGGTAGGGTTTTTGTGAGATTTCTTATGTGTCGTTTGGTAATGATTTTTGTTCTTGTGTCGCTGGCTGGCTGCGGCATTTTTAATGATGAGATTCAGGATGCAGCGAGTTCACGGGTCGAACCCGGGACTGAAAAAGTCACCGATGACTGGAATTGTGTGGCTGACCAGAAAGGGCTCTGGGATTGTTTTCAATCTTCCGAGGTGGAGCGTGGTCAAGATCGGGCTCCTGCCACCGCGAAAGAACCCGACCCCATACCCGCAAGTGATGTCCCCATCGCAGCTGACATTCGCGATGCTCAGCCAGCGAACATTGGTGGAGGTCAGCAGACCAACGAGGCACTGATAAAAAGTAATCATGACTGGCAAAAACTCTCTTCCGCAGCCTTCGTCTTGCAGGTCGCGTCTCACACCAGTCGCGCCAGCGCCGAAGCTGCGCTCACAGGTTTGAATGCGCCCGGTGCTCAGGTGGTTAAAACCTGGTCAGAGGAGGGTGATTTGTTTGTGATTATTGCCGGGAGCTACCCGGACCGCGCCGCTGCTGAAGCGGCGGCGGAAGAATATACGGCGCGCAATCAGGGAGCTAGCTATTGGATTCGCAGCTCAGCTCATCTTCTCAAAGCCCTTTAGAAAAACTATTGCTGCTGGATCGCCACGGCTTCTGCGTCGCTGCTTTCTAACTCCGGTGTTTTCGCTCCGCTCCAGATCAATAGATCTTCCAATATCATGTAAAGGCAGGGCACTAAGAGTAGCGTGATTGTCGTTCCTACCAACACGCCGAACGCCAGAGATACCGCCATGGGTACGAACATAGTAAGGGAAATGGTGTTATCCAGAATAATCGGAGCCAGCCCTACAAAGGTTGTGATACTCGTTAGCACGATGGGTCGAAAACGAACTGCACCCGATTCGCACACTACCGCCACGAGGTTTTTGCCTTTGCCGCGCTGCTTGTTGATATAGTCCACCAGCACCAGGCTTGAGTTCACCACCACACCCGACAGGGCGACAATCCCCAATAGCGAGAAAAACACCAGATCGAAACCCATGACGAAGTGGCCTAAAATCGCCCCTACGGCGCCAAAGGGAATAACACTCATTATGACCAGAGGTTGTAGATAGGATTGCAGTGGAATCGCCAGCAGAGCGTAAATTACAATAAGAGCGAGAACAGCGGTGCTGAGTAAGCTGCCCATGGATTCACTGCGCTCTTCCGCTTCACCGGCCAGACGATAGTTGACGCCAGGATGCAGTTTTAATATCTCGGCCAGTTCTTTTTTCTTTAGGGTCTCCAATATCGCCTCGGGCGTATTGGTGGTTCTATTTACGCCTGCTATAACGCTGACAACCCGGTGGCCGTCCACTCTGTTGATAGTGGTATAACCGCGAGATAGCGTGGCTTGCGCCACACTCCCAAAGGGAACCTCGGTACCGTCCGCAGTGCGTATTCGCATATCTTCGAGATCACCCAGTGACTTTCTCTCATCCTCTGGATAACGAACCATGACTCGAACATCATCTTTTCCGCGCTGAATCCGCTGGGCCTCATAACCGTAGAACGCGTGACGCACCTGTTGGCCCAGGTTCTGCATTGTCAGCCCGAGACTGCGAGCTTCGGGAAGCAATTTCAATTGCACTTCCTGCTTACCAGCGCGGAAGCTGTCTGTAATGTCGATCACTCCAGTATAAGACTGTAGTGCCTGTCGTAATTCGGCCGCCGCTGATCTCAGTTCATCGAAATCGCCGCCGTATAATTCGATGTCGATGGCATTGCCCATGCCAAACGCCTCGGAAGTAAAACCCAGTTCGATGGCGTCGGGTATGGAGCCGGTTAGCTCGCGCCACCGCGCAGCATAAGTTTTTGTAGAAGTTCCGGAGTAATTTCGGGGCAGGTTAAGTTCCACCCCGATTTCCGCGAGGTTGGCCTGTGCACTGGTAGAAAAGCTCACACTCCCCTTGGGTATAAAGGAACCCACGCTGGCAAAGATATGCCGAATTTTACTCGGTTCTCCCTCGGCAAGATCCGCGTCCAGTTCCCTACGCAGCTCCTCTGCGGCGTTCTCAATTCTGGCAACCGCAGAGGCGGTGATTTCTATCGGTGTGCCCTCGGGCATTGTTAGCGTGGAGTACAAGCGTGTGCCCTCTACAGAGGGGAAGAACTGAAAGACCACCCGTCCGCTGATAAACAGTGCGACAGTAATGGCCAGAATTGACAGACCAATGGCCAGGGTGACATAACGCCATTTTATCGCCGCAGCCACGGCCGGCACGTAGTAATTATTTGCGATTCCCTCCAGGCCACTAGAGAACTTATTTTGCAGCGCAAGCCAGCGGTTAAACCCGGAGCTCGTGCCCTGTGTTTGTTCAGCTTTGCGATGAGCCAGGTGTGAGGGCAGGATAAATTGCGACTCAATAATACTGAAAAACAGGGCGACGATTACAGTCAAAGCAATGGCACCAAAAAAACCGCCCATACTGCCCGGTATAGTGAGGATGGGGATAAAAGTGGCCATCGTTGTGAACACGCCAAATATAACAGGGACAGTTACATCCTTGGTGCCTCTTGATGCGGCTTCCAATCGAGGCAAGCCCTTTTGCTCATACGAGTATATTCGCTCACCGACCACGATGGCGTCATCAACCAGAATTCCCAACACTAAAATGAAGCCCATCACGGAAACGGTGCTGATCGAGATATCGAAGACCGGAAACAGGGCAACTGCTCCCAGCATTGCCACCGGTATGCCCGCGGCGACCCAAAGCGCAAGGCGAAAGCGCAGGAACAACGTTAAAACCAGTAACACCAGAATTAGCCCGCTTCTGGCATTTTTAGTCAGTGCACCTAAGCGATCCACCAAATCCTGGGATTCATCTTTCCAGACATTTAGATGTATGCCTTCGGGCAACCGTTGTTGCTCGTTCACCAGATACGCCTTCACCTGGTCGGCTATGGCGAGGATGTCTTCCTTACCGATCCGCGATACCTTCACTGCAACTGATGGATTCCCGTCCATGCGGGCTAGCAAATCGCTGTCCTCAAAGCCGTCTATGACCGTGGCTATCTCACCCAGGCTCACTTGTGTTCCATCACTTTGCGTGAGTACTGTGATGTCTTCGAATTCCCGACCTTGATACGCCTGGCCTTTCGTTCGAAGCAGTATCTCTCCACCCTCGGTCTTAAGAGAGCCTCCGGGTACATCCAGGGAGCTGCTCTCGATGGCTCGACCTATTGCTTCGAGCGTCAGGCCATGTCTCCGCAAGGTTTGCTCACTGACTTCAATCGAGATTTCGTAGGGCCTGGAAAAAAGTAACTCCACCTGCGATACCCCTGGGAGAGCTGCGATTTCGTCGCGAATTCTCTGGCCGGTGTATTTGAGCGTACGTTCATCCGCGTTGCCGGAAATAGCGACTTCCAAGACGGTAGCCAAAAAAGTCACTTCACTGGTGATCGGTTTTTCGGTTTCGCTGGGAAACGAATCTATAGCGTCGACCTTGCTTTTAATTTCGTTAGTGATCTTGCTCTTGTCGACACCTTCGACGAGTTCGATCATTACGGAGCAAAATCCTTCAGAGGCGGTGGAGCGAATTCTATCGATACCCTCGGAGCCTTCGACGGCTTCCTCCACGCGAATACAGACAGCCTGTTCCACTTCCGATGGCGCGGCGCCAAGGTAGGGAACCTTGATTTGTATGGCGTCCACTTCAATATTGGGAAACTCTTCCTGGTGGATGTTCGGTAACGCGAGGAGGCCCGCCATGAACAAAATCATCATCAACAAATTGGATGCAACTGGGTTGTGGATAAACCAGTCAATGATGTTATTCATGGTAGGGACTTACTCGAATACGGGTTGAACCCGCATTCCTTCTACAACTGTTTGCATGGGAGAAAGGCACACGACCTCTCCATCTTCCAGTCCAGATTCAATGAGTACTTCGTCGTGTTCCAAACGCAAGATAGTCACCGTTCTAAAGTGGAGCCGGTTGTCATCATCGACTATAAGCACCTGGTTATTATCGCGTATCACCGACCGGGGAAGCCTCACGACGTTGCTCACCTCACGACCGCGAATGCTAGCTTGAACGAACAAGCCGACCGGCGCCGACACATTGTCTTCACTTTCGGCGCTGTAGTTTTCGAACCGAGCGACCCCATAACCCATTCGGCTGCGTTCGTCGATCTGTGCTTCAGTGCGGATAAGCTCGCCGTTCCAGATTAATCGCGTTGTGCCAAAATCAGCGCTAGCGGTAACCGCAGGCCTAATTTCCTCGGGTATCTGTCCCCGGCGAACCACCGCAAGACCTATGTAAGAGAGTTGATCAGGCGCGATGGGCAATCGCACTTCTACAAAGTCGGTCGCATAAATGGTACCGATGCTACTACCGCGGGCAACAAACTGGCCCTGATCAACGTGCTCTTCGCGCACCAGGCCTTTGAAGGGCGCCAGCAGATTCGTTCGCTCGAGATCACGTGTGGCCTGGTCCAGATTGGCGCGGCTTTCCACCAGGTTGGCGGCTGCGACCCGCGAAGCGCGTTTACCTGAATCCAGCTGGGATTGGCTGGCCAACTTCTGATCGTGCAATCGCTGTAAGCGTTTCAGCTCATCTTTGGCAAAACTGGCTTCAACTTCGGAGCGGTCCACTTGGGCTGTGGCTCGTTCCAGGGCGGTTTTGTAGTCAGCGTCGTCAATTTTCAACAGTACATCGCCGGATTCGAAGGAACCGCCGTCGACTAACGCGGGCGATATCCAGGTCACTCGCCCGGAAACTTCGGGAATAAGCTCGCTCTGGCTTCTCGGCTGAACAGTACCTTGAGAGTTGATTAGCAGGTGTTCTGTCTGCGCTTCTACACGGGTGGCTCTGACAGTGGTCGCCAAGGGTTCGTACGGCTCTGGAACCATCTCGGGTTTGTTTACCGCCACCAGCGCAGCTATCCCCAAGCCCGCGAGAAGGACAGCAATGGGGTAGACAATTTTTTTGTTCATAACGGCTCCATGGAGGCTGCCAATATTACTTCAATAAAGGTCTGCTGCGTCAGAATGACAAAACTTTAAGGTTTCGGTTCGGTTACCCGCCAATTTGCGATTTCACTATGAATAACATCTCTTCCAGGTCGGTATCAGTCATTGGTTCCTGAGTGAAATAAAGGACTTTTTTGTCTTTGTCCAGAATCGCAATGGCTGCGCCTTTTTTGGTCAGTTCCCAGGCCTTGAGACCGTCTCCGTCCTCATCGAGCACCAGCGTTGCTTTTGGGAATTCTCGCTTCTTGGATTCAATTTCCGAAACGACAAACCCGCTCGTGCCCCACATGGCATCATCCAAGTTGAGCACTGTGGTGATGTGGAAATCGGCTTTGTCGAATTTTTCTGGAAGGCTGTCAGTGAATCGACTGTAGACTTTGCTGGCAGCGCGGGTGGCCGCGAGATATTGCAGAACGTGTAGCTTTCCCGGATTTGTCTCCGACGACCAGGGCTGATAGACAATGTCATCACCGGCAAGCGTAACCTCACCGCGATCCTCTATCACCAGTGGTGGCACTGAGCTGCCGGGTGCAATGGGTTGGGCTTGGAGGCACAAAGAAAATATTGCGGTCAGTGTGGATAGGATAATTTGTTTGAAAAACACAATGAGGCCTCCTGGATTATGTTGATAATTTCAATCTTAAGCTGTTTGCGATTTTACCGTCGTTGTTTTCTCGAAGTTGCTTTTGGGGTTCTGGGCAGACCATTGTGTTGGGTCGAAAAATGCCCCCCTTTCGCTGGCACTCGCTGTTGGCGTTTCGGTGGCTGGCGCGGCGGCACCAGGTGTAATTTGCCATTGCCGATCAAATCGGCTCTCCCCATTTTTTTCAGAGCCTTGCGAAGGTCGGGCCAGTTATCCGAATCGTGGTAACGCAAAAACGCTTTGTGGAGCTGCCGCTTTCGCAAGTCTTTGACCGTGGGCATGTTATCGCTTTTGCGGCTGACCTTTTTCAATGGATTTTTGCCGCTGTGATACATCGCCGTCGCCGTCGCCATGGGCGAAGGGTAAAAGGTTTGAACTTGGTCGGCGCGAAATTTATTGCGCTTTAGCCACAGTGCCAGGTTCATCATATCTTTGTCGGAAGTGCCGGGGTGTGCCGCTATGAAATACGGTATCAAGTACTGTTCTTTACCCGCTTCTTTTGAGTACTTCTCGAACATGTCCTTGAACTTGTCGTAGCTGCCGATGCCCGGTTTCATCATTCGCGACAGCGGGCCGTCTTCGGTGTGCTCCGGTGCTATTTTGAGATAGCCACCGACGTGGTGGGTGACCAGTTCCTTAACATACTCTGGTGTTTCAACGGCCAGGTCATAGCGTAAGCCAGAGGCGATCAGCACTTTCTTGACGCCGGGTACAGCTCTGGCTTTTCTATACAGACTAACCAGCGGAGTTTGATCCGTATTCAGGTTTTTGCAAATACCGGGGAAGACACAGCTGAGCTTTCGGCATTTGGCTTCCACCTCTTTGCTCTTGCAAGCCAGACGCCACATGTTAGCCGTGGGTCCACCGAGATCAGAGATGACACCCGTAAAGGCTTTGGAGGTATCTCTTATCGCCTCCAGTTCTCGAATAATCGAATCTTCGGAACGGTTTTGGATGATACGGCCTTCGTGTTCGGTAATGGAACAAAAAGTGCAGCCGCCGAAACAGCCGCGCATGATATTGACCGAGTGCCGGATCATCTCATAGGCAGGTATAGGCGCGTCGCCGTAAGAGGAGTGCGGCAAACGGGTATAGGGCAGCTCAAACACATTGTCCAGCTCGTCGGTTTCCAGAGGAATAGGGGGTGGATTCAGCCAGACAAAACGATCACCGTGTTTTTGCACCAGGGGCTTGGCGTTGTGGGGATTTGTTTCCTTATGCAAAACCCGCGATGCGTGGGCATATAGAGCGCTGTCTTCTTTAACGCGCTCGTAGGCCGGGATCTCGATCACCTCTTTGTCACTACCCGGGGCGCGATCTAATAGAGTCACCACAGCTGTTTCGTTCGGAGCTGCTTCTGCAGATTTGGTATCACAAGCTGATGTGCGCGTATCAATGTACGGGTTTACCGGTTTGCTGGTGGGACCCACGACATCTATGTCAGTCGAGTCGACAACGCGCCAGTTATCCGGGATGCGTTTGCGCACAAAGGCAGTCCCGCGTAGATCGCGAATGTCGTGCATGGCCTCACCTTGATAAAGGCGATGTGCAAGCTCAACAATGGCCCGCTCTGCGTTGCCGTAAAGTAAAAGGTCGGCCTGGCTGTCGAGCAAGATAGAGCGGCGAATCTTGTCGCTCCAATAGTCGTAGTGGGCAATGCGTCGCAAACTGGCCTCTATACTTCCGATGACCACAGGCACATCTTTAAACGCTTCCCGACAGCGCTGGCTGTAGACAATAACCGCGCGATCCGGGCGACGGTTCCCCTCGTTATTGGGTGTGTAGGCGTCGTCGTTGCGACGCTTTTTGTCGGCGGTGTAGCGGTTGATCATGGAATCCATATTGCCGGCTGCCACGCCAAAAAACAGATTGGGTTTACCCAGAGCGGTGAAGGGCTCAGCGCTGGTCCAATCGGGTTGGGCGATAATACCTACCCGAAAACCCTGGGCTTCCAAGGTTCTGCCGATAACCGCCATACCAAAACTGGGGTGATCCACGTAGGCATCCCCGGTGACCACAATAATGTCGCAGCTGTCCCAGCCGAGAGCGTCCATTTCTGCTCGGGTCATGGGTAATTCGGGTGCGGGCCCGAAGCACTCGGCCCAGTGCTTGCGGTAAGAAAAAAGGGATTTTGCCATGGTGGCTCTGGATTAACTGTATCGATTCGCTACGGGGTGTCGATTATAGCTGCTTTTTGCTCGAGATGTTCACCGCAATAGGCGCAATAATGTGCCTTGGGCTCGTGGCCAGAGGCCCCGCAGGTTTTGCAATTGCGAGAGTTGCGCGCAAGGTTTTTCTGGGTGTTCATTTCGGATGCCAGTTCGGCGGTGATAATACCGGTGGGGACGGCGATAATTGCATATCCCATTAACATCGCCAGTGCTGATACGAATCGGCCCAATACTGTTAATGGAATGACATCCCCATAACCGACGGTCGTCACTGTAACGATCGCCCAGTAGATACTCGCTGGAATACTCTCAAAGCCATTTCTTCCGCCTTCCAGCACGTACATCAGACAGCCGAAGATGGTGGTGATAATGATCATCATGGTGAAGAAAAGGAAAATCTTTCGCCCGGAAGCGCGTAACGCTTTGGACAAAATATTCGCCTCGGTAATAAACTCAAACAGTCGAAAAATTCTGAACACCCGAATTGTGCGCAGTAGCCGAATAATCAACAAAGGCGCTGCTTCAGGGACGAAAAACGCAATGTAGGTCGGCAGTATTGCCAACAGATCCACAATGCCGAAAGTACTGAGCACATAGGCTCGTCGATTTGGCGCACACCAGATTCTCACCAGATACTCCACGGTAAAAAAGGCAGTGAACACCCATTCGATGCGCAAATACACGGTGCCGTAACTGGCGTGAAGTTCGGCAATGGAATCGAGAAAAACCACCAGCACACTGGCTAAAATCATCCAGATCAGCGCAATATCGAACCACTTCCCAGCGGGAGTATTGGTGCCAAAAATGACGGTGTGAAATCGCTCCTGTGCGGGGGTGAGAGTTCTTTTTGTCATTTGCTCACTTTCAATAGCCGAAGCGGTTACTATTATTGTTTCTACTATATTAAAACTGTGCGGGTCTGTACACG
This sequence comes from Halioglobus sp., assembly GCA_045110675.1. Lineage (GTDB taxonomy): Bacteria > Pseudomonadota > Gammaproteobacteria > Pseudomonadales > Halieaceae > JBALVT01. Next base: position 19,923 of record JBGCGJ010000021.1, on the reverse strand, counting down.
CCCGTTACCCAGAGGTGAGTAAGGAGTGAATCTGGTGGAATTACCCATTTATCAAGTTGATGCATTTGCGTCGGAAGTCTTTCGCGGTAATCCAGCGGCGGTTATGCCTCTGGACGCTTGGTTGCCTGATGAAACGCTCCAGGCGCTCGCGATGGAGAACAATCTGTCGGAAACTGCTTTTTATGTAGCCTGCGATCAAGGCTATCAGCTGCGTTGGTTTACCCCTGAGGTAGAGGTCGATCTATGCGGTCATGCGACGCTGGCAGCAGCGCACGTGTTGTTTGATCATCGCGCAGAGTCTGCTGATGTTATCCGCTTTCAGACGCGCAGTGGAGAGTTGCGCGTCTCCCGTGCTGATCGGGGCATTACTTTGGACTTTCCCGCCGCAGAGCTTGTCTCCAGTGAAGTTCGAGATGAAGTCTCTCAAGCTCTGGGTGCCGAAGCTTCGCAGGCCGTGGTAGCCGCGCAAAATGCTCACGCAGTGGTCTACGTGTTTGAATCGCAAGCTCAAGTTGCAGCGCTGCAACCCAATTTTTCGGCCCTCAGCGAGGTCAGTGATCTCGCAATTATCGCCAGTGCACCTGGCGAAAACAGTGACTTTGTATCGCGCTTTTTTGGACCGCAGGTGGGTATAGACGAGGACCCCGTCACGGGTTCGGCGCATTGTTCTCTTGTTCCCTACTGGGCAGAGCGTTTGCAAACCAACGCCCTGTCCGCCAGACAAATATCTTCTCGAGGCGGCGATTTGGCCTGTACGCTTAGGGACGGAAGAGTTTTTATGAGCGGTCAGGCTGTGACCTTTATGATCGGAACAGTCTTTCTGAGCTAGTTGTGTGCTGGGAGCTTTTGCCCCTCCTGTGCATTGCAAGGAGAGACACTGTGCGCGAAGCTAGGGTAGGAACGATTGCAGAGTCGGCCAGAAATTATCGAGTAGTTTCACCTGAGCGCTGACATTGGGGTGGATGCCATCGTTTTGCATCAAGTCCTTGCGCGTCGCAATGCCGTCCAGTAAGAATGGGGCCAGGGTGCTTCCTGTTTCCTCGGCCACTTTAGCGAAACTCTCTCGGAACCCTGAGGTATAGCGACCACCGTAGTTGGGGGGAATCTCCATATTGACGATGATCACCTTGGCACCAGCAGCCTGGGACAGCCTGGTCATGGTGGTGAGGTTTTCCCTTAGTGATTTGATGGGATAGCCTCGCAAGCCGTCGTTCCCGCCAAGCTCAATTACCACGACATCGGGTTGGTGCTGTTCCAGCAGAGCGGGAAGACGGAACAGTGCTCCGGCGGTGGTTTCTCCGCTAATGCTGGCGTTCACAACGGTGTAATCGGGATGGAAGGCGGAAATTTTCTTCTCCAGCAGCGCGACCCAACCTTGTTCGAGAGACATACCATAGGCGGCGCTGATACTATCGCCCACCATCAACAGGGTTTGCTGCGCAGCCAGCGCGGGACGCACGGCCAAAAGCAAACCGATGCTGATCAATAAGCGTATAGAAAATGAACGAAACAGGGCGCGACGAATGATCAAGGTAGAGAATCTCCAGAAAAGCATCCCGGTGGCGGGAACTGAGTTGGAGATATTGAAAGGGATTGAATTGGAAATCAAGGGTGGCGAGGCGGTTGCCATCATTGGCACATCGGGCTCGGGCAAGTCGACACTGCTGGGGCTGCTGGCGGGCCTGGACGAAGCGACCCAGGGGCGAGTTGTCGTTGATGGCACCGATCTGAGCCAGCTCGATGAGGATCAACGGGCTATTTTTCGGTCTGAAAAGGTAGGTTTCGTATTCCAATCTTTTCAATTACTACCCGCATTGACTGCCCTGGAAAACGTTATGTTGCCGCTGGAGCTTAAGGGGCAGTCCGATGCACGCGCCCAGGCGGAACATTTTTTGGGTCGTGTTGAATTGTCCGAGCGTTCCCATCACTACCCTCGACAAATGTCGGGCGGGGAACAACAGCGGGTGGCCATCGCAAGAGCGTTCGCTGCCCGTCCGGCAATACTGTTTGCCGACGAGCCCACGGGTAACCTCGACACCAATACCGGTGCACATATTATTGATTTACTGTTCGAGCTGAACCGGGAAGAAGGCACCACTTTAGTGCTTGTGACCCATGAACAACGACTCGCCGATCGCTGTGAGAGACGGCTGCGTTTGGAAGCGGGCGAGCTGGTGGGCGGCTGATGGCGAGTATGAATGTAACGGCCGGCAAAATGCTGGCCCGAGAGTGGCGCGGCGGGGAGCTGGGTGTGTTGGTGGCGGCTTTGGTCGTGGCAGTGGCAATTGTCACGGGCATCAGTGCATTCACCTCCCGTCTTCAAGGGGCACTCGAGCAGGAGAGTCACCGATTTCTCGCCGCGGACAGAGTGGTTAAGAGCGGCCGGGAAATGTCATCGCAGTGGTGGGCCGAGGCCCAGGAATATGGCTTGAGGCGAGCGCGCACCCTGACCTTTCCTTCGATGGTCTATGCCGCTGACGAAGCGATGCAACTGGCTTCAGTCAAAGCAGTCAGTGACAACTACCCATTGCGCGGAGAGCTCACCTATAGCGATCAAGCCTTTGGTACTCTAAAAACAGCGGCGGCTGGGCCGGCCAGAGGCGAAGTCTGGCTGGATTCCCGTTTGTTTCCCCTGCTGGACGTTGAGATAGGCGAGCTGGTTTCGGTGGGGGAAGCGCAGTTCAAGATCACCGCCGCGGCGAGAACAGAACCCGATCAGGCAGCCTCATTTTATGGCTATGGCCCCCGGCTGTTGATGCACTATGACGACATCCCTGCTACCGAGATCGTGCAGCCTGGCAGTCGAGTCGAATATCGCCAACTGCTGGCCGGCGACGAAGAGATCCTCAATGAGTTCGTGGAATGGCTGACACCGCAGCTGCAACCCGGGCAAGAACTTCTCGATGTCAGCGGAGGGCAACCCGGTATTGGCAGCGCTCTGGATCGTGCCGAACGATTTTTGTTATTGGCTGGAAGCTTAGGGGTGGTGCTGGCCGGCGTTGCGATCGCGCTGGCGGCGAAACGTTTTAGTGAACGCCATTACGATTACGTTGCGATTATGAAGAGCCTCGGTTCGACCGCCGGACAAATCAACCGTTTGTATGCAAGCAGCTTGCTGTTGATTGGCGTAGTAGCAACGCTGGGAGGAAGCTTTGCGGGCTGGGGTATGCAGGCCTTGTTTTTCGATTTGTTTGCGGATCAGCTGCCGATACAGCCCGGTGCGAGTGGGGTTCGCCCCTACGCGATAGGCGCTGCGACAGCGCTGATCTGTCTGTTGAGTTTCGCCTGGCCCCCAATGCGTCGCCTGGGCTTGGCCAACCCACTGCGCGTGCTGCGCAGAGACATGCCGTTGGAGAGCCGTGCAAGCCTTATCGATTATGCCATTGGCTTGGTAGCGGTCAGCCTTTTGATGTGGTGGTATAGCGAAGACTGGCAGTTGACATTGGCCGTGCTCGCTGGGCTGGCGGTAACCGTGTGCCTGGGAATCGGGTTGGCACTGTTGATGTTGCGCGGCGGAAGATTAATTGGCATGAGCGCGGGTAGCGTTTGGCGATTGGCGCTTGCGGGTCTGCAAAGGCGCGGTAATGCCAACGCGATGCAGGTGGTTATTTTTGCAATGGCGATTATGCTGCTGTTGGTGTTGGTGCTGGTGCGTACCTCGCTGATTGATGAGTGGCAGACGCAACTCCCTGAAAACACACCCAACCATTTCATGTTGAACATCGCTGCCCCGCAGGTGGAGGCAGTGGACCAAATGCTGCGCCGGCAGCATATTCCCAGCGAACCTTTGTTTCCGATGATTCGCGGTCGAATGATGTCGATCAATGAAGAGCAGTTGCAATCCACTGATGATAGATCCCAATCCAGGCGGCAGAGAGAGTCGAACTTTACCTGGTCAGAATCGCTGCCCGCTGGGAACGAATTGGTGGCGGGGCAGTGGTGGGAGGAGGGAACCACAGAGGCTGTGGTTTCCGTGGAAAGCGAATACGCTGAGCGAATGCAAATTACAGTGGGCGACACGCTGGGTTTTCTGGTGGGGTCGCAACCCCTTGAAGCACGCGTTACCAGTATTCGGAAGTTGGATTGGCAGACTATGCAACCGAACTTCTTCCTGGTGTTCCCGCCCGATTTATTGACCGATTACCCAGCGACCTTTATGACCAGCTTCCATTTGGGTGAGGAGAACAAATTGTTCCTCAACGAGTTCATCCGACAATTTCCAACGATTTCTGTCATAGAGATGGATGTTGTTATCGCTCAAATTCGATCCATCGTCGATCAGGTGTCTGCGGCAATTGAGTTGGTATTGGCTGTGATACTGGTTGCTGGCGGCCTGGTATTGATAGCCGGAGTGCAGGCCAGCGTGGACTCGCGCATGCACGAGAGCGCAATACTGCGTGCCTTGGGTGCCAAGCGTGGCCTGATTTTAGGTGGTTTGCTAATTGAGTTTGCCACCCTGGGATTCTTTGCGGGATTGCTGGCGACCATCGCAGCGGAAATCTCTGTGGCGATACTCCAAACTACAGTGTTGGATATGGCCTACTCGGCGAGTCCTGCGATTTGGCCGCTTGGCATCGCGATCGGTGTATTGATGATTGGCGGCTTGGGTGTTTTCAGTTGCCGTAAAGTGGTCTCTAGCCCGCCGCTTGCAGTTTTGCGAGAGTTGTAAGCTGCTCCGGAACGCAGGCAGCACATTCAAAAAGGTGTTATTACCACCACGACGATCTACGTCGTTTGGCTGAAATATGTTAGCGTTCTAAAAACGATGATAAGAAGGATTGCCTTATGAGTACTAAAGTTTTGGGATCTCTACCTCTGCGTTATGCACGCAAATCGATGTTTATCACCTGCTTAACCGCGATAGCAGCGCCAACACAGGCCCAGATGTTGGAAGAGGTGATTGTCACTGCGCAAAAGCGTGAGCAAAACCTGCAGGATGTTCCCATAGCAGTTTCTGCATTCAGTGGCGAGATGCTCGAACAGTCTGGTGTAGCGGATATGTTTGATCTGCAAACCAACGCTCCAAGCTTGCGCGTGAGTCAGACACAAAATGCCTCCACGACGACTTTTAGTATTCGCGGCGTGTTCACCAGTTCTCAAAATTTTGGTTTGGAATCTTCCGTGGGACTTTATGTCGACGGCGTATATCGTGCACGACAGAGTTCCATGATTAACAATATGGTCGATGTCGCCGGAGTGGAAGTACTGCGTGGTCCGCAGGGAACCCTGTTTGGTCGCAACACACCCGCCGGTGCTGTTTCGATTAACAGTGTTAAGCCTGACCATGAGGGTTCCGGCTTTATTGAAGCGACGGTAGGCGAATACGATTTGCTCAGCGCCAGTGGTGCGATTTCGTTTAGTGCTATTGAGGATATCCTGGCCTTCCGGCTCACCGGTTTCAATATGGAAAGAGACGGATTTGTCGATGCAATCAATATCGGCGATGACCTGATAAACGACCGCGATCGCTGGGGAGTGCGTCTGCAAGCACTCTATACTCCCACGGATGAGCTCACAGTTCATGTGATTGTAGACCGTTCCGAGGTGGACGAAATCTGCTGTGGAACGGGTACGTTTAAAAATAATTTCTTCGCCGATAGTTTACCCGCCGGAGCTCCGCCTGTGACCGGCACGGACGTTATTATTGAGAATCTGGGCGGCACCGTGCTAAGGGGCGAGGACTTTTACGATTACGAAGTAGCGACCAGTTACGTGCCTGAGTCTACCAATGAGGACGAGGGTATCTCGGTGCAAATTGATTGGGATACCGATTTGTTTACGGTGACAAGCATCAGTGCCTATCGTGCTTTCGAGTCCTTCGACAGTGTGGACACCGATTTTTCTGACATCGACGCGCTCGACAGGCTAAATTATACCGACCAAAGCTCCTTTTCTCAGGAGCTGCGAATCAGTAATGAAGGTGACAATTTCAGTTATGTTGCTGGACTGTATTACTTCGAACAGGATTTCGACACCATCCGAGACACCATCGTCGGAGAAGATACCACCACTTTGGTTTCCGCCTTTGGCGAGGCATTCCCCCCAGATACGGGCTCTCGCAATGTCTCCTTGCAGGAACACGAAAGCTATGCAATTTTTGGTCAGTTCGATTACAACATTTCTGAGGAATTAGTGTTAACTGCTGGTATGCGTTGGACTAATGAAAAGAAAGACCTGGTCAACCTTTTTACTCAGGACGCTCCACCGGTGCTTGATTTTGTCTCTCCGGGCTGGGGTTTTTACCTGTTCCCTCCAACTGCACCGCGCCCTGACGTTGACGCCAATATCGACGATGATCAGATCACCGGTACTGTAAAGCTCAGTTGGTTTATGAACGACACGACGATGTTTTACGCATCTTATGGAACCGGTTATAAATCCGGCGGCATTAACGTCGACAGAATTGACCCCGTTCTCGAAGATGAATTTGACGCTGAGACCTCAGAATCCTACGAAATAGGGGTTAAAGCTGATTTTCCTGATCAGGCATTGCGAGTGAATTTTGCACTGCATCGCACCGACACAGAGGACTTGCAGACTATTTCCTTTCAGGGAACAGGCTTTGCTTTAACCAATGCCGGTGTTGCAGAGACTTATGGTGCTGAGTTGGAAGTTCATTGGGCCGCCACCGACACCTTGAATTTCGTGCTCGGCTACGCCTACAACCACGGAGAGTACGCTGATTTCGAAGGGGGCCCTTGCTGGATAGGAACACCGTTCCATACCGGCCTTCCTGATCCGACGCTAAATGAGAATGGCAGCTGTGATCGCAGCGGCGGAGATCTTTCCAGCAACCCCGAAAACTCCCTCGTCCTCACCGCAAACAAGGAATTTCGCTTCAGCGATAATGTCACTGGGTTTATCTACGGAGAGTATGCGTACACGGACGATCGTGTGACAGATGTGAACAATGATCCGAACAAGTTTGACGACTCCTATGCGCTAGTTAATTTGAGAGCCGGTGTTCGACTGGAGCAATACGACATTTTGCTAACCGCATGGGGCCGAAATATTCTGGACGAGGAGTACACGAATACGATTGCGGATTCTGTAGCACAGGACGGTAAATTTAATGCCTATTACAATGAACCCCTCACTTTCGGGTTTACCGCTAAAAAGCATTTTTAGTTCTGGATTTCTGGTGTAGCGAACAACGGCTTAAAGTAACCTGCCTGGGGTGCTGATCAACTTAGCTTGGTCAGTATTCCCTTATCTGCATCCAATCGAACTCTGTCACCCGTCTCAATCATTTTTGTTGCGACTCGCAGGTTAACAATGGCTGGCAGACCGTATTCTCTGGCAATAACAGCGCCATGGGATACTGCACTGCCAACATCGGTTGCCAGGCCACCAATTAAGCTGAAGTAGGGCGTCCAGCCGACATCGGTAATACGAGATACCAATATCTCGCCAAGCTGCAAATGGGAAGCCTCCTCGAGGGTGACCGCAACACGCGCAATTCCTTCTACAACTCCGCGGCTTACCGGCCTGCCAATGAGTTCGTTTTCATTTGATGTGGAAATCGGCTGATATTCTGAGGGCTCTGCAAAGCCCACATGAATATCTTCAAACTCCAGTTTCTCCTGAAACTCCAATGTCCGTCTTCGCAGTATAGTGAGGTCCGCCATGTCTTTGTTTGGCTCTCTGCAAAAGGCTGACAATTCTTCTCGCGATAGAAAAAACACCAGGTCTTCATCTTCTAGAAAACCCTCCTGAGCCAATAATTTTCCGAGATGGCGATAGCCACATTTCAAACGATAAGTGGCATCCACCAGCATCGACTTGGTCTGTTCACGTTGTCTGATTGCCTTGTGTGCATGAGGCAGCAGCCATTTTAGCGCCGAGCTGAGTGTTGATAAATCAATGTCCTGGGATTTTCGCGGTGCATAATTGTCGGTCAGTCGCGCGGCGATCGAAGCTTGCATGGTGATCACCACCTGAGTTGGCTCATCTCTCCAGGCTTTTTCTCTCACACAGAGCTCACGGTATCCACGGTGGCCGTGACGCTCTAAAAAGCGAGTGAAAGCCCGGCCTGAATTGCCAGAGCTACTGCTTTGTAACCAGCTTAGCGCTTGTTCAGCCGACATTTCACGAAACGATGCAGCCTCTTCCTCGTTGCTGGCAATCGCATCGACAATTGCATCGAGCTGTTCGACCATGACGGCACTTTCTACTCCCGTTGCGCCGGCTAACAAACGCGCGGCCTCAGCTTGCAGCGCAGCCGCCTCTGTCTCCGTAGGGTTTTTGTTGTTACCTGTGACAACGCCCTGAACAATACCTTCCATCAGCCCTGAATAGGCAGAAGAGCGCAGATGCACTTCGTCCATCTCGAGTAACCAGGGGAATTTGGCCTCCATTTCCTCGTTCATGGCGGCGATGTCATTTTTGTAGTCGATCTGAAAATTCGCAAAGCGTGAATCGAATTCGGCAATGACTTTGGTAGCGCGCAGGCAATACTGGATAAATTTCCACGAGCCCCACCATCGCCGGGGTAAACTCTTTTTGTTATCGGGTTCTTTAAGTTGGGGTATCACCATGCCACACATTGTTTGACCCATGACCTCTGCATTAGTCAGGGAAACGTAACGCGATGATTCCAGACCACCCGATAAATTGATGAACATATGGCCGTAGAACAGATTGATTTGAGTCCATTCATCGGTGATCCGGGGCCGACCCGCATAGCTTACGTGCATATGTTGCATGCCGTGCTCAATGGCGCGACCTTGAGTGGAAAAGGTAAGAGGACATACGGGGCCGGGCATCATCTCGCCGACGTTGCAGCGGGTGATGACATCTGTAGGGGCGATTTCGGTAAAGCCATCATTGAGATCGCAGCCGAGCGTGGTTATTGGTCTTGCTTGAAGCCAGTGTAATTTGCCACTTTGGTCTATGGCCCATTCCATGTCCAAATCGGCGCCTTGTGAAGTGGCTGCCGTGCGTGCTCCCTCAGCGAGATCAGCGATCTGCTCATCGCTTAGAAGAGGGGCGTCATCCGCTAGATCTGTGTTTACCAGGATATTTGCACGATTGAGTTCGTAATGATCAGGTGTTCGTTCTCCGCTTACCAGGGATTCTCCCAAGCCAGCGACCGCGTCAATGACCAAACGATCATGGCGGCCCGATACAGGGTCGGCGGTAAACAATACGCCGGCGTAGTCTGCGTCAACCATTCTCTGCACCACAACGCACATTTGTGGTGACTCCACATCCGCCTGTTCGTTGGAATACTGCTTGGCGTGTTCGGAATCCAGAGAAGCAACACAGTCCGCTATTGCCGCAAGCAATTGCTCCAGACCTTCAACGTTCAGAATGGTTTCGTACTGCCCCGCAAAAGATGCTGCTACGCCATCCTCGCCGATGGCCGAGGACCGAACGGCCACTTTGCCTTCATCAATTTCTTTGTAACGCTGGGCCAAATCCTCTGGAAAAACATCGGACTGTGCATTGAGAATAACGAACCCGGGAGGTACATCCAGCCCCATCTTAATGAGTGCTGCCAATCCAGCCGCTTTGCCACCGACTGGTTCATCCACAATCTCCTGCAAAGGCAATATGGTGGGCGTCCAGCGCTTAGTTTCTGGCAATGTTGATCCTTATCGAGCTTGAGGCATCCCGTGCGGATGCGCTTTTTATTGTGAATAAAACTGATTCCGAATATTACTGCCAATGCTATCACCGGGTGAAAGTAATATTCACTAGTTTTGAAACAATGGTTTAACTATTCGTGTTTATCTCTACCGTGTTTGCACTAAGCTGTTGTCTTAGTCACAGAAGAGATCGAGGAGTAGTTATGCCCATTAGTGCCATGGACGAGTCGTTGGCTCATCAAACCCCCGAAACCTTTGACCAGGTATCGACCAGTGATCGAAATTTTTACGACCGCTACTATTTCAATCTTCATCCTATGTCGGGAGAGCTCTTCATGGTCTTCGGTATGGGGCAATATCCCAACCTCGGCACAACCGATGCGTTTGTGTGCATTGTGTATAAGGGCAAACAACAGGTGTTGCGCTGCTCGCGAGAGCTGGGGGTGGATCGGTCAGATACAACGGTGGGACCGTTTTCGGTGGAGGTACTTGAAAGTCTGAAAGTGCTCAGAATTCATTGCGATGACAATGAGCATGAAATTAGTTTTGACCTGAGGTTCGAGGGTACCGCTCCCGCCGTGGAGGAACCGCGGACGGTGGTTCGCAAGGGCGCGCGCATCACAATGGATACCTCCCGCTATACCCAAATGGGCCGCTGGCAGGGGCGTTTGAATATAAGGGGTGAAGAGATAGCCATCTCGCCCGAGGATTATCTGGGCGTCAGAGATCACTCATGGGGTATCAGGCCCGTGGGTGAAGCTGAGCCGATGGGAATTCGCATCAACGAATACATCGAGAACTTTGGATTTTTCCATATGTGGGCACCGCTACAATTTCCGGATTTTCAACTGAAAGTATTTATCGAGGAGAATGCGGATGGCAGCTTATTAGTTGAAGAGTGCGTAAAAATCGACAGCTACGAAAAGGGCGGGGCAGTGCATCAACTGGGCAAACCCCGCCACTGTATTAAGTACAAAAGTGGGACCCGGGAATTGGAGACTGCCGAACTATTGTTTGACGATGAGGAGGGCAACCCGGTTACCGTAAAAGCCGAGGCGCTGTGCTGCGCTTACCTGGCTGCCGGGACCGGTTACTTTCCAAATCCCGATTGGGTGCACGGGCAGCATCACGGTAAATTCAAACTCGAAGCAGTTGACTTTGATGTCAGTACCCACGAGGCACGAAAAACTTTGGGCCCGTTGTATGAAACGCTAGTCCGCTTTGAATTGAATACGGGAGAAGTGACCTATGGCATGTTTGAAAACATGAGCATGGGCCATCACGAACCCTATGGGTTTGATTCTTTTGAAGCGATGGCGCCCTAGTTTTTTGTTGCTGCCAGCTATTGTGATGGAGGCGCAACTTGCCTGTACACGTTCGACTTCACTTCTTCTCTTAGTTGATCGAAAAAGAATGAGGTCATGCCTTCTGGAACCACCGCTCTCAGGGTGGCCAACTCTTGCATGCAAGCCGTTCGCAATAGAGGTTCGCTGACTTCGTTACCGGCTTCTAGAGTTTGCGCCACAACGGTGTTTACGCAGGAAATATAGGTGTTCTTGTAGCTGTATAGTGGTTCCGGTAAACTTGCTTCTGCTGTTGTCGCCACTGTAGTAGTGGCAATTAGAAATAATATTTTGTGCATCGCTTTACTCCCTGATAGCGGTGTAATACATCCTAATCCTTTTGCCTTTCCCATAGTTGGTCTAATTCAGCCAATCGCTTTTTCTCCTAATTCAATGTGCTAGTTTTGTTTCGCCACTATTGAAAAGTGGTGGGCCTAGAGGTGGTCCTGATGGTGTCTCATGAACACAGATAAGGAAATCTGCGATGCCCCGTTTTTTCTCGGCCTGTTATTTCTTACTCGCGCTATTACTTGCTTCCACCTCTCATGCCGCTCCGGGAAACCCACCTCCTGTTCCTCAAAAACCAAACCCACCCGGTAGCTTGACCCTTGCGGGAGCGATGCCGAATATCACTGGCGCGTTTACAGTGCGTTGGGGGAGCTCTCAATCATCCGGAGCGAGTTATTATTATCTGTATCGAAGTAAGAATGGCGCCGCACCGGCTCTCGTTACCATAGGAAATAACTCGAATCTCAATTTTAACGAGTCAGGTCTTGCGCCGGGCAACTACCTGTATCAAATTTCTGCCTGCGCAACGAACAACTACGCCACTTGCAGCGATCCCGCTGCCCGGGCCAGGTCTATTGTGGTCCACCCGCAGCCGACCATTCCGGGCAATTTTCGTATTAACGACACGGCATACAGTACTTCAACAGAGAACTATGGGGAGATGACCTTTGATCTGAAGTGGTCTGCTGCGAGTAATATTACCGCTGCATCTGTCTATTACATTACCCGCACTCTCAACGGTGGCGTGCCGGTTGTCATAGCTGGGCTGGGGTACCAGGTTCGTGATTTTGCTGAAACACTGACGACACCCGGAACCTATGTTTATTCGGTGGTAGCCTGCGTCAATTACGTGGGAGGTTGCGGCAATGCTGCGCTAAAGACAGTGACCATGCAGGCACTTCCCGGTGCGGTGACCGGTGCCGCCCTAACCCCTGCTGTATTGATAGAGGGTGACGAACCTCGGCTCACGTGGTCTAGCCAGCCCGATGTCGCTGGCTACAATGTCAGTCACACCCATGCCGGTGCAGAGACGGTTAATGAGTGGGTCGATGCGAGTCTTGCCAAGACCTATGCGTATCCGGCAGTGCAGGGTGCGGGTACGCATATTTACCGCGTGCGTGCCTGTGTCTCGATATTGGGCCCTTGCGGTGGGTACGCCAGTGTCAGCAAGCAGGCAATTTTGGCTCCAGCTGCCGTCTCTGGCTTGTCGTTGACGGGTGAACTTAGCAACGGGGATTACGGCCTGCAGTGGAATGTATCTGCGAATGCTAGCGGTTACGTCGTAGCTGTGACGCGAAACGGGGCTACACCTCCTGGCTATGGCATCGTTACCTATATCGACGGCAGCAACGCCACAAGTATCAGCGCTCAAGTGCTTACACAGGCTTATACGGCTAGTGGTGGCACGATTGATTTCACTCAGCCGGCGAGCTATGAGTTCTTTCTTTCTGCCTGTGTGAACAATGGAACTCGCTGTAGCAATGCCAGCCAACCCCTGCTTGCTGAAGTTGAAATCCCGTCGGATCTGCCGGGTCCCACCGCCGTTACCATTAGTAATAAGGATCAGAACTATACGGGTAACTACACCTTGAGTTGGAGTGCTGTGACGGGTGCCGGTGGCTACAGAATTGCTGCCTATGTCGATAGTGTTGCTCTGCCGGGTTACGGCTACCTCACCTATGTTTCTGCATCCACCACGACGGTGACTTCTGAACAACTGACGACGGCCTACCAGGGTGCAACAGATTTCAGTCTGCCAGGACTGTATCAATACCTTGTAACGCCCTGTGCGACGGAAACAGAGTGTTCTCCTAATTCCGGAACAGCACTGATTACGGTCCGATCGCTGCTAACCCCCTCCGGTTTTACTGTTGAGGATACAGAAGTGGGTTATACATTAAGTTGGAACCCATCTACTGAGTCAGATGTAGCCGGCTATTGGATTCGTAGCAGCATCGATGGTATCCCCTATGACGCAGACAATAATCCCCAGGGTTTTATTACCTTTGTGAATTCAGATGAAACGTTGATCACCTCAGATCAACTTACGCAGATTTCAGCGGGTGTCCACGATTTCGAGCACCCAGCTACTTATGATTTTTGGATTCAGGCCTGTACCGGTTTCTTAAGTGGCAACTGCTCTCCGATTCATGCTCATACGTTGTTGGCCTATAGCCCTCCTGCAGACGGTGGGGTTTTGCCGGCTCCATCTCCGGAGATAGCGTCGGCTCCGCCGATCACCGATGCAGCGGTCGTCACCTCGGACAAAATTGGTTCGACCTCTGGACAGTTTCGTGTCGATGATTCAGGTGCTGCCACGTATTCCTTTCCTATTGCCGTGCCGGCGGGTACAGCGGGTATTGCCCCTGAAATATCGCTTAATTACTCGAGTTTGGCCGGTAACGGTCTGCTGGGAAAAGGTTGGTCTATTGGGGGCTTGTCGGCAATTACCCGCTGTCGTCAAACCCTGGTACAAGACAATCAGGCGAGGCCCATAACCTGGACCTCTCAGGACCGCTTTTGCCTGGATGGCCAACGACTCGTCCTGGAAAGCGGTGATGGCTACGGTGCCGCCGGTTCCACCTACAAAACAGAAATAGACAGTTTCGCGAAAGTGACTGCAATAGGCAGTAGCGATGGTGCGCCTGTCTCTTTCGAAGTTCGCCGCAAGGACGGCTCGTTGAGTCACTATGGCGCGACGTCAAATTCGAAACACCAGACATCCGACAACAACCATACGATGACGTGGGCTCTCAGCCAGTTTCAAGACAGCTTGGGTAATTTCGGTAGTGGTAAAGGTAACTATATTGAGTACCACTACACCGGCGACCACAGCGATGGACACCGCATTGGTGAAATTCGTTACGCGTTTGGAACGGGTTCTTCCCACAACGCTCGCATCGTCTTTAACTACGACAATACCGAGCGGCCAGACCCTGTTCGCGGGTATGTCGCAGGGTATCAGTTTGCCACTACGCGTCGTTTGCAAACCATAGAGGTGTTTAACGGCTCCAGTGCAGTACGTCAATTTCACTTGAATTATGGAACTGAAACTGCCAGTCGTCTCAATAAGCTCAGTCGTTTACGCGGTGTTCAAGAGTGCAATGGCGCGACCTGTTTGAATCCCACACAGTTTACCTGGGTCGGTGCGGAGGAGGTGACCGGTGAATCTCTCGACTACACCTTACAGGGCGAAACAGTGACCATGCCTGGCACACCCTACGGCTTCGGGTATTCTGCATCGCCGGAAGGCACAACCACACTGGAGAATCGGGATAATCGCCTGGTGAGCGATGTTAAATATCCGGACATCAACGGCGATGGACTGCCTGATATTGTTTGGGTTGAGCCAAAGTATGAGCTGGACGGCAATGTTCACGACACTAAAGTGAACTACGCGGTGTCTAACGGTACGGGTTTTGGTCCACGACGAACTATCTGGCGCGATTCGCTCAACCACGCCAACTACAAAGTACATGTCTTGGATTATAACGCCGACGGACGTCAGGACGTGTTATTGCAAAGAACAGAAAACCACAACCTGTTGGTCTTTCTATCAATGGCGACTGCGGAGGGCTGGCGATTGGAGTCTTTCAGTCCGGATTCGGAGATGGGGGCAGGTGTCGTCGATCTCGATGTGAAAATAGATGAAGAGTTGTCGCTGCACCTAGCCGATTTGAATTCAGATGGCCTGGTAGATCTCGTTTATCGTGACGCTACCGTTGCAGCGGGCGCACCCATTGTGCGGCGTCAACTCGCAGCCAGGGATACCGATACATCTGACAATCAGTTCTATGCCTTTGATGAAGCAGAAACGATCGCCTTCAACACATCGACGCCAAATTTCTTGGGCACTCAAAATCCTGTGACTACACTAAATGGTCGAGGAGTTGGTGCGGACTTTAACGGTGACGGCCAAGTTGACTTACTGACCAATGATCGATTCGATTATCCAAATCGAGGCGTCAGTTTAATGTGCCGAATTATGATCGCCACTGAAGAGGGCTTCGATGAATACGCACAAGGCCCCGCTTCACCGTTATTCCGGCAGCAAGGAGAGGGCTATTTCTGTGCTATGCGCAGCATTCAGCCCGTGGATATCAATGCCGATGGTTTGTCAGATCTGCTGATGGAAAATCATGCGGGAGACTGGTTTTATAGCATCAATACTGGGGCTGGATTTGAACCGAAAGTCGCACTGGCGAATGAGGGAGAGACTATTTTAGGGGTTCCCCTGACGGTTGATTATAACCAGGACGGCTATCCCGATGTGTCCTGGCATAACGATCAAAGTGATCAGCTGGCGGTTAAATTGTGGCTACCTGAACAAAATGGCTTTGCAGCGGCTTTCGATTATCAGGCCACGAATGGGAGAGCTGGGCAGTCGCGTTTTTTCGCCGATATGAACGGCGATGGTGTGGCGGATTATCTTCACTTTAGAGAATCCAGTTTGGATATCTACCACAGCAAGGGGGCTCATCACCCCAGAGGTATGATCGCACAGATTACCAACGGACTGGGTGCAAAAACGCGAATTCACTACGGAGCGTTGTCGACTAGCGGTCACTACGCTCGGGTGGAAGTCTCCACCAGTTCATCGGAGGCCTGTATATCAGAGGGCCACAGTTATGATTGGTGTTCAGACTATTTGCTGGAAACGAGCTCTGAATTCTATCAGGCGCTGAACGGTGACTGGGGTAGAGCACTGCCGGAGGGAGCGCAAACCTTAGGTAAGAATTCGCCGATCCTGGAGTTAATGGCGCCTTTGTATGTAGTGAACGCAGTTTCAAGTAGCGCTCCTCTAGCCGGAAATCCGCAAGCCACTAGCAGCATCAGTTACTTCTACGGTGAGGCTAAAATACAAGCGGCTGGTCGAGGACTGCTGGGCTTCGAGAAGATTCGTACGATTGACGCTCAGACGGGGTTAAGGACAACCACCACGTTCCGTCAGGACTTTCCCTTCATAGGACACTCGCTGGTGACCAGGGTGGAAACAAAAGAAGGTCAGCTACTAAAAGAATCGCACAATGATTCACAAGCTAAGATCCTTGTTATGGCTGGCGACAATGCCGTGGTTTACCAGCCCTTTATTTCCCGCAGCGATGAATCCAGCTACTCCACCGGAAGTGGTTACACCGTGCCGCCCGGTACCCTGAGTGTTGGCGGTTTGCTACAAAAAGTGGCGACTGTTACTAGCTATGACTTCTACGGAAACCCCCTTTCAGTTGACGTGACAACACAGGACGGAGAGGGAGCTAACGTGTATTTCGAAAGCACGACCAACACCTACGGCGCAGATATTCAATGGTACAAAGAGCTGGGACGCTTAACACATACGCGTGTAAATACGCATCGGTTTGAAGGTCAAGAACCATCGGTGCGTGAATCTACTTTCAGCTACTTCACCAACGGTGCAAAAAAGGGCTTGTTGCAATCGGAGACCATAGAGCCCAACCAATCTGAATATACCTTGACGACCACCTACCAATACGACACTTTCGGAAATAGGAAAAAGGTGACACAAGTTGGTGCCGTAGCTTCGGGCTCAGCAGGTATTCGAATCGCCGAAAGTGTCTACGACGCAGCAACGGGTGGTCGCAATATGGCGCTGCAAAAAAACAGTGTTGGCCAGACCACCCAATGGGTGACCGCACGGGATGCACTCGGACTACCGACACAGTTGCTCGATATCAATGGCGTGGCGACCAATACACGCTATGGGTCGCTGGGCAAACCTTACTTTGTTTCCAAAGACAATGGCGCATCCAGTTTGACTCTGATGAAACCCTGCGATCTGCATTGCCCATCCGGAGCGAATCGCACACAGGCTGCTTATGTTGTGCATACCAAACAAGCAGGCGGAGCGGAGAGCAAGACATACTACGATTTGCTGGAACGGGAAGTTCGGCGCGCAACCCTTTTGTTTGCCGGTGATTGGGCTTTTGTCGATATCAACTATGACAATCTTGGTCGAGTGGTGGAAACCACCGAACCTTACCGCAGTGGCGAAACCGTCTATAAGACGGAGATCAGCTACGACATTTTGGGCCGGATAATCAGCACCAAGCTACCCGGAATTTTGACTTCGGTTAGAGCGAGTTATTTAGGATTATCAACACTTACCGAGAATCCCAAGGGTCAAAGGAAAACAGAAGTCACTAACGTATTGGGTGAGCTGGTTGATGTCTACGATGACGAAAATGCAAGGCTTAGCTACGGCTACGACGCCGATGGAAACCTGGCGAGCGTCAGACACCTGGGAAATTCTTCGGATCCGCATAATGTTCTAGTAACCATGGACTATGACCTGCTGGGGCGCAAAACCATTATGGATGATCCCGACAAAGGTCACTGGGAGTACGAGTACAACGCCTTTGGTGAATTGGAAATCCAAACCAACGGCAATAATCAGACCAGCACCATGAACTACGATGCTTTAGGGCGCATGATTCGGCGAGTGGACCGCAGGGCCGATGGCAGTGTCGAGAGTGATAGTCGTTGGTCATTCAATAACGCTCTGACCGGAGGTGGTCGCGGCTCGCTTATTGCGGTTGACGATCTGTCTTCGTACTACTCCGAGTCCTATGGTTACGATTCTCTGGGGCGTCCGAGCATAACTACCACGCAGCTGGAGGAGGGTGATAACCACTGCGCCAAAACAACCTATGATCAATACGGTCGGGTCTTCCAGAACTTTGATGCCGGGGGCGATTGCTCGTGGGACAACAGCGCTACCCAAACCCATTACAACACTTATGGCTTCCTTGAAAAAATCACCGACGCCGTTCATGTAGACGGCAATCCCAAAGACATTTACTACGAAGTAAAAGAAATGGATGCCAGAGTTAACGTAACGAAGGCGAGGCATGGCAACGGGCTGATCGAAAACCGTGTGTACAATCCAGCCACAGGCCGTTTAGCGACAATGAACAGCGTTCTAAACCCTGAGTATTTGGGAGGGCTTAAGCTTCAGGGCTACGCATATGATTGGGATGCCGTTGGCAATTTAAAGCAGCGCAAGAACGTCACGCCCAATCGGAATTTCACTGAAGATTTTACTTACGACACACTCAACCGTATGACCCGCTCACAAGTGCAGGGAAAGCCGGGCAGGGAAGTGAGATACAACACACTGGGCAATATCACCTGGAAATCTGATGTGGGTTCCTATACCTATGACTCAGGTGGCACACTCAGGCCGCATGCGGTGACTTATACTGGCGACGGTGCTGAGTACCAATACGACAACAACGGCAATATGAAAAGTGATAGCACCGGCAGGACTTTCACTTATTCAACATTCGACAAGCCGATACGCATCGTAAAAGGTGGTCATGTCACGAGTTTTCAATACGGTCCCAACCGCTCTCGATACATGAGGATAGACAGGGCGAACTCACAGGAAACGAAAACACGCTATCTACGAAACGTGGAGAAAATAACCAAACCGGACGGCAGCGAACTGATCAAGCGACATTTGGGTAATGTGGTGATAACGCTCAGCGTGAACCAGACCGATACCGCGTCCGTCACAAACTACATACTAAAAGATCACCTGGGATCTCTAGATGTCACCACGGATAAGAATGGATCAGAAAGACAATTTTATGAATTCGATGCCTGGGGTAAGCGCCGTGGCATAAATGGATTAGACCTATCAGCCTCCGAATTGATGAATTTTGATACGTCGACTACGACCCGTGGATTCACAGGACATGAAATGTTGGATCAGGTAGGCGTGATTCACATGAACGGGCGGATTTATGATCCGGTTTTGGGGAGGTTTTTGCAGGCGGATCCGTTTGTTGATGGTGTGACAAATACTCAAGGTTATAACCGTTACAGCTACGTGCATAATAATCTGTTGGCGTATACTGACCCCACTGGATATTTTAGTTTCAAGGACGTCGTCAAGGTTGGCGCAGTCGTTGCTATCGCGGCACTGACCTATGGTGCGGCATCTGCATGGGCGAGTAATGCGGCATTTTACGCCTTTGCTCCGGCCGCCAGCGTAACGCAGGCGAACATTGTATCGGCATCTGCTAATGCAGCGATCTTGGGAGGCGTAGTTGGAGGAGCGTCTGCGGGATTTGCCGCTGGAGTGGCGACCGCTGCTTTCAATGGTGCCAGCGCTGGAGACGCACTTTCTTCTGGAGTCAAAGGCGCTTTTTCTGGCGCGGTTTTTGGAGGAATTGGCGGCCACTTTGGAGATCAATGGAGCTATAGTCGAATTGCTACCAATAGTATTGCTGGGGGAGTAACTTCGAGAGCTAGCGGTGGAAGCTTCGCTGATGGATTTCGACTTAGCTTGGCTACGTCGATACTACGGACTGGTTGGGAGTATACTCGAACAATTAGTACACGATTAAAATTGCTGGCGTGTGCAAACAGTCCAGAGACCCAGACGTGCAGATATGAGTATGGAGATGTTAGGCTTGATGGTACGAGAGGTCGAAAACCTGGAACGCCGGGAGTTGACAGTAAGCTTGGCGCGAATTTCGGCATGACTCCAGAGGGAGATTTAAAAATCTACGACAGTGTCCCTTTTGTATCTAAGTTTATCAATCGGGTTGGCTTTACCCATGATTTTCAGAACTCTTGGCGATATGATTGGGATACAGGCTTCTTCACGCCGTTCCAGTCACAGGCTGCCGCAGAAGCGTTCGAAGTTTATAGTTTTTTTGGGATGCCGATTGCGGCAG
>JBGCGJ010000020.1:0-137621 GCA_045110675.1 Halioglobus sp. | reverse complement strand
AATCGATGTGCGACCAGTTCAGGTCAAAAATATCTCCCAAATCAAAGCCGGTTTGGTAGCCGAGAATAATGATAGGCGTTACATGGTCCGGAAAATCCGCATCGGTAATCAGTTCCTGGTGTTGTTTTTTGTGATTGCGTTTGGATTGCCATTCCACATAGCGAGCCCGCTTCTCTCGTAGGCCCTGATCTCGTTCCTGAAGTGCGTGAAGGAGCTGTTGTTCCTCCTCTTTGGATAGGTAACGGATCTTCGGTGGATTGACCTTCTCACCGATCTTTCGTTTGAGGGTATAAGTCTGCAATTCATATCGATCAATCAGTTTGTAATACTTCACCGCGGTATTGATACAGGCCTTTAAATAAGTGTAAATCCGCTTGATACGGGTGAAGGTGACTTGTTTACTCCGTCGCGTGCGCCATTGCTCAATGTCGTCGCTGTCGATTTGATCGATGGGCTTGTGCTTCAGAAACTCGAATTCTCGTCTCAGTATTCGGACGATTTCGATCGATGAGACACTGTGCTCTGTGGCGTAGGGCTCGTAGTATTGTTCGATATAGTTAAACAGTTCCAATTCGGCTCGCTCGTCTGGCTCCTTATCTTTTTTCCGGCGGGAGAGCCGTTGTGCCTTGAGGTCCGTACCTTTGGCAACTTCACCGGCTTTGATGGCCACCGCTTTGCGGGCATCGTCCAGAGAGAGAACAGTTGCGTTCCCGATGGGTTCCTCGACGATAGACCTGCTACCGGAAGGTCGGTACCGGTAGTAGAAGTATTTACTGCCATTTGCGCCAATGACGACGGCAAGACCTGCCGTTTTAGTGTCGGTCACGAGGTAGCGGTTGTTCCTCGGTTTAAGGTTTTTGATGACGCTGGCTGTGAGTTTCTGAGACAAGGAAGTTCACTCCCCAAAATGGATCAATTCAACGTAAATAGTTTGACTGTCCTGAGTTCCGAAAAAAGTTTAGCAACACAATAGTAACACAGATTTGACGTATTTTGACGGTCAGGCAGGAACAGAGAAGAACAGAAACGGACAAACAAAGGCAGTATAACTTGTTGAAATATAAGTATATAAATGTGATAAAAGGAAGATTATGTTACTTGTCAGCAAGTTGCAAAATCGGCACAGATAGGCCTTCTAAGCCGTAGGTCCCAGGTTCGAATCCTGGTGGGCGTGCCATTTTTATTCGGGTGCTTTCCGGTCACACAGGTGACAGTTTATTGTCGCCTCTTACCTGCTCTATGACTGCCTGGGCAGTTGCACGGCTGTGAAGTTTCGTAGACAATACGCGCCCTCTGCGACGACTGCAGACGCTATGGTGGCTCAGGCGGTCCCCTCGCAATGATAGGTAGTGAATTCCGCCAGGCCCGGAAGGGAGCAACGGTAGTTACCGACTCATGTGCCGAGGTGTGGCTGTCTGGGTCGCCTCCAATTTCGATTTCGGCGGTTTTATGTCACCCTGCGGCTGGTGTATGCTAGCCCATTCTCTATACCCAGTAAGGCAATACACGCATGTCCTATCAGGTCCTAGCCCGTAAATGGCGGCCAAAGAGCTTTCGCGAAATGGTGGGGCAGGAACATGTGTTGCAAGCCTTGATTAATGCCCTGGATCACGACCGTCTTCACCACGCCTATCTGTTCACGGGTACCCGGGGAGTGGGTAAAACCACCATCGCTCGAATTTTGGCCAAATGTCTGAATTGCGAGAAGGGTGTGAGTTCTCAGCCCTGTGATGAGTGCAGTTCCTGTCTGGAAATCAGTGAAGGCAGAAGTGTCGATTTGTGGGAAATAGATGCGGCTTCAAGGACCAAGGTTGAAGATACCCGTGAGCTGCTCGATAACGTGCAATATTTGCCCACGCGCTCCCGCTACAAGGTGTACTTGATTGACGAAGTACATATGTTGTCAAACCACAGTTTTAACGCTCTTTTGAAGACGCTTGAAGAACCTCCGCCCCATGTTAAATTTCTACTGGCTACCACCGATCCCCAGAAGTTACCGGCGACAATTTTGTCCCGATGCTTGCAGTTCAACCTTAAAAATATGGTGCCTGAGCAAATAGTCTCCCACTTGAAGCATGTGCTGGGTGAAGAGATGATCAACTTTGAAGATCCCTCGCTTTGGCTTCTTGGAAGAGCCGCCGAGGGGAGTATGCGGGACGCGTTAAGCCTGACCGACCAGGCGATCGCCTTTGGCTCGGGCAAGCTCACCGAGGAAGATGTTCGGAACATGCTCGGTAGCGTCGATTTGAGTTTCATCTATCAACTACTCGAAGCTGTGATGGCGAACGATGCTGTCAATGCCCTGTCGATAATTGGCAAAATGTCCGAGCACGCGCCCGATTTTGAAGGCAGCCTCGATGAGCTTATCTCCTTGATTCACCGCGTTGCCATTGCCCAGGCGGTACCCGATGCAGTGGACAATAATTGGGGCGATGCCGAGCGAATCGTCGCTTTGGCCAGTGGTATCACCCAGGAAGATGCGCAATTGTTTTACCAAGTGGCAATTAATGGTAAGCGAGATATCCGTTTGGCCGCGGATCCTCGCAGTGGTTTCGAAATGCTGGTACTGCGGATGATCGCCTTTCGTCCCGTTGCGGTATTGGATGAATCCCTTGGCCCGAATGATCTTGTTCCGGCAGCGGTCGTTGTTCCCGAGTCGGCCCCTAAGCCGGTTCTTGAGTCCGCCCCCGAGTTGGCTTCAGAGCCAGTCGCCGGGGAGGTCGACACTCCGATAAAAAAGCCACTTGAGGCGCCTGTAGTACAGGCGTCGGTACAGGCGTCGGCAAAGGCAACAGTACAGGCGTCTGTTAAGCCCTCCCAGCCTGCAGCGCCTCTTCCCGTAACCTCTGTTAGTGTTTCTGCCAGTGAAAGTCCGATAGTTCAGGGCGAGCTCAGCTCACTCACGCCTGCGACCTGGACTGCTACCCTGGCTGAGCTAGGCCTGGTTGGAATTGTTTACAATATTGCATCCAATTGTGAGTTGCGTTCGCGCGAGGGCGATACGCTAGATTTCGTTCTCGATGAGAACAGCGCCAGTTTGTTCAACGAGGGCCATGTGGGGAAAATCCGCATGGCGTTGGAGAACTATTTTTCCAGGTCCCTAACAGTGGCGATTAACCCAGGCGCGCTGCTGGGAGAAACCCCTGCACTGATACGAATCCGCCTGGATGCGGAGCGCCAAAGCGAAGCGGTCGCGGAAATAGAGGGCGACCCCTTGTTACAACAATTAATCGAACGTTTCGATGGAGAGCTGGACCGAACTTCCATCGTTCCTGTTGAGCCAAGAGGAGAGAGAGGATGAGCAATCAATTGGGTGACCTGATGAAGCAGGCCCAACAGATGCAAGCAGATATGCAAAAAGCACAAGAAGAGCTGGCGAATACCGAGATTCTTGGTGAAGCCGGTGCCGGTCTGGTTACCGTGACTATGACGGGACGGCACGATGTAAAGCGGGTGGAGATTGACGATTCAGTGTTATCAGAAGACAAGGAGATACTGGAAGATCTGTTGGCGGCTGCGGTCAATGACGCCGTGCGAAAAGTCGAGGCGCACAATCAGAAGGCGATGTCAGGCCTTGCGTCCGGCATGAATTTGCCCGCCGGTTTCAAGATGCCGTTTTGAGGAACGCCAGCAGTGGGAATTTGTCAGACTGTAGAGAGCGAAGATGAACTTTAGCCCGGCGATAGAGAATTTAATCGATGCATTTCGCTGCCTCCCTGGTGTGGGCCCGAAGTCCGCCCAGCGTATGACACTACACTTGCTTGAGCGAGATAGAGAGGGCGCGGCAAAGTTAGCGGGCGCCATCGGTGAAGCGATAGACAAAGTGGGACACTGCGCGCGCTGTAGAAATTTCACAGAGTTGGAAGTGTGTGAGATCTGCAGCGATTCTCGGCGTGATTCCACCACTATTTGCATTGTGGAAACTCCAGCGGACGTCCTGGCGGTGGAGTCCAGCAGCACTTACCGAGGTGTTTATTTTATTTTGATGGGACACTTGTCGCCTATCGATGGCATCGGTCCGGAAGAAATAGGGCTGGATGTGTTGCAACAGCGTGTGATCGATGAGCATATTGAAGAGGTGATTTTGGCCACCAACCCCACGGTAGAAGGTGAGGCGACAGCCTACTACCTGACGGACTTATTGCAGGACGTCAACGTAAAGGTGTCCCGGATTGCTCACGGTGTCCCGCTGGGTGGTGAACTTGAGTACGTGGATGGCTCCACATTGGCCCATGCCTTTAGTGGCAGGCGGGTGCTGGAGTAGATGTTGCACTGGGAACTTTTGGAAAGTGACGACGACCTGGCTGATATGCTTGCAGATGCCCAGGGTCGTGCGGCGGTAGCGGTTGATACGGAATTCATGCGCCGCAATACGTTTTATCCCCAAGCAGCGCTATTGCAGCTTTGCTTTGCGGAAACTGCGTGGTTAATTGATCCGCTAGCCATCGAAGATCTCGACCCGTTAATTCAACTCATGGAGAATCCTGGCGTGGTGAAAATCCTTCACTCTGCCAGCGAAGATCTGGAAGTGTTCCAACAATGGTTGGGAGTGTTGCCTCAACCTTTGTTTGACACTCAAAAAGCGGCGGCGGTTGTGGGCCGGGGATTCGGTCTGGGATATCGGTCCCTGGTGGCAGAGATAGAAGGCATTGATCTTCCCAAGGGTGAAACTCGTTCCGACTGGTTACAGAGGCCGCTGACTGACTCGCAATGTGATTACGCCGCTCTGGATGTCACCCATCTATTGAATGCCTGGCGGGTATTGGATGCCGAGTGTGAAGACCGGGGCAAGCGGGAATGGGTGTTGGCCGACGGTAGAGACGCTGCGGCGTCCCTGGCATCCAATTCCACTGGCTATTACAAGCGGATTAAGTCTGCCTGGAAGTTAAATCCCAGAGAACTCGGGGTTTTATCTGCCGTGGGTGACTGGAGGGAGCGCACTGCGAGACAAAAGGACAAGCCTCGCGGTTGGATTATCGATGACAAGGCCTGCCTGCAATTGGCTTATCAAAACCCAGGCAACCTTTCGGAGTTACAGCGGTCTACTGATCTGCCGCCCCCGGCTATTCGCCAATACGGTGAAGATCTCCTGGATCTTTTGGCGCGGCAGCGCGAACTTCCCGACGACGCTTTGCCAAGGCCCTTGGGGAAGCCGTTGGATGTACAACAGCGCGAGCTGGTTAAACGTCTCAAGAGTGCGGTTAAACATATCGCTAGCGAGAATGCAGTGACTGCCGAGATCCTGCTTTCTGGAAAAGATTATGAACTGCTCGTGAGAGAAGCACAGGGAGAGTTAATTGAACCCCCACTTGCCTGGAACGGATGGAGGAAGGGATTGGTGATCACGCCCCTGCGGGAAATGCTGGCGCGGGAGAGAGCGTGAAACGTCTCTGCCAGATCTATCGAAGCCCACGTAAACCTGAGACCTATTTGTATGTGGAAAAATCTGCAGGGCTGGAGCACGTTCCTGAGTCCCTGCTGTCTCAATTTGGTGAGCCGGAGGAGTTGATGGTCATTGTCATCACCCCCGACAAATATTTGGCCCGGGCCAATGCGGCGGAAGTTTTGCAGCAGATTCAGGACAAAGGTTTTTATTTGCAGATGCCGCCGACCACGACACAGTTGTTGCACAGGGATGGCAGTGCAAACTGAACCCTGGTGGAATAGTAAATCTCTCGCTCAGCTTTCCACAGTTGAGTGGGAGGCACTGTGCGACGGCTGTGCAAAGTGTTGTTTACATAAATTGGAAGACGAAGACACAGGCGATGTGTATTACACCAAGGTGCGATGCCGATACCTCGATGAGGACCGGTGTCGCTGTACCGATTATTCTCGACGTTCAATTTTGGTGCCAAACTGTATTGCGTTATCGGTGGAAGAAGTGCCTTCCTATGACTGGCTGCCCTCTACCTGTGCCTATCGCTTGCGGGCCAATGGAGAACGGCTTCCCGACTGGCATCCGCTGGTGAGCGGCAACGGGGAATCGGTTCATTTGGCTGGAGTTTCGATTCGAGGCCGTTCGGTATCAGACGAGTTCGTTCATCCCGACGGCTTCGAAGAACATATTATTCACTGGGTGGAGTAGGCGCACACATGCTGAGCGAAGAATCATATTTGACGGGTATTTATGCCTATGTGGGTGCAGCGTGCGTTGCACTCATCTATATGGCTTGGTGGCTCAATCGACACTGGCGGCCCTCGTGGGTAGCGTTGACTGTATTGCTGTTGGCGGCCCTGCTGTTGACTCCTACCAATGCTGGAGTGGGGATAACCACGTTGGCGCCTGCACTGATCGTCGCGGTGTTTGAAGCGCTTATTCACGGGCCGGAAGCCGCTAAGCCGTCGCTCGAGCCGCTTTTGGCGATGATGGCGCTCGCGGTGTTACTTGCACTTCTGTTACGTTTTAGCGTGTTTCGCTCTCGTGATAAAAAAACCACTATTCCCTCTGATCGGAAGGAAGCTGCTTAGGATCACATGAAGTTCGGGTACTCCATTTTTCGCGCTTTAATCGCCTTATGGTTGTTGCTTTTGAGTGCTGGTTTCAGCCTTCAGGGACTGGCAGATGCCGCGCTCGGTGACGGACTAAAGCCCGATGTGCGTCTGCTGATCGATGTTTCCGGCAGTATGAAAGATTCTGACCCGGACAATTTGAGAGCGCCTGCGCTGGACTTGATTGTGAGGTTATTGCCGGAAGGCTCCAAGGCCGGTGTGTGGAGCTTTGGCCATGAGGTGAAACAACTGGTTGAGCACAGAGTGATCGATAAAGCCTGGAGGACAGCCGCTGAAAAAGCCGTTGCCGATATCGACAACTCTGGGCAGCTCACCCACATTCCCGCCGCTCTCGAGGCGGCCACCTATGATTTTACACGCTTGGATCCGTCCTATCGCACCAGCATCATATTGCTCACCGATGGCAAAGTGGATGTGTCCCAATCACCCATGACCAACGCCAGAGCAGCCGGAGCAGTGCTTTCTGAGAATGCTCCGGATCTGGGTGCGTCTGGAATTCCCGTGCACACGATTGCTTTATCAGAAGAAGCGGACTGGACGTTTCTTCGCTCCCTGGCCAAAGCCACCGGCGGCATTGCTGAACAGGCTCCCAGCGCGGAAAAACTGACAGAGGTTTTTTATCAGTCATTGGAAATGGTCGCTCCCACTGCAAGAGTCCCAATTGCGGGGAAACAGTTCAAAATTGATGAAAGCGTTCAGGAGTTTACAGCGCTGATATTTTTCGCCGACGAAACGGCAACGGTTGAGCTGTTGGGCCCAGATGGTACGCAGTATGGTCCACAGCAAGCGCGACCTGGGTGGGAATGGTTCAGAAACCGAAAGTTTGCCCTGGTGACGGTGAAGCAACCACAGTCTGGAAAGTGGGGCCTGTTAGCGCCAGGCGCCGAACAAACCCGGGTGACAGTTATCTCGGATTTGCGTCTCGATGTTGATCCGCTTCCCAATAGCTTGCCTGTGGGGAAGCGGGCCGAACTGGGTTTGCGCTTGCGCGAGCGAGGAGAGATTCTTCGCGATGCTGAGGTGCTGAGTGTCTTCGATCTACTGGTAGAAATCGAGGGTCCAAACGGAGAGACCGGGGTGGTTGATGTGATGGCAGAATATGCCGTCCCGGAGGACGGGGAATATCGGGTGCAGATTCCGGGGATGGACACCCCCGGTCGCTATCGGATCACTGCGCGTCTGCTCGGAGAAACACTGGAACGCGAGCTACCTATGGTTGTTGAGATTACCGGCTCTCCCACCAATAGCCGGATCAGCACCCTTGGCGAGTTGCAGCCGGAGGGTGATTTTAGAGCCCCGGTACTGACCTTTGGCGCGGCTTTAGTGTTGATTGGATTCGTAGTCAGTGCAGTATTGGCACGCCGACGACGCAAAAAGCTCGAGGTGTGGAAGCGTAGAAAACTCAATACCTCCAATGGCAACCAGAATTCGGTTGTATCGGGGATGCGCGCCACGCAGGAAGACCACGACCCGAATTCTTGATAAGGAGTGTCGCAATCTGTACCCTGTGCGGCTGATTGATAAACCTCGACAATAGGTGAGTAATGAAATTTGAAGGAACAGAGCGATATATAGCCACGGCAGATCTGCGAATGGCGGTCAATGCCGCGGTGTCACTGGAACGGCCGCTGCTGATTAAAGGCGAACCCGGTACCGGAAAAACCATGCTGGCCGAGGAGGTGGCAGCGGGTTTGGGAATGAAACTGATTCAGTGGCATATCAAATCCACCACCAAAGCTCAGCAAGGTCTCTACGAATACGATGCGGTGTCGCGATTGCGGGATTCTCAGCTCGGCGATGGCAAAGTTCACGATATCGCCAATTACATCAAGAAAGGTAAGCTTTGGGAGGCGTTCACTGCCGATGAGCAGGTGGTCCTGTTAATCGATGAGGTGGACAAGGCGGACATCGAGTTTCCCAATGACTTGTTGGTAGAACTCGATCGTATGGAGTTTTTCGTCTACGAGACAGGCGAAACCGTGAAGGCGAAGCAGCGGCCAATCATTATCATCACCAGCAACAACGAGAAGGAATTGCCAGATGCTTTCCTGCGACGTTGTTTTTTCCACTTCATCAACTTCCCGGATCGCGACACCATGCGGGAAATTGTTGATGTACATTATCCCAACATCACCCAGGAGTTGGTGCAGGAAGCTATGGAGATGTTTTTTGATCTCCGCGCCATTCCGGGCCTGAAGAAAAAACCTTCAACTTCTGAGCTTATCGATTGGCTGAAACTGCTGATGGCGGATGATATCCCCGATGAGATTTTAAAAGATCGTGATCAGACCAAAGCGATACCCCCCCTGTACGGCGCGCTGTTGAAGAACGAGCAAGATGTCCACCTGTTGGAACGCCTGGCATTTATGCACCGGAGAGAGAGTCGCTAGCGGTATGTTAGTCAATTTTTTCCAAGGTCTAAGAGACGCCGGCGTTCCGGTTACCACCCGCGAACTGCTCGATTTGCTCGAGGGTATGAACCAGCATGTCGTGTTCGGCTCAGTCGACGACTTTTACTATTTCAGCCGCACATGCATGGTCAAGGACGAGAAGTATTTTGATCGTTTCGACCGCGCTTTTGGCCTGCACTTTAAAGATCTGGAAGCTTTGGATGATGTTATTGAAGCACTGATTCCAGATGACTGGTTGCGCTCGGAATTTCTGAAAAATCTGAGTGAAGAAGAAAAAGCCAAGATCGAGTCTCTGGGTGGTTTGGAGAAATTGATCGAGGAATTTAAAAAACGACTCGAAGAACAGAAAGAACGCCATGAAGGTGGGAACAAATGGGTAGGTACCGGTGGTACATCGCCCTTTGGACAGGAAGGGTATCATCCCGAGGGTATCCGCGTTGGCCCGAACGGTAAAAATAAGAAAGCGGTAAAAGTTTGGGACAAACGGGAATTTAAAAATTTAGATGACTCGGTCGAGCTGGGTACTCGGAATATCAAGGTAGCCCTGCGTAGATTGCGAAAGTTTGCGCGTACCGGGGCAGCGGATGAACTGGATCTGGATGACACCATTAGTTCTACCGCACGAAATGCGGGTTACCTGGATATCAAAATGGTGCCTGAGCGTCACAACGCGGTTAAAGTTTTGCTGTTCTTTGATGTCGGTGGGTCAATGGATCCTCACGTCAAAATCTGCGAGGAACTGTTTTCCGCCGCGCGCACTGAATTCAAACACATGGAACTATTCTACTTCCATAACTTCCTGTACGAGAGTGTATGGAAGAACAATATTCGGCGTCACAACGAACGCACAATGTTGTTGGATGTGCTCCACAAATACAGCCATGACTATAAAGTCGTCTTCGTCGGCGACGCTTCCATGTCGCCTTACGAAATTGCTCAACCCGGTGGGTCTGTAGAACACTGGAACGAAGAGGCCGGCGAGGTTTGGATGCATCGACTGAGACAAACCTATGAAAAGGTCATATGGATTAATCCTGTTCCCGAAGACGAATGGGAATACACACAATCTGTGGCCATGACTCATCGCTTACTCGAAGGGCACATGTACCCTCTGACGTTGAAGGGCCTCGAAGAGGGGATGTCCTACCTTTCCAAGTAGGGCAAATAGGGTGTGCTACGACTCTTTCAGGTCGCCTGCGTAGGCGATCAGGGAGGCGGCAACCGCAACGTTGAGCGACTCCACTGCATTGTTCATAGGAATCGAGACCGCCGTGCTCGCGATTCTCTTCACCGCATCGGAAACGCCGTCGGATTCATTGCCCAAAACGAAAATACTCTGATTGGATTCACGACGCGCAAATAGAGACTCCTGAGCATTTGCTTCGAGCGTACAAATGTCCATGCCGAGTGCTCTGCACGCGGACAGTGCATCCACCAAATCGCTACACAGCAGCATAGGGGCCCGGTACAGCGTTCCGGCGCTGGCCTTGATCACTAGTGGGCCTAGTGCGGCGTTGCCTCTAGAAGACCACAATATGCCATCTATGCGCCCCGCCGCAGCTGAGCGCACAATCATTCCCAGGTTTTGCGGGTTGGTAATCCCGTCCAATGCCAGCAGCCGCAATCGCTGTTCTGTCGATACCTCCTTCAGAAAATTGTCCAGAGTGCGAAATTCCGGGCAAACAATGTCGAGAGCAACCCCTTGATCCTGCTTACCGTTTTTCGAAATACGGGCGAGTTCGACACGGCTGTGATATTTCACTGAAATGCCGCGCTTGTCTGCCAGTGCGCTGATCTGGTCTACCTTGGTGGTATCGCGATTGCTACTGGCCAAGTGCAGGCAATGACATTCTAAAGATCTGTCCGTGAGCGCCTCTCGAACTGCATTGCGCCCGTATAGAGTTAGCACACGGTCAAAGAACGCCTTTTTGTTCTGATAACTTTCAGAGTCAGGCATTTCTTGCGTTTCCCTGACGAAATTGTGAGCGATAACTTCCCGGTGACATTCCCGTCCACTTTTTAAAGGAACGGTAAAATGCTGAATTTTCCTGGAAACCCATTAGGGCGGCAATGGCGTCAATGGTGAGCTCGGGGCGGGCAATGTAATGGATCGCAAGCTCTTTGCGGTATTGGTCTTTAAGAATTTGAAAGCTGGTATCTTCAGCCGTGAGTTTTCGGTGCAGAGTGCGCGCTGACATGTTCAGTTTCTCAGCGACAAAATCTGCACTGGGAGTTTTTTGTACAGAGTAATTCACGAGCAATTGCTCAACGCGACGAGTAAGGGGTTTAGTCCCGTGAGGTCGGCCGGGTTTCACCAGGCGATATGGAGTTTGCCGCAGGTAAGCTTCGAGAGTTTCTTCGTTTTGTGCCAGGGGGTGCTCCAGCAAACTGGTACTGATAACCAGCCCTGATTGTTCTCGATCGAAAACAATAGGGCAGTTAAACAGTTGTTCATAGTTAAGGCTGCTGACGGGCGCACTGGCTCTGAGCCATACCTCTCGCAGTGGCAATTCCTTGCCGATTAGCCAACTGTAAAAACGATACATCATCAATAGTACGTTGGCGTAGGCCACGGCACTATCCTTTGATGACTGCGATGTCGGCGCAGGAAACCTCTCGAAAAGACACAGTGCGTGATCGCCATCGGGCAGGTAGATGACAGCTGGGTAGCGTTTGCCCCTGCCTTCCTTGCGATACAGTTTGCAGTAGTCGTAAAACTCGGCCGAGCGGGTCAGTGCAGCCTGCAGCGTGTTGCAATGAATAATAAACAGGCACATCATGCGAAACGTTCCAGGAGGGGAGTGGTATTCATTGCCCAGACCAAACGCTTCGTCTTGCTGTAGCTCCATCAGTAACTGATACAACTTGCTGTAGCAACTTGTGGGAACACGATCAGGTGATTTGCTGCTATCCAGCAGTGGGTTAAAATCCAGCTCGATGTGCTCCAGCGCGCGCTCGACTTCGTAGCCTTGATCCACGACTACCCGTAGTAGGCTGACCAAGTTTTTGGTCGGCATATTATTCAAAACGTGTGCACTCGATGAAGAAATCAGCTGAGATTGTAACATGGCAGCCATCATTGATTGTCCAAAAACTAAAACCAAAAGGTTTATGAATTGACTAACATACCTGCTTTAGAACAACTCCGAAAAAATCCACAAGCGATTGCAATTGTCGATGGTGCTAACAGCAGCTCCTGGGAAGATCTTTTCGCTGGAGCACTCGATGTCATCAATGTTCTTGAGTCTCGGGGCGTAATGTCCGGTGACCACGCGGCGATATTGTCCAGCAATCGCAAGGAGTATTATGAGGTTCTATTGGGCGCTGCCCTTGCCGGTATATGGCTCACTCCTGTAAACACCCATCTGACTCAACCCGAAGTGGATTACGTATTGTCCGATTCGGGTGCCAAAGTTTTGTTTACTGATCGACTGGAGTTTTTTTCAACGCAGGAATTTGCTGTCGCTTTGCCGCTGCGACGCGTGGCGGAGCACCGGTCCAGTGAAACTGCTCTGGTTTACAATCAAGTGCTTGCGCTACTGGGAGATAGGGCAGGTGGCTTTCTCATGTACACCAGTGGCACCACGGGGCAACCCAAAGGTGTGAAACGCAACTCCCCAGATTCTGTGTTGGATGCCTTGGCTCTGTGGTGCAAGACCGGTACAAATGCCGGGCTCGACGGAACGGGTGCCCATCTTGTTACCGGGCCGATCTATCACGCAGCTCCGGGTATGTTTTCTTTTTATGATCTGCTCAACGGCGCTGCACTGGTGCTAATGCCACGGTGGAATACCGAAAGCTGTCTTAGAATGATTGAACAGTATTCCATTGCGCGGACTCATCTGGTGCCGACAATGTTTGTGCGACTGCTGCGAGACCGCGAGGAGTTTGAGCGGGAGTATGATCTAAGCTCATTAAAGATGGTGCTTCACGGCGCAGCCCCCGTTGCCCGGGAGATCAAGCAGCAGATGATTGCCTGGTGGGGCGAAGTGCTGGTGGAATATTGGGGCGCAAGCGAAAGTGGAATCATTACCCGTGTCGATTCGAAAGATTGGCTCCTCCATCCAGGCACTGTGGGAAAGCCTCTGGCACTGTTTGAGGTGAGCGTTCGCGATGAGGTATTTAATGAGCTGCCGGCAGGTGACATCGGTTCCCTCTATGCACGAAAATTTGGCGCTCCAAGACCCTTCCATTACTTCAAGGATGAAGATAAAACCGCGGGTTCTTACGTCGATGACTGGTTCACGCTCGGCGATCTTGGCTGGTGTGATGAGGACGGCTATACCTATATAGCCGATCGCCGAAGTAACCTGATCATCAGTGGCGGCGTTAATATTTACCCGGCTGAAGTAGAGGGTGTCTTTTTGGAGCACTCTGAAGTCGCCGATGTTGCGGTTATAGGGCTTGAGGACGAGGAGTGGGGGAAACGGGTTCATGCTGTGGTTCAGCTCATTTCCGGGAGCGATAAAGCGGACGATCTCAAGCAAGAGCTAGTCGCTTTCGCCAGTACTCGCCTGGCGAAGTTTAAGATTCCCCGCAGTATTGAAATTGTGGAAAGCTTACCTCGGTACGACTCTGGAAAACTCTATCTCAATCGCCTTGCTCCAAGCGCACCCGACCGCTAGCGAGATTGGTTACGCGAGCGGCCGATTCAAGCATCCGCGTCGCTATTTCTTCGATCTGCGCGCCGGTAATTGGCTTATCGATTGACCCGGCGACAAAGCACATCACCGGTATTTCCTTGTACACAAATACCGGCACGGTGATGGTACTGATATCGTAGCGAGCTTTAGGATCTATGCGGTCGAGGTGATAGTACTCATCGCACAAATCGTGCTGGTATTTGTTGGTAGCCTCCTCAAGTTCGGTCAAACTCCAGGAGTTGTGAATGCGATTGAGCTCCTTGCGCAATTCCGCTTCAGCCTGAGTCTTGAGCGTTACTTCGTAGCCGCGCGCGCGAATAGAAATGAGAGAAACTCGCAGCTTTTGATCCAGTTTTTCGTTGTACTCTCCTCTGGACTCGTGCGCGCGAGTGAGCCACTGTTCCAACTGGGCAGCGGGTGAAAACGCGGTGTAACAGGCCGCAACGGGTGCAGTATTGGGCAGTCTTAACCCCAACTGGAAAGATTCAATTAGCGGCGTCGCGCGGCCATAAAGCGCAAGCAGAACTTGATGCATTTTTGAGCGGCCGGTGACAGCAAAGCCGATCTCAAGATCATTCTGTAAGCTTTCTAATTCAGGACGCGCATATTCTAGTACCGGAAACTGGGCAAATGCGGCATTACCCGCAGCGATAATGGATGGCCCTAGTCGATAGGCTTTGGTCTTTGGGTGCTGAACAAGAAAGCCATACTTGGCCATAGTGGTTAAAATCGCGTGACAGGTGGCTTTATTGAGATTTAGTCTACGGGTCATTTCTGTCAAGCCGAAAGATTGATTCGGGTTGGCCATCAGTAAATCCAGTATGGCCAAGGCTCGGGCGGTCGGTTGTGAAAATAAGGCCAAGTTGAGCTCCTGAAACTGTGTTGAATTATCTGTCTTGAATTACCAAGGTTTGCGGTATAGATTATTGTACTTTGGCTCTATGGTAACGCCTTGCACAAGCCAAGTTCAAGCCTTGCGATGGCCCTGTATTGCGAGACCACCATTCTGTCCAACGGCCCAGCAACAAGAGGTGTGAAGTGAACGAAAAAGGTGCGGTAACACAGACCTTTATTTTGTACGGGACTTCGGCCTGCCATCTGTGTGATACGGCCGAGTCGATGTTGATCGAGCTCAATCGGAGGCAGGGCGGTTTAGCTTACGAAAAGTCTGACATTGCGCTATCTGATGATCTGTTTGACCGGTATTCACTGCATATTCCAGTGCTGCAGCATCCGACCGGTAAGGAATTGTTTTGGCCTTTCGACGCCGCTGCGCTAACAGAATTCTGCCGGGTCTAGTCTTTACTCTCCCACCCGGACCGCAAGAACGTCGGTGACAGCTCCGTGGAGTACGCCATTCGCGGTGGAACCGAGCAGTAACGCCAGACCACGCCGCCCGTGGCTGCCAATGACGATCAGGTCGGCACCGATTTCTTCGGCCTTGGCATGGATTTCAGCATCGGGTCGGCCCAGAACTATATGCTGATTCTCTGGAGCTACCGAGTGAGACTCGCCAAAGCGCTCCAGTTGCGCGCTCGCCTGTTGATGTATCTCATCCTGGATGCCGGAAAAGTCCATTGGGATATCTCCGCCATAGGCGAAGCTTAGGGGCTCGATGACGTGGATCAAGTGTATTTGAGCCTGGTTCGAATTGGCTATGAGGACTGCCCGCCGAGCAACTTGAGCGGAGTCCTCACTCAGATCGACGGCGACCAATATTTTTTTGTATTCGGACATAGCTAACTCCCAAGATCATCAAGGTTGATTCATTGCCATTTATAGCACATTAATCTGCCAGGGCAATGCGCTATGATGTCCCGTCCTGGGAAATCGCAGGGAATATTGATATGTATCAGAAGGGGCTAGATTGAGTTATTGGATTATTCTCATTGTCGTCGCTGTGGCTTTGGCTCCATTATCCCATTTTGTGCCTAGCAAAGCGCAAAGGCGAGTTGCCAGACTTCGTGAATACGCGGCTGTAAACGGATTGTTCGTAGAGTTCAGAGATCCACCGGGACACCGCTCAGCCAACAGTCAAAGCCGCACGGGCCAGACGATCTACTACGGCAAACGAGTGAGATCAAAAGGCAAAGGTCCCGAGGCAAGAGTCTCCTGGCGAGCTGGCAGCGTGGGCTGGATTGCGCAAACGCGTGGCGTGGTTGTCCCGGTAGAATTGCTTGAGCTACCCCAGGGCATTCTTGGGGCCAGCGCAGATCCAGACAGTTGTGGTATCTACTGGCAAGAGAGCGGCGATGAGACTGAGATCGATAAGATTTGTGAGGTTTTGGACTCCTTAGCCGACAATCTGTATTCATGATTAATTTCGTTTTTTCTTGACCGCAGCCGGCTGGCGACTTATATATGCCACTTTTTTATCGGCCGGAAGGGTCGGCGAAGCAACAACACTGGGGTAAGCAAAGGATAATATGGGAAAGACACTGGTCATTGTCGAGTCACCTGCCAAGGCGAAGACGATCAACAAATATTTGGGCTCGGACTATATCGTCAAGTCCAGCGTTGGTCATATCCGAGATTTGCCGACTTCCGGCAGTAACAATACGCCGGTTGACCCCAAGGCACGCGCCGCGGCCGCTGCGAAAACTCGAAAGATGGCCCCTGAGAAAAAAGAGGCCTACAAGAAAGCAAAATCTCGCGAGCAGCTGATTCGAAGAATGGGGATCGACCCGGAAAAAGGCTGGAAGGCGGATTATCATGTGCTACCGGGCAAGGAAAAAGTCGTCAGTGATTTGCAGAAGGCCGCGGCGGGAAGTGATGCTATCTATCTCGCGACCGACCTCGACAGGGAGGGGGAGGCCATAGCCTGGCATTTGCGCGAGGCAATTGGCGGAGACGATGACCGCTATCGCCGGGTGGTGTTTAACGAGATTACCAAGAAGGCAGTCACCGAGGCTTTCGAGCATCCCTCTGAGCTGGATCAAAATCGGGTCAACGCGCAGCAGGCGAGACGATTTCTCGATCGCGTAGTTGGCTATATGGTATCGCCACTGTTATGGGCAAAAGTGGCCCGAGGGTTGTCTGCGGGCAGAGTGCAATCGGTCGCTACTCGTTTGGTTGTTGAACGAGAGCGCGAAATTCGAGCCTTTGTACCCGAGGAATATTGGGAGATCCACGCCAATCTCACCGCAAAGGGTGGTGAAAATCTCAGGTTCCAGGTTAAGAAACACAAGGGTGAAAACTTTCGTCCCGGCGATGGCGATTCCGCTGCAAAAGCCACGGCTGAGTTGGAAAAACTGCCCTATGCTGTCGGCTCGCGGGAAGATAAAGCCACCCGATCTAAGCCCTCCGCGCCCTTT
Source organism: Halioglobus sp. (assembly GCA_045110675.1). Taxonomy (GTDB): domain Bacteria; phylum Pseudomonadota; class Gammaproteobacteria; order Pseudomonadales; family Halieaceae; genus JBALVT01. Next base: position 120,743 of record JBGCGJ010000020.1, on the reverse strand, counting down.
ATCACTTCTACACTTCAGCAGGCGGCCAGTACTCGCTTGGGGTTTAGCGTAAAGAAAACTATGATGATGGCGCAGCGGCTCTACGAGGCGGGGCACATCACCTACATGCGAACGGACTCGACCAACTTGAGCGTGGAAGCCGTCGCGTCATGCCGCGAATATATTGGCAAGAATTTCTCTGCTCGCTATCTACCCGAAGCGCCGATTCGTTACTCTTCAAAAGAGGGTGCCCAGGAGGCACACGAGGCCATTCGACCTTCCAATGTGAATGTCTCTCAAAATGCACTGACGGGTCTTAAACCTGAAACTGAGAGAGACGCCGCTAGACTTTACGAATTGATCTGGCGACAGTTTGTGGCCTGCCAGATGACACCTGCGGAATACACCTCAACGGCGATTACCGTGGTGGCCGGTGATTACGAGTTAAATGCCCGGGGTCGCATCATTCGATTTGATGGCTACACCGCAGTGCAAACGCCCGCCGCGAAGAAGGGCGAGGATACGGTGTTGCCTGACATCAAGAAAGGTGATGCTTTGGGGCTAGATAAACTGGAACCTGTTCAGCACTTCACTAAACCAACTGCGCGCTTCAGCGAAGCCAGCTTGGTTCGAGAACTTGAGAAACGGGGCATAGGCCGCCCCTCGACGTATGCAGCGATCATTTCCACCATCCAGGATCGCGGATATGTCCGCCTGGAGAACAAGCGTTTTTACGCTGAGAAAATGGGCGATGTTGTAACGCAACGTTTGCAACAAAGTTTTACCGAGTTGCTCGACTACGGATTTACCGCGTCGATGGAAGAACGACTCGACGATGTTGCCGATGGCAAACTTGGCTGGAAAGATTTGCTGGATGAGTTTTACAGCGAGTTTCAGGGTTTGCTAGAGAAAGCCGAGGAGCCTGAACCCAACGGAATGCAGCGCAACGAACCGACCATGACCGATATCGAATGCAGCACCTGCGCTAGACCCATGCAGGTTCGCACGGCGAGCACCGGTGTGTTTTTGGGCTGTTCTGGGTATGCGCTGCCACCGAAGGAACGATGCAAAACAACGATTAACTTGACCTCTGGCGATGAAGCTATCCATGAAGACGCAGACGATGAGGCTGAATCGCGTCTGTTGCGTTCCAAGCATCGCTGCACAATCTGTAACGCTGCGATGGACAGTTATCTGATTGACGAGCAACGCAAGTTACACGTTTGCGGAAACAATCCGGACTGTAGCGGTTTTGAGGTTGAGAACGGCAAGTTTATTATTAAAGGATATGAGGGGCCGGTACTGGAATGCGACAAATGCGGTGAGGAAATGCAGCTGAAAAATGGTCGCTTCGGAAAGTACTTCGGTTGTACCTCTGAGTCCTGTAAAAACACACGGAAATTGTTGCGTAATGGAGAAGCGGCTCCTCCTAAAATGGATCCAGTTCCAATGCCTGAGCTGGAATGCTTGAAGGTGGAGGATACTTATGTGTTGCGTGACGGCGCGGCTGGACTTTTTCTGGCCGCTAGCCAGTTTCCGCGAAACAGGGAAACCCGCGCACCATTGGTAGACGAGATTCTGCCTCACAAGGATGAGATTGATCCGAAGTATAGTTTTTTGTTTTCGGCACCTGCACATGATGGTCAGGGAAATCGCTCGCAAATTCGATTTAGTCGTAAAACTAAAGAGCAGTATGTGATGACCGAGGTCGAGGGAAAGGCTACCGGATGGAAAGCGTTTTACGACGGTGGTAAATGGGTTGAAGATATACCCGCACCTAAAGCGAAGGCCAAACCAAAAACAAAACCTAAGGCGAAAGCAAAAAAGAAGGCTAAATCCAAAGCTGAATGAGCATGGTTGGCTCGAGCACTAGGATCGATTTGACCAGCTGCTGACCAGTTTCGAACCTATCGCCAGGCGGTTTAACTGCTAGTGATCACTCTTTTATAGCCGGTGTCCAACTGGCCTGTTATTATGTTCTCGAAGTCATGGAAAGCAGAGGTCCACCGAGTGTCCACATCGATACTTGAAATTGTCGAGTTGAGCGAAGGAGAAATTGTCCTGCAAAATGCAGAGGGGGATTCTGCACCGTTGGTGACTATACGTTTTTCAGACGAAACTAGCCTTTATCTGATGGGCAATGGTCTCGAGGTCGCCAGGGCCATGATTCAGGCGGGAATTCAGGCAGCCGCCGACCTCGCTGAACGAGGCGAAATAGAGGTGGAAGGAGAGGCCTCTTCTGCGGAAGCAGCCAGAATACTCCACTAGCGAATCGCTGATTTCGGCTAAAGCTATTTAGCCTGTGTAAACTCGCTAAGCGCGAGTGAGCACCAGACACTGACAGTCGCTTAGTTCCGCGCACTGCTTAAGATCTTCACGTTGTGCAATCGTCAAATCACCACAAAAACCGATAACCGTATGACTTTGGCCCGACTTTAGCGCCTTCTTAATCACCTCAGTTGTTTCGATCGTTCTCGAAGAATTAACTTTCAGTAATTGCCTCGGTTGTATGTCTGCCGCCTTGGCAAGATCTCTTGGCAGCTGGGGCGTGTTGACACAGGTTAGCCAGCGTTCATCCGACCTGTGGCTCAGCTGGGAGAGTATAGGCAACACATCGCTGTCGTCATCCAAATAGCCACCATCTATCGACAGTTCACGATACGCGCTGGGCTTGAATCCAAACTCCCGAGCAGTTTCTACTGCGTCAAATGCCATTTGTCTCATTAGTGTACTCCTCGGCGCAAGACGCCTACGCTCAATCCTTCTATTGAAAACTCCTGTTCTCGCAGATCGACCGAAATAGCTTGAAAATCTGGGTTCTCTGGAAGCAGCTCAATCAGATGCTTTTGACGGGTTTTGTGCAAGCGCTTCACAGTGACTTCATCCTCGATGCGGGCGACGATGATGTCGCCATTGTTAGCCACAGGTGTGCTGTGCACCGCCAGTAAGTCTCCGTCGAAAATTCCGACATCGATCATGCTCTCTCCGTGAACGGTCAAAAAGTAATCTGCGCCTGGGCTAAAAAAACTGCTTGGTAAGTCGCAGTAATCCTCTACATGTTCCTCGGCCAATATGGGGTTTCCCGCTGCGACCCGCCCAATAATAGGTATACCGCTGCTCTGGGGAAGTCTAATTCCTCGGGATGCACCGGCAATCATCTCGATTGCTCCCTTGCGTGCCAGGGCTTTCAGGTGTTCTTCCGCTGCGTTGGCGGATTTAAATCCCAGTTGCCTGGCAATATCCGCCCGTGTGGGAGGGTACCCGGTCTCGTCGATATTCTGGCGAATAATATCCAGCACTTCCTGCTGTCTGTTGGTGAGTTTTTCCATGGGGCACGCTCATCTGTTTATTTATACAGTTGCTGTAAGTATATACAGTATTTTTGAATGTGCAACGGGTTTGTAGTAACACACCTAAGTCCTCTGCGAAGAGAGTTTTGAAGGCAGCTGATGGCTTACTGTAGTTGAAGTATTGGAAATGCTCGCTCGAATCAGCTACAGACTGATCTGTCGCAGCTATGAGCAATGCAGCTATGAGCAATAAGGCTAGTAATCATCCACTCCGTGCATAAACTCGGGCTCTATTGAATTGAGTGGGCTGTTCCAGTCTTCGGGGTGGAAGGGTAAGTCGGGATCGAGTCCGTCATCATCATCTAACTCAAATGGGGTTCGCCAATCTTCCGGTGCTTCTACTCTTATTAGCAGCATTTCTCGCCAGGCATCGAGATCGTACTCACTCACTTCGCCATCGAGATACTGGGTTTCTATGGTGTGGGCAGATGGGTCCCAAGCCACTATCTCGAACAGTGATGCCGTTTGCATATCCTGATACCATGCGCCCACTTCCGGATTAAGCATTTTCATTTACAGCTGCCCCTAAGTCACATTAGCGTTCAACATATCACGCTGGAAAGGGCTGTCCATTATGTGAAAAACGTCTATCAAGGCGCCTTGAAATTACGCTGGAAAGTCGTTCAAAAAGTTTTTTAGCAAGATCAATCGCTTGCATAAGGTTTGAAGAGTTGACATCGCGCACCAGTGGCTTTTATATACCGGTTCTACGCTGATCACTGTGATCCAAAATGAAAAAAATGTCTAAAAACAGCCGAATAGGGCTGATTGGCCGGTGTGCTTGCATGCAGATTGGAGGGGATAGCTTGTGACTGAATGGATTGAGCGGGTGATAGCGGCGGAGGGCTTGGTCGTGCAGCTCCCCGCATTGTTTCTCGCAGGTATCGCCGCTCACTTTTTGCTGGGCTTCCTGGTGCAGCGATTACATATGGCGGCGCTCAAGAGCGTTCAACGTTGGGATGACGTGCTGATCACCGCATTGGAAGTTCCCATTCGCGCCGTGTTGTGGATTGTGGTTTGTTATCTGGCGCTTGAACTGGTCGCCGTAGCCGAAGGTTTCAGAGTTTGGTTTCGACAGGCTTATGACACGGCTTTGGTTTTGCTACTGGCCTGGTTTGGAGTGCGGCTCATTCGAGGAGCTGAGGCGGAATTGCTCCGCGAGGACAGAGTTCGCAATCAGTCTACGGATAAGGCTTCGGTTCACGCCAGTGCACAGCTGCTGCGAATCGTGCTACTGGTTCTGGCTGGTCTAATGGTACTGCAGACTTTGGGTATCTCCATATCGGGGCTGCTGGCATTTGGTGGAATTGGCGGTATTGCAGTGGGTTTCGCCGCCAAAGACATGCTTGCCAACTTTTTCGGTGGTTTGAGTATTTACATGGATCGTCCGTTCACCATAGGAGATTGGATACGTTCACCAGATCGGGAACTGGAGGGCACGGTAGAGGAAATAGGCTGGCGTCTCACTACAATACGAACTTTTAGCCAGCGACCTCTGTATGTTCCCAACGGCGTGTTTAGCCAGATTGCACTGGAAAACCCGTCTCGCATGCGAAATCGAAAAATCCATGAGACTATTGGTTTGCGCTACGAGGATGCGGGTTCAATGGCGGCAATCGTTGAGCAGGTCAGAACGATGCTGGAGCAACATGAGGAGATAGACTTGTCGAGAACCATGATAGTCAACTTCGTCAGTTTTGGACCTTCGTCCTTAGACTTTTTCATCTACACCTTTACCAAAACAACCGACTGGGTCACCTTTCACGGGATAAAACAGGACATTATGCTCAAAATTCTCGATATTATTAAAGACAACGGCGCCGACATCGCCTTTCCCACGCAGTCTCTTCAAGTGAGCCAGGTCCAAGCGGAGCCGGAAGCGTGAGTCGCTTGGCAATAGTGGGCGGCACGGGAATCAGCGATTTCGAAGGCCTGGAGCTACACGCGGAGCACAACCCGGAGACTGCTTACGGACATGCCTCCCGGCCTGTTCAGGAAGGAAGGCTAGATCGGGCGCTCAATGACAAACTCGCTCAAAACAGCGTGTATTTTTTGCAGCGCCATGGCAGTCCCAAAACGATCCCACCACACTTGATCAACTACCGTGCCAATATGGCGGCCCTGAAGAGTCTCGGCGTGACAGATGTGATCGCTATCAACGCTGTAGGAGGCATCTCGCCGGACATGCAGCCGGGGCGCCTGGTTTTCCCGGATCAGATTATTGATTACACCTGGGGGCGGGAGCACACGGTTGATGAGGATGCATCTGCGGAGCTCATGCACATCGATTTTACCGAGCCATACACTGCCAGTCTGCGGCAGGGTCTACTAAACGCTGCCGCGGAGCTCGATATTCCCCATACGCCGCGCGCGGTTCACGGCGTGACACAAGGCCCGCGCCTCGAATCTGCTGCGGAAGTGAAACGCATGGCGAATGACGGTTGCGACTTGGTGGGCATGACAGGCATGCCCGAGGCATCGCTGGCGATGGAAATGGGCTTGTCATATGCAGCGGTTTGCATGGTGGTTAACCCCGCCGCAGGATTGGGCGATGAACCTCTTACTCTGGACATGATGCGAGACATTCTCAGACGGGAAGCCGAAGTCGTAGGCACGCTGCTGCGGCGCTTTACGTTGGACTACTACAGCGGTTGATTCGGGTCTAGCCCGTATTCCTCGATGGCCATAGCGTCAAGCTCCTCGCTTGAAATGGGGGTGATTAAAACAATCACTCCCATCATAGGGTGATCGAGATAGTGAACTTCTGTGCTGCGCATTTTGCGTGTCTGCTGCATGGCAACCGCGTGTCTCCAGGGATACTGCGGTCCTGCATCGATGGCTGCTTCAGACTCTAATGAGAATTCCGATGTTGATTCGGGGTCGCTTGCGCGGTCTATTGTTGGTTCCGTTTGCTCCTGGGAGAAAACCGAGTCGGATTCTTCATCTTCCTCGGCCACAAGGTAGGGGCTAGGTCCCAGTGGCGCAGCCGGCATTCGCCAATCCCCCGGAAGATAGCTGCCCATAGTGTTGAGCCAAAAGTTTGTTTCCAGGTGGAGGTAGCGACTTAGGTACAGTGTGATACTGCCCTGTAGTTTAGGCCAATCCTGCGTATATCCCGATTGGTCCAGAATAATCGGTCGTGTGAGTTGGCGTGACACGAAGGGCTGATTCCAGCGTTCATGAAAGAGAATTTCGTAGCGCCCAGATTGCGCCATGCGCCTGGCGCGCTGTGCAAATTCCCATTGATCTTGGCCCAGGCGCACAAAGGGCGTAGGCCGGAGTCGCGGTTTGATAGGCGATAGTTGATTGGGATCGAGAATTTGATCTGAAGAGTCTGCATTCGTCAGAGCTGCTGCATTGGGTTCGTCCGGCACGATCGGCGTTTTCCCTTGAGCTGAATCTGATTCCGGGTACCCGAGAAAGCGATAACTGTCCGGGTATTCGAGTGTGGGGAAAGGTTCCCAGCTCTCGGAATTTGCGGCTGCAGCAGCGGTACGACTGAAGATGATAAGTTCGACGTTATACCAACGATCTTCCTCAAACTCTGGGTTCAGTGATTGTGCGGCACTGTTTGCTGCAAACCCGCAGGCAGCCAAAATTGTCAGCGCTATACAATGTCTTATGCATTTCATTTCAGGGTCACTTCCGTCGCATCGCTTGCAAATTTATTCAAAAGCTCATGGACAAAAGGTTCTCTGTCAGTGGGCTCAGACAAATCGAACTCAAAACGCAATCGGGTTGCACCGGCGAGCTTGTAGGCTTGCGGTTCGGATTGAACCAGCTTAACCAAGCTCATCGGGTTAACACCTGTTGAGTCTTTAAAATCAATGTTACCACCTCGCGCGCCCACCTCAATGCCGGCGATGCCCAGACTCTCCGCTTTAACTCTCAGCGCGCCTGTGACAAAGAGATTCTTAGCTTGAGGAGGAAGCAAGCCAAATCGGTCGATCATTTCCACCTGTATTTCGCGCAATTCGTGTTCGGATGTGGCGGCGGCGATGCGTTTGTACAGGACCAGGCGAGTATTGATATCAGGTAGGTAATCGTCCGGGATTAAGGTAGGGATGTGCAGGTTCACTTCCGTTCCGGCGTCAATCGGTGCATCGACATCGGGGATCTCCCCTCTGCGCAGTGAGGCGACGGCCCGTTCGAGCATCTCCATGTACAAAGCAAAGCCGACGCTGTGAATTTGCCCGCTCTGTTCGTCCCCCAGCAGCTCTCCGGCGCCTCGAATTTCCAAATCGTGGGTCGCCAGTAAGTATCCCGCTCCGAGATCGCCGGCAGCTTCAATGGCCTCGAGTCGTTTTTCGGCGTCTCGGGTCATGGCGGACCGCGGAGGGCACAGTAGGTAGGCGTAGGCCTGGTGATGTGATCGCCCTACACGACCACGTAATTGGTGCAGCTGCGCGAGGCCGAACTTGTCCGCTCGTTCAATGATGATGGTATTGGCGTTGGGGATGTCGATGCCGGTTTCGATAATAGTGGTGCACAGCAAGATATGGTGCTTCTGGTGATAAAAGGTCGTCATCACCTGTTCCATTTCGGCCTCACGCATTTGTCCATGCGCTACGCCAATACTCAGCTGCGGTAGCAGTTCACGCAGTTTTCTAGCCGTCTCTTCTATGGTTTTGACTTCGTTGTGCAAATAGAACACTTGACCGCCGCGCAGCGTCTCTCGCAGAACCGCTTCCTTTACGAGAGCGATGTTGTGCTCGCGAACAAAGGTCTTTATCGATAGTCGTTTGGCCGGTGGTGTCGCGATAATGGATAAATCCCGCATACCCCCCAAGGCCATATTGAGCGTTCTGGGGATTGGCGTAGCGGTGAGAGTGAGAATATCCACTTCTGTGCGCAGTGCCTTGATAGCCTCCTTTTGCTTTACACCGAAGCGGTGCTCCTCATCAATTATCAGCAGGCCCAGATCGTGGTATTTGAAATCGCTTTGCAGCAGCTTGTGAGTTCCCACCAGGATGTCGATTTTCCCCGCTGCGACCCGGCTCATGACATCCTTGAGCTCTGCACCGGTTTTAAATCTCGATACCACTTCTACTGTCACCGGCCAATCGGCAAATCGATCGGCAAAGGAACTGTAGTGTTGCTGAGCCAGCAAGGTTGTGGGCACCAAGACAGCGACTTGTTTGTTATTTTGGGTGGCCACGAAGGCGGCTCTCATGGCCACTTCAGTTTTACCGAAGCCAACGTCGCCGCAAATCAGGCGGTCCATCACACCCGGGTTGCACATATCCTTGAGAACCGCGTTGATAGCGACTTCTTGATCCGGTGTCTCTTCAAAGGGAAAGGCGCTGGCGAACCGATCGTAGTCCAAAGCATCGCTTGCGAATTCAAATCCCTCGCGGGCTTCCCGGCGCGCATACACTTCCAACAACTGGGCGGCGATATCGCTGGCCCGCTCGCTGGCCTTGCGCCTCGCTTTGGCCCACTGATCAGATCCCAGCCGATGCAGTGGCGCTGAATCTGGATCGCTGCCCGCATAGCGGCCGATAAGATGTAGAGAGGCGACGGGGACGTAGAGCTTCGCTTCGTCAGCGTATTCCAAAGTTAGAAATTCGGCTTCGGTTTCATCCACATCCAGGGTTTGCAGGCCTATATAGCGACCTACACCGTGTTCGATGTGAACAACGGGTACTCCTTCGCGCAATTCATTGATGTCGCGAAAACTATTGGCGATGGCTTTTTCGTCGGTGGCCTTGCGTCTTCTGCGCTGTGCAACCCGATTGCCAAACAGCTGTGCTTCGCATACCAGTGTTGGCTGGTCAGGACCCGAGTACATGCCGCGATCAATCGGCGCTGTGGTAATGGCAAATTCAAGCTTGGAAGCCAGGAAGGCTTGCCAGTTTTCAACGGCTGCAGGTTCTAAGTTTTCCTTGGCAAGGGATTCGAGCAGTATCTCCCGGCGTCCAGCGGACTCTGCGCAAAGCAACACGGGAGCAGCATGGTTTTTTAGAAAATCTCCGAGCAGTTCCGTCGCCGTCGTTCCACGTTTACTGGGGGTGAGATCAGGCGGTGCCTGGCTGCCAGTTTGCTGATGAACTGGCGCATCGGGGTTGTGTCGCAATTCCAGGATCGAGCGCTTGCCCAATTGCTGATAGAGCTCTTCGACGGGAATAAAACACTTAGTAGGAGGTAGTAGTGGTCTTCTGGGGTCGATGCCATACTCTTCGAACCGGGTCTTTGCCTCTTCCCAAAACCGCTGTGCTGCGCTGTGATGATCGCCGGTTGTTACGATCGCCGCGTTCTGGGGCAAGTAGTCAAACAGGCTGTCGCAACGATCAAAGAACAGGGGCAAGTAATACTCCGTGCCTCCAATAGCTCGTCCGGAACTAACCTCTGCGTAAATCGGGCATGCGTCGTTGTCGACATCAAAGGAGTCATACCAATTGTGTTGGAAGCGCCTCACTGCCTTTGAGTCGAGTGGGAACTCTCGAGCCGGTAGCATATTAATGCCATCGACCTTGGCGATTGTGCGCTGGGTTTCGGGATCAAAGGTTCTGAGGCTATCGACTTCGTCGTCTAGCAAATCAATCCGATAGGGCAGGTCGCTGCCCATGGGGAAAATATCAAACAGCGATCCTCGCAGAGCGAATTCTCCTCGCTCAAATACTGTTTCTACGTTCAGGTAACCATTGCGCTCAAGGTTTCGGCGGAAGCTGTCCATGTCGACGCTCTGGCCTTTGTTCAGAACCAGACTGGACCCGGCTATAAACTCCGTAGGCGCCAGTCGATGCATAAGAGTGGATATAGGGACGATAAGAATGCCGGTCTCCACGGTTGGCAGATTGTGCAGAGTGGCAAGCCGTTCGGAAATAATGTCCTGGTGGGGGGAAAAATTGTCGTAGGGCAGCGTTTCCCAGTCTGGAAAAGCCAGAACATGAGCTGGGCCGGCCAGGAAAAAGGGCAGTTCCCGTTCCAGTGTGAGTGCGCTGGTGGTGTCGGCGGTGATTACAACCAATAGGCGACCTGGAACCGCCAGTTCGGCAATGCAGCGAGATTCAGCGCTCCCGTAAAGGGGGCCAACAGCGGTGCGGGTGGATGGAGTCTGTGGCCAGGGGGTTTGCTCGACCAGATCGAGGAACATGTATTCGGTTTGACTCAGATAGTGCTAGACACGGGGGCGCTATTGTAGGGGAAGGCAGCGGTGGGCTCCAGTGGCTGCGGCGATTCCAGACTGGGAATTTGGCGCATACCGGCTTGCGCCGGAATCGCCATACACCGATAATAGCCGCGCCGACTCTGGCCCTCACCCAAACACAGGATTCCGACAGTGACAGAACGCAAGCGAGAGCGCCCACAGGATTATTTTAGTGACTGGAAAGAGCGCGAAGCTCTGGCCGAGGCCATGATTCCCCAAGTCGGTAAGCTGGCCCGGGAGAAGAACGTCAAGTGTTACGTCTACGGAAAATCCCTAGTCAATCGATCCGTTTTGGAGATCATGAAGGATCACCGGTATGTCAGGCAAGTAGAAGAGAATGAATTGTCCGAGTTCGAAACCTCTCCTGTACTCACCGCACTTGCCAGTCTTGATTTGGGCCCGGCCCACATCGATGTCGGCAGGCTCGCCGTGCGCTACTACGATCAGGGTGCCGGCGAAGGTTTGTCTGTTGAGGAATATGTGAAGTCCGAGATGGCCGATCTGATAGGTATCAAGAGTGAGGAAGATCACGAGCCAAGAGATGTCATTCTCTATGGATTCGGACGTATTGGCCGCTTGATGGCAAGAATTCTAATCGAAAAAACCGATGGTGGAGCCGGTTTACGTCTGCGCGCGATTGTTGCTCGCAAGGGCAAGGCGCCAAACGATCTGGTCAAGCGAGCGAGTTTGTTGCGAAGAGACTCAGTCCACGGCGCCTTTGAAGGCACAATACGAGTGGATGAAGAGCGACAGTCGTTTGTCGCCAATGGCAACGAAATAAAGGTCATCTATGCCGATTCTCCCGATTCTATTGACTACACAGCCTATGGAATTAACAACGCGATAGTCATCGACAATACGGGTGTCTGGCGAACCGAAGAGGCATTGTCAGCCCACCTCAAGTCCAAGGGAGTCAGCAAAGTTGTGCTGACCGCACCCGGCAAGGGGGATATGAAGAATGTTGTGGCGGGAATCAACCACACTATTATTGACTCTTCAGACAAGGTGATCTCCGCCGCATCGTGCACCACGAATGCGATAGCTCCACCGTTAAAGGCCCTGGATGATGAGTATTCGATCGTGAGTGGGCATGTGGAAACAGTGCATGCCTACACTAACGACCAGAACCTGACCGATAATTACCACAAGGCCAATCGCCGCGGGCGCAGTGCCCCCTTGAACATGGTCATAACAGAAACGGGAGCTGCTACGGCGGTGGGTAAGGTGCTGCCACAATTTGTCGGCAAACTTACCGGCAATGCGATCAGGGTACCGACGCCCAATGTCTCCATGGCCATTCTGAACCTGACGCTTGGCCGGGCGACAACGACTGAAGAACTGAATGAGTACATGCGCAAAGTGGCCCTGCACTCGCCCTTGCGCAAGCAAATCGATTATTCGAACTCTCCCGAAGTGGTTTCCAGCGATTTTGTTGGCTCTCGTCACGCGTGTATATTCGATGCCCAGGCGACGATAGTGAACGGTACTCAGGCGGTAGTTTACCTGTGGTATGACAACGAATTTGGCTATTCTTGCCAGGTCCATCGTATTGTCGAGCAAATGGCGGGGATCAAATACGAGAGCTATCCAAAAGAGGCTTAGGTTCAGGCATCCACAGCTGCTCGAAACTTGTTCAAAATCAAACAACTGCTGCTCTCATAGTGGCGTTGCAGGGGGGCATTCCGCTATAATGCGCGCGGTTTGTTTGCGCGTGAGTTCAGGGGATAGAACAGGGTCTTCGCGGCGGTTAAGAAACACACAGATAGCGTCTGAGCTGTCCAATTAATAATTGAATCTGTAGGCAGATCGTATGATCAAGATCAAACGGGGCATGGAAATTCCGATTCAGGGGGCTCCCGAGCAAGTTATCGAAGATGCACCCCAGGCGCGTTCTGTCGCTCTGGTGGGTTTCGACTACGTTGGAATGAAGCCAACTATGTCTGTGAGTGAGGGCGACACCGTCAAACTCGGCCAGCAACTGTTTGTCGATAAGAAAACGGAAGGGGTCAAATATACTTCTCCTGCGGGCGGCAAGGTCACTGCGATCAATCGTGGAGCCAAACGCGTGCTCCAGAGCGTGGTGATAGAGGTGGCCGATGACGATTTTGAATCTTTCAACGCCTATGATTCGGCCGCTGCAAGAGCACTCGATGCACAGACCATCCGAGATCAGCTGGTTGATAGCGGCCTTTGGACTGCACTGCGGACGCGTCCGTACAGCAAAGTTCCCGCTCCGGATAGCCAATGCGCGGCAATCTTTGTCACTGCAATCGATACTCAACCACTGGCGGCTAATCCAGACATTATTATTGCTGAACAGACCGAAGCTTTCTCCCTTGGGGTCGATCTACTGGCCAAACTAACATCTGGCACCGTTTATGTTTGCGCTTCGGCGGATTCGCAGATGCCAGCGCCCGAATCCCCCAATGTTCAACTGGCACACTTTGCCGGACCTCATCCAGCGGGGCTAGCCGGTACTCACGTGCATTTTCTTGAAGGCGTCAGTACCGATAAAGTTGTGTGGACTATCGGCTATCAGGACGTGATAGGTGTCGGCCGGCTTTTCTTGGATGGCAAGTTATTTGTAGAGCGGGTTGTCGCCCTGGGCGGCCCTCAGGTAGAGAATCCTCGCTTATTACGCACGCGGTTGGGTGTCGACCTGCAGGCTCTGTGTGCGGGGCAACTTCGCGAAGGTGAAACACGCGTGGTCTCCGGCTCCCTGTTAGGGGGGCGCGGAGTTTCTGCGCCCACAGCCTATTTAGGACGCTACCATGTCCAGGTCTCGGCCCTGTTGGAGGGACGGCACCGGGAGTTTATGGGTTGGTTTTCCCCGGGTGCGAAAAAACACTCGAGCTTGGCCATTTACCTGACCAGTTTGTTTGGTACTAAACCGCTGCCAATGACGACCAATACCAATGGTAGTGATCGGGCCATGGTCCCGGTGGGCACCTATGAAAGTGTCATGCCCATGGATATTTTGCCCACACAATTACTGCGAGCTTTGATTGTTGGCGATACCGAAATGGCGCAATCACTGGGTGCATTGGAACTGGATGAAGAAGACTTGGCACTGTGCACCTATGTGTGCCCTGGAAAATACGAATACGGGCCTATCCTGCGGGACAACCTGACGCGCATAGAGAAGGAGGGTTAGGCCGTGGGATTGCGAAAGATTCTTGATGATGTAGAACATCACTTTCAGGAAGGTGGGCGTTATCAAAACTGGTACGCACTGTACGAAGTGTTCGACACCTTTCTTTACTCTCCGTCCAGTGTCACCAAAACCACGGCTCACGTGCGTGATGGAGTGGATTTAAAACGAATTATGATTACCGTCTGGTTGGCTGCTTTCCCCGCCATGTTCTACGGTATGTACAACTTGGGCTTCCAGTCTACCGACGTGATGGCGGCGGGAGTTCAGGTTGAAGGTTGGCGCGGGTTTTTGATTGAATCCTTCGGTGGCTATGATTCAGCCAGCCTGTGGCATTGCTTCTGGTACGGCGCGGTGTTTTTTGTGCCCATTTATGCCACCACTTTCCTGGTCGGGATAGCCTGGGAAATATTGTTCGCCATGAAGCGTGGGCACGAGGTCAATGAAGGTTTCTTTGTCACTTCTATTTTGTTCGCCTTGACCTGCCCACCCAGTATTCCCCTTTGGCAGGTAGCACTCGGTATTAGCTTTGGTGTTGTGATCGGTAAAGAGGTGTTTGGCGGCACTGGCAAGAACTTCCTCAATCCGGCTCTCACAGGCAGGGCGTTTCTGTACTTTGCCTATCCGGCGCAAATGTCCGGTGATGCCGTTTGGGTCGCAGTGGATGGTTACACCAGCGCGACCTATCTCTCTGTTGTCGCTTCAGAAGGTATGACCGCCCTCGATCCCGCCATGTGGTGGAATGCTTTCTATGGCGCTATCCCGGGATCTGTCGGCGAAACCTCAACCTTGGCTATCTTGATCGGCGGAGTGCTTTTACTCGCCACACGAATTGCTTCCTGGCGAATTGTCGCCGGTGTCATGGTCGGCATGGTCGCACTTTCCTCTGTATTTAATATCATCGGCTCTGAGTCTAACCTCTCTTTCGCAATGCCCTGGTATTGGCACCTGGTCACAGGAGGCTTTGCCTTCGGTATGATTTTCATGGCGACCGACCCGGTGTCCGCTGCAATGACCAACACCGGGAAATGGGCCTACGGCATTTTGATTGGTGTCATGACGGTACTTATTCGCGTGGTCAACCCAGCATTTCCCGAGGGCATCATGCTGGCTATTTTGTTCTCCAATTTGTTCGCCCCGCTGATGGATCACTACGTGGTTCAAGCCAATATCAAACGGAGGCTCTCTCGTGTCCAGTAACGATGGAATAAAGAAAACACTGATCGTCGCGTTTTCTCTGTGCATAGTGTGCTCGGTGATTGTCTCTACGGCGGCGGTTATTTTGAAACCGACCCAGGAGGCGAACAAAACGCTTGATAGGAAGCGCAATATTCTGGCCGCTGCCGGTATGCTGGACGAAAGTCTCAGTGTTGATGAGCAGTTTGCCAAAGTGTCGAGTCGGGTGGTTGATTTGCGAACCGGTAAATTCAGCAGCGATGTCGATCCCGAAAAATACGACTCGCGTAAAGCCGCCAAGGACCCTGCACGTTCTCTTGAGTTGTCTGCCGACCAGGACATCGCCAAAATCAAACGCAGAGAACACTACGCCTTGGTGTATTTGGTGGGCGCTGATGACGGTAAGTTCGACAAGATTATTCTGCCTATTCACGGAGCGGGATTGTGGTCGACGCTCTACGGCTTTATTGCGCTGGAATCCGATGCCAATACCGTCGCTGGTTTGGGTTTCTACGAGCATGGTGAGACGCCAGGACTCGGCGGCGAAGTGGATAACCCGCGCTGGAAATCCCAGTGGCCGGGCAAACTAGTCTATAAAGATGGCAACGCTACACTGGGCCTGATTAAAGGCAGCGTTAACACCAACAACGCCGATGCGCCCTGGCAGATCGACGGGCTTTCAGGCGCAACCCTCACCGCGCGCGGCGTGACTAACCTGGTACAGTTTTGGTTGGGCGACAATGGTTTTTCCTTGTTTCTTGACAATTTGAATGCGGGAGAAGCTTGATATGTCGAGCATGAAAGACACTCTATTCGGACCGATCTTTAAGGAGAACCCGATTGCCCTGCAAATTCTGGGGGTCTGTTCGGCGCTTGCTGTCACTTCCTCACTGCAGGTGACGATGGTCATGTGTATCGCCCTAACAACGGTCATTGCTTTTTCCAATCTGTTTATTTCTTCCATTCGTAATCACGTGCCCGGTAGTATTCGGATTATTGTCCAGATGATTATTATCGCTTCGCTGGTCATCGTGGTGGATCAGGTGTTGAAGGCGGTTGCCTATGAAATCAGCAAGCAACTTTCGGTTTTCGTCGGCTTGATTATCACCAACTGTATTGTGATGGGGCGTGCTGAAGCTTTCGCTATGAAGAACCCACCCTTTGCAAGCCTTGTAGACGGGGTTGGCAATGGCTTGGGTTACAGTGTGGTATTGATCACCGTGGCAGTAGTCCGGGAACTGTTCGGTTCGGGCAAGCTGTTTGGTGTCGAGATTCTCCCCTTGGTGACCGAGGGGGGTTGGTACAACCCCAATGGATTGCTGCTGCTTCCTCCCAGCGCTTTCTTCCTGATCGGTTTATTTATCTGGGCACTGCGCAGCTTCCACAAGGAGCAAGTAGAGGAGCCCGATTTTAAGATGGCGAAACACAGTACGGCCGAGGAGGGCGCTTAAATGGAATATTATTTGAGCCTCTTTGTACGCTCGGTTTTTATCGAGAACATGGCCTTGGCGTTTTTCCTGGGTATGTGTACCTTCCTGGCCATTTCCAAGAAAATCCAGGCGGCAATGGGCCTGGGTATCGCGGTTATCGTGGTGCTGACCGTTACGGTACCTATTAATAACCTCATATACACCTATCTTCTGGCGGACGGAGCCCTGGCTTGGGCAGGTTTGCCGGATATGGATTTGGGCTTTTTGGGTCTTCTGTCCTACATAGGTGTCATCGCGGCTATTGTGCAAATTATGGAGATGTTTCTCGATAAGTATGTCCCCGCCTTGTATAACGCCTTGGGAGTTTTCCTGCCTTTGATCACTGTGAACTGCGCTATTTTAGGCGCGTCTTTGTTCATGGTAGAGCGCGATTATAATTTTGGTGAAAGCGTTGTGTACGGAGCAGGCGCGGGAGTGGGTTGGGCGCTGGCGATTGTAGCCTTGGCGGGCATCCGCGAAAAAATGAAGTACAGCGATGTACCTGATGGCCTCCAAGGGCTTGGCATTACCTTCATTATTGTGGGACTTATGTCACTGGGTTTTATGTCTTTTGGCGGAATCGATATTTAAGCGAGTATAGATAGAAATGGATATGACAATTGTATTCGGGGTAGGGATGTTCACGGCGATCGTGTTGGCGCTGGTGGCAATCATCTTGCTGGCGCGGTCGAGTTTGGTCAGCACCGGCGAAGTGTCCATTTTGGTCAATGGCGAAAAGACAATTAAGGTGCCCGCGGGAGGAAAACTGTTACAGACTTTGTCCGAAGCCGATCTGTTTTTACCCTCTGCCTGCGGTGGTGGCGGCACCTGCGCTCAGTGCAAGTGCATCATTACCGATGGGGGCGGCTCGATGCTGCCTACCGAGGAGTCGCATTTTACTCGCAAAGATGCCGCAGAAGGCTGGCGCCTGAGCTGCCAGACCGCGGTCAAGCAGGACATGAAAATTGAAGTTCCCGAGGAAGTATTTGGCGTTAAGCAATGGGAATGTACGGTAGAGTCCAACGATAATGTGGCGACCTTTATTAAGGAACTGACCTTAAAACTGCCCGAAGGCGAGAACGTTGATTTTCGCGCCGGTGGTTATGTGCAGTTGGAATGTCCGCCCCACCATTTTAAATATGCCGATTTTGACGTGGCAGAAGAATACCGAGGAGACTGGGAGCACTTCGGTTTTTTCAAGTACGAGTCGATTGTAGATGAAACCGTTATTCGCGCCTACTCCATGGCGAATTACCCGGAAGAGCGTGGCATTGTTAAATTCAATATTCGCATAGCCACGCCACCACCTGGAAGCGAAGGTATTCCCGCAGGACAAATGTCCTCTTGGGTATTTGGTCTGAAACCCGGTGACAAGGTAAAAGTGTACGGGCCATTTGGAGACTTTTTTGCCAAAGATACTGATGCGGAAATGGTTTTCATTGGCGGGGGTGCGGGAATGGCACCCATGCGCTCGCACCTTTTCGATCAGCTCAAGCGATTACACTCAAAGCGAAAAATCTCTTTCTGGTACGGTGCACGCTCTCTGCGAGAAATGTTCTACCAGGATGAGTACGACATGCTTGCTGAACAAAACGATAACTTTGAATGGCATGTGGCGCTTTCAGATCCACAACCTGAAGATAACTGGGACGGCTTGACCGGCTTCATTCACAATGTGTTGTTCGAAGAGTATTTGAAGAACCATCCGGCTCCGGAGGACTGCGAATACTATATGTGTGGGCCTCCCATGATGAACGCAGCTGTCATCCAAATGCTGACGGATCTGGGGGTAGAACCCGAAAATATCATGCTAGATGACTTCGGCGGATAAGATTAGAAGCCACTCAATGCAGTGGCTTTTTTTTGCTGTACTACTTATCGTTTTTCTTGCCAGTGCTTGCTCCAGCGATCAAGATCTCAGCCGCCTATCGGGTTCGACAATGGGCACCACCTGGCATGTTTCTTACTTGGCTGGTGACAGTAGTGCCAATGAGGATACACTGCAGCGCGACATTGAGGCCATTCTGGCAGGCGTCAATGAAAGCATGTCCACCTACAAGTCCGACTCGGAAATCAGCGCGTTCAATCGCGCGCTACCTGGAAATTGGTCTCCCGTATCCCAAGAGTTTTACTCCGTACTGAGTGCGGCTCTGTCCCTGGGGGAGCTCAGTCGCGGTGCCTATGACGTTACTATTGGGCCTTTAGTGAACCGCTGGGGTTTCGGACCTGAGGTTCTCAAAGGGGAACTACCCGCCGATGAGGAAGTCAAAAACCTGCTGGCAGAGGTAGGACAGGAAAAGCTAGAACTGGATACCAGCGCCATGGCCGTGAGAAAGCACAGTGAACTTTCGCTGGATTTTTCATCTCTTGCGAAGGGCTACGCTGTAGACAGAGTAGCCAATTGGCTGACGTCTCAGAGTATCGATAATTTTCTTGTCGAGGTGGGTGGAGAAATGCGATTGGCGGGGCACAGTCAGCGCGGAGATCTCTGGCGCATCGCGATCGAGCAACCGCAACAAGGTGAACGGAGCATAGCTCAGGCCCTCAGCCTGACAGATGCGGCGATAGCCACTTCTGGAGACTACAGAAATTTTTTCGAACGCGATGGGAAGCGGTTCTCACACAGTATTGATCCGCGAACCGGCTATCCTGTGGAACATGACCTGGTTTCGGTTACCGTGGTTCACGACAGTGCAATGTTAGCCGATGGCTGGGCCACAGCACTGACTGTGCTAGGTGCCGATGACGCCCTGGCGCTGGCTCAAGAACAGGATTTAGCGGTATATTTTATCCGACGCAAAGAGGATAATTATGTGAGCAGCTATACGGAGGCCTTTGCGCCGTATTTGCAAAGCCCAGAAGGCTGAGAGTTAGGCCTTTGTGGATAACTACGGAGTGTTTAAGTCATGACCCTATTTTTGATCAGTACCCTGGTAATTGGCCTTGTTATCGCCGGCATGGCCATTGGCGTTATCTTGGGTGGCTCTCCGATTAAAGGCTCTTGTGGCGGTATGGGCGCACTGGGTATCGATACGGCCTGCGATATTTGCGGAGGCAATCCGCAACTGTGTGAGGAAGAGACCCGAGAGAGCAAAACTGCGGAATCGAAGAATCCCCTTTTTTTCCCCGCTGATAAATCCTAGTTTTCCAACGACGGTAGACTATTTCACGTAATTGTTATCCAGGCCGACGCCTTGAGTAGCGAAAAACTCTCTCTCTCAAATTACGCAATGTTCATTGGCATGCGCTATAGCTTCAGTCGCAAGCGCAATCGCTTTACTTCGATTATTTCAATGGTATCGATGTTGGGAATGGTGCTGGGTGTCGCCAGTTTGATCACAGTATTGTCAGTGATGAATGGCTTTGCGGGAGAGTTGCGTGGTCGAATACTCTCTTTGGTTTCCCATGGCTATATAGAGTCATCTGGGCAAGGTATTTCCGAGTGGTCGGAGTTGCTTCAGCGCGTTCAGCAGCATCCGGAAGTTCTCGGGGTTTCTCCTTACATTACGGCAAAAGTTATTTTTACAGGGCGCACGTCCCTGCGTGGCGGCGTGCTCACGGCTATCGATACCGAGCTTGAAGAAACCGTGTCGGGTATTGGGGAGTCCATGATCGCCGGCACATTAACCTCACTCACAGATAAACCTTTTTCTGTTGTGCTGGGTTCTGCATTAGCCCGGAGTCTGGGTGTGCGGGTGGGCGATCACGTTGAGGTAACGGTACCAAAGTTAACCGTAACGCCGCTGGGTGTGTTCCCCCGAAGTAAAAAATTGAAAGTGACAGGTTTGTTCGAAGTGGGTGCCCAGCCCGATTCCTTCCAGTCCTACGTGTCCTTAGCAACGGGCCAGAGACTGATGGGAAAAAAGGGAAAGGTAGACGGTTTACAAGTACGTACGACGGAGTTGTTTGCAGCTCCTGAGGTGATGGCAAAAGTCGGGAGCCAACTACCACCGGGTGAGTATCAGATAAAAGATTGGAGCGAAACGCAAGGCTCCTTATTCAGGGCGGTGAAAATGGAGAAGGTCATGGTGACTCTGCTGTTGCTTTGTGTGGTCGCCGTCGCCGCCTTCAATATTATTTCTACGCTGGTGATGTCTGTAGCGGAGAAACGTAGAGATGTCGCCGTTCTGCGAACAATGGGTGCTGGCGCGGGAGGTATAATGGCGGTGTTCATCGCCCATGGATTAGTTCTCGCTTTGGTGGGTATCACTGTGGGGTTGATTTTGGGTATCTCCCTGGCCAGCTATATTGCGCCCCTGACCCTTTTTGTCGAGGGGTTGATTGGTGTGAAGCTGTTTGATCCCTCGGTGTATTTCATCAGTGAATTACCCTCGAGTTTACAGTGGAGTGATGTTGTCAAAGTTGCGGGCGCATCCCTCTCGCTAAGCTTGCTGGCAACCTTGTATCCCGCATGGCGTGCCTCCCAGGTCGCTCCCGCAGAGGTTTTACGTTATGAGTGAAGTGGTACTGCAGTGCCAGTCTTTGGGCCGCACCTATCTCGATGGAGATCGCAGCGTCAAGGTACTTGAGGGAATTGATCTCACGCTGTTAGCAGGCGAAAAAATCGCTATTGTCGGTGCGTCCGGCTCGGGAAAATCCACCTTGCTCAACCTCCTGGGCGGTCTGGATAATCCCAGTGAGGGAAAGGTGTTGATAGCGGGGCAGGAGTTGTCTGCCCTGGCGGAGACTGAACTGTGTGCGTTGCGCAATAAAAAGCTGGGTTTTGTTTATCAATTTCACCACCTACTTGCGGAGTTTGATGCGCGAGAAAATGTCGGCATGCCTCTGCTTATCGGTGGTCTCAAGCGAGCAAAGGCCTGGCAGCGGGCCGAGGAAATGCTTGCGCGAGTCGGTTTACAGCATCGTTTGGATCACCGGCCTGGTCAACTGTCGGGTGGTGAACGGCAGCGGGTGGCTATCGCCAGAGCATTGGTAACAAGACCTGCCTGTGTGTTGATGGATGAACCGACCGGAAACCTGGACCCGCAGTCTGCCGACCAGGTGCTGGCGTTAATTGATGAGCTGAGAAAAGAGCAAGCGTCCTTTATTGTTGTCACCCACGATGGCGCAATCGCAGACCGCATGGACAGAACACTGGAGCTGCGCGATGCGGGGCTGTGGCAGCTGAGCCGTGAATAGCTCAGAGATCGTCAGTGTTGCCAGGCGCTATACCTTCGCTTTTGGCAAAGGCTACCTCTCGACTTTTTTATCGACCCTCTCGATGGCCGGATTGGTTCTCGCGATAGCCTTGCTGATCATCGTACTGTCGGTGATGAACGGCTTCGATAAGGAAATGCGGGAACGGATTTTGGGGCTGGTGCCCCATGTCACAATTTACTCACATGTTCCGATCACCGCCTGGGAGGACAAGGCGGCGATGTTAACTGAACACCCAGAGGTGGTTTCGATCACGCCTTTTTCACATTTTGACGCGCTGCTGATGCACGCCGGCACTATTGAGACTGCCCGCGTCATCGGTATGGAAATTCCGATTGAGAGTGGCGGAAACGATTTATCGAAACACCTGGATGCGACACAGCTGGCACTTTTTAGAGAAGATCCCAAGGGGCTGATATTAGGTGCATCCATAGCGGAAAATTTAGGGATAGTACCGGGTGATACCCTGACATTGCTGGTTCCAGATATGCAACAGACGCAGATTTCAAAGGGTGCCCAGTATGAAACGGTGGTGCTCAGGGCCACGCTCAGTACCGGTACCGAACTGGACCAAAGCGCTGCGCTGGTGCATCTTCCGCTGGCATCAGCGGTTGCGCAACTCGATGACGGTGTGAGTGGATTACAAATTACCACCAATAAACTATTTGATGTCTCTCGTATCGGTTGGGAGTTGGTGAATAGTCTGCCGGTTGGTTTTTACGCAACGAACTGGCTGATGACACATGGCAATCTCTACGCTGCTATTCAGTTGTCCAGAGATTTGATTTCTATCTTGCTGTTTTCAATTATTGCCGTTGCGGCGTTCAATGTAGTTTCTTCCCTTGTGCTTGTGGTCTTCGATAAACGCTCGGATATAGCGATTTTGCGTACTTTGGGAGCCAGACCCAGCGAGATCGCCAGGATTTTTATTGTCCAGGGGGCGATGATTGGTTGTGTAGGTGTTCTTTTAGGGAGTGCTTTGGGAGTGCTTGGCAGCTACTTTGTCACGGACTTCGTGGCGGCGCTTGAAGGCGCTCTCGATATGCGATTCCTCAATACGGATGTTTACCCGGTGTCTTTTTTACCCGTGGAAATTCTTCTCAATGATATTTTGTTTGTCGGTGGCGTCGCTTTTGTGATGTGTCTGCTTGCTGCGATCTATCCGGCCTTGAGAGCCTCACGTCTGGCGCCTGCGGCTATTTTGAATCAGGAGTGATTGCGACGCTTCTTACGCCTTTCCTTGCGTTGTCGCCATAGAGTCACCACACGCCATCGCCACATCATACTGATGATAAAAAACCCCATCGACCCAAAGAACAATCCACAAATCACACTGCCCAGCATTAGCGGTTTCCAAATAACCCCGAGGCTTCCTCGCAGCCAGGCCCAATTCAATTCAAACTCCAGCGCTTGCACCGGTACATCGATAACAAGTGCACCGACCCGGTACGCCAGATAAAACATCGCGGGTATGGTGACCGGGTTGGTGATCCAGACCAAGCCAACGGAAAGCGGTAGATTGCAGCGTAGTAAAACGGCGAGTAGTGCGGCCAATACCATTTGTCCTGGTATTGGCATAAAAGCCACAAACAGGCCGACGAAAAAAGCCATCGAAGCCGAGTAGCGATTGACATGCCAGAGGTTTGGCTCGTAGATCCACTCACCCAGGAATCGCAGCAGCTTTATCTCGCGAAGCGCCGCAGGGCTGGGGGCAAGTTGCTTGAGTGTTCGTTTTGGCATTGCGTAATGTGGTTGTTGAGGATGTGTTATCGCCCGTTACATTGTGCTTGACTATGTAGCGCGCGACGCCTCAAAAATCTGATCTCTTGGGGAATGCGTGTGGGCCATTATGCCCTTAATAAATTGGGTTCTCCAGATGCGATCATGGATGATCGGCACCATTGCAGGAATAATGCCAGTGTCATTGCTGGCAAATTTACCCTCGATAAAAATCACGGGTTTATTTTTCGTGATTAGCGTCGTATTGCTGTTTTTGAGCCGTCGAAAACGGGTGACCTTCGCCAGTGGTATTTTCGGGGGTATAGCGCTTGCTATAGGCCACGGACACGCCCTTGTCGACAGCAGGATCTCTCGAGATTGCGAGGGTGAGCGGTTGCAAGTCCAAGGTATCGTTGCATCTTTGCCGCGAAGTTCTATCAGTCGATACGGTAAACCAAACCAAAAATTTAATTTGGATGTGACATCCTTAACCCCGTTTGCCTGTGTGGGTCCAAAGCTCATTCAGATGACTTATTACGGAGATCGACCTATTCGCCCGGGCCAGCAGTGGCAATTCGACTCAAAGCTAAAACGCCCCTGGGGTCTTGTTAATCCCGGAAGTTTTAATATACAAGCCTGGTATGCGCAGAATCGGATCGACGCCGTAGCGAGCGTACTGCCTAATACGGATATTTTCCTGGGGAATGCCGTCGAGTTACAGTACCAGCACCATCGTATTCGCAGTGCGGTGAGTAGCCGGATAGCAAAGGCAGGTCTTAGTCCAGATTCGCACGGCGTGTTGCGGGCGCTTACGGTGGCCGATAAAAGCGGCGTCGACGATCAGCTGTGGCAGCTATTTCAAGCGTTTGGTCTGAATCACCTGCTGGCGATATCGGGGTTACACATTGGGCTGGTTGCGGGTCTGGGGCTGGGCTTGGGAGCGATACTTTCCAGAGTGGTTAGTGTCTTGGGCTATCAGAGATATGTTGTGTTTTTGCCTCATTGCGTTGCCGCAGTATTTGCGATTGCCTACGCCGCGCTGGCGGGCTTTTCTCTGCCAACTAATCGCGCAGTGATGATGTTATCTGTTTTTCTCATTGCACCGATGTTTTCTCGTCGCAGTAGCTCCTGGAACAACCTGCTTATCGCCGCGTTTATGGTGCTCGTCGTCAATCCCTTGCAAATCTTGGGCAGTGGATTCTGGCTGTCTTTTGTCGCCGTCGCCTGGTTACTCTGGTTGAACATGTGGTTGCCCAGTCAAAGTCTGATTCTACGGCTGCTGTCTGTTCATTTTGCTATGTCCTTGGTCATGTTTCCGCTGGGCGGATTTTGGTTTGGTGGTGCCAGCGCAGTTTCAGCCTTAGCCAACTTCTGCTTGATCCCACTGGTGGGATTTTTCGTTGTGCCATTGGCTTTGCTGGGAGCCTCTGCTTGTTGGTTTTCGCAAGAGTTAGGTGATGTCTTGTTTCGCCTGGCGGCTTGGCCTTTAGATCTGTTGATTCCACTTGCACAGCAACTTGTCGAATTGAAACGCGACGCTTTTTACCACCCGTTTTATACCAGTTTACCCAGTTTATTGCTGGCCTTGCTCGGTCTGTTTTTGTTGGCATCCCGGGCTCTGCCTAATTCCTGGTTGGTAAGTCTTGTGTTCTGCACGCCATTGTTACTGTCTCGGGGAGGCAATCGTATAGAAGATGATTATTTGGCCAAGCTGACAGTCTTGGACGTGGGGCAGGGAACGGCCGTGATATTTAGCGATGGTGCCAGAACACTGGTTTACGATACCGGGGGCGGGAATCCCCAAGGTAGAAATCTGGCACAGACCGTGGTTATTCCCTTTTTGCGTCGTGAAAATATTCAGCAGTTGGAGACGCTTGTTGTGAGCCACGGCGACAACGATCACAGTGCGGGGGCGAATGAGCTGGTGTCCAAGCTGCCGGTGCAAAAGTACTTTTCAGGCGCAGCGAGCGATCAACCCCTGGTCGATGGGCCTGCGCCTTGCATAGCGGGCAAAGCCTGGCAGTGGAGTACGTCAGTTCGGTTTCAATTTTTGTCGCCTGCGTTTGAGAGCGGCTTGAGCAGTAATAATGGGTCCTGCGTGTTACAAATTTCCGTGGGGGATACGAAAGTTTTGCTCACCGGAGATATTGATAGGCACAGGGAAAAGTCATTGGTGCAATACTGGCGCAGTAAGCTGCATAGTGAATGGATGTTGGCGCCGCACCATGGCAGTAACTCTTCCTCTTCGAGGCCCTGGTTAAAATACGTACAAGCTAAAACTATCGTATTCAGCAGTGGTTATCGCAACGCCTTTGGACATCCCCACAACGGCGTAATTGAGCGTGTTGAAAATGGTAATACTTCGCTTTATTCCACCTCGCGAGATGGCGCTATTGAGTTTGTCTTGGAAGAGCGGGGTATTGGGGCTGTTACGCGCCATCGTAAGGAGTATTCACGTTATTGGTTTTGAGACCTGAGATCCGCGCCTTTAGGTTTCGCGACTAAGGTGGCTAAGGGTATAATGATTGCACCTCCTACCGATACAGGATCTTGTTGTGCTAGAACTGGTAACCGCCGGCGGATTGTTAATGATTCCGATTCTGCTGTGTTCTGTTGTGGTCGTCGCCATTTGTATTGAACGCCTCTACACCCTCAACGGCAAGAAAATCGCGCCCCCGCATTTGCTGGCCACGGTTTGGCAACAACTCAAGGCAGACCAATTGGATACTGCCAGGTTGAAAACCCTGAAGCAGTCATCACCCTTGGGTCGAATTTTAGCGGCTGGCTTGAGTAACGCCTACCACGGTCGAGATGTCATGAAAGAGAGTATTCAGGAGGCCGCTAGTCATGTCGTTCATGAGTTGGAACGCTACTTGAATACGCTTGGCACCATTGCTGCAGTGACCCCTCTGCTTGGTCTGTTGGGTACGGTCATGGGCATGATCAAGGTATTTGCGGAAATCATGACTCAGGGCACAGGCAATGCCAGTGTGTTGGCTGGTGGTATTTCCGAGGCGCTGATTACCACGGCCGCCGGTTTGAGTGTGGCAATTCCCGCGTTGGTGATGCACCGATATTTCGTCGGCAAAATCGATGGCATTGTAGTGGAACTGGAACAGGAAACCATCAAGTTAGTTGACGCCTTGCACAGCGAAGAAAAAACGGATTCAGCCGCTTGAATTTTCGTCGACAACGTCTCGATCCGGTGGACGTTAACTTAACGCCTCTGATCGATGTGGTTTTTCTGCTACTGATATTTTTTATGGTGTCGACTACCTTCACTCGTGAAACGCAACTGAGCATCGACTTGCCGGAGGCTACAGGTGAAGCTCGGGAGTCGGCGGAGACCCAAATAGAAATTCTGATTGATGAAGCCGGTCAATATCGCGTTAACGGAAAAGGGCTGGTCGACAACCGGATGCGAACCTTGCAGGCTGCGATTTACAAAGTTTCTGCAGGGGATACCACCTTGCCGATGCTGATTACTGCAGACGCGCAATCGGCGCACCAATCTGTTGTGCAAGCCATGGACGCCGCGGGCCAAATGGGCTTCGTACACCTCAGTATTACGACTCGCCTGCCAGGCAATGAAAGTCCCTAAACTCAATGAGTAGATCGCATCCCATTATTGAGCGGGACAAGAGCAATCCCAGTCAGAGTGATTGGCATTTGTATCTGCGTTTACTCAGCTATGTCGTTCCCTACTGGTACATTTTCGCCTTCAGTATCCTCGGTTACATTGTCTACTCCATAGGCGGTGTTCTGGCCGCCGATATTATGCAGTTTCTGATTGATGCCCTGAATGACCCCGAGAGCGCGGAAATAGCTCAGGGCGGTATCGTAGCGGGTATAGTCTATAAACTTTTTCCCAACCCGGGCATGGAACCCTTGGAGTTTGCACGCGTGGCCGTACCTCTAGCGGCCATCTTTCTGGCGTTTTTTCGAGCGATGGGTTTCTTTGTCGGCCAGTATTTTATCGCTCACGTCGCGCGAAATCTTGTGCATGACTTGCGCTGTGAACTGTTTGATAAAATGCTGTTTGCACCTAGTTCGTACTACGACAGAGCGACTTCAGGTGCTCTTATTTCCAAAATTACGTTCAACGTTGAACAGGTCAGTGGCGCCACAACCAAGGCCTTGAAAACGCTAATTCGCGAAGGTCTGCTGGTTATTTTTCTCCTGGGGTATATGGTCTATCTCAATCCACTCTTGAGTCTGGTTTTTCTCGGGGTTGTTCCTTTTATCGCCATTGTTGTGGCTGTCGTTGGCAGGCACTTTCGTCGTTACAGTAAACGCATTCAGACATCCATGGGCGATGTGACGCAAGTGTCCAATGAGTCTATTGGTGCTTACAAAGATGTCAGAATTTTTGGTGGTCAGGCTCACCAGCAAGAAAGATTTCGTCAGGCAAGTGATTACAATCGAGTTGAGAGCCTGAAGATGGCCTTTGCCGATGCTCTTAGCACCCCTGTGATACAAACCATGTTAGCTACCGCTCTCGGAGTACTCATCTGGTTCGCGCTCAGTCCCGCCATTATTGAAGATTTTACCGCGGGGCAGCTAGTCGCTTTTTTGGTTGCTGCGGGACAGTTGGGCAAGCCTGTCAGGTCACTTAGCTCGGTGCAAAGTGATATTCAGCGAGGCCTGGCTGCGGCCGAAGATATCTTCGCGCAGTTGGATCAGGATTCAGAATTGGACGCAGGTAAACATAAGCTTACTCGCGCCCGGGGCGATATTGAGCTGCGCGATGTAAGTTTTAGCTATGATCCTACCGATGCCCCGGTACTCGACAAAATTTCACTGGACGTAAAAGCGGGGCAGACTGTCGCTTTGGTGGGGCGGTCTGGCAGCGGTAAAACCACATTGGTACAGTTGCTGGCTCGATTTTATCAGCCAGATAGTGGTGAGATTTTATTGGATGGCGTCGCTATCGCAGACTACGAATTGGCCAACTTGCGGCAACAAATGGCGGTGGTCTCGCAAAACGTGACTTTGTTCCACGATACCGTCAGAGCCAATATCGCCTACGGCACCAATGCCGACGCGAGTGACTCCGAAGTGAATGCCGCCATCGAAGCGGCCTACGCCACGCATTTTATCGACGAGCTTCCCGCAGGCATTAGCACGGTGTTGGGGGATGATGGGGCGGGGCTTAGCGGAGGGCAGCGACAACGCATCGCCATCGCCAGGGCACTGCTCAAGGATGCCCCAGTGTTAATACTCGATGAAGCGACGTCAGCCCTGGATAACGAATCGGAACACCGGATTCAGCAGGCATTGGTAAACGTGATGCGGGACCGGACTACCATCGTTATAGCCCATAGGCTCTCTACGGTTGAAAATGCCGATCGCATTGTCGTGATGGAAAAAGGTCGTGTCTCTGCGATGGGCACTCATCAGGAACTGCTGGCGCAGGGGGGCTTGTACTCTCAGCTGTATCATCAGGAGTTCAGCGATTAATGGCCCCGGGCAGTTCAGCGATTGTAGAGGCCTGGTATAACGGTGCCTGGTGGCTTTGGCTGTTGCGACCCCTGGAATTTTTCTTTCGTAGTGTCGCCTGTGTTAGAAGAACGTTTTACAGGGTCGGCTTGTTCAAGCGTTATTTGCCAGAAATACCGCTAGTGATAGTGGGCAACATCACTGTAGGAGGCACCGGTAAAACACCGATCGTCCTGGCCTTGGTTGAGCATCTGCAATCTATAGGTTTAAAGCCCGGTGTTGTCAGTCGCGGTTACGGTGCCACAAGTAGCACATTTCCTCACAAGGTTAGCGATACAAGTACCGCCGCTGATTGTGGTGATGAAGCCTTGCTTGTTTTTTTGCGCACTGGTTGCCCCTGCGTCGTGGCGCCCAAACGCATCGATGCTGTCAAAGCACTACTTAAAGCAGCACCAGTCGATCTGGTTATCAGTGACGATGGCTTGCAGCATTATGCGCTAGGTCGACATGTGGAGATCGCAGTTCTGGACGCTGATCGCGGAGTGGGTAACGGATTTTGCCTGCCCGCTGGTCCACTCCGAGAATCGCAATCGAGGTTGAAGGAAGTCGACTATGTGTTGTACAGGGGCAGCGCAGATCCGATCCAGGGCGTTACCTACACGCCTATGTCGCTGGTGAATATTGCTACTGGGACTGAATGCGCAGTGTCTCCTGGGTCATTGGATTCAGAGGTTTATGCTGTTGCCGGTATAGGGCAGCCACAGCAGTTTTTCGATAGTCTCTTAGAGGCGGGCTTCAATATCGAACCGCAAACTTTCAGTGATCATCATCTATTTATCGCAAAAGATTTTTCCCAACTGTCCGGTAAGCCCATTATCATGACTGAGAAAGACGCGGTTAAATGCAAACATTTTGCCGATAAAAATTTTTGGTATCTCAAAATTCAGGCACAGTTACCCGATGCCCTGTTAAAGTCCATTGCCGCACTTGATAAAAACGATTTACGGAAATCCGATTGATGTCATTCTCCATTATCATTCCAGCTCGCTATGCCTCAACAAGACTCCCTGGAAAGGCTTTGTTGGATATTGCCGGTAAGCCTATGATTCAGCGCGTTTGGGAGCGAGCCTGCGAAAGCTCAGCCAATTCCGTGGTGATAGCCACTGACGACGAGCGAATCTTCGATGCAGCGAGTTCCTTCGGCGCGCAAGTTTGCATGACATCAGACAGGCATCCTTCCGGGACTGACCGGCTCGCTCAGGTTACCGAAGACCTGAAGCTTGCCTCGGAACAAATTGTTGTCAATGTTCAAGGCGATGAGCCCCTGATACCGCCCGCACTGATTGATCAGGTCGCCGCCAATCTCCACCACAATCAACAAGCTTCAATTGCGACTTTGTGCGAGGCGATAGATTCCAATGACGAAATTCACAACCCTAATGCCGTGAAAGTCGTGTTTGATAAGAGTGGTCTGGCGCTTTACTTCAGCCGAGCGACGATTCCCTGGGCACGGGATGAGTTTTCGTCGAGTGTGTCTAAACGGCCCAGCCAGGGCAGTTGGTTTCGACACATCGGCATCTACGCCTACCGGGTAGGTTTTCTCGAGCGTTTCGTATCCTGGGAAACCGCTCCAATTGAGGAACTCGAACAATTGGAACAATTGCGCGCACTGTATAACGGTGAACGGATTCATGTCGAACAAGCCTCTGAATCGGTACCCGCAGGTGTGGATACCGAAGAGGACCTCGATAAGGTTCGACAACATTTTGCCCATACAGATCTTCGATAGCGTAAGACGTCTGCCCAAGAGTTGAGCGAAATGAATACAGAAAAACGGGTTCCAAATTTGCTGTGTATTGGAATGGAAAAATCCGGTACAACTTTTTTGAATGCAGTGTTCAAACAATCGGATTCAGTGTTAACGCCGTCGAAGAAAGAACTTTTTTACTACAACCTGAATTATGACAAAGGTTTGGATTGGTACTTGTCCTGGTACGACTTTGCAGCCAAGCCCGATGCAAGGTATGTCTGTGACGTCACTCCCTCGTATTTCCGAAGACGACAGGCGATTGCTCGTATAAAGGAAACCTCGCCCAACGCGAAGTTGCTGATATTGATACGACACCCGGTTTATCGCGCTTTCTCACACTATATTCATCGCCTTCGCCATGTCGGAATGAAACTTGAAAGCTACCCCTTCTCCTTTGCTGATGTATTGGCCGGAGCAAAAGGCAGGAGAGATATCTTTCCGCCTTATTATGAAACCATGGCCCTTTGGCTAGAAGAGTTCAATCGTGAGGATATGTTGTTCTTAAGCTATGAATCAGATTTGTTTAATGCAGTAAAGGTCGAGCAAAAGCTAAAAGAATTTTTGGGTGTGGAGGATTTAGACTTTGGCCGTTTTCAGGGCGCCAGAATTAACGATGGCATGGTGCCAAAGTTCTATTACGGTGGCGACGAGGGCAGGCGGTTCGAGGTTAATCAGCGCGAGTATTTCATCCCCGAAAACACCTTGGTCTTTGCTCACGCGAAAGGCACAGAAGTGTGGTCGGAGGTCGACCCAAATCTGGCGGCGGCAAACCTGGAGGCCTCGGACCACTGGACCAATCGTCTGAGCTCCGACGCGGTAAAAAGGGTTTATGACAGTTTCTATGAAAACGATATAGAGAAATTCGCAGACACCTTCGACCTCGACGCGAGTGATTGGAGGGGCAGTGCTCCAGCCAGCTATCGTGTGGCCGAGCCCAGTGATCAGTTTTTGCTCTAGGTCAATGAACCGGGATGAGAGGCCGGCCCGAGAGAGTCACAAGCTGTCAAAGGTAGCTGAAAACTGGTAAATTGCTTGCTGTAAATTTACCCCTAAGGTCCCCAAGGAATGCCAGGTTCCGACACAATATTCACCCCGTTATGGATCGATAGACCCGATGCGAAAACGGTGTTGGAAGAGCGAAAAGAGGCGGGGAAGCTCTCGAACGAGCTGTATCGACAGCTGTCGGATCTGATCGAATATGGCTACGCCATTATTCCCAGGGCCATATCCCATCGACTGGCCAACCAATTGTCTCGGGAGATGTCAGCGGTACAGAAACACCCTGAAGCTTACATCGCCAGGCGCGCCCGAAACGCCTATATTCATCCGACCAAGCAAGTATGCGATGACTCCAGCTATCGGCTAATTGACTTTCATGTCAATTCCAAGCGTGCGCACAAAGCCATTTATGCACCCAAGATTGATCAGGTGTTACAGGCTGTATTTGAATCCCCGGCCAATGCCTTCCAGTGCCTGACCTTCACCCATGGCTCTCAACAGTCCATGCATCAAGATGGCGCTTATGTTGTTGTTTCCGAGCCTCTGCAATTCATGGCTTCATGGATCGCATTGGAAGATGTGACACCCGGCAGTGGAGAGTTGATGTATTTTTCCGGCAGCAATCATCTTGATGATTTTCTGTTTCCCGATGACTCGAAATCCTGGAACCCGGCAAAGCATGGCAAAGCGATTCACTATGAATTTCTCGATTCAATTGTCGCTCGCAGTAAAGCTGCCGGCTTGCCCTATGAAACGTTTTTGCCGAAGAAGGGCGATGCGCTGATCTGGGCTTCAGATTTGGTTCACGGCGGCACAGACAACACCAATGGTAAGACTCGTCGCTCTTTGGTGACACATTATTGCCCCATGAATGTGAAGCCAAAATTTAGCACCTTTACTGATTATTTTCATTTGCATCAGGTCGCTACCAATGGCTATATAAGCTCTCGCCATTATGATTTGCGGCCCGAGTTTACGCCTGTGAAAAAGGACCATTTCGATACGGTCAGACTGCTGCCTCGGTTCATGGGCAAGGACCATGAAGAAAAATAGTCGAGGCTTGTCGGAAATTTCCCGTTCAGAAGAAGATCTCTCATGAAAGTGTTATTTGTTTGCCTGGGTAATATTTGCCGCTCACCGACCGCCCATGGCGTGTTCGAACACCTGGTTGCGCAAAGAGGACTCGGCAATAGAATTGAAGTCGATTCCTGCGGTACGGGAGATTGGCATATAGGGCACGCCCCCGATCCCCGAGCCAGTGCGGAGGCCAGCAACAGAGGGTATGACCTGAGTCACCTTCGGGCGAGACAGGTCGTAAAAGAAGATTTTGAACGCTTCGACTACATTCTCGCCATGGACAAGCAAAATCTCGCCGATCTAAAAGCGATGCAGCCTCAAAACTATACTGGGCGTCTGGATCTTTTCATGACGTTTGCCGCTGATACAGATGTCAAAGAGGTACCGGATCCATACTACGGAGGAGATCAAGGCTTTGCGGAGGTGCTGGACCTGATCGAATCCGCGAGCGACGGATTGCTGCGGGATATGGGTTTTGAACATACTCAGCAATGAACCCTTGCAGGAGCGCAACTCGCTGTCACTTATAGCGACGGGTCAGGCTGTCCTTGAAGTGATTACTGAGCGAGACTTAGTCGACGGGCTGGTTTGGGCGCAGGCGAACCAGAAGACGGTGACTATCTTGGGTGCAGGCAGCAATGTGGTATTGGCTGGAGATATCTCAGGTCTGGTGATTGTCCAGAAAAGCTGTGGTATTAAGATTGTTTCCGAAGATGAGCAAAGTGTTTTGTTGCGAGTCGCAGCGGGGGAGAACTGGCATGAGTTTGTCGGCTGGTGTTTGGAGAGGAGTTATTACGGCCTCGAAAATCTGGCGCTAATCCCCGGAACAGTAGGTGCGGCACCCATACAAAATATTGGTGCCTATGGGGTAGAGATTAAATCGTTTGTTCATACAATCCATACGCGGAGAATCACCGACCAGGCAGTGGTTGAGTTGTCACCGATTGAATGCAAGTTCTCTTATCGCGACAGCGTTTTTAAAGGTGAGCTGCGCGACCAACTCGCAATCACTTCTGTCGAGTTGCGCCTGCAGAAAAATCCAAATGTTCAGGTTGCTTACCCAGCGTTGGCGAAGGAGCTGGAAAGCAAGATCGGCTCTACGATCACAGCCAAGGACGTTTTTGATGCGGTGGTCAGTATTCGATCGAGCAAGCTACCAGATCCAGCGAGAGAGCCGAACGCAGGCAGTTTTTTTAAAAACCCGGTTCTAACTGAAGTGGATGCACAAAAATTAACAAGCGCTCATGCGGATATTCCCGCCTATCCCCAAGCTGACGGCAGTGTTAAATTTCCCGCCGCCTGGTTTATTGATCAATGCGGTTGGAAGGCTTACCGGGAGAAGGGTGTAGGAGTTCATCCCGAACACGCTTTGGTTTTGGTTAACTACGGAAGCAATAATGGTAGGGAACTCCTCAAGCTCGCGGATAGCATTGCCCGCTCAGTGAAAGAACGATTTGCCGTGGAACTGGAGCAAGAGCCAAGAACCTACGGTGACGGTCATGGCTGAATTTGACCACCAAGCATTTCTCACTGCTTTAACTACACGTCCGGGTGTTTACCAAATGTATGGGGCGGAGGGACGGCTACTTTATATCGGTAAAGCCAAAAACCTGCGCAATCGAGTGAGCAGTTATTTTCGGGCCAGTGGCTTGGCGGCAAAAACCATGGCCCTGGTAGCTCGAATAGAAGATATTGAAGTGACGGTAACGAGCACCGAAGTGGACGCATTGCTACTCGAACACAACCTGATAAAACAACATAAACCGCCTTACAATATTCTTCTGCGCGATGATAAGTCCTATCCCTATATCTTTTTATCAAGTGAAGATAAATACCCTAGACTGAGTTTGCATCGAGGTACCAAGCGAAAGAAGGGCAGCTACTTTGGCCCTTACCCCAGCGCCACGGCTGTTAGAGAGTCGCTGCACTTTATGCAGAAGGTCTTCAAGGTACGCCAATGCGAAGACAGCTACTTCAGAAATCGATCCAGGCCCTGTTTGCAGTATCAAATCGATCGCTGCACAGCGCCGTGTGTGAATGAAGTAAGCGATGAGGATTATGCTGTTCAGGTACAGAGCACCAGCCTTTTTTTGAAGGGAAAGTCTCAGGAGTTGATGGTCCGCCTCGCAGACGATATGGAAAAGGCGGCGCGAGATCTGCGCTATGAAAAAGCCGCTGTATTTCGCGATCAAATCAGTCAGCTTCAACACGTGCAAGCCAGCCAGGGTATTGAGGGTGTCAGTGGAGATTTGGATATCCTGGCCGCCGCGGTGCACGGTGGTCGAGCCTGCGTGCAAGTGTTGTTTGTTCGAGAGGCCCGGGTTTTGGGGAGTAAAACCTACTACCCGCCATTGAAATTGGACGAGACACCAGAGCAAGTACTTTCTGCTTTTTTGCCGCAGTACTATTTGACCGCTACCAGACCATTGCCTGGAGAAATCATCGTCAATGCCCCACCGGAAGATTTGGAGACACTGGCGGTTGCCTTCACTGTTCAAGCAGGCAAGAAAGTTCAGCTGCGTCATCGGGTGCGTGATGCTCGAGCGCGATGGCTGCAATTGGCACAGCAAACGGCTGAAACCAGCTTGCAGTCGCACCTGGAAGGCAAGAATACGGCGCTTGTTCGTTTACAGGCACTGCAGGATACGCTGAAACTGCCAGAGCTTCCCCGGCGTATGGAGTGTTTTGATATCAGCCATAGTTCGGGAGAGGCGACGGTGGCCTCCTGCGTTGTGTTTGATGAAAACGGCCCGAAGAAATCTGACTATCGCAAATTCAACATCGAAGGAATTGTGGGCGGTGATGATTACGCGGCCATGCAACAGGCATTGGAGCGCCGCTACAAGCGCCTAAAAGCGGGAGAGGGCGCCATTCCCGATATATTGTTTATCGACGGTGGTAAAGGCCAGGTCTCCCAGGCAATGTCAGTGCTGGAAGAGCTTCAAATTGCTGGAGTCGAGGTGATCGGCGTGGCCAAGGGTACGACCCGTAAAGCGGGGTTCGAAACCTTGATAAACGGCAAGAGTGGCCGGGAAACACAGTTGCGAGGCGATAGCGCTGCACTCCATCTTATCCAACACATTCGCGATGAAGCCCACCGATTCGCCATCACCGGCCACCGAGCTCGCAGAGACAAAAAACGCCAGACCTCCCAACTGGAGACGATTCCTGGAATAGGAGCTAAACGTCGCCGCGAACTGCTGCGCCACTTTGGCAGTGCCCAGGGGGTCAGCAATGCCAATGTGGAGGAGTTAAGAAAGATTAGCGGGATTAGTGCTAATCTGGCCCAACAGATTTATGATCACCTGCACAGCGGTTAGAACGATACAACAGGGGCCCACTCCAATTTGAATATCAACATACCCAATGCGCTCACCATACTGCGCATTCTGCTAATACCCGTGCTGGTGGTAGTGTTCTACCTGCCCTTTGAAAAGCATTTTCAGGTAGCGGCGGCAATCTTTGCGGTGGCGGCGATCACGGATTGGTTTGACGGCTATTTGGCCCGAAGATTGGGCCAAATGACGGCGTTTGGCGCTTTTCTCGACCCCGTGGCCGACAAATTGATGGTCGCCGTGACACTGGTGCTGCTAGTTGAGCGGCACGATACCGTTCAGTTTACGGTTGCCGCATGCATTATTATCGGTCGAGAGATCGTGATTTCAGCGTTGCGAGAGTGGATGGCTGAGCTTGGCGAACGGACCTCTGTGGCGGTGTCCTATGTGGGCAAGGTGAAAACTGTGGTACAGATGATCGCCATTTTCGGCCTGCTAGCCATTGATCCAGCCAGAGATGAAAGCTGGTTGCTGGCTCTGTGCTATATAGTCCTCTACGCCGCCGCCATCTTGACTCTGTGGTCTATGGTGATTTATCTAAAAGCGGCTTGGGTGGTGATCAAAGAGCGAGATAAAGCTAATTAATTCAGTCAGTTGCGAGATTAAGCTGTACTTTATCTTGACACCACAGCCAAAGGCCATAGAATATGCGCCTCTAGTCGGTTCCGGCTGCCGCGACATCGGTTAAAACATGTGGTTAGTAGATTTGCGGGAATAGCTCAGTTGGTAGAGCGCGACCTTGTTGAGGTCGAGGGGGGACGCCCAGTCTCGCCGGTTCCGGCGACCGGATGCGGTATAAACGTGTAGTAAATTTGCGGGAATAGCTCAGTTGGTAGAGCGCGACCTTGCCAAGGTCGAGGTCGCCGGTTCGAACCCGGTTTCCCGCTCCAATTTCTCCCTAGGCGAAAATGGATCCACCATAAAGGCTCGGTGGTAGAATGGTCATGCAGCGGACTGCAACTCCGTTTACGCCGGTTCGATTCCGGCCCGAGCCTCCAATTTCAAACTTGATTCGTATTAGCACCCATCGAAGAGGGCCCATGTCTAATTTCGCCAAAAGCCTAGGGCTTATCGCTGCGCTGGGTATGGGACTGTTCTCCGGAAATATCTACATGCAAACGGGGGACTGGGTTGCAGCAGTTTTTTGCGTAGGCAGTGCCGCCTACTTCCTCTTCTTCATCTCAAAGCACACAAATTAAAAGTAAGTTATTATTCTGGCTTAATTGACTGTAAGCCCGAATTTCCGCCAATAATAAACAACCTGGTGATAGCCCGTGAGAAACTCCCGCAGACCTTACGCTTCCTTTGTAACGCTGATTATTGTTTGCCTGTCGCTTGCGAGCTGCGCCAGCCTCAGGCCAGATTTTGACCCTCCGAAAGTCACAGTGGAGAGCGTAAAGAGTTTGCCATCCGAGGATGTCGGGCCGCGTTTTGAGATTAAACTTCGAGTTAGCAACCCCAACAATCTATCTCTGGATATCGCGGGTATCAGTTATACCATTGATTTTCTGGACCGGGAATTGGTCAGTGGGGTGACCAGCGACATACCGATCATCGAACCTTATTCAGAAGAAGTCGTCACTCTCGAAGCGGGCATTAATATGTTTCAGATATTGCGAGTGCTTACAGGCCTTGGCAAGTCGACAACCGAAGCCTTGGAATACCGGTTTGCCGCGAAGATCGATTTCAATGGTTTTATTCCCACCCAGAGGGTGGAAGAAGTTGGCGTGTTGTCGCTGAACTAGTTTAGCGGCTCATCCGACAACTTTTTGAACGAAGATGCCTAGAATTATCACTGGGCAAACCACTCTCACATACCAGGGCCAAATTTTCCAAAACAAACCGTTTTCCACATCGGGATAACCTTTCCGCAATTCCTGCAGCAGAGAATCCCGGTGCCAAATCCAGCCCGCATAGATACAGAGCATGAAGCCCAGAAGGGGTTGGCTGTAGCGCGTGGTGATACTAACAACCAAACCAAACATCGATTCGAAATTGAATAAGATCACGGTGCTAAAGCAGGCTATTACGCCACCAATCATGATCGCCGCTGTTTTCCTGCCCACACCATGATCTTCAATGGCATAGGACACAGGAACTTCAAGCATTGAAATGGAAGAGGTAAGGGCGGCGATACTCATTAGAAAGAAGAACATAAGCGATACGACGATCCCTGCCAGCCCCATTGTGTCAAACAGCTCCGGAAGGACGGTAAAGATAAGCGTATCTTCGGAAATAAGTGCGCCGCCTGGCCCAAAAATTTCTACACCATTGTGCAGCGCTACATACATGGCTGGCAGTACCAGAAAACCAGCGAGAACAGCAATCGAGATATCGACCATCGTCACCATACCGCCCAGCACAGGCAGGTTTTCTTTGTCACCAATATAGGACCCATAAACCAACATGGTTCCGACACCCAGGGACAGGGAAAAGAAGGCGGCTCCGAGCGCGCCAATGATCAGGTCAGCGGATAGCACGCGGCTGAAGTCCGGTAACAAGTAGACCTTTAGCCCCTCCATGGCCCCGTCCAGTGTCAGTACATAGACAACCAGCAAAACAAGTGAGAGCAACAACATCGGCATGAGACGAGCGGACCATCGCTCAATGCCCGCTTGTACACCGCTGGAGATGATTCCAACGGTGAGACAGATAAACAGCAGCATAAACAAAATATTTCGGGGCAGAGCAGATACGGTTAGCCAGTTTGCCGCATCGTGCATACCAATAAGTTCCAGGAGGCCAGAAAGACAGAACGCGATCATCCAGCCGGCGATAATAGCGTAGAAGCTGAGAATCATACTGGCCACGATGAAACCGACGAATCCCGTGCCAGCACCAATTCGCCTGGTAACAGGACCATTGGAGATCAGACTGAGCGCGCGCACAGCGTTGGCATGGGCGTGTCGCCCAATGATGAGTTCAGCCATGAGTGCTGGATAGGCAAGCGTAAAGGCCAGAACCAGATACACCATCAAAAAAGCGGCGCCGCCGTTGCTGGCCGCCGAAGTGGGGAAGCCCCATATATTGCCGAGGCCAACAGCGCTGCCAGCCGCCGCCATAACAAACCCGAATCTGGAGCTAAATTCTCCGCGTGAAGATGCCATAGGATGACCTGCAACTGTGTTTTTAATTATTTTTGAAGTGTATCACGGGCGGAGATTATTGCAGGCGCTTGGAAGCTGCTTTTCTTGCATTCGGCCAGCCATATTGTGCTATTATTCCGCCGCTTCCAAAGGTGGACATTCGCTTCACCACAGCTGCTGCCCGGGTGGTGAAATTGGTAGACACAGGAGACTTAAAATCTCCCGACGGCAACGTCGTGCCGGTTCAAGTCCGGCCCCGGGCACCACGTTAATAATGAAGAGTCCTACGACTTCATTTTCAAAAGATACTCATAGTGGTCACAGGCTATCTGCCCCAATCCCTTTCTAACATTATCCATCTGCTGCAGGTGGACAAGTTGCTGCTGCAGTTCCTGCGGCGGCATACGTTCATAGCGATCGATGGTTGGGAACATTCCCATTCCATTTAACACACACATCCAACTGGTTTCTCCGAAAATCTTTCCCTCGAATTGATTGGGCCAAAAGTGTTTCCAGTCTGCCAGTAGCGAACCGAGCTTGTCGCTCACCACTGTTTCGTTTTTAACGTCGCGCCAAAACTGCGTGTCTTCTCTTGCCGAAAGAGCGTAGTGCAAAACGATAAAGTCTCGCACCTCCTCGAACAGTCCGGTCATACACTGATTATAGGCTGCACGAGTAGCCGCGTTGATATCGCCACGGGAGAGGGCGTCGGTCAGCCTTTCCACACCTTGCTGAATAAGTTCTAGGCCGGTTGATTCAAGAGGCTCTACAAAACCTGCCGAAAGGCCAATGGCCACACAATTTTTCGCCCAAGTTTGGCTGGATTTTCCCACCCGCATTTTTAGGTGTCGAGCATCCAGGTTTTCGCAGCGTTCTGCTCCCAGATAATTTCGCAGTTCCACTTCGGCCTGCTGTTCGTCTATATGCCGCGAACTATAGACGTAACCTGTGCCGATACGGTTTGTTAAGCCTATTCTCCAGCTCCAACCTGCATCCATAGCTCCTGAGACCGTGTATGGGTATTGCTCGTTTTTTTGATCTTCAAAAGGCAGGCGCATGGCGACAGCACGATCGCAGAACAGACTTTCTGAAAAGCTGTCAAAGGGAACTTCGAGTTCTTGCTCAATGAGCAAGGAGGCGAATCCGGTGCAATCTACAAACAGGTCCGCTTCAAGTCTCTGGCCTGAGCGAGTGTGCAATGCCGCAATGTTTCCATCTTCGGCTCGTTCCACTTTTTCGACGTGATCGACGATATGATCGACACCATTGGGAATGGCCACGGATGTTTTTAGATACTCACCGTACAAACCCGCGTCAAAGTGATAGGCATGGGGGAGGCTCTGTACGGATTTCTCCGTTTCTGTTCCCGAAACCTGGTAGACAATAAACTTCTCTGGGTCTTCTGGGTTTTTTAGAATTTGGTTGTTCTTCATCATATCTACGCCCACGAACAAACTGGAATAAAAATCCGAGTTGTCCAGGTCGCCGCGACCCATCCAGTTTTCCTGCTCTAGCTGGTTCCCATACCAGTAGTGCGCCAGATGGTGCTGTGGATGAAAGTAGGGAATGCTTTCGAAGGGGTGCCAGTAGTCGGCGCCTTTGTGATGCCAGTCCTTGAAACGAATCGCAAATTTGTAGCTGGCGTTGCAGGCCGGCATCCAGTCTTTCTCTGTGAGCCCGAGGCGATCATTAAATCTCTTGATGGTCGGTATTGTGGCTTCGCCGACACCTACAATTGGCACATCCGAGGATTCCAGGAGAGTGATATCCAAATTGGCTCCGCGCTTTGCCATATAAGCAGCGGTCATCCAGCCGGCGCTGCCTCCGCCAAGTATTAAAACCTTCATGTTTTCTATATCACTCCGTTGATGGCGAATTTGGGTTATGGGGTTGAAGTTGCAGCGAATTTCCAAGCTCAACAGTACAGCAATCGATTAGAAAGCTTGTCAAGTCAGAAAACGAGACTCTATTCTCAGGATGGGAAGCCAAGTGTCAGTTTTTTTTACATATGCGTGACAAATTGTCGCACCTGCAATATGACCTGTTCTCAAAAATGGTAAAAAATCAATCAGATACAGCGATTGCACCTCTTTTGGCATGAAGTATGCATCTCCACCTGTAAGATCGTTTTATTTTGATTAGTTCAATAATAGGGAGTATCTAAAAATGGATTCTAAACTTAAAAAATCAGCGATACACATGGCAGTGGCTGCTTCACTTGTTGGGTTTACTGCCGTGGCTGACGCCAGCCACTTTCGTGGGTCTGCAATGATCCCGACAATAACTACATCCCCGACCGGAGCGAAAATTCTGACGGTTGTAGATACCGCATTCTGGCGCACGACTCTGGTTGGCAATCAGACTGTCCGACTGAATGGGTCAAACATGTCCCAAGTTAGCCAGACCACCGACACGAGTGATTCACGCTATACGGTGAGGACCACAACGTGGACACGCGATATCACGAACGTGCCAGCGGGCCTTTTA
The DNA here is from genome assembly GCA_045110675.1 of Halioglobus sp. Taxonomy (GTDB): domain Bacteria; phylum Pseudomonadota; class Gammaproteobacteria; order Pseudomonadales; family Halieaceae; genus JBALVT01. The sequence goes on along the minus strand of JBGCGJ010000020.1, from coordinate 79,359 downwards.
CAGATCACAGCCAGTTCAAACGCTCGTGTTGCTACTTCGGGTTCTTTGGCGAACTGGCGTGAAAGCAGCTGGACAATGAATTCAGCTATTGCTTGGGATGGCACCAACGACACTTCTCCTATCGATTTTGACTTTACGACTATACAACCTGAAGTGAGTAGACTGGCTGGTAATGATTACACCCAGAGTTTGAACGCTACCTCTGCGGATGGGCTCACACTGACGTATAATCAGAATCTGAACCAGAACATCCTGTCCCAGATACCTGGTTTTACTGTCGACCCTGTGACGGGGGTTATGACTATTGTTGGTGATGCTAATCGAGCGGCTATTACCGACAACACCAGCAATAGCGGTCGCAATCCCGGCGCTGACGCGGCCTTCAGCGGCAATATTATAGCCAGCAATGGTTCGTTCGTAGAGTTCGACTGGATGTTTGATGGTGTTGATGCAGCCGCAAATAATGCTCCAGTCGTAGATGACGCAGTAATTAATGCGTTAGTTGGTACCGGAATCGCGCACACATTCATTGGTAATGACGCTGAAGATGGTGCATTAACAAACGGTGCCAGTTGGGACGCCACCTTGCAGTTAAGCGGAAACGTCAATATGGGTCTTCCTACTTTTGACGTCAATAACCAACTGGTTAGCTGGGATACCACCGGCTACGCCCCTGGAACTTATCTGATATCAGCAAGGGCCTTCGATTCACAGAGCGTTGGTGACTTTGGTACATTGACAGTTAACCTTTGCCAGAGTCTTAGTGATCCACTGTGCGGCGGAACACCCCCACCTCCACCGCCTCCTGGTGTACCCGTTCCAGGCACCTTGGCCTTGTTTGGTCTCGGAGTCTCCGGACTGGGATGGCAGTTGCGTAGAAGGAAGAAAGGTATAGCGTAAATAGCGCTGTAAGCTGAAAATAGGCCACACAGATGTGTGGCCTTTTTTTTTGCCTGCTAAAAATGGAGAAAGTAGTGAAATCGCTTCTACTGACGCATACCGATTGCGAAAAGCATGTAATGCTTGCGCATCATCCCGAAAGCCCGGCTCGGCTGCAGGCGGTTGTGAACCGCCTGAACGAGGGAGTCATGGATTCGCGCCTTGTTTTTGTGGAGGCTGAGGAAATTGACGAACTGAAACTGCCGGCTGTTCATTCCGGTGAGTATCTGGAAATGCTGCAGTCACTTAAGCCGGAGGAGGGTATTGCCCAGATAGATCCGGATACCTCCCTGAACAAACACAGCATGCGGGCTGCAAAACTGGCTGCTGGTTCGGGCTTACAAGCCGTTGATTCGGTTTGGTCTGGCGAATACAAAAATGCCTTTTGTGCCGTTCGCCCACCAGGCCATCATGCTGAGTCTACAGCGGGTATGGGTTTTTGTATTTTTAACTCAATCGCCCTAGCGGCAGAACGAGTGCTCTCTTTAGGAGCACAACGCGTTGCCATACTCGACTTCGATGTGCATCACGGCAACGGTACCGTTGAGATATTCAAAGATCGCCCAGAGGTGTTGGTGTGTTCAAGCTTCCAGTATCCGTTTTACCCTGGGCGGTATGATGATATTCAGCGATCCAATATTTGCCTGACGCCCTTGGACGAAGGCACAGCCAGCGGTACTTTTCGTTTAGCTATTGAAGAAAGTTGGCTTCCGGCGCTTATTAAACATCAGCCAGATTTTATCTTGGTCTCCGCTGGGTTCGACGCTCATCGTGAAGATCCGCTGGCGGGTTTATTGCTTGAGGACGATGACTATCTTTGGTTAGGACAATTGATTCGAGACCAATCAGAGCGTTTTTGTGAAGGGCGGATGATTTCTATGCTCGAAGGGGGTTACAATGTTGAGGCTCTCGCTCGCAGTGTGGAACAATATCTTGAAGGTACACAGGCAGGATAGCCTGGTATTTTTCGGTTTTTGCCAACTTTCTGTAACACGGAGGTTCTATGAAAAATAGCGCTCTGATCAAATTACGTTCCACGATCGCCACTGTTCTTTTCATTCTCTTATCAGGCTGTCTGCAGGTTGAATTGGTCGGGCCTGTTGTAGGCGCACGAGTGTTCATAGAAACTTTGCGAGATGGCGTCTCCGTTGTGCAAGGCGAACTCACAGCTGGCCCCCAAGAGGTTAGCGATGCCATTGGTCAGGAACTTTGGGATTCGCTGGATGCAAAGGCCAAGCTGATTATGCAGGGCGGCATTCAAGTGTCCGGATCCGAACTCAAAAATAAAACTTTTTATCTTGTCACCGCCACGGGCGGCGTTGATATGGATTTCAATGGCGATGGTCAGGAAGATTCAAACGGCGTACCGGTGGCGCGACCACTGCACGCCATCTTGACCGGAAGGCAGTTGAAGAAAGGTGCTCGCGTTAATTTAATGAGCGAAGCGATCTATCAGAATATAAAAGATGAGATCGACGACCTGAGCGATCAAGGTTTAAGAGATTTACTGAATGAGAGAGCGGCTCGTGTCGTGGGCGATGTCAACGGTGACGGCACTCGAAATCACTTGGATGTGGTGAAATGGTCTCAGGTTGCGGGCAATCATAAATACAAGGGGTCGACCGTTTTGTTTGACCGATTGGTTCGATCCTATGGTGACTCCATCTACACAGATGGAGTACGTGACACGGATGTTGTAAACGCCGTGATGTCCGCAAAATGGCGGCCGGCCCGTCCAGATAGTGAGTACGGTTCAGATTTAATTGGTTGTAGCGTGGCCGTAACGGTTGGTGATGTCTGTAGTCTCGGCGAGTTGCCACTGTTGGGTATGGAGCGCTCTAACCCCACCGTTGATGATGTCATGGAGCGTGTAATCGTCTCTCACACGTGGATGGCTCAACGGTTTGAAGAGTTTCTCTACGAGGCTCCGGACGATCTCTTGTTAATGTTCCGCAGCATGGCGGGCATCGTGATAGACGCGGACACTAATCCCTCCTTTTATAGGGGTTCCCTGGCGACGATTTACCTAAGCGGAGATTATTTCTGGCGGACTGAAAAGGAGGGCGAGTCGATTACGGCCGAGGAAGATTATCGTGCTGAATTTGCCAAAGCCGTAGAGTTTGCCGATCTTTGGCGCTATGTGTTGGACAATGAGCGAGCTGTCCCGCGCTTTTACGACGTGGATGAAAACGGCAATCGCACCCTTGATCACGTGGTTAAGCTAGCGGCTCCCTTGCTATTTCATGAGTTGGCGCATGCGACGGATTTTTTCCGGCCCGAATTGTTCGATCAGATTCAACGGTCTCTGAAGCCTTATGAAGTTGATATTCCGCTGGCTTCTACTGAGCTTACCGACTCCGATCCGCTGTTGTCTTCAGAGCTCTTTGGAATCGCGAACGTTCTGTTCGGTGGTTTTGATGCGACGGATGTGGAAGCAAAATATACACCTGAAGAAATTGGCACCTTTTTTGAGCCCGATGGCGCATCCGATTTGTATGGTTATTACACTCAGTTTGAGGACACGGCCATGTTGTTTGAGGAATCGATGATGGCTATTCACTATGGCTTTTCCAGAGATGTTGCGTTCACCACTGTTCCCGAATCCAATGAGGATGATGACTGCTCAGACTACCGAGTGGGTTGGGGTGTGCGTGGTCGAATCGCCGAGCCTCAGGTATCTCTTAGGGCGCGTGACATTGTGAGTAAGTTATTGCCAGAGCGCGACTATACGCAGGAGCTTACCACTTTGCCTACGCCGGTTTCGATGGATATCACTCGCGATTGGTGTGACAACATAGATCTCAGCGGTAATGCCGATGCCCAGTCCGCCAGGGTTAAATCCGCTACAAAAAGGCTTAAGCCAGAGCCGGCACCAGAACGACGACGTTTTCACTGACAACTTGGTCCGGATCTAGGTTAAAATCCGGGCCATGTTTCAAGAGCCCTCTAATTCAAGGAATATCTCATGGCGCACTTTAGGTGCGCTGTTTTTTTTCTTCAGCGCAATCTTTGCTTTTGAGCTGGGTGTTTCAGTCACCGAGCGTCCGGATGTCGTGGGTTCCAGTGTCCTAACCAAGGCCTATTTCAGTTTGAGTTTGTTTGTTGTCGGAGGTGTCGATCTGGGTACACCCGACGGCGGTCCTCTCGTAGGGCGAGCGTTGCTATGGGCGTCCTATTTCGGATCACCGATACTCGCGGCCTGGACTTTGATTTCTACCGTTCTGCGGGCAATGGCACCTCAGCGATGGTACCTTCGCCGCCTTAAGGATCACATCGTAGTGGTAGGTGACAGTGAGCTGGCACTGATTACCCTGCGAACGCTTCGCCAACAGAATTCCAAAGTCCCTATTATTGTTGTGAGTGGCAGTCCGGATCCGGCTGTCGTCGATGAATTTAGCCAGAGTTTTCACGCGACGGTTGTGACAGGTGATATCACGCATCGATATTTTCTAAAGCAGCTGAATTTAAGTCGGGCGCAAAAAATCCTGTTGTTAGATCACAATAGTTTGCGCAGTTATGAAGCTGCCAGTACCTTGCTCAATCAATTCCCCGGCATCGGCGATCGTGTTGTCATTCACTGCGAGAATTTACGCTTTATGCGTTCCATGGAAAACACCAATGTAGCGCAACAGTGTCAGACTTTTAACACCTACCATCTCGCCGCCTCAGGTTTGGTTCGCAGCCATCTGCTCCACCATTTTCGCGAGACCCGGGCTAAAGATGTTGTGGTGCTTGCAGGATTCGGCCGCTTTGGGCAAACGGTACTGGAAGAGTTGCAGCGCTGTGCTATTGAAGAGCTCGATACGGTGATCATTATGGATATAGATGCTCACCGACGCGTTCTTATCGCTGACGAGCAAATGGACTTCTCAGGCGAATACAGACGCATACTCTTTGAGGGCGACATTTCACACCCCGAAGTTTGGGATCGAGTAGAACGTGAGGCCAAGCTGCAGGGCGACAACACGGTTTTCGTATTGGGCACGGGCAGGGAGGAAGAGAACCTCCGTATCTCCCTGGGATTGAGACAGAAGTATCCTGGCGCCATGGTTATCTCCCGTAGTAGCAAAGAGTCATTGTTTGCCACAGAGGTGGGTCAGGAGCACGATATCCTCAGTGTCAGCATTACCCAGCTGGTGGAGGATAATCTTCCTCGATCCTGGATTTCTCTCGATTAAGCTCCTCTAACAATCACCTGTCGCAGAGTACCGCGTGAGTCTATTCAGCTGGCTATTTTTTGGCTGCCGCGGCTGCTATGCTTTGCGCTTATTTCGAATACAACATTAGAGGTATTTCCTTGAAGCAGGCTTTGATCAATATGCTGACAATGCAGTCGCGCATGAACTCCAGAGTCCATGACGATTGGGTTAATCAGAACTTTGAATGGTATCGAGCCATCTGGATCGAATGCGGCGAGTTGATTGAACACCACGGCTATAAATGGTGGAAGAAGCAGGTTCCGGATTTAGCTCAGGTGCAGCTTGAAGTTATCGATATTTGGCACTTTGGTATGTCTGCGCTGTTTCAGAATGGTAAAACCATCGAGGTCATGGCCGCTGAAATTGAAACTGAGTTGAAACATCAGCAACCCTCTGGTTTGGGTGTTCCAGAATCCACGGAGGCTCTGGCTCTGCACTCTCTGGATACGCAGAGTTTTTCCCCGTCGTTGTTTTGGGATCTACTACTAGCGGCAGAGCTCGATTTTCAGAGCCTCTATACGGCTTATGTAGGTAAAAACGTTCTGAACTTCTTTCGGCAGGATCACGGCTACAAGGAGGGTAGCTATGTCAAAATATGGAGTGGCAGGGAGGACAATGAACACCTGGTTGAGCTGGTAGAAAGTCTCGACAGTGCCGCTGAGGACTTTGCAGATCAGGTTTACGCGGCACTCGAAACACGATATCGAGAAGTCGCTCTTTAGGAGAAAGCCATGGCGCAGGAGGAAACAAAACTGTCGACTTCTGCGCTGGCACGCGAGCTGGAAATTCCCGCGCAACAGTTATTCGCCACACTAAAAGACTATGGCTGGATTGAACGCCACGGTGATAACTGGACATTGACCAACAAGGGCGAGTTCGAAGGCGGAAGTTATCAGAACAGCCGTCGTTTTGGCCGTTATATCGTCTGGCCAAAAACGCTGGAGCAACATCCTCTGGTACAGGCCATCGAATCCAATCAGAGAATAACGGCGGCAGGGATGCACCGCTACTACACTGCCCTTCACCCCAGACAGATTAATCGCGCCCTCGCTGAGTTGGGCTTACAAGCGCACAGTATTCTGGGTTGGGAACTCACGGACTTTGGCAAACGCCTCGGTGGCCAGCAGGAAGAGAGCGATAATACCGGCGCCTATTACGTCACCTGGCCCCATGAAATTGTCGACCATCCCGTCGTTCATCGCGAGCTGAGTAAGCAGTCGGGCGAAGATGCGAGACCGGTTGAAAAAAACGGCGAAGAGCCACCTACTGATCTATTTACTCAGCCAAGAGCTGCCGATCCAATTTACCGAGGTGTGGATGGCCATGTTCTTACAAAACCGCTGGAGTTAGCGGTCTGCAATTGGCTGTATATGGCGCAGTTGGTGCACGCGTATCAGCGAGCATTGCCCACTTCAGAGCAAGTGTCAGCAGATTTTTATGTTCCCGCCGGTAGTGTTTATATCGATTGCTGGGACATCGATGAGCCGGTGGATGCTCTCTCGAACAAACTGCTAAAGCGCGAATTGTATAAAGAGCATGATCTGCGGTATATCGAAATTAACGCTGATGACAAAGATCGCCTGGACGAGGTTCTTGGAAGAGGTCTACACGCATTTGGCATCCGCTGTTAGCGGCTATCGTTTCGAGAGTAATACACCACACTCCATATGGTGGGTGTAAGGAAACTGATCGAACAATGCGAAGCGTTTTATTTCATGGGTAGTACATAAGCTCGCCAGATTCTGTGCCAGAGTTTCTGGATTGCACGATATATAGATAATGGAGTCGAAGCCGGCAACCATCTTTTCAGTGGCTTCATCGAGGCCCGCTCTCGGGGGATCCACGAACACGGTATTCAATGCGTAGTCATTCAGAGCTTTCGGCAATTGAGCAAGGCGTCTAAATTGCCGCACGCCATTCATGGCCTGAGTGACTTCCTCAGCCGATAGCCTAATCATATGTACATTGTTAATCGAATTTTCAGCCAAATTTTCTTTGGCCGCTTTGATCGAGGCCTTGGCAAGCTCCGTGGCGATTACCGTATCAAAATACCCAGACAAGGGCAGGGTGAAGTTTCCGTTTCCGCAATAGAGTTCCAACAGATCCGCATCCAGTTCGGAGGCGCATTCGCAGGCCCACTCGATCATGCGGATGTTGACCTTTGCATTGGGTTGAGTAAAGGCCTGCTCATATTGACGATAGCGGAAATCGACTCCGTTAATATTCAGTGACTCCGTGACATATTCTCGATCCACAATGACTTTCTGTTTGCGACTTCTGCCAATGATTTGAACCCTAAATTTTTCCGCCAGTATAGTGGCCGATTGCAGCCACTCTTCATCCAGCTTGCGGTGATAGATTAAGGTGACAAGTGTGTCCTGTGTAGTCGTACTGAGGAATTCAATTTGAAAAAGTTTTTGCCGAAGAATCGCATTGCCTTTCAGGCTTCGTTTTAAATCCGGCATCAGCTTTTGAATGGATTCGCAGGCGATGGGAAATTTGTTGATAGGCACTGGGGTTTTTGGGTCGTCTCGGCGATACATAACATAGTCGAGATCATCGCCGTCGTGCCAGAGTCTAAACTCCGCACGCATCCTATAGGCTTCGCGATTGGATTCGAATACATCGGGGTCTGGAGGAGAGTAGGGTGCCAGCAGGTTTTCCACTATTGCACGCTTTTCATCCAGCAGTGCAGAATATTCTGGTGGCTGGAACGCACTCAGTGGCATGCTTCGATCCTTGTCACGTCTCTTTGCTCCCAAAGGAGTTTTGCTTTTGCATGTGCGGTCTCAAGGGAGAGATCTGGATCAACGGCTGTCAGCGCAACGGCCGCTGTGGCTAGAACAGACGCAAGACCATAGGTGTTTTTGTTTTCTCCGCGCCACAGGGTTCGCAGTGGATTCACAGAAGGAGCACTTACCCGCTCTACTCGTTCTTCAATCGTACGACGTAAAGTCACTTCGCTGAACTTGCCGTCTCTCAGATACATCAAACTGGTATCCGCTTGCGGTTTTATTTCTATCTCTCCGCTATCACCTTTGAACACCAATGCGCTCGGCTGATTCAAAATTTGGTCTGCATCCCGATGTAACGCACCGTAGGCAGGATGAAAGATGCTTTGAATACTGGCTCTAGCGCTGCGAGGGTTTAACAGGCGCGCTAGGGTATGAACAGGAGATCGCAACCCCAACAGTGGACGCAACTGAATTAGGTCGTTTAAAGGCGTACAGAGGCGGCGTAGGGGCAGATAGCTTAGCTTTGCTGCTGCAAGGTGTTTTTCAACGTCTAGCCAGTTCTTCGCTATCGGGAGTCCCAGGTCCAGGAAGGCCTGCTCTGTGTATAAGCGACCGGGTGTGTGGCCATCGGCCCCATGTGCGAGAATTCGATAGTCCGCTTGATTGAGCAATAGCATCGAAAGAATAAACCAGGGGTGCTGGTGCTTTTTCCCGGCATAACTGGACCAGTCCAAATCGACATGAATTCTATCTGGCTCATCTGCTGGAAGCATATTTTCACGACAGGCACTCACGAACCCGGCGAGCTCTTCCCCGGTTTCTTCCTTCACTCGCAATAGCATTAGGAAAGCACCGATCTGGACCGGGTCGGCTTCTCCGCTCAGGATCATTGAGAATGCCTCTTTGGCCTCGGGCATTGTCAGGGAGCGAGTACCGCTTTTCCCCTTGCCCAAAATTCTCACGAATTGTGCGAAGGGGTGCTCTTCAGTCATTTGCTTGTCTTGTTTGTTAATGCTCATGGGGGTTAAAGGCAATTGTCCGGTTTGGGTAAGCCGGCTATCTTGCTGCCGATTTTTGCCGGAGATCCTGGAAAGAGTGACATGAGGTAGACGCTTTTGCCTTTGTCTTTTCCCAGTTTCAATGCGCAATACCTCACCAGCGGACGCATCGCCGGCGACGCCTCAAATTCCTGGTAGTAATCCCGCAGCAAATTCAGAATTTCCCAGTGATCGCTTTCTAGTTGAATACCTTCCCCTAAGGCTATTTGTGCAGCGACAGTTGGGTTCCAGTCTGACAGCTGTCGCAGGAAGCCTTCACTATCGAAGGCACTACTGGGTAGTGAGTTTTGCATTTCAATACCACGCCAGCTGTCGAGTAAAGCGCTCGCTCAGGCCAACAAAACCGTCGTAATCAGTCAGGGTTGCATGATTACAAACCTTGTCCTGGATTCCCGCTGCGCACGCATCAGTTTCCAGCACGTAAAGTTCGGCGCCAGAGTCAAGAATGAGATTGCAGGCATCGGTATCGCTAATCGAACAGTAGACACCGTCGCCCGTGAGCAGCAGTGCATCTCCGCTGGCGGCTACTTGAAGGCATTCGGTGAACGCTGCGGTATTTGGTCCAGTATTGAGGGTGTGAAGAATCATTGTCAAAAACTCAGCACATGGTTGTGCTCGGCGACCAAGTCGCGGATTTTTTCTTTCCCTATGCTACAGACTTCCGGTGGCAGTTCGTCAACCGTAAGTGCGTATCGTTTTAGCGACTCCTCATCGGCGTAATAGGTCTCTAGGCCGTACAGGGGTAGAGAACCAATCTGTTTGGAAAGGGTTTTGGTGTCAATCGCTTTTCCGTCCTGCCCCGACATCAGCTGCAAAACACCCTCTGCGAGAAACAATACGCTTATAGGCTGATCGAAGGCAGCAAAGGCAAGAATAGTGTCCAGTGAGGATCTTGCCAAGCTGCTGCCATAGGGCGAGTGCCGTATGACTACGAGTGTGCTCTTCGACTCAGTCTGTATTGTTTTTGTTTCAGTGCTCAAGGTTAGCCACCGAAGGTTACAACACGATCGGAGGCGGCACTGGCGTCGACCAATTGCCCCAGGCCTGAGATGACAAAGGCGGGATGAGTCGTGGAAGATTCTTTTTCGTGACGCTCGGCTTCGCTACTGTCTAACAGCCCGCGCTTTAGCGCTGATGACACACATAAAACCAGGTCAGTTTTGTGCTGGTCCTTGAGTGCTACCCACAATTCCATAGGGTTGTTCTCGTCTTGTGGCAAGACGTGGTTGTTAGAGCCTGCGTGAACACCTTCATCGAGAAAGAATACGCGGTGCAAGGTGTGGCCGCGCTCGATTAGCGCCTTAGCAAAGAGTGCCGCCGAGCGGGCGGTTTGACCGGAACTGGGCGACGACAAAACGAGGAGGGAGTAAATCATGACTTTTCAGAACACAAATAAATGGCACAAATAAAAAGCCCCGGCGAAAACCGGGGCTCTGGATTTAACCTTGTGCTGCTTAGTCATCACCACCTAAGGCGGTTAACAAATGCAGCAGATGGATGAAGAGATTGTAGATGTTCAGGTACAGAGAAACCGTCGCTCTAATGTAGTTTGTCTCACCACCGTTAATAATCCGGCTTGTGTCAAAGAGAATCAGGCCGGACATAATCATCACCACCGCTGCTGAAATGGTCAGCGACAGGGCAGGGATGGCCAGGAAAATGTTCGCAATCATGGCCACAACCGCCACCAGAAGGCCCACCATCAGGAATCCGCCCATGTAGGAGAAATCCTTACGAGTGGTCAGAGCGTAGGCTGATAATCCGAAAAAGATAACTGCCGTGCCGCCTAATGCCTGCATCACCAGTTCAGGTCCGCCGGACATCGCCATGTAGTAGTTCAGCATAGGCCCCAGTGAGGCTCCTAGGAGGCCAGTGAAGGCGAAGATTGCTACGATACCTTTGGAGCTGTCAGCAGTGCGGTGCACCACAAAAAGAAGTACGAAAGCAACAAGGGTCATGATCAGGGCGGCTCCGCGAGGGAGGTCCATCGCCATAGCAATACCTGCTGTGATAGTACTGAAAAGCAATGTCATGCCGAGCAGCATGTAAGTATTTCTGAGAACCTTATTGGTGCTCAGTACGGCCTCCATATTCGGCGCGCTTGCGTTTTGTAGGCTGTTGTCCATCTCTTACTCCGTTGTGTGTCGCACCCTCAATCGGTGCCAATAATATATAGACAGTGGGTAAACTTTAAAGTTTCGCGCTAGTCCGTTGATTTGCATCAACATTCTTAACAGCACAAAGTTAAGATTTGGCCTGTCTATGAGCCAGTATAACCAAATCAATATGACCTCGCTATGGCTATTGGCCCATTGTTGTTTCATCAAATGGGGCCAAATTACGACAAAAAATACCATAAAAAAAGGCCCCCAAAAATGGGAGCCTCTAGTGTGTATGGCGGTGGGCTAAGGATTCGAACCTTAGGAGGGGACAAACCCTCAACGGTTTTCAAGACCGCCGCTTTCGGCCACTCAGCCAGCCCACCGGAAAACGTTTATAACTTTTTGTCTCAGCCGCGCCGGAGCGCGAAGCAGGCAGAATTATACAGTTCTGGAATCCCGACACAAGAGGAAAGCCCGCCCTGTGTGGTGAAATATCAGATGTTATTTCTAGGCCTTCAAGCTCGTATCAGTTTGCCTGCGATTTGGCTTCCCTCGGATCGTTGCTGGCCCGCACAGATACCTTTTCACTGGGGACAACCGCAGGAGCGACTTCTCCTGAAAACAAACTGATATGCTTTGTTGTTATCTCCAGGTCTTTTATCGGCTTGGCATTGATTCTCGGATCATTTGTTGCGCGGCCATCTTCTGTCAAAGCCGAAGATGCTGCTACTTCTGGTTCCGCTGTTATCTCCGCGACTTCAGCAATCGCTGCTTCCGCTGCGACCTGCCCCTGTTCACTCTCCGCATCGGGAATCGACTCGATAGCGGGTTGAGGCTCCGACTGTGGGGTGCTCTCCACTGCCTGCGTGACTTCAGCATCCGGTGCTTCAACGGCTTCTGGGGCCGCTGATTCAGCTTCGGCCTCCTGTGGGGCCGGTTCTGATATCGCGGTGGGCGCTACCGCCTCTTCTATGACTGTCGAAGACTCTTCACTCTTAGTCATATTCGCTGCGTTCACGGCTGCGCTAGCTGCGGCCGCCGCACTGGCTGCCGTGAGCGCCGCTACTTCAGCAGCTGAAGCGGATTCGGTATCTGCGGGTTTCTCATTGGCTACCGCGTCTGAGTTTGCAGGTTTGGCAACCGCCTCGTTGCCGTTAGCCACTTCTTTGCGCTCGCCATTCTCAGGCCTCTTGCCACGACTGCGCCGACGGCGAGGTTGATCGGATCGCTTCTGATCGCTTGGCCGCTTTCTCGGCTGGTCGTCACGCTGATTGCCGATATCGTCGGCGATTTGTTCAATAGGCTCGTTGGCTGCTTGCTTTCCAGCGCTCTGGCTTTGGCTGTCATTTCTCTCATTGCGGCGGCGTTTGTTTTGAGATCCTCGATTGCCACTGTTGGTGTTTCCTTCGTTCCGGTTTCCCGAATCGGCGCGGGCGCCTTCATTGTCGCGTTCACGCCCTTGGTTGCGATTGCTGTCGCCGCGCGGTGAGTTTCCTCCGCGAGAATTGCGGTTGCGGTTCCGGTTGTTTTGGGATCGTTGCCCTTGCTTTGGCCTGTCCTGCGACGTGCCTCGCTTCGCAGCGGCCTTCTGAGGAGCTGCTGCCACTTCCTCTTCTGGTGCAGTAAACATTGCACCCCAGAGCTTCTTCAGAATCCCGGTAGCGGGTGCTGCAGCCGATTGAGGGGCTTGGGCTTGGGCAACCGGTTGGGGAGCTTGTTCAGCAGCGGGTGCTGCGGGCGCCGCTTCGGGTGCCACCGCCTGTACAACAGCTCGCTGAACCGGAATGTCAGCACTATGTGTATCGCTAACGGCTTCGGCGTCGGGTACCGCGATGTCAATCTTATAACTTGCCTGATGATCGCCATCAACCTCATCGTCACGCAGACGTTGTACTTCAAAATGGGGCGTATCCAGATTCGGGTTCGGAATAACCAGAACCCGCGATTTGCTGACTTGTTCGATTTCACTTAGAGCGGCACGTTTTTCATTCAGCAAATAGGCGGCGACATCCACTGGCACGATTGCACGAACTTCGGCACTGCGATCCTTTATGGCTTCTTCTTCGAGGAGGCGCAATATAGATAACGCCAATGATTTTGTATCACGTATGGTGCCCTGGCCGGTGCAACGAGGGCAGACAATGGCACTTGTCTCTCCCAATGATGGTCTTAGTCTCTGCCTGGACATCTCTAACAGACCGAAACGGGAAATTCGGCCCACTTGAACCCGCGCTCGATCGACCAAGAGGGCGTCGCGGACGCGATTCTCAACAGCGCGTTGATTTTTGGATGCGAGCATATCGATGAAGTCGATGACTACCAGGCCGCCCATATCGCGCAGGCGCAGCTGTCTGGCAATCTCGTCTGCTGCTTCAAGGTTGGTCTTTACGGCGGTGTCTTCAATATCGCTGCCACGAGTGGCTTTGGCCGAGTTGATATCAATTGAGATCAGAGCTTCCGTGGGATCAATAACGATTGAACCGCCTGAGGGCAATCGGACTTCACGCTGAAAAGCGGTTTCAATCTGGCTCTCAATTTGAAAACGGTTAAACATAGGAATTGTATCTTCATACAATTTAATTCGGTTGGTGTATTGCGGCATAACCTGGCTGACAAAAACGGTAGCCTGATTTAACGCATCTTCAGAGTCGATAAGAATCTGATCGATGTCATCGCGCAAGTAATCGCGAATTGCCCGGATGATGACATTGCTTTCCTGAAACAGCAGCACGGGTGCTTTCTCTTCTTCACTGGCGTTGGTGATGTTTTCCCACAGCTGTAAGAGATAGTTGAGATCCCACTGCAATTCCTCCGAGGATCGGCCGACACCCGCTGTACGAATGATGACGCCCATGCCGTTGGGGATCTCCAGGGCGCTCATCGCGTCTCTTAATTCGCTGCGATCGTCACCGTCTATGCGACGAGATATTCCACCTGCCCGTGGATTGTTGGGCATCAGCACCATGTAGCGGCCTGCAAGGCTGATAAAACTGGTCAGTGCCGCGCCTTTATTGCCGCGCTCTTCTTTGTCAACCTGGACGATAATTTCCGTGCCTTCCTTTACCACGTCCCGGATTTTTGCTCTGCCTTCCTGGCCCTTGGGGGACTTTTGGAAGTACTCCCTGGCGATTTCCTTCATCGGGAGAAAACCGTGACGATCCGCACCAAAGTCTACAAATGCAGCCTCCAGGCTCGGTTCAACTCGGGTTATCTTCGCTTTGTAGATATTGGATTTTTTTTGAACGCGGGTTCTGTTTTCGATATCCAGATCGTACAGACGTTGCCCGTCGACCATTGCTACGCGCAACTCTTCGGGTTGAGTTGCATTGATTAACATTTTTTTCATGATGTGCCATTAGCCTTTTCAGCACAGGCCTGGCGGGGGGAGGGAATCAGGGTCACAGCCGGCATTAGCCGGGCATTGGAGTAGGTTTTAGTCTCTAAACAAACAGGTCAAGCTACTCTTCACGCTCAGGTGTTCTGTACAGCCAACCAAAATACGTCAGAGGTTGGTTCAGCGCGAACCGGATGTGCAAGTGGCACAGGACCGGCCTTTTTGTTAGTGTCGCAGCACCTGAAACGTGCGACTGCGCTGTGGTATTTTGCTAACTGATTCTTTTCCCCGGCAGGCTATCTGCGCGGTTAGTAAATATGCTGGCTACTCCAAAACATTATGTCGTTTACCACGCGGTTTATGTTACCCGGGTAAGAAAGGGCGCCAGCACTCTCGATTTCGCAATTTCGTTGTTTGTATGATTCTACTGACGGAACCTTGCGTCTATTGGCAGGCCCCACGGTCGTCAGGGAGTAACGGAAACACCGGCATTAATAGAGGGTGTTTATAATCACACGGAAGCGACTATAACAGTAAAATGTAAGTGCTTCAAATATAAAAGAATTTAGGATTTATGACGAAGGATGGATCAGATCAAATTACCCCAGCCGTAAAGTTTTGTACTGTGGACAAAGACTACGCCGACCAGCGCCTGGATAACTATCTGCTGCGCGAACTAAAGGGTGTGCCCAAAACTCGAATTTATCGCGCCCTGCGAAAAGGTGAGGTCCGGGTGAATAAGGGTAGGGTGAAGGCGGAGTATCGCTTAAAAGTCGGCGATATCGTCAGGGTGCCTCCGATTCGAGTACCCGCTCCAACGGATGCTCCATCAATCCCGCTTTACTGGTCCCGGCAGCTGGAGGAAGGCATCCTCTATGAAGATGATGGCCTCCTGGTGTTGAATAAACCTTCCGGGCTCGCGGTACACGGTGGCAGCGGCCTGAATTTCGGGATGATCGAATGTCTCCGCCAGATGAGGCCCGACGACCGCTACCTTGAGCTGGTGCACCGCCTGGATAGAGACACTTCGGGCTGTATTTTGGTCGCACGAAAACCAGCGATCCTGCGAGAGCTGCATCGTCAACTTCGGGAAAAGAAGATGGACAAGCGTTATCTGGGTTTGGTCCGCGGAAAATGGCCAAAGAGTTGTCGTTTGGTCGATGCGCCTCTAGAGAAAAATATCGTTCAATCTGGAGAACGGATGGTTCGCGTATCTCAAGAGGGCAAAAGATCGACTACATACTTCAGCGTAGAGCGGCGATTATCCGGTGCGACTTTGATCGAAGCCAGGCCCATCACCGGGCGTACTCATCAGATTCGGGTGCATACCAAACACGCTGGCTTCCCGCTCTTGGGGGACCTAAAGTATTCCGACGATAAAGGTGAAGCGTTTGCCCGGGATATCGACCTTAAGCGATTGTTTTTACACGCGCGCTCTTTGAGCTTTTCACTACCTGAGAGGGGTAAGATAGAACTGATGGCGCCCCTTGATAAAGATCTCGAAAATATATTAGATAGTATAGATAAGTAATTGTAATATATGAATTATCATTGATATAAATTGTATCCAGCGTCCAGCAAAATACCACTTAGCGAAATTAACGGCAAACCTTGCAAGCTCGTAGGGTCATCCCCTTGCATACGTCGAAACAGCGTAATTCCCAGGCCCTCGCATTTGAAGCTACCAGCGCAGTCGTAGGGTTGCTCTCTCGCCAGATAACGATCAATAGTGCGCTCTGAAAGCTCGCGAAACTCAACGCTGTAGCATACGACGTGCCGCTGTGAGAATTCTGATTGCCTGCACTTTACGGCCAACCCGGTGTAGAAGTTGACCCGACGACCAGAGCACTTCCGCAATTGTTCGCTTGCGACTTCGTGGTTGCCTGGCTTGCCCAATAACGTGCCTTCGATAGACGCAACCTGATCACTGCCTATTACCAGGCATTCATGGTAATGCGCAGCTACCGCTTCTGCCTTTTCATCCGATAGACGCAACGCCAAGGCCTCGGGTGTTTCATCCGGTAAGGCCGTTTCATCGATATCGGGAGCTACGCATCGAAAGGGAAGCATGAGCCGCTCCAGCAATTGTCGTCGATAGGTTGAGCTCGACGCTAAGATTAAATCCATGATTTCGCTTCCCTTAGCGCCTATTTGGCTTGTAGTAAATCCGTGAACTGTTTGTATTATAAAGATTTTTTTGACAATTCATCATTCCGCCCCTATGATGCGCGCCTATGTTAACTGAGTCCCTCCCGAATACGCTGGATGTTCGCAAAGCAGCTGTGCGTGGAGTGACTGTCAGTGGTGCGATAAAACCGCCGAATTTACCGCGATTGCGCGAAATGTTGGCGGCTGATGAGGGTGCAATTCAGGCAACTTTAGCGTTTTCCAAAGACGAGGAAAACCGATATTTAATCGAGGTGTCTGTACTAGCAGACGTTTCCATTATCTGTCAGAGATGTCTGGAGCCAATGCCGCTGAATTTGGATACAAGCAATACCTTGGCGGTTGTCTGGAATGATGAATATGCCAGTCGGCTGCCGCGCTCTCTTGAGGCGCTAATTGTCTCAGAGGAGCCCTGTAATTTATGGGAGCTAGTAGAGGAAGAACTGATTTTAGGCATGCCTTCATTCAGTTATCACGAGCAAACCGATTGCAATGAAATATTGGCCGGGATCTCGCAACAGCCTGAAGAACACCAGGTAGAAAATGAGAAGCCCAATCCATTTGATGTGCTGGCGCAATTGAAGCCCGGCAAATAAAGATTACCAGGAGTTAGTTATGGCTGTTCAAAAGAGTAAGAAGACGCGATCTCGTCGCGGAATGCGCCGTTCACACGATGCATTGTCCGGGTCCACACTTTCGGTAGACCAAACATCAGGCGAAACTCATCGCCGTCACCATGTAACAGCAGACGGTTTTTACCGTGGCAACAAGGTGTTGAATCTTAATAGCGACGATTAAGAAGGCGTCCCAACCAGGAGCCGCAATCAACCTTGCCTCAAAAAACAGTGAATCTCGCTGTTGATACCATGAGCGGAGACTTCGGTCTTCGCGTCACAATCCCAGCTGCGCTGCAGTCGATAAAGAAAAATCCAAAGCTATTCCTTCACCTCATTGGAGATCAATCCGAGATCGCTGATGCGCTTGGCGCTTGGTCAGACGAAGAGCGCTCGCGAGTCTCAATGTTCCACGCGCCCGATGTGGTCGCTGAAAACTTCGAAAGCACTGAGCTAATAAGCACCAGTAAGGCCACTTCAATGAGGGCGGCTTTAGACATGCTTCGCCGGGGCGAGGTGGAGGCGGTGGTATCTGCGGGAAATTCAATCGCCCTGATGATTCTGGCTCTCAAGGTTCTCGGCACCGTAGAGGCGACCCGGCCAGCGTTTTGTTCAATGTTTCCTACATCCCTAGGCTCGGCTGCGATGCTAGATCTGGGTGCCAATGTCGACTGCTCTCCAGAGCAGCTACTCACTTTCGCGCTTTTAGGTAGCGTGTTGTTTTCGACACTTCATTCCAGCAAGTCACCTCGCGTGGCTCTTTTAAGTAACGGGACCGAAGCGAAAAAGGGGAATGCGCAAATTAGAAGTGCAGCTGTGTTACTACAAGACAGTCCCCAAATTAACTACGTAGGATATGTAGAGGCGAACAATTTGCATCAAACAGACGCAAATGTTGTCGTGTGTGATGGCTTTACTGGCAATATTGCTCTGAAAGCGGTTGAAGGCACAGCCAAGCTTAGTAGTGAATCGTTAAGTAAGGTTTTGCAGGATGCCGCAGAACTAAATCTCTCCGACGAGCAACAAGAGAACTTAATCGCTGCATTCGCGTCAGCAATGAACCCAGAGTTACATAATGGCGCTTTTCTTTTGGGCTTGGACTCTCTCGTTGTTAAAGCCCATGGTGCTTCCTCCATCGCCGGTTTTGCGGCATCGATTGATCAGGCACTACAATGTGAACAAGACAATATGATTGCTAGGGTAAAGCGAGAACTGGCTGCGACGAATCCTTAGCGAATCAAAGAATATGTATTGGCTATCTTACACAGGAACTATTTATGTCAAATAACAATGTTGCGTTTGTCTTCCCAGGCCAGGGTTCGCAGAAAATTGGCATGCTGACTTCCGCCCACGAGGCTTTTCAATCTGTGCGCGATGCCTTTTCCGAGGCATCGGATGTGCTGGGCTACGACATGTGGGAATTGATATGCAATGGCGACCAAGCCGATCTCAACCTCACTGAAACTACTCAGCCAGTATTGTTAACATCCAGTGTAGCCCTCTGGCGAGCCTGGCTCGAAAGTGGCGGCCAGCAGCCCTCGGTAATGGCGGGACATAGCTTGGGAGAATTTTCTGCACTGGTGTGTGCGGGAGCTATAGAGTTTGGTGACGCGGTTGAGCTGGTGCGCAAACGAGGCGCCTTCATGCAAAGCGCGGTGCCGGTGGGAGAGGGAGCCATGGCGGCGATTATTGGCCTGGACGACGAAGCTATTAATCGGATCTGTGCCGATGTTGCCTCGGAGACTTCATCTGTCGTGTCCGCAGTCAATTACAATTCACCGGGACAAGTTGTTATCGCAGGACACACTGCTGCCGTGGAGGCCGCCAATGTGAAGCTAAAGGAAGCAGGTGCCAAGAGAGCGATGCCGCTACCTGTTAGTGCACCGTTCCATACTGAATTAATGAAACCCGCTGGAGTAAAACTGGAAGAGGTTATGGCAGAGCTCGCTTTCTCTGCGCCTACTATTCCAGTCATACACAATGTTAACGGTCTCCCCGAATCTGACCCGAGCACGATTCGTAAACTATTGGGTGAGCAAATTCACAGTCCCGTGCGATGGGTCAATTGTGTCGAGGCGATGGTAAAATTGGGCGCCATGCGAGTTGTAGAATGCGGCCCGGGTAAAGTGCTCAGCGGGCTCAACAGAAGAATCGATGACTCCTTGCAGAGCTTTTCGATAGAAGACCCTGACCGGCTTCAGCAAACACTGAGTGAAATGTCCATCTGAAAAGTCTATTAACTAAAATAATGTCAGGAGAAGAGTCTTGAGCGAAGATCGGAAAGTTGCGCTGGTTACCGGAGCTAGCAGAGGAATAGGGAGGGCCATCGCAGAGCGCTTGAGCTCCACTGGTTTCATTGTGGTTGGTACCGCTACTACTTCCGGAGGCGCCGATAGCATTTCCGCCTACCTGGCGGAAGCAGGTAATGCAGGCTGTGGAATGAAATTGGACGTCGCCGATGACAGTGCTGTGACAGAAGTAGTAAAGGAGATTACCGAGAAGTTTGCGGCACCTACGGTGTTGATCAACAATGCAGGCATCACGCGTGACAATATTCTTATGCGGATGAAATCAGATGAGTGGGATGACGTGATCAATACCAACCTCAGCGCGTTGTACCGCGTCAGCAAAGCTTGTATGCGCGGTATGACAAAAGCGCGCTGGGGCAGAATCGTGAATATTACTTCCGTCGTCGGATCTATGGGAAATGCCGGACAGAGTAATTACGCGGCGACAAAAGCGGGAGCGGAAGGTTTCTCCAGGGCACTGGCCAAGGAGCTTGGTTCGCGCTCCATCACGGTTAATTGCGTGGCTCCCGGCTTTATCGATACGGATATGACTAAGGAGCTTACAGAGGGGCAAAAAGATTTGATGCTCGGGCAAATCCCCTTGGGGAGATTGGGGGCACCGGAAGAAATCGCGGCTGCGGTAGGATTTCTCTGTGGGGAGGATGCGGGTTACATCACCGGCGAAACGCTCCACATAAATGGCGGCATGTATATGGGCTAAAGCGCTGATAAATATGACAATACACCTTCAGGTGGCCGTCGCTTAAAAAACATTATTACTCTCGCTAAAAACAGAGTAAAATGCGGCGACGAACCACCAAAATCGGTTCGATATTGTACTAATCCAGGAGTGATAAGCATCATGAGTAGCATTGAAGAACGCGTTAAGAAGATCGTAGCTGAACAACTTGGCGTAAAAGAAGAAGAAGTACAGACTGAAGCGTCCTTCGTTGAAGATCTGGGTGCGGACTCATTAGACACCGTCGAGTTGGTGATGGCACTCGAAGAAGAATTTGAAACTGAAATTCCAGACGAGGAAGCTGAGAAAATAACCACTGTTAAATTGGCTATAGATTACATTAATACTAATCTCGGCTAATTTACATTTCCAATCCGAAAAGGCCGTTTCTATGAAAAGTAGAACGGCTTTTTTTGTATGGGTTAATTGGCAAAGTTGCGGTACAGGAGTTTAACGGGTGATCGGTAGAAGAGTTGTTGTAACGGGCATGGGTATGGTGAGTCCGGTCGGGCATACGGTTGAGGAAACCTGGACGAACATCTTAGCGGGAAAGAGTGGCGTCGCACCAATAGAGAGTTTTGATGTGTCTGCCTACACTACGAAATTCAGTTCTAGCGTAAAAGACTTTGACATTACCACCTATCTTTCAGCCAAAGATGCTCGAAAGATGGATATTTTTGTGCAGTACGGAATGGCTGCTGGCATCCAAGCTTTTGAGGACAGCGGTTTAGAGATTACCGAAGAAAATACGACTAGAGTGGGCTGCGCTATCGGCTCAGGCATTGGCGGTATTGGTCAAATTGAAAAAAATGCCGCTATTGTGAATACTACCGGGCCCCGAAAAATATCACCGTTTTTCGTCCCCGGTTCTATTATCAACATGATCGCCGGAAATCTATCGGTAAAGTACAAAATGCAGGGCCCGAACCTAGCTATCGTGACCGCCTGCACAAGCGGCACTCATAACATTGGTATCGGGGCGAGATTGATCGCTCTTGGCGATGCCGACGCTATGCTGGTCGGCGGAGCGGAGATGGCCACAACACCCGTTGGGCTAGGTGGTTTTGCCGCAGCCAGGGCTTTGTCCACGCGAAATGATGATCCTGAGGCCGCTTCACGCCCCTGGGACAAAGATCGCGATGGTTTCGTGTTGGGAGATGGCGCTGGTGTCATCATGCTCGAAGAGTACGAGAGCGCCAAATCTCGCGGAGCGCGGATTTATGCTGAGCTTGTGGGGTTTGGCATGAGTGGAGATGCCCATCACATGACCTTGCCTCCCGAAAATGGTCACGGGGCTGCAACATCGATGCAAAACGCAGTGAATGATGCCGGAATTCCTGTGGATCAGATCAATTACATTAATGCTCACGGCACCTCGACTAACGCCGGTGATGTCGCCGAAAGTATTGCTGTTGAGACCGTGATGGGAAGTGCCGCGGATAAAGTTGCCGTTAGCTCTACTAAATCTATGATCGGACATCTCCTTGGCGCAGCGGGCTCGGTCGAGGCTATATTTTCTATTCTGGCCATTCGAGATCAGGTTGCTCCGCCTACGATCAATCTCGACAACCCTTCTGAAGGGTGCAATTTGAATTATGTCCCCCATACCGCTCAGGAAATGCCTATCAATTCGGTCCTGTCGAATTCCTTCGGATTCGGTGGCACCAATGGGTCTCTTGTATTCAGTAAGATCGGCTGATCGATCTGGAAAACTCGGAATCAACTGTGCACTGGGTTGATGGTCTTCGCACGGAATCTTTGCCGCTTCCAGATCGCGGCCTGAATTTTGGAGATGGCCTCTTTGAAACCATGCTGTTTGCACAAAATCACTTATTCTATAGGGGTTATCATTTAGCGCGCCTGGCACGAGGTATTGTGGCGCTGGGGTTCTCCGACTGTCTTACGTTGGTAAATGAGTATTTGTCAGCTGTTGTTGAAGAGTTGAAGTTATCTGCGCATCGCCAATATTCCGTGCGCTTAACCTTAACCAGGGGAGATGGACCTCGCGGATATGCGCCGGGAACAAACTCTAGGCCCAGAGTTATTGTCAGTGCCACACACCTTGTGCAGGATTGGCAACAACGACAATCCGCTGCAGCGATTGGTGTCGCCAAAATCCGCTGGTCTTGTCAGCCACAGTTGGCTGGTCTTAAACACCTCAACCGATTGGAACAAGTTCTTGCGGCACGCGAACGTGTAGATCAGGGTTTAGATGAATTGATAATGCTGGACGAGCAAGCCCGGGTCATTTCGACGATAAGTGGCAATATTTTTGCGGTTATCGATGATGCGCTAATCACACCTAAGCTTCACAAGTGCGGTATTGAAGGTACGCGACGTCAGTTGATTATAGAAGGATGGTCAAAGAAGATAGGGATCGATACGAGAGAATCGATGTTCGATGTTGAGCAGTTGCATCAATCGGCGGAAGTATTCTTTTGCAACTCTCTGATAGGTTTAAGACCGGTTGCGAGTTTAGGATCTAAGACATGGTCCAGGCATCCAGTGTGTCAGGCGCTCCATGCGGTTTACTGCGGTGAAAACCAATGATCAAGCGCCTTGTAATTGCCTTGACTCTCTTTTTACTCGCAGTTTTTTTTGCAGGAGTTAAAGCGCTTCAGCTCTGGGAGCAGCCGCTGAATTTGCCAGTCGAAGGCCTGCAGATCACGATAGAATCGGGCGAGCGGCTTCGCGATGTGACTGACAAGCTTGAACGTCGAAAAGTTCTTGATTACCCCTATCTTATGCGTTTTTATGCAAAGTGGACCGGTTTGGATGAGCAAATTAAGCGCGGTGAATATCAAATAGACGCCGGAACAAACGGGGAAAAATTCCTCCGCCAAATCGCCAAAGGAGACGTTGTTCGTTATCAAGTAACCTTGCCGGAGGGTATCACTCTGGCGAGAGCGATTTCAATTCTGGCTGAGGAGCCAAGGCTCAACAAGCAGCTTACCGGAGTAGATGATCCGAGAATCAAAGCAATAATAGAACCCTTTACTCATCCGGAAGGTTTATTTTTTCCGGATACCTACCAATTTGAAAAGGGTACATCAGATTGGCAAATCCTCCGCCGTGCCTATGAGACGATGCAGGTCACTTTAGCCCGGGAATGGAGTAACAAAGGAGATGCTCTTCCCTATGAAACAGCTTATGAAGCGCTCATCATGGCATCTATCGTCGAACGCGAGACGGGCGTCCCTAGAGAGCGAGCGGCCATAGCAGGGGTGTTCGTGCAGCGCCTTCGAAAAAATATGCGGTTGCAAACTGATCCCACCATTATTTACGGCCTGGGTGAACACTTCGACGGAAATTTGCGGCGCAAACATTTACAGGATGAATCAAACCCCTACAATACCTACCGTCATGGTGGCTTGCCCCCAACTCCAATATCACTGCCCGGTTTAGAGGCAATTAGAGCAGCGCTCCATCCGGACGCATCGGAGTTACTGTTCTTCGTAGCGCGGGGTGACGGCAGTCACGAGTTTTCCAGCAATCTCAAGGACCATCAAATCGCAGTGCGAAAATACCAGTTAAATCGATCTTCCGATTATCGCTCCAGTCCGGACAAGAATTAGCCTCATGGTATCCAGGGGTTTATTCATAACTGTAGAGGGTGGAGAGGGCGTCGGTAAATCGACGAATATCGCTTTTCTGGAGGAGCATCTCAAGAGCCACGGAGTCGATCTAGTGGTTACACGGGAGCCGGGAGGCACACCGCTAGCAGAGAGCATTCGAGATCTACTTCTTCAAATTGATACAGAATCCATAAGTGATACCACTGAGTTACTGCTTATGTTTGCTGCCAGAGCACAGCATATCCAGGAGGTTATCGAACCGGCCTTGGCTTCTGGACGATGGGTATTATGTGATCGCTTTACTGATGCTACTTACGCGTACCAAAGTGGTGGACGAAGAATTGATTCGAGAAAAGTTCAACAGCTAGAGCAATTGGTACAGGGAGAATTGCGCCCCGACTACACACTGCTATTTGATGCGCCCGTCCATATCGGCATGGCACGCGCTCGCGGAAGAGGTGAATTAGATCGCTTCGAGCAGGAACAGCTCGATTTTTTTGAACGAGTACGTCGCACCTACCTCAAGTTGGCACAAGAAAGTAGTGGCCGCTTCCGTGTTGTAGATGCCAATCAAGAGCTTGCGGAAGTTCAGGTGCAGCTTAATGAAGTGTGTAAAGAGCTACTCACTTGCTGGAGCGTTAGACGATACCCATGATCGAGTCTGCAGAACTTCCCGACATCAGTGTGCCGATGCCCTGGCAATCGGATCTTTGGGATCAGCTGCAAGATCAGATCAGCCTCGAAAAATTACCCCATGCTTTACTTCTCTCAGGGCCCGAAGGCACCGGTAAAAACCGACTCGCTTTGGCTCTGTCCAGATTGTTGCTGTGTCAATCACCGAAGCTAGGCCATAACTGTGGGCGCTGCCATCCCTGTGAGATGACCCGGGCCGGCACCCATGGCGATTTTCGCTGGTTGCAACCAGAGGAAAAAAGCCGAGTCATCAAAATTGACCAGATTCGTGACGTCATAGATTTTGGCAACAAAACGGCTAACTTTGGGCGCCGAAAAGTGATTGTTTTTTCCCCTGCGGAGAGCATGAATGCTAACGCCGGCAATGCTTTACTAAAAGCGCTGGAGGAACCGGCACCTGATACCTATTTGATAATGGTTTGCCATCGCTTGCATGGTCTGAGCGCGACTATCCGCTCGCGGACCCAACTCCTCCGATTTCCGATACCGTCTGTGGTCGAGAGCCTTGACTGGCTGGACGGGCTTACCCAGAAGCGGGACGAAAGTGAGCAGTTGCTTGAATGTGCAAATGGCCGACCTCTGCGGGCACAGCAGCTGTATTTCGACGGTGGTATGGAGACCGCTGCCGCCGTCCCAGCGGCGTTAGATAAACTTTTATCGGGTCGAGGGACTGTTCCTCAACTTAGTTCAGTGCTGGCGCAAGTCCCGCTCGAAGATGCTTTGGCGCAGCTTGCCGCATACCTTCAGCGGGCTATTCGATCGGCGCCAAAAACCGGAATAACAATGCATCGAACGCGACATTTTTTTTCAATACTCGATGAGGTTACTCGCCAGCAACAGGCTGTTCACGCAGGGTCGAACCCGAACGCGCAACTGCTGCTGGAATCTGTACTTGCGCAGTTCCACAACCAGTTGGGTGATACTCGAGCATAGTGATAACATGCGGACGTTGCGAAGAGGATTAGTACTATGAGTGAAAATAACAGTCGAAACGGCATTCTCTCTTTGACGATTAAAGACAAGGCCGTACTCTACTCTGCCTATATGCCTTATTTACACAATGGCGGGTTATTTGTGCCGACCAACAAAGCTTACAACGTAGGTGATGAAGTGTTTATGCTTTTAAGCTTGATGGATGAAGGCGAGAAAATACCCATTGCCGGAAAAGTGGTATGGGTGACGCCACGGGGTGCCCAGGGCAATAGAACAGCGGGTATTGGTGTGCAGTTTAGCGAGCAGGACGCAGCCGCAAACGCCAAAATTGAAAACCATCTCGCTGGCTCCCTGTCGTCGGATCGCCCCACCCATACAATGTGAGTCAGGACCGAATAGTCTGCGGAGCACTCCGTTCTTCTGAATGAGTTACGAAGCATAAAGCCAGCCAAAAAAATGGGTCCCGGTTAGGGACCCAATAAGACCATTAGGAGTGAAACACAAAGGAATTGCTTCCTTTAAAGAGCACTAGGATATGCCCTATAACCACCCTGTACTGCTAGGGGATGAGTGGCTACAGATTTAGTATCGTCCAAAAGCGGTACTTTTGCACAGCTTACTGGCCTGTTTTTAGCATATTTTGTTATGAATATTTATTCTTTTAATTTCACGGCGATATAAAAATCGAGGCATCATTGGCAGATCCCCCGTATTTAGGGGTTATCGAGGGTTTCTATGGTCGCGCTTGGTCTCATGCCGCGAGAATCGCTTATGCCACCCATTTAGGTCATCTGGGGCTCAACAGCTATCTCTATTGCCCCAAATCAGATGTGTTTTTGCGAAAGCGGTGGCGTGAGTGCTGGCCATTAGCTCAACGCAAGGAAATAGAGGAACTCGCCGCAGTTTATTCAGAAAATGAGCTGGATTTCGGTTTAGGGCTTTCGCCCTTCGAACTGTATCGAAACTACGATGCACGGAGTAAGCAAGCGTTGAAGGATAAAGTGCGCTACTTGTATTCAATCGGTGCGCCGACGCTGGCTATATTGTTTGATGATATGCCGGGAGATATGCCGGACTTGGCAAGTCGTCAGGCCGAAATTGTCGCTGATGTTCGATCTTGGGTACCTCAGTTAAGGCTTATAGTATGTCCCAGTTACTACTCGTTTGACGCTGCCTTGGAGAAGCACTTTGGCCCAATACCGCTAAACTATTGGGCTCAACTTGGTCGTGAGTTGAATGCTGAAGTGGAGTTGTTCTGGACGGGAAACAGGGTCTGTTCGGATGCGATCACCGCCGCTGATATCGATCAAATCAATGGTGATCTGGGACGCAAAGTAACGCTGTGGGATAATTACCCTGTCAACGACGGAGCGCAGCGCAGCAATCACGTTTATTGCGCCGCGCTTGCTCACCGCGATCCAAGTATCAGCAATAAAGTGATGGGACACTACTGTAACCCGATGAATCAGCCGCAGCTTTCATTATTGGCGCTTGCCGGGCTTCCGGAGCTTTATGGGCGAGAGACGCCGGGCTTGGCGACTTACCTGCAGGAGGTTTTCACGAGGGAAACATTCGAGCAGTTGCAGGTGGATGCACATGAGTTCGAAACTTTGGGCCTCAGTGGTATGGGTAAGCGTCGATGCAGAGAACTCGCCCTGTTGTATAGCGGGCTAGGCGGAGATGTGGCTCACGAAATATCCCAATGGCTCCAAGAAGAGTACGCTTTTGACCCTGCCTGTCTTACCGATTGAGTTTACATGAAACATACTCTAGATCTATCAAGCTCGATCGAATACCAAAGTGGTAACCCCGTTGATTGCTACGCCGGATGGTCAGAGCACCGCTCCGGTGAGGATCGCCTTTTATTGGTGGATTTTGAACTGGAGGCTCACTGGCTAAAAGACGCTCCAAGTATTCCTTTGACAGCAATTTACCTAGAGTCTGATCAAGAAAGTTCAGTCTCGGTTACCGATGGAGCGCTTGTCAGTTCTGACCTCTCAGTAGTCGATCAGTACATCCAGTGGACTGACGATTACAAAATGGTGCGTTACTCGCCTGGTTCTCCAATCAAATTGCAACCGTTGGATATCCCTAAACCTTGGGGCAGGGAGATTTGGTTTACGGGATTAGAGGAGAGAGGGGTGTGCAGCTTTTCACAGGGTGGTCTGGCCACTCCCATTCCTTGGCTGCAGGCAGTCACGTCGGGAGAGAGTCTGGGAGAAGTATCTCGAGCCTTGGTATTGCTAAAGATACTTGACCCGGTAGCGGAGCCGGTAGTTGGAGATCTGTATTTTGAACTGCATGAAGAAAAACAAGAGGTTTACGTTGTTACGCATGTCGACAAAAGGTGCTGGCCGGAAGGGGTAGGGTATATCCGTATGGGTTTCGACCCCGAGATAGTGGACAGCTTCGGGGGCGATATCAAAGCGTTTAAGCAGGCTTATCTAAGGGTTGTTGAAGATTACGAAACGATTCGGCGTGAAATTGATTGCCGTTCTCCCGGCTCAGCGATACCACCCGAATTGGAGGATCGTGAATGCGAACTTCGCAGTCAGGTGGATAGCTTTAGCCTGCTGAAGCCACTCGTTGTAGGCGACGTTGTCAAAGTACCTCTGCTAACGCCGCATTCCTTGCAGCATGGAGTTCGTACGGTTGAGTTTCAAACCCCGGTTTATGAGCGAAAAATCTTGTCTTTTGCGCAACAGGTGCTCACTCAGAATCATTGGGACACCAAAGAAGCGGTCGACATTATGGTACTCGAACCGCCTCCAGAGGATGACTTTGCGCTCCTCGAAGACGGCCCGGGTATTTTGGTTGAGCGGATCGTCAATTTCAGTGACTTTGAAGTTCATCGGATAATCCTGAGTAAAGGGGCTTCCATGACGGTTCCCGCCCTTAAAAGCTATGCGCTCGTCATGGTGGTCGAGGGTGTGCTGGCACTGGGCAGCAGCGAATTCGGCCCCGAAAATGCGCTGATTTTACCGGTGGGATGGAGCGGCGACTTGACCCTCGCACAACCCGAATTTGCCGGAGTTTTGCTCCTTGCGATCCCGCGCTATTGAGCAGTTGAACCCCAGGCTATATTGTGGCAGACTCTGCGCCCTTGAGATTACCCCAAAAAATTTCTTGAGCGCTGCCATAGTAGTGCATATTCAGTGAGTTAAAACTGTTATATCAAGTAATTTCTAGCTTAAGTTTGGCTAGTTTGCGTGGAAACTTCAAATGCGGGAGTGGCGAAATTGGTATACGCGCTAGATTTAGGTTCTAGTGCCGCAAGGCGTGGGAGTTCGAGTCTCCCCTTCCGCACCATATTCAGGGCAGGATCCATCGTTGGAAACCCCCTTTTTGCAAAGAGTGATTTAAGCACTCTTAACTTATTCGATTGTGAGGAAAAACCATGCAGGTTTCGATTGAAACGACTTCAGGATTGGAGCGTCGTTTAACAGTTGGAGTTCCGGCCGCGCGTGTCGACAGTGAAGTGAATAGCCGTTTGCAGAAAGCGGCCAAAAATGTTCGTTTGGACGGCTTTCGACCGGGCAAGGTCCCCATGCGGGTTATTCGTCAGAGATTTGGCGAGGGCGTTCGTCAGGAAGTACTCGGCGAAGTTATGAATCAGTCCTTCCAGGAAGCGATTGTTCAGGAAAAACTGCGCCCAGCGGGCCAGCCCAGTATTGAACCGAAGAATTTGGATGCGGGAAAGGATCTCGAGTACATCGCCACTTTTGAAGTTTTCCCAGAGGTCTCAGCGACCGAACTTTCGGGCCTTGAAATTGAGAAACCTACAGCAAAAGTTGCTAAGGAGGATGTCGATAATATGATCGAGATTTTTCGTAAGCAGCAGGGTGGCTTTGGGGAGGTCGAGCGTGCTGCAGCGGAAGGAGACAAGGTTAATATAGATTACACTGGCACCAAGGATGGTGAAGAGTTTGAAGGTGGTAGTGCTGAAGGTTCTGATCTCGAGCTTGGTTCGGGCCGAATGATTCCCGGCTTTGAATCCGGAATTGAAGGTATGAAAGCGGGAGATGAAAAAACGCTCCAGTTATCATTCCCCGATGACTATCACAATGAAGACCTCAAAGGCGCAGCAGTAGAGTTCAAAATAAAACTCAACAGTGTTTCCGAGCAACTTTTAGCCGAATTGAATGAGGATTTGTATTCGAGTTATGGCGTTGAAGCGGGCGGTGAAGAACAGTTCCGTGAAGAGATAGCGCAGAATATGGCCCGTGAATTGAACAACGCAGTGAAAGCAACGGTCAAACAGCAAGTGATGGATGCGGTTTTGGACGCGCACGACTCCTTGGAAGTACCAAAGGCACTTATTGCGCAGGAAATTGGTGGTATGCGAAACCAGATGTTCCAGCAATTCGGTGGCGCTGGTGGAGCAGATCTCGATCTAGACTCGTTACTGCCCGATGAGATGTTTAGCGAACAGGCCTCTCGCCGTGTGAAGCTCGGGCTGATTCTTGCTGAACTTGTGCAGAAGCAGGAACTTCGGCCGGACCCGGATAAAGTGCGTGCAGCAGTGGAAGAAATGGCTTCCACTTACCAGGACCCCGAAGAGGTCGTCAATCACTATTATTCCAACCCAGATCAGCTCGCCTCTGTAGAATCTATGGTTCTTGAAGATCAAGTGGTTGAAAAATTGCTTGAGAATGCCAATATAACAGAGAGTGAATGCACGTATCAGGAAGCTCTCAGCCAAGCACAAGCGCAGTCAGCGCCCTGATCAGTGCCTCCCTGGGCGGTTTTTAACCGCCCGTTTACAATAATCTCCAGTCCCGGGAATGGTACTTTATGTCAAATCAGTTCGATGGAATTAATAGCAACCCAGTGAGAAACCTGGGTTTGGTCCCAATGGTGGTCGAACAGACTTCTCGCGGAGAACGCTCCTATGATATCTACTCAAGGTTGCTGAAAGAGCGAGTCATTTTTTGTGTGGGCCCGGTAGAAGACCACATGGCCAACCTGATCGTGGCGCAACTCCTGTTCCTGGAGTCGGAAAACCCCGATAAGGACATCCACCTCTACATCAATTCTCCGGGTGGTGCTGTTACAGCAGGACTTTCCATTTACGACACAATGCAGTTTATTAAGCCCGACGTGAGCACAATGTGTATTGGCCAGGCGGCATCGATGGGTGCATTTTTGCTCACCGGCGGCGCAAAAGGTAAGCGCTTCTGTGTTCCCAACGCCAGAACCATGATCCACCAACCCAGCGGTGGTGCTCAGGGTCAGGCGACCGATATCGACATACAGGCTAAAGAGATACTCATTATCCGCAAACGCTTGAATGAACTGATGGCTCTCCACACAGGTCAAAGCCTTGAAACAATAGAGCAAGATACAGAGCGAGATCGTTTCATGAACGCTCAGCAGAGCAAGGAATACGGTCTGATTGATGAAGTTGTGACCTCTCGCGGCTCTGCGGAATAGGTCACATCTCTGGCTTTTGCAGCCCTAAATGCTTGCAAAAGCCAGTAAAAAACATCATCGTATTACTGTATAATTTCAATTTGAGCTATCTAGGGTATAGGTCTATTTAATGAGTGACGAAACCACCACTTCGGACGATGACGGCGGAAAGCTGCTTTACTGTTCATTCTGTGGCAAGAGCCAGCACGAAGTTCGCAAACTGATAGCCGGTCCATCCGTGTTTATCTGCGATGAATGTGTGGACCTCTGCAACGATATTATCCGCGAAGAAGTCCAGGAGAGTGGTGCTGACTCCCCCAGCGATCACCTGCCAGTTCCACGTGAAATAAAGGAAATTCTCGACGAATACGTTATCGGCCAAAAACGCGCCAAGAAGGTCTTGTCGGTGGCGGTCTATAACCACTACAAACGCCTTCGTCATGGTCAGGGTAAGAAGTCGGATGAAGTAGAACTCGGCAAGAGTAATATCCTGTTAGTTGGTCCCACAGGCAGCGGTAAAACTCTCCTGGCTGAAACACTTGCACGCTTGTTGGACGTACCCTTTACAATCGCCGATGCAACAACGCTAACCGAAGCAGGTTACGTCGGAGAAGATGTCGAGAACATCATCCAGAAATTGCTGCAAAAATGTGATTACGATGTCGAAAAAGCTCAGGTGGGTATCGTTTACATTGACGAAATCGATAAAATTTCTCGTAAGTCAGACAACCCCTCTATTACCCGCGACGTATCGGGTGAAGGTGTGCAGCAAGCACTTTTGAAATTGATTGAAGGAACGGTTGCCTCTGTACCGCCACAAGGTGGACGTAAGCATCCTCAGCAGGAATTCTTGCAGGTCGACACTTCCAATATTCTTTTCATCTGCGGCGGGGCGTTTGCAGGGCTGGACAAAGTCATACGGAATCGTTCTGAAAAGGGCGGAATAGGCTTTGGCGCTGAGGTGAAGAGCAAGGACGAAACGAGCAACGTAGGTGAGTTGTTAATTGATTTGGCTCCCGAAGATCTAGTGCAATACGGCTTGATTCCTGAGTTTGTGGGAAGGCTGCCAGTTATTGCTACGCTCGAAGAATTGGATGTCGACGCTCTTGTCCAGATTCTAACAGAACCTAAGAATGCGCTGACCAAGCAGTACAGTAAACTATTCGAAATGGAAGGCGTCGAAGTCGACTTTAGAGAGGACGGGCTTCGAGCCATTGCCGAGAAAGCAATGGAGCGCAAAACCGGTGCCCGCGGGTTGCGTTCAATTCTTGAGGGTGTGCTACTGGAGTCGATGTACAACATACCATCGCGGGATGATGTATCTAAAGTTGTTGTTGATGAATCTGTTATACGCGGTGACTCAGAACCACTGCTGGTTTATCAAAGCAGCGAGCCCGCTTTGACAGCTTCTCAGGAAGATTGAACCTCAACACCGGTTGAGCAGCAATTGATCCAAAGCGGTTGCGTCTATGCCATTAAGTGGGCGCAGAAAGAAGGGCATTGTAAATGCCCCGTCCACCTTCTAATTAACCCTGGCAATCTTCACATAAGTAGATGTCAGGAAATTCCCCGCTATATCTGGAGACATCGTTATGGGTTCCTCGTCAGTCGTTGAACTGCCCCTTCTTCCATTGCGAGATGTTGTTGTCTATCCGCATATGGTGTTACCCCTTTTCGTGGGCAGAGAAAGATCCATAGAAGCCTTAGAAGACGCCATGGCGAATGACAAGCAAGTCTTGTTAGTCGCACAGCGCAATGCAGCCGACGACGATCCCGGCGTTGACGATATCTATCAGGTTGGGACGGTTTCCAACATCCTGCAATTACTGAAACTGCCAGACGGTACGATAAAAGTCCTGGTTGAAGGTTGCTATCGGGCAGTAGTAGATAGTGTCAACGATGAGGGTAGTTTCGCTATCGCGGGGGTTCGAGAGGTCGAGAGCGAAGACATTCCGGAAGTGGAAGTTGAAGCACTGCAGCGCTCCACGATCGCCCAATTCGAAAAATACGTCAATCTGAGCAAAAAAGTCCCTGCAGAGGTTCTGACCTCGCTCACGGGAATCGATGAAGCTGGACGTTTGGCCGATACCATTGCAGCTCATATGGGCGTCGATCTCGATGAAAAGCAGAGAATACTCGAAATTACGGGTATCCAAGCTCGCCTCGATCACTTAATGGGCCTAATGGAAGCGGAGATAGATCTGTTTCAGGTAGAGAAACGAATTCGCGGTCGCGTTAAAAAACAGATGGAAAAGAGTCAACGCGAGTACTATCTCAACGAACAGATGAAAGCCATTCAGAAAGAACTGGGGGATATGGATGAAGCTCCCAACGAACTGGACGATTTACAGTTAAAAATAGACGAAGCAAAAATGCCAGAGGAAGCTCAGGAAAAAGCGCTTTCTGAACTAAGCAAATTAAAGATGATGTCTCCAATGTCGGCGGAGGCCTCCGTCGTGCGTAGCTACATCGACTGGATGGTTAGCGTACCCTGGTCCAAACGCAGCAAGGTCAAGCATGATCTTAAACGCGCCATAACGATATTGGATGAAGATCACTACGGACTGGAAGAAGTCAAAGAACGTATTCTCGAGTATCTGGCGGTCCAGAAGCGAGTTCGAAAAGTTCGTGGACCCGTATTGTGTTTAGTAGGACCTCCCGGCGTAGGAAAGACCTCCCTGGGAGAGTCCCTTGCGCGTGCGACCAATCGCAAGTTTGTGCGTATGGCCCTTGGCGGAGTGAGAGATGAAGCTGAGATACGAGGCCATCGCCGAACTTACATCGGGTCGATGCCAGGAAAGCTACTGCAAAAAATGTCTAAAGCAGGAGTGAAAAACCCGCTGTTTTTGCTCGATGAAATAGACAAAATGGGCATGGATCATCGAGGGGACCCAGCATCGGCGATGCTCGAAGTGCTCGACCCAGAACAAAACCACGCATTCAATGACCACTATCTTGAAGTCGACTATGACCTATCAGATGTCATGTTCGTGTGTACTTCCAATACTATGAATATTCCAGGTCCTCTGCTGGACAGGATGGAAGTGATCCGTATACCGGGATATACGGAGGATGAAAAGTTCAATATCGCTGAGCGCTACCTCGTGCCCAAGCAGATCAAGGTAAACGGCCTTAAGAAGAATGAGATTAGTATTGCCAAGGACACCATTGTCGATGTCATTCGGTACTATACCCGCGAGGCCGGCGTGAGAGCACTCGAGCGTGAAATTGCAAAGTTGTGCCGAAAAATGGTCAAGTCATTTGCACTGGGGGAAAGTTCTGGTAGCACTGAAGTCACCGCCGAAATGCTCCCCGATCTTCTGGGTGTAAGAAAGTTCAATTACGGAATCGCCGAAGAGGAAAACAAAATTGGCCAGGTCACCGGCTTGGCTTGGACTTCAGTGGGAGGCGAACTACTCACTATCGAGGCGGTTTCAGTGGCGGGTAAGGGCCGCCATGTGAAAACGGGCTCCCTGGGAGATGTGATGCAGGAATCCATTCAGGCCGCTAACACCGTTGTTCGCAGTCGATCTCAAATGTTGGGTATTCCCGCTAACTTCCATGAAAAACATGATGTTCATATCCATGTTCCTGAAGGTGCGACACCTAAAGACGGACCAAGCGCCGGGGTGGCCATGTGTACCGCGTTGGTATCGGTTTGGACTAGTATTCCAGTGCGAGCTGATGTCGCAATGACGGGAGAGATTACTTTGCGGGGCGAAGTACTACCCATCGGTGGTTTAAAGGAAAAGCTGCTGGCTGCTCGAAGAGGTGGAATTAAGACGGTGATCATTCCCAAAGAGAACGAGCGTGATCTGCAGGAAATTCCAGACAACATCAAAGATGAACTCGAAATACGAGCGGTGAAGTGGATAGATGAAGTATTGGCTATAGCATTGGAGTCTATGCCCGAGGCAATTAGTGATGAAGAGTTTCTCGCAGGTAGTATAGGTTCGACCAGTGAAACAGACCAAGATGAAAAAAATCGAATAAATACGCACTAAAAACAGCGTATTCATTGACCCCCATCTAAGCTGTGGTATAAAGTCGACCCTCTAAATGCTAGGGTATTTAGTACACCAAACATACAACTCCACGACATACATTTAAGGTGATAAGTGTGAATAAAACAGAACTCATAGACGCAATAGCTGCAGCTGCCGATCTTCCAAAAGCTTCTGCCGGGCGTGCGCTAGATGCAGTAGTCGATTCTATTACCGGCGCTCTAAAATCAGGCGATTCAGTTGCTCTGGTTGGATTCGGTACGTTCGCGGTAAAAGAACGCGCAGCAAGAACTGGCCGAAACCCGCAGACAGGTGCAGAGATTCAGATTAAAGCGGCCACAGTTCCTAGTTTTAAAGCGGGTAAAGCGCTTAAAGATGCGGTTAACAGCTAAATCTAATTATCTGTCTCCGATTGCGGTTCAGATTGTAAATCACGCTTAGCATATCGGCGTCACAGTAGTGTATAGAAGGCGTACTATTTTATAGTGCGCTTTTTTTTTAGAAACTGACGGAAATTTCCTCCATGCTCCAGGACATACGTAAAAGCACCAAGGGAACCACAGCAAAAATAGTGATTGGCCTCATTGTTATTTCTTTTTCCATTTTTGGCATAGAGTCGATTCTAGTAGGGGGAAGCGGCGGTGGTATAGCCGAAGTGAATGGCGAAGACGTGTCTCCAGATGAGGTCCTCCAGGAGTTAAATGTTCTGAAGCGCCGAATGATTGCGGCAATGGGTGATGAGCTGGACCCGACCTTGCTTGAAGACGATCGCTTGAGAGCGAGGGCTTTGGAGACGGTAATTGCCAAGAAGCTCCAGCTACAGGCGGCGCAGGATTTTGACCTTGCCGTCTCTGATCGTCAGATAGGTTCTCTCGTAAGCAGCATGGAAGATTTCCAAATTAATGGAACGTTCTCTCCTGAAATGTACAAGAGCCTTCTGTCCAATGCGGGGTTTACTCCCGCTTCATTTAAGCGAGGTATCGCGCAGGATCTTCTGCTGTCACAACTTACTAGTGGACTCGCGGGCAGCGATTTCACAACTGCAGCTGAACTGAAGCTCAACGCGGTTTACGCTGCCGAAAGCCGTGACGTTAGATTCTTGACCATGCCGGCTGACAAGTTCTCCACCTCGGTGGAGGTTACCGATGAGGAAGTGGAGCAGTACTATCAGGATAATCAGTCACAGTTCCAAACCGAGGAAACGGTCGACCTGGACTATATAGAACTGACACTTGAGGCGTTTCGAAAACCGGTAGAAGAAGCCGTCATTCTCGAACAATACGAATTGGAAAAGGAAAACTATCAGCATAAAACGGAGAGCCGAGTTTCCCATATCCTATTCGAACAAGGCGAAGACGAAAGCGACGAAGCTCTGCAAATCAGGGTTCAGGGTGTGCAGGAGCAGCTTGCCTCGGGAGCAGATTTTGCCGAAGTTGCAAAGGCCGCATCAGACGATGTCGGTTCCGCCACTTACGGAGGTGATCTTGGTTTTACTCAGGGAGATTCTTTCCCAGAAGAACTGGAATCAGCGATCGCCTCACTTGCAGTCGGCGCTGTTTCAGAACCTGTTGAAAGTGATGCTGGCATTCATCTAATCAAGTTGATCGAGCAACGCGACGGTGAGATGCCTGCGCTTGAGGAGTTGCGGGCGGAATTGGAAGATCGAGTCCAAACATTGGAAGCGAGACGGGAGCTCGCCACCGTCGTTGAAAAACTTAAAGACTTGGCATTCAATGCCGAGGATTTGACAGCGCCTGCCGCCGAACTTGGTCTTGAGGTCAAGCAGGCAAAATCTATTTCACGTTCACCGCAAGAAGGACTGTTCTCTTATACCGCGCTTTCAACAGCCGCGTTTTCTGATGAGGTTTTGCTCGAGAGGCACAACAGCGACGTTATTGAGCTGCCCGGTGATACTTTTGTCGCGCTGAGTATTAGTACTCACAGAGAGCCCGAGCCAAAGTCACTTGAATCGGTAAGATCTACAATTGTTTCGAGTATTTCTCGCGATGCCGCACGCCGCGCAATCATTGAAGCCGCAGAGTCTGCCGTCGCGACACTTAGTCAAGGGACTTCGCTTGAAAGCTACGCGAATGACAATGGCTACGATTGGCAGGTCGAGCTTGCCGCCTATCGGGGAAGCACGGTAGTCCCTCGCACTGTATTAGAACGGGCCTTTGAATTGCCACAACCAACTCCCGGAGGTTCGGTATTCGACTATGTATTGGACTCTGAAGGTGATGTAACTGTGCTTGAGCTTGCGAGAATAACGGCAGGTGACCTGAGCGCTTTGCGCCCCGCGCAAAAAGCAGAGCTCAGCAATCAGGTGAAGGCCGAGTTCGCGGGTATGGCAAACACCGAGTTTCAGCGCGGAGCGCGCGAAAGAGCCGATATCACGGTTCTTTAATTTAAGACTATTTGAGGTCAGCATGGTTTCCAAGGTTTTAACGCTCAATCAGATTTCTATCAAGGGTCTGGAGCGTCTCCCGCGAGAGCAATACGAAATAGCCAGTGAGTTTTCTACACCCGATGCCATTTTTCTGCGCAGTCACAAATTGAAGTCTGAGGATATTGCGGACTCGGTACTCGCCATAGGGCGAGCCGGGGCGGGCACCAACAATATCCCTGTAGATGCCTGTAGCAAACGGGGAATCCCTGTTTTCAACTCCCCTGGTGCCAACGCGAACGCGGTGAAAGAGCTGGTCGCGGCGGGCTTGTTGCTAGGCTCGCGGGGAATTGTCGATGGTATTGCCTATGTACAGACTCTCAGTGATATGCAAGATGAAGCAGAGCTGAACAAGTTGTTGGAGGCTCAAAAGAAACAGTTTAAAGGCAGTGAGCTGGTTGGTAAGACACTGGGTGTCGTCGGCTTGGGCGCTATTGGTTCCCTTGTCGCTGAGATGGCATTGACATTTGGAATGGAAGTCGTAGGTTACGATCCTGCGCTTTCGGTTGAAGCGGCCTGGAGATTGTCCAGTAAAGTGCAAAAAGCTGATGCCATTGCCGCTCTATTTGCTCGCTGTGATTTCATTAGTCTGCACCTTCCTGTTCTAGATTCGACTCGGGGTCTGGTCAATGCTGAGTTATTGCGAGGTGTAAAACCCGGAACTTGCCTTCTCAATTTTGCGCGAAAGGAAATTGTGGACAATGAATCTGTAAGAGAATCTCTCGAGAATGGCGGACTTCGACAATACATTACCGATTTTCCCGCACCCGAGTTAATTGGTCGTGATGATGTGATTCTTATGCCGCACATCGGTGCAAGCACTGAGGAGGCGGAAGAAAATTGCGCCATTATGGCAGCGGATCAAATTAGAGATTTCCTGGAAAACGGTAACATTCGCAACTCCGTCAATTTCCCCCAACTGCAACTCGATCGCGTCGGTGGCTTTCGCCTGAGTATTACCAATGAAAATGTGCCACGAATACTCGGCAGTGTTCTTTCCATTCTTGCAGACGCTAATATTAATGTCATAGATATGCTCAACAAGAGTCGGGAAGAGGTTGCCTACAACTTGATCGACGTTGCCAGTGAACCCGGCGATGAGCTTCTCAATCAAATGCGTGCCTTGGATGGCGTGGTCAATGTCAGGTTGATTGCCTAGAGAACTTTAATCTAAGCTTCAGCTGAAAGTGCGATTTTTGATTCCGCGCTGGACTCAGATACCACGTACATTTTTCTCTCTTCCTCGCTAAGTGCAATTTCCCCATCCCAGGGCCGAAGCCGTTGCTCAGTATATTGGGCAACGCTGAGGAAGGGGTATTTGATGATATCGAAGTACGGTGAGTAGTCGAAATCTCTCGGTGTGCACAATTTAGGATTGCGCATAAACAGGCGAAGCTGGTTGTTCTCTACTCGTTTCACCAGTGGCAGAATAGGGAACTGAACACTCCCGAACGCCTCGGCGATCATAGTTGAGCAAACGGTTTGAGTGCTTTTACCGGGGCGAGTACTGAAGAGGGAAGAACGCCATCTTCTAGGTAGAATGAACCAGGGAAACAAAAAACGTGCGAGGTCGAAAACTTGCCTAACGTTATAGGCTGAGCCCAGTTTGCCGGTGCTAAAGGCGAGAACCTTGTCAGTGTCAGAGAGCCTGAGTTCTCGCGGACGGCAAATTCTCAAGTGCTCGCGTTCGTAAATATTTAGCGCACGAACGACTGTTCCCAGCCCCAGCTCGCTTTCAATGATGAGCGGTAGCGCCGGATCTCCATGATAATATTCGGCCACCCTATTTCGAACGTTCAAATCTTTAATTTGATCAATGCGGCCAATGTAAAGTGCTGCATGGGACCAGGAACTTTGCGTTATCAGTTTTATCACTTCACTGACCCTCGAACGCCCTTCCACCAAAATGACGTCGCAGGGCTTTATTTCAGTGCACAATCTTTGGAAGTCACTCATCGGGGTTTCGGGTAGCGGCTTCTGGCGCTTTAGCCAAATTACTATCGCGTTGCGAATTAGATTAATCATGTGGAAATTGTCTAATGTTTATGGATAGATGGGGCATACCATTTTATAACCCACACTCGGCTCCGACGCTAGAGGCAAGCGCATGAATGACCAACTCGATTCAATAAAGAAAAAAGTGGGTCGCAACTTCGAATCTCCCCCACTGCACTTGTGGAATCCGCCGCTATCGGGTGACATCGATATTCGGATTGATAAAGCAGGCCGCTGGATACACGAAGGCGTTGAGATTAAACGGGATGCAATCGTACGTTTATTCGCCAGTATATTGCGCAGGGAAGATGACCTGGAGTACTACCTGGTCACACCGGGGGAGAAGTGGCGTATCCAGGTTGACGCTTTGCCGCTTATTGTTGTCGATGTTGATAGACAGGAACTGGGCACGTCAGAAACCGTGATCGAAGTGACACTCAATACACGTAAGAAGCTACACCTCGGTGCACACCATAGGCTTTATCTGGAGGAGGCGCATGACCATATTGCCGCTGTGCAACTAAACCATGGGCTTACAGCACTGTTCGCACGCAGCGCGTGGTATCGCTTGGTTGAAATGTCGGAACAAAAACAGGGCAGGGCTTGCATTGTTAGCGCGGGAGAAATCTTTCCGCTCGAAGCTTAAGTCAAATAGTGCCAGCGCATAAACGTAGCAAAAGGCTGGGCGACGATCCATTGTTTAAGATTCGCCGCCTTCAAAAAACCGTTTACATATTTGGGTAGGTTGGCCCGCCAAACCCCTCGGGAGTGACCCAGACTATGTTCTGGGCCGGGTCTTTGATGTCGCAGGTCTTGCAATGTACACAGTTCTGACTGTTAATCTGGAATCGCCTACCTTGCTCATCGTCTACGATCTCATAGACGCCCGCTGGACAGTAACGCTGAGCGGGCTCATCGTACATTGGCAGGTTTTTGTCCATCGGCACATCGGGGTCGATTAATGTCAAATGGCAGGGCTGATCTTCTTCATGATTGGTATTTGAAAGAAATACCGAGGACAGTTTGTCGAAACTGATCACGCCATCAGGTTTTGGATACTCGATTTTTGGCATATCAGCCGCCAGTTTGAGTGTCGCGTGATCTGGAGTTGTATCGCGTAGGGTGATCGGTAGCTTACCCATCAGAATTCCCTGATCGATAAATGCCAGAGCGGCTCCCACATAGCTGCCAAACTTGTGCAGAAGTGGGCCGAAGTTACGCCACCTTTGCAGCTCGTCATTGAGCCAGGATGCGTCGAACTTGTTTGCGTAGTCGGTAAGGTCACCGCCAGCCTTATCTTTGCTGAGCGCTTCGTACAGTGACTCACCGGCCAGCATACCGGACTTCATTGCCGTGTGACTGCCCTTGATGCGAGCAAAGTTCAGCGTTCCAGCATCGTCTCCAATAAGCAGGCCACCTGGGAAACTCATCTTGGGTCGCGACTGGGGTCCGCCCTTGATAATAGCTCTGGCGCCATAGGCAATACGCTTTCCGCCGTCGAGGTAAGACTTAATCTTCTCGTGGTGCTTCCACTGCTGAAACTCATCAAAAGGTGATAAATGAGGATTTTCGTAGCTCAGTGGCACCACATAGCCAATGGCGATTTGATTGTCCTCACCATGATAGAGGTAGCTTCCCGATGCCGTACCCTTGGCCGCGGGCCAGCCCGTGGTATGCACAACCAGGCCGGGCTTGTGTTTGGCGGGATCG
The DNA here is from genome assembly GCA_045110675.1 of Halioglobus sp. GTDB lineage: Bacteria > Pseudomonadota > Gammaproteobacteria > Pseudomonadales > Halieaceae > JBALVT01. Next base: position 38,420 of record JBGCGJ010000020.1, on the reverse strand, counting down.
ATTTCCCAAATCTCTTTAAACCCAATGCCGTAGTGCTGTGGGTCGCAGCCCTCATCCAGATTGAATTTTTCGATGAGCTGCTTCCCGAGATGGCCACGGCAGCCCTCGGCAAATACCGTGTATTTGCCATGCAGTTCCATACCCTGCATGTAACTGTCCTTGTGCTCTCCTGAGGCGCTTACGCCCATATCGCCGGTGGCGATACCTTTTACCGAACCATCTTCGTGATACAAAACCTCAGCAGCGGCAAAACCGGGATAGATTTCTACCCCCATTTCTTCAGCCTGTTCGGCTAGCCAACGGCAGACGTTGCCCAGACTGATAACATAGTTACCATGATTGTGAAAACCTGGTGTAAAAATGAGAGGTACGCTTATAGAACTTGACTGGTTTCGCATGAGCATGACCTTGTCCTCGCTCACCTCAACGTTCAAGGGCGCTCCGCGCTCCTTCCAATCGGGAAACAATTCGTTGATCGCCTTTGGGTCCATGACCGCGCCGGATAGGATATGGGCACCCACTTCAGAGCCCTTTTCAACGACGCAAATGGTGATTTCGCGCTCATTCTTCTGGGCCAGTTGCATAAGATGACAGGCCGTAGAAAGGCCGGCAGGGCCTGCGCCCACTATCACAACATCGAACTCCATTGACTCACGTTCCACAGCTATATCCTCTTGTTCTCGGTAGATGGCCCGCAGCGAGGCACGCCGGGACAGGTAAGGAGCGCAAGTATATAATTTTCAACAATAAAAAACTATAAATCCCATTGATATCCGATATCGCTGCGGTGTCTGATTTCGACCATTGCGCTGTCGGCTATGGCTATTGACCTAGGAGCTGTTTATAGGCAACATACCCGCCCGAATTATGCGGATAGGGCCGAGTATTCGTGCCTGACTCCTTCAAACTCACCTTAATTGACCTATGGAGAATCCATGAAGGTTCTTGTTGCTGTAAAGCGCGTTGTCGATTACAACGTTAAAGTTCGCGCCAAAGGCGATGGCAGTGATGTTGATCTGAACAACGTCAAAATGTCCATCAATCCGTTTTGTGAAATCGCGGTGGAAGAAGCCGTGCGCTTGAAAGAAGCGGGCGTTGCCACTGAAGTTATTGCGGTTTCTATTGGCCCCAAGGCCTGCCAGGAACAAATCCGTACGGCACTCGCCTTGGGTGCTGACCGCGGTATCCAAGTCGAGACAGAAGGAGCTGTAGAGCCTTTGGTTGTCGCTAAGATGCTAAAGGGTGTCGTGGATAAGGAAGAGCCTCAATTGGTTATTCTAGGAAAACAATCTATTGATGGCGACAACAATCAAACTGGCCAAATGCTGGGCGCTCTCGCCAACATGCCCCAAGGCACTTTTGCCTCAGAAATCAAGGTAGAAGGTGACAAGCTTTCTGTCACTCGAGAAGTCGACGCGGGAATGCAAACCATCAGTCTGAATCTCCCGGCGATTGTCACCACGGATTTGCGTCTGAACGAACCACGTTATGCTTCTCTGCCGAACATTATGAAGGCGAAAAAGAAGCAGTTGGATGTTTACTCTCCAGCGGATGTTGGTGTGGAAGTAAAAACACACCTCACACAATTGCGCGTAGAACCACCCGCAGAGCGAGCAGCGGGTATCAAGGTTGAAAGCGTAGAGCAGTTGGTTGATAAACTGAAGAACGAGGCGAAGGTAATCTGATGAGTACTCTGGTTATTGCAGAACACGACAACAGCAGCATGAAGCCTGCTACCCTCAACGCAGTAGCGGCTGCTCAGGCACTGGGTGCCGATATCGACATACTGGTCGCCGGTGCAGATTGTGCCGCAGCGGCAGAGCAGGCTGCAGCTATTCCAGGTATTGGGAAAGTGCTGGTTGCTGATAACGCAGCTTACGCTCACCAATTGGCGGAAAATGTCAGCTTGCTGATTGCAGACGTCGGCGCAGCCTATGACAACATTGTCGCTCCAGATACGAGTAACGGCAAAAACACCGCCCCTCGTGTTGCTGCACTTTTGGATGTGGGTCAAATCTCAGATGTTATTGCTGTTGAATCTGCCGATACGTTTAAGCGTCCGATCTACGCCGGTAACGTTATAGCGACTGTACAAAGTGTCGACTCAAAAAAGGTGATGACTGTTCGCAGTACTGCGTTTGACGCAGCTGCGGCCGAGGGTGGTTCAGCTACTGTGGAAGCCGTCGCGGCGGTGCACGATGCAGGTATCTCTGCATTTGTGAGTGAAGAAGTTGCAGTTTCCGATCGACCTGAGCTAACAGCGGCGTCTGTCGTAATTTCTGGTGGTCGCGGTATGCAAAACGGCGAGAACTTTAAGATGCTTGAAGGTATTGCTGACAAGCTGGGTGCAGCAATCGGCGCTTCGCGTGCCGCTGTCGATGCAGGTTTTGTTCCCAATGATATGCAGGTTGGACAAACCGGTAAGATCGTCGCTCCGGATCTCTATATCGCTGTTGGAATTTCCGGCGCCATTCAGCATTTGGCGGGAATGAAGGATTCGAAAGTCATCGTGGCCATCAATAAAGATGAAGATGCTCCTATCTTCCAGGTAGCAGATTATGGCCTCGTAGCCGATTTGTTTGATGCCGTACCCGAGTTAGAAGCGGCTTTGTAACACACTCTCTCTTAACCAAAGAAACCGGCTTCTGGCCGGTTTTTTTGTGCCAGTAATTCAGTGGCCGAGAATTAAGTCAATCTACTTTACGTGATTGACATGACTCAGTCGCGCCGCAGGCGGTCGTTCACAGCGATGGGGGTCGCAAAATTGAGGACAACGATATAAGAGGAGGCCACTAAAGTCATAATAGTGGTTGCCTGAATCAGCAGCGACGCCTGTTCCGAAATAAGTGCACCACCGATGGCGACGTAAGCGATCAGCAGGGAGAATTCACTGGCTTGCCCCAAGCGAAACCCCAAGTCCCAGGCCAGCGCGCGCTTCTCGCTCACTCCTTTGAGCAGGAACCGATACACGACCGGCTTCAACCACAACACCAGGGCTGAAAGTAGCAGCGCTGGTGCCAACACTTCTCCCAGTAAACCAATATTAAACCTGGCACCCACTGAGAAGAAAAACAGAATCAGGAAAAAGTCTCGCAACGGCTTCAAGTTGACCGCTATGTATTGAGATATAGGACTGGTCGCAATGGTAATGCCCGCGATAAACGCACCAATTTCGGCGGATAGTCCGAGCATCTGAGCCGTTTCCGCAAGACCCAGGCACCAACCGATGGCCAACAGAAAGATGTACTCGTGAAAGCGGTCAAAACGGCTTATCAATGGCAGCAGAATATAGCGAACCATTAGCAGGGCGGCCCCGGCCAATAGTGGAAGCCCGGCGAGTGAAATTGCGACGTCGCTGGCCATGGACTCTGTATTACCGGCGGCTAACGATAACAATAGCATTAGCACAATGATGGCTAGCACGTCCTGGATAAGAAGAAGCCCGATCATGAGCTCACCGATATGGCGATGATGTAACACTGTTGTTGGCAGTAGCTTTATGCCGATGATTGTTGAGGAGAACATCATCGAGGCGCCGACGATGAGAGCGTCAATATCTGAAAACCCAAACAGATGTGCTACACCAAATCCCATGCCGAGAAAAATCGCTGAACTGAACAGTGCGACAAAAGTCGACTTTCGCAAGGTAGCCCAAAGTGCCTGGGGTTGCATATCCAGACCCAGGAGGAACAAAAGGAAAATGATGCCGACATGGCCAATGTCAGATAGTAAATTCAAATCAGTCACCATCGACAAACCGTAGGGGCCAATAACCGCTCCCAGGGCTATGTAGGCGATGATCAATGGTTGTCGTGTATACAGTGCAATCGACGCAAAGATGGCGGCGCCAGAGAATATTAAGAAAAAGGAAAACGTAACGCTGCTGGCTTCCATTCAGCTCGGATCCTCAGAAAACACTAAGTTCAGAGTGTAAACAACACATCGTAGAATAGGAACCGGCAACTCTATTGCCGGCTGAGGCTATCGACGTCGAAAAAGAGGTTGCGGTTGGTCGACCGCCGCCTGGTAGTGCTCGGAGAAATCGTCGAGACTCGACAGTGCGGCATCAAGATCCTTGTCATCGCTCAGTTGAAAGGCGTTGAACCCGCAGCGCATAAGATAGTGCATCTGATCCCTGACGAAACCACCTACTGCTCTGAGCTCGCCGGTATAACCCGCATCCCGGAGCTCGCGAGCGTAGGTAAATCCGCGCCCGTCGGTAAGCACCGGGAAGTTGATCGCAACCAATTCCAGGTCATCAAGATGATTCATCAACGGAGAAGGTAGTTCTCCGGGCTCCAGTTGCACCGCAGTATTCGTCTTCGAGTTCAGAGCCAACCACTGGTCAAGCGAAGCAATATGTCCGGTGCTGAGAGTCTCCGCTTCTGCTTCTACAGGCAGCCAGGAGTCTTCTATGATCTGTGCGTTTTTAATTAGCTTCGGCATATACGCGCTCCTTGAAGGGGGCCAGGCCTACTCTGTTGTAGGTGTCCAGGAACGACTCCTCATCAGCTCTCAATTCTACGAAAGTACTGAGAATATTATCGATGACGTCTGGCATATCGTCTTGCTTGAAAGAAGGGCCCAGTATCTTGCCTATGGCGGCGTCTTTGGACTTACTGCCACCCAGACTCACCTGATAAAACTCTTGCCCTTTTTTATCGACGCCCAATACTCCAATATGACCGATATGGTGGTGTCCGCAGGCGTTCATGCAGCCACTAATGTTCAGATCCAGTGGACCGAGGTCATAAACGAAATCAATATCGTCAAAGCGGCGTTGGATTGCTTCTGCGACAGGAATCGATTTCGCGTTCGCCAGAGCGCAGTAGTCGCCTCCGGGACAGCAAATCATATCGGTAAGGTAACCGATGTTTGCAGTCGCAAGGTCGGCCTTCTGTAGTGCCTGCCATAGCGGGTACAAGGCGTCTTGTCGCACATCCGCCAGTACTATGTTCTGCTCGTGGGTTGTTCTCAACTCACCGAACGAATATTCGTCGGCGAGATCGGCAAGGGTTTCCAGCTGTTTGTCCGTGATGTCTCCAGGAGCGAAACCAGTGGCCTTTAAAGAGATGTTTACCACCTGATATCCTGGAACGTGATGCGCAACGGTGTTGCGCTTTACCCAGTTGTGAAATAGAGGATTTGCTTCGCACTGCGTTTCCAGCGCTGCCTGTGTCGGTTCACTATCCAAAACAGCATAATTCGGTGCCGTGAAACATGCCTTGCTGCGTTCAATTTCCTCTTGGGTCAGGGTGTTCGGACCATCTTTAAGAGAGGTCCATTCTCGCTCTACCGCTTCGCGGAAACTGTCTACACCCATCGCGCGAACCAGGATTTTGATTCTCGCTTTGTACTTGTTGTCTCTCCGACCGTCTTTGTTGTAAACCCGCAAAATGGCTTCAAGGTAAGTAAGAAGATGCTTTTTCTCCAGCCAATCGCATACGACTGAACCAATGACAGGCGTGCGGCCCAAACCTCCTCCTACAATGACTTTAAATCCCACTTCGCCATTTGCATTGGCCACTAAATCCAGACCGATATCGTGATTGTGGATTGCCGCGCGGTCTTCGGAAGTACCGCACACCGCGATTTTGAATTTTCTTGGAAGAAAGGCAAATTCTGGGTGCAGAGTTGACCACTGCCGAATAATTTCACAATAGGGGCGGGGATCTTCCAGTTCATCGGTGGCGACACCGGCGTACTGGTCGGTTGTCGTGTTTCGAATACAGTTACCGCTGGTTTGTATCGCGTGCATTTGCACCGACGCTAGTTCTGCCAGAATATCGGGGACATCCTCTAATCGAGGCCAGTTCAGTTGCACGTTTTGACGGGTGCTGATGTGCGCGTAACCCTTGTCGTATTTACGTGTGAGATGCGCCAGCATTCTTACCTGTGTGCTGTTCAACAGGCCATAAGGCACGGCTATGCGCAACATGGGGGCAAGGCGCTGAACATAGAGGCCATTTTGCAATCGCAGCGGTAGAAAAGCCTCCTCGGAAATTTTTCCGGCGAGATACCGGCTCGTCTGATCGCGAAACTGCTCTACCCGTTGGTCCACTATCGACTGATCGTGCTGATCATAAACGTACATTGCTAAATCCTGTGATTCATCGATTATTTCTTCGATTCCAGATCGTCACCCGGAAAAAAGAGGCGCTACCATAGCAGAAAAGTAGACCCGGCAAATAGTCTTGTTTTTCATAAGGTTAGATTCCTTGTTTTGGACAGATGTCGAAACTAAATAGTTTGATCTACAAGTCTTTTGATCGACGGTGATACTGGTATACTGTCGCGCAAATTACCGGTAATTCACTACGGAGACCTACATGTCCGACCCTCAAGATGTTGAAAGAAACGCCGACGGAGCAGCCGATGCTATCGCTGCGACTGCAATTATATCCATTGTTATTGTGGCTCTATACTTTTGGCTTTCAGGTATGCCGTCATAAAATTAAGCGAGCTTTACTCAAAGTAGAAAACACAGGCTATTAGTTACCTGTGTTTTTCAGTACCAGCTGTACAATGCCGTAGACTGTTCCCATAAAAAGCAAAGTGAATACTATTCCAGCCGCTACAAATACCCCGAATTTACCCTGTTTGAAATCGCGCTCTCTGTTCTTGCTGCTTTGAACACCCAATCCGGCCGCGAATACGCTGCCGATGACTTGCATTGGGTTCAGTGAGCCCAGCTCTTTTTCCTGCTGCTCGTTTTCCAGGTTCTCGGAATGGTCGAAACCCTTTTGACTCGATTCGCTCATCTTCTCGCTACCTCAATTAGTAATTTAGGTTCGGCGCCAGCCAGCGTTCCATCTCAGCGACTTTCTTGCTCTTGCGCTGGGCGATACTTTCGACTTGATCCCGACCGATTTTCCCCACTGCAAAATAGCGAGAGTCGGGATGGGAATAGTAAAACCCGCTCACTGCGGCTGCAGGGGACATGGCGTAGTTGCTAGATAGGCTTACTCCGCAGGTATTTTCCGCGTCCAGGAGCTTAAACAACGTGGCTTTTTCCGTGTGATCGGGGCAGGCTGGATAGCCCGGTGCAGGACGAATTCCCCGATACTTTTCCTTGATTAACTCTTCGTTGCTAAGTGCTTCATCGTCGGCGTAGCCCCACAATTGTGTTCTCACCATGCGGTGCAGATGTTCTGCAAATGCTTCAGCTAATCGATCTGCAATCGCTTTGATCATAATACTGTTGTAGTCATCGTGATCGGCCTCAAACTGCTTGGCGAGTTGATCGACTCCATGGCCAGTGGTAACGCAGAACCCACCCACATAGTCCTTAAGACCGCTTTCGTGCGGTGCAATGAAGTCCGCCAAGCTAAAGTTTGGCTTGCCATCGACTTTCTCGACTTGCTGGCGCAAATGGTGAAGAGTGGCCAGTGGCGTATCACGACCTTCATCGGTGTATAAGACTACGTCATCACCTTCAGTTCGTGCGGCCGGCCAAAAGCCGATGGTTGCACTTGCGCTCAGCAGTTTCTCATCAAGAACACGTTGCAACATTGCTTTGGCATCGTTGAACAATTCGGTGGCCTGCTCGCCCACAACCTCATCCTGAAGTATTTTTGGGTATTTGCCAGCTAGCTCCCAGGTGATGAAAAACGGTGTCCAATCGATAGTGTCTACCAAATCTTCAAGGGGAAAATTCTCAAACACCTTGGTGCCGATAAAACTGGGGCTTGGCGGCTGATAATTTTCCCAATCGAGCTCGGCACCGCGGTTGACCGCCTCGGTGTAAGAGAGCTGTTTTCCGCGGGGTTTCCGGTCGCCGATTCGCTTTCTAACGATCTCGTAATCTGCTCGCGTGGCCTCAATGAACTCTGTCTTGGATTCATTCATTAATTGTGTGGCCACTGACACACTGCGAGACGCATCGGGTACGTAAACGGTAGCGTCTGCCGAATATTTTGGCTCAATTTTGACGGCGGTATGCGCCTTCGATGTAGTCGCACCGCCAATCATAAGCGGTATCTGAAAGTCGAGGCGTTGCATCTCGCTGGCAACATGAGACATCTCTTCCAACGACGGCGTGATGAGTCCACTAAGACCGATTATATCCACCGCTTGTTCCTTGGCGTTGGTTAAAATCTCGTCGCAAGACACCATGACTCCCAGGTCAATCACCTCAAAGTTGTTGCACTGCAGGACAACGCCAACAATGTTTTTGCCGATGTCATGAACATCACCTTTAACGGTCGCCATCAGAATTTTTCCGTTGCTGCTGCTCGCACCAACGGTTTTTTCCTCTTCGATAAACGGCTGTAAGTAGGCCACCGATTGTTTCATGACCCGCGCACTTTTAACCACCTGGGGCAAAAACATTTTACCGTCACCAAACAAATCGCCGACTACGTTCATGCCGTCCATCAGGGGGCCTTCGATGACCTCAATTGGCCGATCAAATTGCTGGCGTGCCTCTTCGGTATCTTCAATTATCCAGGTGTTTATGCCTTTTACTAAAGAGTGCTCAAGCCTTTTGGCGACAGGTTCATCTCGCCAACTTAAATCTTCGACCCGGGCAGAAGTGGTACCACTGTCTCTGAAGCTTTCAGCGAGGTCAACGAGTCGTTCGGTACCATCTTCCCTACGATTTAGGATGATGTCCTCAACAGCCTCTCGCAGGTTCTCGGGAAGGTCATCATAGACGGCGAGCTGACCGGCGTTAACGATTCCCATGTCCATACCGGCCTTGATGGCGTGATAGAGAAACACCGAATGAATAGCTTCGCGAACCGCGTTGTTTCCGCGAAAGGAGAACGACACGTTGCTCACGCCGCCAGAAACATGCGCGTGTGGCAAATTCTGCTTTATGTATCGCGTCGCTTCGATAAAGTCCACGGCGTAGTTGTTGTGCTCTTCGATACCTGTCGCCACTGCAAAGATATTCGGGTCGAATATTATGTCTGCGGGGTTAAAGCCCACCTTATTTACCAAGACATCATAGGAGCGATTGCAAATTTCAATTTTCCGCTCGAGCGTGTCGGCTTGCCCGGATTCATCGAAAGCCATCACCACCACGGCGGCACCGTAAAAATGGCAAAGACGAGCTTTTTCGACGAACTCTTCTTCACCTTCCTTCAGGCTAATGGAGTTAACGACTGCCTTACCCTGAATGCAGCGCAAACCAGCTTCGATCACCGTCCATTTGGAGGAATCAACCATAATAGGAACGCGAGAGATGTCGGGCTCAGAAGCGATCAGATTGAGAAAAGTCACCATGGCCTCCTCGGCGTCGAGCATGCCTTCGTCCATGTTGATATCGATGATCTGAGCACCGTCTTCCACCTGTGTCCGGGCAACGGTCAACGCAGCCTCGTAATCGCCTTCCAGAATCAGGCGCTTAAACGCTGCAGATCCAGTTACATTGCAACGTTCGCCGACGTTTACGAACAGGCTATCATCGGTGATGTTAAATGGTTCAAGGCCGCTGAGTCGGCAAGCGGCTTCGATTTCAGGCAACTTTCGAGGCGCAAGATTCTCCACTGCCTGGGCTATGGCGTTGATATGTGCTGGTGTCGTTCCGCAGCAACCACCGGCGAGGTTCAAGAAACCGCGCCCGGCAAACTCTTGCATATCATCGTGCATGTCATTGGGTGTTTCATCGTACTCGCCAAAGGCATTCGGAAGCCCGGCATTAAAATGGCCACTGAAGAAACACTCAGCGGAATTGGCCAATTCCTCTACAAAGGGTCTAATCTCTTTGAAGCGCCGGCCGCAGTTGGTTCCCACAATCAGGGGTTTGGCATGTGACACTGCATTCCAGAAGGCTTCCGGGCTTTGGCCGGACAGGACGCGACCGCTGATATCCGGGAACGTCACAGAAATCATGATTGGGAGTTCGACTCCACGATCTTTAAACACTTCCAGCACAGCAAATATAGCGGCTTTCGCATTAAGCGTATCAAAAATAGTTTCGATCATGATGAAGTCAACGCCACCTTCAACCAGCGCGTGAGCTGCCTCGGCATAGTCTTTTCGCAGCGCCTCAAAATCGATATTGCGAGCCCCCGGATCGTTGACATCGGGAGAAATAGAGGCGGTCCTTGGGGTCGGCCCCAGTACGCCCGCGACAAAGCGCGGCTTCGAAGGGTCTCGACTGGTTAGCTCATCGGCAACCTCACGGGCCAGTTTCGCACCGGCCAGATTCAGCTCACCGGCGAGATTTCCCAAATCGTAGTCAGACTGCGCAACAGCAGTGCTATTGAAGGTATTGGTTTCAATAATGTCAGCACCGGCTTCCAGAAACATACGGTGTATGTTGCTAATGACGTCTGGCCGCGTCAGCGACAGCAGGTCGTTATTACCCTTAATGTCTGTAGGGTAATCCGCAAAGCGGTCGCCTCGATAGTCCGCCTCAACCAAGCCCTCTGCTTGCACCATGGTTCCCATGGCCCCATCAATTACCAGAATCCGGTTCTTGAGGGCTTGCGCCAGAGGATGTTGTTCCAAGTGATGAGCGGGCATTGTTTGACTAAGTCCTGTGCACTGGGTTTCGATGATGTTGAGAGCTAGCAGCCCCAAAAAAGCCAGGTATTCTAACAGAATGGCGCAATTATTGGGGGCGGTAGCAGCGACTTCTCGCGCAATTGTTCACAATTTTGTTAGAATACCTGAGTAAATTACTCGGAATGGGAAATAAGATGGTTACCATCACTGAATCGGCCCAGGATTACCTGGCTGAATTGTTAGAAAAACAGGAAGATGCCCTGGGAGTCAGGGTGTTTATTAACCAGCCCGGCACATCTCGTGCCGAGACCTGCATTGCCTACTGCAGACAGGATGATCTTGCTGAGGACGATGAAAAGCATGAATATGAAAAGTTCTCCGCCTGGTTTGAAGGCCGCAGCATTCCTTACCTGGAAGATGCGCTGGTAGACTATTCCAAGGATCGCATGGGGGGCCAGCTCACCATAAAAGCGCCTAATGCGAAGATGCCCAGGGTAGATGAGAATAGCCCAATTGAAGACCGCATTAACTATGTCTTGTATAACGAGGTAAATCCCGCGCTGGCCGCCCACGGTGGCGAAGTGAGTCTCGTGGAAGTCACGGAAGAAGATGTCGCCGTTCTCCAGTTCGGAGGTGGGTGTCAGGGCTGTGGAATGGTCGATCAAACGCTCAAAGGCGGTGTTGAAAAGACCTTACTGGAACAGCTCCCGCAGCTAAAGGGTGTTCGCGATATGACAGATCACTCAGATACTTCGCAGGCTTACTACTAGCATGAGCAACCCTGCGTCACAGCCACTGGAAGTTGATATCGTATCCGACGTTGTCTGTCCCTGGTGCATTATCGGATACCGACAGTTTGAAAAATCTCTTGGCCTCCTCGCTGAGCCCCCAGAAGTTGTTATTCGTTGGCACCCATTTGAGCTCAATCCGCAGATGCCCGAGCAGGGCCAAGACGTGGGCGAACATTTGACTCAAAAGTACGGCACGACTCCCGAGCAGAGTTCGGCGGCCCGAGAGCGACTAACGGCACTCGGGCTATCTCTGGGCTTTGAATTTGATTATTCACCCGGTATGCGAATGGTGAATACCTTTCGAGCGCATCAGTTACTGCATTGGGGCGCATTACAGGGTAGGCAGACCGAGCTGAAGATGGCATTGTTCGAGGCCTTTTTTAGCCTGCGACAAGATGTCAACAAAATCGATGTACTAGTTGAGGTTGCCTCGGCGGTGGGTATGGATGCCGGTGAGGCTCGTGCGGTGTTGGAAGAGGGACGCTTCCAGGATGATGTTCGCAAAGAGCAAAGTAGATGGCTGGACAATGATATCCACGCGGTTCCCGCCTTTATCCTCAATCATCAGCACATGATTCCAGGTGCGCAGGACGCTGAAACCTTTGCTCGAATTATTGCTAAAATTCAGGCTAGGCAAGTCGCCTGACCTAAATGGTTTTTTAGTGTTCGAGCACTCGAATGTTTCGGTACCAAACCTTATCCCAATGATCCTGTAAGCCAATATGACCCTTTCGCAAACTTCCGTATCGTAGTCGGTCGGTAAATTTACTGGCCTGATACATCGCTTGCCATTCGGGACTGCCCAACTCAAAGGCAGCAGTTTGTCTACCGTTAAGCCAGAATTCCACTTGGTCTCCTCGAGCGAGAATGTGAACCTTGTTCCAGAATCCCACGGGCTTAGTGGTGTCGTGATCCGGGATGATCATATCGTAATAGGCTCCGGACCGATGGCTGGGATCACTTGCATCAGGATGTCCCGCATTATCCAGTACTTGCATTTCAAGCCCTGTATGATGAATCGAATCGCCCGTTTCGTCGCCCAGAATAAAAATACCACTGTTTCCTGAATCTGAAATCTTCCATTCCAGCTTCAACTCGAAATTCTCAAACTGCTCTCTTGTTATAATATCCCCAGTCCAGGAAACCCGTGTTAGGCATCCGTTTTCGCTAGTCCAGCCACTGTCTAAATCGTCCTTCTGATACGTTCTCCATTGCTCCAGGTTTTGGCCGTCAAAAAGCAAACGCCAGCCCTGCGCCTTTTCTTGCTCTGATAGCGTATTTACGCACTCGCTGGCATCGATGACTGGATCTGAGCCACATCCGGTCGCGCTAATAACGCCGAAAATGGCGAGGGCGGAAACAAAAAATTTGGTCAGACTTTTCACGATAACCTCCGGCTATTACTCGATTTTCGGCTTCCTTAAATTACGCCAATCGCGTCGGCAGTACCTCTCTGAGCCGATCTGCTGTGTCCAGCAAGCATTTTTCGGTCGTGTCCCAATCTATGCAGCCATCAGTGACGGAGACGCCGTATTTCAGTTCGCTCAAATCTTTAGGGATAGATTGATTTCCCGCTTCCAAATTGCTCTCTATCATTAAACCGACAATGGATTTGTTGCCTTCGAGTATTTGGTTGGCCACGTTTTCCACCACCAGCGGTTGCAGTTCCGGTTTCTTATTAGAGTTGGCGTGACTGCAATCGACCATGATGTTTTTCTTCACACCTGCCTTATCCAAGGCTTCCTCACACAGGCGGATGTTCACGGAGTCATAGTTGGGACCCGAACTGCCGCCGCGTAGAACGATGTGTCCATAGGGATTGCCGCGGGTGGTGAATACCGAGACCTGGCCCTGTCGGTTAATGCCCAAAAAGCGGTGGGGATTGGCGACCGAATTTAGTGCATTGGTGGCCACGGTGAGCCCGCCGTCGGTGCCGTTTTTGAAACCGACCGCAGAGGACAAACCGCTGGCCATCTCCCGGTGAGTTTGTGATTCTGTGGTGCGTGCGCCAATGGCTGACCAGCTGATCAGGTCTTGTAAGTACTGCGGTGAGATGGGATCCAGAGCCTCGGTCGAAGTAGGCAATCCCAGCTCCAAAATGTCTAGCAGCAACTTGCGACCGATATGCAGACCTTCCTCTAGCTTGAAGGAGTCGTCCAGATAGGGATCGTTGATTAAGCCCTTCCATCCCACGGTGGTTCTGGGTTTTTCAAAATAAACGCGCATCACTATGTAGAGTGTATCTGAAACCTTGTCCGCGAGGACGCGTAGCTTACGCGCATAGTCCATGGCCGCTTTCGTGTCGTGTATAGAACACGGACCTACGACAACAAAAGCTCGGTGATCCTTACCATCCAAAATATCCTGAATGACTTGCCGGCTCGCGGCCAAATTGGAGATGGCTACCTCGGACATTGGAAGCGCTTTTTTAAGCTCCTCAGGAGTAATTAGTACATCCTGGGATCCGACGTTAACGTTGTGTACTTCGATGTTGCTCATTGATGGATACCTGATAGAGTACTTTACATGCTCGGTAGCGCCATGCACCGAGGCGCGACATTCTATAGTAGAGTCGGCTTTTTGTGTACCGCGGTCCCGCAGTAATACCGGCACAATCATCACTGGAGTACACCTTGCCCAACCAGGCTAGGCACAGTTTTTACAACTTGGAGCCGCTCAAGCCGCTAATCGAGAGCGACTTTACGCTGTTGACTCCGAACTTTCGTCTTGCCAGACGTATCAAAGCCGTGTGGGACGCGCAACAGCTAGAGGCGGGCAGGCGCGCATGGACACCGTTGAAAGTGATGCCACTCGAAAGCTGGTGTGCTGATCAGTGGGCCCTGGCTGTCGAAAGAGGGCTACTCAATTCAAGCGTCGTGATCAACGACGCCCAGGCGATCGAGATCTGGCAAAGAGTGATTGATAAGCACCAGAGCATGTCGTCTCAATACAGTCTGTTGCGCCCCGGTGCGGCAGCGAGCATTGCGCAGCAGGCTCGCGAGAATCTTCTTCGCTGGCAGGTCGATCTCACCTCGCCGGAAACGATTCAGCAATTCGAGCTCGATGCGGATTGTTCTACTTTTCTCAGTTGGCAATCAATGTTTGAACAGGTGCTTGCCGAGCGCTCGATGGCAACTAACTCAGATTGCACTGCTCAACTCATTACGGTTGCGCATCACTTTCCCAAGATCCCCGTAGCGCTATTGGACTTCGATGATATCCCGCCCCTCTATCGCTGCGTCGTGGAGGCCTGCGCCAGTGAGATGGAAAGCGTGCAGGGCGAGGCAAATCCCGGCACAACGTTTGCGCGAACTTTCACGGATAAACGCTCTGAGTTAATGGCGGCTGCGAGGTGGGCGAAGCGTCATCATGATAAAGATCCCGAGAGTACATCGGCCATAATCTTACCGTCCATGGAGGAGGATCGCGCCACGCTGGAGCTGTTTCTGAGAGATGAGTTCGATTGCCTGGAGACGTCATCTACAGAATTACCTGTGAACTTCTCAGCAGGTGTCAGTCTGGATAAAACGCCGGCCATTCGAGATGCCGTAAGGATGCTTAAACTGGCTCTGCCGTCGGTAAACGTTCCGGAGGTTGTGGCGCTACTTCAGTCCCGGTTTGCAATAATATCGGATGTGGACTCCCAGCCAGCGATAAAGTTTGTTATCGACTTGTTTGGCAACGGGCGAGAGGAGATTGATACTGGCGAATTGCGCCACAGCGCCAGTCATGTGCGCGTCGGTGATGACCGGGGTTTTGAATTCGGCGAGCAGTTGATGGCGCTTTCGCAACTTCGAGGTGTGAAGGCTGCTCACTTCCCATCCGCGTGGATAGAACACTTTGATCAGATTCTGGCTATTTTTCACTGGCCAGGGGAGGGACCGCTAAGCTCCGTTGAATACCAGCAGGTTGAAATGTGGTATCAGCTAAGGGACACGTTTTCCGCATTCGACCCGGTGGTTGGGTCAGTTCAATTTTCGGAGGCTCTGCAGCTTTTGTCGCGTTGTCTCAGTAGGCAAATTTTTCAACCGCAAACTCCCGACAGTGCCATACAAGTACTGGGCTTATTGGAAGGAGCCGGATTGAATTTCGACAATGTGTGGCTTTGCACCATGCAGGCCAGCAGCTGGCCACCAGCGGCACGCCCCAATCCCGTTATTCCGATTTCTCTGCAGCGCAGCCTGCAAATGCCTCATGCGAGTCCGGAGAGGGAGTGGATGTTCGCCTCCGGTTTGATGCAGCGTTATGTCTGCGCGGCATCCGAGGTTAATGCGAGTTACGTTCGAACTATCGACGGTATCCCCGAGCTCCCCAGTCCACTCCTGAAAGGATTCGAGTGGTTGCCTGAATCTGAATTCGCCGTGGCTCTCAATGCGCGTTGGATTGAGCAAAGAAAAACCCTCAGTCTGGAATCAGTGACACCGGAACCTGCATTGGAGGTCAGTGATGAGGAACTGCCCAGACTGCGGGGCGGTAGTGGCCTGGTGGAGGATCAGTCTCACTGTCCGTTCCGCGCCTTTGCCAAACGTCGTCTGGGTGTGGAGGCCCTGGGGGAGTTCCAGATTGGTCTTTCCCCAGCCATGCGTGGATCGATACTGCACGACGCGCTCTATGCGCTGTGGGGCGAAGTCGAAAACAGTGAGAGGCTCGCAAGTTTATCCCCAGAAGATCTCGATGAAGTGATTGAGCGGGCGGTAGAGGTCGCTCTAAAAGCCGTTCCCTCTCGAGAAAGACTGGCTCACGGCAGTGGGTACCTCGCCCTCGAAGGTCGTCGTTTGCAACAGCTACTGGCGCAATGGATACTTGTTGAAAAAGAGCGAGAGCAATTTAGCGTCTATGCCCGGGAGGAGGATGTAAGCCTTCGCATAGAACCATTAGAAATTCGCCTACGGGTCGACAGAATTGATCAACTGGCTGACGGCTCCCTAATGATTATTGACTATAAATCGGGCCGTAGCGCAGTGAAGGACTGGTTGGGGGACAGACCATCCAAACCACAGTTGCTGCTATACGGTATTGCTGCAAGTGATGCTAGAAGCACTGAGGCCGACGTACCAGCGCTGTCCGCGCTGGCGTTTGCACAAGTTAGAGCAAGAGATTGTGCCTATCGCGGAGTGGGTAGCTTGGAAGCTGCCGCGGGAGTACGTACAGATATTGAGAAATTGGTGGAAGGGACAAATCCTGCCCATGACTGGCAAAGCTTAAATGACAACTGGCGGCAAACCCTCGAACAGCTGGTCGCCGATTTTGTAGCGGGTGAGGCGCAGGTTTCGCCACTGGAACCGAATAGCTGTACCTACTGCGGCCTGCAATCCTTTTGTCGAATCGGGCTGGATGAGGATCTCGCTCAATGACGGTTGTCGATCAGCAACAGCGCCTCGCGGCACTGAATCCAATGAGTAGCTTTTGTGTTACTGCGCCCGCAGGTTCAGGCAAAACGGAATTGTTGATACAGCGTTACCTGACGCTGCTTGCAAGAGTCGAACGACCCGAACAAGTTCTGGCAATAACCTTTACTCGTAAAGCCGCCGCTGAAATGCGAGCGCGCGTATTGGAAGCGTTGATCAGCGCGAAAGCCGGTGATCCCTGTGACAGCGATCATCAGCAGCAGACAAGGACGCTGGCTATCGCTGCTCTGGCAGCGGATGAGGCCGGCCAATGGCGATTGATCGGCAATATTTCCCGTATCAACATAAAAACGATCGATGGCTACTGTGCCGCGTTAACGCGTCAGATGCCAATATTAAGTGAGTTTGGCGGCCAGGCCGACGTTGTTGAAAACCCTGCCGAACTCTACAACGAGGCGGTGGTTGAATTGTTTAAAGTCATCGAAACTGAGAGCGATTTGGCGGATGACCTGGCGGCGCTCATGCTGCATTTCGACAATAACTGGGCTCGTCTTCAGGAATTGCTGGTGTCCATGCTGGCTCGCAGAGACCAGTGGCGATCTTACATAGGTGTTCATCATCAGGCCGAGGAAGCGGAATCGTATCTGCTACACACGGTAAAAGGGATCGTAGTCGATGCACTTACCGATTTGTTCGGGAAGCTGGCACCTTATCAGCAGGATATCCTCGCTCTTCAGACCTATGCTTCGGGGCACTTGAACACTAGCGCTCCCGCCAGTTTCCCCGGAGGTAGTCCGGATGATTTGTCGGCTTGGCGCGCTGTCAGAGCCCTGTTGCTAACAGCGGGAAAGAATGCTCACTGGCGGGCACGGGTCGACAAACGCATGGGCTTTCCTGCGGGTAAAGGTACAGCGCAGGAACAAAAAGACAAACTGACCCAACTCATAACCGAGTTAAGTGAAATTGACGGCCTGCTCGGTGGCCTTAAAGCGGTGAGTAGTCTTCCACAAATAGGGCCCCAAAGTGAGTCCTGGCAACTGGTCCTGCATCTGTCGCGAATACTTCCCCGATTGGCCGCGGAATTACTGTTGGTGTTCCAACGTCGCGGCCAGGTCGATCACAATCAAGTTTCGCTGTCCGCTCTCCAGGCTCTGGGTGACGACGAGCTGCCTACGGAGTTGGCTCTGCGACTGGATTATCAACTCGAACACATTTTGGTTGATGAATTTCAAGACACGGCGATTAATCAATTTGAGTTGGTCCGCAGATTGACCCGAGGTTGGGGTGACCACAACGATCACAATCCTAATCACCCAAGAACTCTGTTGATCGTCGGCGATGGGATGCAATCCATCTACGGTTTTCGCGATGCTAACGTGGGCTTGTTTATTCAGGCTCGCAATGAGGGATTTAATGGCGTAAAGCTTGAACCACTCGCTTTGCAAAGTAACTTCCGTTCGGATGCAGGAGTCGTTGACTGGGTTAACGAGACCTTTGAACAGGCTTTTCCTTCCTCAGAGGATGTGAGCAAAGGCGAAATCACGTTCTCCGGTGCCAACGCTGTACGCCCTGCCAAACCCGAAGTGGCTGTTTCGCTCAAAGGGTTTTACGGGGAGGATGCTCAGAGAGATGAAATCATCGCGATAGGTGAAACTGTAAAACAAGGAATTGACACAAAGGATTGTCAGTCGATTGCGATACTGGCGAGAACCCGTGGACACTTACAAGGTATTCTGGCCCGGTTGAAAGAGCTGGAAATAAGCTATTCCGCCCAGGACATCGATAGTCTGGCGAGCTCTTCCGTCATCGTGGATTTGATGAGTTTGTGTTGTGCTTTAGCGAACCCCGCAGATCGGCTTGCCTGGATGTCTTTGCTGCGGGCACCGTATTGTGGTTTGTCACTGAAAGATCTGCACGTTATTGGTAGTGCCGGCGACGTACCTGTCTACACAACGATCAGATCACTGCTGACAAACCCGGAGGTGCTCCACAAGCTCTCTGCCGAAGGCCGAGTCAGAGTCGAGAATTTTTCCAACGCCATGGACCGCGCACAGCGCAATCGTGATCGCCAAGTACTTAGAACCTGGATAGAAAGTCTATGGCTGGCGCTCGGAGGTCCTCGCGTGGTTGCCCATCTCGATGCGCTGAATGATGCTGAACGGTTTTTTCAACTGCTGGAACAAGCGGATCGAGAAAACCAGGGTTTGAATCTCTCATGGTTACAAAACAAGTTGGAACGGCTTTTTATACAAGCCGAAAACCCCGATTGCAAAGTTCATGTGATGACCCTGCACAAGGCAAAAGGGCTGGAGTTCGACTGGGTGATAATTCCCAGTTTGTCGAAGTCCACACGGGCTAATAGCAAGCCTTTGTTGCTCTGGGATGACCACAGTTCGCGCAGTGGTGAACGAGGGTTTTTGCTGGCGGCGGACGATCACAGTAAAGATGATGAGCCCACACTCTACAACTGGCTTAAAGGACAGCGAGCTAGCAAGGAAATTCTTGAAACAACGCGACTGCTTTATGTCGGTGTAACCCGTGCGGCGCAGCGTTTGGTTTTGACCAGTGAAGTTAAGTTCGATGACAAGAAAGAAGATTTTCGCGACCCCTCGAACCGTTCACTCCTGGCGTGCATCTGGCCGCTCTATAAAGCACAAATGTCCGTGCAGGAATCCTTGCCTGGCGAAGCAGAGGCTGGTGATACCCATACTGTTTCGACACGAATGCGCCTGGGTCAACAATCGATTTTGGCGCTAGGAAATTTTGGTGTAAATGATGAGGTTAGTGGTGTCAATGCGGGTGCAAATATCCCCAAGCTCAAATTCAATGCAGTCGACCGCTACGTAGGCACAGTGGTTCATTTGGCACTTGAGCAGATTTCACGGCTTGAGGTTTTGCCAGAGCATATTGCAGAAGTCGACCGCCTTCGCTGGCGCTCTGCGCTGGCTAACCACGGACTTTATGGCAAAAGACTTGATAGTGCGGCTGCGCGCGTCGAAAAATCTGTAGCTTGTGTATTGGCTGATTCGCACGGTCGCTGGATTCTGTCACCGCACAATGAAGAAGGTTTTAGTGAGTTAGCTGTGACGATCGCTGACGATGAGGGCAGAGTTGCCGATCTGATTATTGACAGAACGTTTCTAGATCCTCAGACCAATCACCGCTGGGTTATCGATTACAAAAACAGCGAGCCAGATGACGGACAGTCCCTCGAAGACTTTGCGCTCAGTGAGGCGCGGACCTATGCTGGTCAGCTATCAAGTTATAAGAGGGCGGTGGAAGCGCTTTACGATCAACCGGTAAAGTGCGCTCTTTACTTTACTGCACTTGGGCATTTGCACGAGCTCTCGATCTAAGTCAGTTAACGTGCGCTTAGCTGTCGGCTCGCCCTCGAAACAATACTAGGAAAATTGGCTTATCACATCGTCGGAATAGCGCTTTAGACCGTCGATTTTCTTATCCAATTCGTCGGTGTCGCCGTGATAAAACGGCCAGGGCATGGTCAGAATGTGGGTCACACCCGCATCTTCGAGACGTCTGTAGCCATCCACATCGTAAACGTCGCTGGGTGTTGCCATCACGTCAAAGGGCTCGTTTTGTCGTCCCAACTCTTGCCGCCAGGCTTTAATGCGTTTTATCGACGCTATAATATCCTCGCCAGTTTGTAGATCACTGACCCAGCCATCTCCCGATCTCGCGGCGCGCTTCATCGCGGGATCAGATATTCCCCCGATCCATATGGGAATGTATTCACTGGGCGCGGGGTTCATTTCCATTGGCTCAAACTGATAGTACTTTCCCTGATATTCCACCATCTCGCCGGTCCACAGTAAGCGCATAATCTCCAGAATTTCGTCGGTGCGTTTGCCCCGCGTTGTAAAATCCTGCTGCATCAACGCGAATTCATCGCTCGACCACCCAACGCCGATTGCAGGTGTCACTCGATTGTTGGAAATGATCGCGGCGGTGCTGATAGCCTTGGCCGTTAGGTAGGGGTTGCGCATCGGCAAGACAAAAACATTGTTGGTAAAACGCAAGCGTGTAGTGATCGCGGCGAGCGCGCCAATCATTACCCAAGGGTCTGGCCAGTCGGTGAAGGATTGCCAGCGCCGCTCCCCGTCTTCGGTATAGGGGTAGGGCGTGGTGATTTCTTGCGGATTTACCACATGGTCAGAAAAAGACATCGCGTGCCAGCCGTGACTATCAGCCACAGGAGCCAGAGCGGTCAAGTGGGACACCGAGCTAAAAGATGTGGATATAACGAACTTCACGGAGTGCTCTCCTGATTGGACGTGACGTTGGAGACTTACTGTAAACCGTGCCGTGGCGTTTTTCTAAGCTATTTCTTCGCTAGCCATACAATGAACTTACCGTTGTCTGACAATTTATCCACCCGGGAAAAACCTTTTTTCAATGTGGGCAGATAATTCAGATGTCGATTGGCGACAAGGCAAAGCCTACCCGAATGCTGCAGATGATTGGCGCACTGCGCGAGCAGCCTTTTCCCGACATATTCCTCTACGGTGTGATTGGAGTGGAAGGGTGGGTTGCAAACAATTAGTTCAGCTTTGGGGCCGGGAATGTCCAGCAGGCCATCTCCGTGATGCGTGTTGATATTATCGATGTCATTGCGCATCAAGTTCATTGCATTATGCGAGGCCGAGTCAACTGCCATCGCGGATTCATCGCACAGAGTGAGGCTCTTGCATAGGCCTAGTTTATATAAGGTCAGACCCAATACACCGTTGCCGCAGGCGAGGTCTATCGCATGTGCAGTGGGTTCCAGGCTGGTCAACACTTCAATGAGGAGGCGGCTTCCGCGGTCCATTTTTTCCCGACTGAACACGTTGGGTAGGGACCGCAATTCGCCGTCCAGAATCTCGCTGAAATAGCTCTGCCAGGAAATGGGTGTGTTGCCAGGCGGACGTTCATCTCGAGTGGCAGAAAAGCATCTGGCTTTGAATTTTCCTCTGTGGCGGGTGGTAGGGCCGATATATTTTTCAATCAGACCAGCTACTTTCGGCGACAGATGCTTATCCATTCCCGAGGCAACGAGGAGAGTATTTGCGGGCATTATTGTGCTGAGCTGCGACAGTTGAAATTCGAAGTAGGACAGTTGCTTCGGCACCTTCATTACCACTGCTGAGAAACTCCCCGATGGAGATTCAACGCTTGTGAATGTCTTGGGGACCTCTATGTTATTGCGCCGGCAATTTTCCCTCACGGCGATCATAGACAGTGCTGAATCTGTCCACTGTGCAGCTGGCCGCAATGCCAGCGCCAGGGCGCCGTGCTCATCGTTCACCGTAAGTAATGATTCCGGCATAGCCTCAAGTTCCAGCATCTGCTCGACCAGCAATACATCCGCAGAATTCCAGGCCTTTAGGGGCTCTTCTTTTCTAGAAGGGTATCGCCACAGGTCGAACGCTCCTGCGGATGTCACGAATTGTCTTGAGTTTGGGAGCGTTTCCAACACGGACGCTTGAGACTCTTAGCTGTCACTCACATACAAGGTGAGTTTCTGCCCCGGCTTCAGATAGGCTCGCGGATTCAGAGAATTCCAGGTGACCAATTCATCGATAGAGACCTTAAACCTTCCCGCGATGCGATAGAGCGAATCGCCCCGTCTTACCTTGTACCCCCGCCTGGTGCGGGTGGTGGACGAGGAGGCCAATGCCAGGCTGTTCTCCCAAGCTTGACCGTTGGGAATCATCAAGGTATCTCCAGCGCGAATTCTACTGCCCTTAATGTGGTTTACTTCTCTGATCAGGTTGATCTGAGTTCCGAAGGATTTGGCGATGCGACTTAAGCTGTCGCCCCGCTTGATGCGGTAGTGCTGCCATTCAACCCGATCATCGGGAGTCAGCTCGGCCACTGCCTCAGCGAGGCGATCGCCTGTTCCCACTGGTACCAGCAGCTCCTGCTTTCGAGCGGGGTCGGTTGCCCATCTTAGGTGGCCCGGGTTGTAGGCGCGCAGAGTGATTAGATCCACCTGCGCCAAGTCTGCGGCTTTGGCCAACTCGATTTGACCGAGCGTATCGACAATTTCGAAAGTTGGCTCATTGGGAATGGGTGGAAGTCTCACCTTCCAGATATCAGGGAAGGCTACGAAACCGCTCAATGCAACGAGTCTTGGAACGTAGCGTTGTGTTTCTCTGGGTAGTTTCAACGACCAATAATCCGTGGCCAAGCCCTTTTTACGATTGGCCTTCATAGCGCGGAGTACGCGGCCCTTTCCCGAATTGTAGGCGGCCAAAGCCAACAGCCAGTCGTTGTCGAGATCGTCATGCAGTTCTTGGAGATAATTCAACGCGGCTGTGGTCGATTCGCGAACGTCCCTCCTGCCATCGAACCACCAATCTTGCTTAAGGCCCAGATCTCTGCCCGTGCCCGGCATTATCTGCCAGAGGCCTGCGGCGTGTTGAGAGGAGAGGGCGAAGGGGCTATAGGTGCTTTCTAGGATGGGCAGCAGCGCAATCTCGATCGGCATACCCCGTTTCTCGACCTCGTTGACCACGTGATAAAGATAGGGTGCCGCGCGCTGGGAAACGTAGGGCATGTAGTTTGTCTGTCTCTTATAATGTTTACGGGCAGCCACAACACTCGCGTGCTCAATGGTATGGAAACTGAGTTGCTCACGAATCCTCTCCCATAGGTCCTGAGGTTCAGGTTCTGTGACAGCCTGTTCAATAATAGGACCTTGGCGTTGCTGAATCACCACCGGCTCGGCGGCTGGCAGTGGTACTGGCGAAGCGGATACTGGCTTGCTCTTTCCCAGGAAATCAGCGCCCAAGGTACCGCAACCGGTTAAAATGGCAGATATAGAAACTACTGCAGATAGCGTTTTTAAGTTCATGAAATAGTTGAATATTATCTATAATTTGCGATCTAGCAAAATCAGGCTGATCTCCGGTGTCCCGCACAGCACTATGAAGGGCACGGGACGATTTTTTCGAGGATACCAGTGTTTAGTTCGGCTGATAGCAATTAAATGCAGTAATATGCAGATAATTCCGCAAACTAACCAATTTGGGCACCTCGCTTCGATGGCCACGCGATCAAAAGATATTTTTTCGGACCTGGATTCCTGGTATTCGGGTAGTAACGGCGAGTATTTGCTGGAAAATCTGAAACGGAATATCGACAAGTCTCTGGAAACCGCTTTCGGCTACCATCTTTTGCAGCTTGGGATCACACGGCGTCATGCCCTCTTCGACAGCATCAATATCAATCATCGGGTTTATGGATCCGAACGCTCGGGGGACCAGGTCGGTTTGATTGCCAATAACGGTGAGCTTCCCCTGGAAAGCGACAGTATCGATGTGCTGATCGCCCACCACAGTTTGGAATTTGAGGATGACCCCCATCAGGCGCTGCGAGAAATGCAGCGGGTGCTTGCGCCTCAGGGGCATTTAATCATTATCGGTTTTAATCGCTTCAGCGCCTTTGGGGCTTCGACATTTCTCAAGGGGCGTTCTCGTAAATCTACCTGGCACCATCACCAACCGGTTAACCCCCTAAGGGCGAGTGACTGGTTGCGTCTGTTGGGTTGTGAAGTACAAGACTGTGCACATTTGTACGCTCTACCTCCGATAGGAGGAGGTCGTTTGCGCAATGCAATGATGAATTGCGATGCTTGGTTGAGTGAGCACAATGTGCCCGTCGGCGGCCTCTACGTTATGCATGCCATTAATCAGGTACCGAGACTGCATCGTCCGCGAAGACGATTGCTACCTGTGCGCAAGAGGCTGATGGGCCTTGCCGTACCCACTACGAGTGTAGGTAGTAACTCAACAACCTCAACAACATTACATTCCGAGAAACAGGGAGAAACAATCGTTTGAAAGACGTAGAAATTTTCACCGACGGCGCTTGCCGGGGAAATCCCGGTCCTGGTGGTTGGGGGGCGCTGCTGCGATATAAGGGCAAGGAGAGCGAATTATATGGTGGCGAGCGCGAAACCACGAACAACCGTATGGAGCTGCAGGCGGCAATAGAGGGTTTAAAGGCGCTTAAAGAACGCTGTAAAGTTGTGCTGACTACGGACTCTGTCTATGTTCAAAAAGGGATTACTGAGTGGCTGGCGGGCTGGAAGAAAAAGAGCTGGAAGACGGCGGGGCGGAAACCGGTGAAGAATGCGGATTTGTGGCAGCTCCTGGATGAGCAGAATCAGCGACACGAGGTTACCTGGCGTTGGGTTAAGGGGCATAGCGGTCATAGGGAGAATGATATTGCTGATGAGTTGGCGAATCGGGGGATTGATGAATTGGATTAATGCTAGTGGTAACGAGGTTCGACGCCTCCGAAGCATGTTCGGCGCAGAGCTTCCGCCCTGTGATTAAATCTACCGTAAGTGAGAGCCAGGAATTATTTTGAGACAGATTGTATTAGACACTGAGACCACGGGCCTTGAAGTTAATCAGGGTCATCGAATTATTGAGATAGGTTGCGTAGAGCTTGAGAACCGTAAGCTCACGGGCAACCATTTCCACTGCTACATCAACCCGGATCGAGAGATCGATCAGGGTGCCATCGAAGTTCACGGCATTACCAATCAGTTCCTTGAAGACAAACCTGTGTTCGACAAGATCGCCCAGGATTTCGTCGATTTTGTCGGTAATGCCGAACTGGTTATTCACAATGCGCCTTTTGATATCGGTTTTCTGGACGCTGAGCTGCGGCGGCTGGAAAGAGGCTATGCACCGCTCAATGATCTTTGCTCGGTGATCGATACTCTCGTGATGGCGCGGCGGAAGCACCCGGGTCAGCGAAACAACCTTGACGCCCTCTGCCAGCGCTATGGGGTTGATAACTCTCAGCGGGACTTGCACGGGGCTTTGCTCGACGCCGAAATTCTCGCCGATGTCTATCTGACGATGACGGGCGGACAGACCGCGCTTCTATTGTCCGATAGTGCTGCTAATGGTGAGGAGGGTGACTCCAGCGGTCATGTGGTAGAACGTTTACCTTTGAATCGTAAACCCCTGCCAGTCATTGCTGCCACTAGCGAGGAGATCGCTGCGCATGAATTGCAGTTGGATGTGATTGCAAAGCAAAGCGAAGGCGGGGCATTGTGGCGCGAGCTATCTAAATAAACACGATCACTGCCCACGCCAAACTTGTCTTAAATCAGATAAAGAGACTCACGCAAAGTGCGCCAACTCCGCCCATCACTATCGTATAGGGCAAGGCCATAATCACCATTCGCCCATAGGATAGTCTAATTAATGGCGCGACTGCAGAGGTTAGCAAAAACAAGAATGCGGCTTGGCCATTGGGTGTTGCAACGCTCGGAAGATTGGTTCCCGTGTTGATCGCTACGGCCAGGGCGTCGAACTCAGCGCGGTTAATCGTACCCGCGTCGAGTGCTGTTTTCACTTCATTGATATAGACCGTTGCCACAAATACATTGTCGCTGATCATGGACAAAATACCGTTCGCGGCGAAAAACATCACCGGGCGAATATCGGCATCGAGTGCCAATACGTAATTGATAACCGGGCTGAATAAGTGTTGGTCGTGAATCATCGCGACGATGGCAAAGAAAACCACGAGCAACGCGGTGAAAGGCAGTGCCTCTTCGAACGCATGTCCGATTTGGTGTTCTTCTACGATGCCGTTGAATGCTGTAAGTAACACAATGACCAGTAGGCCGATTAGTCCTACCGCTGCCAAGTGCAGTGCTAGCCCAATAACCAGAATCACGGCGACCATGGCCTGTATTACCAAGCGCGCTTTTGCGCGCGTGTTACGCGAACCCTCTTCCTTCTCTTGATATTCCTCCAGAACTCGTCGCACGTTATCCGGAATTTTAGCGCCGTAGCCAAAGCTTCCCGTCACTTCAAGTATGTAGCAGGTTATGAGTCCGCAGAAGAGCACCGGGACGGTAACCGGAGCCATAACGGTTGCGAATTGTATGAAGTCCCAATCTGCGACAGTGGCAATGAGCAAGTTTTGGGGTTCCCCCACCAAGGTACAAACGCCACCGAGAGCAGTGCCGACGGCTCCGTGCATCATCAAACTGCGCAAAAACGATCGAAAAGATTCCAGGTCTTCGTGGTGGCTTTCTTCCACGCCGTCATCATCGGAGTGATCGTGGTCATCATGGCTCAACTTTTTGCCAGAGGCGACCTTGTGGTACACAGAATAAAAACCGATTCCCACGCTTATTAGAACGGCGGTGACGGTAAGCGCATCCAAAAAAGCGGAGAGAACAGCGGCGACCAGGGAA
Organism: Halioglobus sp.; assembly: GCA_045110675.1. GTDB lineage: Bacteria > Pseudomonadota > Gammaproteobacteria > Pseudomonadales > Halieaceae > JBALVT01. Next base: position 11,595 of record JBGCGJ010000020.1, on the reverse strand, counting down.
AATAAAAGCGACAATATCGCCTTCGACTTAACGCCAAGCAGGATTCGGGTAAAGAGAAATAACAGTAGCTCCTTCATGAAGAAAATACCCGCTACCATGAACATCAATAGCAGGATGACCTCAAAATTTGCCAGAGTCTCATCGTAAACCATCTGGGGTGAGGTCATGCCCAGCAGCACTGCTTCGATGGCTAGAAGGCCACCGGGTTGAAGCGGGTAGCAGCGCAAAGCCAGCGCTAGGGTAAAAATGAACTCCCCGATGATCACCCAACCGGTCGCGAACGGACCTATCAGTAGCAGCAAAATGGGATTCACTAGAAGAAACGTGACTATGGTCTGTTTATACCAGTTCGGGGAAGAACCAAGGAAGTTCTTCCACAGTGCATGCACAAGGGGCTCAGTCATGGAGATTCCGCTGCTTATTATTGAATTGAGGAGGACTCATTCTACGGGATTTAGCATCACGTTCGAAGCTATTACGCACAAAAATTTCGCCCTGTCTACGATCCCAACTTGCCCAGATTAGAGGGTGGGCCTATGATAGCCCCTCGATTTTAGCCCAGTTCTCGGAGCCGATATGTTCCAGCCCGCCAATTTACCCCCAGAGACCTACGAAGGGGGCTTGCATATCGTGTTCCAGCGCGGCGAACTGGTATCTGACCTGCGCTCTCCCGAGCCTTGTATGATCGATGCCAGGCAGCTTGCACTCAATGGGTGGAAAGAAAGTCAGCGGCTTTTTCTGGGGTTTTGGCATAACCAAGCCTGTTTTGCAGTGGAAATTGAGCCCAATGACGAGGTCGACCCTATGCAGTTTCAGCGGGGAAACCTCTACCAGGTCCTCGGTCGAATTGATGAGCAGTTGTTCGCTCTAGCCGGCCGAGCGTCTCAACTGCTTGCCTGGGAACGCGATCACCAGTACTGCGGGCGCTGTGGATCGCCTATGATGATGGATATTAAAGAGCGCGCAATGCGATGCGAACCCTGTTCAGTGATCAACTACCCCCGTATCGCCCCCTGCATTATTGTCTTGATCACTCGCGGTGAAGAATTACTACTGGCTCGCAACGCCAACTTTCCTAGGCCCATGTACAGTACTTTGGCCGGGTTTATCGAAGCGGGGGAAACGGCTGAAGAAACTCTGGTCAGATAAGTGAAAGAAGAAGTTGGTGTGGATGTGAAGGACATTCGCTATTTTCAGTCCCAGTCCTGGCCGTTTCCGAGCCAATTGATGCTGGGCTATTTCGCCGAGTACGCCGGCGGGGAGATCGTCTGTGATATGGAAGAAATTGCCGATGCCCAGTGGTTTCACTACCGCGATTTACCTATGATTCCGCCCGTATCTTCGATTTCGGGCCAACTGATACAGCACTACATTAATAGCATTAGCTAATCTGGAGTTTTTTTTGGAATATTTATACGACTACGGGCTGTTCCTCGCCCAGGCTGGCACCATAGTGGCCGCCATTCTCATTGTTGTCGGCAGTATTGTGGCGATGGGTCAAAGGAATAAGGGTGAGGAAGAGGGACATATTGAAATTCGTCACATCAATGAAAAATATCGAGCCATCAACGATACGATAGAAGAGGTTGTCTCGGACGAAGAAACACGAAAGCAGCATGCCAAGCAAAAAAAGAAACAGGATAAGCAGGAGGCCAAGGAGGCCAAGAAGAAAAGAAAGCAGGCAGGCGATGACGATACCGATGAGGGTCGCAAGCGTTTGTACGTTCTGGATTTCGATGGTGATATCAGTGCCAGCGCTGCGGATAATCTCAGAGAAGAAATTTCGGCGGTACTGCCGCAGGTTCGCGACGGGGATGAAATGCTGGTTCGCTTGGAAAGTCCCGGCGGCATGGTTCACAGTTACGGTTTGGCTTCCAGTCAGCTCAGTCGCATTGCCGAAGCAGGGGTGCCATTAACAGTCGCTGTAGACAAAGTCGCAGCGAGCGGCGGTTACATGATGGCGTGTGTTGCCGATAAAATTTTGGCGGCACCCTTTGCGGTTATTGGTTCCATTGGAGTCATTGCGCAGTTACCTAATTTCAATCGGCTGTTAAAAAAGAACGATATCGATTTCGAAATGCTCACGGCCGGTGAGTACAAGAGAACACTCACCATGTTTGGTGAGAATACCGACAAAGGTCGAGAGAAGTTTGTTGAAGAGCTTGAGCAAACTCACGATTTGTTCAAGACTTTCGTCAGTGAGAATCGCCCCGAACTCGATATCAACAAGGTAGCAACCGGAGAAGTCTGGTATGGGCGCAAGGCTCTGGAAGTCGGTTTGATCGATGATTTGCAAACCAGCGATGCGTTTGTACAGGCAAAGCTGAAAGACGTCGATGTCTTTGAAGTGAAGTTTGTACACAAGAAAAACTGGCAGGAAAAAATGGGTTTGGCCGCGCAGGGTGCGATGGAAAACGTACTGCTTAAGCTGTGGCAGCGCACACAGAACAGAAACAACTACTGATATTTAAAGCAAGTGCGCTGGTGTTGCAGTTGCTTGACTTAGCTTTCAACCATGCTAACGATAGTAATGCTTACCAGCCGCTTCGCCGCTTCAAGAACATCGTCTTCATTGGGGGTGCGATACTCGTCTAGACGTACATTTGAAGGTTTTGCATCGCGTGGCGATGCTTTGAGAAATGCGCTTAGTCTTCGCGCTATTAACTCCAAGTCTTCCGCCTCTGTCCAGGCTTTTCCCTGAATCCGCTCACCCTTGATGAGCAGAGTCACATCGCTGCCACCACCGAGGTTGCGCCACCACACCTTATCCCGGCCAGTGAACAGGTAAATCTCATCTCCGGCTTTGACATAGCTCACGGGGAGAACGTATTGGCGGCCACTCTTGATACCCACATATTCCAGCAAAGTTGTATTGTCGCTGAGCAAGCCGTGCACTGGAGAGCGAAGAATACACTTCACGATAGGGTCTATAATTTTGTAGATGCCTTTCAAGTTCAGTCCTTGTCGCAGTTTGCCTTCATTATTATTGCTCGATTTGTCAGGGCGTCTTGATCGCCGTTAGGCTCCGCCAACACCGACGCGCTGATATCCGATTGAGGATTCGCACAGGGATCTTCTTCTGACATGGTTAGCCACGCCAGAGCTGCGATCAGTGCGATCACGGCCAGACCCGATACAGCTTGCAGTATTTTTCGATTATTCATTGGGCTCGACCCACTCCAGTAGTATCAGGGCTTGAAAAAGATCGTAGAAGGAACATTATATCCATCTAAGCATACTCAAGTCCGATATACCGATAAAAATCGCCAAACAAGGAGCGCGTAGATGTCCAAGCCGACAGAGGGGCCGATGAGCGGAGTTAGAATTCTCGACTTAGGCAGCATGATCGCCGGGCCGGCAGCTGCCAGCATACTGGCCGATCAAGGGGCAGATGTGATTAAAGTGGAGCCGCCGGGCATCGGCGATGTGATGCGCTACCTGGGCGCATGCCGGGGAGGGGTCAGTGGGCTTTTTCAAAACAGCAATCGAGGAAAACGCTCTATTGCGGTTGATCTCAAATCGCCCGACGGTATTGAGGTCATTCGTCGACTGATTCCAACGGTGGACGTTGTGCTGCATAATTTTCGAAGCGGTGTGGCCGAGAGGCTCGGCATAGATTACCAATCTCTGAGTGCCGAAAACCCCGATATTATTTATCTGTGGGTCAATGGCTTTGGCGCTGAGGGTGAAATGTCAAAAAAATCGGCCTACGATAATGTCATTCAAGCCTTCACCGGTGTCACCCAAAGTCAGTCCGATGCCAACAGTGGTGAGCCCATTCAGTACTACCAGTTGTTCTGTGATAAGTTGACGGCGCTAACGGGGGCCCAGTCCATCTCCGCAGCGCTTTATGCGCGATCCCAGGGGCGAGGTGGGCAGCGAATCAATTTATCCATGGTCGATTCGGTGGTGAGCTTTTTGTGGGCCGATGTATCTGGTACTGCTACCTTTCTAGAAGAGGGTGCAACCACGGGAATAGAGCTCGGCCGCAATCGACTCCTGGAGTTTAGTGATGGCTGGGGTGCGATGGCCCCGGTCACCGATGCGCAGTTTCACGGTGCCTGCGCTGCCTTCGGAATAGATTCTTCATCGCCGGAGATCGCTACGACCATGTTGCGCAATGCCAACCCGGGCCTCGTCGTGGAGTGCGTGCGCGAGCTGCGCAATGCTGCAAAAGCACTTACCAGCGATGAGGCAATTGCGCGTTTAAACGAAGCCGATGTACCCTGCGCTAAGGCAATGTTGCTGGCCGATCTTCCAGACCATCCTCAGATGCAAGCCAACGCCTCCTTTGCTACGACGGAACATCCACAGGCCGGTAAGATCGTGGAGCCGCAGAATCCACCGAACTTTTTTCAAACACCTTCCGGGGTGGGCTCGCCATGCGCCGTACTTGGAGAGCATACCGATGATATTTTAAGCGAGTTGGGCTACGACCAAGCGACTATAGGTGAGTTAAAAGCAACTGGCGCGGTTGGGTAATTAGTCTACCGCCGCCTTGGTATAGATGCCGATAAACCAGTCTTTCCACGCCTTGGATTCATCGTCCCACTCCCGGAATTCCTGTAGTACAGAGCCGTCGGCCTGTGGCGTCCAGGCGCCACTGAATTTCTCACTGCGGTTGTCTTTCCGATAGTGAATGTATCCCTCCAGCTCCATTGTCCCGGCTGCTGAGAACCTCCCGGAGTAGTCGATAACCGCTCCCTGACTCACCCACAGTTGGTGCCATTTGCCAGTGTCCGGGCGATAGTAGTTGTAACTCTGTCCGGTGCTTCCCTGCTTTCCAGTCCAGTTCTCCAAAACCAGACAACCACCTTCTTGTGTTGATATGCGATTGTGCCCCTGCAATTGGTCGTCGGGAGAGTGGACCTGCCATTCTCCCACCCAAAAATCAAAGGCTCTGTAAACCGCCTGGCCACAAGCTTGTTCCACTTCTTCGGATAGCCCTGGCGTTGCAGCCATTAATATCCCCAGCAATAGATATTTCATACGTCTCACACCGCGATTAAGCTTTTGGTAGAAATAAAGTAGTACTGCTTAGCATAGTCTTTGATCTGTTTCGCAGCCAGTAGCTGAAACAATCGTCCCCCTCGTTATGATCTATACTTTAGAAACGACTCTGGCACAGCAATCGGATGCAATTATGGCCTCTGACATTCTAAACAAGAACCCAATTCATCTTGGCCTCGGTGCCACGGCTGAGCGCGAGCCAGACTTCACTGGAGCCATGGAGTGGTATGAGGCCTATGGTGCACGACATGAGCGAGATGGCGTCGAAGGGAGGTTGGTAAGTATGCATACTTTTACCGAATCCTGGGATACCTGGGAGATGCACCCCCATGGAAGTGAGGTAGTTTTGTGCACTGTCGGGTTAATTACTCTGCATCAGGAAGCCGCCGATGGGGCGGTGGCAGCCGTGACACTGGAAGCGGGACAATATGCCATTAATCCACCAGGAGTTTGGCATACCGCCGATGTCAGCGACGCTGCCACAGTGGTGTTTATCACTGCCGGTCTGGGAACGGAAATCCGACCCAGGTAGGTTTTCTCATCTCGCGCAATGTAGATCAGGGGCTGTGCCTGGATCCAGCCGGAGGAGTTATGAAAGTCCGTCGCGGGTAGTTTACAATGCCCCATTCATTCGACGCTGAAAAACAATATGAAACCAGCACTAGTTCTCTCAGGCGGTGGCGCTCGAGGTGCCTATCAAGTGGGTGTTCTCAAGGCGATTGCTGATTTGCACCCTAAGGACAGCCATAATCCCTTTTCCATTATCAGTGGTACCTCAGCAGGCGCTGTGAATGCGGTAGCGCTTGCCGCATCGGCCAATAATTTCCGTCTGGCGGTGAAGAAAGTGGAAAAGATATGGGGCTCAATACACGTTCATAAAGTGTATAGAGCAGGGGCCTGGGATCTGATCAAGAGTCTGGGCAGATTGCTTGCCTCGTTGTTTAATCAAGGAATCGGCAGAGGACGGGCATTGGCCTTGCTAAATAATGATCCTCTTCGTGAACTGCTCAACCAATCCATACAGTTTCGAAATATACAAAAACGGATCGACAAGGGTTATCTCGATGCAGTGGGTGTCTCTGCTACCGGCTACACCTCGGGTGAAAACGTCACTTTTTTTCAGGGTCTGGACCATATCGTAAAATGGCGGCAGGGGAGAAGGGTGGGGGTGCCGACTGAGCTAAACGTCAGCCATATTCTCGGTTCTTCTGCTATTCCTGCCATTCTACCGGCTGAAAAGATCAGTCGAGAGTATTTCGGTGATGGTGCACTGCGGCAACTCGCGCCTATCAGTCCGGTTATCCGAATGGGTGCCGATCGAGTGCTTGTTATCGGCGTCAGCGGTAACGCAACCAATGTTCCGAAAAGAGAGCAGGAGGCCCATTCGCCTTCACTGGCGCAAATGGTCGGGCACATCTTTAACAGTGCATTTATCGATAGTCTCGAGCACGATGTTGATACCTTGACAAAAGTAAACGACTTAATTGGCTATGTGAAAAACGAGGCACCACACTCGACACCAGATGGTCTTAGAAATATTGATCTGCTGGTGATTTATCCAAGCATGGCCTTTGATGAAATTGCCGCCAAGCATATTGAAGACCTGCCTTGGGCAATGCGTGTCGCTATGAAAGTGATTGGCGCCACACGCAAAGGGGGGGGCACCAGCTTGGCCAGTTATCTTTTGTTCGAAAAAAACTTCTGCAAAGAGCTGATAGAATGTGGATACCGCGATGCCATGGCACAGCGTGAAGACATACTGACTTTTTTCGATCCAAATCCTGTGGTGCCACTGTCCGACTGAACAGTGCGAAACATGAGTATCTATACAGAAGGTAGCTAAAGATCTCCATGAAAATAACGAAGGTTCGAACGGCTTTGCGTGTTCATGGCTTAGCATCGGTCGACAAACAGCTTAAGCGTCTTTTGCTGGCTGGGCTTGTCGCGCTTTCCGCATGCAATGTTCAAGCGGAGTTTTGCGAACTCCAGGGAAAAAACTATCTTAAGAATACTGATTTTTCCTTAAAAACTTCGTCGGGAAATGCAGTCGACTGGACTGCAATACAACACGCGGGGGAGCCCTCTTTCGAAGTGGAATACCAGGGGGACGAAGTCACCATCCGAAAAACAGGAACCCAGCCGTGGATGATGCTTAAGCAGCGGTTTAGAACCACTGAACTGGGCCGAAAGAAGGTCGCCTTCACGGCAGACATTAAACTTGATATGCGCGACCCCGAAATTCTCCACGCCTTTAAAAAAGGAGGAGGCTTACAGCTAACAGCAACATCCAAATCTTCCGCGAGACTATTGCTGAAATCGACTTTGGATCACATGCCGCGAATGGGCAAAACAGACTGGGAGCGGGTGCAAGTCGTGGTAAAACTGCCACCAAAGACAGGCGTTATCGAAGTGAGTTTTTTGCATCAAGCGGATGGGGTATTACAAGTTCGCAAGCCTTCTTTGCACGTGGTCGACGAGTCTAACGGGAAATGTAAACGCACCAAGATCGAAAAAGAAGTACCCACAAGCGAGGCTTCTAGACTATGACCTATCTCTATCTGGCAATTGCCATTGTTGCTGAAGTCGTCGCAACCAGTGCGTTGAAAGCTTCTTCGGAGTTCACCAGAGTTGTTCCCAGTCTAGTGGTCGCAATAGGCTACGGTGTCTCTTTTTATTTCCTGGCCCGGGTGCTGCAGATTCTGCCGATTGGTGTTACCTATGCGATCTGGTCGGGGGTGGGAATCGTCCTGGTGGCGCTTGTCGGTGCTGTCATGTACAGGCAAATTCCAGATGCGCCTGCAGCGATCGGTATGGCCTTAATCATTTCAGGGGTAGGCATTATCCATCTGTTTTCCGAAACGGTTAAACACTAAGTCTCGGTATTTGAGTAATAGGTATCACGATTACGTTGACCTCGATCAACACCCATAGCGAGCTAGGTCGTTAAACTCTAACGTTCTTTTTATCAGCATAAGGCTGAGATGCTTGCCGTTTTTATGCGTGAGCGAGAATAAGCAGAGGTGGTAGCGGCTCATGTCAAAGAATGCTTATCTGGCCGCACTTGACCGATTGAATGGTTTGATCGCCGATGGTTGGAGTAGGGGGTTGCACGAGGTAAATGCCGCTTCGCTCGCCACGGCAGACATCAATGGCCGTCCTTCCGTGCGGATTGTGAACATTATTGCAATCGAGGAAATAGGGCTGGTGTTTTTCGCAAACGGCCACTCCGGCAAGGTTCGTCAACTTGCTGCCAATCCCAGGGCTAGCGTGTGCTTCTACTGGCCAACCTTACAGGAGCAAGTGATTATCGAAGGCGATGTTCGACGTGCTGAGCCCGAGGACTCGAATGGATACTGGGCAAAGGTACCGCGTGAAAAACAGGTTTACACTAGCATCGACAAGAATGTGTCTGAACCCAACGAACCCGGTACATTGGAAGCTAGGGTCACTGAACAGTGGTCACAGTCGGGTTATGCTTCGATTGAACGCCCGGCAGATTGGCATGCGTTTATTCTGCAGCCGGACAGAATAGAATTCTGGCCGACGGGGTGGCGACGAGCTCAGGAACGCATACGCTTTAGCAAAACCCACGATTCTGAATGGTATAAGGAATTGCTCGCGATATGACCTTTGTTTGGCATGCGGATTTGGCTCTGCAAGACGCCCAAAGTCAGTAGAGCCCAATGGGCAAAAAGAGCGTGAGCTCAAAGGTGTCGTCTTGTTCCAGAAAATGATTTTTCCTGTACTCCACAAACGCGGGCGTGGTTCGCATGGTAAACCCGGAATCTGGTAGCCATTCATCCTGAAGTCTACTCAGCCAGGGCAGCAGCTCGCCGTATTTTCCCTGTAACTCAAACGCAGCGTGTAGGCCCCCCGGCAACAGCATGGCGCTGACAGGGCCTCGTCGAACGACAGGTTCAGTGATTGGCACGCAAGCAACATAGCGACACAAATCCAGATTTACCCAGGCTGGGTTGGAGTGGTGCAGTCCTATTTGGTTTCTGAAAGATCTGTTTTCCGCCAGACACCATGCCTGGAGTGTCTGCCAGGGTTTGCGAATACTTCTTCCGTAGCCCTGATGCCGAACGTAAGCGACGGGCTGCTCCGCTCTTTCGACCAATTGTGCCCGAGGCAGTTGAAAGGTTCGGATTCTGCTATAACCGGCGGCAATTTCCGCGTCGCTATGCCAGGGCGCTGTCTCGGACTTTTCTTCTCGCGTTCGCCATCTACCCGGAGGCACACCGAACTGATTTTTGAAAACGCGGCTAAAAGAAGACAGTGAAGAAAAACCACACAGCGCCGCGATTTCTACCACAGGCTTGTCCCTGTCAAACATGAGTTGATTTGCGGCCTGCTCCAGCCGTGTACGCCGCACATATTCGTGAACGCACTCACCTACTGACGCCTTGAAGATACGATGGAAATGTTGCTCAGAGCACGCCGCTATGCGGGCCAGATTGGCGGCTGTTAGATTGCCACTGATGTTGCGATGAATAGCGTTTAGGGCTTTGTCGATCCTGTAGTCAGATATTTGCATAGGAGAACTAATAGCATATATGAACAAATAATATAGCATAAACGAACAACTAAGGAATATCGACAGCTACTATGATTTAGCGCTAATCGAGGATTGAGTCATGCTAGTTAACAGCCGAATACGAGGGATCAAACCGTCCTACATCAGGGATATTCTCAGCGCAGCCAATGCCGAAGGCGTTTTGTCTCTAGCGGGTGGATTGCCACCGCAGGAGGGTTTTCCACTGGAGTATCTGCGCTCGTCATTCGCTCGGCTCGGCGACAGCCCGGAATTATTTCAATACGGACCCACTGGGGGTTACCCACCACTGCTGGACTTTTTGACAAGCCTTTACGACATCAAGCCGGAGGGTGACCTGCTTATTGGCAATGGCTCTCAGCAATGCCTGGATCTAATCGCGCGTGCGTTTGTCGAACCGGGACAAAAAATAGCGATGGAAGTGCCCGCGTATGTAGGCGCGATGCAAGTGTTTGCTCTGGCAGGCGCAGATATAAAAACGGTCGAGAGCCACCCAGATGGACCCGACTTGAATCAGCTGGCGGCATTGTTCAGTGCGGGAGAAACCAGCATCTTCTATGCAGTGCCTGATTTCCACAACCCTACCGGCAGGTGTTGGTCAATTGAAAAGAGGCGAGAGGTCGCAACGTTGTGTGTTCAACACGGTGTAACCTTAATCGAAGACGCGCCCTATAGAGATCTTCGTTTTGCCGGTGAAGACTTACCCATGGTTTCCAGCCAATGCCTTGAGTCCAGTTTGGTTCTGCGTTCATTTTCGAAAACAGCTATGCCGGGTATGCGTCTAGGTTGCGTCTCCGGACCTGCACCATGGATTGAACAACTGCGTTTAGTTAAGCAATCTGCAGATTTGCACACCGCCGTTCCGATGCAGGCCGTATTGCTGGATTTGTTAAGCTGGGAAGGTTACACCGGCCATTTGAAGAAACTAAAAAAACAATATTGGTCGCGGTACGACACATTGGCCAGTGCTTTGGAGAATGGCGGGCAGGGCAGGCTCAGCTTTGAACCGGTGTCCGGCGGAATGTTTATTTGGGTCACCTTGCAAAACGTCGACGGCGAATTTCTTGCCCGGCAGTGTTTGGCCCGACACGTCGCTGTGGTTCCCGGTTCTGCTTTTTACCCAGCGGGTCAGCACGGTGTCGATGCGCTGAGGCTAAATTTCACCTGTGTTGATTCCGATGGTTTGGAGCAAGCCGCCCGAACTATATGTCAGTTATTGTCGGAGTAATACTCTGCCAACGCGATAGCTTTGCATCGCGTCCATCGATGAAAACAGTCTAAATCAGTGTTCGCGCAATTTCAGTGGGATGAGTAACAGTATTGCGACCACCATCGCACCGGCAAACAAGACTAGCGCAGACGAGTAACTGCCGCTGCTGTCGTACAGTCGTCCAATAACCGTGTAACCGGGAAGAATACACAGCGTGATGATCGGGCTGATCAATCCCATTGCTTTGCCGTAGTTGGCCAAGCCAAAGATATGGACCGTCATTGCCCCCCAAATGGGGAGCATGCCTCCCGCTGCCAGGCCCATCGTGCCGGAGGCCACTACCATGTAAGCGTAGGATGTCTTTTCCAATGACAATATTAGAAGTCCCACGATAACGAAACACTGCGCAACGGCAAGGCCTGCCTTGAGGCTGAATTTGTCGGCAGCGAAACCAAATGCCAGTTTTCCCACAATCCCCGCAATTGCGATTGTCATGATAAGACCGGCAGCTTTGGATTCCGTCTGCCCCAGGTTAATCGCGTAGGGAGACAGATTGGCAAGCACAGCTGAGTAAGCGCTGAATAAAATTCCCAGACTCAACCCAAGAAACCAATACGCAGGATTGGTCAGAATTTCTTTTAGAGAGACTGGCTTTTCCATGTCGATGCCTGGCTGGGATGCACTGCTATTCGCCTCTGCGGACAATCCCACATCGGAAGGTTTTCCGCGTATTGTAAAAATAATAACCGGGAGCATAACTAGCAGTGACCACAGGGCGAGATGTTCCAGTGCGCCTCTCCAGCCATATTCCTCTAGTTGG
>JBGCGJ010000019.1:0-72165 GCA_045110675.1 Halioglobus sp. | reverse complement strand
CATGTGACAATGATTTTTGCCAGGAAAGTCACGGATTTCTAAGCTGCTTGACGAAAGTCGGGCGGCGCTACCTGATACTGAAAGGAAAAACCGCGCTCGCCACCTTCCCAGGCTGCGAGCGCCAATCCGAAACTAGTCGATTTCAGATAGCAGTGCAGGATTGACTACTAGTTTTCTCACGCCGTGCGCGCTGTCCTCATTGAACACATTGGACTCGCACCATTTGCCGACAGTGTTGATGTCAAGCTTGGCGCACTGTGGGCGAACGCTCCAGGATACCTGCAGTGGCGAGCAAACTTGCTCGTTAAAACTGGGCCCCGTTGTGGAGCCAGTAAATTCAACCGGTGCACCCGTGCCAAAATCCAGAGATTTCGCCTGATGCAGTCCGCCTTGCTTATTACCGCCGTAGCTGTAATCCGCGAAGTCCATCGCAGAAGAATCGTTCACCAAAGTAAACACCTGTGTCTCTACGCGAAGATCCGGATTGGCACAAGTTTCCGATAAGCAGGCGCCCAGCGTTGGCCCTGGAGTGACGTCGCAGGATGAATGCACATAGTGGACTTCGATAGTATCTCCGGGCATGAGACCGTTACAGATATCCTTTTTTGGTGCCTTCAATTCGGCGTCGCTCAGGCCCTGGCTAATGGCGCACATATAGCCACCGCCAATCCCCTTCTTGTCGCCTTCACCTGCGAAAATCGAAAAATCTTTCGCTTTGTGCTCAGCGTTTTGGTGAAAATGAATGTTGCACAAGTTCATCTCTTCATAGTCGGGCGCTAGCGAGAACGCTCTGTTGTTTTCTCCATGTAGGCTATCGATATCTCTGGGCGTCTGTGGTCCAAAACCAGAGCAGACAGCTTCGTCGCTATGTCCGTGTCCGTCAGCCATGGTCGCCGCTGAAAATACAGTCGCTGCCAGCGACACCCCAAAAATCTCTACTGCTTTTACCATTGTTTTTTTCATAAGTTCTCTCGTCCATCGGTTTTTCGAATCAGCGCCCCTGCCAAGTCATCCGAAAGGATGCTGGAGAGGGCTGGTGTTTTTAATATGAGCATTGTCTAGAAGGCGTATGCGATTTTGATGCTGTAAACGAAAGGATCAATATCGACATCGCTGGAAACTTCAGTGCCTCCATCAAAGCTTACTTCTGCAGTGGTACTGATATCGATCCAGCGGACCGACGCGTTCAGCCACCAGTTGCCGGAGATGTTGTAGTCTGCTCCCACCTGAAGAGCCAGGCCCCAGGAGTCGTCCAGTTCTACGTCACCACCGGTCAGACCCAGGCCCTCGAATGCCGATTCGGCTTCGCTTGTCAGGTCTTCGTCAAAGAATATGGTGTAGTTGATACCGGCGCCGACATAGGGGCGAAAGGCTGAGCCTGCGTTAAAGTGGTAGATGGCACTGACGGTTGGTGGCAGGTGCTTAATATCTGCCACATCGAGGCCAGACAGAGTATCAGTGCCGCTTGCGGTATGCTCGAACGGTGTTGCCGCAAGTACTTCAATCCCCCAATTGTCGGTCAGCATATACTCAAAGGTCAGTCCCAATTGAGTATTGTTATCGACGGAGAGGTCGGCTGGACCGACGGCATCGATAAACGCCTGCTCGGATCCGTTCAACTGCAGCTGATCGCTGCTCTCGTCAGGTGCGACCTGAGAAATACCCGCGCGGACAATCCAACTATTTGCCTCAAATGCGTTGGCCGTAGCTGGCAGCAGAGCGCCTCCCAGCAGCATACTTGTGAAAATGGATTTGGGTATAAACCCGTTTTTGACTTTCATATCTCACTCTCTCTTCGTTTCATTTTGTTTCGGACGAGACTTTAGGGAAAATAATTAGATCGAACAAACCGTTTATATAGTAGCAATACATCGATAAAAACGAATATATAGTTTTGCCATTCAAAGCACAATTTGCTGGGTCTTGGATCAAAATTGGTTCTTGTATATTCCGGCTTGAGGGTAGTCTCAGCTTGCGGGATTGCCTTAATACATGCAGTAATATGCTCAACACCAAGAAGAAGCTGAGAAGGAAGAGATGGGAAAAATAACGAGAAGAAATTTTGTCAACGGAACGCTGATGGCGGCAGGTGGTTCAGTGCTCGGTATGGGGTTGGGAAGCCAAGCCGCAATGGCCCGGTTGGCTCCTTCGTATTATCCCCCAGCGCTCACGGGTTTAAGGGGAAGTCACCCCAGTTCAAACGTTCATGCTCATAGCTTGGCATGGGGTCAGCGCTCTGACTGGGGCCCAGTCAGTAAAACGTCCGAGAGCTATGATCTTGTCGTTGTTGGTGGAGGGCTTAGCGGGCTTTCAGCCGCCTATTTTTATCGACAAAAGCACGGTGCCGATAAAAGAATACTGATACTGGACAACCACGATGACTTCGGTGGTCACGCTAAGCGAAACGAGCACTCGATCAATGGCAAAACTCTAATCAGCTACGGGGGTTCACAAACCCTGGTTGAACCATTGCATGCCGACACTATAGTTCACAGTCTGTTTGAAGACATTGGTGTGAATCTCGAACGGTTCAATACCGCCTACGACGTCGATTTTTTCAAACGCCATAATTTGGGTTCAGTGACTTACTTCGATGAGAAGACGTTTGGCAAAGACAAAGTCGTCAAGCATCCCTACTGTAATTATCCCAATTACATCCCAGGCCTCATGGGAGCGAAAATTTCCAACGAAGAAGCGGTTCAGCAAGCTCCATTGAGTGCCAAAGCAAAGCAACAATTATTGCGTGTACTGGAGGGCGGGCTGCATAAAATTCAGGTGCCGGCTGAAAAACTACAAGACTATATTCGCAATAACTCCTATTTCGACTACCTGAAAGAGACCTTGGGTGTTGACGATCCAGAGGTCTTGAAAATGGCAAGAAACTCTGGTCTGGACTGGGCGAGCGCGAGCGGTGAACTGTTGAGTATCGAAGATGCTAAGGCTGCCGGTGCAATGGGTTTTGAGCCCGTTGCGGTGTTTGATGAGAACAACCCCTACATCCACCACTTTCCCGATGGCAATGCAGGTGTTGCACGTGCGATTGTTAAAAAGCTGATTCCCGGAGTCGGGGAGGGCGATAGCGCCGAAGCACTTGTTCTTTCGAAATTTGATTATAGCGAGTTAGACAACGTCTCGAACAAAGTTCGTATCAGATTGAATAGCACCGTCGTAAATGTGCGGCACCTCGGCGATGCTGACACGGCAACGGATGTCCTTATCAATTACATTAGCGCTGATCAGGCGCATCAAGTCAAAGCAAAACATGTTGTTATGGCGGGTTACAACATGATGATTCCGCATATCGTGTCAGATCTCCCTGAAAAACAGGCAGCGGCCCTAAAGCTCCAGTCGAAGAGTCCCTTAATGTATACCACGGTGGGTTTGAAGCACTGGCATGCATTGAAGGAAATGGAAATGGGTATGGCTATGTCTCCAGGGAAAATGCACCAGGCGGTTCTGATGGATTTCCCGGTTAGCATGGGGGGCTACAACTACGCTACAACCCCCGACGATCCCTGCGTTCTTCAAATGATTAGTTGCCCCTACAGTGAAACCGTTGGCATGCCGCAACTTGAACAGTTTCGTGAGGCGCGATATCGAATGTTGGGCCTGCAATTTAAAGACTATGAAGAGGAAATAAGAAGCCACCTTGGCGGTATGCTGCCTAAGGACTTATTCAATTTTGATAGAGATGTCGCCAGTATCTCAGTTAATCGATGGGCGCATGGTTATACGGTCGCTGGTCCTGGCGATTCAGTGCAGGTGGGTCGGCAACCTTTTGGTCGAATTGCTATAGCCAATTGTGACTCGGCACCTGGAGCCGATGCAATTATAGCCATAATGATGGGTAACCGAGCGGTTGGCGAGCTAGCTTAGCGCTAACCACTCTTGCTTGCCTGGCTTTCGGCACGAGGCGCGAAAGCCATTCATTGAAATAGACTTATTGAGCACGAAAGCGCTTGAAGTAAATCGGCAACCATGACGTGCCCGTGCGTTTTACCTCGGGAACGGCTAGCGATGTTCTGCGCCCGTTCCAATCCTCCGTAAGTTTGTCGAAAAGAGAGTCGCTCGTTTGCCAGTGTCGACCATGAGGTTTGCCGTGGAGGCCTTTAGCCGGCTCGCTGGCGGTTACGTTTTTCATTTGAGCTGGGCAGTTTATTGGGCGACCGAGAATCTCGGTTGCGCTTTCTCCCAGAAAGTCAGCTGCCTTTTTCTGAGCCTCGTCGCTCAGGCCCTGATAGCGCTGTTGTAATTGAGTTAAGCAGTACACGCGGTATGGCGCAGTGCTCACCTCCCAGTCCAAGCCGTTGAGCTGGTACTTCGTGGTTTTGGCCGCTGATTGAAATGCCAGCTGGTTTTCCAGTAGATAAGGCAGGTACTCGCTCGCCAATTTCCGCATGATGGGTTTGAGATCTTGTGGTACATCGACCAGTTTCGTAGCGGCGCTTACCTCCGCCGGGCGAGTCGCCCAAAGCCTTGCCAGCCAACGGGCAACGTGAGGCGCGCGAACATGCATAATCTCTTGCGGTGTTGGATCGCAGCCAAAATGCGGGAACATTGGGCCGAATAAACCGAAATCCGCCTCGCAGGGGCGTTCTCCGAATAGGTAGGATCGCGTTTCAAACAGGGGTTGCAGTAGATCCAGGGTTTCAATGTATAGGTCTTCCATTTGCCTTGCATGCGCCGGGGTTACTATGCCGTTGGCCGTCAGGTGAACTCTCTTCTGTCTCCAGACGATAATCTGTCTGAGCAACCAGTTCGGTAATGGAAGTCCATTGGCTAAAATCGTATGTGTAAATTCCTCGCTGCGTCGATTGCGATCCATTTTGAATGCCCAGCGATAGTACATTGCGGGTGCCCAGAACCATTCATCGAAGCAGTCTTCCAAAAAATAGCTGCAAAACGCTGTGAAAGGATCCTCCGAACGCATCGGTGGTAGTGAGTCATCCTCTTCAAAATGCTCGATGATCGGTGTGGTATCCGTGAGCCAGGAACCATCGGCGCACTCTATCTGAGGAATTTGAGTGACCCCAACTTTTCTGCCGCATTGAGCCAGATCCGGGCTGTCGGACTCCACAAACTGGTAGGGAATGCCCTTGGCAAGGAAGTAGGCCTCCAATTTTTTCGTGAAGTATGAACACATCATCCCATGCATGATGTACTCGCCACCTGGCTCGTTGGAACTGTTCATTGGGTTGCTCTCCGAAGCAATTTCACTCATGCGTTGCTTGTCTTCACGGGGTTAAAATAATGAATGGTGTTGTCCACCATCAATGACAATGTTCTGCCCCACGATAAAGCGCGATAGCGGGCTGCATAAGAGTGCCGCCATGGGTGCGAGATCGTCAGCGACCGCCATGAATCCCGCCGGTATTTTGTTGTGCTCAAGGAAGTGAGCCATAACTGTGTCTCTTACCGGTTCAAGACCGAAGGCGTCGGCATAATATTCCATAATTTCTTCTGCACCTTCTGTGGCAAACATCCCTGGCAAGAGGTTATTAATAGTGATTCCGTATTGTGCGACTTCGCGCGATACACTGGCCGTATAGTTAATTAGCGCAGAGCGTGCTGGCCCGGACATCAGGCGCCAGATCATCGGGTTCTTGGCCGAGAAAGTCGCGATGTTCACGATACGACCCCAGCCTTTGTCCTTCATTACGGGGATGTAATTGCGCATTATTTCTATCGGACCTATCAGTGCCGTGTCGATTGAATCGCGCCACATCTCGGGAGTTACCTTCAGGAAATCGCCGTTGGGGGCTGGTGGTTTGATAGTAATCGCCAGAATATCCGGATCGGGGCATGCCGCGAACAAGGTTTGCCGGCCTTCTTCAGTGGATGAATCGGCGACGATAGGGGTTACCTCTGTATTGTACTTTTCCGAAATTTCTCTCGCGGCGTTTATCAGGCGCTCTTCACGGCGTGCAGTGATGTAGAGCTCGACGCCCGCTTCAGCCAATCGCTCAGCTGTCGCTCTGCCCATTCCAGCGCTGCCGCCGGCCATGATCGCTTTTTTGCCATGTATTTGAAGGTCCATAGTCTTCTCCTGTTTGTCAGATACAGGAGCAATTTACAGCAACACATCAATCTAGAGCGAGGGTATAGGTGGCCAACAAGCATGCAAATATGGCCAGATGGCTATCCGGCGCGATCCCGGATGGATGAAGGAGAGCGGCCACTCCATTTCTTAAATGCCCGGCCAAAATCCGATGAGCTGCTGAAGCCCAGTTCATAGGCGATCGAGGCTATGGGTGCGTCGCTCTCTCTTATGAGTTTGGTGGCCATCTTCAAACGCACGGAATCCAGTATTCTCTGATAGCTTGTTCCAGAGTGTTCCAGTTTTCTTCTTAAGCTCCGCGAGGAGACACCGAGCAGCTTGGCTGCGTCATCAAGTTTGGGTGGTGATACGATCTGGTCTATCAATATTGATTTCACAGCGCCGACAAAACTCATTTCGGCCTCGGCTTCCTCCAATTGCCGCTCACTCATTTCCATCAGCAGGCGAACTGTTTGAGGGTCCGCCTGCTTAATGCGTCGATCCAAAAGCGTAGTATTGAAGTAAACTTTGATTCTGTCGTGATCGAAAGTGAATGGGAATGCAAACTCATCTTTCACATCCATAAAACCCTCCGGTTCACTAATGGACAGTTCCACTCTTTCTACCAGATGAGTTCCGTTCGATACGTCCAGAAAGAATCTGTCTAGGAATAAAACAAGCGCACTTATCGCAAAGTAAATGACACTTTCATGTTCTAAAAGTGTATCGATATTCATTACCGCGTCTTTATTGATTTCGAGGGAGCGAATTGAAAAAACGCGCGTAAAAATTTTGTTGTAGCGCGTTATCATGTGCAGTGCTTTCGAGATTTTCCCGCTGTTTGCTGCGGTGAGAATGGCGAAATTTGCTGCAGAAGCATCCTGATAATTTGCCAATTGTATTGCGAAATGAGGGTCTTTGGTGATGTTCAGAGCGCGTAATATGAATTGTTCATGCTGCTCAATACTCAGCCGGTATTTTTCGTCGTGCAATTTATCGGGGCTCAGATCCAATCCGTTAAATAGTTGTTTATCGTTATACCCCTGGTCAAGCAGAAACAGATAAACGAGTCGCGGATAGTACGGCAACAAAATGGGTTCAGTTCGTGTGTACAGGTGACTGTCCATAGTGTGGCTTGCTCGTGCAAATTGGGTTTGTGATTGTCTGCCTGATTTTAGCCGTACAAATCCTCACCCCGTGCCCATGTCGCATGAAAACCAAAGGGAACACGGTGTGGCATTCGGACTCTGGCGATGGGCCCCTGGCTAATATCGGTGGCATCGAACACCAGGCAATCGGACTGCCAGGTATTGCTGTCCGTCACTATCGTAATGGCGTAGCCATCATCTTCAGCAGAATCCCTATTCCCACCTACCTTGGGTGCATACACGGTTTCACTGCCAAACACGCCTGGCCCGTAGTCCCACTCTTGTCGCTGCCCGGTGTCGTTGTTGTACTTTACCAAGCCTGTAAAACGCAGTGTTTGTCCGCCTTCTTCAATTAGCGGAATGCGCTGGTGGTAGGAGTATTTGCTCTTTACGCCGTGGAACAGGGGATTTGACTTATTGAATTCGGTGTTCAAGTCGTCGATATCCCCTTCGCGTACCTCGCCCGTTTTTAGATTAAAGCGCCAGCGATAGGCATTGGCCTCCAGGCGCATGTAGGCGAGCATAGATGCCAGTTCTCCATCGCCGTCCTGAGCCGAGGGCATCGGGTTGAGCGAGCGACAACCGTCCATCACTACCCAGTCTCCCTCTTCCCAGCAGTTGCTGACATGCAGGATGTAACAGGGCTGACATTCGAACCATTTGATTTCATCGCTGCGGCCCAGGCGAGGAATAATGCCAAAGCGGGTAGGAATATCCGTGTGGAAAGTCAGCACTCTGTGTTTGAAGCGTTTGAGTACTTCCATGTCGTGGAAAAAAGGCAGATCGTGTAGAACGGCATAGTTAGTGGTAAAACCCATGTCGTGGGGCAGGCGTGGGCCGGGAAGGTCGATGTCCACTTCGTGCAGCAACTTGCCGGTTGAATCGGCGACACCATAAGTCAAAAATGGCGGCTCATCGCCATAATCGAAGAACAGCAGCTCACCGGTATTCCAATCCACTTTTGAGTGAGCGGACATGCGCAGCTGATCGCGCCCTTGGAGTTGATAGTGATCTTTGGTTTCGAGTGTGGCGCCGTCTAGCCGATAGGGATGGCCCGCGTTGTACCACAGGGTCATGAGGTCGCCACCGTAGAACAGTACGTCGGTGTTGGAAGTGTCCTTGATACCAAACTGGGATATGTCGTAGTCGAAGGGACCCATCACACCCGGTGAAATTGACTTTCCATTCTTGTGTTCACCATGCAATGCAGCAGTTTGAATATAGCGATTGCGATAGCTGACTTTGCCGTCGCGAAAGTAGACACCATGAACCATGCCATCACCATCAAAAGGGTGGTGCCGGTTTTTTGATTCATAGACCGGATTTGGGCCGTTGCGGAAATAGGCGCCAACCAGATCTGCGGGCAGTTCTCCGGTGACCTCCAGGTCTTCCACGGCCATCTCGTCAGTTGTCGGTGCGTAGATCCCATGTAGATAAGGATTGTCCAGATCGTAAATCCACTGCTGGGTATCATCAAAGTGGGTAACGCCGCCGAGGCTGCGATCTACCGAGGGGTATTCCTTGAGTGATCTTGCCAGACCCATACTGCTCTCCTGAATTTCACATTGCCTTTTAAGGCACTTGGATTTAGTAAATTCGCTATACGCGTTCTATTAACAAAGCACTACCCGAGCCGGCAGCACCGCTGGCCGCTACAATGCCAAGCATCTCATCGCGCCGCTCCAGTTCATCGATCAACGTACCGGCCATAATGGCACCGGTGGCACCCATGGGGTGTCCCAATGCAATCACGCCACCATTAACATTCAGCTTATGCGTGGGAATATTCAATTGTTGCTGGCACTTCACCACTGTTGCCGCAAAGGCCTCGTGTACTTCGAACAACGCCACATCGCTAGTTTGCAGGTTTTGTTCGCTCATCAATTTTTGCGTTGCAACTATGCAGCCAGACAATACCTGCAGTGGATCGTCGCTGGCAGTGGCGGCCGCCACAATTCGAGCGCGGGGCTTTATTCCCAAGGTTTCGCCAACTGTCTCGTCCCCGAGCAGGAGTAGCGCGGCGGCATCAGCCATGGCGGGGGAGTTACCCGCAGTATGGATGTGCCGAATTTCTTTCAGCTGAGGGTGTCCAGCTAATTGCCAGGCATCAACGCCCTTGCTGCCTAGTTCAGCAAACGCTGCAGGCATGCCTGCCAGAGATTCCGGAGTGACCTCGCTTCGGATGCATTCGTCCTCGGTCACAGTAATCCCCGTCGTTGGATTTTCCACTGGCACAATGGATTTGAAGTAACCTTCAGTTCGAGCGTGAGCGGCTCTTTGTTGGCTGAGGTAAGCCACTTCATCCGCTTGCTCGCGACTTACGTTACACAACGAGGCGATAAGGTCGGCACCGCTTCCCATCATTAACATTTGACATTGCGCGGCAAACTCTGGATCGATAAATACGGCGGCTTGGTCCGACAACATGGGAGCGCGCGACATCATTTCTACACCGCCTGCGATCATGATCTTGGCCTGTCCCGCGGCGATTTTCAGGGCGCTCATATTGATGGCGTCAATGCTCGAGGAGCAAAAACGGTTAACCGTAAGGCCGCTCACTGTGCTGGGCCATCCTGCATAGAGTGTTGAGGTCTTGGCGATGTTACCGGCCTGCTCGCCGTGCTGTGTTACACAACCCAGAATAACCTCTTCAACCCGTGACGGGTCGAGATTATTGCGTTGCTCCATAGACTGGTAAAGACACTTAAGTAAATCGTGAGGACGCAGCTGGTGAAGCGCACCGCTGTCCTTCGCCCTGCCTCTGGGCGTGCGGATTGCGTCGTAAATATAAACCGATTTCAACCACCGACTCCGACAACAAAACTGGCACAGGTGGTAGTGCTGCCACCGACATTAAAAGTCAGCATATTTTCGGCCTTTGGCAATTGATAGCCGCCTGCGCGACCACTGACCTGGCGAGCGCAATCGAGAAGCATGCGCACACCGGTAGCGCCCACCGGGTGGCCCAAGCCTATCAGTCCGCCGCTGGGGTTGATCGGAAAATCACCTTCCCGGGTGATACGTCCTTCTTCGACCGCTTTCCAACTTTCCCCGGGGGCAGTGAGGCCCGCGTGATCAATGGCCATGTACTCGGTCATTGTAAAGCAGTCGTGGGTCTCCAGGCCGTCCAGATCAGACGCCTGGGCAAAGCCTGCGCGTTGGGCCGCTTCCTGCATGGTGAGTTGGGCATGGGGAAACACCAGTGGCAGGTCTTTGCTGAGTTCCAGTTTGCGCTCCAGAAGAATTGGAGCAGAGCGATGGCCCCAACCCTTGATGCGTGGAATATCAGCAAGCGAAATCCCAAGTTTGGCTGCGTGTTCTTTCGCCTTTGCTTCGCTGGCGAGAATGACACAAGAGGCGCCATCCGTAATCTGCCCGCAGTCTTGTTTGCGAACCAGGCCTTCAATGACTGGGTTCACGTCATCATTGCAGGTGAACGCTTCTTCCGGAAACTGCCACTGCCGGGTTTGTGCGCGTTGATTGGTTTTAGCATTGGCAAAATTAATTTCGGCAATTCGATTGAGATGATCGCTATCAATTCCATAGCGCTTGTCATACTCGCGGGTGAGTCGATCGAACATAAAAGGCCAGGGGAAGTCGCATTCGTCCGTTGTGGCCTCCTTGCCTTGCCAGGCCGCTGATCCCAGATACTGAGCTCCCGTTTTGCCATCGACATTGCGCATCAGTTCCAAACCCAGAACACAGGCTACGTCATAGTGACCAGCTTCTATGTCCCGCATGGCGGACAGTACCGCGATGGAGCCAGAGGCGCAGGCGGCCTCATGTCGTGATGTTGGTAGAGACGCAAGCTCAGGAAAGACCTGTCCGAAGAATCCGCCTAGAAGGCCCTGGCCCGTAAAAAGCTCCCCGGCGAAATTCCCGACGTGCCCCACTTCGATTTGTTCGGGATCGATGTCCGCATTGGTCACTGCCTCGTGCAGTGACTCAGAGAACATGTCGTATATTTCCAGACCCTCCCGGCGCCAGTTGCGGGCGAAGTCGGTCTGGCTGCCTCCCAGTATGTAGATATCTGTCGCTGATGTAGTGGGTTTCATCGCTGTTCTTTACTCCTGTATAGGGCCACCAGTTTTTTTTGATCCTGCTGGGCTCCAGGTATCGCTCATCTTTGTTGTCATCCAATCTGCCGCGAGCGTAGATGATACTTTTATAAACAGACCAAAATTATAGAATATGATCCCAGCCCAGGCAAGTCTGCAGATTCCGAAAAACTCTCTTTAGTCTTTGTATGAAGTACCTATCTATAGATTGCATAAAAAGACTCCACAATTATAATGTCGGTTCGAGTTAGGCCTCAAGGTGAACTAAAGACATGAAATTCAGCGTAGTGACTCCCTTGTGGCAGGATCGACCGGCGGTCGAAAACCTTGATGTCGCCGTCAACGCAGATCGGCTCGGATACCCTGAGCTGTGGATTGGAGAGATGGCCACCTTCGATGCTTTCGCATTTGCCACCGCAGCCGGAAATAAGACTGAGAAAATCGCCCTCACGCTGGGGCCTCTGGCCGTCTCGGTTCGCACTCCCATGACCATGGCAATGGGTATTGCCTCGGTCGCTACGTTGACCGATCGTCAGACGAATCTGGCGCTTGGTGCGTCCAGCGTGGTCGTCGTGGAGGAGTGGCATGGACGTGAGCGCGCGCGAACCGCCACGCACTTAGCCGAAACCGCACAGATAGTGCGCCGCTTACTCGATGGCGAAAAAGTGGATTTTTCCGGGGAGCTTGCCAGTAGCAAAGGCTATCGTTTGCGATTGGATGCCCCAAAGACGCCCATTACCATTGCTGCGTTTGGCCCAGCCGCTGTGAGAGCCGCTGCCCGTTATGCCGATCGCATGGTGTTAAACATGGTTACCCCGCAAAGCCTTATGCGGTTGCGTGCGCAGATGGAGGATGCTGCACAAAAAGCTGGCAGAAGCGCGCCTAAGTTGGCCGTTTGGCTATGCTGTGCGGTCGACCCTGAGCGTGAAGCAATCGATCAAATGTTGCGTGCCGTCGTTGGCTATCTGGCCGCTCCCGGTTATGCCGAAATGATTAGTGAAGCCGGTTTTGCCGAGCTTGTTGAGTTTGCCCGCACTCGCCCCCACCCCAAAGAACTTTTGGCGGCAATGCCTGATGAGTTAATGACCGCCATCGGCCTGGTGGGCACACAAGCCCAGATCGACGCTCGTCTGGAAGAGTATCGCGCCGCTGGAGCAGATGAAGTCTGTTTGGTGCCTGCCACTGCGGGAGACCCCGGTGGACTAAAATCTCTCCAGGCATTAAGTAAAAAATGAGCAAACTTGTTACCCGTGCCAGTTCTATCAACCGAGCTCTGGACCAGATTGGCGACAAGTGGTGTTTGCTGATTATCCAAGAAGTTTTTTGGGGTATTAACTCTTTCACTGAAATGATGACCGCGATGGGTGTATCTCGCGGGGTGTTATCCGATCGGCTGAAATGGCTGCAGTCAATCGATTGCTTGCAGCAGGTGTCGGAGCGCAAGGGCGGTAAGCGACTGACCTACCATCTTACCCAAAAGTCCATCGATCTTTACGATAACGCATTGATGGCATTGAACTGGGAGCGAAAATTTTTCGACACACCGCAGTTAGACGGTATTGCTCTGATTCACAGCAAGTGCGGTAAGGAATTTACCCCGCAAATGCTGTGTCGCAAGTGCGATGAAGAAGTGCTGGTATCTGAAGTCAGTTATAGACCGGGCCCTGGTGCACGCCGTGACGAACGCGAAATGAAAGTGCGACGCCGTTCATCGATATCCGTTGAGGAGGTACCCAGTAAACGGAGCCTGTATAAAAATCTTATCAACGTAGTAGGAGATCGTTGGACTTCGAATGTCATAGCCTTATCGTTTCACGGGTTGACGCGTTTCGACCAGTTCCATCAAGAGCTGCCGGTAGCGACCAATATTTTGTCTGACAGGCTCAAATTTCTGGTTCAGCACGGCGTGTTTGAGCAAATTGCTTACCAGGAAAGACCCAAGCGGTTCGAATACCAGTTGACCGAAATGGGCGAGGCGCTATACCCGTATTTTCTGACGCTTTTGCAATGGGGTGATAAGTGGTGCGATTCCGGCAATGAGGGAAAGCCAATGCGTTTGACCCACGACCGCTGTGGTTATGCGCTGGTGGGGAAGGTGACATGTAGCGAGTGCGGCGGCGTGCTCAAGGCTCACGATGTTCAGTTTTTAGGTACGTAAAAACTCCTGAATATTGACCCGAGAGCTGCGCAATACAGTCAGCCCGCCAGCCCCATACCACGTAACATTTGCTGCTGATCGAAATACTCGCGCCACACTTTAATTTTGTTGTCTGCAATCTCCATGGTGCCGTAGACGGGAGTCGCTGCTGTATGACCTTTGAAATCGAATTGGTCAATGCGTTCAATCATCACGACACCATCAATGACGCCCATACTCCGCATTTTAAATTCTACTCGGGTTAGCGCCGGACCAATGCGTTGCAAGTGTGTTCGCATTGCTTCAGATCCGCGCATCGCCTCTTGTTCGACATAGTGGATAAGGCCGTCATCGGCTATCAGTGAGGCAGCTCCCTCCCAATCGCGAGCTTCGTAGGCGTCGAGCATTGCCTGTGCCACAGCCAACTTGGCCTCATCGGGCATTTCTTGCCCTTCGATGATAGTGTCGAGCGGTGCTAACGTGTGGGGCGGTTTTCCTTTTGCGCCCATACCAATGCGCTGCCAGTTGAGGTCATAGTACTCTCGCCATTCTTTCACCCTGCCGTTTTCGATTTTCATTACCCCGATCACCGGCAAGTCCATCGAGTTGCCATTGAAATCGAAGCTGTCTATTCGTTCCACCACGACTTCATCATTTAATATGCCCATGCGCAAAATAATAAAGTCCATACGGGTTAAGCCGTCTTCAAAAAGGGCTAGCCGATCACGAATAGCAGCGCCGCCGATCGCGGGCTCAACCATCATGCTGTGCAGTACACCATCATCACCAAAAAGCTCGTAGACCCTCTCCCAGTCAAGTTTCGTCCAGGCGTCTAGCATGTCCTGTGCGACGGCAAGTTTTTGTGCATCTGTCATCTGTGTTTTCCTATTCATATTGAATTTTGCTTGGTTTGTCGCCTCTGCGGCCACAAAGAGTACCTGATTCATCGCGGGGGCGAGTTGTTGCCTGGCATTTTGTTGCTATTGGTATATCGGGCATAATGCCTCGGCAAATTACCGAGGTGCTCTATGTCCCTATTCTCAATCACGCTTACTCCACGAATCAGTGAAACAGATTTGGTGGGCCATGTTAACAACGTGTCCATTGCCGCCTGGTTCGAGGACTTGCGGGTGAGGTATATGGCATCGCTGGAGGCTATTGATACTGAAGGTGAAATGCTTCACTTTACCTTGGCATCTCTGCAGATAGATTTCATCGGTGAAACCCACTATGGATCCGAGGTCACCATGAGCATGGAGTCCGTCGCGGTGGGCAATAGCTCCATCACTCTCGAGGGAGTGATGCATCAGAACGATAAACTTGCCGCCAAAGGCACTGCAGTGATGGTGCATTGGCACCCCCAGACCCATCGCCCCCAGAGAATTCCCGACTTTTATCGGGAGAAAGTCGGTCACTAGTTTTCGCCAGTGGGAGAATCCCTAATTCCGCTTCAGACTCGAGATTCGTCTAAATGAAACCAACCAGCGTATTGCAGTTCGATCTGCGTTCAGGCCCGAGTTGTCCCGACTCGCAACAAGCTCGATATCAGGCGTGCCAGGAAATGGTGAAATGGGCTGACGAGGCGGGAGTTTCGGTTGTGGGCTTTTCGGAGCACCATAATACTGCGGATGGATTTTTGTCTTCTCCCCTCATGATGGCAGCGGCAGCGGCCCAGGCCACTAGCAGAGTTGCTCTCAGCGTTAGTGCCCTATTGCTACCACTGCATGACCCTCTTCGAATTGCAGAGGATATTGCGGTGTTGGATTTGCTTTCCGGTGGCCGCTTCATGGCGGTAGTAGGGCTGGGATATCGCCAAGTTGAATATCAAACTATGGGTGTAGATTGGTCCTCTCGCGGTGCGGTGATGGATGAAAAGCTCGATGTTTTGCTCAAAGCATTGCGTGGAGAGCGCTTCAGTTATCGGGGCGCACAGGTAATGCTCAATCCAACGCCAGTTCGCCCACCTCATCGTTTGATTTGTGTGGGTGGCAACAGTAAAGCGGCGGCTAGAAGGGCTGCTAGGTTTGGTTTGATGTTCGCTCCGCCGATTGATGATCCAAGTTTGCAGAAGGCCTACGATAGGGCCTGCGAAGAAGCTGGCTTTGCCCATGGAGCGGTGATCTATCCCAATGAACCCAGTTTGACGTTGATCGCTGAAGATCCCGACCGCGGTTGGCAGGAGATCGGCGAACATCTGCTATACGACGCACTGTCCTATGGCCAGTGGAAACATAAAACCCGTCGCGCCTACGCAGAATCCAGTGCAACGAGCCTGGAAGAGTTGAGAGCCGAAGGTAAGTACTGCATTCTGACACCGGAACAGGCGGTTGAGAAAATGCAGAGCAAAGGCACCATAAATTTATCTCCTTTGTGTGGTGGCACGCCAATTGAATTCGGCTGGAAAAGCCTCGAACTGTTTGGCAGTAAGGTCTTGCCACATTTCTCCTGACTTTCCATTTCTCATTCCAAAATACTGCACTCGACGGGAGCATTAGTTAGGCTCGTGTTCCGGGCTTGACGTTGAGTGTCCGACGAAATAATATGACACATATAATGCCAATTACTCGAGGGAGAGTTTTCTTTGTGAAAAAGTATCTTGTTGGAGCTATGGTGATCGCGCTGTTAGTCGGAACAACCGCTTGGCTCAAGCGCAACGATATACTGCTGGCAGTTATCAAATACAAATCCTCGAACCAATACGAGGTTGCTGAAAATCGGGATATCCCCTGGCAGCAAGGGCCTCTCAGTCCAGCTGCAATTAGCGGCGAGCGGCCCCCCAATATCATTCTCATCGTTGCGGATGACCTGGGTTATAACGATATTTCAACCTTCGGGGGCGGGGTTGCGGATGGCCAGCTTAAAACCCCTGGTATTGATCGTTTGGCCGAGGAGGGCGCCGTATTCACCCAGTCCTATTCCGGAGCCAGCACCTGTGCGCCCTCACGGGCAATGATGATGACCGGGCGCTATCCCACCCGCACCGGATTTGAATTCACGCCAACCCCTTCTGGAATGGTCAAAATGGTGAATGCTTTGTCTGCAGGTATGGACAACGACATGCCACCCGGTTTTTACGATGAGTCCTTGGAAGCCAGTCAACCGCCATACGAACAAAAGGGTTTGCCAGCATCTGAGGTGACTATTGCCGAGATACTCAAAGATAAGGGCTATTACACCGCCCATATCGGCAAATGGCACTTGGGTCGTGACAATGGCATGGCTCCTCATCAGCAGGGGTTTGATGACAGTTTGTTGATGGCTAGTGGCCTCTATCTTCCCGAAGATGATCCCAAGGTGGTAAACGCCAAATTGCCTTTTGATCCTATCGATAAATTTCTGTGGGCGGGAATGGACTACGCCAGTTCCTTTAATTCTGGAGATGCTGACCGATTTCGGCCAAGGGGTTATCTGACCGATTATTGGACGGATGAATCCATTAAGGTGATTCAGGCCAATAAAAACCGTCCGTTCTTTCTCTATTTGGCACACTGGGGAACTCATACACCGCTGCAGGCCACTGTCGAAGACTACGAAGCAGTGGGCAACATCGAGCCGCATCGCAAACGTGTATACGCCGCCATGGTTCGTGCACTGGATCGCAGTGTTGAGCGCGTTCTGAATACTCTTGAAGAAGAGGGTTTGGCAGACAACACCATCGTAGTATTTACCAGCGATAACGGCGGCCCCGGTTACATCGGCATAGATGATGTGAACAGCCCTTACCGCGGTTGGAAGATCACTATGTTTGAAGGGGGTCTTCGGGTACCCATGTTCGTGAAGTGGCCAGCGAAAATTGCACCCGGAACCACTGTGGACAACCCGGTTGCCCATATCGATATGATGCCGACATTGGCAGCTGCCGCTGGCGCTGCAAACCCTGAGGGTGTGGATATCGACGGCCTTGATCTTCTGCCTTTGGCGACGAATGAGGGTGCCCTCGAGTGGAGCCGCGAAACGCTGTTTTGGCAAAACGGCCATTATCAGGTAGTGCGCCACGGTGATTGGAAACTGCAGATTAACAATAGACCCACCGATGGTCTTAAGAAATGGCTCTACGATTTGGCACAGGATCCGACCGAACAAAGCAACCTCGCGACAAGTCATCCTGAAAAGCTCGATCAACTGAGTGCCTTGCTCGCAGCTCATCAGGCGGGCTCAAGGGGGCCGCTCTATGCGCCGACGACACAAATGCCTGTGATGATTGATAAAACCCTGGCGGAGAAGTTTGTCGAAGGTGACGAATATATTTATACGCCAAATTAGAATGAGTTGAGCGCAGAACAAAGTGGAAAGGAAGGCCCTATGATGATCAAAAAATGGCTGATAAGAATCGTCGCCACGCTGCTTTTTCTGGTATTAGTTTTGTTCTGGCTGATGTACTTCTCAAGTCGACCTCCTTTGGCCATCGATCCAGCAACCCTTGCTGGCGACGGCAGCACAGTCAACTATTGTGAGCTGCCGCTTTTAGATGGCAGCGGAAAAATGGCGGCGGATATTCCCAAGGGCAACACCCCAGGTTGTGCCTATGATCATTTTCCGCTGCCCATCCTGGCACAATGTACTGAACCCTTGATCGAAGGTGCGGCGGATATTCGCGGCTTGTGGATGGGCGTGACGGGTAAGGTTGGTCATCTTGAGCGAGTAGAGCAATGCGGTCGTCGAGTTGTCATTACTGCCGCAGGCATTATTCATGATGGCGGACCCAATAGTAGTGGCGGTGAAAACTCCAACGATACCGAGGGCTCGGTTTTGTTTACTATTGGTGACAGAGAATACTGTGGACGCACTAGTGCCAGTATGACCTGGGAGAACGATATCCTCAATTTTCGTCCGTTTGGTTGGGGACCCATTGTTGTGCGTCGCTATCTTGCGGGAGAGCAACTGGTCTGGGAGTACGCTGACGGCAGTACTACCCGTATGAATCGGATTTGCACATTGCCTGAAGAGCACAAAACTCCCGAGCCGCGAGGCTCGCGTTACACACTTTTTTAGGAGGAGTCGACGGTGAAAGACTCAAGTGTTCCCTTTAACGACTTGCCCGGCGATAGGAGGGATTCAATCGTATGAACGTATTCGCAATTTGGATTACAGCGGGCTTGGTTTACGCCATATTTTGGTTCTGGTATGTAGGCTTTCGCAGCAAAATCACTCCCGAAGAAGTCGAGCAAACCATGAAGCTGTTTAATGCCGACGGCACCTGGACAGAGCAACAGCGAGAGAACGTGCGTCACTTCTTCGCCAATGACGATGGCAAAGATTTCGTGATGGTTAATTTGCTGCTGTTAAACAAACCTGTGAAGGAGTCCCGTAAGAAACTGGATGCCTATCAAAAAATATTCCTGGGATCACTACTGCGCAAGGCCGGACACCCGGTATTGGTTGCGAGGGCTGCGAGTGGCAATGTCGAAAATGTTGCCTGCGATCAAGACGAGGGCTGGGGTGCAGCGGGAATGATTCGCTATCGCAGCCGCAGAGACCTGATGGAGATTCTGCCGGCAACGATCGGCAGTGAACACCACGGGCTGAAGCTTGCATCTCTAGAGAGAACCTTTGCGTTTCCCGCCTCGCCCTGGTTTCTGTTCGGCGGGCCAAAATTGTTGGCGCCACTGGTGATTTCATTAATAGCGGCGCTTGTTCACTTGAACATCTAGGCGGCATGATTTTTGGTCGCTTCACCTGAATTTTGATCCATTGCCGCGTCCGGCGGTTATTGCCTGGTGCGATGGTAGAAAAATAGTGCTAAATACTTCTCAATCCTTACCGATAACACAGTGGTGAGGTTGGTAATAGCCGTTTGAATGTGCCACTCTTTCCAACAGCAGATCTGCCGTTATCATCTGAAAGATCTGTCCACAATAACAAGGCAAGCGAGCGAAGAAAGATATCCTTACTCCCGGCAGCTCAACACAGGTAGACGCGGATGAAACTCAGCCTGAAGTATAAACTTCTTGGCATACTGACACTGGGCCTAATACTGGCTTTTGTCGGCCAGATGGTTTCCCACTACCTGTTTGAAATTCCCGCTCTTAGGGCGCTTGAGTTTAACGCCGATAACAAAGATATCGAACGAGTGCGGCTGACGGTTGCTGATACACAGAAATCACTGGCGCTCAACGCCAGTGATTATGCTATCTGGGATGATAGCTATGACTTCATCGAATCGCGCAGAGATGATTCCGTCTATCAACAATACATCAATGCCAATCTGGAAGAAGATTCCCTGGAGGCGCTCGAAGTAGACGGAGCTGTATTTGTAGCAGCCCAAGGCGGTATTAAATACAGTTTTTACAGCGAAAGAGTCGAAGCATTGTTGGACTCAGGGAGCGAGTTCATACCACCCAAAATTAGCATCGGCTTCTCAGTCAACCAGGACGGCAGTGTTGAAGACCCCTTCATCGGTTCCGGAATCGGTCAGAGCAATCTGGGGCCAGTAGCTTTTGCCGCCAGCCATATTGTCACCAGTGAGGAGCCCTATCCTGCGCCCAGGGGAATCTTGATTTTCTGGCGTCTACTCGATGAGCACTATTTCAATCTAGTGGGAAAAAATCTGCAGACTGATATGCGCTTTGTGACTTTGCCCGAAGCGACTGAAGATGCGTTTTTGTCGTCTGCGTTGGAACGTCTGAGGCTTGAGGGGGTCGAGCAACTGCCTCGAGACGAACAGGGAAACCTGTACTGGACGCTGAGAGATAGCGCGAATAAACCTTTGTTTCTCGTCGAGCAGTCTACGCAAGAGCGAGGTTTCTCCGAAGACCTACTATCCAGCACCGTTCTCGTCGGCTTCGCTTCGTCTGCTTTAATACTCTTTATGCTGGTACTGTTTTTCTCTCACGTCGTCATCAATCGTATTTTGAATGCCAAAAAGACAATGCTGGAAATCATCAACACAGGTGACTACTCCCGCCGGCTAGCCAGCGCCGACAAAGATGAAATGGATACCATGTTCAGCCAGTTCAACGAACTGCTTGAGCAAATCCAACAACAGAATCAGGAATTACTCGATCAAAATGAGGATTTGTCGAAGCTGTCAGAGCAGGACGCGCTGACGGGAATTGCCAATCGTCGTTTTCTCGACGATGTGCTGGAGCGCAGCTGGCGTCAATGTGCACGGTTGAAAAACGCCATGTCGGTGCTAATGATCGATGTGGATTACTTTAAACCCTACAATGACCGCTACGGACATCCGGCCGGTGATCAGGTCCTCAAACAGATTGCCCAGACTTTACAGAAAAACCTGTACCGGTCGACAGATTACCTGGCCCGCTACGGGGGCGAGGAGTTCTGCGTGGTGCTGGCAGACGCCGGGAGCGAGACGGCTCTGGCTATCGCAGAGCGTCTGCGAAGTGAAATAGAAAATCTGCGTATCCGCAGTGATGTAGCGAAAAGCGAACAGGTGGTTACGGTCAGCATCGGCGTCGCTATTTTCACGCCATCGGCGAAAGTGGTTGAAGCCAATATGATTAAAGCCGCTGATGATGCTCTCTATGAAGCCAAGAGGCAGGGACGCAACCGGGTGTTCCTGAAGGACGGCAAAGCATCGGTGACACACCTCAAGCTCAGGAAGACTTAGCCCGTTTGCGAGCCTGAAGTTCGAGACGAATACTCTTGGCGATAAACTTAAATGGGCTGAGGGGGTTGGCTTTGAATTTGCGCCACAGCAGGCGTCTCATTGCAGGGCCACCATCATAATTTCCTTCCCGCTGGCCGTGCCCTAGATGCATCCCGATTTTAGGCACATCGATGACATCCATATCCAACTTCAATTTAAAACTCTCTGTCTTCGGTAACAGGCATTCGTTGTCGTTGCAGGCCTGGTAGCGCAGTTGAACCTCAATCTCCATATCATCCTGGTCCAGTGGCCGGGTCTCACTGATCAGTTCCCCCTGGGCATAAAATGGCACAACCAGATCAACCGTGCCGCTCCAGACATTGAGGTCTACCCCGAGCGTTTCCAGATGTAACACCTCGGTAGCTGGAAGAACGGGCTCTAAGGTCACCAGTCCAGGTGGCCCCAGCAGTTTGATACTGGTCGCTACCATGCCATCTGGAACAGGCTCCGAATAGATATGTAGCCCAGGGTCCAGCTCAAAACGCACAACCAATTTACGAATGATGCCCTGACGTATGCTGCCCTTGCCCCCGTGAATGGCAGCGGTGACTTTAATCTCGCTGTCGCCGCCTGTTGCTTGTGGTGCGTCATCGGCGATTTGAATTTTGCCAAGTGCGGCGTCTATAAAAATCTCCGCGCTGTCGCGCTTTTTGTAGGTGTCGTGAAAAAACTTGGCAATGACCACGCCTTGCTCATCGCACACATACGCACCTGGGAACGGAATGCCGTAGAGTAGAAAATCATCGGTTGATACCTCGGTATTGAGTATTCCGTACTGCTTTATAACCTCGGATTTTTCATCGGACAGAAGTGTATAAGGCACATTTTGCTTGTCGGAAAACTCCCGCAACGTCTTCTGGTCGTCATAGGAAAGCGCATACAACTTGAGGTCGTTAGCTTCAAATTTTGGAAAAGCGTCTCGCAACTCACCTAGTTGCGTCCAGCAAGGGGGTCACCAAACCGCAGAGCGATAGAAAAGCAATACCGCTTTCTTATTCCCTCTGTCCCGATGAAAGCTCACTGGTTTGCCGAATGCATCCGGCAGTTCGAAGTCGGGAAGGGTGTCGCCAACCTCTGGGCCAGTCGAGTGGCCCGATGGCAATCCAGCCCTGCCGGGGTGACCCAGTGGTGCGGGGGCATCGAAGCCGTGGTGATCTCGCTCAATCGTCATTTGTAAATATTGGCATTTGAGTTGTCATTAAGCAATGGGATGGTTGCGAGTGACGCATTCTTTTTTCAGTACCCACTGGATGCTATGCCGCAGTGATGACATAGTAGGCTTACAGTCGGATTTACAGGATGAAGATATAAGGATGAATACAGAAAACAAAATTGCACTGGTAACCGGTGGAGCCTCAGGCTTGGGCGAAGCTATCGCGCAGCGATTGGCAGCTGATGGTATGACCATTGTGGTTGCCGATATTGATCTAGATAATGCGGCTATGGTCGCCAAGTCGCTGGATAACGGCTCAGTTTCAATGAAACTGGATGTAAGTCAGGAGCAGGACTGGGTGGATGCGATAGCGGTAATCGAGCAACAGTTTAGTCGTCTGGATGTACTGGTAAACAATGCTGGGATTACCACAATGGGGTCGGTTGAAGACCTGACCCTGGCTGCGTTCAAGCATGAATTTAGTATCGACGTGGACGGCACCTTCCTTGGCTGCAAATACGGTATCGGGCTGATGAAAAAAACCGGAGGTGCCATTATCAATATGTCCTCCGCAGCAGGAATTCGCGCCAGTGCACACTTGTGTGCCTACAACGCCGCCAAAGGTGCGGTGACGATGATGACCAAATCCATTGCCCTGTACTGCGCCGAACAGAACAATGGTATTCGCTGTAACTCGGTGCATCCCGGCGCTATTCATACCAGTATTATCGATAAAACACTGGCGCAGTCAGATGAACCAGAGGCGTTGTTGGCAAGCTTTGTCGCTGCTCATCCAGTAGGTCATTTGGGTAAACCTGAAGACATTGCCTCAATTGTTTCTTATCTAGCGTCCGATCAATCTACATTTGCGACGGGTGCTCAATTTACTGTGGATGGTGGGATGACGTTATAAGGTCACTGAACGCTGTGTTGTTCGCTTGAGTGTATATTCGCCTGCTTGGTCCTGAATAAAATAATTGGCCTATAATCGGGAAAATGATCAAGCCCCATGGTTGAATTTAACTACGACGTAGTGATCGTCGGCTCCGGTGCCGGTGGTGCTATGGCAGCTCACGCTCTAACTACGGACGGGAAAAGAGTATTGATGCTCGAAGCGGGGCGCGACTACGATCCAACCACCGAAACCCCAATGTTTCAAACTCCGGATCAGGCTCCGCTGATGGGAGCCCCTACTCCGGATAAAGATTTTGGCTATTACGATGCTACAGTCGATGGCGGCTGGACTGTTCCCGGTGAGCCCTATACCACTGCCAAGGGCAGTGAGTTTAAATGGTGGCGCGCTCGAATGCTGGGCGGGCGCACTAATCATTGGGGGCGCTTTTCATTGCGCTTCAGTGAACATGATTTTAAAGCCCGCAGTCGAGACGGTTTGGGCGCAGACTGGCCCTTCGAATATCAAGATGTCGCGCCGTGGTATGACAAGACTGAAGCCCTGGTTGGAGTCTGTGGAACCAACACCGGTCTGGATGATATGCCCGATGCTTCTACTGGAGTATTGCAACCGCCTCCCAAGCCCAGAGTGCCAGAATTACTCATAGCAGCCGCTGCCAAAAAACTGGGCATTCAGGCTGCACCGATGCATCGAGCGGTGCTTACACGTCCCCTGGACAATCGCTCGGCTTGCTTTTACGCAACGGATTGTGGTCGCGGTTGTTCCATTGGTGCGGCGTTTCAGACCACAACGTCTTTACTACCCCTGGCCAAGGCTACCGGAAATTTGCAAATCATTACCGACGCGATGGCGAAAGCCGTGGAAGTTGATGAGCAGGGAAGGGTTAAGGCAGTCACTTACGTTGACAAAAACACGGGCGCTCCGGTTACCTTGCCCGCGAAGGTTGTTGTTCTTGCAGCCAGCGCTTGTGAATCTGCTAGAATTTTACTCAATTCCACAAGTTCTCATTTCCCTAACGGTCTGGCCAATTCCAGCGGACAGGTGGGGAAAAACCTTATGGACTCAACGGGAGCCTATCTTGGAGCTCAAGTCCCGGCGTTGAAGGGCCGACCGATTTACAACGAGGACGGTCACACTGCGAATCACTTGTATATTCCCTGGTGGGGCCATAAAGCTCAGGCCAGCGGTGAACTCAATTTTGCCCGCGGTTACCACTTTGAACTGAGTACGGGCTTCAAAGCCCCAGGTACATACTACCCCGCCAAGCTTGAAGGATATGGCTCGGAACTAAAACGTGCTGCCAAGCATGACTACGGCGCCCAAGTGGGTTTCTCATTGCGTGGTGAAATGTTGCCGAACCAGCATAGTTACGTGGAAATCGATGACAAAGTTCAGGATCAATGGGGAATTCCTGTGCCCAAATTTCACTGGCGATGGTCGGATCAGGAATTGAATCAGGTTGCCCATGGTCTTAAAACGGCAAAAGCGATTTTAAATAACATGGGAGCCAGGGTTGACTCTCTGCCCACACCGGATCAGGCCATCAAAAAAGGTGGCGAGATTATTCACGAAGTTGGCACAACCCGAATGGGGGCATCTTCTAAGGATTCAGTCACCAATCAGTATGGTCAAACCTGGGATTGCGACAATTTGTTTGTTATGGACGGCGGTGTATTTGCCTCCAATCCACATAAAAATTGTACGCTTACGATAATGATGCTGGCAATGCGCAACGCCAGTTGGCTCAGCGCGCAGATCGACAGGGGTGCCATCTAGTGGATTATTCCCTACATATACAAACAGACAAACCATTGCATGATAAGCCACGGCACAAGGCTATTAGTCGTCGCGATACGCTTAAATGGTTGGGTGTTGTTAGCGTCGGCTTATCGGTCCCGTTAATTAGCGGTTGTGAATCACTGCTTGTTTCGGCGGCAAAAATTGCAGGTCATTGGCCTGATCTTAAGTTGGAACCTATAGCCGGTGAGGGTTACGGTACAGATCCCGATCTTGCGTCGCCGCCAAAAACGCCATGGCCCCTGACGATGACAGCCGAGCAGCGAAAAATAGCCACCGTACTGGTGGACATTATTATTCCTCGAGAAGGCGATAAGGCTGCGGCATCAGAAGTCAATGTGGTAGATCTTCTCAACGAATGGGTGAGCGCGCCATATCCCAGTTACCAGGCTGATCGAATTGAAATTCTATCGGGGCTGGCCTGGCTGGATGAGGAATCTGTGCGGCGTTTTAGTCAGGGCTTTGTAGACGTATCCACCCAACAGCAACTACAAATTATTGATGATATCGCCTACGACAAGGCGAAGTCGGAATTGCGCTACGCCTATATGGCCAATGTCTTTGATGGCATACGAACTCTTGTCGTCATTGCTTACTTCGGCTCGCCACAGGGGAGCGAGGAGTTGGGCTATCAGGGAAACGTCGCAATATCAGGTGACTACCCCGGCCCAACTCAGGAAGCGATAGTTCACCTCGACGGAGTATTGCAAGAGCTGGGCTTGTCAGAATATGCCTATTCGTCCTAGTGTGCGAATAGGCAAGGCAAGTGAATCTCTCGCTTGGCAGTTTAATCTACATCAGCTGGTTTTCTGAGGACTACAAACGCGGTATTGCTTTTATTGCGTTCCCATTCAAGGTCTATCTGAAATCCCGCTTCAAGAAAATAAGATTCGAGTTCGCTTCTTTTGAGGCTATTTACATAAGGTGCAAAGCCCAGTAGTCGCGCTGGGGCTATGACGATCCCCCAAGGAAACCTGGAATCACCCAGACAGACAGTGCTAGTCACAAAAACACCGCCAGGTTTTAACATTTCGTAGACTTTGGCGATTGCGCTTTCGGGATCCTCCAACAAATGAAGAATACTGTGGGCCATCGCAAGATCGTAGGTTTTGCCTGCGGCGTCGAATGTTTCAATGGTGGCTTCTTCGAAAGAGATATTTTCGATACTCTCTGCTGCCGCTTTGCCTCGCGCTATCTCGAGCATGTTCGAAGAAATATCGATCGCCAAAATGTGATTGACATGTGGTGCATGTGAAATTGCTGTTGTGCCGGTGCCACAGGCGATTTCAATAACGTTCATCTCCGGTCGAAAGTAGCTGCGCGTCACCTCGAGCTTTCTTTGGTATGCTTCTTCATCCTTGATCGGTGACTTGGCGTAGCGCTCCGCCATTTTGTTCCAGAACTTTGCTGTTTGAGTCATGCTGTTTACCTCTTGAGGCGCGAGTGGAATATTTAAGAGCTAGAGTGGATTTCCACTTAAGACCCACTATATATTATCTGGGTTATTTCGAGGAGATCCGGGATACGTATTTTTGTCACTGTGCTTTACAAGCTTCCACTAAGAGCGAGAGCAATATCATGAAACTAGAAGACCTTGAGCGTTATAGCGATGCCTGGAATGAGCATGACATTGAAAAAGTCATGAGTTATATGACCCAGGATTGTGTTTTTGAAACCGGTGGTGGCAGCGAAACCTACGGAACACGCCACCAGGGTTATCAGACCGTGCGAGAGAAATTCATTGAGGTTTGGACTGACATCCCCGATGTGCATTTTGAAGGGCTGGTTCACTTTGTCAGCGGCGACAATGGTTGCTCAGAATGGACATTCAGGGGCACGCATACCAGCGGCGCGAAACTCGAAATGGACGGCTGCGACCTGTTTACCTTTGAGGGTGGCAAGATTAAATCAAAGAGATCCTATTTGAAAAATCGCGGATAGGTGGTATGAGTAAGCACGAATCATACAGCGTGGTCATCGCCGATGATCACGAGATCATTCGCGAAGCTGTATTGGATATCATCAAACAAGCCTCGGTTGAAGCAGGTGAATCCTATGAGTTGCTCGCCTTTGCTGAAAATGGATTGGAGGCCATTGCGGCGGTAAAGGCACATAAGCCCGATTTATTATTCCTCGATGTATCCATGCCATTGGCCAGCGGCGCGGAAGTTATTCACGACATTCGCCGCTGGAGCCCCGATACAAAAATCATTGTATTCACTGGGGTGACCGCTCCGGGCTTACTGGCCAGCCTGGTGGAAACCCGGGTGGAAGGGCTGTTCAGCAAAGGCTCTTCCGTTAAGGCTATGAGAGATAAACTTCCCACAATTATGCTTGGCGGACGCTTTATATCGCCTGATCTCCTGGATGTGATCGAACAAGGGCGTCAGGGCGCCAACCTAACCGAACGAGAACGTCAAACCCTGAACATGGTGGTTTCCGGCAAAACCAATAAGGAGATTGCCGAGGTGCTAAATATTAGCCCCAAGACTGTAGACAAGCATCGCACTGCGTTAATGGGAAAGCTGGGGGTGCACTCTGTCGCACAGCTAATGGCCCGTGCGATAAAGGATGGCCTGATCGATCCAACCTGACGAGATGGGGTATGTACCCCATTCACTGAACGGTCTTTCGCGATAATAATATCTTTCACTCCAGTCGGGCGACTGAGGGCTGGAACTTAAGGAAGCGGGTATGAAAGCGATTGTCGCCACATTTTTTGTCTTGTTTGCTCCTCGGGCGTTGGCGCTGGTTGAGGATTACGTTCCGAACGCGACAGACTATATATTCTATACGGCCGCACTCAGTGGAGTAGTTTTTGCGTCGCTGGTTATTCTGGCTCACAAAGAATACAAGTGGCTCGCCTATTCAACTTTCTCGCTGCTGCTGATCATTAGCTCTGCTGGGATGGATGGTTCCCTGGCCTATCTTATCGGCGACAGCGACTTTGTGCTCTGGGTTGTCCCCTTTCTATTGAATGCGGGTGTCGCGTCATTCGGCTTTTTTGTCATCGCTATTCGACTGGAGCCACCCCATGCCTTGGCTCGTTTTCGTCCGGTGTTTATGTCATTGGCGGTTATCTCAGCCCTGTTGGCGCTGAGCAGCTATTTCTGGTTGAAGAAAATCTCTCTGGTACTGATGTGGATTCCTGTCAATGTTCTCTTCTTTACAATGATCGTAGGGCAGATTCTGCCACCTCTTACCTGGGAGGCCACGAACAAACGGCTCGCCCAACTGATACAACTCTTTCCAGTCGTTGTTGCCCTTTTTGCCCTTGGTGGGTTCTGGCTGGTTCAATCATCTCCTGACGCAAACCAGAATGACGCAACTATCCTTAATCGTTTTACCTTCCTGCTATACTCGTTTTTTTCACTGAGCATTGTCATAGGCCAGGTATTTACCAACACCCGTGCGAAAGAGGCAGCACAGCGCGATGTTTTAGAGGCCGCGCGAAAAGAAGCGGAAATGAAATTGGCTTTGATGCGAGCCGATCAAGACTACGAACAGGCAGTTTCGGCAGCTGCTAAGCATCAGATGCAGTTGGCAACGGTGACCCACGATCTGAAACAGCCAATTTCGGCTTTAAAAGTCGCGGTGGATCAATTGCAGCGTGCGGAATCAGGCGAACGTGCCGATAGGCTCGCCAAGGCGGTTGACTACATCGACAGCCTTTCCAAATCCTACTTAAATACCCAGCCCTCAGAAGAACTTATAGCGCCTGGTAGCGAGAAGGAGGCCGTTTCAGCGGTAACGTTTACTTGCGCACTTCGGCAAATGTTTACCGATGAAGCCCTGGAAAATGATATCCGGCTTTCTTTCGCGCCCTCTCGTCTATGGGTTTACGTAGAGCCATTGTCGACGATGCGCATCATGACCAACCTTATCGCCAATGCCATCGCGCACGCTTCACCTAGGCGAATTCTGGTGGGATTCCGGTCCAGAGCTGGAAAGGTTGTATTTCAGGTGCATGACGACGGATGTGGAATCTCCGAAGACATTCTGGCGGGCTTGCTTGGGCCAGGAGTAAAAAGTGACCTTTCGAAGGGGCAGGGTCTGGGTTTGAACATCGTAGATGAGCTTTGCAAAGCTCAGGGGCTGGAGTTTTCAATGCAATCTTCTCCAGGGCGGGGAACCTCTGCCTATGTTGAGATGGCGGCTGCGCGACCGCCGCCGGGCACTATTCGCAGCGGAACTGGCAGCGTTTAATCCTGTCGTAATTAATGAGTGAAAGGTAGAACGTTACTTACAGCGATCTGTCTTCGAGGAAGAGGTCCAGTATGAAAAAACACACTGTGCTATCAGTTGTGCTATCAGTTGTGCGATCAATTGTGCTATCGGTTTTGCATTCGACAATATTCATAGTTTCGCTCCTCATCGCAAATGTGAGTCAGGCGTCTACATCGCTGCAAGTTCAGCAAGCCACGACGGTCAATCAACTCAGCGGAGCGTTTCTGTCATCCAAATTGAAAAACGATGGCGTAGGCAATGCAATGATTTCATCTGCATCACTGTATTATGCCTTGAGTATTCTCGAGCGCGGCGCTGCCGAAGAATCCGCACACATATTGAAATCTGTGTTGCTGGATGATTTGAATTTGGACCTGCCCACTGTTTCACAAGCGTTGGTGAATGCGCTTACTCCGGCTAATGACAGTACCCGCTCAGGAGCGGGGGTTTTTCAGATGTACAATTCGATCTGGTCAACCAACGGTCAAAGCAACGGTAAGCCCTTTGTTTTTTCCGATCAATTTGTGGACGACGCCAAGCATTACTATGCCGCCACTCATCAATCGTTGGATTTTGTAGCCACGGGCGCTTCGCGGCCTATTAATAACTGGGCCTTGGAAAAAACAAGAGGGCTGATTCCGGAAGTTATTGACGATTTAACTATGCGCGATCTTGAATGGGTTGTTATGAACGCCGCCTATTTCGAGGGAGCCTGGTCAACGCCTATGACCTTAATCGAGGAAAGCGAGGAATATCAATTTATCCAACTTGATGGATCGAAAACCTCTGCTGCTACGATTGTAACGAGTAATTACAAATCCACAGTGCTCGACAGAGCTGATGGTAGCCTGGCCTTTTACTTACCGTTTGTCGGCGGGAAATATTCTCTCGTAATTTATCTTCCAGGGGAGGACGTTGCCAATATTGAACAGTGGCTGGCCGATAGTGCCGTCTTGGATATGCCAGAGGTGGTTCGCCAATTGTTGCAAAGTCGTTCACAGCGATACCAACTTGCAATCCAACTACCGAAATTCTCTTTTAGCGACGAAGTTGAAATGCTGGACGATTCCAAGATTGCCGCGGACCTTGGTTTGATGCCGCTGTATAGCGAGAAGGCTAATTTTTTACCCATGAGCGATGCCGAAAAAACTTTTCCGGCCAATCGTGATACCAAGGTGGGTCTGATCAAACAAGACACGAAAATTGAGTTGGATGAGAACGGCCTGAAAGCAGCGGCTGTGACTATGATTGGAGGGATTACCAAGACAAGTTACCAGCCTAAACCCTTCCCGATGCGAGAGATCGTGGTAGATAGACCTTTTGTATTTTCGATCGTGGAGAATCGGTCGCAAACGATGCTGTTTAACGGTGTACTTGTCGCCCCGGAATCTTAGTGCGCTCCTACTGGTTCTCGTCGTTTTAGTTGGTCCGGTAGGCCGGTTCCCCAGGGCCGCGATATCGATCAAGGGGACTGCGCACTGCGTCACTGCCGTAGTAGCAGCCTGTGCCAACATTGCCGAGAAGTAAATGCAGGGGTGCTTTTGCACCTTCCGCTGTGCTCTTCATACCCATCTCAAGCGGTGACATTCCATTAGCCCTCGCATGGGGGCGTGTCATATCGGTTTCGATATAGCCGGGAGTGCAGGAATTAATTAGCAGGTTTGGGTGAGATCGTGCCAGCTCGATGGTGTGTGCGTTAACGCAGGCCTTTGAAAGGCCGTAGGAAGATCCGTTGGCAAATCCCTGTGCCTCAAAGTCGCCGCCCTCGGCTTCTAGGTTTAGACAGGTTTGCATAATATTGTCTATCTGGCCCCAGGAAACTTTATCATTCGTGAGTGCTGCGCAGATATCATCACGGCAACGTGCCAGATACATCGGTCCCGAGGCAGACGCCACGTTGACGATGCGCCCCGAGTGTTGATTCAGCAGTGGAATGAATGCCTCGCAGATGCGGCGCACACCATGTACGTTAACGTTCAGCACGGTGCACATATCGCCAAGCTCGGCACCGATGCCCGCGTTATTAACAACGGCATAAAGTGGGCTTGGATCATTGGGAAAATACGAGGCAATTTCGTCTCTCGCATTGGCAACTGATGCATCGTCTGCGACGTCCAGAACAACGCAGCGAAGCCTTTCTGCCCACTCGGGATGTTCCCTTAACAGATCTATGCGCGCGCTTTCGCCGCGATCTTGATCTCTTGAGCCCAAGAAAATTATTACCTTGTCGTCTGCTTCCAACGCCCCCACCACAATGGCCAGCCCGATGCCTTTGTTGGCGCCGGTGACTAGAACGGGCTTGAGGTCAGCGGATGTCTGGGTGCTTTTCATGAAACTCTCGACCCCCGTTGCGCAACCACGTCTTCTGGCTTGATGGGTAAGTCTCGCAGACGCACTCCGGTGGCCGCGTAAATAGCGTTGGCGATAGCTGGGCCCACTACGATAAGACCAGGCTCTCCAAGACCCACTGGCATCTCGTTGCTCTGAACAAACTGAATGTCGAGTTCGGGAACATCTGCCATACGCAGCGGCGAGTAGGTATCGAGGTTGTGGTCGGCGACTTGCCCATCTGCAATTTCAGTGCCCTCGAAGAGGGCAAGGCTTAAGCCCCACAGCACCGAGCTTTCTACCTGGGCCAATGCGCCATCGGGATGCACCTGAGTTCCGCAATCCACCTGGACACTGAGTTTTTTAACCCGAATTTTCCCGCTGTCCTGGTCGACTTTGACATGCGCAATGCAGCCGACCCATGTGGGCATGGTGCGTTCCTGTCCGGCACAGGCGGCGACACCTAAGCCTTCTCCTTCCGGTAGAGTTTGCCCCCAGTTGCCCTGTTTCTTTAATTTCTTAAGCACACCGGCCAATCGCGTCGCTCCACCCACACTGACAGGAGAGACTCCCGCCTGATGATCGGCGCCGTCTAATAGGCGAATCCTCAAATCCAGAGGGTCTTCATCGAGGGCTACGGCAACTTCGTCGAAAAAGCCTTCAACTCCCCAACCGATCCAACCTGCGCCGACAGCGCGCAACCAGCCGGGTAAAAAAGTACGCTGAGCGAGTTCATTGGTGATCATGCGCACCCGATGATTTTGCAGGCTATACCAATGGTCTGCGCCGCTGCTTGAGAACGGATCTATCTTGCCTTTTTTATCCAGGCTTTCAAACAAAAATCCAGGAGCCATCGCCTTCGTCGGCCAACCGGCGGTAGCAGCGTGTTCAATGCCCAGCAGCTTGCCGCCATCGATTGCGGCAGAAAAATGTTGCACGGAGGGCGAGCGAATACAATCAAATCGCGTATCGTCCTCGCGGGTGAACACCATCTTCACCGGTCGACCCAGTGCCTTTGACGTCAGTGCAGCCGGAATTGTGTAATCGCCTGCCAGTCTGCGTCCAAACCCGCCGCCCAGATAATACTGGTGCATGATGATGTCCGCCTCTGGAACCTCTAATGCCAGTGCCAGTAGAGGCATGGTCAGAGATTGCCATTGGCTACCGGTGTGGATGTGCCAGACCCCATCGGAGAATGCTGCCAATGCGTTCACTGGCTCGAGTTGAAAATGAAGATTTGACGCAGTGCGATAGGTAGCTTCCAGGGTGGTGTCTGCCTCAGCGGAGGCCTTTTCCATATCGCCGTGGTCGACAAATAGATAGCCTTCGTTGTTGTCTTCAACAAGCCTTTCACCTTCACTTTGAATGTCCGCCTCGGACACCTTGGCGGTGGGGCCGGCCTTATAATTGACGATCAAAGCATCTGCCGATTTGATCGCAGCGGGATAGGTTTTGGCGATAACAGCGATCCACCCCTGAAGGGTATTGCTTGGATCGTTGAGTTGTTGGTATCCCAGGTAACCCGGGATATTCACCACTTTTGTTTCATCAACAGAAAGTATTTCGCTACCGTAACGCGTCGGTGGTATTACCGGACGTGCGAACACCATACCGGGCAACTCCACATCGATGCCAAACACGGCTGTGCCGTCAGTCTTTGCCGGAATGTCGAGGGCCCGGGTTTCCCTTCCCATCATCGTATATTGTGAAGCGGGTTTTACCGGCAGTGCAGCAAGTTCATCAGCGCTGAAAACACGATCAATGTTTCCCAGGCTGACAATCTCTCCAAAACTGACGCTTTTAGAGCCGCAGGAGACGCGGCCATTTTCGACCTGACAGTCACCCGCGGGCTTTTCCATTAGCTGCGCGCCAGCCTCTTGCAGTACAACTCTTCCCGCAG
Organism: Halioglobus sp.; assembly: GCA_045110675.1. GTDB lineage: Bacteria > Pseudomonadota > Gammaproteobacteria > Pseudomonadales > Halieaceae > JBALVT01. The sequence continues at coordinate 38,858 of JBGCGJ010000019.1, read as the reverse complement.
CCCCTGCGCGAGACAACTCAAAAAAGCTTTTGTTCACAGACCATGAGCCACCAGTCACCATGTAGCCCCACTTTGGATCCGTATCCACATGGATAATTGAAACCTTGTTCCAATCCGCTCCCAGTTCATCGGCTACGATTCGCGCCCAGGCTGTGCCTACATGTTGCCCCATTTCCGCACGGGCGACGTTGATGCTGACGTTGCCTTCGCCGTCGATCTCAAACCAGGTCGCGGGAGAAAAGCGTTTATTGGCGAGATCTGCCGCTGCATTGGGGCTAGATGCGCAACCCAAATTTCCAAAGGCCATGACGAGTGATGCACCAACGCTGCCGACCAGAAAAGAACGGCGTGACAGGGGAAGTTGTTGAATGTCCTTTGATGGTTTCATACTTCGGTACTCCCTGCGCTGGTGGGCTCATAAATCGCCACCGTGCCAGGCGCAGAGGACGACGCCTTTTTTATCGCCCGCTTGATCCGAATATACGACATACAGCGGCACAGATTTCCGTTCATATGAGTTTCAATTTCAGAATCTGATGGATTGGCATTTTCCGCCAGTAGGGTGGCGGCCTGCATAATTTGGCCAGACTGGCAGTATCCGCATTGCGGGACCTGCTCTTCCACCCAGGCCTGTTGGAGTGGGTGTTGGTCCAGGCCCTCGATTGTTCGTACGTCCGCCCCCTCAGCGGCAGATAGCGGCATTGAACAAGATCTTACTGGATTGTCATTGAGGTGAACCGTGCAGGCTCCACACATGGCGATGCCGCAGCCAAATTTGGTGCCTTTGAGGCCTATCTCATCCCGGATCACCCACAGTAGCGGTGTGTCTGCGGGGCTTTCGACAGAAATTGGCTTGCCATTTATGTTGAATTTGATCATGGGGTTTCCTCAGGAGGTCGGGGTAAGGAGCACTTCGATTGCTAAATATAGGCCAGAGCGAATCCTCTGCAAGTCACTATCGAAGATTCCCTGTGGCTATGGGGAAAGCCAGTATGACTGAGTCTTTTGATGGATTACCAGCGCAATAGGGCTGCGAGTTTAAACAGAGAGCCTCTACCGTGGGGTTTCTCCGAGTTATGTTGTAGATCCCATGCAGCCCGGTACTTCTGTTTAGCAATCTGTGTGCCTATTTTCGAGTGAGTAATGTGTGAAGTTCCTTAAAAACAGTCTTGACTGTTTTATATAATCTTACTAGTCTTCAGGAGCGACAAAACTGATTAGCCGAAGCTATAAATAAAAGAAAGCTGTGCATTTAAGTGAAGATTATTGCTAGTCAGGTTCGAAACCCCGATACCCGGCTCGCTAAACCTTGAAGGTCAGCGTAATAACTCACAATAGGCAGGTAAAGCAATGACGATCAAACACCCAGCTAAAAACCCCCAGTCCGCGAATATTCGATTTCCTCTCACTGCTTTAGCATTTGCCATTGCAGCGACCAGCGCACCCGCAGCGCTTGCGCAGCGCAGTGAGATCGCTCTAGAGGAAGTACTTGTTACAGCAACCAGACGTACTGAGTCGATTCAGGATGTCGCTGTTTCGGTCACCTCGCTCACTAGCGAGCTGAAAGAAGCCAGCCTGCGACGCCTGGATGATATTCAATCTTTTACTCCCAATGTCTATCTCAGAAAGCACGCATCCGCCCCGGGCGGTTTGTCCATCGCTATACGTGGTGTGTCTTCCTCGGAGTACGACAAGAGTTTTGATCCGGCCATCGGGGTCATCATGGATGGTCTAGTGCTAGGTACTGCCAGCGGCAGTATGCTGCAGAATTTTGATACCAAGCAAATCGAGGTGTTACGTGGTCCACAGGGCACTCTGTTCGGTAAAAACACCACCGGAGGTGTTGTTAATATCATACGTGGTGATGTCACCATGGAGTGGGGGGTGGATGCCAGCGTCGCGGTGGGTTCTGAAGGCCGCGAAGAAGTGAAAGCCGTCGTCAACGTGCCACTTGTTGACGATAAGTTGGGCCTCAAAATTATGGCCAGTAGTGTGCAAAGCGACGGTGCTTTCAGGAATGTGACGCTCAACAAGGATGTAGGTGGAGATGATATTGGCACTTACGGCTTTGCAATGTTGTGGCGGCCAACTGAGGACATCGATCTGAAATTCCATTACGAGAACTTCCAGGATGACTCAGACGTACTCACCGCTCAGAACGGCAATACGCCAGGGCATTTTGCCTGTGATCTTGAGGGCGCCTTGTGGCCAGTAGGGTGTGCTAGCACTGACACTGCCAGTGACGAAGACCACGTTACAGGTGCGAGAGAGGGGTCGGCTGAAGCCGAAACCGAAATGTATATACTGACCGCAAACTGGGACCTGGATAATTTTTTGCTGACGTCCATTACCGCCTTTCAGGACAAAGACGAGCAATACCTGAATAACTTTGATCCGTCCCCCGCAGATTTTCTCTATCTGAATTACTTCAATGACTGGGAGCAGTTCAGTCAGGAGGTGCGCATCACGTCGCAGTTTTCCGATAATTTCCAGTTTGTCGCAGGAGCGTTTTACTGGGACGTCGACTACGTGCAATTCTGGGACGTTGGCAGACTTCACTATAATCTGGATTTAGTGGGTGCGATTACTGGTGTGCCCGGTGGCGCTGGATTTACCGGCGACACACTGTTAACGAATGGCCAGGCACAGAAGACCGAGTCTACCGCCGTATTCTTTTCCGGTGACTGGAATATTAACGATCAATGGACGATTACGGCCGGCGCGCGTTACACCCAGGAAGAAAAAGACTTCAGTGGTGGTAATGGCAGCCTTTCCTATCAAGACGGTGACCCCCGGCCCGATATATCGGCGCTCTATCTGGACTTCGATGACAAATGGAGTGAGGTGACCCCTAAAATCGGTTTCCGCTATCGCCCGAACGACGAGATGATGGTGTTCGGCTCCTACACTGAAGGCTTTAAGAGTGGTGGATATTTTGGCCGACAGTCAAACTTTACAGATGTCGACGCACAGTATGAGCCGGAATACGTCAAGTCGTATGAGCTTGGCATGAAAAGTGAGTGGTTGGGTGGCCGCATGATTTTCAACCCCACTATTTTCTTTAACAGCTATGAGGACAAGCAAGAGTCTGTCCTGATACCTATTAACCTGACCAACGTTGCCACCGTTGTGCGTAATGCGGCAACCCAAGAGACCTTTGGGGTTGAGTTAGAGCTTTTGTTCCAGGTGACCGCGCAATGGAATATTCGCGCAAACTATGGTTACCTCGATGCTGAGTACGACGACTTCCTCGCCGACCTCAATGGCGATACTATCGTCACGGATAACTCCGGTCTAACGCCTCGGAATACTCCGGAAAATTCTTTCGGCATTACTTCCAGTTACGTTACGCAGGTCGGCAACGGCGAGTTGTCACTAATGGGCTCATACCGGTGGCGTGATGAGGTCTTTACGCTGGCTGCGAACGAACCCGAGAGCTTGTTGGACAGCATAGAGAACCTTGACCTGACCGTCAGTTATAGCTTCGGTGAAGATGGACGCTACCGGGTGTCGGCGTTTGGCCGCAACGTTACTGATGAACGTGAAGGGCAGTTTGCGGAGATTGGTGGCCTGGTGGGTTGGTATTCTTGGAACAGGCCAGCGAGTTACGGCGTGGAGTTTGCTGTAAGCCTCTAGTGAGTTGACTACATGAGTTAGTCTCACGTAGTGATCTTGGGGCGCTGCCAGTTTACTGGCAGCGCCCTTTTCTTTGTTGAGTGGTTATAAGACACTTAATTGATATTGGTATCAGTTTTCAACCAGAGGATTCTCATGCGCAATAGAGTGGACATTATTCCAACATTCCTAATAGGCATTAGCGCGCTGCTGTTCAGCGCTGCTTCGTGGCCCGAAACTCCAATAGCACGAGCTGAGATTCAAAAGGCCGCCGAGAGTGTAGAAGACAAAGTCATCGCCTGGCGTCGCGATATTCACCAACATCCGGAACTATCAAATCGCGAATTTCGCACCGCCGCACTGGTCGCCGCACATCTTCAGAGCCTTGGCTTTGACGAGGTACGAACCCAAGTGGCGCACACAGGTGTTGTCGGTATTTTAAAGGGCGGCTTACCCGGTCCCACCGTAGCGCTTCGCGCTGACATGGATGCCTTGCCGGTGACAGAGAGGGTTGATCTTCCCTTTGCATCCAAGGTTCGCGCAACCTTTAGAGGGCAGGAAGTGGGTGTGATGCATGCCTGTGGTCACGATGCGCACACCGCTATATTGATGGGAGCTGCTGAAGTACTTGCCGGCATGCGAGCGCAAATTCCGGGCACTATCCGGTTTATCTTTCAACCCGCAGAAGAGGGCCCACCCGAGGGAGAAACAGGTGGTGCCAAGTTAATGGTCGAGGAGGGAGTTTTGGCGGGACCCAATGCACCGGGCGCAATTTTTGGTCTGCATGTTGCTCCCGCTCCTGCGGGTATTGTTTCGGCCAATAGCGGTGGGGTGATGGCGGCCGCCGATAGATTCTCTATTAAAATTATTGGTCGACAAACTCACGGTGCTCTCCCCTGGTTAGGGGTAGATCCGATTACAATTGCCAGTCAGGTGGTTACGGCTTTGCAAACCATTCCATCGAGACAACTCGATATTACCAAGTCTGCGGCAGTTATATCCGTAGGCGCAATTAACGGTGGCGTAAGGGGAAACATAATCCCCGATGAGGTGACGATGGTCGGTACCATTCGAACCTTCGACAAGCAGGTGCAAAAAAACCTGCATGAGCGCATGCGAAAGGTCGTACATGGTATTGCAGAGTCTTCTGGCGCTACTGCAGAAGTCGTCATTACTCAAGCTATGCCCGTGACTTACAATGATCCAGCGCTTGCCAAAGCGATGTCTCCGGTGCTGCAAGCACTTTTCGGTGACTATGTTGTCAATGGCGGTTTCACAACGGGAGCGGAAGATTTCGCTTTCTACCAGGAGCAAATACCGGGTTTGTTTGTCAGCCTGGGTGTTTTGCCTGAGGACATTCCGATTGAAAAGGCGGCACCGAACCACTCACCCTTTTTTCAGGTTAATGAAGCGGTGTTGGTGAAAGGTGTGGTGATGATATCGAATATGGCACTGGCTTATCTTGAGCAGGCCGGACAAGCCAAAGATTGAAATCTCAGGGCGGAATTGCTCAGCGTGATGGGATTGTTATCAGTTGCTAAGTTTAGATATGAGGTTCGCTATATCGTCCAAACACCCGAAGAATAACCACTAGCACTGCACAGGTTAGCAGCAAACCAAGCCACCAACTCATCCCGAATCCGACCGGGATAATTCCGCATACAAGCGCAGCGGCTCCCACAGAGAAAGCGTAGGGAATTTGCGTGCGAACGTGTTCAATGTGATCGCAGCCCGAGGCCAATGAAGACAGAACCGTAGTATCTGAAATAGGCGAACAATGATCGCCCCACACGGAACCGGCCAGAACCGCCGAGACGGTGGAATACAATATATGCATTTCATCCCCAGTGACACTGCCATCCATGGAGAGTCCTGTCCAAGCCACCGGAATGACGAGGGGTAGAATAATGGCCATCACCCCCCAGCTTGATCCCGTTGCAAAAGCGGCGGCTGCTGACAGCAAAAATACGATGGCGGGAATCAGCGCAGGTATTAGCAGATCGCCCGCCAAGGCCACCAGAAAGTCGGCGGTTCCCAGCGTGGTCGTGATACCCGACAGTGCCCAGGCAAGTACCAGAATTACCAGAGGCGGCACCATTAGATTTGCCCCATCTAGCCATGCTTGAACGATCTTTTCCAGGGGCATTAGCCGTTGCACCAGAGTGAGCCCACCGGCAACGGCGGCGCTTAAAAAAGAGCCCCACATTAACGCCTGGTAGACGTCGGCTGAGCTTAAGATATCCTGGAGATTGTCCCCCTCTCCTGTGTAATAGAAACCCGCTGCGCTGCTAATGATCAGCGTGAGAATGGGTGCGATGGCGTTGATTGCACGCGCCGGCATAGGGTTTGAGTTTTCCTCGACCGTTTGCTCTGCGGGGTTTTGTTCGGTTGTGTCGGGAGCGCTCCGCGCCGCTTTTTCTGCGCTCAACATGGGACCAAAATCTCTCCCTGAAGAAGCGATAAGATAAACAAAGAAAATCGCGGCCAGAGGATAAAAGCTATAGGGAATCGATTTCAAAAATATCGTATAGGAGGATTCGTTAAGCCCCTGTATGCCTTCAATAGCATCACCAATTAGCCCCACCTCGTAACCAATCCAGGTGGTGAACACGGCAACGCAAGCGACTGGAGCGGCGGTTGAATCGACAATATAAGCGAGTTTTTCTCGCGAAATTTTTAGGCGATCGGTGATCGGCCTTACCGAGTTGCCCACCACCAATGTGTTGGTGTAATCGTCAAAGAAGATACAAAGGCCTAAAAAGTAGACTGAAAGCTGTCCGCGTTTGGCGGAGTTGGCCCATTTAACGACAATCTTAATAACGCCGCCCATGCCGCCGTTTTTGGACACTACGCCGACCATGCCGCCGATCATCGCCGTAAAGAGTAGCAGGGAAATATGGCCGCGATCCTCCAGTTCATCGACTATGTTTACCGCAAAAACGTCGAGAAGTGCGTCAAGGACATTCTCGAAAGTAAATCCATAGATGAGCACAAGCCCAGCCCAAAGACCGAAGAAGATCGCGGGTATTACGCTTTTGATCCACAGAGCCAGGCCTATTGCGATTAGCGGCGGGATGAGAGATTGCCAACCCGGTATGATGCGTACGTCGGTGCTGGTGATACTTTTGCCTTCGCTGTGCAACACGATGGTCGTTGCTCCTCCCTGTGAAATGCGCAGCCTAGTTACTTCGGTGGTGCCGCCAGTCAGTTGAACCGAATGAGCTTCGCCGGCTATCGTCAGTTGAAGATTGTCTGGCGATGATTTCGAATGATTATCGCTTTGAATGATCTTGACCGTAAACTCAGTGTCCACATGCACCACTTTGGGTGCTTCTATTTGAAATTCGGCGTGAGTGGTGGCACAAAAAAGAACTAAGCAAATCGTCAGCGCTCTCAAGCATATCTTTGTTGGCTTGCTCAAGGCATACGAGGTAGCTGATCCCATTGTTAGGACTCCCGGACGATTATTAGTTTTATGGTCTGGTTAGTTTAGTGCAGCGGGTGAAGCAGCACCGAGAAATTCAGTGTAAAAATGTTTTACTTGAATTGAAAGCGCTGTGGTACAGGCAGGTAGAGTTAAAAATTGACTTTGGAAAGGTCTATTCCATAGGCTTCGGGGTCGAGGCCTTTGGCAATAGTTAAAGATGAGTTATCGTCTCCCGCACTATCCTGAAGATCTATCACTCTCGGCGCGGGCAAATGTTTTTTATCCTTATTCAATAGCAGCATCACTTTGGGACGCAGACGCCGGGTACGGTATTCGGCTACGACCACGCCCACCTCGCCGGAAGACAGCTCTACCAGCGTGCCGGCGGGATAAATGCCAACCGCTTGAATAAACGCTTCGACTAATTCGGCTTGAAAATCTTCGTCCCGAGATTTATACAGCAAACGAATGGCTTCCGCCGGAGAAATGGCGGGAGCATAGCTACGATTACTGGTGACCGCGTCATAGGTATCTACAATGGCCGCTATGCGAGCAAACGCGGGAATCTGGTTTTCGGTTAAGCCGTTGGGATAGCCCGACCCATCGAATCTTTCATGATGATGAGCCACCATGTCGATCACATCCTGGTTCATCAAACCGCTCTCTTTAATGATTTCCAGGCCGTAACTCACATGACCGGCCATCTGGGCGGTTTCTTCCAGAGTGAGTTTTCGCTCTGCTTTGAGTAGATCAGGATCCACTCGTAATTTCCCCACGTCCATCAACATGCAACCCATGGCGAGCGATCGCAAATCGTGACGCGGTAAGCCCAGCTGACGCCCCAGTGACACCGACCAGATAGCCGCACCCAGAGAGTGCTGGTAAGTGTATTCGTCGTGGTTCTTCAGTCGAGACACCCACAGGCAGGCATCGGGGTTACGGGTAATACTATCGACAATTGGCTCGATGGATTTTTTAAGCTTGATGACGTTGATCTTTCCGCCATCACCGACTTGGGAAAATATCTCGTTGATATCACCTACCAAGGTATCAACAGCCTTTTGCGCTAGTGGCCGCTCGTCCTTCCACGCGCTTTTGTCCTTGTAGGATGTAATGGTGCGATCTTCAAAGATCTGATCTACAGGAATTCGAGGCCGCCCTGAGTAATTTGTGACGCTCGCCGGTGCGCGAAGCTTATTGGGCGAGGCCTCAGTCTTGCGAACTTTTCGCTTCAGTATGGCTGAGCGCTGTCTACTTTTACGCCCGTCTACCAGCACATAATCGCAATATTCTCGCAGCCGCTCGATATCTTCGCGGCTCTCAATCAGAAACCCCTGCGTGAGAAACGGAGTTTCCAGCCACGGGCGATCCAGGCCACTGACATACATGCCAATATCCAGGTCGCTGATGTTTATTTTAAGGGTGTTGAGCATTTTAGCTCGGTTCTCCCTACTCTAGTGTTTCTGCCCCACTCTTAAATTTAGCGGATTTTTGCCATGAAAACCCACTAAATCTATAGGGCATACTCACGTGCGTCGGGAGCATTTATGTGCTTGCTTCAGAATTATTACCTATAGTTATAAGTAAGCACTAACTATCAATTTTGCTGTTTCGGCTAAAAATTGACCAGTGAAGGTAGATCCTTCTAGCCCCTTGGAATTTCGATAGCCCTCTTTCAGAGCGTCAGATTATATTGGTGTACTTTTAGAGTTGGATATCGAACTGGCTCCGCCGAAGCGAGCTCAATACACACGGAGCTGCAATAGCCCGGCTCTAAATCTAAACCACACAGAAGGTATTTGACCTGGTCATGGTCTTCAATAGTTGTTACTTGCCATTGACCAGCACTACCGATTGGGGCAGTAAATTGAGGCAAGGGGATACTGAGTCCCTGGCCGTTGGCTTTGATTACTGCCTCTTTACGCGTCCAGATTTCGTAAAACAATTTGCAGCGTTCCCGCGCTGATGCACAGGATAGGCTCATGTTTTCCTCTGGAGAAAAATTCCGCCCTGCGACAGCATCCATGTCATTGAGGGTTCTTATTCGCTCTATGTCGACGCCTATCTCTCCCGGTCCACCGATGGCTATAAGGGCCATATTCCCGGAGTGGCTCAAGTTGAAGTTCAGTGTATCTTTCCGATTTGTGAGTACCGGTTTGTTGTTCTTTATATATCCAAATTCCAACGCAGTTGGAGCAAAACCAGTGTACTGGGAGAGGATCTCCCTTAGCGCGCAGTGGAAATAGGCCCAGCTTTCGCCATCGATAGATTTGTAAAACCTTCTCGCGCGAGAATGTTCCTGCAAGCTTAGCAGCAGATCTTTTCGGGGGTGAACTTGGTTTGCACGTACAACCCAAAGATGTAGTTCGCTCTGTGCTAGCTGAGAGTTCAATTTGCCCCGCGAATAAACAAGGTGGGTAAGCAGTGGCTGGCTATGCTCGGCCTGCCCTCAGAATGAGTAGCTGGCTCGCACAAACACGTTTCTGCCATAACCCGGTAGGCGATCTCCTCGAGGTATGTCGGGGTTGCCCGCGCGGTTGTAGCCACCGATGTGGTCTTCGTAGCCTTTGTCAAAAGCATTGTCTACGCCCGCCGCCAATTGCAGCGTTTCGCTGGCTTGCCAGGTGCCTCTGAGGTTGACAATTCCGTAGCCTGCCGTTTCCTGTTCTGCATTGGTTTTACTCACGTTGTCCTGCTTGGCATACAACACAGATTCAACACTTGCCCTCCAGCTCTCAGCTGTGTAGTTCAGACTTACGCTAGTGTTGGGCGGAGCGATGCGATAGAGATTGTCGTCGATGTCATCTCGCTTGCCGCGCACGTAATTGACGATACCCGATAGTGACCAATCGCTGTTTAGCTGCCAAGCCCAGTCAATGTCGACGCCGTAAATTTCTGCGTCAACATTATTGAATTGCAGAGGGTCTGGATTATTAGTTCCATTGTTGGCATTCATCATTCGCACGAACATGACGGCGGGAGCTACTTCGCTGGGTGTACCTTGAATGTAGTCGTCCACTTGGTGGTAATAAACGCGCGGTGAAATTTTCAGATTGTCGACGCTGTAATCGAAGCCTGCTTCGATTTGGTGCGACACTTCCGAGTCGAGCTCGATATTACCGGTGTAGGTAAATCCGTCTGCCAAGCCTGCCGTTGCTTGCAAGGGCAGCCAAAGATAGCGCTCCTGAAAAGAGGGCGCGCGATGTTTTTGTGCGATGCCCGCGTACCAGCTTGTCGAATCGCTTACCGCGTACCACAGCTTCGCGACTAGATCGGTGTTGTTGTCGGTTTGATCTCTGTCGGCGTTGTTAAACGAATCTCGCAGAGCTCCTGCAGGGGGCATCATACGAGCGGGTGCTCCATCCACTTCCGCTGAATCCATTTCCACGCGGTTGTAGCGAATACCAAACTCGCCTCTCCAGCGTTCAGAAAAGTGATGTTGCCGCTCTAGAAACACTCCCAGTACATTGCGTTCGGCGCTGTTGAAGTTGGTTACAAAGAACATCGGGTTGTTCGGGTTGTCTATGTCTGAGTCGTGCTCGGCTTGAAAACTGTCGATGCCGAAAGTCCAGTTACCTTCGCCATCTTGTAAAATCGCCTTAACTTTCAGTCCCGCGTTGTCCGTGTTGGCGATATTGCGTCGCCACATTGGCGGTGGTGGTGCATTTCGCAAATGAAAATTGCTCATGCCGTGCTCTAGATCCGCGCCGTAAATTTTTGCTTCAACGCTGAGGTCAGTCGATGCCGCGAAGGTATAACTCAAGCTGTAAAGATCACCTTCGATGAAATCGATATCCATTGGCAGGGCTGGAGTACCAGTTTCACCGGTATCACTGTTGCTGAAATCCAGCTGAATGGAATGGCGTCCATTCTGATAGCCATAGCCGACGTCATAGCGCTGACGATCGTATTCACTGGGGGTGATATCACCGTCCGCAAACTCGGCGTCGTCTCCCGTTTCGGTCATTAAACCAATTTTAATCCGATGATTCTTATTGGCTGCGTAAAGTGCGGCATTTAGATGGCTACCTGAATTAACACTCTGTGCACTGCCCAAAATCTGACCGTTTAGAGAAAAATCTTCGCTGTCGGTGTAAGTGCCACGATTGGTTTTCACTGTAACAGCACCGCCTATCGATTCCTGGGCAACGCTGACCGGAGCAATCCCGCGATACAACTCCAGGGATTCCAATTGACCCGCAGCCGCATATGACAGCGGCGGATCCATCCAGTTAGGTCCGGCGGGTGCAATTTGCCGACCATCCATTGAGGTTGCAACGCGCGATCCGTACATGCCCCGGTATTGGACAATACCTGTTAGTGGACCATTGCCGTTAACATTGGCCCCAGGTGCATGTTTCAGCAGTTGGGCTGCGTCCGCCGAGATAACCAGTGCAGAATTCACATCAATAGTACGAGTGTCGTATGAGCCCGTTACCACCAGTTCTTCAAGGTGTCCCGCCAGTGTGCCTGCGCTGACAAGTGCGCTAGCGAGGGCAGCACAGTATGATAATTTGGCCACGAAAAGTTCCTTTTTATGTTGGTATAACGATTCGCGCCATTATATCCAAGCGCACCAATGACGAGGTGTGACATATTGTCGCGTCGATGGCACCTTGGGGTGGTTAATTAACAACCATATAGCGGTTTAAATAACTTTACTCATCCTACCTAACAGTGATTCGATTAATCTTAAGTTGCTGATATTGCTGGATTATAAAAATACAAAACTATGTTTTAGGTAATAAGTCGCAAAGCTGGTGGCGGAGGTTTTAGTATATTGGCCGCAGTGACAAAAAGCCGGGCGCAAGGGTTTTCAGTGCGTTTCGGCCCGCAGATCATTCAATGGAGAAAACCCGATGAATAAAGCTTTTACCCGCAAAAGTTTACCCCTGGCTGTACTACTGGCCTCTGGTTTGGCCGCGACTAACACTGCAGCTCAACTGGAGGAAGTTTTAGTCACTGCTCAAAAGCGCGAGCAGTCTTTGCAAGATACACCGATCGCTATAACCGCCTTTGATAAAGCGGCCATCGATACCAGAGGTATTTCTGATATCCAGGACCTGGCGCGCTTCGCTCCCAATGTGCAGATTGCTGAATCTCCCGCCGGTAGTAGCGGTGTCACCATCGCGATACGCGGTGCTTCAACCATCAATCCTGCCATTACATGGGAGCCTGTCGTAGGCCTTTATCTTGATGGTGTGTTTTTGGGTAAAAACCTCGGCGGTATTTTTGACATAGCCGAGCTGGAACGTATTGAAGTATTGCGAGGTCCCCAGGGAACCTTGTATGGAAAGAATACGGTGGGTGGTGCGATCAATATGATTACGCGGTTACCCTCGGGAGAATTTGGTGGGCAGGCAGATCTTTCAGTGGGTAATGAAGGGCGCGCTCAGGGCAAATTGCGTATCGACACCGGCTCCCTCGGAGGGTTTAGGGCGAGCCTGGCCTATCTAAAATCTGAGCGGGATGGTTTTTACGACAACGTCGATTCCGATCCTTTTGGCGGTCAGAATCCCTTTGTAAATCCGCGCTCCAGCGATGAATTTAACAACCTTGATAGCGAGGTCTGGCGCATCGACGCGGTATTGGATGTCAGTGAAAATTTCAGTGCTCGCTATGTCTACGACCACAGTGAAAGAAATCAAGAGCCTTCGAAAGGACAGCTCACAGATGTAAACCCGTTCGCTTTCGAGGGTTTTGGTGTGGGGTTTTTGGCGCCACAGTTGGATCTGTTTACAGTATCTGAAAGTGACAATGCCAGTTCGATCAGCAATGACTTTGCCCAGTTCGAAAATTCTGAAACCGATGGTCACGCCCTGTTTTTGGATTACGATGCGGGTACCTGGGGTGCCTTGGGTGAAGTGCAACTCAAGTCGATTACCTCGCTGCGTGAACTCGATTACGAAGATTCTGTGGACATCGATGGTTCTCCAATCGATTTCTTTCACTCAGGTCGCGACATTGAGTACGAGCAGTTCAGCCAGGAATTTCAGATGCTCGGCAATACGGACAACGTAAGTTACGTGCTGGGTCTGTATTACTTCGAAGAAGAGGCTGACGTTATAAACCCGATCACTTTTTTCGGTTTGTTTGGCAGCCCTGCTGATGTCAATGAATATGGCATCGATGGCGAATCCCTGGCGCTTTACGGCCAGGCAGAATGGCGTCCGGCATCGATGGAGCGCCTCGCGATCACTTTTGGTTTGAGGTATACCGAAGAAGATAAAGATCAATATATTGTCCACCCGAATGCATCCGGAACGGGCTTCACCTTCAGCGAGGAGGATTCTGACTCCTGGAACAATACATCCGGTTCTCTTATTGTTGCCTACGATCTGGCGGATGACATAAACCTTTACGGCAAAGTCTCACAGGGCTGGAAGTCTGGCGGTTTCAATGGTGAAGCCCCCACTGGCGATGCTTTTCTGGAAGGTTACGATGCTGAAGAGGTGGTCTCGTTCGAGGCGGGAATCAAATCGCGGTTTGCCGATAACAAAGTTCAATTGAACGCAGCCGTGTTCTACAACGATATTTCTGATTTACAGGTTTCGGTGTTCCTTGAAGGTGCTGGTGCTGCGGCTTCAAATGTTGCCAATGCCGGGGAGGCCACTTTTCAGGGCGTAGAACTTGAACTGGCCTGGCAGCTAACGGATGCCATCGTAATGTCTGCGAATTACGGGTATCTCGATGCCGAATACGATGAATTTATCGAAAATGGCGTGGACGTAAAAGATGCCAAGGACGTTCCCTATGCCCCTGAGAACACCTTCAGTCTCGCACTGGATTGGTCCTTCGGCAGTGTAGCCTCTGGTGATCTCGATCTGCACGTGAACTGGAACTACAACGATGACTATGTGCCTTATATTAACCCAGATCAGAACGCTACCAGCCAGATTGAGAATTACGATGTGCTCAATGCGAGTCTGACACTGAGCGAGATCGCCGTGGGTTCCAGTGCTACCTTGCAGTTCTCTGTTTGGGGTAAGAACATCACTGATGAGGAGTATCGCCAGAACACCATCCCGTTCGGCTTGTGGACCATTAGCTATTTTGGTGAGCCAGCCACTTATGGGTTTGATGCGAGACTGAACTTCTAGTCTCTCCCACCCAACTGAAAGCCTCGCGGTCGCGGGGCTTTTTTTTGCCTGCTGATTTTGTCTTTGCTAGCCAAGATACTTGAACGTAGATAAAACATACTGTATGTTCAAATCCCGATTTTGAGGTAGTCAGGCGCTCTTTCTTAAAGCCAGCTACTCTAACAACCATGACCGATGCGGCGGTAGCCATCGCCCTGGTCGAACCATCAAAAAGAGGTAATCCCGTGAGTGACTTAGAGCAATTCCGTCAGGAAACGCGGACTTGGCTGGACGAAAACTGTCCACAATCCATGCGCGTTCCCGTTAAAGATTTACTGGAAGGTATTTACGCTGGTGGACGAGAGCCCGAAATGGACCATCCCGACCAAAAGCTCTGGTGTGATCGGATGGCCTCGAAAGGTTGGACCGTTCCCCATTGGCCTGCAGAGTATGGTGGTGGGGGTCTCAATAAGGAAGAGTGCAAAGTCTTGGCTGAGGAAATGCGCCGTATCAGTGCTCGGGTGGCACTGAGTAGTTTTGGTATCTCGATGCTCGGCCCAGCGTTGCTGCAGTTTGGCACGGAAGAACAGAAACAGGAACACCTCCCAAAAATTGTGCGTGGTGAAATTCGCTGGTGTCAGGGCTACTCTGAGCCCGGCGCTGGTTCGGATTTGGCGAGCCTGCAGACCAAAGCTGAAGATAAGGGCGATCACTACATCGTTAACGGTCAGAAAATCTGGACATCCTACGCCGATAAGGCGGACTGGATCTTCTGTCTGGTACGCACTGACAATTCTGGTACCAAACACGAAGGCATTAGCTTCGTATTGTTCGACATGGCAACGCCAGGCGTCACGGTTCGCCCGATTAAGTTAATCAGCGGTTCCTCACCCTTTTGCGAAACTTTTTTCGACGATGTGAAAGTGCTGAAGAAGAACCTGATGGGTGAAGAGGGCAAGGGCTGGACGATTGCCAAGTACCTGCTGACCCATGAACGAGAAATGATCTCCGGGTTTGGTTCTGCCGCATCGAAGTCCCTGGGTGTTCAGGCCTGCGAAAACATAGGGACTGATGCTTCGGGTCGATTGGCCAACTCAGTTCTTCGTCAAAACATTGCACAGTACGATCTCGACACCTTTTCCTTCGGCGCGACCATGAGTAGGGTAGGTGATGAAGCCAAGGCCGGTAAGGGATTGGGAGCTGCCTCTTCTATTTTTAAGTATTACGGAACGGAGCTGAACAAGCGTCGCAATGAACTCAACATGGCTTCATGGGGTGAAAGTGCTCTGGGCTGGGAAGGTGAGGTTTATAGCGACGGCAAGTTGTCCCGCGATTGGTTGCGCTCCAAAGGCAATTCAATCGAAGGGGGCACCACTGAGGTGCAGCTGAACATTATTTCGAAACGCGTGTTGGGTCTTCCAGACGCTTGAGTTCGTAACACTACAGAAATTAAGAACAGGAACTAAGAAAATGGCATTGGTTTTAAATGAAGAGCAGACAATGCTCAAGGAATCGGCAGCGGGTTTTCTGACACAAAATGCAACCATCTCGCATTTGCGTGAATTGCGCGATGCTCAGAGTGAACTGGGTTTTGATAAGGCCGTTTGGAAAGAGATGGCTGAAATGGGTTGGGCTGGAATTGCTATCCCTGAAGAATTCGGCGGGCTGGGTTACGGCTATACCGGCCTTGGCCTGGTACTTGAACAGGTGGGGCGCAATCTCACTTCTTCACCTTTGGAGTCGACGGTTTTGGTCGCAGCTTCGCTGATTCTTGAATTGGGCAACCCTGCTCAGAAAGAGGCCATATTGCCGTCCATTGCGGCCGGTGACTCAATCGTCTCCCTGGCTTTGCAGGAAGGTCAGCACCACGCGCCTGAGCAGACAGCCATGACAGCCACTGCAGACGGCGATAACTATACTTTGAACGGCCACAAACTGATGGTGTTGGATGCTGGCGCTGCGGACAGTTTTATTGTGGTCGCTCGAACGGCTGGTAATGCCGGCGATCAATCGGGTTTAAGTGCATTCCTCGTTAAGTCTGACACCGCAGGTATTGCCGTCGACCGCCGCATGTTGGTCGACTCCCGAAGCTCCGGGGCAGTAGCATTCGAAAACGTCACCGTACCCTCCGACCAGCTACTTGGTCAGCCCGGTGAAGCCTGGGCCGGCCTCAGTCGTTCCTTGGATATTGCCAATATTGGTCTGGCATCGGAGCTTTTGGGCTTGTCTAGTGAAGCTTTCGAGCGCACAGTAGCCTACCTGAAAGAACGCAAGCAATTTGGTCAGGTTATTGGCTCATTTCAGGGCCTGCAACACCGAGCCGCTGAACTGTTCGCCGAACTGGAACTGGGACGTTCGATTGTATTGAAGGCACTCCACGCCATCGACGATAACGACGAGCAACTGCCCAAGATTGCCAGTGCAGCCAAAGCCAAGTTGAGTGAAATTGCGCAGCGCGCGACCAATGAAGCGGTTCAAATGCACGGTGGTATTGGCATGACCGATGAACACGAAATTGGCTTTTTTATAAAACGAGCACGCGTGGCACAGCATTGTTTTGGTGACTATAACTATCACCTGGACCGTTTTGCACAGCTCAATGGTTACTAGTTAAGCGGTTAATCACGAACTAAATAGATTGGAGACAGCATTACAAAAATGAACCCGGCGCTGATACAACTGGAAAACAAGATTGCTGAGATGACGGCGCCGGGTGGCGCTTTTGAACTGGAAGAGGTTCAAGTCGAGGGGGTGAGTTATCGCAACTATGCGAAGATGCCCAGGCACTTAGGCGAGTACTATAAAATAATGCTCGCCCATGCTGAGAAAGATTTTGCAATCTACCAGGACGAACGCTACACCTTTGCTCAAGGTTATCAGCACAGCGCTGAAATAGCCGCGGCATTGATAGGCAATTACTCGGTGAAAAAAGGTGATCGTGTTGCGGTTCTCGCTCGCAATAGCCCGCAGTGGCTAATGGCTTTTATTGGCGCTACTTCAGCCGGTGCTGTCGCCGTGCCAATGAACTCCTGGTGGACCACTGAAGAACTTGATTACGGCTTCGAAGACAGCGGTGCAAAAGTAGTAGTGGCAGATCGTGCGCGAATTCAAAGTCTGTTACCCATCGCAGAAAAACACGGTCTTCACATTATCTCGATAGATGATTGTGAAGGTCTGGACATCGATCATACGCCCTTCGCCAGTTTGCTGGAGCAGTATCGGGGCGCGAGTATGCCCGAGGTGGATCTGGCACCGGATGATCACGCCACCATTATGTACACCTCTGGATCCACAGGGCATCCCAAAGGTGCGTTGTCTTCCCACCGCGGAATCTTAAGCGCCATATACAGTTGGATGCTCAGCGGAATGGCAGCGAAGGTATTGGCTGACAGCGCAGGTAAGAGCACCGCGCCCCAGTATCCCGCTTCCGCCCTACTGACCATTCCGCTGTTTCATTGCACGGGCAGTCACTCGGCATTTTTGTTGTCGCTTGTGGTTGGCCGCAAACTGGTGATTATGTACAAGTGGGATACCGAAGAAGCGCTGCGTCTTATTGAACAGGAGCGGGTGACCTACTTTAACGGTGTGCCAACAATGTCGGCGGAACTGCAAGCGGCGGCGATGACCACCGAACGCGACGTCTCTTCCCTGGTTGATATTTATTCAGGTGGTGCGGCGAGACCTCCAGATCAGGTTGGCAAGCTCGCCTCAACCTTTAAAAAATCCATACCAGGCATCGGCTACGGACTGACGGAAACCAATGCCCTGGGCGCGATCAATAACGGCGCTTTTTACCTTTCCAATCCTGGCAGCACGGGGCGAGCAGTTCCCGCAGTCACTGATTTTAAAGTGATTGACGAAAATGGGGCGAGTTTGCCATCGGGTGAACGAGGAGAGCTTTGTATCAAATCTCCTGCGAATGTTTTGGGATACTGGAATAAACCCGAGGCCACGGCCGAAGCTTTTGTCGATGGCTGGTTTCACACAGGGGATGTCGCTTACCTCGATGAGGATGGATTTCTCTATATAGTCGATCGGATCAAAGAAATTATTATTCGTGGCGGCGAAAATATCAGTTGTATCGAAGTGGAGGCCGGCATTTACGGGCACTCCGATGTCGAAGAGGTTGCTGTCTTTGGGCTTCCCGATGAGCGCCTGGGGGAAATCGTGGGTGCCGCAGTGGTATTGCGTGAAGGTTGTTCCCTGAGCGATCAGCTATTGCGGGATTTTCTAAAAGAGCATCTTGCGGCGTTCAAAATACCGGCACATATCTGGTTCAGAGATGAAAAGCTGCCGCGCATTGCCTCAGGAAAGATTTTTAAACGAGAACTTAAAGCACAGTATGCGGCGGAGCTTGCCAAAGCTGCCGGCTAACAAATTGTAAACCGAAAGAGGAATGGAAGAATGGATTTAGGGATTAGCGAAAACGTAAAACCACTGTTGGCGGAAGTGAAGCAATTTATCGAGGAGGAGGTTCTCCCGGTAGACCATGAGTATTATGCAGAGGTTGCTGTTGGTGATCGTTGGACTTACACCGATAGACAAACTGAAATTAGAGAGGGATTGAAAGCGAAGGCAAAAGCCAAGGGATTATGGAATTTTTTCCTGACCGATTCTGACGGCGGTTCTGGATTGACTACGGTTGAGTATGCCTACCTGGCGGAAGAGATGGGTAAATCTCACCTTGCTGCTGAAGTGTTTAACTGTGCTGCACCCGATACGGGCAATATGGAAGTTCTGCACAAGTACGGAAGCGAAGCTCAGAAAAAAGAGTGGTTAGAGCCTTTGATGAATGGCGAGATTCGCTCTGCTTTCGCGATGACCGAGCCCGATGTTGCCTCTTCAGACGCAACCAACGTTCGCACCCAGGCTGTGCTGGAAGGCGACGAGTGGGTTATCAATGGTGAGAAACACTATATTTCCGGTGCCGGCGATCCCCGCTGCAAGATCATGATTGTTATGGTGAAAACTGACCCGGATGCGCCCAAGCACTTGCAACAGTCGCAAATTCTCGTACCTATGGATACACCGGGAGTCGAAAATCTGCGTGCCATGAATGTGTTTTCCATGGACGATGCACCTCACGGCCACATGCACCAGCGCTACACCAATGTGCGGGTGCCCAAGGACAACATCATTCTTGGGCCTGGTCGTGGTTTTGAAATTTCACAGGGTCGCCTCGGACCAGGTCGAATTCACCACTGTATGCGTGCTATTGGTGCTGCTGAAACCGCTTTGAAATTGCTCTGCGAGCGCTCTTTGTCTCGCACCGCCTTCGGCAAGCCACTGGCGAAGCTCGGCGGAAACATCGATATCATTGCTGACGCCCGCATGGATATTGAGCAAGCCCGTTTGCTTACCTTGAAGACGGCATGGATGATGGACAATGTTGATGCCAAGGAAGCCAGAATCTGGATCTCCATGATTAAGACAGCGGTTCCTAACATATCGATTCGTATTGTTGATCAAGCGATTCAAATGTACGGCGCGCTGGGTATTTCTCAAGATACCCCGCTTGCGGGAATGTACATGAATCAGCGAACCCTGCGCCTGGCTGATGGTCCAGACGCTGTGCACCGTATGGTTGTTGGACGGCATGAGTTGCGTCAATACGGTGAAGCCAGTACGACCAATGCGACTTTTCGCGACGGTTAAACAGGTTTAATCAAAGTTATAAGAGGCGGGACAGTATTGCTGTCCCGCTTTTTTTTGCGCCTGTCTTTTTTAGCCGCCTTTAATGGCACGGTTAATCTTGTCATGAAAGTCGACAGCCGTCTTTTCAAAGGCACCAAACAGCAGGTGGCTATTGGCACCTGATCGAAGCCCCCGTTGCGTGCCCTCTGAGACGTATATGTCTTCAGCCTCGAAAACACCTTCATCAATCATGGTAAAGGATCGTTGGAAATGCGCCTTTTCCTTTTCCGAAGTCGGCGGCTTGGCTGTCAGCATGGTGTGGGTAAAGAGTGTTTCGTCCGGGCTTTGCGGAAACAACCCTATAACGCTGGTGTAATCCGGGTGACATATCACTACCGAATTGGGAAACACGGTATAGGAGAACGTGGCGTGATGCCGAAGACTCAGCTGATCTTTCGGCAATGCAATGGCATCAAATATTTCATTTCTCGCGACAGCGGAGCGAATGTGATCGCCCAATTCGTCGGACTCTGATATAGCGTCCGGGAAAAACGGCCCGACGGTGTTTTTGTGCAATCGAATGACATGATAGCCATCCAGAAAAGCATCCTGAATCAGCTTCCAGTTGCAATTGATTTTCTTAATGCTGTGGGCGAAATAGTGTGAGTTGCCGATACCGAAGGTGTCCAGGTCTTGGCCTAAGCCGGCCAGGTGTTCTGTGAGATTCATTGGGTTGCTGCTGTCGATTTGCAGCCAGATAAGCCCATGGCGCAGTTCTGTTGAAACCCAGACCAGACCCAGATCCGATTTATCCAGATCAGAGAAGCCTTCACTCAACGGGATGTTTCTCAGCTCACCGTCCAGCCCATAGGTCCAATTGTGGTAGGGACAGACCATGGAACGCAGACAGGTTTGGCCCTCCTCTTGTACCAGGCGCATACCGCGATGCCTGCAGACGTTCTTAAAAGTATTGATAGCGCCACTTTTGTCCCGAATGGTGATTAGAGGTAATCCCAACCAATCGAAGACCAGGGCGTCGCCGGGTTCGGGGATCTGCGTTTCGTGGCCGATGATCAGCGGGCGTTTGAGGAATAGGGCACTGCGCTCTTGGTCGAGGCGGGCTCGATCGGTGTACACCTCCACGGGTACGCGCAGGGTCGTCGCCGTCGGCCCGGCTGCCTCGCCCGCGGCTCGCGCCGTCAGTCTCTCAACGAGTGTAATAGGGCCGGGATTAGCGATTGTATTCATAGCTTGATTCCCTCGTTCTGGCGGTACTACAAGCTTATATCTTACAAGAATGACAGCCCCTGGAATATAAAAAAATACTTGAAAGCAAAAAATACATACTGTATGTTCAAATCCGTTTTTTAGGTCCTGTCTGTGGCAAAAAAAGCCTCGATTCACAGGCCCTGAAATGTCGGAAGGTGATAGCGATTACTAGGCCGGGTTATCGGCAAAGTCCCCAGCTTCGACTACACTTTATTGATTTTTCACCCCCATATAGTATGAGGAAATTGAGCATGGCAGTTAAAATTGTACCCAAGGAAGAAATGGCGTCAGCAGTGGGCACCAAATATGAGCCCAGCGCCTGGATCGAAGTGACTCAAGATCGCATCAACACTTTCGCTGATTGCACCGAAGATCATCAGTTCATCCATGTCGATGCTGAGAAAGCAGCTGCTACTCCCTTCGGTGGAACCATCGCTCACGGTTTTCTTACTCTATCACTGCTCGCCAAAATGCTCGAAGGCAATGGCGTAATGCCTGAAAACACGGTGATGGGCCTGAATTATGGCTTTGATAAAGTGCGTTTTCTGGCACCTGTTAAATCCGGCAAGCGCGTTCGCGCCCATGTTGAAGTAAAAAGCGTCGACCAAAAAGATGACAATCGCTTTCTTATTACCAATTCCGTTTCCGTTGAAATCGAGGGCGAAGAAACACCCGCCCTGGTCGCCGACTGGTTGTCGATGGTTGTGACCGGCTGAGCCGAGTGTAAACACCCCTATTTTATTTAATCTGAATATTTACTGAGGACGCATTAATGTCTATTCGTTATGACGGCAAAGTTGCCATTGTTACCGGTGCTGGCCAGGGTTTGGGCCGAAGCCATGCCATAGAGCTTGCAAAACGCGGCGCAAAAGTAGTGATCAACGATCTGGGTGGTTCCAAAGATGGTACCGGTGGTTCCAGTGATGCCGCTCTCGCGGTCGTTGCCGAAATTGAAGCTCTGGGTGGCGAAGCGATAGCCAACGGCGCCAACGTCGCCAAATACGACGAAGTTGAAGCGATGGTGAAGCAGGCGGTTGATACCTGGGGTCGAGTAGACATCCTGGTCAACAACGCCGGCATCTTGAGAGACAAGAGCTTCGCCAAGGGTACCCTGGAAGATTTCCAACTGGTCCTCGACGTGCATTTGATGGGCAGTGTTAACTGCACCAAAGCTTGCTGGGACATTATGCGTGATCAGGGCTACGGTCGCGTTGTGGTTACCACATCTTCCAGTGGTTTGTATGGAAACTTCGGCCAGACTAACTACGGCTCTGCAAAAATGGGCGTCATCGGCATGATGAACACCCTCGTGCAAGAAGGAGCCAAATACAATATTAAGGTCAATGCGCTGGCACCCACTGCTGGAACACGTATGACTGAAGGTTTGATCCCCGAGAAGGCGTTCGATTTGCTGACGCCTGAAACTGTGACCCCCGCGGTTCTGTATCTTGTTAGTGAAGATGCGCCGACGCGCATGATTGTGGCGGCGGGTGCCGGCGCTTATTCCATTGCCAAGATTGTAGAAACCGATGGCGTTTGGTTGTCACCAGAAGATCAGACCCCTGAGGGCATTGCTGCCAACTGGGATGCGATCACATCTTCGGAAGGAGAAGCCGTTCCTCAGGCAGGTTTCGAGCAGACTGTTAAATTCACCGGAAAAGCCGCTGCGGGTTTGGGTATCGATCTCAGCTAACACTATTTGACATCTTTAGGACTTTCCAAATGGGTCCTAATCAAGGAGAAAGAAATGAAAGAAGCAGTAATCGTATCAACAGCACGTACACCGATCGCAAAAGCTTATCGCGGCGGATTCAACAACCTGGCGGGTGCCACATTGGGTGCGGCTTCAGTTGAAGAAGCCGTGAAGCGCGCCGGAATTGATCCTGCTCGCATTGAAGATGTGATCATGGGTAGTGCACTGCAGCAAGGTGCCACAGGCTCAAACATTGCACGCCAGATTGCTCTGCGGGCCGGCTTGCCTGTCACTGTATCGGGCATGACTCTGGATCGCCAGTGTTCCTCAGGCCTGATGGCTGTCGCAACTGCGGCTAAGCAAATTATGCACGATGGCCAGGATATTGCGATCGGCGGCGGGCTGGAGTCAATCTCGCTGGTACAGAATGAACACATGAACGTACACCGTATGGTGGACGATGAGTTATTGGCCGTAGCACCGAATATTTTTATGCCAATGCTGCAAACTGCAGAGGTTGTTGCCGAGCGTTATGGGGTAACACGTGAAGCTATGGACGTATTGGGTGCTGAGTCACAGGCGCGCACTGCCGCAGCCTATGAAGCTGGCAAGTTTGACGATGAACTGGTCGATGTAACCTGCACGCGTACTGTCTGGGACAAAGAAACCGGAGAAGCCTCTCAAGTAGAAGCGACAGTGACAAAAGATGAAGGTTTACGTGCGAGTACTCCTGAGCAACTGGCAGGTTTGAAAACAGTTATTGAAGGTGGAACTATTACAGCGGGTAATGCATCTCAGTTGTCGGATGGTTCATCTGCGCAAGTGTTGATGGATTCCAAGGTTGCAGAGCGTGAAGGTATTGAACCGCTGGGTATATATCGCGGCATAGCCGTTGCCGGTTGTGAACCAGACGAAATGGGTATTGGCCCTGTATTTGCAGTGCCCAAGCTTTTAAAGGCTAACGGACTGACCATGGACGATATCGGACTGTGGGAACTCAACGAAGCATTTGCCGTGCAGGTTATTTACTGCCGCGACAAGCTGGGCATCGACAACGATAAACTCAATGTTAACGGTGGGGCTATTTCAGTTGGGCACCCCTACGGCATGAGTGGTTCGCGCATGATTGGCCACGCTTTGATCGAAGGTAAGCGTCGTGGCGTCAAGTATGTGGTTGTCACCATGTGCGTTGGCGGCGGAATGGGTGCGGCCGGCTTGTTTGAAGTAGCCTAGTGCCTATTGTGTCCTGACAGACGATTTCACTGCGGCGCCTTCGGGCGCCGTATTTGTGTCGGTTTTATTTTTTAACAATTTGTATTGGGTGAATAACATTTATGAAAGCACTGGTATGTAAAGAGCACGGCCTGGCCGATAAATTGGATCTGCAAAATGACTGGCCAAACCCCGAAGTTGGTGAGCACGATGTGCTGATAGACGTAAAGGCTGCCGGCTTGAATTTTCCCGACGTTTTAATCATTCAGGGTAAATATCAAATGCAGCCGGACATGCCCTTTATCCCAGGGGGTGAATGCTCCGGGGTTGTGAAAGCGGTTGGCTCTGCAGTGACTCGCTTCAAGGCCGGCGACAAGGTTATTTCAATGGGTGCCTCGGGTGCTTTTTGCGAGCAGATAGCGGTTAATGAAAATGGCGCCTTCCCAATGCCCGAAGGTCTCAGTTTCGAGCAGGCTGCCGGAATCAGTATTACCTACTTTACTTCTTACTATGCATTGAAACAGAGAGCGAATTTACAGGCGGGGGAAACACTGCTGGTACTGGGCGCTGCGGGTGGAGTTGGCACGACGGCAATAGAACTCGGAAAATTAATGGGTGCGAAGGTGATTGCCGCTGCCAGTTCCCAGGAAAAACTCGATCTGTGTAAATCACTCGGTGCCGACGAGGTGATTAACTACAATGAAGTCTCGTTGAAGGATGCTATAAAAGAACTAACCGGCGGCAAAGGTGTGGACGTTGTGTATGACCCGGTCGGCGGCGATTATGCTGAGCCGGCGATTCGAAGCATGGCCTGGAATGGACGCTATCTGGTTATCGGTTTCGCTAGTGGGCCGATTCCCAAAATCCCTCTAAATCTCGCTTTACTCAAAGGCTGCGCTATAGTTGGAGTATTCTGGGGTCGTTTTACCGGCGAAGAGCCCGCCGAGAATTTGAAAAATATTGAAGAGCTGTGGGAGCTGTTTGCCAAGGGCAAATTGAGTCCGGTGGTTACCGATAGTTTTTCAATTGACCAGTATGAAGAGGCGTTCAACTGCATGATAGAGCGACGCGCCCGGGGTAAAGTCATCTTGAATTTTTAGTTCCACCGGTTATGAACAAACCTGGAGGTACGGTAATGGAAGCTTTCGTGTTCAACACGGTTCCGAGAATTGTCAGCGGTGACGGCAGTGCGTTGCAACTGGCCCAACAATGCGAGTTGTTAAATATAAGCCGGCCACTGCTGGTGACCGATCCAGGTTTGATTGCAATCGGGTTAATACAGCCCCTGCAGCAAGCGCTGGCGGATGCTGGCTTTTCTCCAGTGTTGTTTGATCAGGTTAAGGAAGATCCCCCCGAGGCGGTGGTGTTGGCTGCCGCGGAGTTGGGAAAGACTGAGCAAATCGACGGAGTTATCGCCGTAGGCGGTGGCAGCTCGATGGATGTGGCAAAAGTGGTCGCAGTGCTGATGACAGAGAATCAGAGCCTCTCTGAGCTTTACGGAGTTGAGCAAGTGCGTGGCGGTAGGTTGCCTATGATTTTGGTCCCCACCACTGCGGGCACGGGCTCTGAGGTGACTTCTGTGGCCGTTATCACCACCGGCGAAACAACCAAGGCGGGTGTTTCGTCGACGGTATTGCTTCCCGACGTTGCTGTGCTGGACGCGGAACTCACCCTGGGGTTACCACCTGCTATCACAGCGATGACGGGTGTCGATGCAATGGTACATGCTATTGAGGCGTATACCTCTGCGCACAAGAAAAATCCGGTCTCCGACAATCTGGCTAGATCTGCGCTTACTCTGTTGTCTCGAAACATACGTACAGCGGTTCTTGAAGGTGGAAACCGTGAGGCGCGCGCGAATATGTTGCTAGGCGCCACGTTGGCCGGTCAGGCTTTTGCCAACGCGCCTGTTGCGGCAGTACACGCTTTGGCTTATCCCCTGGGTGGGCATTACCATATCCCTCACGGCTTAAGTAATTCGCTGGTGTTGCCGTCGGTACTTGAATTTAACGCCCCCCAAGCGAGCCATCTCTATGCAGAATTGGCCGAGATAGTTGTGGGTGCACCGGTGTCTGGAAGTGAAGAAGCCAAGACGGCCGCTTTGATCGATGCGCTTCGCAGTCTTATACAGGATGTTGCGCTGCCAGCCACCCTGAGCGATGCTGGTGTTAAGGAGAGTGATTTGGAAATACTGTCGAAAGACGCGATGCTGCAGCAGCGATTACTGATTAACAATCCGCGAGATGTCGCCTACGAAGATGCACTCGCCATTTATCGAGCGGCTTTTTAAGGATTTCCATGACCGACTCTGCCATCCCCACACGATCCGACTATAAGTTTTTCTACCCGATCAACACCCGGTGGAGTGACAACGATGTTTACGGCCACGTGAACAATGTCATCTACTATTCCTACTTTGATACCGCGGCTAACCGTTATCTCATCGAAGAGGGCGGTCTGGATATCGGCAACGGCAAGATTGTTGGTTTTGTGGTTAACTCAGGCTGTGAATACCATGCACCCATCAGTTACCCCGAGCCCATCGAAGCGGGGTTGAGGGTGGAAAAATTGGGCAATAGCTCCGTGCGCTATGGCATTGCCATCTTTAAGGCCGGCGTAGAACAAGCAGTGGCTCACGGACACTTCGTGCACGTGTTTGTTGATCGCCAGGCGAATAAATCTGTCTCCATTCCGGAAACTCTCCGCGAGGCTTTGGCGCGAATTACTGTTTAACAGCTTATTTACGCTCGATAATCATTAGAGTCACCAGTACCGCGACGAAAGCTGCCACGCTGAACAATGCGGCGGGTTGCCCATACAGCTGATAAAGCCCCCCGGAACAGATAGGTCCAATCGTAAAGCCGATGGCTGGGCAGGCGCTCACCATTCCTGCGATTGCACCTTGCTCGTCGGGATTTACCGCCAGAGATGCGCCAGCGGAAATTGCTGGCACGCACATTCCCAGCCCTGTTCCCAAAAAGCTCATGCCGACAGCGAGCACCGCGAATCGATCGAAAAATACTACGAACAGAGCGCCAATCAATAACGACGCCATACCGAGTCGAATGAATTGAGTGGCGGCGAGCTTTAGCCTCTGCATGACTGTGACTTGAGTGATAAAGGTAAACACCGCTGCAATCATTAGCGCTGCGCCGGTCATCTGCGCTGTCTCGATACCACTGAGCTGCATTTTGTCCTGCAACTGAAACCCTAAGGTTTGTTGAATACCTGAGTAGCCCAGGAACAGACCAATGGCGGCGCCCAAAAATCGGACAACCCGCGGGTCGGAAAACCGCACGCGAACTTTCACTTCACGGCTGACTAATTCTGGTTTCGGTGTTGTGGGTAACTTGCGCCAGATTAATAGGGCGGCGAAAGCGGCCAGTATGCCGGCAAAATATAAGGGCGCCAAAAGGCCGAGTGTCGCCAGCGCGCCGCTGACGGCCGGGCCCAGTATCATGCCCATGCTGTTTGCCGTGCCCAGGCGGGCCATGGTTTTGGTTCTTTGGTCGGGGGAGCTGTGATCTGCCGCGTAGGCAGCACTCGCTGGACTGGTGCCCGACATGATGATCGCCTGGCTGCATCGCGTTAACAGCAGAACGCCGTAAAGCGTCAGGCCGCTTAGAACGCCACTGAGTCCCGCGTAAAATACGCTGGTAAACATGACAGTTCCCACCATGTAACCTAGTAAGCCGGTTACGATAATGGGTTTGCGACCAACCCGATCGCTCAGGCGGCCCCAGCTAGGTGATGCTATCGCGAAGACCAGCGCAGATACTGCGATGATCGATGTGATTTGCAATTCGCTAAGCGCAACTTCGCGACCCAGCGGCGGCAGGATGGCAAACACCAGGGATTGCCCTATACCGGTGGCCATAAGGCCAACGATCAGTACCGTGAATTGCTGTCGTGATAACGACCTTGACAAGCTTTGCCTCACATAGCGAAAGTTACTTCAGTTCGGAAGATGATTTACCCAGCACCCGGCGCGCCACGATCAATTGTTGAATTTGTTGGGTGCCTTCAAATATATCGAGAATCTTGGAGTCGCGAGCAAACTTTTCCAGCAACTCGTTTTCACTGTAACCGAGACTCTGGCATAACTCCACACAGCGCAGTGTGACGTAATTACCCATACGGCCGGCTTTGGCCTTGCACATAGACGCCTCCATCGAATTGGGCATCTTGTTGTCGGCCATCCACGCGGCTTTTTGAACCAATAAACGCGCCGCATTCCATTCCGCTTCCATTTTGTACAGCTCAGCTTCTATCGCGGACAGATTGTTCGGGCTTTTATCGAATTTTAATTCAACGCCCTCTTTTTCCAGCATGGATCGTGTGAGATCCAAGGCGGCGCGCCCCACACCTATTGCCATAGCGGCGACAGGAGGACGGGTGTTGTCGAAGGTTTGCATGACGCCGCCGAAAGCTTTCTTGCGCTCTTCCGCGTTGGTGGCTACCGCTGCACTGCCCAAAATGTTTTCTTTGGGAATGCGACAATCAGAAAAGTTAATCGCGGCCGTATCGGATGCGCGAATGCCCATTTTGTGTTCCAGCCGGACCACTTCGCATCCGGGTGTTCCTTTTTCTACGATAAAGGATTTGATCGCCGCTTTGCCCATGGATTTATCTAATGTTGCCCACACCACCAAGGTGTCGCAGCGGTCGCCATCGGTAACGTAAATCTTTTCGCCGTTGAGTACCCATTCGTCGCCATCGGCAACTGCGGTAGTGCTGATGTTCGCAGAGTCAGATCCAGTGCTTGGCTCGGTAATGCACATGGCCGCATAGGAACCACCGTACTTGGCGACTTGTTCGGGAGTACCAACCGCGCTTATTGCCGCGTTGCCCAGCCCGCTGCCGGGCATGCCCAAAAACAGGCCGACATCGCCCCAGCACAAGCCTTCCAGCCCGGTGACTGAACCCAGGTTTCCGCCATTGACGATAGTGCCTTCAGGCACTTTTTCTTTCTTGCCTCCGCTCAGGCCTTCGCGGCCCCCTCTAATGAGCTTGGCGACTTCTTCCATTTCTACCGGTGGCGTGTGTTCTTCCCTGTCGTATTTTCGTGAGTAGGGACGGATCATGTGCTCGGCCACCATCATAAGATTGTCCAGGGTTTCCTGGTGCTTGGCGGACAGTTCTAAATTAATCATTGTTTTTTCCTCGAATTCTTTTAATGGTTTAGACGGACGCAACGCCTTCAAGAATGGCTATGGCTCTGAGGTTTCGGTACCACTGCTCCACCGGATGCTCCCGACAGAAACCGTGTCCACCCAACAGCTGCACTCCGTCAGTTCCAATTTTCATGGCGTGTTCGGCGCAAAACATTTTCGAAAGATAGGCCTGCTCGTGAAAGTCCATCCCCTGTTCGGCTCGCGATGCGGCTCGCCAGGCCATTAGGCGCATGGCCTCCAGCTCAATGGCGATATCGGCGATCATAAAGGCCACCGATTGGCGATTGGTAATAGGCTCGCCAAATGCGATTCGCTCATTGCAATACTCGGTCACGTAGTCCAGAACCGCCTGACAGGTGCCTACCGCGAGGGCGCAGATACCAATGCGTGATAAATCGATAAAGCGCTGCAGGTCGAACGGTCCGCCGCCCAGTAGGGAATCTTCAGAAACTTGAACCTTGTCGAAATCTAAAGTGGCAGTTTGCAGGGATCTTAGCCCCATATTCAATTCGACTTCTCGCTTCAGTCCATCGGGGTTTCCCTCGACGATAAATGCAGCGGGGCCCTCGCCCTCGAGTTCGGCGATCACTAGCATGAGCTGTGCATCTACTCCCAGCGGTACAAGTGATTTTTGGCCATTTAAGGTGAAACCGTTGTCGTTACGCTTTGCACTGAATTGCGGTTGTGTCGGTTCGAAGGTTGCTCTGGGTTCCAGTAGGGCGGTGGTAGCGGGAACGAATTCTTCGCCGCAAAACAACGGCAAGTATTTTTCCTGCTGCGCTGCACTGCCCTGATCGAGCAGGGTGTTTACAAAAGCGAGGGGGCTGATGCTACCCAAAGCCATTGAGAGATCACCGTGGGCGAGGTCTTCAGCGTTGAGGGCATTTGAAATCGGCGAGCGACTGACGCCGGCGCCGCCCAACGCCTCTGGAATGGGCATAAGAGTCAGACCCAAATCCAGGGTCTTCTGGTAAAAATTTTCCGGGGTGGCACTTGCCTCGTCAGCACTTTTCGCAGCTGTGCGAATTTCCGCTGCAGCAAACCGCTGAACGGTCTCACGATTCATGCGTTGATCATCGCTTAGTGTGACATCAAATATTCTTTCTTCTACCGCTGTGTTCATTGTTTTTTCCTTTGGTATTTGTTTCGAACTAGTTTTTTCGCTTCGGCTAATTCATCTTTTGGTTTTGATTCTTTATTTACCTGGTAGTGGCGTGTGAGGGCGCTTTCATTCCTCCTATCAAGTAGTCGACTAAATGATCTAACAATTGATTGTTGTCAAAATGGCTCAAATCACCCAGGGGTGTGTGGGCCAGGGAAGCAACTTCGGCAACGCCATGAAAAGCGTTTACCGACATGAACATCAGCCTTAGTTTTCTCACTTCGTCGGGTAATTCCGGTACCAGCTTTGCCAGGTTGCTATCGACGCGTTCCCAGAATGTCTGATACACCGGGTTGAGTATTGCGGCAATTTCCGGATCGCTCTCGGCGATAGCGCGCGACATAAAGCGGATGGCATCCCCACCCCACTTTTGGTGGAGGGGAAGTTCCGTCAGTGGGCGCAGGGTATTGCGAAAGGATTCCCGCAGTGTTGGCTTGGGAGGTGCCTGGTGTTGAACTTTTTGTGCGATGGCGCGCAATTCCTTCGCGATCATCGCCACCAGCGCTTCAATCACACCCACCCGGTTTTTAAAATGGTAGTGCATCGCTGCGGAATTTTTTGAGCCGGCTGCGGCGCTAATGCTGCGCAGAGAGACGGCGTGCAACCCTTCTATGGCATACAAATGTAAAGCGGTGGTGAGCAACCTCTGACGAGTATCTCCTTTTAGGTTTTCGCTCTTGCTGGGGGCAGACTCGCTCACGTTGGAGGATTTTCCTGTGCTTTGTCTATGCCCGGTATAAGGCGTGCATAGTGGGCTGGAAAGAGTCTCGATACGAAAGACAGAAACTTTGCGTCCGCACCAATTAACAGGCGCACTTTCCGTTTTTCAATCCCGGTGATTATCTGACGCGCAGCAGATTCTGCCGTGGTGCGGGCCATTTGGTCGAAACGAGCGTTGCCTGCCTCTCGGTCTGCTCCCGGTAAGCTGCGGCTATTACGAGCGATATTGGTTTTGATGCCGCCGGGATGAACACAGCAAATATGAACATTGCTGCCGTTCAGCTCGTGGCGAAGTGCCTCGGTGTAGCCGCGGACAGCGAACTTGGCTGCATTGTACGCGGATTGTGTGGGGATACCGACGATACCGAACACTGAGGATATGTTCACCAGATGCCCGTGTTGACTATTGCGCAACAGAGGCAGAAATGCCTTGGTACCATAGACCACGCCCCAGAAGTTGATGTCCATGAGCCACTCAATATCCTCATATTGGCTTTCTTCAACGGTCGCCGTCATGGCGACGCCGGCATTGTTGATAAGAATATCGATATGGCCAAATTCGGCTTCGATATCCTCGGCCCATTTGTGCACGGCCGCTTTGTCGGCGACATCCACTACCTCAGTTTTGGCTGGAACATCCTGGCGTGTGAGAGATGACTGGGTCTCATTCAGCCCCGCAGCGTCAATATCGCTGAGTAATAGCGTGCAGCCGTCAAGGTTCAGTTGTTGTGCTAATGCGCGGCCAATGCCCGAGCCGGCACCGGTGATGACCGCCAGTTTTCCTGTGGTGTAGGCCATTGAAGTCTCGTGGGAAAAACGGATCAAAGCCATCATAAGGAATTTCATTTTTAAAGCAAGTGCTTTATCGCTGCGATGTGAGTTAGGGCACTGGCTGTTGTGATGCCAATTCTTTCTCGCTGAATGTCGTTTTGAATGGCGCTCACTATGGACAGCTAGGGTGCTATCGCCTAAAATCATCCGCCAGATTTCACAAGCCCCGGTCAGCGCTCCGGGACTCGTAATTGCCTTGTGAATAACCAGAGCTGAATAGTTGAAAAAAGCGAGATGAGGCTTCCCATCTCGCTTTTTTTCGAGCGCGCAGCGAGGGTTATCGCCGAAGTTTGATGGAGGTTTGCTTGGTCAGTCCAGCCATATTGGCACTCGCCGATGGTAGTGTTTTCAGAGGCGTTGCGATTGGTGCTCAAGGCAGCTCGGTCGGTGAAGTGGTGTTCAATACGGCCATGAGCGGCTACCAGGAAATTCTCACCGATCCCTCCTATGCGCGCCAGATGGTGACTTTAACTTACCCCCATATTGGCAATACAGGTACTAACCCGGAAGACGAGGAGTCTCGCGCGATCTGGGCCGCCGGTTTAATCATTCGCGATTTGCCTTTGATGGCAAGTAATTACCGCAATCAGGAAACTCTTTCGGATTATCTGGTACGCAACGACGTCGTTGCCATTGCCGATATCGATACCCGTCGCCTTACGCGAATACTGCGAGAGAAGGGTGCATTGAGTGGCGCCATCGTGGCGGGGACCGATATTGACGAAGAGCAGGCTCTCGAGCAGGCTCGCAGTTTTGCCGGGCTCAAGGGCATGGATCTTGCCAAAGAGGTGACGGTGCAGGAGCGCTACGCTTTCACCGAGGGTAGTTGGGAGCGCGAGGCGGGGCATACCGAACGCGCTGCTGAAGACCTTCCCTATCATGTTGTCGCCTATGATTACGGAGTGAAGCGCAATATATTGCGAATGCTGGTAGACCGAGGTTGTCGTCTGACCGTAGTGCCTGCCCGGACGCCCGCAGCCGAAGTGTTGGCCATGAGCCCCGACGGAGTGTTTCTTTCCAACGGACCAGGTGATCCCGAACCTTGCGATTACGCCATTTCGGCGATCAAAGATATTCTTGAAACCGATGTGCCGGTGTTTGGTATATGCCTGGGGCACCAGTTGTTGGCACTGGCCAGTGGTGCCGCAACGGTGAAAATGAAATTCGGCCACCACGGTGCCAACCACCCTGTGCAAAATCTGGATGACGGCACTGTATTGATCACCAGTCAGAACCATGGTTTTGCGGTGGATGAAGAGAGCCTGCCATCAAATCTTCGGGTGACCCACAAGTCCTTGTTTGATCACACCTTGCAGGGAATTCACCGAGTCGACAAAGATGCTTTCAGTTTTCAGGGGCACCCTGAAGCCAGCCCGGGTCCGCACGATGCCGCCCCCTTGTTTGATCACTTTATTGAATTGATGGCTGCCGCCACCGGAAAAAGTTAACGCCCTATGCCAAAAAGAACTGATATTGAAAGCGTACTGATTCTGGGTGCTGGCCCGATTATTATCGGCCAGGCTTGCGAGTTTGATTATTCCGGAGCCCAGGCCTGTAAGGCGCTGAGTGAAGAGGGATACCGGGTGATTCTGGTGAACTCCAACCCCGCGACCATAATGACCGACCCGGCAATGGCCGATGCCACCTACATAGAGCCGATTGAGTGGCGTACCGTCGAACGAATTATTGAAGTCGAAAAGCCAGACGTCTTGTTACCGACCATGGGCGGACAGACAGCCCTGAACTGCGCTTTGGACTTAGCCCGTGAAGGGGTGCTTGAAAAGCACGGCGTAGAAATGATCGGAGCGACAGCGGAAGCCATCGACATGGCCGAAGACCGACAGTTGTTCGACAATGCGATGAAGCGTATTGGCCTGGCAACACCCCGATCCGCCACCGCACACAGTATGGAAGAGGCCTACCAGGTACTCGACCAAATAGGGTTCCCCTGTATTATCCGCCCCTCGTTCACCATGGGTGGCTCCGGTGGCGGCATCGCCTACAACCGCGACGAGTTTGAAACCATCTGTACGCGCGGCTTGGATTTGTCGCCGACGACAGAGCTTCTGATCGATGAATCCCTGATCGGTTGGAAAGAGTTCGAGATGGAAGTGGTGCGTGATAAAAATGACAACTGCATTATTGTCTGCGCCATCGAAAACTTCGATGCCATGGGAGTACACACCGGAGATTCGATCACTGTAGCTCCGGCGCAAACCCTCACGGATAAAGAATACCAAATTATGCGCAACGCCTCGCTGGCAGTACTGCGTGAAATCGGTGTGGAGACCGGCGGTTCAAACGTGCAGTTTGGCCAAGATCCCGAAACGGGTCGTATGGTAATTATTGAGATGAATCCCAGAGTGTCGCGCTCTTCGGCGTTGGCATCCAAAGCTACCGGCTTTCCCATCGCCAAAGTGGCCGCAAAACTGGCTATTGGTTATACCCTGGACGAACTTCAAAACGATATCACCGGCGGCGCTACTCCTGCCTCTTTTGAACCGTCCATTGACTACGTTGTGACGAAAATACCTCGGTTTGCCTTCGAGAAGTTTGAAGGGGCGGATTCGCACCTAACCACTCAAATGAAATCTGTGGGTGAGGTGATGGCTATCGGCCGAACCTTCCAGGAGTCCCTGCAGAAAGCACTTCGAGGTTTGGAAGTGGGCTCTTCCGGTTTCGAGCACATGATCGATGTGGACAACGAAGACCTCCGTGATGAGTTGATTTCAGAGCTCACCAATCCAGGGCCAGAGCGTATCTGGTATTTGGGAGATGCGTTTCGCTCTGGGATGGACATTGATGAAGTCTACAAGTTGTCGGGCGTAGATCCGTGGTTCCTGGTACAGATCAAAGATATTATCGACACGGAAAACAGTCTTAAGCGTGTCACGCTCAGTTCAATGGATCACGCTCAAATGTATGCGCTGAAGCGCAAGGGCTTTTCCGATGTTCGCCTGGGAGTGCTGCTCAATGTTGCCGAGGGCGACGTTCGTCAACATCGTCAGAGTTTGAACATTCGTCCTGTCTACAAGCGAGTAGACACCTGTGCCGCAGAGTTCGCATCGGCCACGGCCTATATGTACTCCACCTATGAAGAGGAGTGCGAAGCACTGCCGAGTGATAGGGACAAGATATTGGTACTGGGTGGTGGACCTAACCGAATTGGCCAAGGTATTGAATTTGATTATTGCTGCGTGCATGCGGCGTTAGCGATGCGCGAAGATGGCTACGAAGCCATTATGGTTAACTGCAACCCCGAAACGGTTTCCACTGATTACGACACTTCTGATCGATTGTATTTTGAACCGGTAACTTTAGAAGACGTCCTGGAAATTGTCGCTCTTGAAAAACCCAAGGGTGTGATAGTGCAATTTGGTGGCCAAACGCCTTTAAAGCTGGCCAGAGCTCTCGAAGCGGAAGGCGTGCCAATCATCGGTACCACTCCGGATGCAATTGACAGAGCGGAAGATCGCGAACGTTTCCAGCAGATGATACAAAAGCTGGGTTTAAAGCAACCCGAAAACACCACTGTTCGCAGTACCGATGAAGCGGTGGCGGCGGCCGCTAAGATTGGCTATCCCCTGGTGGTGCGCCCTTCCTATGTACTGGGTGGGCGAGCGATGGAAATTGTGTATCGCGAAGAGGACTTATTGCGCTATATGCAAACTGCTGTGCAGGTCTCCAATGATTCTCCCGTATTACTGGACAGCTTCTTAAGCGCAGCGATTGAAGTGGACGTTGACGCGGTATCCGATGGCGAAGAAGTTGTGATTGGCGCCATCATGCAACACATAGAACAGGCGGGTGTTCACTCCGGTGATTCGGCTTGCTCCCTGCCGCCTTACAGTCTCGACCCTAAAGTGCAGGACGAGATGCGCGGACAGATAAAACAAATGGCATTGGAGCTGGGCGTAAAGGGCTTGATGAATGTGCAGCTCGCCTGGCAGGACGATGAAATCTTTGTGATTGAGGTAAACCCACGCGCATCCAGAACCGTGCCGTTTGTTTCCAAGTGCATTGGTGTCTCGCTTGCAAAAATTGCCGCCCGATGCATGGCGGGCCAGACGCTGAAAGAACAAGGCTTCACCACAGAAATTGTTCCTCCTTACTTCTCAGTTAAAGAAGCGGTGATGCCCTTTAACAAGTTTCCCGGTGTCGACCCCATTCTCGGCCCGGAAATGAAATCCACCGGAGAGGTGATGGGCACAGGCGATAACTTCCCCGACGCCTTTGCCAAAGCGCAGCTAGCCGCTGGTGCACCACCGCCGCGCAGCGGAACAGCACTGATCTCCGTGAGAGATGTGGACAAGCCCGGCGCAGTAGAGGTTGCACGTAATCTTGTAGAGCTAGGCTTCACACTGGCAGCGACGGGTGGAACGGCTGACGCGATGGAAGCTGCGGGCCTTGAAGTACGAAGAGTCAATAAAGTACTGGAAGGGCGCCCGCATATAGTAGACGTCATCAAAAATAACGAAGCGGATCTGATTGTAAACACTACCGAGGGGCGCCGCGCCATTGCTGATTCAGCCCCTATCCGCGCAAGTGCCGAAGCTCACAGGGTGTTCTATACTACAACTTTGACGGCGGCGGAGGCGATTTGCATGTCTCTGAAGCAAGAGGGTGACAAAAAGGTTCGCAGGTTGCAGGAACTGCACAGGAGTATAGGATCATGAGCGGCGTACCAATGACCAAAGCCGGAGAAGCGGCCCTTAGAGAAGAGCTTGAACAACTTAAGCGGGTCGACCGACCGCGAATTATCCAAGCCATTGCCGAAGCTCGCGAACACGGCGACCTAAAAGAAAACGCCGAATATCATGCCGCCCGCGAGCAGCAAAGTTTTGCCGAGGGTCGCATTATGGAGATCGAGAGCAAACTGGCGGGCGCACAAGTGATTGACGTGACCACCATTCCCAAAACCGGCAAAGTGATTTTTGGCACAACGGTTGATTTGGTGAATGTAGACACGGACGAAACCGTTACCTACCGAATCGTCGGCCAAGATGAAGCCGACGTGAAGCAAAATTTAATTTCCGTTGGATCGCCTATCGCCAGAGCGATGATAGGCAAACAGGAAGGTGATGTGGTTGTAGTGCGAGCGCCTGGCGGTGAAATAGAATACGAAATTGATCAGGTACAACATATCTAAAAAGTCAGAGTTAGTCTCCGTGTTCGTGCTGATATAAACGAACCTCAGCCAATACTAGCTGAGCAACCAGCTTAACCATCATGGCATGATTCTCCTGTCGAATTCCTTCAAGCCCCACATTGATTTGCTGGTTTAAATCTTCACGATCTTCCTCAGACATTCCCGCTGGCACAGTAAGAGAAAAAATATACTGTTCCGATTCGCTCAGCTGCGCATAAATATCGGTGAGTTGAGTGGCGGCAAAGTCGATCAGTTGCTGATCGGCGCCCTTGCTTTCGAGAAGTTTTCGCAGTTCCTTATCAAGATACCCAAGCCCCTGAACCTGCTGTGATGGGAACTCATACACTTTGCCCATAGCGACTCCTTTGCATTGCGGTGTCTTTTCATATCATAGCGAACAATGTCGCGTGTAGGGAAGTGGCGGTGGATTGGTGGGGGCAAAAGAACTACCGTTTTTCAGCGGAATTAGCGCTATTCAAAAATATATTTCGTCTACTGCTTTGTTATTCATGGGTTTTTTGGCGAACAGGCTCTTTCTGGTGTGGACGAAATAGATGTCTGAATGAGGTTGAAGGTTCTTTATAACTTGATTGCTGAAATTACTCCAGGGGGATAAGCTCTTGTTAGGTATGGCCTTTTGATTTTTTTAAGGTCGGAGAAAATCAACATACAGGGAAAGCAGAGATATGAGACCGTTCCCTATAATTAGCTGTTAGGTGGAATTTCAATGACCCGAGAGAACCCCGGTGAGCCGAGTCGATTTACTTATCGAGAGACCAAAAGCGGTACCGTGCAGCTATTCTCAGATGGAAAAGGAATTGCAACGCTCAAAGAAAGGGCGGCGCAAAAGTTCTTGAACAAAGTCGAATCATGTAACTCGGAGGAGGCTCAGTTGCTTATGGCCAAGTTAACCGGGCATTTTAAACAGGGTAACGAACGTGCTTCAAAAAACAGGCGCAGCACATCATGATTCCACCTAACAAGTACATCGTGGCGCAGCCTTCGGCTGCTGGGACGGTCCACTTCGTGGCCCGCCCCACATGTAGGCGTTATGTGCTTAGCGAGGCTGATACATGAATTTGGAATTGATTACAGCAGTCACCGAGATATTGAGTGCTTTAGCAGTGCTGATTTCACTTGTCTATTTGGCTGTCCAGATAAAGCAGAACACCAAGGCAATGAAGGCAAATACTGAGCAGGGAATCTCTGACTCGACCAGCTCTGGCATTATTGGTGTATCACATACCAATATCCCGTACCTTGTTGTCAAGGCTGGCAATGACCCGTCATCCTTAAGTGATGAAGAGCTTTCACAGTATGCATTCTGGATTAATGGCTCTCTCAGACATTGGGAGCATGCTTATTTTCAATACAAGAGTGGAAATTTTTCTGAGGAAAGCTGGAGCGGTCTTTATCAGCAAATAGCGATGCACATGGGCTCAGTCGGAGTGCGGAATTATTGGAATCTTAGGAAAAGTACTTATAGGGAAGACTTTCGAGAGATTGTTGATGCGGCGGCGACTGAAGTTGGCCCCCTATCTTCTCCTGAGGCTCTATCGAAAATGCGCGACTCAGATGGTGTGAGTGAAGACACATAACAAATCAAGGCAGCAAGGGCGCTTCGCGCCGGGACCGCTTACCAGCGGCCCCTGCTTGAAGCGTTATGTGTCGAGTCCCAAATTGCCGCGAAGATTCGAGCCGGCACGGAAAATCTCGTACATTAATCTAGTGAAAGATATGAATACATACACAATGATAGGAAAGGAGCAACACTTATGAAGCGCTCGCTCCAAGACTGGGCCCACTTGGCGGAAATCATAGGTGGCGTTGCCATCATACTGTCCCTTGTTTTTGTGGGGTTTCAGCTGTCGGAAAACTCAAAGCAGGTGCGTT
>JBGCGJ010000018.1:0-117396 GCA_045110675.1 Halioglobus sp. | reverse complement strand
CTGATGTTACGTCCCGGATAATTCGCACGCCACTTCTCAAAGCGCTCTATGACTGAGTCGTTACATTCCATGATGGTATGAGAAAGCACATCTCGATTCTGGATCATGACGGCAGACTCTCCCCGACCAAATCCTATTTCGAGTATTTCGCAGCCGGGCCACGTCACCGCCTCGACCATGGCACTCATAACCGGTAATTGCCAGTCTTCCATGATTTGCTGGTCAGAGAGTTCGGCCTGAGTTCGATCTCCGTCCATACTGCCACCGGAGCTACCGCTGACGAAGCGGCTTGCCAGATCGTCGAGCGCCTTCAAATCGTCGACAAACTCTTTAACCGCTCCATTGAGCAATGCATTGCGCTGCGCATCCCGGGGTGGCTTGAGAAAATCGTCATCCTTGATATCCAGAGTCAGTTCCAACTGCGCGGTTTTCTTTATTTTACGAGTCATCGAGATAGGCGACTTATCTGATCTGGTTTTATTCCACCCGAGTATAAATAGAATTGATCCAGATGCACAGTAATCGAATTGAGCGAGAAACATCCTGGTGAAGCTGCTACAACATCACTACTCATGCGCAATGTTTCTTCGCGGTAAACTACTTTCGTTGCCGTTTCCAGATGTCACATATTTCCAATCAACACCCTACCGCCGTGGCAGTCAAGCTGACCCTGATCATCTCAGGCCATCCCAGCCTCACTCCATCTGCGCTGCATCTCTTCCGGCGAAACCTCTTCGATTTCCGTGTCCAGATGCCAGACATGGCCAAATGGATCGGTCAACACCCCACTGCGGCTGCCATGAAACTGGTCTTTGACGCCTCGCACTTCCAGGGCGCCATTTTCCAGTGCTTTGGCGAATGTCTGATCGACATCGGCAACGGACAAATGGAGTTTTACAGGAGACCCTCCAAAGCTCACAGGGCTGAGTGCGCCAAAGTCTGGATATTCATCTGAAATCATCATCAGCGTGTCACCAAAGCGCAACTGAGCGTGCCCTATGCGACCATCTGTTGGATCTTCCAAGCGGAACATCTCAGTGGCTCCAAACACCTCGCAATAGAATTTGATCGCTTCATCAGCATTTTTAACATTCAGATAAGGTGACAGTTTTAGTCCACTCGTTTCATTAGCCATAGCATTGCTCCTTGTGTTGTTTTATAATTATATTACGTTACGTTTTATAATTAGTAAAGAGACTTCTTATGACCGCTAAATCACCGGGCCGACCCCGCAGCGAACGCGCTCAAAATGCGATTCTGGCCAGCGCCTATGAACTGTTGGAAGAAGGCGGCTTGACCAAGGTCACTATGGAAGCCGTGGCGACGCGTGCCAAAGTTGGGAAACCCACCATCTATCGATACTGGATCAACGCCCAGGAATTAGCCATGGCAGCGGTTATGGCGAGAACAGAGCCTCCGGTGGAGGAAACCCTCTCGCAATCTCCACTGAAAAATCTGAAGGACCAATTGCAGCGAGTCGTTGAGCGATTCGCATCTCCGACCGGTCGTCAAACAGCCATTCTTATGGCCTCGGCGGATACCGACAGCGAGCTCAGCAAGGCATTTAGAAATCAGGTGATATTGAAAAGTCGTGAGCAGGGACGCGCCATTTTGGAACGCGCCGCCAAGGAAAGTCTGATACCCATCGATCTACCCATAGAAACCGTACTGGATATGATTTACGGACCCATTTTCTATCGGCTGCTGACGGGGCACGCGCCCTTGCACGACACGTTCGCTAATGAGATTGTCGACGCACTGTTCTCCAATACCATCAAGTAAAAAAAAGGCCAGTCCCGAAGAACTGGCCTTTTAAGTTTCAGTGTTTAACTCAAACTAACACCTACTTAGAACCGATACTTGGCTCTCACGTAGAATAGCTGACCGCGTGGATCGTGATGCTTGGGGTCATAGCTGAAGTTAACAGAGTCATAAACAGTCGGCGGCTCTTCATCAAAGACATTCTTGATGCCAACGGTAACTACTGCGGCACTGTCATCAAAATCAAAGTTGTAGGCATATTGTAAATCTACCGTAACCCATTCGTCGATGTTAGCACTGGCGCCAGCAGGCACAGCTCGCGTCGTCTTGTAGCTGTCTACATAGTAGGCAATTAACGCCGCTGAGTGGTTATCCTTCGCCCAATCAAACGAAAGATTGGCTTTAGTCTCTGGAATAGAGCGAGCGAAGTTGTCGTGGTTAAACAAACCCGCTACATCCTGCGTACCACCACTGGGATCGGGGATTTCATAACTGAGCGTATGAGTACCCGTGAAATGAATACCAAATTCACCCGCACTGCTGGGAATATAGTAATTCATCGCAAGGTCTATACCATCCGTATCCACGCTCGCCGCGTTGAAATAGTTGGTGATAATCCCGGTCAACTGACTGTTGTCGCCATCGAGTCGAAGAATGTCAGGGCCGTTTAGATCGTTAATGATCTTACCCTGAGCACTTTCAATGGTAATAACGTCTTCATACTCAAACAGCCAGTAGTCAATACGCATGTCGAAGTTATCGGTGGGAGACCAAATCGCGCCAAAGTTGTAGTTGGTTGACTCCTCTGGATCCAGGTCCTCATTACCGGCAGAAGATACTCTGATAAAAGCAACTCCGCCTTTGGGTGTGCCATCAGGGTTAAAATCCTGAATACCCTGCAGAGATGTTTCCAGAGAGGTGAACTGCGACAATGAAGGTTCACGGAAAGCGGTGGATACCGAACCGCGTAACACTAACTCTTCTGTTGCCTGCCACCGTACCGAAAGTTTTGGATCAACGCTTGAGTCAGTTTCAAGATCCTCATATCTGACAGCGACATTGACGTCCAATGTTTCGGTCAAAGGAATCTGCATCTCTGCAAAAGCCGCATAGGAGTTGCGGTCCTCATCAACTGGCAAACCACCACCCAGGAAGATCAGATCTACTGGAATAATAGCCCCGGTATTCGGGTCAATTGTTTGCGTATAGATCTCGTTGCGGCTCACCTCATAACTCTCGTCGCGATACTGCACACCCGCGGCGAAACCGACGCTGCCCGCATCCATCTCAAACAAGTCACCAGAGGTGACGAAATCGAATACCATCAGTTCAGTCTCACGATTGGTGACGGTATCTACACTAATAAAGTCGACTAGCGACGCACTATTTGCCGAAGAGTCGAAAATATTAAACGTCTCAGTACCGCTTACACCCCCATTACCCGCCAAAGCATTGTTCAATCGAGAACTGATTGTGTCGGGTTGAATGGTTTCTCGTTCGTTAGTGCTGTAGGTGATGGCACCGTTCCAAGCCCAGTTATCGTTAAATGAACCATCGAGTTCAAGTACCGCGCGCCAAGTCTCATTTTCACGAGGAGCATCAGGCGATGGGAAATCAGATCCCAGTGGTCGTCCCAACCAAACTACCGGCACATTAAATGGGCTGCCAGCCTGTCCCGGCAGGACAACCGGGAAGGAAAGGTTGGGGTACGTGGGTGATTGTGGGTTGTCCAACACTTCGTGCTCTGTGTAACCCAGTTCGGCGGTAAGGGTCAGTGAGTCCGAGAAGTCGTGTACCACATTGGCATACACTTGATTGCGCTCTTCCTCGTTGACGATATTAAAACGAGGCCCATAAAAGAAGCCACAGCGCGACCCAGAGGCCTGCGGAATAAGTATTCCTCCATTGGCATCACAGTTGGGATCGGGCACGTTCTCGCCTGGAGAATACGTTCCCGCATAATCGCCGGAGGCGACAGAATCAGGCCCAAGCAGAATAAAGGAACGACCCAGAGTACTGATCGCATTGTCGGCAATAAACGGCCGGTCTGCTACGCTCAGTGGATCCTGACGCAAAATTGCGCCCGCTATGTTTACCCGAGTTTGGTCGTTACCAAAGCCCCACAAAAAACTGGCCTCTGTGGTGTCTTGATTGTCATCCTTAGTAGTTTGATAGCCACCATTCACTTCGAAGCCATCGAAATCTTTCTTGAGTATGTAGTTCACAACACCGGCTACCGCATCGGAACCGTAGGCCGAGGCTGCACCCTCCTTCAAAATTTCTACCCGCTCCAGGGCGGCGACAGGAATAGTACTGGTATCAACAAAAACGCTGCCGTCATTGGCTAGTGTCGCAGCAATCGTTTGCCGCCTACCATTGACTAGCACCAAAGTGGAGCTCAAACCAAGACCACGCAGGTTGACGTTACTGGTACCTTGAGTGGCTCCAGAGGTAAACGAATCGGCCTGGTTTTCCGAACCGGAGTTTACACTCAACTTGGCGGTGATCTCACCAACCGTAAATGCACCACTGCGGTTGATGTACTCGTTATCCACAACGTCGACGGGCGAGGCCGCGTCAGAAGGGGAAGATTTGATATAGGAACCAGTGACAAAGACTTCCTCAAGATCTTGAGCAGTCACGGCAGGCGTGAGGGTCAGAGCTAAAGGAGCAATTGCAGAGGCAAGAAGTGTTCGCCGGAATAACGGCATGCTTTGGGATTTTTTCATACTCTCTCTTCTTTTGGGTTTATTTAGAGAATGCACACAATATGCGCCTATCGCTCCAAGTTCAACCACTTCTGATTTGATCCTGGCAAGATTACCAATAGATTTTCTCGTCCGCGTAAATATCGGTAGTGAAATGGGCATTTCAATAGGAAGCTGTGTCAAAATTAGTCGCTACAGGAATGCAGTGCACCTTGAAAAAGGTCCAAATTGGAGGGTATGAAAATGCGGAAACTTACAACAGGAAATCTGGTTTCCGTTCTATGTCTGTCTACGCTTCTAGGCTGCTCAGATAGCTCTGATCGCAGAAGCATCGAACCCGTTGTGCCAAAAACCGAGGCCCAATTGTTACGGGCGCAATTCGGCCCCCTGGAGAGTGTCTTCACCGACCAGGCGATGCAGAGCATTCTCGATTACGAAGATGCCTCCAGCCCCGTGACCCTGATGC
This sequence comes from Halioglobus sp., assembly GCA_045110675.1. Classification (GTDB taxonomy): domain Bacteria; phylum Pseudomonadota; class Gammaproteobacteria; order Pseudomonadales; family Halieaceae; genus JBALVT01. The sequence goes on along the minus strand of JBGCGJ010000018.1, from coordinate 112,461 downwards.
AGTTGATCCAGGTCTCGAAGGAGGAAATGTTCGCTAGCTATGAGTCGCAGATCGCGCCGGTCTGGGAAGCCGCCTCAGCAGAACAAAAGTTTGCCAGCACGATTGTCGCCGAACTCATCGGAGAGAGGCCTTATAGCGATGTCAGGCTTATCGAGTTCCCCAACATCTTGATGCTGCTGGATACCATTAACAGCCAGGCATTTACCGATGCCATGGAAACGCTGTTTCAGGCGACAAGCGATCACGCCTGGGTGTTGGGTCGCGAGACTGCTCTGCCGTTTGAACCCATGGGCAGTTTTTCTGATTCCAGTCTACTAAACTTGGACAAAACACAGGCCCAGGCACTGCTCGAACAACAATCCTCCAAGGCCAGCAGACTGGAATCCGACCCGCAAGTTATTATCGATATGATCGTCTCCGACAATCCAGATCCGTTCTGGATGGTGAACCTAATCGATTTCTATGACGAGGCCAATTATCCCGACGGACGCGAGAGCGACCTGAGCGGCAAAGAAGCGAACGAAATTTATGGCAGTGCCATCATTCCCAGGTTGCTAGCCTACAGCTCCTACCCCTCCCTGGTAATGGATATCGATATCGTACTTACCAGGGACGATATCGGCTGGGAGCAGGCGGCTATGGTGCGCTATGCCAGCCGCGATGCCTTTTTGCGAATTTTTGCCCTGAGCAACGAGACCGAGGACGTGTTAATCCACAAAGAGGCAGGGGTTGAAAACACGCTGGTGAACGTCTCAGAAATGGCTGAGTCGATGATCCCTGAACCCCAGGCCGGTTTTTTATATAACTTACGCTACTGTGAGGTGTTGTTGGCGTCGCTCGACTCAGGCCGAGTGCGGGCGGATGTATACAACAGTCTCGGTTTAAACTTTTGTCCACAAGCACTCTGGGAAGCGCTGGACAGCGAAGCAATCGCCGCAGAGTTTGGTGTTCTACGCGCTCTTTTGAACGGGCCACGATTCTGGGTGCTGGACACCATCATCAACAATGGTGATGTGCTCGAGGAACAGACCGTTGAATCTTTCGGAGACATTGATATGCGACTGGCGGCGAGTGTTCTGCTTCCACAGGGCGGCTCGCTGGATAACGAAAACGAAAACTCTGCCTACAAAGTAGCCGAAGTATCTCGCGATACTGTGTTTGGATACGTTGCTGGTCGACAAATTTACGAACTGCACGATCCGGAGGGTAATCGCTATATCATGCAGTCTTTCAGCCGCATCCTGGACGAAGATTTGCAACTCAGTGAACTAGCAACACTCGGAGAGCGGCTAGCCCTCCCTGCGGGATGGCGTTTTCTCACCCGGACATTGGCATTTCCATTGAATCTAAGTACAGTTGACGGAATCGCCCGAGTAGTGACGGACAACCTGTCCAACACCTACCAGCAATTACCCTGAACCATCTTCCAGACACAGAGAAAAAACTATGATTACACTGTACGGCGCTTCGCTGTCCCCCTTTGTCCGTAAAGTTCGGGTCGTGTTGGCCCTTAAAAATCTGCAATACGAATACGTCCAATCAATGCCCTGGTCGAATGATGAAGAGCTTGCCAAGGTCAGTCCTCTGGGCAAAATCCCAGCCATGCGCGATGGTGAATTGAAGATCTCCGATTCGAAAGTTCTTTCGCGCTACCTCGAAAATGCCTACCCGGAGATTCCGGTTTACCCCACTGATGCCGCCCAAAAAGCCCGCGCTGACTGGTATGAGGAGTATGCAGGTTCGGTATTATCTGAATCTGCGGCAGGACTATTTTTTCACCGCGTTATGCGACCAATGATGATGAAGCAACCGGTCGATGAAGAGCGAGTCAGCGAGCTTCTCAATGACAACATGCCAAAACTATTGAAATACCTGGAAGGCGAACTACCCGAGCAAGGCTTTTTGTTTGGCGACCTGGGTGCAGCAGATATTTCCATCGCATCACCTTTCGTAAACGCCGGATACGCGAGTTTCGCCATCGACGCCAAGACATGGCCTATAACAGGCGCTTTTATGGAACGCGTAAAGTCCCACGCCCTGGTTGCTGCTATCCTGGATGAAGAGAGCCAAACACTGGCAAGCATGCAAAACGCCAGCTAACTGAACTTTTTAATATCCAATCCAGAGCCCCGCCAGGGGCTCGTATTCCCGACCGTCACGCAAACGTCGATCAAATATAGACTATGCTTGTCTAGCCACAGGCGATTCGGCGCGACCTCTTCCCTAGAAGGAAACACTCATGAGCAACAAAATCCCTCGCAGCAACGACAACGACTACACCAGTGAAATCATCTCCGAGCGCCAGCAGTTTCTGGAGGCAAAAACAGGTACCAAACTTAACCACACCAAAGATTTCACCTTTGACCCCGAAACCATGGAGGGCAATTGCGAGAATCTGTTTGGCGTTGCACAGCTACCCATCGGCGTTGCCGGACCTCTGGTAGTCAATGGCGAGCATGCCCAAGGTGAGTTTTACGTACCCATGGCCACTATCGAGGGCACATTGATCGCCAGCTACAACCGCGGCATGCGTGCTATACGAGAAAGCGGCGGCGTCATGTGCACCGTCGTCAGTGAAGCTATGCAGCGTGCGCCAGTGTTTATGTTCCGAGATGCCAGAGAAGCCCGAGATTTCGGGATCTGGCTGAAGGACAATTTCGAAGCGGTGAAAGCGCAGGCGGAATCAACGACATCGGTCGGCAAACTTTTGGAGATTGAGCAGTATCCCGCACACGGCATGGTCTACACCCGCTTCGACTACAGCACCGGCGATGCAGCAGGCCAAAATATGACGGGCAAGGCCACCTATGTCGCCTGCGAGTGGATACGCGCGCAGTACCCCAAGCTACGCAGCTATGGATTGTCGGGGGGAATGGATTCTGAGAAAAAAACCTCTTTTGTCAATTCCTTAAAAGGTCGAGGTCGAAAGGTTACCGCCGAAATTACCCTGCCAAGGCAAGTACTCAAGGACGTGTTGCGCACAACTCCCGAACAACTTCACGCGGGTATGTCCATCGGCACCCTCGCGGCATTCTTAACCGGTGCATCTAACAATGCCGCTCACCCGGCTAACGGCCTCGCGGCCCTGTTTATGGCAACAGGCCAAGACATGGCCAACATTGGCGAGGCGAATCAGTGCAGTGTCTACAGTTATATCACCACCAGTGGTGACCTTAAGTATTCTATTACAATGCCCGCACTGATAATGGCGAGCTATGGGGGCGGTACCAGTTTGGCCACCCAGCGCGAGTGTCTGGAACTCATGGATTGCTACGGTAAGGGTAAAGCTTACAAGTTGCTGGAAATTGCGGCGGGCGTCGTTATGGCAGGGGAACTTTCACTCACTTCTGCTGCGCGTACCGATAAGGAAACCGGCGAAAACGACTGGGTAACTGCCCACGAGAAACTTGGAAGAAACCGCTAGAGGAAAAGGTTCGGCTTTTATCTGTGAGAGCATCGAACGTTCATTCAATAGCACAGTCCTTCAGCTCGATCTTCCACAGCGCACCCGACTCGATGGCGTAGCGCTGTGCAAAACTATCCTGGTTGAGCGCCAAGGAAACGTTCAACAAACTGTTCACATACAGTAGAGGTTGCCCCAGTGCCACGGCTCCAAAGGATTCGACATAGGGAACCTCAAGCTCGAGTCTTAAGGCATCCCCTTCATAGATCGCAATACACACCATATCACCCAATTCGATACGCGCTTCTTTCAATAGATCCTGATGGATACTGGTCCAAACGTTTCCATACTGCACATCCAGAATTGGCAGATTGCCATACACCGAGCCATTTTCTACTTTAGCTTTTTGGTACTCTATCGAGACAACCGTGTTGGAGTGTGCTGGCCCAACCTCAGTGAAGCTGATGACACCTGCCGCTAATCTCGCGCCGGTGTAGGCATAGACATCTCTACCGTGGAAGGTGTGTGAGTCAGTCGAACCCGGGATTCGATTTACCGACTCATCAATTTCACGAACGGCGTCAATTCCCTGCTGCTCGGCCACCAGTGTTAGCGTGCCGTTGTCTGGGGTAACAAAGTAGTATCCGGCCTTGGTTTTCAAAACCACTGACTTTCTTTTCGTGCCTACGCCTGGATCAACTACGCTGACAAATACAGTTCCCACCGGCCAGTAGGCAGATGATTGAAAGAAGCGGTAGGAAGCTTCCCAAACATTGTAGGCAGGAATTTCATGAGTTAAGTCAAACAGCGGTAGCGAGGAATCCACCGAGAATGCCACGCCTTTCATCGCCGAAACAGCTCCGTCCTTTAGACCGAAGTCGGATTGAAATACCAAGGCGGTCTTATCAGCGGCTGTCGCCCACATACTGGAGGAACACACAAAGGCCAGGCAGAGCAACAGGCAGCCGCCGAGCTTGGTGTTCACACACCCTCGTTGTTTCTCCATTCAGAATAGACCTTCTATTTGCCCAGTGTCATTCACATAAATCGAGTTAGCTGCGGGCACTCTCGGCAATCCGGGCATTCGCATCACATCCCCGCAGACTACCACAAGAAACTCCGCACCTGCGGCCAGTACAAGCTCGCGAATATTGAGATGATGATGACTGGGTGCTCCCAACAGCTTCGGATCTGAGGAAAAGCTGTATTGCGTTTTCGCGATACAAATGGGGAAGTGACCGTAGCCATCACTCTGAAACTTGCGAAACTGATCGCGAATTTTCTTATCCGCAGAAATGTCATCCGCTCCGTAAACAGAACGCGCTATATGGCGTGTCTTCTCCCAAAGGGTCATGTCTTCATCATACAAATTGCGAAATTGCGAAGCTCCGGACTCTGTCAGGCTCGCTACGGTCTCTGCCAAACTCGTCGCGCCGGTACCTCCCTCCGCCCAGTGCTTACACACATGCGCTTTGGCACCATGCTTTGCTACGTAATCAAAAATAAGTTCCATCTCGGCTTGGGTATCACTGACAAAGTGATTGATCGCAACGGTGACCGGAATACCGTATTGCCCCGTATTACGAATGTGTCGTCCCAAATTCTCCAATCCTTTGCGCACTGCATCAACATTTTCGGTGGTGAGATCATCCTTGGCGACTCCGCCATGCATTTTAAGAGCGCGAACGGTTGCGACTACGACCGCTGCATCCGGTTTCAATCCGGACTTTCGGCACTTAATGTTAAAGAATTTCTCAGCACCCAGATCTGCGCCAAAACCCGCCTCTGTTACAACGTAGTCACTCAACTTTAAGGCGGTTTCCGTAGCGATGACTGAGTTACAGCCATGGGCGATATTGGCAAAGGGCCCGCCGTGAATAAACGCGGGGTTGTTCTCCAATGTCTGAACGAGATTTGGCGCGAGCGCATCTTTTAATAACACTGTCATCGCGCCCGAACCGTTCACTTCAGAGGCGGTTACCGTGGCACCATCTCGTGTGTAACCGATGACAATTTTATTCAAGCGCTCCTGTAAATCCTTGAGGTTGCGAGACAAACAGAAAATGGCCATTACTTCTGAAGCCACTGTAATATCAAACCCGCCCTCCATGGGATAGCCATTGGCGGGGCCGCCCACGCCGGTTGTTATCTGCCTCAATTGGCGGTCATTGATATCTACCACCCTCCGCCAGGTCACTCTGCGCAAGTCCAAGCGAATTTCATTGCTCCAATGCACATAGTTATCAATCAACGCTGCCAGCAAATTATGCGCGGCACCGATGGCGTGCATATCGCCGGTAAAGTGCAAGTTGATGTCCTCCATAGGGACCACTTGCGCATAACCTCCTCCGGCCGCGCCCCCCTTCATACCGAAGCAGGGACCCAAGCTCGGCTCACGCAGACAGACGGTAGTTTGCTTGCCGATGCGATTTAAGGCATCCGCCAACCCAATGGCAGTGGTTGTTTTACCTTCCCCCGCGGGAGTGGGACTCATAGCTGTGACCAGGATAAGCTTGCCGTTCGGGCGGTCTTGGAGCTGCTCGAGGTAGTCCAGGTTTATTTTGGCTTTAGTATGGCCGTAGGGAATCATTTGCTCAGTGGGTATGCCAAGCCGCTCCCCTATCTCCATGATCGGGCGCGTCGTCGCCTCACGGGCTATCTCGATATCGCTCTTACTCATTGCTACCTCTCTTATTTTGATTTTATAGCTACAAGGCCGAAAAATATGGCTTGGGAAATGGTCCGCCAATACCCTACCTCGGGTCAATAGTCCTCAACTGAGAAAAAGCGTCTCTGCTGCCCGTAATGACTAAGCCCTTATATCCGATATACTCTAAGCATTGAAGATCGAGGTAACACTGTACATGCCCTCTCCCAACTTGCTAAACAACGCCCTCGCCGAGCTGGAAACACAGGGCTACACGTTGATACCAGACTTTCTAAACCCCAAGCGTTTAGAACAGGTGAAGAACAAGTTCAATCAACTTCTGGGCTCTCACAAAGGCCGCAACAATTTCGAAGGTCAACACACCGAGAGAATTTATACCCTGGTAGCCAGAGATCCGGTGTTTGCGGACATCGCTGAAGACCCAACTATAATGGCATTTTGCGACGCCGTGTTTATGCCGAACTATCTGCTAACAGCCAGCCAGGCGATTGTGATAGCACCGGGCGAGACTCCTCAACCCTGGCACACAGACGACTCCTTCTACCCTATTCCAAGGCCCAGACCAATGATCAGCCTATCGACCATTGTGGCGGTGGATGATTTCACCGCAGCCAACGGTGGAACCGAAATTGTGCCGGGCAGCCATCTCTGGGGCGACGATGAATTAGACGGTAATTACTTGGGAAACGGTGATTCTGTTGACGCTTCACTTGAGCAAAAGTTAAAAACGCAGTCCATACCGATGGAAGTTTCCGCGGGTACCTGCATTGTTTTCGCAGGTACACTTCTCCATCGCGGCGGCGGCAACAACAGCCAGGGGCCACGTCGCGCTTTTTCCAATCAGTACTGCCAACCCTGGGCCAGACCACAGGAAAATTTCTTCCTGGCTATTCCACCGGAAAGAGTCGCGACAATGACCCCAAAAGTTCAGTCTTTACTGGGCTATTCAATACACCCGCCTTTCATGGGACAGGTAACGGCCTATCACCCGCGTAAAGCTCTGGAGCCGAATTTCATACCCCCTGTAATACGAAAGAACTAGTTTGACCCTATTTTTTCAGCGCTTTTTTGTAAACTTTTGCACACAGACAAGACTTTCATTGACGAAGCGCTCCTTGTGCAGCACACTAGCAACGTGCCTAAGAGCACCAACCCAAAATTATTTATTTAGTGAGCACCATGACCACATCAATCCTAAAACAAACACATATGACGAACCGGTACTGTGTCAGTACCGTGCTGCCGTCACTATGTTTTTGGGAGCAAAAAGTGGTTTGAGGATGCGATAAGCATATAGTCTTTTAAAAAAGGCCTCCGAGAACCCAGTTTCCGGAGGCCTTTTTCGTTTCTAAGCGAAAACCCCCTCCGTTACCTGGGTACTCAATGAATTAGGACGAGTACCGTGAAAAGGTCGCTGCACAACAACATAAAAATCATTTATCTGATGGGCTTCTTCCACAGCTTTATGGTGGTCATTCCCCTCTTCGTGCCATTGCTGCAGGGTTACGGCCTGTCCATGAGTCAGGTACTGCAAACCCAGGCATTGTTCGCATTGACCATCGCTCTGTGTGAAGTGCCCTCGGGCTACCTCGCCGATATCTGGGGGCGTCGCCGTGCGCTATTAGTGGGATCGGTGTTGAACGCTGCTGGATTTTTATCGCTGATCTGGGCCGATACCTTCTTCGATTTTCTGTTGTACGAAGTCATTCTAGGCGTCGGTATAAGTCTCATCTCGGGTACCGACCTGGCATTACTGTATGACACGGAAGTACATCTGGAAAAAACGGGTGACAGAGAAGGCGCGGGTGCCAGTAAATCACTGAGCCGCCTGATCTCCATCGAGGCAGGCGCCTCCGGTATTGCCGGCTTATGCGCCAGCCTGCTAATTCTGTGGTCTATGGAGTGGGTGATTTGGGTGCAAGCCGCAGTGGGCTTTATGCCGTTGTTGCTGGGCCTATTTCTGTTGGAGCCCCCAAGGGTGACCTCGGACGCTGGCCACAAGGAAAATGCACGCCACATTGTCGAACTACTTCTGTTCGGCAAACCGGTGGTGCTGTGGACCGCATTGGCGATCTCGGTATTCGGCTTGCTTGCGATCTACGCGTTCTGGATTTACCAGAAGTACTGGGAGATGCAGGGCATACCGCTGGAGAGCTTTGGCTACATATGGGCTGCGTTCGCACTGACGGTAAGCGTCTCGGCGCGTTATGCGGCAGCGCTGGAGCAAAAAATCGGCTCTCGAAGACTGTTAATCACAATCGCATGCCTGCCAATTATCGGCTTGCTAGGTATGGCGTGGGGCACCGGATGGTTCGGGGTCCTGTTTGGCTTCGCGATTCAGATCACCCGCGGTATCAGCTTGAGCCTGTTTTATGAGGCGCTCAATAAACGCGTACCCGGAGATTTTCGGGCAACGGTTAACTCACTGGTAAGCCTTGCAACGAGAGGTGTGTTCATCGTCACGGGGCCTCTGTTGGGTTACGCATTGGACCATCAGGGTATTTCCAAAACCCTGCTGGGAATGGCAATGGTATTTGCACCGCTGCTATTGCTGGTGTTGTTACCTTTATTGAGCCGAATTCGGCGGGAGGTCAATGAAGAGGCTATGGCGGTCGCCAGCGCCAACTAGTTCAGGTCTTTGCGGGTATCATCGCTTCACAGCGGGATGCCCGTTTTTTTTACATGAGCCTGATGAACTCCGCTCAACCACGTACTATGCACGCGAAAATCCGCATCAAAATGAACAAAATCCGCACGATAGCCCGTCGAAATCCGCCCAAGTTCCTTATCAAGCCCGAGAAATTCGGCAGGGTAAAGAGAGGCCATACGCAAAGTCTCCTCCAGTGGAAGACCCACTACTGAGGTCGCAAAAAAAACCGCATCGATCATACCAATCGTGCTTCCCGCGAGGGCGCCCTCGCTATTGATCAGACGCCCGTCGCATTCCTCGATTCGCTCACCGTAGATTTCGAAGGATGCCGCTTCACTGCCGACTGTCGACATTGCATCGGTAACCAGCAGTAACTTGCCCCGGGGTTTCATCCGGTGTGCGATTTGAATACTGGCCGGGTGAACGTGGTGACCATCGGCAATAATCCCAACCCAGGTGTCGTCGCTATTAAGCGCCGCGCCAACAGTACCCGGCTGGCGAGCAGCCAGTGGGCTCATGGCATTAAATAGGTGGGTAAATCCTTTCAAACCCGCTGCAATAGCGTCCTGAATTTGCTCATAACTCGCATTGGTATGACCGGCACAAACGTGCACTCCAGCTTTGACAAGCTGCGCAATCTGATCGGTTTGGACATGATCCGGTGCCAGAGTGACGATCACATTGAGATCATCAAGAGAGCTTAAGCAATCGATATCCCGCGACTGTGGCACGCGGATCGCACTGGCCTTGTGAGTACCTCGCCGTGCAATATCAAAAAAGGGCCCCTCAATATGAATCCCGAGCACCGCTGGGTTGTCGTGTGCTCGGGCTTCTCGCACGGCATCTATTGCCGCCTGCTGTACATCGAAAGTGTCGCTGATTAACGTTGGCATCAGACTTGTGGTGCCGCTAGGACGATGTCCTGCTGCAATCGTCGCGAGTGTTTCCCGGCAGGGCGAATTATTGAACATTACACCTCCGCCCCCATTGACTTGCAGATCAATAAACCCGGGAGCAAGCACCCCCGATGAGAGAATTTGTGTGTCGACACTATCGGGTACTTCGCCAACCGGTATGACGTCCAACACTCGATCATCGTCAATCAAGACAGCGTGATCCTCCAACATGCATTCACCGTCGAAGACCCTCGGGGCGCTAATCGCGACCATCAAAGGCACACTTCGCCGCTGAGGCGTCGCTTCATACCTTGTCGACGAAAGTCGCTGTCTCGCAAATTCTGCACTCCCTCTAATTCTGTTCGCATAGCCCTACCCGACACTATGACACAACAATTTGCACTAGCGGGAATATACAAGCAACTTACAGCATTGTTAATAGAATCGAACAGCCGCGTACCTGAGCTCTAGACACCATTAAAACGCGCATTTCAGAATATTGACTGGACGCGTTTTTCGAGTAGGCTGTTTATAGTGTAGACATTTGACACTCCCATAAAAATTATTAAGGAGCTCTACATGGAGCAATTATCTGGACAGGACGCCATGTTCCTGCACGCAGAATTGGATGGCTTACCTCAGCATATCGGCGGGGTCAGTATTTACAATCAGGATACCGCTGAAGACGGCGTTGTGCGCTTCAAGCAAATTCTCTCCATGCTGGAAAGTCGAGTTCACCTGTCGCCTATATTTCGACGTAAACTGGCCTTTGTTCCCGGCGGTCTCGGTAGACCTTATTGGGTGGAAGATCCCGACTTTGATCTTGAGTTCCACGTGCGACATATCGCCCTTCCGAAACCCGGTGATTGGCGTCAACTGTGTATTTTGGCGGCGAGAATCCACTCCCAGCCATTAGTACGCGATCGCCCCCTATGGGAAATGTACATTATCGAAGGCCTCAACAACGTAGAGGGCCTTCCCAACAACTGTTTCGCAGTACTGCTTAAAGTGCACCACTGTGCAATGGATGGCGCCACAGGTGCGCAGTTCATGAATATTGTTCACGACCTTACCCCCGAAGTTGCTCAGCCGGAACCCGCCGGACCCTGGCTGGTAAACCGACCCTCCAAAGCCAGAATGTTGGGCCAGGCTTACATTGATGCCTGGAAAAAACCGGGAGAAGTTGTCGATATGCTCAGGCAAACACTTCCCGCTATTAAACGTATTCGAGAGGGCAAGAAAGATCAGAACTTTCACACCCTGGACGACAAGCAGAAAACCCGCTTTCAGGGAAAGATTTCCCGTCATAGAGTGGTCGAGGGGCGACGCTTTGATTTCGATGAAATTCGCTCTATCAAAAATACTATCCCGGGCGTCACTGTTAACGATGTGATGCTCACCATCGTCGCCGGTGGACTGCGCAAGTATCTGCAGAGCAAGGGCGAACTCCCTGAACAAACGCTGGTGACGGGATGCCCCATCGATGTTCGCTCACCCGACGAGCGTCAAGCGGGTGGCAATATGGTCGGGTTTATGAATGTCGCCCTGCGCACCGAAATTGAAGATCCGGTCAAGCGCTTGAAGGAAGTGCACAAGGAAACAATATCCGGCAAGGCGTATGCCGAGGCCTTGGGTCCGCGCATCATGATGGACCTAACCAATGTAATGCCGGGGAATGTATTATCCATCGCCATTCGTGCCGCAAGCTCAACCGGTTTGGCCGAGGCAAACGTTATTCAAAATACTATCGTCACCAATGTACCGGGCGCTCCTGTGCAACTGTATATGTGCGGTGCGGAGCTGGTAAATTCTTTCAGCCTGGGGCCGCTGCTGCCAAACATGGGTTTGTTCCATATTGTCTATAGCGCCGTCCAGAACAAAAAAGGTACCGTGACGTTATCGTTTACCGCCTGCCGCGATATGCTGCCCGATCCTGCCTTTTACGCGGACTGCCTGCAGGAATCCTTCGACGAACTCAAAAAGAAAACCCTAAAAAAGAAGGCGTAAAAAAGCCGATGAAGGGATTGCTACAGCCAACGCTGTAGCAATTGGTAAACATTGACCCGCGCTTTCAGCCGGCTGGCCAACATGAACATGCCGCCTAGCTTGCGGTGAAAATACACCGCATCCGTGGGAGGGGCCTGCCAAAAATCGCGATAGTCTGATGCAGATTCACCCATCTGGGCCATCTTCCCGGGAATATCTGATGCTGCAAAATCGTACAGGACATCGGAGTTCAAAGGTTCCAGGGCCAACAAAAAGAGGTCAAGCACCACTTCCCGATATTCGGAGTTGGCATCACCCATAGCGTAACCTACCTTCTCCGCCGCCTTAACAAACTTGTCGCGATCACCCTGCGCGGCAGCGGCGGCCAGTTTCTTGTAATCGCGAACAAAGCTTTTCTTGAATCTTCGAGTGGCGCCAAAATCCAGCAACACGATTTCGCCGGTAGATGCGCGGTACTGATAATTGGCAAAGTTTGGGTCAGTTTGCACCAGCTGCAATTCAAACAGTTCTATAAGCATCAACTCAAGTAAAGCCGAGACCACCCGGTCGCGTTCTTCGGGAGGTTCATCTATCAGCGTCTCAATAGGGGCGCCGCTCACATAGGTCATTGCCAGGACGTTCCTGTGGGTTAACTCAGGTAACACCTCAGGTAAAACAAAGCGGTCATCACCGCCCAGTAACTCTCCGAAGGCCGTGAGAAATTCAGCCTCCTTGAGATAGTCTGCTTCTTCGGCAAGTTGTACTTTGGCGTCTTCCAGGAGAGGCTGTATATCCAGACCATCGGGTAGCAGTCCCGACATACGAAGTAGCGTAGAGATATTATCCACATCGTTATCGATGCTCTGGGCCACCCCGGGGTACTGAATTTTCAGCACAATTTTTCGACCATCCGGGGAAATCGTTCGGTGCACTTGGCCTATAGACGCCGCCGCAAGTGGTGCATATTCAAAATTGTAAAATAGCTCTTGCCAATCCTCACCATAGGCTTCGGTCATAGCCGCTTCAAGTTGCTCAATGGGCATGGACTTGGCGTCCGATCGCAGCCTGGACAGTATGTCCGCCAGCTCTCGGGGCAACAGGTCGCCGGTATCCATCGACAGTATCTGGCCCATTTTCATGGCGGCACCGCGCATCTCGGCAAGTTGATCCGCAACCCGCTGGGCATTGCCAGGCGTCAACAACATATCTTTCGCCCGAGGGCGCTTACCGGCGCGGAGCTGCCGTGTGCCCTCTGCCAGCATACCCCCGGCTACTCCGCTCGCCAATTTGGCAACTTTGGCAAACCGACTGACCCGCCCTGTGGGAACCGCCTTGCGAGAACTAGCAGCGCGATTGTCGCCTGCTTTATCACCGCCTTTTTTATCCTTCGCCATCTAGGCCTCTTCTCGCCAGCGATCAATATGCGACTGCACAATATCACTGGCATTAAATTCTGCATTCAAGACTGCAATAAAAGTAAAAACACCTGTGAGCTTGCGAGCAATCATTGCAAACTCTCTGGAGGGGGTTGTGAAATGTCGGGTGGCCGCGGAAGTGGCGGCGTGCTTACCGACTCGCCGCATCAGTCGCGATCTTCCCCAAGAGTACTCTCCCTTCGCGTTTAGATACTCAGCGGGAAGCTTATCAGGCGGACGAAGTGGCTCGAGCAGCTGAAAACACAGTTCGGCAAAGGTTTCTCTCGCCTCTTTTGCACTATCAGGACGCAGGCAACCCAGGCCGATTAAGCTCTCTAACAACAACGCCATATCATTGCTCTGGCCCGCCGCAATGGTGTTTCCGAGATGGCGCAGAAAATCATCGTCGCAACTCATTGTCGATCCAAAATCCAGAAGCACCAACTCATCAGCGCCGCCGCTTTTACCAGGCTTTATCAAGTAGTTGCCGAAGTTCGGGTCCGTTTGCAGAACACCCCACTGGTACAGCTCATAAAAAAACAGTTCCAGCATCGATCTACCAAGGGCGTTGCGACGCTTCTGAGACAACTTTGAAACTTCTGAGCGCGTCACGAGTAATCCGTCTACATACTCCATTGCCAGAATTCGTCCGCTGCAATACCGGGAATAGAGCGCTGGCACACGGTAGCTAAAACCTGAACCACTTCGCTTAGCCGCACTTTCTGCCACTAAATGGCCCACCTGCTCGGTCATTTGTGCTTCACGAAGATAGTCAATCTCATAGTGCAGCTGCACTCGCATGGACTCCAGCCAGGCATCGAGTTCGCGTCCGGATTTTATCCAGCGGGCCAGCAGCAACATACGCACGACCGTATCGAAATCGGAATCGATAACTTCCGCCAAACCCGGGTATTGGACTTTTAGACAAATTTCCTCGCCGGTTTCAACGATAGTGGCACGATGTACCTGTGCCAGAGAAGCCGCCGCAATGGCCCGTTTCTCGATAGCAAGTTCAGTATAGCGATCGCCGAGTTCCGACTTGATCTGAGGAGCGATACTATCCCAGGGCAGTGGCTCAGTCTGGGACTCGAGTTCATGGAGGGCTTCGGTCAACACCGGTGACAGGAAATGCTCACCCAACAGGGCAAACATCTGACCAATCTTAACGTAAGTCCCTTTTAGGCGGCCAAGCTCTGCAACAAAGCGTCGGGCTTCTCGCTTGGCGAAGGGGGATTCGAATGCGTGATCACCGTCATTCCCGGGTCGCAGCCTTTGCCAGGCACCGTCAATTGCCAGAGCCCCACCGGCGCGAATCCCGGCAAAGGAGACCGCGAGGCTCCTCTTCAGCTTGCCACTTTGGATTTTCGACTTCTTGTCCGCCATACCTTCTGTTTCGAACACAATTTCGAGGCGGGACTCTACCCCATTACACCGCGGTGGGACAAGCGACCCAGGCGGTGTAGGGGAAGTCGGTAAAGAACAAAAACGCTGACATCAATCCAGCAGTAGAGACGCGATGCGCTTGCGATGGTGCTGAGCGTCGCCATACTGCTGCTGTGACCACTGTGCCCGGCGTATATACAGCTGCGCATTGCATTCATAGGTAAAACCCATGCCGCCATGAAACTGCACAGATCGGTCGCCGGCGTATTTCAAGGTATCGGTAGCCTGCGCTTTTGCCATTCTACAAGCCAGCTCAGCATCGCTATCCAGGGTTTCGTCCGATACCAAGGTAGCCGCATGGTAGATAAAGGAACGCGCCGAATCATTGGCCGTGAGGATTTCCACCATCGGGTGCTTCAGCGCCTGATAGGAGCCGATCAAATTGCCAAACTGTTTACGGGTATTCAAGTACTCCACCACGGTGTCCAGGCAGGCGCCAGTGGTACCGGCAGCTTCAGCTGCAGTTAAAAGCGCGCCCAAAAGCGCAACATCACGCTGAGCGCTCGTTACCTTATCGCCAGTAATGACATTGTTGGCGTCGACGGTCACGCCATCGAAATCGACTCTGGCAGAACGTTTGGTTTCATCAATGAGCGTATTGGCCCGAATCGCCCCAGGCTTTAGCTGTTCAGCTCTGACCACAGCAAGTGCCACAGCATCCTGGTGCATTACTGACACCACGAACAAATCGGCGACAACCGCGTCTGTGACGAACTTTTTCACGCCTGTTAACTGAAGCTGGTCATTGAGCGAACAGGCTATTTGCGTGGCCCCCCAATCTCCACTTTCCAAGGTTGCGGTCGTTGCAGCAGCCCCCTCGACAATCCCCGGCAACAGTCTGTCTAACTGTTCAGAGTTTCCCGAACGCAGAATCAGTTGCCCGGCAAGTGCGGAACTCACCAGTGGCGTACCCAACATTGCCCGCCCCATGCACTCCACCACCGGCACCAGTGAGGACACACCTAATCCGGAACCACCGAAGGCCTCTGGTATAGAAATCCCGGTCCAGCCCAGGGCAACCATTTCCTGCCAGATAGCGGCATCAAATCCCGCTTCAGAATCTAACTGTGCACGCACCGCTTCAATGGGAGATTTATCCCGGCAAAACTCCCTGGCTGTATCCAGGATCATGGCCTGCTCTTCACTAAACTGCAGTGTTGTATTTCCAATAACTGACATTACTTCTCTCCCGATTTAGGAAGGCCGAGAATATGTTCTGCAACAATGTTCGCCTGTACCTGTGACGTTCCCCCGCCGATCGTGCTGGAAAAACTATTGAAATAGGCACGCTGCCAAAAGCCTCGCTGACGCGCATCATCATCTCCAACATACAAAGCGCCTTCTGCACCCTGGAGATTAATCGCCAGCTGACGCATCCGGCGTGAAGTTTCACTCACACGCAACTTACTCGACAGTGGAATCGAATGGGGGTAATCGGTGGTGAGCGGATTTATAGCCGCTCGTCGGCTGCTGAGTATGGTGGCTTTCTCTTCCATGACGATTTTTACAAGATCATCGCGAATGGAGGTGTCTTGCAGCACAGGCTCACCATCACGGGTGACGCCGTCGAGTTGCGCAATCATATCGTCGACGTCGGTGCGAACCGTCATCAAGCCTCCCGCGGCTCCCGCCTCGGCGCCTCGTTCGTATTGCAGCGTCTGCATGGCGATCTTCCAACCCTGCCCCTCTTCGCCCATCAGACAATCGGCGGGGATTCTGGCGTCGGTAAAAAAAGTTTCGGTAAAGCCGAATTCGCCCGTAATTTTTCGTATCGGTCGGGTCTCAATACCCTCCACGAGCATCGGCGACAAAAAGTAGGACAGGCCATCGTATTTACGCTCGGTGTTAGGATTAGTGCGCGCGAGCAAAATCATATACTTGGCGAAATTGCCCATGGTCGTCCAGATCTTGGAACCGTTGAGTACGTATTCGTCGCCCTCACGCACCGCTTTGGTTTGCGCGTTGCCAAGATCAGAACCGTTATCGGGTTCTGAAAAACCCTGACACCAAACATCCTCGCCGCTGAGGATATTTTTTAAATACTTTTCTTTTTCCTGCTGTGTACCAATATCGTTGATCAGCGGACCCGCCCATCCCAGTCCGATAACATTAAAAGTGATAGGCACAGCTTTGCGGCGCATTTCCGAATCTGCAATATCCTGGAAAACCGAACTTACGCCACCACCACCAAACTCCTTAGGCCAGGCCATTCCCAGATAACCAGCGGACCAGATCTTGTGCTGCCACTCTCGCAGGAACTCCAACTGTTCTTCCGAGCCCACTTCCATAAACGTTTGCGGCAACAAAAAACCGGGGTCGGCGGGCTTGTTGTCCTTCATCCACGCCGAAACCTCGGCGCGAAATTCAGTTTTTTCCTGTTCAGTTACACTCATTGTTTTTCCCTAAATCTCTAATCCAGTGGAGCAGGTTCATCAAATGCATCAGCGCGTTTAAACCCAGGCCGCGCCATCAATTTTTCCAGATATTCTCTGGTTTGCGGTTTGTAGCGTTCATCCAGCTTCAAGGCCACACCCAAATAAAGAGCATAACCTACGGCGATGTCGGCAATTGTAAAGCGGTTATCCACCAGATATTCGTGGCTTTCCAAATGTGTGTTAAGGCGTTTTAAGCGCGCGATAAACCACTTGGCGTAATCGTCAGCTACACCCTGTTTCTCCGGTGACGGTTCTAGCAGGTAGTAGCGCATTGAGATGGTTTGCGGAAACGTCAGCGTCGCATCGGAGTGATGTAGCCAATTCAGATAAGCACCGTATTCGGGATGATCGGCGCGTAGGCCGAAGTCATATTGCTCATACCGATCGACCAGATACTGGCAAATTCCCGCCGACTCGGTCATCTCCGTCGCATCATCCACAAAGTAGGGGATAGTTCCCAGAGAGTTTACGCCCAGGTATTCCTTGTGAAAAATGCGCGGAGGAAACGGCATCACCTCCAACTCATATTCCAATCCCATCTCTTCGAGTGCCCAAAGTGGACGCAGAGAACGAGCGCCCTTGCAGTGCCATAGTTTCATTGTTAAATCCCGTATTGGCGCGCGGCGAGATCGCGCATGATTTCTTCCGAACCACCGCCTATGGCGTTAACTCGAACCTCTCGATAGATACGTTCTACTCTACTGCCACGCATGTAGCCGATGCCCCCGAGCACCTGCATTGCTTCCCTGGCGCAAAATTCCATTGTTTCGCTAGCTTGAACCTTGAGCATGGCAATATCTCCTGGATTGGCATTGCCCGCTTCAATAGCTTCATAGCACACACGAATGTAGGCCTGGGTAGCATTTAGCTTTTGTTTCATCTGGGAGAACTTATGTCTTATTACCTGGTGATCCGCCAACCGTTTACCAAAGGTTTTACGCTCTTGCGCCCACTCCAATGCCTCTTCGAGACAGACTCGCCCCAGCGCTTCCATGCCCGCAGCCATGCTCATACGCTCGCTGTTGAAGTTCGTCATAATAACCCTAAAACCCTGGTTTTCGGTACCGATTAGATTGCTCACCGGCACCCGAACATTGTCAAAGTATAACGTTGCGGTGTCCGAGGCCCACCACCCCTGTTTGCGATTAAGTTCAGTGCGAGAAAAACCCTCGGAATCTGTCGGGATCAGCAGCATAGAAACCCCGCCGGCACCTTCCCCACCAGTGCGAACCGCAGTGGAAACCCAGTTGGCTCTCATGCCACCGGTAATAAAGGTCTTTGATCCGTTGACGATAAAATGGTCACCATCACGAACGGCAGTGGTGGACAACTGCGCGACATCTGAGCCACCCCCGGGTTCTGTGATACCTAATGAAATGTGCTTTTCACCGGCCAGGACAGACGGTGCCACCCTCTCTTTAAGTTCCTGGGTCCCCCAGTTCAGAACGGGTGGCAAGCCGATGCCGTGTACCATGAGACTCGCAGCGACACCGCCTGCACCGATGCGCGCCAACTCCTCATTGGCAATCCAACTGTGCCAGGAGTCAAGTCCTTCGAGAATTCCGCCGAACTCCTCCGGGTACCCCATGCCCAAAAGGCCAACAGCAGCAGCCTTTGGCCACAGTTCAATGGGAATATGCCCGGCCTCATCCCAATCTTCGGCGTAGGGCATGATCTCGGCATCGATGAATTTTCGCAACTGGGCGCGCCACTCCTCGTGTTCAGCGGTAATATGAGGGTTGGGCATTCGCGCGCTGTCAAAATTCAGAGACATGGCCGCTTCTCCTGTTCGAGAGGGATTCGAGGAAGATTTATAGTAGAGAACTGCCCGGGCACTCGCATGGGATGCGGTGCCACCAATATGGGCAAAGGTGTCAGGGCACGATTAAGGGCACTGCTTAGAGCAATGTTTAGAGCACTACGATGGCGAACTCAATGCTCGCTGAATTAACTCGGCCTTGTCCGGGCAGCGTGTTCCGATATTGTCCAATTCTTGCCTGAGCCGTTGACGTAGTTCCGCAGCGCCGCTCGTTTTCAAGTACGGCAAAGTCAGAATCTCGACTCTTAGCAACCATTCGTCGGGGTAGTCCAACAGTTCATCCTGGAGGGTAGCAAGCAATAAATCATTCCGGCGTTGATCCCCCGCAGCAGCCGCCACCATCCGGTATAGTTCCATCAAGGCCTCGTCCCGGACAACCGCTCCCACCTCAAGGTTTGAAGGTTCACGGTACAATCGATACGTATTCCTATCCGCGGCTCCGCCAAATACGGAATCTATGGTGGCACCAACGGTCATGTCATAGACTCCCCAACTGGGCTCGAACAAAATCCGCCCTTGAAGATCTGTGACCGAGCATTGCTCGAAGCTCAGCAAAAGATTCTTGTGTTCATGCCGATGAATGGCCCGCAACTCGCCCGTGACGGTGACTCCCGACAGGAACTCCAGCTGCACGTTTTTGCCAATCTCAATACTATGTGCCTTGAGTTCATCGAACGTGTATTCACTCAGGCAGCGATTAAAGTCCTTGAGTTTGCCGATGGGAGATCCAAATCCCTCCGGATGTTGGTCTATGCCTTGCCCTGGGATTTCAATACCCTTCCATGCCAGCTGCGTGGGCCCAACGGTTCGCAAATAGGTAGGGTTTCCAACCGCATCGCACAACAATTCGCTGAACACCCCACTAAGCTGAACCCCGGAGTCATACTCCGCCGTACAAATGGTCTTCGCCTTGATTGCGACCCGTATGGAATCGGCTCCACCGCGCTCAAAACACATACTGGCTGCAAACTCGTTGAGCACCTGGCTTAAGTGCTTGCAACTCTTGGTGACATACAGTCGATCCTGCTCGGAGGTAATATCGTAATTGGCGGTCACTGCGTCCACTGTTAGCGGTATCTTCTGAACCTTCTCATCATCCAGACAATGCACACTTTCACCCAGGGAAGACAACAGCCCGGCTCCGAATATGCGATAGTCGTCGAGTTCGCCGACAAGACCATACTCAACCGTCCACCAGTGCAGCCGCGACAAGAGCGTTGCCTCTGAGGGCTCTTCATCTCGGGCGAGCACATCTTGCAAATGCGCTTCGGCCTCATCAATTTCCAACGCGGTGCTGGCAGGGTTTTCTTTTACTACCGATAATTGACGTATCGCTTCGTAAACGTCGAGGTCGTGCTGGCTGCTAATTGCCTTCATACCGACTTCGCCAAACCGTTGCAAAAACTCCGCATAGTCAACGTCTACAATAAACGGCGCGTGTCCCGCTGCCTCGTGAACAATATCGGGAGCCGGGGTGTACATAATGTGGTCGACACTGCGCATATCCAAGGCGATCACCAGCACCTTGAGAGCCTGAAACTCCATAAAAATAGCCGGGGGAACAAAGCCGTCGACCACAACCGCTCGCCAACCCAAGGCAGCCAGGGAAACATTCATTTCATCGATAGAGGGGATATGATCCAGCGCGATGCCGGTGCGTTTAAGCCCCTCGAGATAGACCGGGTGGGCACATTTGGCCAGATGCTGACTTAGCTGCTTGAGAAGAAAACGCCAGACCGCCTGGTCTTGCGGAGTATAAAGATCGTAATCCTGTATTTTGACAAACGGCCTCAAATGGATAGGCAAACTGGCGATAATCTCCTGCTGATTCACGGCGCATCTCCAGGTGCCATTTCAAGCAGTCGTCCCTCCAACTTATCCAGTATTCGCAACAGAGATTGTTGTTCCGTTTTCGACAGCGGTTCGAGCAATTCCTGCTCCCAGTCAAGTGCTTCCGGAGCGATACGCTCGTACAGACGCCGTCCGTCGGCATTCAACTTTAGGAGGGTAACCCTGCTGTCATCGCCACTGGGTCTGCGATTGAGAAGCCCCTGTTCCAATAGGACTGCGACGCTCCGTGAGACCCGGACTTTGTCCATATTGGTCAGGCGAGCAACGTCTTTAGCCTGCAGCTCTCCATACTCCGCAAGGGTGACGAGAATTCTCCAGCCGGCGATGGTAATCCCAAATTTATCGACGTAGATACGCGACAGGGAAACGCTAATCTGCTGGGCAAGATTGTTGCAGCGGTAGGGAAGAAACTGCGCCAAAGATAATACTTCACTCATGTAATCACCCTAGATTCGGTTCTTTCGAAAGTATACAAGCAGAGCATATTAGTTACAAATGTAACCTTATTGGTTGCAAATGTAACTAGTTTCACCTACTCTATAAACTGCCAACAATGAGCAGGAAAACTCCGGAAGCCACAATGAAACTAGCCTCACTGAAGCATCGCAGAGATGGGAAATTACTCGTCGTCTCCAAGGATCTAAGCCGCGCCGTATTAGTCGCAGATATCGCCGCCACGCTGCAGTCCGCCCTGGATGACTGGCAGGACGCTGAACCAAAACTTTTGGCGGTATCCGAGCAGCTCAATGCGGGTAATTGCGATGATAGTTTTCCGTTTAATCCGGCCGAATGCGCCGCCCCCCTACCCCGCAGCTATCACTGGGCGGATGGCAGCGCCTATGTCACTCATGTCGAGCTGGTCCGCAAAGCTCGCGGAGCCGAACTTCCCGCCTCATTTTGGGAGGATCCCCTGGTTTATATGGGGGCTTCGGATGCGTTTATCGGACCTCACGACGATATTGAAGTGGAGAGCGAGGAGTGGGGAATCGACTTCGAAGCGGAAGTGGTAGTCATTACTGATGATGTCCCCGCAGGCACCCGTGCAGATCAAGCCAGCGCGCACATTAAACTGATAGGTCTGGTGAACGATGTTTCCCTGCGGAACCTGATTCCGGGTGAACTGGGCAAGCAATTCGGTTTCTATCAATCCAAACCCTGGACATCATTCACTCCGGTGCTTGTTACTCCAGACGAACTGGGTGATGCCTGGGACGGCAGCAAACTCCACCTTCCCCTACGAGCAACCCTGAATGAAGAATTGATCGGCAGTCCCAATGCCGGCATCGATATGACCTTCGATTTCCCTACTCTGATTTCACACTGTGCGAAATCTCGCTCACTCGTGGCCGGCACGGTGATCGGTTCGGGAACAGTGTCCAACGTCGGGAGCGAGAGTGGCTCTTGCTGTCTTGCGGAGGTTCGCTGCCTGGAGACAATCGCCAACGGCAAGCCCAGCACTCCATTTATGTCTTTTGGTGATCGAATCGAAATTGAAATGCGCGATAGCGATGACCAGACAATCTTTGGCAAGATAGACCAGGTCGTAGTCAGGTATACACCACCGGCCTGACCGGAGAACGCCAATGAAGCTATATACCTACTACCGCTCTTCCGCTGCCTATCGCGTTAGAATCGCGATGAACCTGAAGGGTATCGAATACCTCGCCGAAAATATCAATCTGCTTGAAGCCCAGCAGAAGAGTGAACAATACAAAAGCAGCAATCCACAGGCATTGATACCCGCGCTCGAACTAGATGATGGCACCGTCATTGCGCAATCGACAGCGATACTGGAGTGGTTGGAGGAGACCCGTCCCCAGATCCCGTTACTGCCAGAGGATCTCCTGGAACGAAGCCAAGTGCGCAGCATCTGCAATCATATCGCCTGCGATATACACCCCCTGAACAATATCAGCGTGCTCGGATATCTGAAAAAGTGGTTTAGCGCTGAACAGCAACAGGTCGATCAATGGTATAGCCACTGGGTGGTCAGGGGTTTTGAGGGAATCGAAGCTACCGCCAGGGAGGGAAATGGTCAGTACACTTTTGGTGATCAACCCGGCTTAGCTGATTGCTACCTGATCCCGCAGGTTTACAACGCACTGCGTTTTAATGTTGATGTGAATGCGTTTCCCGCAATCATGTCGATTTACCACCATTGCAACACCCTGGAAGCTTTCTACCACGCACATCCAGACCAACAGCCCGGCAATTAGCCCATGCCACCCCAGGCTCTGGGCATCTGCATGTTAAGACGCTCCATACCTCCGTTGACGTTGAGAATATCGCCGGTCACATAACTGGCAGCTGGAGAGCACAGATAAAGCGCACCCAGGGCGATATCTTCGACTTCTCCCAAGCGCGCCATCGGCGTTAGATCGACCATGGTTTGCTCGATATCCTCAGTGAGTACCGTGTTGAGCGCGTCGGTTTTGGTAGAACCCACAGCGATAGCATTGACACGAATCTTGGGGGCAAACTCCTGGGCGAGTTCCTGAGTCAGCAAAGACAGAGCCCCCTTGGCAGTCCCATAGGCAGAAAAGCACGGCGCAGGTTTATGCCCGGCAATCGAGGATATGTTCAGCATGGCACCCAGCGCGCCAGACTCCACCATGAGAGGTGCACAAATACGGGACAGTTCAAAGGCAGTGCTGACATTGAATCGAAACGCCGCTTCGAATTCCTTTGCAGTCGTTTGCAAAACCGGCTTGGGTGGAAAACCTCCGGCATTGTTCACCAGGATGTCGATTCGACCGAACTGCGCCATGGCGGCATCCGCCAAACCCTGCAACTGAGCAGGGTCCAAGACATCGGTGGGAACGACCAGGACTTGCTGTCCAAACGCCTCGACTTCCCTGGCAACGGCTTGCAGGTCTGCCTCGGTTCTCGCCCCTATCACAAGGTTCGCCCCGGCTCCTGCAAACGTTCGAGCAATGCTTGCCCCGCTGCCTTTACCAGCACCGGTAACAATGGCAACTTTCCCATCAAGCCTAAACTTTTCTAGTATCGACATCGGATTCTCCTCAAAAAGACCGGTCAACTTTAGCACTGCCGCAGAGGAGAAAGCGAACGCCACTGGGACGTCGGTGCAATACTAGGAAAGGGAGCTGCCCAATTGGACAGCTCCCTTGAGGACCCCCACCAGGGGTTGCAGAGGTCTGAACGGGTTAGCGAAAGCTTACTTGCCTATAGCGGCGACTTGCGCGTTGGAAGCTTGTCGCATAGCGCTGCTCACTGCGCTATCGATGCACTCTTTGTTCTTGGTGGCGCGACTCAAGGAGCCCACCTCGCTAAGACGTGAAGACCCGCAGATCTGTTTCGCTGCGCGACTGACGCGATGCTGAAAAATTCTCTGGGCCTTTGCATCTGTCATATCGAGATCGGAATAAGACACTGTCACTTTTTGCAACCCTGAAGAGACCAATCCAACTTCACCGCCATCTGGGGTTCCCGCGGAGGCCGCAGTAGCAATACATGTAGCGAGGGTGAATGCTGCGCCATAAACAACTTTTGATACTGTAGACTGATTCATATGTTTCTCCTGATGAAGGTTGGGTAACCGCAAAGCAGTCGTTTCAAATAGTTCGTCTGCCTTGTTTGTGGAGCTAGATTAGGAAACTTCACCGCAGGCAAAAAGAGTGTTTCGGTGGATTGAGGCCGAATGACGACGAAGCGATCCCTGGGTGCGACGAACGACTGAGCAAGCTCGTCATCTGAAGGCAAAAAACCACTCACCGCTTGGCATTCAACTGACAGATCCGTATATTGACCACGCATGAAATACATCAATACATCCAACTTTGACCACGCGAGAGCGCCTAAAATTGGCGTACTGATCAGCAATCTAGGCACTCCTGAGGCCCCACAACCCAGATCGTTGCGCCGCTACCTGAAAGAATTTTTATCCGACCCCAGGGTAGTCGAAGTACCCCGTTTGATATGGTGGTTTATTCTCAACGGTGTGATCTTGAATATCAGACCGAGGCGATCAGCGAAGGCGTACGCAAAGGTCTGGACACCTGCGGGATCACCGTTAATGGAGCACACCCGAGCACAGGCGGATGCATTGGCGACGCATTTGTCCATGCAATTCGGTGAACAGGTCATTGTGGATTTCGCAATGCGTTACGGACAGCCTTCTGTGACCAGAACAATCCAGGGTTTGATAGATCGCGGTGTCACCCGCCTGCTGGTGCTACCGTTGTACCCGCAATACTCCGGAGCGACCACGGCATCGACCTTCGACGCCCTGGCGGACGATTTTAAACGCCGGAGACTTCTGCCTGAATTTCGCTTTGTCAGTCACTACCACGACTATCCACCCTACATTCAAGCGCTGGCCAACAAGATAAAAGCGCATTGGGAAACTCACGGCAGAGCGCAGAAAATTATTTTTTCATATCACGGCGTACCGCAAAGCTACCTGGACAGCGGCGACCCCTACCACTGTGAATGCTACAAAACGACGCGGTTAGTCGCGGAGCAGCTGGGACTTGAAGAGGCGGAATACACTACCACGTTCCAGTCCAGATTTGGTGCACAGGAGTGGCTTAAGCCCTATACGGACAAGGTATTACAAGCTCTGCCGGGAGAGGGTGTGAAATCGGTCCAGATTCTGTGCCCGGGATTCTCAGCCGATTGTCTGGAAACCCTGGAGGAAATTGACGAGGAGAACCGTGGCTACTTTACCGAGGCCGGCGGGGAACGATTCGAGTACATACCTTGTCTGAACAGTGACGAACAACATATCGAAGCACTGTACAGTCTCGTGACCGACAATATACAAGGTTGGGTCAGTACAGCGGTTGATACCTCTCAAACGAGTGCTCTGGCAATCGCCGCAGGTGCAAAGCAGTAGGAGAAACACATGATCAAAAGAACCCTCACAGTGATAATTTTATCCTTAGGCGTGCTCTTTGGCATGGGTGCCCAGGCAGAGATTCCCGAAAATGCAGTCTGGATTGATGTGCGCTCTCCCGCTGAGTTCTCCCAGGGACATCTATCCAACGCGACTCTGATTCCCTATGACGCCATAGAGAAAGGTATTGCAGGCTTGAAGCTGGCAAAAGATACGCCGATCTATTTGTATTGTGCAGTGGGTGGTCGTGCGGAAAAAGCGAAGCAACGCCTCGAGGCCATTCAATATAGCAATGTCACCAATGTTGGTGGCCTGGGTGACGCTCGAAAACTGATTGCAGCCGAAGGTAAATAACGAACGGGTCTTAAATCCAGCGCCTAACCCGTTCGCAATAAGCCGGGAAATCCTCAGGAAAAATACCCCTGAGCATTTCTTCCTCGGGCAAGATAAAACGAAACTGAATAATCACCATAAACGCAATGGGCACGATAATCGCGGCCGCGATGCCCACGGTTATCGCCGTACCTAGCAATACCGTCGCCATCCCAAGGTACATGGGGTTTCGCGTCATCCGATAGACTCCGGTCGTCACCAGCGCACTGACGTTTTTAAACGGAACCAAATCTGTACCTGCCCGCCTGAACAATCCTCCGGCTAGCAACAACAATCCCAGCCCCAGGAATATGACGATGCCTCCGACAATTTGTCCTGCTGTACCCGTAAAGCGAGGGCCGACAGAGAACTCATTGAGAGTAAAAATAGCGACCAGCCCGAAGACCAACCAGATGGGCGGGTAGATTATCCGTTTGACCATGCGTGCTCCTGCGTCTGTTCCTGGGTATGCGCGGCACCTTCAAGATGAGCACCGTCAGGTTCGATGCTGCCAATGGCATAGGCCAAGATAATACCCAACATGAAGGCCAGCGTCAGTTTGGTTTTATCGTGGCTATGAAAGTGCACCTCAGGCAGCAGATCACTCAGCGCAATACAAATAAAAGCGCCGGCGGAGAACGCCAGAGCGACACCCACAACATAGTCTTTAGCCTCACCGAGGTATCCCACACCAAAGAAAAATAACAACGCACCCACCGGACACATAAAGGCGAAAATGGCGTTGGTTGTGCCGCGAGCGGTGCGACTCCAGCCCCCCGCCTCCATTACCGTAGTAATCGACATGGCATCCAGTGGCTTGTGCATCAGGATGGCAAGAAAAACGCCGACACCGAGAAAACCAGACACTTCACCCCCGGCAGCTTCCCCCTGAATGACCGCACCCAGGGCGATTCCATCGATGATCGTGTGCAGGGCCAGACCGAGGGCGATACCCAGCCAGCTCAGGGGATGTGCCGAGGCCTCAGCGCTGGGTTGATGATGTCCGTGGTGATGATGATCGTGGTGCTCGTCTTCTTCAGAACTGAAGTCATGTTGATGGAAATGAAACATCCTCAGCAGCAACAGCATGACAATCAGCCCAACCATCAGCCACCAGACAGAGATATCTGCGGCGTTTTGTCCACCTATCATGGCAATACTGTGAGGGAGTAAATGGTAGAAGGCGACGCCTAGCATCAAGCCAGAAACAAAACTCATCACGATCTGGGTGCGCGTGTGTGTCATGCGCACCCAATTGGGCAATAATCCACCGACGAGGGAGAAAAGTGCTATCGCAAGGCAGTAGCCCAGGAGTAACGCGGCTGGCGTAGCAATCATGATGTCCAGT
Organism: Halioglobus sp.; assembly: GCA_045110675.1. Lineage (GTDB taxonomy): Bacteria > Pseudomonadota > Gammaproteobacteria > Pseudomonadales > Halieaceae > JBALVT01. The sequence continues at coordinate 85,317 of JBGCGJ010000018.1, read as the reverse complement.
TTATGTGTTTGAAAAGCGCGCCATTATTCCACAATCTCAGGCAGATGTAGATTCAGATCGCACTACGCGTATGTTGCCCCTGTCCGCAATCAAGTTAGGGATGCAAATAATAGAAAAGCGCCCAACCCCAAACCAATCAGGGTCAAGGCCCGCAGCAATAAGGTGGGCCAGGATGGCAGCCACTCGCTGAATCTGCACCAGATGGTCGGAGGCACGGCAACCAGGATCAAGCCGCTCAAGGCCAACAGCCATCCAATGCCGATGACAACCTCAGGAAATTTGACCGCAGGGGCTGACGCGATAAGCGCAGCTCCAATCATCAATCGCACGAGCGCCGCCAGAAAGACCCAGCGAGTTGCCAGAACCCGATCGGCAAGGCCCAACAATGCCTGAGGTTGCACGAACATATAGCCGAATGTAACCACCAGCAACAAGCCGATCGTCAGCACAAATTCTCCCATGATAGCCCTCAATTCTTATTGTTTTTAACCTCACTCAGCGTGCGGCATACTGCAGAACTAGTGCAGTATATTAGCCTGTACAGGAATGACCAGCACAGTCATCCGCACCAATCGTTCACAACATTGACTTTAAAACTAATGATCATTAGTTTGAGCCGATAAATCCAGCTACCAGGAACCGCCTATGTCCATTTACGAACCTATTGAATCCAGCGATGCACGGCGGCACTTACAAATGCGCAGCCCAATCAACATGGAGCCCACCGGGGAATTGATTTGTGCCAATGAGGATGACGTAGCGGCAGCCATACAAAAGGCCCGCAAGGCACAGCCGGTTTGGGCCAAGACATCCATGAAGCATCGCCGCGAGATTATCGAACGGGCCCTGAAAATCGTGCTGGAAAAGCAGGACGAAATCATCGACACCGTCGTTATGGAAACGGGCAAAGCGCGAACCGACGCCATGAGCATGGAAGTGTTCTCAGTGGCGGATTCACTGTGCTATTACGCCAAGAATGCCGAGAAGTTTCTCAAGCCGGGCAAACGCCGGGTCCACGGAATCCTGGGGTTGATGAAACAGTTACGAATTGTCTACAAGCCTCTGGGGGTGGTGGGTTTGATCACGCCCTGGAACGGACCCTTTGTACTGGTGATGAACCAGGCGGTACAGGCCATTCTGGCCGGCAATACCGTGGTTGCCAAAGGTTCAGAGGTGACACCGTACTCTGCCAAACAGGCTGAATCGATTTTAAATGAAGCCGGTTTACCCGAGGGAGTTCTGCAAGTCCTGCTGGGAGACGGAGCAACAGGCGCCGCTATCGTCAACGGTGGCATCGACAAGGTGTCCTTTACAGGTAGCGTTGCCACGGGGCGAAAAATTGCCCAGGAATGCGCCAAACAGTTGATACCGTGCAGTCTGGAACTGGGCGGTAACGACGCAATGATCGTCTGCGCCGATGCGGATCTCGACCGGGCGGCGGATGGCGCCTGGTTAGGTTCCTGTATGAATACCGGCCACTATTGCTGCGGAACCGAGAGGATCTATGTGGTAGCCGAGGTCTACGATGAATTTCTGCAACTGGTAATGGAAAAAGGCAAGAATCTTCGTCAGGGCAATGAACACGGCTGGGAAGAGGATATTGGCGCGGTTTTTTGGGATCGCCAAATGAGCATTATCGAAGCCCATGTGGAAGACGCGCGCAGCAAAGGTGCCAAAATTCTGATGGGCGGCAAAAGAAATCCCAACTTACCAGGGCTTTACTATGAGCCAACGGTCATTACCGAAGTGACTAACGAGATGGATATCATGGTGCTAGAGACCTTTGGCCCCATATTGTGCATCCAGAAAGTTAGCTCTGAGGACGAGGCAATAGCGCTGGCGAACGACTCGGAATTTGGTCTTAACGGCAACGTCTGGACTCAGGATAAGGACAAAGGATACCGATTGGCGGCTGCGATCGACACCGGTTCCTGCAGCGTGAACGACATGGCGGTAAGTTACGGTATTCCCGCCGCGCCCTTCGGCGGCAAGAAGAACTCAGGCTTGGGACAAGTCAACGGCAAAAAGGGCATGCGCGGCTACTGCCACGAGATGCCCATTGTGATCGATCGTTTCGGCGGCAAGATGCAAAATGCCTACCCTTACAGCACAGAGAGCGCCGAGGGGATGAAAAAACTGATGAACTTCATCTGGATTAAAACACCCCTGGGACGCTGGTTGAGCTAGCGCCAATACGCTAGCTGGCCTCGCGGTGCTCCGATTCGTGGAGCTTCTGAAACTCGCCTAGCATGCTCTGCTCATAGGCTTGCGCTTCCTGAGTATCCAATGGACGCTCCAGCTCGGCCCAGTTGATATCGCCGTCGGTGGCCAGATTCTCGTACTCCAGAATACCCAGCTCTTCAAATTTTGGCCTGATTTTATCGGTCATCAAACCGATTCGCGCCAAATTGGGAATGACGCGCTGAAACAGTAAATTGCGGAAGTGAGACATCACGAAGCCGTCTAAAACCTGCTTTCGGGCTTCTTCAACATCCCAACCAAAGTGACGGAAAACATCGGTGGCGACCAGGCGCTCTCGGCTGATCACACAGGCCTCGTAGGCAAACTGTGCGCGCTCGTCACGCTCTTCGTCAGTCAGGGTCTTCACGTATTCTTCCAGATAGTTCACCCCGAAGGTTACATGGCGAGCTTCATCGCGGATCACGAGATAGACAATGTCTTTTAACACCGGATCGGGAGTGGTTTCCCGCGTGGTATTAAACGCCGATAGGGCCAGACCCTCGATCACAATCTGCATACCGATAAATTTCATGTCCCAGCGCTCATCCGTGAGGATTTTATCGAGGATACTCTTCAGGCTGGTGTTAATCGGATAGCTCAGACCAATTCGCTGTTGCAGGTATTTATTGAAGACTTCAACGTGGCGAGCCTCGTCAAAGGTCTGCGATGCCGCATACAACTTCGCATTATAGGTTGGTGCGCAAGAAACCAATTGAGAGGCGACCAACAATGCGCCCTGCTCACCGTGGAGGAACTGGGAGAGGCTCCAGGCATTCATATGCAACCAAAACTCGTCCTGGGTTTTCTCATCCATAGCCAGATAGGGCTCGTACTCGTGCAGGTTCATCATCTCAGCGGAGCGATCTTCCTCCGGCCAGGGGCGATCCCAGTCGATATCGATTTCAGGATCCCAATTCAATTGTTTGCCCAAGTCGTAGAGTTTCTTGATCCGGTCGTCCTGAATGCTGTAATTCCAGTTGTAGGCACCGGTCAGCGGTGTTTGAAAAATTTCCGCTACGTGATCAACCTGATCACTGGTTAGTACATCTTCCAGATCCGGGTTTTCTTGTGGGTAATCTGCGCCGGGAAAGTGCTGAATTTTTCTAGGCGTGTCTTCTGTCCATTTAATCTTCAAGGTTGAAACTCCAATATAAGTAAGACTCCAACTGACTATGCGCCTTAGGGTTTTTTCCAACAAGGTAATGTCTTGTCAAATAGGGGTCATTTGTGGCCAAATGAATACATGCCAAAAGCCACCACACCAGCGCAGTACGTTTTAATTCTGATCGACATGGTCGAAGGCCTCGGGCATGCGCGCGGGGATCTGCTGAGAGGCACCAGCCTTGACCAAACCGGTATCTCTGGTATCGGCGCGAGAGTCAGCGAGGGAGATTTTGCGCGCCTGGTCGCCAACGCCTTCGAGCTCACTCGGGATCCTGCGCTCGGGCTGAAACTTGGACTGCGTCTTAACTTGAGTGCCCACGCTGTGGTGGGACAGGCGTTCATGACCTGTGAAAACTTAGGAGAGGTTTTAGCGATATTTCTAAAGTACTACCACCTGCTTTCACCTGCATTGCATCTGGAATACGAGGTCCGCGACAAACGGGTCATTCTCACTACCGTGAGTACGCCACTGGAAAACCCGATCGAGTTTGCCTACGAACTGATGTACGGGGCAATCCTCAATACACTGCGCGGCATGCTGAATATGCCCGACTTAAAGTTGAAAGTGGAAATCCCCTACTCGGCTCCCAGACACGCAGAACTCTATTACGAAACATTTGGCGACGATGTCTATTTTGAAAGACCACGGGGCAAGGTTTCCTTCGATAGCGCACTACTGTCAACGCCGCTACCCTCTTCAAACCCTGCCTTGCGCGCACTTTACGAAGAAGAGTGTTCCAGGCTGCTAGCTGATCTGGAGGAAGAGGATTCCGTCTCCGAGCAAACCCTACGCTTACTTCGCAAACTTGAAGGTCAGTATCCGCAAATGCCAGTGATCGCACAGATGCTCAACTTTAGCCCCAGAACCTATCGCAGAAGACTGGAGGAAGAACAGCAATCCTTTCAAGAGTTACTTGATCAGGTGCGCGCTGAACACGCGACACGTTACCTGCAGAATTCCCGACTGCCTCTTTCCTCCATCGCTTACATGATTGGCTTCAACGACGCTTCAAATTTCCGCAGAGCCTATACTCGCTGGACCGGAAAATCACCTCGAGAGGTGCGCAATGCCAGCTAAGGCGCTGTCGATTTACATGGGGACAGAAGCTGCGGCACAAATCGCGGAACAGGGCTGGACCCCAACCGCGTTTTCTCTGTTACTAGGCGCGTCTGGCGGCCCAAAATGGTTTATTTTAGGGCAGCTGGACCGATTGCTGTTCGGTGACTTTCTGCAGCGCAGCCAAACTCCGCTGTCGGTATTGGGTTCCTCAATAGGAAGCTGGCGTCACGCCTGCCTGGCGATGAAAGACCCGGTCAAAGCCATTGAGGCACTTGAGCAAGGTTACCTACACCAGCACTATGCACAGAAACCGACGATCGCCGAGATCAGCGAGAAAAGCTGTCAGATTTTAGCGAAGGTTCTTGGGGAAACGGGCGCCGAGGATCTGGTTAATCACCCTCGTATTACTACTCATATAGTAACAGCCAGGGGGCGCGGCCCAACAGGAGCAGCAACGACACCCATGCTGGCAACAGGCATGGGTGCAGCCGCGCTGAGCAATTCCCTCAGCAGGAGCTTGCTTCCCCTATCCTTCCAACGGGTGATATTTCACAGTGGCCATCGCGCAGATCCGAAGTTTGATTTTCGGGGTTTCAACACACAGTACAGATCACTTAGCAGTGCAAGTGTAAATCAGGCGCTGCACGCCAGCGGCGCAATCCCATTTGTGCTCACCGGAGAAAGAGACATTCCCGGAGCACCACTGGGTCAATATTGGGATGGTGGAATCATCGATTACCATTTCGATCTTCGGGAGTACTGCGGAGACGGGCTAATTCTCTATCCGCATTTTAGCGCAAACATCACCACGGGCTGGTTCGACAAGTTTTTACCCTGGCGACGATTTACACTAAACGAGGCAAAAAAACTGGTACTGCTGTGTCCCAGCGAAGAATTCGTAGCGAGCTTACCTCAAGGAAAAATACCCGACCGATCGGACTTCACCCTTCTGGAACACGAAGATAGAGTGAGGTACTGGGAACAATGCATAGAACGCAGCAAAATATTGGCCGAGGAGTTTGCACAGTTATTGGACCAGCACGATCCTCTTAAAGGCGTCCACATTCTGACTTAGCGTGAAGGGGTTGAATCAGCTGATCTTTTCGTCGAGGTAGCGCTGCACTTCAGAGCGCAATACCCCCTTAAAAGCGGAGGCCAAAATCCCCAGCTTTACGGACACGTCGATATTGCCATCGGCAAACGTTAGTTGACCGTCGACACCTGCGCCCCTGATCTTGACGCAATCCCCATCCCAACGAGCCTTAACCCCGTGGTCCTCTTCCAGCTTGCAAGCTAGTCCCTCGGCTGCCTCGCGCACTTCCTCTTTGGGCATTGAATAGGATTTTTGCAATCGGAATCCAGCCATGGTGAAGCCTCGAGTTCATTATTGGATTTTCGACAATAATAATACGCGATTCATTGCCACTAGACGAGACACATTCTACGGCCACAGACAGAAGAGGCTTAGTCAAGCGGGAAAAACTGACCCGAGTGAATGGTGTAGCGGTTGCCGCAGCATTCACTGCCAAGCATGCTGCTTATAATAACCGGATGCTCACTGTAGGCGACAAAGCGTTTGTTCTCCGTCAGATCAAACACGGCAACAGCTCGCCAGGGCGTATCTCCCTGATACAACACGGTATAACCCGCCACGATTCCGGAACCAGAGTATTCGGGCACGATCTCACACAAGACACACTGGGAGCGAACTTGTTCGGTCACATCGGCAAACTGCCAACCACCGGGGTTGGGTGCAGCCGACCACAGTGCGCAGGCCTGCTTGGTCAACATGCCACTAACGCTGGTGACCAGGCCCACCTCGTTCGGTTGCTCACGTAACAACTGCGCCATTTTAACTGTCGCCTGAAGTACAAAATTGTTGAGAGGGCCACCACCGAAGGTCATCGCTCCGGTTACCGTATTGTCGCCATCGGTTTGCATACCAAACTCTTCAATCTGAACTCTTACCGCACTGGGAAAACAGGAATACAGCTCTCTTAAACGAATGTCATTGAAGCTGACACCGGCCATTGCCATAACGGCCTCCCCTGCGACACGAAACCCGGTGCTGCCGCCAAGATCCTTGCGGGCAGTTACCACGCTCATAAAATTTGACTCGGTAGAAGCTCTCGGGAAAATCCATTGCTGCTGCGGTATTTCCAGTTCTCGGGCGGTGCCCAGCGAACAAAAGATGAGCCCCGCGGCCTGATCCACATTCCACTGACTGTTGTGCAGTTTTGTATAGGGGAAGGCCAACATGCGATTTTTCGCAGAAGATTCCCGGATAAACGCGGGCTCGATGGGTTGATCCACCCAGGCATCGGGATTTTGTGCCGCAATCTGGCTGAACCGAGCATACATTTGAGCCATTTGATCGCGATGCTCATCGACTCCCAGACTCTGTCGATATCGCAATGCGCTGTCGATAATGGCATAGAATCCTACCGGCATTCCCAAACCCGTCGCGGATTCGACCTCAGACCACATCTCGGAATCGGGGTGTAAAACAAGATCGGCCTGGGTTTGTTCTTGCACAGTATCGACAATCGTCCCACCCGATTTGGCCGCGCCCAAAGAGCGGTGTTTTGCTTCCGCGCCCACGACCATTGCGATCTGAATATCACCGCTGCTAATCCGCTGGCAGGCTCGCGTCATCAAGCTTTGCTGCAAGACTCCTATCTCAGCCAATACTGTTGTGGCCGTCTTTGCGCCTATGGCTTTTGACAACAATCGGGCAGGATCGCTGTAATCCCAAATTCCTTTGGGCACCATGATTTCGTCGGCGCCATGCAGCAGCGCCTCGCCATGTTCTGCGCCACTCATTGCGTCCGAGGCTGCGTTTCGCAAAGCGAGCTCCATCAGCGCCAAGGGTTCCAGGGCATCTTCAAATCGCTCCAGCTTCTGCTGAACTGCGGCGACACCCACCAGAATCGGTGTATTCGGATCAAGTTCAAGCATTCACAAACTCATTGGCATACCACTGCAACATGGCTATTTTTTCATCCAGGGGTTTGTCCTCTTCCATTTCGTAGACATTGCGAAAACCGATCACGACATCGGTAACGCCTATACTCTCCAGTTTGGCAATGCCCTCCTGGCTAAAAGCATCCGCTCCAGTCGTAAAAATCTTAAAGGGTTTGTCAGACGTGCCAAATTCATCACGCAGTTCATTGAGTCGTGAAATATAGCCAGCGAGTTCTTCCATGTTGGCGCCGGCACACATCCATCCATCTCCTACTCTAGCGGCCCGCTTGAGCGCTATTTCCGCATGCCCACCGATGAGTATTGGCGTCTTTTTTGTCGGCGCAGGGCACATTTTGTTCGAGGGCATGCTCAACATTTCACCTTCGTGACCGAAGAAATCTCCGGTCTCCAAGCCTCTCAAAATAGCGATTTGTTCGTCAAAGCGTTTGCCGCGCTTCTCCCAGGGCACATTGCAGACCGCGAAGTCCTCCTCCCAGGGGCTTATTCCAACGCCAAAATCAAATCGGTTACCGGACAACAGCTGGATGCTTTGTACCTGCTTGGCAACTACCGCCGCCTGTCGAACCGCGAGCTTGTAGACGAAGGTGGAAAACCGGACTTTCTCGGTCACCGCAGCCATTGCCGCCACAGCGATCAGACTTTCTAAAAAGGGAACACTTTCCAAAAACTCGCGACTACCGTCTTTATTGTAGGGATATTTGGAACTGGCGACTTCGGGATAGCAGATGCTGTCGGGAATAGTAATCCCGTCAAAGCCAGCCTCTTCGGCGGCTTTGACCAGGGGTAGGTAGTGGTCGGCATCACACATGCCAATTTGATAACTGAATTTCACGTTAACTCCCTTCAATTAGGCCCACTAATTATGGCGGGCGAAGTAAAAAGCAAACTGTAGCTGTTAATAGCTATAAGGTCATGAGAAGCTTGAATTTAAGCCCGGCTGGCCTCAAATACTGTACCCACGGCAGCCCAAAAATAAACCACCCCGGCCATCTCTTATACGCCGGAGATCAGGACCTAACGAAATGAGCCATTGCGATGAGACAAGCGAATTAAAGGATGACAGATCCCTGAGATTCCTTTTTGAAGACACGGATATACGTGGAGAAATTGTGCGCCTTGACGATTCTTTCAAAGAAATTCTAGCCATCCATCAATACGCCCCAGGTGTAAGTCAGATAATGGGAGAGCTTTTGGCAGCGGCCGTGCTACTCAGCACCACCTTGAAATTTGAAGGTAAACTGATTCTGCAAATTCGCAGCGAGGGCCAGATTCCGCTGATGATGGTTGAGTGCACCAGTGAACAGGAAGTACGAGCGATAGCCAGAGGCGCAGAGCACGCCACCAGCAACAACTTTGATCTACTGCTCACCGGTGGGCAATTAGCCATTACTATCGACCCCGCTCAAGGGGAACGCTACCAGGGAATCGTTCCGTTGGCGGGCGGGTCCGTGGCCAGGTCCCTAGACGCTTATTTTGCGCAATCAGAGCAGCTACAAACTCGCCTCTGGCTGGCCGCTGACGGACGTCAGGCCGGGGGGATGTTGCTACAGCAATTGCCCTCGCAGATCGTTGCCGACCAAAGCGAACGCGAAGAGCAATGGACCCATGCCTGTACACTGGCAGAAACCATCAAAGACGAGGAGTTATTGCTGTTGAGCGCCGAGCAAATAATCCACCGCCTTTATCACGAGGACTCCTTACGAGTATTCGCCCCCTCGGCGATCAAATTTCACTGCAGCTGTTCCCGAGAACGAACCTACGGCGCCCTGTGCACCTTGGATGGAGCGGAATTGCGCGATATTCTCGATGAACAAGGCAGTATCTCGATGGATTGCGAGTTTTGTAATCAGCAATATATCTTCGCTGAGGAGGACCTTTTGTCGCTCTTACCGCCGGATGAGAGCATAACTTTGCACTGATTCGCAATTTTCCGCCGCAAGTATGATTTTTTACCCAATCTGTTTCGCAGATTCAGCCGATTCTGACATAATGTCGCCCCCAAATGGATCAAGGAGCTCAGTTGTGCGGCTCCTATTGGACCAAAATAAAACCCTAAACAGGATATACAATGACCGTCGACATCCAAACCACCCAGGAATTTACCGATCTGGGCGTCTCTCAGCTTGTTGAGGAATCCCTGCGTCGAGGCGAGGGCATGCTTTCAGATACCGGGGCATTGCTAGTTACCACTGGTCAGCGCACAGGCCGGTCACCGGCTGATAGATTCATAGTCAAAGAACCCAGCACAGAAGACAGCATCGATTGGGGCGGCGTAAATCGCCCCTTTGACGAAGACAAATTTTCCGCCTTATGGGAAAGAGTGGAATCCTATATTGCCGGTCGCGATCGGTTTGTCTCTCATCTTCATGTTGGTGAGCACGCCGATCACTACCTGCCCGTAAAAGTGACCACCGAAACTGCCTGGCAGGGCTTATTCGGAAGAAACATGTTTATTCGTCCCACTCAGTACAACGCAGGTCGCAAACCCGAGTGGAACATACTGAATGCGGGCAATTTTGTCTGCGAGCCCGATCGAGACGGCACTAACTCTGATGGAGTAGTCATCATCAACTTCGCGCAACGCAAGGTTCTGCTCGCCGGTATGCGTTACGCCGGTGAAATGAAGAAAGCGATGTTTTCGGTACAGAACTTTCTACTACCGGAAAAAGACGTGATGTCCATGCATTGCTCCGCCAACGTTGGCGATGCAGGAGATACCACCTTGTTTTTCGGGCTCTCTGGCACAGGCAAAACCACCCTGTCGGCAGATCCAGATCGCTATCTAATTGGCGATGACGAGCACGGTTGGGCCAAGGGCTCGGTGTTCAACATTGAAGGTGGCTGCTATGCAAAGACCATTGATTTGAGCCAAAAAAACGAACCGGTTATCTGGGACGCAATACGCTTCGGATCCATCATTGAAAACGTGGTTGTCGATGAGAATCGCACCGCGGATTACTGCGATACCAGCCTCACCGAAAATGGCCGCTGCTGCTATCCCCTGGAGCACGTGGAAAAGCGCACAGAAACCAACGCCGGCGGAGAGCCCAAATGCGTTATATTCCTAACCTGTGACGTTTCAGGTGTGCTGCCTCCGATCTCAATACTGTCAAAAGAAGCTGCCGCCTTTCACTTTCTCAGCGGCTATACCGCACGCGTGGGCTCGACTGAGCTAGGCGCCGAAGCGGGAATTCACCCGACCTTCTCCACCTGCTTCGGCGCACCTTTCATGCCCAGGCCTGCGAGCGACTATGCTGAACTGCTGATGAAGCGTATCGAAGGTTTCGGCAGTCAGGTCTACTTGATTAATACCGGTTGGGCGGGTGGTTCAGGCGCCGCTGGTGGCAGTGGTTCACGCTTTCCTATTCCTGTGACTCGGGCTGTTGTCGCTGCGGCACAAAGTGGCGAGTTGCTCAATGCTGAAACCACGCATCTGGACATCCTTAACCTGGATTTCCCCACTTCAATTCCTGGGGTGGATTCCAAATACGTCAACCCTCGTGAAAACTGGGGTGATACGGCGGCTTATGATGAGCAGGCTGGGAAACTGGCGGCGTTGTTCCAGGAAAACATCGGCAAGTTCAAAGTTTCTGAAGCGATTATTGCTGCGGGGCCAAAACCGGTCTGATTACAACTTCACACACGCACAAAGAAACGGATTATTTAAGAATATCGGTAGTCAAAGCTGAGCTCAGATGGCCAGTTCGGTTTTCAAAACCTTCTGTAGCATGGATGCTACAGAGGAGCCTACATGGATGTATTCACGGCGTGTTTTGAAAACCGAACTGGGCATGTGAGCGTCACCTAAGCTTGTTTAAGACACTGTTTATTAGCTTTAAATAATTTTGATTGCCGTCTATTTATAAAACTTCTTCTCAAGACACGACGTGAATCCATCCATGGAGTCTCGGCACACGGGAGGCCGCCCCCCACATCCATGCGGTCGACGGTCTTGAGAAGAAGTTTTATAAACCGACTCTCGCATTTGGAATTGTATACATTTTCAAATTTTTAGAGCGGGCCTTCGAGGGGAAGATTTCCAGGAAAAGTAACAAAGAATGGAAATTGATTCTCGCTAGGTACTTGGGACAACTGCGCGTTTGCGATGAAATATCCTTGCCGATATCTGCTCGCCCATCAGGTAAAGACAAGGCACCAGCAACAAAGTCACACCAGTAGCGAACAGCACACCGAAGGCCAACGATGTCACCATCGGAATCAAAAACTGCGCCTGCACACTGGTCTCAAACATAATAGGTAGCAAGCCAATAAAAGTGGTCAAAGAAGTAAGAATAATCGGCCTGAAACGATTCTCACCACCTTGCAACAATGACTCGAGCACCGAGTTTCCCGCGCTGCGCAACTGATTGATTCTGTCGATCAGAACCAGGTTGTCATTGACCACGACACCCGCACAGGCGATGACGCCCAACAGCGAAAACATACTAATTTGCCAGTTGAGAATCAGGTGACCAAAAATTGCACCCATGATGCCGAATGGAACCGCAGTTAAAACCAGTAGAGGCTGAAAATACGATCGGAACGGTATCGCCATCAAGGCATAAATAATTAGCATCGCCAGCCCCATGTATTTCAGCATGGCGCTGAGAAACTCTGACTCTTCCTCGAGCTCGCCATCGAGCGCAATCAATATACCGGGATAATCTCGCTTCCAACGATCGAGGTTTCTATTCAACACTTCGGAGATAATCGCCCGAGGTGCGACTCCGCCGCCGAACACATCGGCGCTAATCTCTATGGTTCGTTTACGATTCAGTCTGTCGATGGTGAGATAACCGGGCATGTAGTCTACCTTCCCCACTGTATCGAAGGGTACTTCCTTCCCGGCCGGGGTTCTGACGCGCATCTCGCTGAGGTTCTCAACCGATAACCGTTCATTTTCAGGGTAACGTACCATGACCCGAACATCTTCTTTTGCCCGGGGAACTCGCTGCGCCTCGGCGCCATAAAACGCCTCGCGGACTTGTCTGGCCAAATCAACCAAGGTGACGGATAGGTTTTCTGCGGCGGGCTTGAGGCCCAAAACAATCTCCTCCTTTGGCGCCTGCAGGGTGTCGTTAATATTAAACACGCCATCGTACGTTTCCAGGGCGAGGCGCAACTCGTCAGTGACGTTTTGTAAATCCTCTAGCGACGCTGAGGCGACTACCAGTTTGATGGGCTTACCGACTTCGTTGATGGTGTAATCGAGATTGTAATTTTCAACCTCTCCCAAATCGCCTATGGCCTCCCGCCATCGGTCGGCTAGCTGCGCTGTATCCAGATCGGAGGAAAGTCCCTCCATTACCACTCGAACCTGATTCTCACGACCGCGTGAAAATATATGCCCGATCACGGGCTCGCCGGAGATAGCTTCTGAATCGCCATTGATTTGCGCCTTCAGTTCGATTGCGGCCGCCTCTACCTGGCTCAACACTCTTAGCGTCTCTGAGTAAGCCCCTCCTTCATGCATCGTAATTTCGGCCTCCACATAGTCACTGTTAATGGAAGGGAAGAAACCGGAACGTATCCAACCGCCGCCATAGAGCCCTAAACTAATTAGCAACGTCACCAAAAAAATAGCGCTGACCAGCAGATTGTACTTTAAGCACAGCGCGAGAAAGGGGCGGTAAACGTTGCGCGCAAAATCCAGCATGCTCTGAGCGCACTTCTCGCGAATGCTCTCCAGTCGACGCAACCACTGAAACCGACTGGGTTTGGGTGGCGCCATATTGGCCAAATGGGAGGGCAATATCCACAGACACTCAATGAGGGAGAACGCCAGCGCAATGATGACCACAACGGGAATGGATTTCGCGACATCCGCCATATTGCCGGGCATAAAAAACATCGGCACGAAAAAAATCATAGTGCTGATAACGGCAAACATTACCGGTTTCAAGACACCGCGGGCGCCGCTTATTGCACCGGCGGCTCCCGATTCTCCCGATACTTGCGCGGAGTGAATAGACTCACCCACAATAATCGCATCGTCGACAACAATTCCCAAGATAAGCACAAATGAAAAAAGGGAGATCATGTTCAGGCTGACACCGGTGTATTGCAGCAGGAACAAAGTTCCCATGAAGGCAACCGTAATTCCGATGCAAACCCACATTGCCAGTAACGGACGCAGGAAAAACACCAATACCAGGAACACCAGAACCAAGCCACCGATACCATTTTTCAACAGTGTTTCGACTCTCCCCTTGAAAGGTACTGCAGCGTCTTGCCACATGAAAACCTCTACACCAGGAGGAAGCTGGGGCTTTACCGTTTCAACCCACGCCTGAACCACTTCACTGGTGGCCAGCGTGTTTGGATTGGTCGAAACTGATACACGTAGACTGTGGGACGGGCGATCATTAAAGCGTGTGCGAACGTTAACATCGGCAAACCCATCGACGATGGTCGCAACATCGCCCAGCTGAAGTTGGGTACCGTCTCGGGTACTGACCAGTGGAATACGTTCAAAATCATAGCGATTGTAAGCCTGCCCACGGGTACGCAACTGAATGTCACCGTCAGCTGCTTTAATCGCCCCTGCGGGTAAATTCAAAGATGAACCCCGAATGGCGGCAACCACATCGGAAAATTTCAGTCCATAACGGCGAAGAGTCACCTCGGAAACTTCAATGGCCACTTCATACAGACGAGGGCTTGTCAGCTCAACCAGTGAGACGTGCGGCTGACTGGCCAAATCGTCGCGCAGGCGTTCGCCCAATTCTTTGAGTTGCCGCTCGCCTATATCGCCGGCAATAGTGACCACCGCCATCGAATGGCTATGAGCGAGCTCGGTAATCACCGGGCGCTCAGCATCAGAGGGAAAGGTATTGATGGCGTCGACTCTGGTTTTCACTTCGGAGGTGAGGCGCTGCATATCATAGCCTGACTCAGCTTCGATATTGACGGTGCCCATACCTTGCCGCGCTGTAGAGCGTATCTCTTTCACACCAGGTAGATCGTGAACCGCCTCTTCAATGCGAACACAAATTTGTTCCTCAACCTCTTTTGGACCTGCTCCGGGATAGGGCAAACTGACACTGACAACATTCAGTTCAAACTCTGGAAAAAATTGTTTGTCGAGGGCCGGAACCCCTACAAAGCCACCGATAATAAGAAAAACCATCAACAAATTCGCGGCAATAGGATTTGCGACGAACCAGCGAATGGGGCCCGCAGAGTTCAACTTTCACCTCCGGCGACCTGGGTCACGTTATTGACCGAGACCTCCATGCCAGTCACGGTCAAAGCATTAGAGCGAATAATGACACGCTCCCCCTCTTTCAAGCCCTGAATCCAAGCCTGATCAGCGGTACTATGCAATACCTGAACCGCCTTTTGCTGCACTCGACTATCATCGCCCACCAGCATGACGGTGCCGTCGGTTCGCACAGCGGCCCTGGGCAAAATGGACACTTGATCCAGGTCTCTACCACTGATTGTCGCATTCACAAATAACCCGGGTGCCAAGGGCGGCCTATCTGAACCTTCAACTTGAGCAAAGGGGAGATCCACCTCCGCCACGGCGTAGACCGCGCGGCTATTGATATCTATGTTGGCATCGGTGCGCACTATCCGCCCCTGCCAATCCCAGGTCTGATTTGCAAACTTTGCACGCAGTACAACAGCAGCGCCACCGCGCTCCGATGAGGATCCATTGTTGTAATTCAGCGGAAGATCGAGCAAGGCGATTTGGCGGTCGGTTAGCGGCAAACGAACCTGGGCTAGATCGGTATCGTAGACCTTGGCAATCGCGGCCCCGGGAGCCACGTACTGCCCCAAATCAACATATTTTTCGCTGATGCGCCCATTGAAGGGGACTTTTATTATCGTGCGCTCCAGATCGAGCTCCGCCGAGCCAAGGTCGGCCTCCGCCGCTTTGAGTGCGGCCTTGGCAGAGGCAAGCTGGGGCTTGCGCAAAAACAAATCATTGGCCTGCACACTGCCCAGATCCCGCCACTCGCGCGCTGCCTGCAGAGCCCGACCTTTCTCCTCAGCAACACGTTGCTTCGCAGCGGCAACCTGAGACTTGGCGCGCGCTATAGCAAAGCGGTAATCTACCCCCTCGAGACGAAGAAGTTCTTCATCGGCGGCAAAAAACTCTCCTGCTTTGAAACGTCTCGAAACAGAATCAACTCGACCCGCTACCTGACTCACCAGGTTAATTTCTCTGGTGGGTCGCACTGTACCTTGAGTTTCAACCGCAATAGCGTGTTTCTGAGGGGTAACGACAAGTACATCGACAGCCGGTTTCAGGACCTCCGGAAGTCCGCGGGGTTCTGGAACAGGTTTGCCAACCAACAAAAAATAGGCCAAACCGCCACCGAACAGCAATACAACCAATGTCCACACAACACTCCTTCGCCGATCCGTGGTCATTGCGCATTATTCCTAAACAAAACATTCTCCCGTAAAACAGCATCGGATTTGACAGCCCAAACGAGACCAAATTCCCCAACACTCGAGCCACTGCGAGCTCAACCCCATATTAGTGCGGAGAATGGCGCTGTCAAAGCGCTAAAAGCACAATCGGGCAAGGGAGGCACCCCTATCACCGTGTTTAGGATGACTATTCTAATTTTAATTCGTATTGTGGCTGCGCACTTATCCCTATGACGGGATCTTTGGGGGTCACATTGTGACCCCTTTTTTTTGACTCGGAATCTGTTTTAATAGACGGCCATAAAATGTGGTATCTCAACATCAACCTTGAGTAGGTGGAGGGCATGCACGATGAGTGATGAAAAAGGCAAGGTGGCCGACAAGGCCAGTGAAATAGCCAAGAATATCTGGCTGGCTGGGGTTGGCGCCTACGGCAAAGCCGCTGGAGAGGCGCAGGACAGACTGGAGAAAGCGGGCGTGGAAACACCAAAATTGTTTAAAGAACTGGTCAAAGCGGGCGCCGCTCTGGAAAGTGAAGCAAAAAAAGGAGTCAGCGCGGGCCAATCTGCCAGCAGCTCCGTGGAAGAGCGTATTAACCGGGTTCGAGAGAACTTTAGCCTGAATCGACTGGGCCGCACTGACGAGGCTGCCAGCCTGCATGCAAAAGTGGACTTACTGTCGACGAAGATCGATTTACTGACCAATGCCCTGGCGGAGCAAGGCTTGATCAAGCCTCCCGTCACCCCTAAAAAGCCCGCGGCCAAAAAAGCTGCGAAAAAGGCAGCTGCCACGAAGCGAAAGCCCGCGGCAAGCTCCGCGGCCAAGGCGAAAACTAAAACCAAGGTGAAAAGTCGAGCAAAGCGCAAGGATTAAGCGCCGAAGCAGCAATGAAAACAAGGGATCGCATTCTGGTTACTAGCCTCGATCTATTCAACATCGAAGGTGAAGCGACTACGACAACTATTGATATCGCGAATGAAATGGACATCAGTCCGGGCAACCTCTACTACCACTTTAAAGGGAAGGATGAGATTCTCCGAGAGCTCTTCCAACAGTATGAAATGGCCCTGAGCGATACACTGACAGCTCCAATCGAGCAGCCATTGAGTTCCGACAGAAGCGATGTGGAAGACAACTGGTACTACTTGTACGTCGTCATGGAAGAGATGTACAACTATCGCTTTTTCTATCACAACCTCGACGATATCCGGCAGCGCTATCCGGAGATTCGCAAAGGTTTCCGAAGACTGATTCAACTCAAAAGAGCTGCCTTATTTGCGATTTGTCAGACCTTGCTCGCGCAGGCGGTAATCAAGACAGAAGAGCAACAAATGGTCGGTTTGGTAGACAATATGACCCTGGCGCTGACCTTCTGGTTTAATTACGACCAACTACTCAACGAACAACGTGAACCCCAGGTAACGATTCATCAGGGTGTGTTACAGCTAATGACGATGGTCGCGCCCTATTTGGGTGACGAACAACTCAGTTTTTATCGGGACTGCGAAGTGATCTATACCAATATGCTCGAGTCGAACGAATAAGCATCATCCGGCAGACCGAAACTATTTGCACAGAATAATTACGTCTGCACCCATAAACTCAACTCTGGCGTCGTATTCGTCAGCCCACCATTGAAACGTTTGCCGGCTGAAAAAACAAACGTGTGTGGGGTCATTTTTGTAGTGCCATGAGGCGAAGGCATTTTGATCAAGAACCAGCTTGGTCATCAACCCCAAATAACCTCCGATTGAGATCAGCTTCCAAAGCTGCTCGAGCACTTCTCCCGGACGATGCAAATGTTCGACCACCTCGGTGGCGCAGATAAAATCGAAATTCTTTTCCAGAACGCTCAGGTCTGGTCGGTAAAACACGTCGTAGAGATCCATAGAGCAGCCCGCGTGAGTCAACATGTCCGCCAGTGCCGGACCCGGACCACAACCAAAATCCAGACCTCTCGCACCTGGCGACAATCGTTCGAGCAACGGTTCGCTTAGCCGGGAAAGAAAATGACGATAACCGGGATCGTCAACGACGTTTTGGTGTTTGTCGTACTCGGCAAGCTCAGCAGCGCTATCCAAATAATACTTGGGCAGAACGTAGACCAAAAAACAATTCTGACAACGCTTAAAAATTCGTCGTTCATTGTGATAAAAAGGCTGTGAGTTCGATCCACTACATAAAGGACAGTGTGAAAACTCTGGCATCTGCTATTATTCACGCTCGTTGTAAAACAGCTCACTAAGGAGAGTAACATGGCAATACAAGTTGGCGATAAAATTCCCGCCTGCACACTGAAAACCATGGGCGAAAACGGCCCTGAAGACATCACCACCGATGCGATTTTTGCCGGTAAGAAAGTCGTACTTTTTGCCGTTCCCGGTGCATTCACACCTGGATGCAGCATGACTCACCTACCCGGCTACGTAGTTAACGCCGACAAAATAAAGGCAGCGGGTGTAGATACCATCGTCTGCATGGCAGTAAACGATGCGTTCGTGATGGGCGCTTGGGGCGAAGCTCAAAATGCCCAGGAACTGCTAATGTTGGCTGATGGTAACGGCGAACTGACTGCAGCACTGGGTCTGGAACTGGACGGCAGCGGATTCGGTCTGGGACATCGCAGTCAACGTTTTGCAATGATTGTCGACGATTGCACTGTTAGCAATCTCAATGTAGAAGAAGGTGCAGGAGTGGACGTAAGTTCTGCCGAAACCATGATGGCGCTTCTATAAAAAACGACCCAGGCAGGGGCATGATGCCCCTGCCACTTCGCCCCGCAACAGCTTCTCGCCACTGAGCCTGATTAAGCGGTTGACACAGCCGCTACCGCCTTGGAGGGTGCTACCAGCACCGATCCTGCGGCAATAGAGAACAGACAATAACCCAGGAAGTAGTAAAAACCGACCTCCAGCTGCGCAGTCATTATCAACAGTTCTCCCTCCTTACCGGACGCACTGCCCGCCATATAGGAAACCAACAACGCCATCAAAAATACATCGGCCATTGACCACTTACTAAGCGCGGAATTCACATTGAGAAGAAAACGCGGAACGGCAGTACCGGAAGCGATCACCGAAACCGATACCAAAAGTAATTTGAATACCGGAATGACGATGCTAAAAAACATGACTAGAAACGCCACCAACAGATTTCCTGTGCGGGCCAGCTCATCGACGGTGCCCAAAATAGAACGGGTAGTTTGGTAAGCTTGCAGCTCACCTTTTACCTGATCCAAACCCAGCAGGCCGGAAAACATACTGAGCATCTGGCGAGATTGAGAATCGGCATTTTCGCCGGCGATCATATCAATACCCAGGGCGGCGATCTTGGACTTCTCGATGGAACCGGTCAAAGTAAGAATCGGCTGAGTGACACCGGGATATAGCAGTCCAAGCGCACAAATTATGATAATGAATGCGAATATTTTTCGGCGAGTTGTCATGTAGCTTTCTCCGGCTGCAACCATGATAAAAACAACGAACTTATACCAACAGCAAATAGCATATGGAACTTATTACCGCCACGCCGAGGAAATTCAAGGCCACCCCCTCCCTCGCCATCTGGTCGGTACGTATTAAACCCGTACCGTAGACCACGGAATTGGGCGCAGTCGCAACCGGCAACATGAATGCACAGCTAGCACTCATTGCGGCGGGAACCATTAGCACCTCTGGCGCGATGGCAGATGCGATTGCCGCAGCCGCAAGAATTGGCATTAACAGAGTTGTACTGGCGGTGTTGGAGGTTGTCTCGGTCATAAAGGTAACAACCAGACAGATAAGCGCGATCAAACCCCATAAATGAATTTGCGTCATGGACGCCAACCACAAACCCAATAGTTCACTCAGACCAGAACTTACAAACCCTTTTGCCAAACAGATCCCGCCAGAGAACAACAGTAAAACACCCCAGGGAATTGTGCTCGCCTGCTCCCAGGTCAACAATCTACCGCCTTTGCCATTGGGCACAAGAAACATGAGGACGACCGCCAGAAGAGCAACCGAGGCATCGTTTGCTGTCGGCAAATCAAACCAGACACGCCAACCGCCGAAAGGCTCGCTGCGCGTAACCCAGGCCAAAGCGGTTAGGGCGAACACCATTAACACACGCTTTTCCTCGGTGCGCCAGTTGCCAGCAACGGGCAGCTGTACCGCAATAGCACCGCTAAGATTTCGGGTGAGTACAAACGCCATAATCGGCACCATGGTAATTACCACCGGCAGGGCCCATCCCATCCACTGGGTAAAGCTGATATTTTGGCCCGTGGTCTCCTCAAAAACCTGCATCAAGATCAAATTGGGCGGGGTGCCAATAGGCGTACCCATACCGCCAACACTGGCGGCGTAAGCGATGCCCAACAACAGTGGCACAGCGAGCCTCTCCTTGTCATCGGTACCATCCAGTACCGCCAAGGCAACGGGCAATAGCATTAGCGTTGTTGCCGTATTGGAAATCCACATACTCAGAACCGCCGAAGCGGCCATGAAACCCATCACCAGGCGGCGGCCACTGTGGGCTCCGAATAAGTTCACCATCGCCAGTGCAAGACGTCGATGAGCCCCCGAATACTCCATGGCTTTGGAAAGTATGAACCCTCCCAGTAGTAATAGGATGAGCGGTGAGCCATAGGCCTGCCCCACCTGGGCCGGAGTGAGAACCCCCAACAACGGCAATATAGCCAATGGAAGTAGCGAAGTGACCGGTATCGGGACAGGCTCGAAGACCCACCAGACAATGCAGACGATGGCGACAAATCCCACCACCGCGATGTCCTGACTCAAACCCGACCTGGCGATCACCAAAGCGATCACCGCGGCTAGCATCGGACCGCCCCATAGAGCCCACAACTTCATTTACTGATCATCGCTGTATCTCACGCCCTGACTCATTCTTGTCTCTGTTGTTTTGTTGAGCAATTCCAACTCTCTTCATCAAGGCGAGTTCGCTAAATTCGAACACATAAGCGCTAGAGTACACAACTTAGAAAGATTACACTGCAGCCCATGGAAAAGGTTTTACCAAGGCAACTTATCGATCGATTCGACCGTCGAGTAGACTACGTTCGTTTATCGGTCACCGACCGCTGCGACTTTCGCTGTGTCTATTGTATGGCAGAGGAAATGCAGTTTATACCCAAGCCGCATATATTGAGCCTGGAGGAGCTTCATCAACTCGCCACCGCATTTACAGAATTGGGCGTGGGGAAAATCAGGCTCACAGGCGGCGAACCCCTAATCCGTAACAATGTGCTATCGCTTATCGACCAAGTGGGAAAACTCCCGCAACTTGGCGAGCTGGTTATCACCACCAACGGATCGCAGTTACAAAGAACTGCCGAACAATTGCGCGCCAGCGGTGTTAAACGATTGAATATTAGTCTGGACAGTCTCAATCCAAGAAAATTCAGGCAACTGACCCGCCATGGGAACCTTGACCAGGTCATAGCGGGAATTGACGCGGCCATTGCAGCGGGCTTCGATCAAATCAAGATTAATGCGGTGATCCTCAAGGGACGCAATGAGGATGAGGTCGTCGATCTGGTCAATTTCGTCAGAGACAGAAACATCGACATCGCCTTCATTGAAGAAATGCCCTTGGGTCTCATCGACGAACACGACAGAGAACTCAGCTTTTGCAGTAGCGACGACTTGCGCGATAACATCAACGAGCACTACGCCTTGACATCTCTGGGTGATCCAAAAGGCAATGCGGGCCCCGCGCGCTACTACAGCATGACGGACAGCAACTCAAAGATCGGCTTCATCTCACCCCATTCGAATAACTTCTGCCACCTATGCAACCGCGTCAGGGTCACGGTTGAGGGAAGATTGCTACTGTGCCTGGGGAATGAGCATTCCGTCGACCTCCGAGCCATACTCCGAGGCCCTAACTATTCCCTGGAAAAACTAAAATGGGCGATCGTCGATGCCATGGATGTCAAACCAGAACGCCATCATTTCGACAACAGCGGCGAGCCCGAAATTGTTCGGTTTATGAACATGACTGGCGGCTAGCCCACTTTAGTTCGTTACAGCCAGTAAACAGTTCGCGTACAATAGCCCGTCAAAATTACAGGGTTAAGACGTGAACATAAAAGATTTTCCTCAGCTGTCCTCGGTCCAGGAGATCGAAAAAGGCTTCGAATCCTTCGGATACATCTGCAGCACCAGTATCGCGACCGCCGTTTATCTGGCCTTTCAACTTCGTAAACCGATCCTCGTTGAAGGCCCTCCCGGGGTAGGCAAAACAGAGCTGGCGAAAACGACTTCGGAGCTGCTCAAGCTGCCACTCGTGCGCCTGCAGTGTTATGAGGGGCTGGACGAAGCCAAGGCGCTGTACGAGTGGAAATACGGCAAGCAACTTCTGTACACACAGGTTCTCAAGGAAAAGTTGGGAGACTTGCTCAAAGGTGCCACCGGCCTTGCGGAATCGGTTGAAAGGCTTCATCAGTTTGGAGATATTTTTTACTCGGAGGATTTCCTGGAGCCCCGCCCCCTTCTGAAGGCAATGCAGCAGGAAAATGGCGCCGTTCTATTGATCGATGAGGTCGATAAATCAGATTACGAATTCGAATCTCTACTGCTGGAAATCCTGTCAGACTATCAAATTTCTGTGCCAGAAATTGGCACTGTAAAGGCGAAAAAAACACCCATGGTTTTCTTGACCAGCAACAACACTCGCGACATCAGCGATGCGCTAAAGCGGCGCTGCCTTCACCTTTATATTCCTTTTCCAAGCATTGAACTGGAAGAGCGTATTGTTCGCAGTCGAGTTCCGGATATTAACGAACAGCTCCGCCACCAACTGGTGGAATTTGTTCATTCACTTCGCCAGCTTGATCTTAAAAAAGCACCGGCGATCTCGGAAACCATCGACTGGGCGAGAAGCCTGCTACTTCTCCACGCCGACGAACTCGATGAAGAACTCTTACACACGACTCTAAACGTTCTACTTAAATTTCAGGACGACATTGAAGCCACGACTCCAGAGCTAGCACAGTTGATTCCTCAAATAAGAAACGCCAACTAGGTCTTTAAAGGTGCAATCCCGGCTGGTCAGTTTTATTCAGGTGTTGCGCACCCACGACGTTAGAATCTCCCCGGCGGAGACTCTGGACGCGATGAATGTCGCCAGCATACTGGGCTATAACAACAGGGAAAGCTTGCGCGATGGCTTATCCATGGCCCTGGCAAAAACGACTGACGAGAAGGCCATTTTTACAGCCTGTTTCGAGGAGTTTTTTAGTCGGGGTCTGTCGGACTTTTCCCAAACGGAGTCAGAGAACAGCTCGGAAGAAGCCGACAAAACCAACCAGGAAAACGCTGATGGCGATGACAGCGAAGGCGACGATTCCGGAAATGGAGAATCCTCTGGAGAACAATCTCTGCTGGAAGCCGCTGCACAAGACAGTCCAGAGCTACAATCGCTTTTGGACAGTCCGCTGATGCAAGGTCTGATAAACAATGAGAGAAACGAATTGAGCCTGGCTATCAATCGTGCTGGAGAACAGGTTGGACTCAGCCAAATTCAAATGTTTACTCAAAAAGGCCAGTACACGCGGAAGATTCTCGACGAGCTGGGAGAGGAGCACATCCGCCAGGCCGTCATAGAACTGGAACGGCAAGAAAACCCAGCCCTGGGAGAACTGCAGCGCTATAGGGACATACTGCGAGAGCAGGTCCGCGACTACGTCGAGCGCGAGTATCTACTCAACGCGGCTGGTAAAAACCAACAGTTCATGGACGAAATACTCAGTAAAACGCGACTGAACAACATAGAACATCACTATTTGCACAAGGTTCACGAATTGGTGCGAAAAATGGCCAAGCGACTCGCCGCCCGCCATTCCAGAAAGCGTAAAATTACCAAGCGCGGCCAGCTCAACATGGCTAAAACAATCCGCCACGGCATTCCCAATGATGGAGTGATGTTTAAGACCTACTGGAAGCAAACTCGCAAGGACAAACCCAAAATTCTAGCCATTTGCGATGTCAGCGGCTCGGTGGCAGCCTACGCGAAATTTCTGCTGATGTTTCTGTACAGTCTGCAAGACATTTTGCCGCAGGTGCGGAGCTTTGCATTTTCCAGTCATTTAGGTGAAGTTAGCCACCTTTTCGACGAATATCCCCTAGAAAAGGCTATCGAGTTGGTCAATTGGCAGTATGGAGGAGCGACCGATTACGCCACCGCTTTAGAGGATTTTTCTCAGTTGGCACTGGACGACATCAATAGCGAAACAACCGTTATTATTCTCGGGGACGCACGCAATAATAACGGCGATCCAAGACTGGAAGTGATGCAGTCTATTTTTGCCAGATCGCGCCAGGTTTTGTGGTTAAACCCAGAATCCAGACGCGCATGGGGGACGGGTGATTCGGAAATGTTACGCTACCAAAGTGCTTGTCATTTTGCGGCCGAATGCAATAACCTGAAGCAATTAGAACGAATAGTTGATCAATTGTTAAGAAGCACCCGATAAATCCACATGGCTTACTCATGCAAAGATTGCAGCTACCGCGGGAATTCAAGTGGTCACGGAGGGGAATGCCCCGCGTGTGGATCTTTCAATATGGGGACGCCGAAGAACGATTCGCAGAACAAGCCCACAAGTAAGCTACGCTTGGTATTGCTGGCACTACTGTGGACTTACCTTATCGTGCACATAACCTGGAAATTAGACCCCTGAAATTAACCGACCAACAATTCCCTTTGCAGTGCTCCCTAAAGGATCAGGTGCTAGGCAATTATGCGGCATCGGCGGCGGCGACTGGCGACAGTCAAATGGTTATGGAAGCGGACGAGGTTCTTGTTCAACTGCGCCAAATCGAAGAATTCAAACTCAGCCCGGTCGACGCCATACGCGCCCAGGGAACACTCGGCGATCCGCGAATGCCCGAGCCATCATTGATGGCCATTCTACAATGGGTACAGGATGCCTTTGCCCTGTGGGAAGAAGGATTTCCTATCGAGGAACCGGTCGGCACACAATTGCGGCAATTGGTGCCCGCCGCCGCAGCTGCGGCGATCAGCGACGAGGAGTTTTTCGTCCCCGGGGCTCACCCACTTCACCAACTCATTGATACGCTACACAGCAGTGCAATTGGCTGGCAACCGCTACTAGGCCGAGCGGGCCTGGCACTCGAGCAGTTAGTCAACACAGCGATCGAAGACCTCGGCACCTGGCTAAACGAAGATGGGGTCGACCTAAAAACGCTGTGCGAAGACCTGATAACCAAAGCAAAAAAAGACCACGATCGCGCCCAGCGCATGACGCAACGACTGGTCGAGACTGAGAAGGGAAAATTCAAAACGGCCAGTGCACGGTGGAAAAGTGCACAGATGATCAATCTCGCGTTGGAGGATCACCAAGCGACGCCTGAAATTGGTGACTTTTTGAGGGGCCCTTGGTACGAAAGTGCCCAGTTAGTACTACTGAAATTCGGTGCCGACTCCAATGAATGGGCGAAAATGTCTGACACCACCCTGGCGCTTCTGGAGTCTCTTCAAATTGACGAGTCTGTTGATGAGGATAAACGTCAGCATCTCTTCGAAGCCGTTACAAAGCTCCCCAAAGAAATAAAGCGCTGGCTGCTCAGCCTGCATATGGACCCCGAAGGTGTGAGCGAAGCCGTCGGACTCATCGAGCTGACCCACTTGCATCTGCTGCGCCAGCAGGCCGTGACGCTTACCACCATCGAGCCTTTGCCGATGGAGGGAATGACACCCTATAGAATCGACGGCGAAGAACTGCAGACCATAGAGGCACTCGAGACGGGACAGTGGTTTCTGGTTGATTCCGGGTTGGGTGAATACCTTAGAGTACAGCTGGTACTCAAATTGGATCAGGAACAACTGCTGCAATTTACCAACCGCGCTGGAATAAAGGCGATGGAACAAGGCTACGCCGACTTCTGTGCACTCCTTAATAGCGGAGCAGCTACACCTCTTCGCAGCGGTGCGAGTTTTAGCAGTTGTCTGGCCAATGCTGCTGGCGTGTGGACCGAGGAGGAGGCTCAGCGCATTCAGACCGAGCAGCTGGAGAGCAATCTCGAGAGTCATTCCGAATCGGCTGAAAAAGTCGAGGCGAATTCCGAGGAAAGAGATCCCCAAGAGCTGACAGATACTGAATTTCAAGACAGTGGGGATACAGAATCAGATCCAGCTATTGACCCAGTAGAAGCGAGTTCTGAAGAATCCCAGGCGCAAGACGAGGATTCAGCGAAAGAGACTTCAGCCGCAGAGGATGCGGAAGATGATGAGATCGAACTCGAAGCGGTAACCACGATCTCGCCCGAGTCCCCAGAGGCCGAACCAACACCTCAAGAGCGAGTGTCGATCGAGGCGCAGGAGATAACGATTGAAATCGAGCCCGCGGAGCCAGAAACTGAAATTATCATTCCCATGGGTACCTGGCTTGGCTTTCACGACGGTGACGCTCCATTGATGGCGAAATTGGCGGTCCACGACCTGGAGCAAGACAGCTACATCTTCGTGAATCGACAGGGTATTAAAATGCGTTCCTTAAACATGCGCGAAATGATCACACTGATGGACAACGACCAGGTCGAAATACTGGAAGCCCGTTCCAATTTCAGAAGTGAAGTTACCCGAGTGAAAAAGCAGGAAGATTGAGTGGGAGCCCGGCCGCGATGACGCAAGACAAGCGAAAGCACGAACGAATATCCAGCAGCGAAACAATATTTATCGAACTTGTTTCCGCCGGGGTCGACGGACACGAGGCAGAGGTCGTTCGCTGCAAAACCAGCAATATCTCAAGCAACGGACTGCGTGCCCAAGTCGGCACGGAGCTGATAGTAGGCGCTATCTTGCAAGTTGGCATCGATTTACAAGGCGCCGAGGATACGCTTTATCTGGCTGCCCAAGTCGTCTGGTGCAAACCGGATAACAAAAATCCGGGCTATTGGTCGGCGGGATTCGAACTCATGAATGCCAGCGATTCCGACATAGAAACCTGGCGCGAGGTGCTGGCTGAAATGGGTAAGATAAGCCTCTAAACGACTAAGCTAGCGGTCGTAAATCTGCGGTCCTTCGTCGCCGAGGGTTTCGAGACTGAAACTCAGCTTGCCGTCATCAGCATCGTCTTCGTCATTGGCAAACTTAATTTTGAGCCGAACATTATTTGCCGAATCCGCATTCTTCAAGGCTTCCTCTTCGGTGATCATGCCCTCTTGGAATAGATCAAACAGCGCTCCGTCAAACGTTTTCATTCCCGCTGCGGCAGACTTTTCCATCACTTCTTTAATACCTTCAAACTCGCCCTTCAAAATAAGGTCGGCAATCATCGGTGTACCCATAAGAATTTCAATTGCGGCACAGCGTTTTCCATCGACCGTCGGAACCAGCCGCTGAGAAACAAAGGCCTGGAGATTGGTGGACAAATCCATCAGCAGCTGGGCGCGACGCTCCTCGGGGAAAAAGTTCACAATCCGATCCAAGGCCTGGTTAGCGTTGTTTGCGTGTAAGGTGGAAATACACAAATGACCGGTTTCAGCAAAGGCCAAGGCGTGCTCCATGGTTTCCCTGTCCCGTATTTCTCCGATAAGAATTACGTCGGGAGCTTGTCTAAGGGTATTTACCAGCGCATTGTGCCAACTGCGAGTATCAACGCCGACTTCCCGCTGGTTAACAATGCATTTCTTGTGGGTATGCACGTATTCGACAGGGTCTTCGATGGTGACAATATGGCCGCTGCTATTAATATTCCGATAATCGATCAACGCCGCGAGTGAGGTCGATTTACCCGAGCCCGTTGCACCGACAAACAGCATTAAGCCGCGCTTTCTCATCACTACATCGGTTAGAACAGGCGGCAATCGCAAATCCTGCCAATTGGGTATCTCGGCGACAATATTACGGGCCACAATACCGACTTCATTGCGTTGTACAAAAATATTAACCCTGAAGCGGCCGTATCCGGAAATCGAATAGGCGAGATTCATTTCCAACTCCAGCTCAAACTCGGCTTGCTGAGTGGGGTCCATCACTTCATAGGCGATCTCTTTGATCTCACCTGGCTGCAAAATATCACTGCCGATTGGCATTAGCTGCCCTTCGAATTTAGCGCAGGGAGGCGCTCCGGTACTCAGATACAAGTCGGATCCGTCGCGCGTTGCCAGAAGCTTGAGCCACTCGGTAATTCTCACTATTTGATCTCCAGTGTCTGTGACTCCTGGCTCCTTGCGGATACCTTCATAAAATTAAAGTGGTCACAGGTTTATATTATTGCCAGTACTCTATCACCGAGCACTGACTAAGAAAAACCCCGTCGGTAATAATGCTGAATTTCGATCGGACGACACGCGCCGATGATCGCGCCTGCCATGACCAATTCTGGCGAAGTACATTTCAAAAATGGCCCCCAAGGCACTCTTTGAGGTCGGGCTGTCCTCCCGCAAGCCGCACATTTACTGACTTTGCGCAGTTAAGGAGAGGCGTTGCACCGTCCCAAACACCATCGTTGCAAATCTGTACTCTGTCGCGTGCGCAATATACACTTGCCGCAATTCAAAGTGGTACCGGGAAGACAGGCTGGCGCAATGCAGCTCAGCACCCTGCCTCTGATTCATTTGAGCTCATCGCCAACAGGAGTACCGATTGTCTACCCACCTCAATCAACAGCTGCAAGACCTTAACAACCCGGAAAGCCTAAGTATTCTTACCCAGATAAAACGCGGTATTGAAAAGGAAAGCTTGAGGATTGACTCGGACGGTAAACTCGCTCAAACACCCCACCCCAAGGGATTGGGTTCGGCCCTGACGCACTCCTCGATCACCACCGACTACTCCGAGGCGCTGATGGAATTCATCACCGCTCCAAACACCAGCATAGAGCAGAGCCTGGAAAGCCTTGCGGATGTCCACAGCTACGTCTATCAACATCTGAACGGTGAAGTTCTGTGGGCAGCCAGCATGCCTTGCATCGTCAGCGGCGATGAAAGTATTCCCATCGCCGAGTATGGCAGCTCCAACGTCGCACAGATGAAGGAGGCCTACAGAAAAGGGCTTGGACATCGCTACGGCCGCATGATGCAAGCCATAGCCGGTATCCACTATAACTTTTCGATGCCCGATGATTACTGGGCCAAGGCTTGGAAAGACGCGGGACAACCCGGCGAAATTTCTGACTATATCACCGAGCGTTACCTGGGATTGATTCGCAACTTCCATCGTTATTCATGGCTGCTGATATACCTCTATGGCGCATCTCCAGCAGTGTGCGCGAGCTTCCTTCGCGGTCGCGATGACCACAACCTGCAGAGTTTTGACGAGAAATCCCGAAGCTTGCATCTTCCCTACGGAACCGCTTTGCGAATGGGCGATTTGGGCTATAACAGCGACGCACAAAAAGACATGAAGGTGTGCTACAACGCCTTGGACAACTATGTCCAGACGCTAAGCGAGGCCATTCAACAGCCTCACCCCGAATACGCTGGTTTCAACAGTGGCCAGGGCGGTGACTACCAGCAACTTAATGACAGTCTCCTGCAAATTGAAAACGAATTTTACAGCGCAATTCGACCTAAAAGAGTGGCCTTCTCCGGAGAGACACCCCTGGGAGCCCTAAGACGCGACGGTATCGAATACATCGAGGTGCGTTGTGTGGACGTCAGCCCATTCACTCCGGTAGGGCTGGACGCACAGCAGATCCGATTCATGGATATCTTTCTCCTGTATTGCCTCCTGGAAGAAAGCCCCGACTGCAACGACGAGGAGCAAGCGCTCGCGTCAAAAAATATTGAGGCAGTAGTGAGTCGCGGAAGAGAACCCAAATTACACCTGAGTAACAAGGGTGAGGAGATTCTCTTGTCCGAATGGGCGAGCCAGCTCCTGAGCTCTATGACCGACATCGCCGGGTTGCTGGATGAGGCTTTTGATAGTCGCGACTACAGTCAAACCCTCGCTGAGCAAGTCGCAAAAGTCGAAGACCCGGAACTGACACCCTCTGCCCGAGTACTGCGTGAGATGACCGAAAAAAATCTGCCCTTTTTCCGCCTCGCCATGGAGTACTCTCTGAAATGGTCTGAGCATTTCCGCACCCGTACACTGAGCGATGACAGGCAATCGCTTTTCGATGAGGAGTGCGGCAGATCCATCCAAGCGCAGGCCGACATAGAACAGTCGGACACCTTGAGTTTTGAGGAGTATCTGCAAAATTTTTACGCCCAGTATCCCGCTTTGTAAGCTTAGCGGGCTAGTGTGAATTTTCTGGCCCACTTCCATCTCGCCTGGCCCGACGAAGGCATGATTGCAGGTGGCCTTGAGGGCGACTACTTCAAAGGGCCATTGCCCGGCAAACTGCCCTACAGCTTAGAGCGTGGGGTGAAATTGCATCGAGCTATTGACGCTTACACAGACAATCACGCATTAGTTGCTACACTTCGCTGGCACTTCCCATCGCCGCTAAGGCGGTATGCCGGCATCCTCATCGATCTAAGTTTTGATCACTTCCTGACCCAGCATTGGTCCAAGTACTCCGAAATAGATCTCAAGGATTTTAATCACCAGGTCTGCACCATATTAAATCAACAAGACGCGCAGCTGAGCGAAGGGGCAAGCAGGATGCTGAAGCGCATACAGGAATACGACATACTCAACCTATACCACGACTGGGATACCGTCACCGCGACCGCAATGCGCATAGGGGAACGATTTAAGCGCGGCAACCCGTTAATGGAAGTCGAGACCCAACTCTCTCCAATCAAACGGGAACTGGAACAGACTTTTCTTGAGTTTTACCCTCAACTGCTTACGTTCAGTGATATCCAGCGTCGGCAGCTGGCCTAAAGGCGACGATTACTTCGATGTGGGGCTGTGTTCTTGAGCGCTGACAAACACGCTGCGCAAGCAAAAAATCTACAGAAATATTACCGAGCGCATACGATTGCCCATAGATGTCCTCTTGCATATAGTTGATTGCGGGGTAGGAAAGCAAAGGGAACCGGTGATGCCGATAAGCAAAGAAAATCCGACTAAACAATTTGCAGCAGTAGAAGAGCTACTCAACACCTGGTTGCAAGAACGTAAAAATCTGCTGGCAAAGTACACTCATATTGCCATGCTTACCGACGGTGCACTAAGCAGTACAGAACTGGAAGAGCAGCAAAAAGAATTGTGTGTGCTCCTGGTCGACTATGTCTCCGCAGGTCACTTCGAAGTTTTCCACCAACTTATTGCCGAGGCGGAGGTCTTTGCCGATGGCAGCGAGAAACTTGCAGCCAATCTAATGCCCGCTATAGCAGATACGACTGAAGTGATTATGGCTTACGAAGAGAAATACAGCGCCGGACCTAACGACCCGGATACCCTGGAGCGCGATCTATCAGTTTTAGGCGAATCGCTGGAGTCAAGATTCGTGTTGGAAGACCAGCTTATTGCTGGTCTTCACAACACTCATCGGCAGCTGACCGAAGAGGCGTAACTGCCGAGCGTTACTGACTGAAAGCTATTCTGCTTCCTGGCCCGCTATAGAAATAAGCTCAACATCAAATATCAATGTCGCATTGGGGCCGATGCTCGCACCAGCGCCGCCGGCACCATAAGCAATCTCTGAGGGAATAAACAGCTTCCAGGTTGAACCAACTGGCATCAGCTGAAGCGCTTCTGTCCACCCGGGAATAACCTGATTTACACCAAACGACACCGTCTGGCCGCGCGCATAAGAGGAATCGAATTCAGTTCCATCGAGCAGTGTTCCCCGATAGTGAACTTCAACAGTATCGTCAATCCCAGGCTTGGCGCCATCACCGGCTTTCACAACCTGATACTGCAGGCCCGAGTCCGTGACTACTACACCTTCTTTAGTGCCGTTTTCCTTTAGAAATGCCGCGCCCTCAGCAGCATTTCCCTCTCCCGCTAATGCTTGGGCAGCTTGTTGAGCTTCCTGGGCTTTTTGCTGAAAGGCCTGCATTTCGGCAGCGATTTCTTCCTGAGTCAGGCGTGATTCGCCCTTCTCAAGCGCATCGCGCAGGCCGAGTGTGAAGGCATCTACATCCATAGGCACAGAATCTGCTTTCATACGCTCGCCAAGTCCGTAGGCTATGCCATAACTCAAGCGTTGCTGGGAACTCTCCAGGGCAACTTCAGCTGGAGCTGCTTCTGGCGCATCAGCAGTCGGAGTTTGCTGGTTACATGCTTGTAAAACAAACACGCTGGTCAGCGCCAGCGGTAAAGTGTACTTCTTCATAGTTTCAATCCATATTCATTCATAACAAGGGATTCGTGCCACCAGCACGGAAATCAGCTCAGAAGGCTACAGCAGCCAAACGTGCGGTATTGTGACAGTTCAAAATACCATCCGTTCATAGCGAACAAACTAATGAGAGCAATAGACCAGCAGCGGTGGGGCCACATCTTACTACTGGGCAGCCCTGCTTTGCCAGCACTCGGAAAGTGAATTAGCCACTAGACGCGCGAGAAAGCTTGTCCTCCAGCACTGCCCAAGAGGGCGCTGGTGTCGCTCCGGGTGAGAGCAGCATAGCCAAGTTTTCACCCAGAGAGTGCACCCCACTCGGCAGTGGATCGGCGGCGTTAAAATAACTCCACATCAACTCCTGTTGGTGCCTCTCACTGCTCAACTCAATAGCCTTCACCTGATTGCGCAATTCGGCTGCACTCGGATCGCTTTTTAGCCTGGTGCGCACCCCTCGCAGAGGGATAACCACCTCTTGCTGCCATCGCTCGGTGAGGTGTTGCAATCCAGCCAGGTGCTCCCCTGTAAGCTTCAACTCAAGACTCGCCAGCCAGGTGGCATAAAGTATCAGATTAATATCCAGGCCCATTTCATCCTGGACAGCCAGTGCGGAATCAGAGACACCATCGGTGGCGTAAGTTGCGAGAGAAAACTCCCAAAATTCGTTACTCATAGCCTGTCCATCTGGTTACCAACTCCCACAGCGAGTACTATTCGCGCCTTATGATTATTCTACGCGATATCAGCCTACGCCGGGGCAGCAAAAACCTGCTCACAGAGGCAAACATAACCATCCAACCAGGCCAGAGATTGGCTCTGATTGGCGCCAATGGCTGTGGCAAGTCCAGCCTGTTTGCCCTGCTTTTAGGTGAACTGGGTGCGGATCACGGCGATATTACTGGCATGGAGAAGCTGCGCCTCGCACACATGGCGCAGGAGGTTCAAACAAGCGCGCTGCTGGCCGGGGAATACGTACTACGAGGGGATGCCAACCTCGCTGCACTGCGAGACAAATTGCACGCTGCAGAGTCTGAAGAAGATTTCACCACCGCAGCCAGTATTCACAACGAACTTGAGGCCAATGACGGCTACAGTGCGGAACGGCGAGTTGAGAGACTATTGCTCGGTCTGGGATTCGAAGAGGGCGCCACCGCGAGGCCCGTGAAGGATTTTTCCGGTGGCTGGCGCATCCGACTCAATCTCGCACGCGCGCTGATGACGCCTTCAGACGTATTGCTTTTGGATGAGCCGACCAATCACCTGGATCTGGATGCAACGTTGTGGCTGCAACAATGGTTGCAACAATATCCGGGGACGCTGGTCATGATTTCCCATGATCGGGATTTTATTGACGCCACCTGCCAGCGCATTATTCATATTGAGCACAAACAACTCAATGGCTATCCGGGAACCTATACAGCCTTCGAGCAGCAGCGTGCAGAACGTCTCGCCAACCAACAAGCAGGTTATGAAAAACAGCAGAAACGCGTTTCAGAAATCGAAGATTTCGTCAGGCGTTTTCGTTACAAAGCGACCAAGGCCAAGCAAGCCCAAAGCCGTTTAAAAGAGTTGGAGCGCATGCAAAAATTGGCGCCGGCACACATCGATTCGCCCTTTGACTTCAGCTTTGTTCCGCCGAGCAAAAGTAGCGACCCTCTTTTAATACTCGATCAAGCCAAGCTTGGCTATGGTGACACCCCCATACTCAACAAGGTGAGCCTGACCTTGCGACCTGGCAGTCGCTACGGATTACTGGGAAAGAACGGCGCAGGCAAATCGACATTACTAAAAAGCCTGATTGGAGACCTGCCGTTGCTCGAAGGCAGACGCACGCCGGGAGAACACTGCCATATCGGTTACTTCGACCAGCAGCAACTAGAAGCATTGGACATAGAAGCCAGTGCGGCACTACATTTACAGCGCCTGAGCCCGGCCACGCGGGAACAGGAAATTCTCAACTTCCTGGGAGGGTTCAACTTTCGCGGCGATGACGCAACAAGCCCAATTGCACCGTTCTCAGGCGGAGAAAAAGCCAGATTGGCGCTGGCAATGGTGGTGTGGCAACGCCCCAACCTATTGGTCTTGGACGAACCGACCAACCACCTGGATCTCGATATGCGCCACGCTATGGAAGTCGCCTTGCAAGCCTACGACGGTGCGGTTCTTTTGGTCAGCCACGATCGCCACATGCTGCGAAATACCGTAGAGGAATTGTTACTGGTTCACGACGGAAAGATCGAAGAATATCAGGATGATCTGGAGGGCTACGAAAAGTGGATTTTGAGCAGCTACAAAGAAAGTGACAAGCGTCCGCAGGAACCAACTGAAAACTCGCGCAAGGAAAAACGTCAGCAGGCGGCTTTACAGCGTGAAACCTTGCGACCGCTGCTCAACGCGATTAAGAAAACTGAGCAGCGTATGGCCGATGCTGAGTTGAAGCTTGAGAGTATTCAAAGCCGGCTGGCCGAGAGTGAATTGTACAATGCTGAGCATAAAGACGAATTGGCTGAGTTGGTAAAGCAAGAGGGAGAATTGAAGGCTTTGGCAGTAGAGCTTGAAGAAGAATGGCTGGAACAGCAGGAAAAGCTGGAAGAACTCACCGACTGAACCATACAAGCCCGAGGAGATGCCTAAGAAAGCCGGAATATGTGGATTATCCCAAGGGCGAGAGTCGGTTTATAAAACCTCTTCTCAAGACCGTCGAGCGCATGGATGTGCGGGGCGGCCATCCGCGAGCCGAGGCCCCATGGAAGGGTTCACGCCGTGTCTTGAGAAGAGGTTTTATAAATAGACGGCAACAGGCTCGCTTAGAACTAAAAACAGTATTTTTAACGAAGTTGGGTGGCGCTCACATGACCTGTTCCGTTTTCAAACCACGCCGTGAATACATCTATGTAGGCTCCTCGATAGCATCCATGCTATCGAGGGATTTGAAAACGGAACAGGTCATCTGAGCTACGCGCTGTATCAATTGCATTCTAAATTTGTGCCGTTTTGATTGATCGGTGTTTCGGAATTGAAACTACAGGGACTTGATTAGCTTCTGTTTACCCGCTCGTGATAGTTTCTTTATCGCAGCTTCTCGCTGCTGCGCCACGCCGCGATTTTCTGCCCCGGCTGACCAACGCAAGCTAACGGGTCGGCGACCGCTGGTATATTTAGGGCCACCGGGTTTTTCTCCGTTGTGCTGTAATAATCGTCGATCCAAATCCCGGGCAACTCCGGTGTAAAGCGTCCCATCGGCGCATTCCAAAATATAGACATGCCATTCACTAGCCATGGACTAATCTTCGAGGCATGCCTAGCCGCGAGTCCAACTATGATAACGCTCCAACCAGGACAGAAGTTTTTCAGGCTTGCGCTCTTTTTGCCACTGCCCCGCTAGGAACTTGTTACTTTCGGAGAGAGTTGGGTAAATGTGGATGGTACCGAGAATTTTCTTGAGTCCGATGCCATGCTTCATCGCCATAACAAATTCGGTAATCAGTTCCGCCGCGTGATAGCCCACAATAGTGGCGCCCAGAATTTTGTCCTTTCCGGGAACAGTCAACACTTTGATAAATCCGTGTGCCTCACCGTCGGCAATGGCGCGATCGAGGTCATCGATGCCGTAACGTGTCACTTCGTGGGGAATGTTCTGCTCCAGTGCATCCATTTCGTTGAGACCCACCCTCGCCACTTCAGGGTCGGTAAATGTGGCCCAGGGGACGATGGAGTAATCCACTTTGAATCGCTTAAAGCGGCCGAACAAAGCGTTTACTGCGGCAAACCAGGCCTGGTGACTCGCCATATGAGTAAACTGGTAGGGGCCCACAATATCACCGGCCGCTAATATTGTGGGTATCTTGGTACGCAAGTAATCGTCAACCGCAATAGTTTTGTGACGAGTCAGCTCAATACCGAGTTCTTCCAGACCGAGACCCTCGGTGTTTGCGGTTCGACCGACTGCGAGCAGCACCCGATCAAAAGACAGCTCGCGATCGCCTTCGGGAGTTTTGAATATCGCAGACTGGCCATTGTCCGAAGTGCTAAACTGCTGCGCATCGTAGCCCGTATAAACCTCTATTCCGTTGCGTTGAAAAGCTTCCGCGACAGCCGTGACCACGTCCTCATCTTCTCTTGGCAATATTCGATCTGAGTGAGTCACCAATTTCACCTTAGTCCCCAATCGCGCGAAGGCCTGCGCCAATTCGCAACCAATGGGGCCCGCACCCACTACCAACAGGGTGCCCGGCGCTTCGCGGATGTCCCACAAGGAATCTGAGGTCAGATAATCCAACTGGTCCAGGCCTGGAATATTTAATTCACGGGCTCTGGCACCGCTGGCAATGACTATGTTCTCAGTGCGCAGGATCTCGCCGTTCACCTCAACTTCCCAGGGTGAAACGATCCGAGCATCCCCACTGACGCAGTCAACACCCAGGTCAGTGAAACGTTCAACCGAATCATGTGGCTCGATGGTTTTAATCACCGATTCAACACGCGACATCACTGCCGGGAAATCGACATCCACTGTCATTTCCCCCAAACCGAACTCCGGCGCTCTTCGAGCGTAATCGGCGATTCGGGCGGAGCGAATCAAAGCCTTGCTTGGCACGCATCCGGTATTGAGACAGTCACCTCCCATCTTATGGCGCTCAATGAGCGTAACTTTCGCCTTCACCGTCGCCGCAATGAGTGCGGTAACGAGTCCAGCGGAACCTGCTCCGATAACAACCATGTTGGTATCGAATTTCTCGGGACGAGTCCACTGCTCAAGAACCTTCCGCGACTGGAGATAATTGACAAACCACTTGGCCAACAGCGGAAAAATACCAAGCAATATAAACGAGATGAGCAGAGGCGGAGATACAATACCAGCCAAGCCGTCTATTTCAGCCAGTTGCGTCCCGGCGTTCACATACACTGCCGTGGCCGCAAGCATGCCCAACTGTGAAACCCAATAGAAACGCCAGGCGCTTATGGGCAATAGGCCCATTAGCAAGTTGATGACGAAAAAGGGAAACAGCGGCACGAGCCGCAAAGTGAACAAGTAGAACGCACCCTCTCGCTCAAAGCCGTCGTTCAATGCAGTCAAATGGCTGCCAAATTTTTCCTGAACCCAATCGCGCAGTAAGGTTCGTGAAACCAGGAAAGCCAAGGTTG
The DNA here is from genome assembly GCA_045110675.1 of Halioglobus sp. Lineage (GTDB taxonomy): Bacteria > Pseudomonadota > Gammaproteobacteria > Pseudomonadales > Halieaceae > JBALVT01. Next base: position 48,124 of record JBGCGJ010000018.1, on the reverse strand, counting down.
CACCTATACTGCTGGCAAAGGAAACAAGCAGCAATCCAAACCAAAAACCAAATAGCGCACCACCGGCCAGTGTCATTATCGCGGCACCGGGAATAGACAGACCAGTCACTGCCACGTAAGCGGCGAAATAAATAATGGCGCTGGTGAGTGGGTTCTCTGCCTTCCAGATCACTAAATCGTCAAGGCTTTCGCGAAGAGCATCCAGTTGCAGATAGGCGGTGACATCAAAGTAAAACACCGCAAAAACCGCCGCTATGACAACAGCGAGTATAAACATTTTCTTACTGGACAATTTAGTCTCCTTCGAAAGGGGATGTTTAACCAAGGGATAAAGCCTACGCTTAGAGAGCCTACTGTGCCAACAGTTCCCGCCGCCACCTAAAAAGAAACCATAGCCCAGAGAAATATAAGAATAACCAAAAACTCTAGCCGAGCGCTTGTACCCTACCGAGCCGGTGGTATTATGACCCACCTTGAAACTATGCGACGCCATGAGCCCGCCGATCCACTGGAGAACACAATGAGCGAGAATATTGTACACGTCACCGACGCGACATTTGATGAAGAAGTCCTGAACTCCGAAGTACCCGTACTGGTCGACTTCTGGGCGGAGTGGTGTGGGCCCTGCAAAATGATAGCGCCCATATTGGATGAGATCGCCACAGAATTCGACGGCCAGCTCAAGGTCTGCAAAGTGGACGTAGATGCCAACCCAGATATCGCACCGAAGTTTGGCATCAGGGGAATTCCAACGCTGATCGCCTTCAAGTCCGGAAACGCAGAGGCCACCAAAGTTGGCGCGCTGTCTAAAACACAGCTGACTGAGTTTGTTCAGGAAGTTATTTAGCGGTCTTAACCGGTCGTAAATACGGCGCCGAAGAATCGGAAATTAGGGGTGAACTAAGCGCAAAAAAGCGGTAGACGCCCCTTCTCACTCGTGCTACATTCTCTTTGCTCGCGCATTCCTGCGCTGCAATAATAATTCCATCATTCAATTACTATTCAAAAGCCAAGCTGAATATCAACGGCTAAACCTCGTTTCACGCCATTACTTTTTGCGTTTGAGCTTCAATGAATCCCATCTTAAATAACACTCTAAATTAATATATGAATTTAACTGACCTTAAAACAAAAAACACACAAGACCTTATCGACATCGCCAAAGAGATCGGCCTGGACAACATGGCCCGATCACGCAAACAGGACATCATTTTTGCCATTTTGAAACGCCACGCCAAAAGTGGTGAAGACATCTACGGTGATGGGGTCCTGGAAATACTGCAAGACGGATTCGGCTTCTTACGCTCCGCGGACAGCTCCTATCTCGCTGGCCCAGATGACATTTATGTTTCGCCCAGCCAAATTCGCCGATTTAACCTGCGCACTGGCGATACAATTACCGGCAAAATACGCCCCCCAAAAGACAGCGAGCGCTACTTTGCATTATTGAAGGTTGACCAGGTCAATCTCAATAAGCCTGAAAACTCCAAGCACAAAATTCTGTTCGAAAACCTCACTCCGCTATTCCCTGATCAGCGCCTCACACTGGAAGTCGGCAACGGCAGCACAGAAGACCTGACCGGGCGAATTATTGATCTGATTGCGCCGATTGGCAAAGGCCAGCGCGGCCTGCTGGTTGCACCGCCCAAAGCCGGTAAAACCATTATGATGCAGAGCATTGCTCAGGCCATTATTAGCAACAATCCCGAGTGCGACATTATTGTGTTGCTGATTGATGAACGACCCGAAGAAGTGACGGAGATGCAACGCTCGGTAGGCGCACGGGGCGCCGAAGTTGTGGCTTCAACATTTGATGAACCTCCCTCTCGACATGTACAAGTCGCTGATATGGTGATTGAAAAAGCCAAGCGCCTGGTAGAACACAAGCGCGATGTCATTATCTTATTAGATTCCATCACTCGACTTGCACGTGCCTACAACACAGTAATACCGAGCTCCGGCAAAGTGTTAACAGGTGGTGTAGACGCTCATGCGCTGGAGCGACCAAAGCGCTTTTTTGGTGCAGCGCGAAATATTGAAGAAGGCGGAAGCTTGTCAATCATCGCCACAGCACTGGTTGATACCGGCTCAAAAATGGATGAAGTGATCTACGAGGAATTTAAAGGCACAGGTAACATGGAACTGCACCTGGACCGTAAGATTTCGGAGAAGCGTATTTATCCATCCATTAACATTCGCCGCTCTGGAACTCGCCGGGAAGATCTGCTGACTGCCGAGGAAGAACTGCAACGCATGTGGATTTTGCGGAAACTGCTACACGGTATGGAAGACACCAGTGCCATTGAGTTTTTGTTAGACAAACTCAAGGACACCAAATCCAACGACGAGTTCTTCAAATCCATGAAGCGCAAGTAACTAATATTCTCCACCGGCGCACAGTGCGCCTGATTCAGACAATGTATACTGTTCCCTAGTCGAACTAGGGAACGGGCATCACACCTTGAAATACCAAGACCTGCGGGATTTTATCGCTTTTCTCGAACAAAGCGGCGAGTTAAAACGGATCAGCACCGAGGTCGATCCCCATCTGGAAATGACCGAAATTTGCGACCGCACGCTCCGTGCCGGTGGCCCTGCACTGCTATTTGAAAACCCCAAGGGATTCAGCACACCTGTTTTAGCAAACCTGTTCGGCACCGAAAAAAGAGTCGCTATGGGCATGGGAGCACCGAACCTCGGTGCACTGCGAGAGATTGGCGAGCTGCTAGCCTATTTACGACAACCAGATCCGCCCAAGGGGTTGCGGGACGCCTGGGAAAAAGTGCCGGTACTTAAACAAGTGCTCAACATGAGCCCCAAGATGGTTAAAAACGCTCCCTGTCAGCATCATGTAAAAACCCGGGACGAGGTGGACTTGCATCAACTTCCTATCCAAACCTGCTGGCCCGACGATGCGGGACCTCTCATTACCTGGCCCTTAGTGGTGACCAAAGGTCCCAATAAAGAGCGACAAAATCTTGGTATTTACAGACTGCAGCTCATCGCGCGCAATAAACTGATTATGCGCTGGTTATCCCATCGAGGGGGAGCGCTGGACTACCGGGAATGGCAAATCCAACACCCCGGCAAGCGATATCCGGTCGCTGTCGTGCTGGGTGCCGACCCGGCAACTACACTGGGTGCAGTGACGCCAGTACCCGATGGTATATCGGAGTATGCCTTTGCGGGCTTGCTCAGAGGCCATAAAACTGAGCTCATTGAATGCTTCAGTACCGGATGCAAAGAACACGGCCTGCAGGTGCCCGCATCGGCAGAATACGTTCTCGAAGGATACCTGGAACCCGGAGAAGAGGCAGATGAGGGCCCCTTCGGCGACCACACGGGCTATTACAACGAGGTGGATAAATTTCCGGTGTTCACAGTCGAAACAATGACCTATCGCGAAGCGCCTATCTATCACAGCACTTACACCGGACGCCCCCCCGATGAGCCGGCCATACTGGGCCTCGCACTCAATGAAGTTTTTATCCCCATTTTGCAGAAACAATTTCCGGAAATAGTCGATTTCTATTTGCCGCCGGAAGGCTGCTCTTACCGCCTTGCGGTTGTGACGATTCGCAAGGAATATCCGGGTCACGCGAAACGAGTGATGCTCGGTGTTTGGTCATTCCTACGTCAATTCATGTATACCAAGTTCGTTATCGTTACCGACGAAGATGTCAATGCGAGAGATTGGAAGGACGTGATCTGGGCGATGACTACGCGCATGGACCCAAAACGCGATTCGGTGTTCATTGAGAATACGCCCATAGACTACCTGGACTTCGCCTCACCCGTTTCCGGGCTGGGATCCAAAGTGGGCTTTGATGCGACCAACAAGTGGCCCGGAGAAAGTGAACGAGAATGGGGTCGACCTATCGTTATGGACCCCGAGGTAAAACAGCGAATCGATGATATCTGGGATGAGCTGGGCATCGAACTATAGATCAATGCCCGACAGCCAAAACCTAGGAACTGGCCAATCTTTTCACTTCAGGTTCAGCCTTATCCGGCATGGGAAGTTCAGGCAGCGCCGCTTCCCGCAACAAAAGCCCCTCGCGGTAATAGGCTGCGCTCACTTTTGGTTCACCCAAGTTTTCCAGCAGCCGCCCCAATTCGGCGCACGCTTCTGAGCTTCGCTCCAGCTTAAAGCTGTTCTCAAAGTAGTCACGGGCCTTACCCCACAGCTCGTTACGGGCAGCCAGGCGGCCCAGAGACATTTGCAGTTGCGCATCTTTCTCCCTTGCACCCAGCCATTTTTCGGCCTGGGCCAATTGTTTCGAGCTATTTGAGGCTTCAACAAAGCCATATAGGCGCACCAGAGTACTATCCCACTCCTGCTTCAAACTGCGCTGAATAAATTTCTCGGCGGCGTCATGCTCCTTCAAATTAATAAGAGACATAATGTATTGTTGTTGCAACGCAGAACTCTTCTTCAAGTCCCCAGGCAGGTTGCTCCAGGCTTTATTCGAGTCTTCGAGGGTCGCCGAATTCAAAGCAGACTGAAACAGCTGGCTGTGCACCGTTGTCTCCAGTGTTTGCAAGTCGGCCTCTTCAAGCACTTTGTATTTTTTGAGTTCGGGTAATAAATCTGCCAGACCCTTCCAGTCCTCAAGCCCTTGATAAACCTGGCGCAGCAAGTCCAAAACATAGGGGTGCTTCCCCGCATTGCGACGGGCGCGGACGAGAGTAGCCAGTGCTTGCTCGTACTGACCTCCGCCAATTTTCATTTCCGCCTGAGTCAACTCCACCGCTATTCCAGCATCTGCTTCCGTGTTTTCAGCTGACCCAAGGTATTCGCGCATTTTTTCAGGTTCGTTCAATTGATAGCTTGCTCTTGCAGCCACCAGATAATTAATTAGTGGAGCCTCATTACCCTGGGCGCCTCGCAGCAACTGCCGCCGAGCCTTACTCCAGTTGCCTTCGATGAAGCTGATCAAGCCTTTGTTGGTTAGCTTCGCACCCTGGCGAGCTTTTCTAGCACCCAACCAACCCGTCAGAGAATCTTTTCCACCCCAGAACTTTCTCCACAATCGCACCATCAAATAGATCAAGCCGGTAAAGATGGCCAAACATAAAAGCCCTACCCACAAACTGGTCTCGATGGTGTAATTGTTGTAAGACAGCAATACGTAACCGGGATCAATTTCAATAAGAGCGACGATTCCGACACCCGCCAACAGGGCGATAAGACAAAGGATAAATAGTTTACGCATGGCTATTTTCCATCTTTGAGCAACAGGCGCTGCTGCATCGCGTCGTCCAATTCCCGCAGAGAGCGAGAAACGTCGGGGATATCAATCGCTATGGTTTGCTGCCTCAAGTCTGTTAAAGCACGCGCGACTGCTTCTGACCCGGACTGATCCACTTCGAAGAATTGTTGCACCCAGTGTCCCGCTCTTTCCAGGCTCTCGCGAAACAACACTTGATTACCCGACAGCAGGGCAACCTGTGCCTGTTCCAACAGCATGCGCATATTCTGTCTAATCATGCCTTCCCACTGAGGGTCCATCAGTGCCTCATAGGGTACCTCTCGGCGGCGTATGACGATGTAATCAGACAATTTTCCCAGCGCTTGCTCATAGCCTCGCTGCAATCTGGCCCGCCAATCCTCCGGCTCCGCCGTTTCGATAGAGGCTTCTCGCTCTGGCATGCGGAATACCTTCAATTGCTCCACTTGCTCAATCAGCGCCCCGAGACGCAAATACAAGCCCTCCAGGTCAACTTTAGGTACCGCGCGCAGCCCTGCCAGATCGGCTGCAACCGCAGCGCGTGCCGCGTGCAAACTGGAGTCATCCAATTCCAGCATAATACTGTCGGCGCTTTTCAGCAGCGCCGTTGCCGCAACAACATCGCCCGCCATGATTAGCCTTTGATTCGCCAAGCGAAGTAAATACTCTGCTTCGGCCAGCAACCAATCATCACGATCCGTAGCACCAAATCGTGCGATCTCCTCGCGCTGTACATCCTGAGAGGCCTCCAAACGGGCCAACAGAGCACCCTGCTCAGATGCGGAATTTTCCAGCTTGCTGAGACCGGCCTGCAGTCTCGCCTGCAAATTCTGATCGAGCTTTGCCAAAATATCTTGCTGATTGTCCTCCGCGGACTCGAGGGCTTCCAGCCTCTTGGCCAACATCCCTTCGCGATTCAACGCTTCGCGCGCGGACCAGGCTGCCGCCAGGCATATCCCGATAATCAGCAGCAGGCAAAACCACGCCAGCTTGGAAGAACCGCTTTTTGGCGCCGCTGCGGTCGCCGCCGGTGCAGGTGGTTCTCGGGGGGGCTCAGATGAGGGATTCCACGCCGGAGCTTCTTTACTGGATTGTGAAGCTGATGACTTCCCGTCGCCCTTGTTTTTTATTGCTTTGTCGTCGGACTTCTCGCTCACTCTTTATTCTCCGATGCCTGAAAAGTTAGTCTGCCGCCATTCCTGCGCCACCTGGAGCATCGCCGCATCTGAAGCATTTGCAGCGCTACGCACATTGGTAAAACCCCGATTGGTCGCTATCCGAGCGACCCGAGCAGAGGGAACAATAAGTGGCAAAACAGTTAATTTAGTGCTTTCTTGCGGGCTAAGCAACGCCAACATATTCTCCAGGGCTTCCCCACTGCTAATCAGCACCACCTGAGGCTGCCACAGCGACAGCTTCCCGGCCAATTCACCCGTTGCCAGTACGGGGGATTTTCGCCGATAGCAGCACATATCGTCCACCTCGGCACCTCTCTTACTCAACTCCTCTCGCAAGCTTACCCTGCCGCCCTCTCCTTTAACAATGAGCACCGCTTGCCCAGCCACCTGCTGCAATATCGGATGAGCTAGAAGACTTTCGCTAGTCATCTGTGGACCGCCACCCATAGCCGGAACACCTTGCTCCTGAAGCTGCTTAGCCGTCGCGTCACCTACCGCAAACCAGTTTGGGCCAGCGGGTAACTTTGGCCACAGTGGCCGTATCCAATGCATTCCAAAACGCACCGCATTTCCGCTGATAAAAATAATGTGATCATACTGATCCAGCTGATTGATAGACCTGATTGCGGCTTCAGAGAGACTCTCGAGAGAGGCCAGTTCTAGCATAGGCTCGCTGCGCGGTTCAAAGCCCAGATGACGAAGCTGGTCGCACAGGGATGACGCCTGACCCTCGGGTCGGGTGACGAGCACGACAGGTTTATGCCCCATACACCTCTGCCAGGATCGCCGCAGCACCCTGGTCCAACAGATCATCCGCAACAGTGACGCCCAATTGCTCGGCGTCTCCGGCCGGTGCCGTGGCCTCGGCTCTTAACAAAACAGAGCCATCGGGTTTTCCCACCAGACCGCGCAACCAGAGATTTTGACCCGACTTGTCATACTCGGCATAACAGGCAATGGGAACCTGGCATCCCCCCTGAAGCCGTTGATTTAGAGCCCGCTCAGCGGTCACCCGCAGTGCCGTGGGCTCGTGGTGTAAAGCTTGCAGCAATTCGGTAACTTCGACGGCATCACTGCGAACTTCAATGCCAACCGCGCCCTGTCCCGCAGCGGGCAGGGAGTCGATTACAGGAATTGATTGCCTGATACGGTCAGCCATTCCCAGACGAATCAGTCCAGCGCTGGCCAGTATAATGGCGTCGTACTCGCCTTCATCCAACTTCCTCAGGCGGGTATTTACATTGCCACGCAAAAACTTCACCACCAAATCTGGATGCCTCTCTCGCAGTTGGCATTCACGCCTCAGGCTTGAAGTACCCACGACAGAACCAGAGGGAAGATCCGCTAGGGATCGAAAATTGTTACTGACAAATGCGTCGGTCGGATCCTCGCGCTCGCACACCACGGCGAGACACAATCCAGGAGGAAAATCCATGGGGACATCTTTCATCGAATGGACGGCAATATCCGCTGATCCATCGAGCAAGGCGGTTTCCAGCTCTTTGACAAAAAGACCCTTGCCACCCACTTTCGCCAGAGGAACATCCAACAACTGATCGCCTCGGGATGTCATCCCGAACAGCTGAACATCGAGCCCCGGATGTGCCCGACGCAAGGCGGACTGGACAAATTCGGCCTGCCAAAGAGCCAGCGGACTCTCCCGGGTTGCAATAGTGAGCGACATATAATCGAATCCTGAAATACAGTCGACATTGTAACATCCAGCTACAAGCCACCGCGAGATTACCCGCAGGAGAACGCTAGCTGCGCAGCATACGTTCCTTTACAGCTGATAAATGCCGTCGACTGACTGCAGGGCGATATTCAACACCCTCGAGTTCAACCAACCAACTGCCGCTTTCGTCTCGCTGCAAGCGACTAATGTGCGCAACGGAAACCAGAGCGTTCCTGTGTACGCGTAAAAACCGGTCAGGAAATTCTTCCTCGAGATCCTTGAGTGTGTCCGGTAGCAGCAACTCCTGTTCGGGGCTCACTGCCGTCACATATTTTTGCTCGGCAACAAAACACCGAATGTCAGACACAGGCATGGTTTCCAAACCCTTGTGTGTTTGACTACTTACCTGACTTCGAGCCTTATCATCACCACGTAGTGCAGCCAGTTGTAGGCGGTTGACTCGAGCAGCACCCGCAAGAGCAGTCGCCAGCTCCGCCTCTCTTACCGGCTTTAAAATATACGCCATCGCCTGATGCTGGAGGGCCGCCAGCGCGTATTGATCGAAGGCGGTACAAAACACAATGGCCGGGGGTTGCTCCAACTGTCGCAAATGCATGGCAACCTCAATACCATCCATTCCGGGCATTCGTATATCCAACAAGATGAGATCTGGTGCCTCGGTATTTACCATTTCGAGAGCGGCCATGCCGTTTGAAGCCTGGATGCACAGTGCCTCGGGTTGTATTTTTTTTAGCAGACGCATCAGACGCTCTCTGGCGAGCGATTCGTCATCCACCAGGAGAATCTTCACAACACAAATCCCATGGGGTAATGAAGACGGACTCGATAGAAGCCCGGGGCATTGTCGATCTGCAACCCGGCATCGGCGCCGAACAGGCCCTGTAAACGCTGTTCAATATTTACCAGCGCCATATGGTGGCCCTCAGTATGGCCCGGAATGCCTGGCGTCGGGTTTTCTACCTCGACTCGTATATTCTGATTATCCTCAACCAACTTAACGACTATCGTGCCGCCCTCTGGCAACTGTGCTATGCCATGATAAACCGCATTTTCTACCAGCGGCTGCAACAACAAGCCGACCATTGGCTCGTCCAGTAAACTATCGTCGACCTGCCAGTCAATTGTCAGTCGCTCACCCAATCGTAACTGTTCTATACCCAGGTAGAGCTGACACAAACGCAGTTCATCAGCTACCGTGGTGGCATGATTGTGCTCTTGCAAACTGGAACGAAACAATTCAGATAAATCTTCAACTGCCTGCTCAGCGGCATCGGGACGAGTCGCAATCAGACTGGCGATACTGTTGAGTGTATTAAACAAAAAGTGTGGCCGTATTCTCGCTCGGAGAGAATCCAGGCGTGCCTGCAATTCAGATTTCTCGCGTAGCTGCAATTGCTGCTGCAAGTAGAAATATCGCAGCGCAATGCAAGCCAATACCATGGCTACCAGCACATTGCGCAATATCCACCAGGGTTGATCAACGCCGACAGTTAGCGCGGGGAACAACCCTATGGCGGCAAAGCTACTACTACCGGCAACGCACATGATCAGTGCTAAAGAGAAAAACGCGGCGAGACGCAGGCTCATTCGGGCAAAGAATTTACGCAGGGGACACAACAGCGCGGCGCTAACAAGAACAACCCATTGCATAAACAGCGAAGAAGTGGCCAACAGGTCCCAGTTAAACTGGGGTAAAGAACTACTGGCAAGCGCATAAACCAAAACCATCAGTTGAGCGAGCAGCACCATGACAAATACAGCGCGAGGAGCACACAAATCGGGAATCAGGAATTCACCCGAGACTCTTTCGAGTTGTTCATCGTCAATTTGCGCTGACGGCGATTGCATTTATACACTCCACATTCTAGTTAGCTGATATACTTGCATCCTTGTTCGGAGCGAACAAGTCCAATTTTTTGGCCGCAATAATCCCATTTCACTGACTACGGCGGCTACGGCGGGAACTAAACCAGCTATGACAAAGCAAAAAGACACCAGCAAACTTTGGGGTGGACGTTTTAACGAAGCCACAGACAGTTTTGTTCAGCGTTTCACAGCATCGGTCACCTTCGACCAGCGTATGGCCGCCGAGGATATTCAAGGGTCACTGGCCCACGCACAGATGCTTAATGACATAGGCATCCTCAGTGAACAAGAACTGAGTGAGATACACACCGGGATGGCTCAGATAGAAAAAGAAATCGCCGAGGGCGCCTTCAACTGGTCCATCGAACTCGAAGACGTCCATATGAATATCGAGGCGCGCCTGACTGAGCTTATCGGTATCACTGGAAAAAAACTGCATACCGGTCGTTCCAGAAACGATCAGGTTGCCACCGACATACGCCTCTTCCTGAGATCGGCCATAGACCACATCGCCGGGGAGATCACACGATTGCAAAAAGGCACCATCGGCCTGGCAGCGCAGCACACCAACACGATTATGCCTGGTTTCACCCACCTGCAAACTGCGCAGCCGGTCTCATTCGGGCACCATTTGCTGGCCTGGAACGAAATGTTAGAGCGCGACTACGGCCGCTTGATGGATACACGGGCGCGTATGAATCAATCGCCCCTGGGAGCAGCAGCCCTGGCAGGCACGACCTATCCGATTGATAGGAACCAAACCGCAGCGGCACTGGGTTTTGACAAGCCCACCGAGAACTCGCTGGATTCAGTCTCGGATCGAGATTTTGCCATCGAGTTTTGCAGCTTTGCGGCGTTGCTAATGACGCACTTATCAAGAATCTCTGAAGAGCTCGTGCTGTGGACCTCCGCCCAGTTTAATTTCATCGAGCTTCCGGATCGATTCTGCACCGGCTCTTCTATCATGCCGCAGAAGAAAAACCCCGATGTGCCCGAATTGGTCCGAGGAAAGGTCGGTAGAGTAAATGGCAATTTAATCTCTTTGCTTACCCTCATGAAGAGCCAGCCCTTGGCGTACAACAAGGACAATCAGGAAGACAAAGAGCCGCTGTTCGACACCGTGGATACGGTGGCCGATTCACTCAGAGCCTTTGCCGATATGATTCCCGCCATTCGACCGCGCAGGGATTCCATGCGCGAGGCTGCCTTGCGTGGTTTTTCCACGGCAACGGATTTGGCAGATTACCTGGTAGGCATTGGTCTTCCCTTTCGCGATGCGCATGAGGTGGTCGGCAAAGCTGTGGCTCATGGGATAGAAACCGGTGCCGATTTGGCTGAAATGGATCTGGCAACACTGCAGGGGTTTTGCGCCGATATTCAAAACGATGTCTACGAGGTTCTTACGCTGGAAGGTTCTATCGGCGCGAGAAACCACATCGGTGGCACTGCGCCCGAACAGGTTGCAGCGGCTGCTACGCGAGCAATGGAAGCGCTTGATCAACGTTAGCCAGTACGCCTTCCAATGACAGTCCCAGAAAGGGCCGCCCCAAAAACTAAAATATGCGTATTACTCACAAGCGAGAGTCGGTTTATATAACTTCTTCTCAAGACCGTCGAGCGCATGGACGCGCGAGCCGAGGCCCCATGGATGGGTTCACGCCGTGTCTTGAGAAGAAGTTATATAAATAGAAGGCAACTTACTCGTTCAAAGCTTAGAGCCAGTGTGCTAAACGAGCTTCGGTTGCGCTCACATGGCCTATTCCGTTTTCAAACCACGCCGTAAATACATCCATGTAGGCTCCTCTATAGCATCCATGCTATCGAGGGATTTGAAAACGGAATAGGCCATCTGAGCTTTGCTTTAAAGATCAATTTTCTAAACAATTCTTCTTCTGAGAATCGATCAATAGAAGAAATAATCTCTAAATATCTAACCAACTACCGATTCCCATAATAGCGAATCGTAGCCTGAAACGTAATATCCGGTGCGGTTTCAACACGAACATCTTCGACAAAGTTTAGATCAACCGACCACCGGGGAGAGAAACGCCAGCGCGCTCCAAGCGTCAACAAAATCGCCTGGTCCCCCAAAGCGGTGAGTTCGCTATCAAGTGGCGCGGCATGAGCATCGACCTGAGCCAATAAGGATAATTTGTCCGCTACTTGCCAATCCAAAGCAAGACCAGCAAACCACAGGTCTCGCTCCTGACGCGCCCCCAAAAAATCCGCTTTGCCCGCCCGGGTATAGCCCAGGTGTCCGTGCCAAGTCAGTGGTAAATCCGCAAGATGCTCCCCGGAGAACCTCAGGGCGAGAAAAACATCGTCGCCTCCGCTACCAAGCAAATCCTCTTCGTCCGCAGATCCGAATTTGTAACCTAGCGCTAGCGAAGCCGCAGAAGAATCATCGGTATAAAAGGAATAGTTAATCGCCAGGGTTATATCCCCCGCCCCTGAAGCATCATCGCGCAAGTCAAAATTTGCGCCTTGCGCGACATAGCGATAGTCGAGCTGATCCCGATCTACATCCGGTCGGCCGCCGTCTGGCATTCCCCAGAAATCATGCCAATTTTCTATCAGGCTATCCAACTGCCCCTCTGAATGGTCGATCCAGGGGACGTCTAATTGAATGTCCCAGTTCTCAAACAAGCCATAGCGAAGCTCAAGTCCGGCGCGAAAAGTCTCTCCGTCCAGATTCAAAGCTTCGCTGGCGTTGCTATCGGCAACATAGTGGTTCGCAAGTCCCAGTTGCCCGGCGACACTGAACGCTCCCTCCTCCAGGCTGGCGGCATTGCGCTGAGAGGGGATGGCGAACAATCCTGCTATGGGGCTGATGTTTTTAACGTACAGAGGCTCGTCTGCGTGAACTGCCGTATCGACGACAAGCAACGGGATCAAACAGAGGGTTCGAAATCCAACTTGTGACAAGATATTATTCCCAGGAAAATTCAATACCACCCTGCTCCTTCATCTGATCGACGACAAACGGCTTAAACAGGGACCGGTCTCGAGTGTTACACCACTCATTGAGCGATTCATCGAACTCAAAGTGAAAGCCCCCTGCGCGAGTAGCCAACCACAGTTGTTTAGTGGGTGGTTGCCGGCTAAAGACCATAGTGGATCCGCTTTCAAATTCGAGGGTGAGAACGCCACCTCCGGCCTCATAATCCATATTCGAATCGATCTCATCAAGGCGGAGCTCCAGGGCGTAAAACAGTTGATCGATGTGCTCGTTAAATTCAGATTCAGTCATGGCAGATTGCAAAAAGCGAGGGTTATCCCCCTGAGGTATTAATGATACGGCCTGCTCGCACCAGTTACCACACAACGGTATAATCGCCAGCTTTATTTACCGGATCACCATCATGCGCCGCCGATACATCGCGAATTTCGCAGGCTGTTTTTTATTAATCAGTCTCTCTGGACTGGGCGGTTGCGGCCAGATAGGGCCCCTATATCTACCCGAAGCTGAGCCGGCGAGTGAGACCGAGCCGCCTGCCGCGAATTTGCCTGTGCCGGCTCCAGAAGAAAGTAAACCCGTCTAATCGGCCCAGACTTAATCGCCAAACAGCTAAAGCAAACCTGGCGCAATTCCTATCTCCCTTGACCTTGAGAGTACCCAATGAACTATTTTCCATACCGCGATAGCCAGCTGTTTGCTGAGGACGTTGCGGTCAACGACATCGCCGAACAATTCGGAACGCCCTGTTACGTCTATTCACGGGCAGCCTTGGAAACGGCTTTCACGCAATACACCAATGCTCTGGAAGGCGCTCCCCACTTGATTTGTTACGCGGTTAAGGCCAACTCAAATCTCGCGGTGCTGAATGTTTTGGCAAGACTTGGCGCTGGATTCGATATCGTCTCAAAAGGCGAGCTTGAGCGGGTCATCGCCGCCGGTGGCGACCCTGGTAAAGTGGTGTTTTCCGGTGTGGGAAAAAAGCCGGACGAAATGACCCGAGCGCTTGAGCTGGGTATCGCGTGCTTTAATTTAGAATCTGCGGGTGAACTGGAGGTGCTGAGTCAGGTCGCGGCAGATCTGGGCAAAACTGCTCGAATTTCTGTGCGAGTGAACCCCGATGTAGACGCGAAAACCCATCCCTATATCTCAACAGGCTTGCGCGAAAACAAATTTGGCATCGCTGTTGATCGGGCTGTCGCAGTCTATCAGCGCGCATCGGAACTGCCCCATATTGAGGTCGTCGGCCTGGATTGCCATATTGGCTCACAGCTCACGGAGATGACACCCTTCATAGACGCACTCCAGCGGCTGCTGGCATTAGTCGACACATTGGCAGAGCAGGGAATTGTGATTCACCACCTGGACTTAGGCGGCGGTCTGGGAGTGCGCTACCAGGATGAACAACCGCCCACCATTGGCGAATACATCGCGGCAATCAGAGCAGAAGTGGGTTCCAGAGAGCTAACACTACTGTTTGAACCGGGGCGCTCGATTTCCGCAAACGCCGGCGTATTACTCACCCGAGTTGACTACTTAAAGTCTACCGAAGACCACAACTTTGCTCTCGTCGATGCCGCCATGAACGATATGCTGCGCCCGGCCCTTTACCAGGCCTGGCTCGAGATCGCACCAGCCAAGGAATATGAGGGACGAGAGAGTGCCAACTGGGATATCGTCGGGCCAGTGTGTGAAACCGCCGATTTCCTGGGTAAAAACCGAGATCTGGCTCCAGAAACGGGCGACCTGTTGGCAATCAAGGGCGCGGGAGCTTACGGGTTTACCATGAGCTCCAACTACAACAGCCGACCTAGAGCGGCGGAAGTCATGGTGGACGGAGCCAAAACCTATCTGGTGCGGGAAAGAGAGACAATTGCTGATATTATGCGCGGAGAGAATACCCTGCCGGGCTAAATCGCCGCGAAAGACAGTGGCAACCGCAGATCCTCACGACGGACAAGTAATGCGACTGAGATAATGCAACTACGATTTACCAAAATGCACGGTGCCGGCAACGATTTCGTCATGATCGACTTGATAAGCCAGTACTTCAACTTGCAACCCAAGCATGTGCGTCGACTGGCGGACCGGCATTTTGGCGTGGGCTGCGATCAGGTATTAGTGGTTGAGCCCCCCACCCAGCCTGAAATGGACTTTCGATACCGTATTTACAACGCCAATGGCAATGAGGTTGAGCAGTGTGGTAACGGTGCTCGCTGCTTCGCTCGATTTGTGCGCGAACAGAAGCTGACCACCAAGAAGGTCATCCGCGTTGAAACCGCTGGGGGTCCCATTGAGCTGAGGGTGCGCGAGGGTCACAAGGTGGAGGTCAACATGGGCGCACCCAAGCTTGAGCCTGCAGATGTTCCTTACCTCGCGAGCTCCAGGGCAATTAGCTACCAACTTGCTGCGGATGGACAGAATCTTGAAATCGGTGCCGTTTCAATGGGAAACCCCCACTGTGTGCTGCGGGTCAATGACATTGTTAAAGCTGATCTCGAACATCTGGGCCCGATCATTGAAAAAACTCCCGAGTTTCCTGAGAAAGCCAACGTGGGCTTTATGCAAGTTATCTCCGATACACAAATCAAGCTTAGGGTGTTCGAGCGCGGAGCGGGTGAAACCCTGGCCTGTGGAACAGGCGCCTGCGCCGCGGTTGTTTATGGCATTTTGCAGGGTTGGCTGCGAGACACCGTGACAGTCAGCTTGCCTGGAGGTAAGCTTTCTATATCGTGGGATGGTGAGGGCAAGCCCGTCATGATGACTGGGCCTACCGCTGTTTCTTTTGAAGGTAGCATTTTGATCTGATGCTAGCTGGGGCGTTTCGATACTGTTTCGAGACAATTTCGAACTTGGGGAAAAATAACAATGTCTGGAAAAACAGATCCACTGGAAACACTTAACATCGCGCAGCTCAATGACGACATGGTTCGCGATTACCTCATGGAGCATTCCGACTTTCTGCAGCGCAACCCGGAAATGCTCGACTATCTACACATATCACACGCTTCTGGCAGCGCCATCTCTCTGGTCGAAAAACAGGTAGGAGTGCTTCGCGAACGCAATGTAGAAATGCGTCGCCGCTTGAATACTCTGACCGGTAACGCCAGGGATAATGACAAGCTCTACGAGCAGACGAGAACACTGGTGCTTTCATTGCTCGAAGCGCAATCTGTCAGTGAATTAAGTAGAATTTTTAACGACTCTATGAAAAGCGAGTTTAAGGTAGAGCACTCCAGCATGATTCTGTTTGGAGAAGACGCCAGCGACGACCGAAGCTGCAGAATCGAAACACTCGAAAGTGCAAAGACGCAGATAGGTGCGCTTATTCGAGGCCGTAAAGCCGTGTGTGGCGCTTTGCGCAAAGAAGAACTGTCCTACTTGTTTCCAAAAACAGGGGAGATAGGGTCTGCAGCGCTAATGCCAATGTACAAAGAGAGAGAGCTGGGTATCATCGCCGTCGGTAGTTCAGACGCCAGCCGCTACAGCAGCTCAATGGGCACCGTGTTTCTCACCCATATCGCCGATGTCATCATCCGAATTTTGCCGCGACTCGAACACTAAAGACACCGAGAACATGGCCGAATCGGAAATCACTTACACGACCGGCCAATTCCTGGAATACCTGCGCGATGTCAGGCAGCTTTCGCCGCACACCCTCAGCAACTACCGCAGGGACTTGTTGTCTTTGGAGAGCTATTGCAAGCAACGCAATATATCGACAAACAGTGCAATCAAAGAAGAGGATATAAGGCAGTGGGTTGGCCAAATGCATCGGCGCGGCCTTGCGGGTGGCAGCATTCAGCGCAGCCTCTCGGCCAGCCGTTCCTACTTCAATTATCTCGGGCAAGAAACGGGTCAACAGCGCAATCCCGCCGCCGCCATCCAGGCGCCACGAAAACCACGCAAGCTTCCAAAAACACTAGATGCCGACCAGGTCAATCAATTTCTGGAGTTTGAACCCGGCTCTGATATCGCCCTGCGCGACAGTGCTATCGCTGAGCTGTTCTATTCCTCTGGCTTACGGCTGGCAGAGCTGGTGGCCATTAACCTCCACGATATCGATCGGCACTCCCAGCTTTTGACTGTGACCGGCAAGGGAAATAAGACTCGCACCGTACCCATTGGATCTGTGGCCCTGAAGGCCATTGAAGCCTGGTTGCGGGTAAGACCGGGGTCCACCGCGAATGCGGATGCGGCTCAGGCACTTTTTATCAGCAACCGCGGTAAACGAATTAGCGTACGCAGTATACAGGCAAGGCTCAAATTACAGGGCAGAAAAAGCGGCATGCACCAGGACGTGCACCCCCATATGCTTCGCCATTCCTTCGCCAGCCATATGCTGGAATCCAGCGGTGATCTTCGAGCCGTGCAAGAATTGCTGGGGCACGCAAATATATCCACCACGCAAATATACACACACCTGGACTTCCAACATTTGTCCAAGGTCTACGACAAAGCCCACCCCAGAGCCAAACGCAGTAAATCAGAATAGCGAGAGTATGCCCAAACCCATAAAAGTCATCACCTTCGATTTGGACAACACGCTCTGGCAAGTTGAACCAGTGTTGCTGCGCGCCGAGGAGGGACAGCGACAGTGGCTGCTAGCGAACCGTCCCGGCACCATTGAACACTATGATCACGATGCGCTGTGGGAGCTGAAGAAGTCTGTGTGGAAACGCCATCCAGAACTCGCACACCAGATCAGTAAAATTCGGATACAGCTACTTTATGAGATGCAAATAGCCGCCGGCTTTAGCGAACAGGAATCTCTTTCCGGTGCAGAGCAAGCTTTTAACGTGTTTCTGGATTTGCGTCACGAAGTCGTGCTTTACGAAGAGGCGCTGGATGTACTGCAGCGGCTGGCCGGACAGTACACACTCGGCGCACTCACCAACGGCAATGCGGATATCTACAAAACGGACGCTGCCGAGTATTTCGATTTCGCCTTTTTAGCCGAGGACCTTGATGCCAGCAAACCGGCACCGGACATGTTTCATGCCGCCATGGAAAAAACAGGTGCCGGTGCCCACGAAATTATTCATGTAGGTGACAACCCACACCACGACATACAAGCAGCACAAGAAGTTGGGATGTACACTATCTGGATGAACTCACAAGCGGAAGAGTGGCCCAATATTCAGAGGGCTGATCGAGACATCGACTCACTAGAAAAATTGCCCACCGCAATTGAGGACATTATCAATTCACGGTGAGTCGAATATCGCTAACGTTGTTTGAGTATTTTTGCTTTGGTTTTTTCGTACTCTTTGGCGGTGATCACGCCCTTGTCATAGGCCTCTTTTAAATCCAACAATTGCTGACCCTGCGTGTCGATCTGCTGAACCGTAGTGGAACCACCTCCGCATGCCGTTAGACTAAAGATCACAGCGAACAAAGTGGCTGACAAAATAGATCTGCTCTTCATAATAGTAACTTCCTTTTTAGTTAAAGTGGCACAAAGACTAAATAGCTTCCTCACCCGTCTCGCCTGTTCTGATACGAATCACTTGTTCCATATCTGAAACAAAAATCTTGCCGTCTCCAATTTTTCCAGTATTGGCCGACTGCACGATAGCATCAATGGTAGCTTCCACCTGAGCATCACCCACCGCAATTTCCAGCTTAAGCTTTGGTAAAAAATCTACCACGTATTCCGCACCCCGGTAGAGCTCAGTATGGCCGCGCTGACGGCCAAAGCCCTTCACCTCAGTCACTGTAATACCCTGCACCCCAATATCCGACAGTGCAGAGCGCACGTCATCCATTTTGAATGGTTTGATAATCGCCGTAACCAGTTTCATTCCCGCAAATCTCCTTTCTGGGAGGAGCAGCTATTATCTATTGCAGGCAGAGAATGACAAGGGTTCATTGGAAATATCAGGCCAAAAAAAAGGGTCCCAAACGGGACCCTAAACTCGCATTCTGCAATGCGCTTACCTGGATATGAACCTAGGAATTGCTGGTGAACTCTGGATAGGCTTCCATTCCACATTCAGAGAGATCAACACCTTCGTACTCTTCCTCTTCAGAGACTCGCAGTCCGATAACAGCTTTGATAATGCTGAAGGTCACCAGGCTGGTCACAAAGACCCAACCGAAGATAGTCAAAGCACCGATGATCTGGCCGCTGAATGATGAATTCTCAGGATTGGTGATTGGCACGAGGAGCAAACCCAACAGACCCACCACACCGTGCACCGAGATAGCACCGACGGGATCATCAATTTTAAGCTTGTCCAGTGTCAGGATGGAGAACACGACCAGGATGCCACCGATACCACCAAACACGGTTGCCTGGAGAGGTGTAGGTGTGTCCGGGCCGGCAGTAATGGCGACCAATCCAGCCAGAGCGCCGTTCAGTGCCATGGTTAAATCCGCTTTGCCAAACACCAGTCGAGCGGTGATCAGCGCTGCAACCAGGCCGCCAGCTGCTGCTGCGTTAGTGTTCATGAATACGACGGCAACTGCGTTTGCAGACTCGACACTGGCTGTCGCCAACACCGAACCACCGTTGAATCCGAACCAACCCATCCAGAGGATGAAGGTACCCAAAGTAGCCATCGGCAGGTTTGCGCCTGGGATAGCCTTAACAGACCCATCAGCACCGTATTTACCTTTACGGGCACCCACTAGCAGAACACCTGCCAAAGCAGCAGCCGCACCGGCCATGTGAACAATGCCTGAGCCAGCGAAGTCGAGAAAGCCAAGATCGCCAAGGGTGTACATGCCGAATACCGCTTCGCCACCCCAAGTCCAGCTTCCTTCCATCGGGTAGATGAAACCGGTCATCACTACGGCAAAGACCAGGAAAGCCCAGAGCTTCATGCGCTCTGCGACCGCACCTGAGACGATGGACATCGCCGTAGCGACAAAGACTACCTGGAAGAAGAAGTCTGCAGAGGGCGCATAAGTTGCCGCTTCCTCGGCACCCTCAACGCCGTCGCCGACTATGCCACTCAAGAACAGTGAGAAATCGCCACCGCCGTACATAATCGAGTAGCCACAAATCATATACATGATGCTGGCAATTGCGTACAGGGCGACGTTTTTAGTCAAAATTTCCGTCGTGTTTTTGGAGCGAACCAAGCCCGCTTCCAACATGGAGAAGCCGGCGGCCATCCACATTACCAATGCGCCACATATCAGGAAGTAAAAGGTATCCAGCGCATACTGTAGTTGAAAAATTTCGTTTTCCATGGGAGTTACTCTCTTCTATTAGTCTGGAGGTTTAGATTGCGTCTTCGCCGGTTTCACCGGTACGAATTCGAATCACCTGTTCCAATGCGGTTACAAAGACCTTTCCATCGCCGATTTTTCCGGTGTTGGCAGCTTTAGTGATCGCTTCTATGGTTTGGTCGACTAACGCCGAACCTACCGCTACTTCAATTTTGACTTTCGGCAGGAAGTCGACAACGTACTCTGCACCGCGATACAACTCGGTGTGGCCCTTCTGCCGACCAAAACCCTTCACTTCTGTAACGGTAATGCCCTGAACGCCAATTTCTGAGAGGGCTTCACGTACATCATCGAGTTTGAATGGCTTAACAATAGCCGTGATTAATTTCATGAATTTCTCCTACTTGAGGGTATGGCGCTCCTCGGAGCGCCGGGTGTTTCCAGTTCTTAGTGAGTACTAAAAAAACGCGAGCGGTATGAGAACTACATGCTCTTTGAGATGGTAAAGATCACGCTGTCTTCGCCCCAATCGGTACCGAACACTTCTTCTTCGTCGAGATCAGTTCCTACCACTGCAAGCGACAAATCCACGCTCGCAAAAGAGGTGCTCAAACCCACTGAGTAATCAACGTAGGAGTCTTGTCCGTCAGATAAAAATCCGCCGTCTTCGTCGAGATCGTTATAGCCAACGTGCAGGTCCAGGGAGAGGTTTTCGCCCAGTGAAAAGCTGTAGTCACCGTAGAGATAGTAGAAAGTATCGGTCTCGCCGTAGTAATCATCTGAATACGCAAAGCCCAAAGTGCCGTCGGCAATTGACACGCTGCCGTAGAATTCCAGATAGTCACCATCGGCGCCATCATCACCTGGGTAGGAGTAGTAGAGAATGCCGACATCGACACCCACTGAATCGGAGATTTCTCCGCCCCAACCCACGTAGTAATCCAGCTCCAAAGAACCGTCGAATCCATCACCATTGGTATCGAAATCAACGCTGGATGCCCATGTTCCAACGTACATACCGTTGTCGAATGCCAGGTCAAAACCACCTTGCAGAGCAGGTGACTCGTCGGACTGGGAAATACCGCGGAACTTGTAATCAGTGGTCAGAGCGACATTGGCACTAATCTCCATTTCCGCCTGGGCAGCTGTGGCGCCGGCGAGAAGTGAGGTTGCTAGTGCTGCGGGAAGTAATTTTTTGTTTAACATGCTTTTTAATCTCCAAAATTAAGGTCTTTAAAATACAAACTGCTTGCGAATTATTGCTTTAGGTATCACAAGCAAGTTCTAAACTAAGCAAGCCAACTTTTGCAGTTGTCGTGCCAACAAAGCATTTTTTTATGCTTTTCATACTGTTAGCGTCATTCAGGAGAAAAGCTGTAGCAGAAAAGCGTCAAAACAGTGCGACATTGACGCACCAGCAAAGCTCAACGCACCAAAATAGCGCACAGCAATGATCTGTGACTGGGCGTCAGATTCGTCTAGAATCCCAACTCAATCAATTTGTAGAAACAGGCGACAACATGGCCTTAAAACCTCCACCTATCAGCGAAGTGCTGCAGCAGGTGAACGAGCTGGTTGGCAATAGCGGAATCAAAAGCGAAGTCGACAAAAACGTTCGCGCATTAATGCAATCGGGCCTATCGAAGCTGGATGTGGTGAGTCGCGAAGAATTTGACGCTCAAACAGAAATTCTGAAACGCGCTCGCACCCAAATCAGCAGCCTGGAAGCCCAGTTGGAAGAACTCACTCTGGAACTGGAAAAGCTGTCGAACTGACAAGCAGCTCTCAGGGGCTCTAAATCTCACCAAGCTCAAGGATGAGCCATGGAACTTTCGGTGATAAACAGCCGGGCATTGGATGGAATCCGCGCACCGCTGGTGCAGGTAGAAACCCATTTATCCAACGGACTGCCCTCTTTTCATATCGTCGGCATGCCCGAAACAGCAGTACGTGAAAGTAAGGAGCGCGTCCGCAGCGCGCTGATCAACTCCCATTTCGATTTCCCAGACAGGCGTATTACCGTCAACCTGGCTCCCGCGGATCTTCCCAAGGAAGGAGGCCGTTTCGACTTGCCCATTGCCCTGGGAATACTGGCTGCCTCGAACCAGTTGGATTGTTCACGCCTGGCAAAACACGAATTTCTGGGTGAGCTGGCTTTGGACGGCAGCTTGCGCGCTATACCGGGCGCTATCAATGCAGCCCAGGAAGCGACCGAAGTAAACCGGAGATTGGTTGTCCCACCTGCCAGTGCTCTGCTCGCCGCACACGTGCCGGATAGCGAGGTAATTTCGGCGACGGATATCTTGACTTTGTGCGCTTACCTAAATGGTCGGGAAGACATTCCGACGGAAAAAATTTCACAGACATCAGTTGAGCATAATTACCCGGATCTCAGCGAAGTGGTCGGCCAGGAGACGGCACGTCGAGCACTGGAAATTGCCGCATGCGGTGGGCACAACCTCCTTTTTTTCGGGCCGCCGGGAACGGGTAAGTCAATGCTCGCCAGCCGATTGCCGGGTATTCTACCTTCGCCGAGCCCCCAGGAGGCGCTGGCGGCCCTGGCACTTCGCAGCCTTGGTGGAGAGACGCTCTCGATCAGCTCACTCGCATCACACTACTCGAAACGACCTTTTCGAAGTCCTCACCACAGCGCCAGCGCTGCCGCTCTGGTAGGAGGTGGAGGCAAACCGCGACCGGGAGAAATTTCTCTCGCACACGCAGGCGTACTGTTTCTAGATGAACTTCCGGAATACTCTCGCCACACGCTGGAGATGCTACGCGAACCCATGGAGACTGGCGAGATTACATTGTCACGAGCAAAGCACAAGACAACCTTCCCGGCTCAGTTCCAGCTCATCGCTGCGATGAATCCCTGTATGTGCGGCTATGCTGGAGATCTAGAAAAAACCTGTCGTTGCACGCCCGATCAGTTGCAACGTTATCGAGGGAGAATATCGGGACCATTGTTGGACAGGATCGATCTTCACATCCCGGTTACTCGTGTTCCCGCTAAGTTGTTATTGTCACAGAAAGTTGGGGCAGAGCCCTCAAGTTCCGTCAAGAAAAGAGTGGGCGAGGGCAGAGACATTCAAATTCAGAGGCAGTATGTGTGCAATGCTCAACTGCCACAGGAACTACTGACGCGTTTTTGCTCGCTCGAAAAAGATCAGAATCGCTATATTGAAAAAGCGATGCAGACAATGTGTTTGTCTCCCCGGGCGGTATATCGCTCAATGAGAGTAGCGAGGACGATTGCCGACCTCGAGTGTGCAGAAAATATTTCCACCGCACATCTTAAAGAAGCACTCGCCTATCGGAATCCATACCTGGCGAAATGATCTATACGTTGCGCGGATTATTTGTTCAGCGCAATGAACTCCGCTTGCAGTAGGCTGATGGGTACATTACCGTTGCGCCACAGATAGTCGTGAAAGTTTCGCAGATCAAAACGGTCCCCAAGCTGAGAGCGAGCGGAGGAAAGGAAAGCCAAAGTCTGCAACTTTCCTATCTGATAACTGATAGCCTGCCCCGGCGTTGCAGCAAAAAAGATAGCTTCTTCCAGGGCTGTGCCCCGATCCAGATTCATCTTTTCTTCGAGGTAGTCCGCCGCCTCATCGATAGTAAACTCGCCCGACGCCAACTTTACATCGACCTCTACCCGCAGTGCCCGAAAGCGGGCAAAGGTGTAAATGATTTCTCTCGTCTTGGGGGAGTCGTCGAAGTAACCGGCCTGCAGCATCATTTCCTCAGCATAAAAGCCCGTTCCCTCATTGGCGCCGGAATCATAATAGTGTCGACGCAAAGGGTTGGGATGACGCCAGGAAAGAGACAGTTGAAAATAGTGCCCCGGTACCCCCTCATGGACCAGAATAGGCCGTGGGTCCCGGGCGATGGAAAGATTGAAAAACCCCAGTTTAGGCGAGGGTTCTGGTAGATACACCGTGGCATCACTACTCAGCCGATACTGGTTTGTGAGATCGAGAGTTCGGCCTAGCCATGCGATGGGCGATAGATAAGCTGGAAAAGCATGCCCCCTATAGCGTCCGACCTCATCGGGAATACTTAGCAGTCGCTTTTGTTTCAAAAACTCACGCACACCTTGCTCTTCCCGATTAAGTTTTTGTATCACCGAACCAAGATCCTGGGCAAGGGGCAGATCTTCCACAGAACGATTGCGATTCGCTTCCATTGCTTCGAAAGCGGCACTGCGCTGCCATTCCTGTTCGCCCATGATCGCCAGTTCATCCAGCTTATAGGGATACAGCGCCACCTTGCTGAGAAAAAACTGGTAGCTCTCTCGACCGACACTGATCTCCGCCGACAGCTTGTCGCGATCCCTGCGCAAAAAGCTGCCATATTCGGAAAATGCCTGCAGGGCATTTTCGATATCGGGCTTCATTGCAGCGTATTCAGACGCAGAAATATAGCCGCTCAGGCCGTTATACATGCCCCGCAATGACGACGGAACTCGCTCTAACTGCGCCAGCGCCACATCGACAAAGGGCTTGCGACGATCGCTCAAGTTCTCCCGCCCCGCCAACAGCGTCTGGGGGATTTGTCGTAACAAGGCGTGCAACTGCGACACCCGCTGTTCGTCCAGTGGTGGCGGCGGCAACAACGTTTCAAATATTGGCGTAAGCGCCTGGGAGATATAAAAATGGGGCTGACGCTGCCAGGCTGCAACATGATCGAGCTCCCAACGTACCCTGGCGAACAGCGAACCTAGCAATCGATGGTCTGTGATTGTTTCAGGAGAGACGGCTTCACTGGCAAGTAACGCCCAGCGCTGTTCGTAAACCTCCAGCTGGGTGTATCGAGCTTTCACTGCTGCGCCGGACCAGTCAGGCATCCAGTTGGTGGGGCGGGCAATACGGGGAATGTCGTCGCCACTTGCGGCCTGAGTGGTCGCACGCCAGGCCCAGGCATCCATGCCCAATTGCTGAAGCGAGTCAGCGCGCGATGCTGCGGCGATCGCAAAAAAAGACAATGTTCCGAGCAGCAAACAGTATTTCAACATGACCAGTGATTACTCCTTAGCGGCCTTCAAATACCGATTGAAAAACTCAACCATTTTTTTGAAGGAAAATCGGCGCTGATCATTCAGTTCAGCGTCCCAGCCATGTCCTGCCCCAGGCAGTGTTACCAGTTCAAAAGGTTTTTCCTGAGCTATCAAACGGCTGGCAACGGCAATGGTATCGGAGTACAGCACCACCTGATCGCGGTTACCGTGAATAATCATCAGCGGATCTTCCAGCCCGTCGCTGTGATACACAGGTGACTGTTTCTCATAGCGGCCCGGCATATCTTCCCCGGTGGCAGGACCCGCTACCCACATCTGCTCGGGATAGGCGTGCGCCACATTTGTGGCCGGAGCACCGGCAATACCAGCGGCGTAAACCCCCGGTTTTTTGAACAGGGACATCATGGTCATCAGCCCACCATAGCTGGAGCCCCAGATGCCCACTCGAGCTTCGTCGGCATAGCCTTTTGCCACCAGGTGCCGGACCCCGCTTTCCAGGTCGTCGATATCGATATTGCCGTAGCCGTGCAACAAGCCTTGATTGTGTTCACGCCCCTGGCCCCAGCTGCCCCTCACGTTAACATTCAACAAAATATAGCCCTCGGATACCAGGTGCTGATCCAGTCCCCATGTTGGGTGAGCCGTGCGTCCACCCCATTGGTTGCGCACAGAATCGGAATACACAGAACCTACGATCAAGGGGTAGCGTTGCCGGGGATCGAAATTGCCAGGCAAGCTCAATCGACCTATCAATGGTGTACCGTCAACATGGCTGTTGAAGTTGACATAGCGCACGTCAGCCCAATCTCGAGAGTGGAATGCGGCAGGGTGCGACAAGGTAATCTGCTCGCTGCTGAGTTTCTCAAAATTGATCCAATACAATTCTGGCGGTGTTTGGTCGTTCGAAAATACTGAGGCTGCACTTAGCATGTCTGGGGCATAGCTCAGATGATGGGTTCCCTCGCTACCTGTTGTCACAGGGGTCAGCGCTCCAGTATCCAGGGAAACTCGATGTAACTGCCGCTGCGCAGCATGATCCCGATTACTGACGAAATACACTTCGCGACGGGTATCCGACACAGCAAATTCGCTGATTTCCCAGCGCCCGGAGGTAAGCTGTAACGGCTTACCCGCCGCCGTCTTCTGATGGTAAAGATGCAAATAGCCGTCGATGTCGGTAAGAATGATCAGCCCGTCGTCGTCCGGCGCCCAGGCCGCCTTCCAATCGGGACGCAGGTGTTTTGGGTCGCGCTCTTGATAATAGGTATTGCGCGTATCACCGGCGAGATCGTACATTTCAATTCGGTGGAGCTTGACGTAGGGATCGGACTCGTTAACAAACAGCTTGAGACCACTGGCCGAAAGTCCGTAATTCCAAATCGGATAGGTATCATCCTGACGCGGCAGTAAACGGGACTTTCCTGTCCGTGTATTCACCACACCGACGTCAAAGCGCACGTTAGGTTCGCCGGGGAATGCGCGACGCACAGTGTCCACCTTGTGCTCGCCATTGTGATAGTAGTGAATTTCGCGTTGGCTCATGTCGCCCATGTGCCGCAACTCAAAACTTACCTGGCGACTGTCACGCCCCCAGTGATAAGAACTCACGAAAGAATCAGAGTGACCGGGATTTAGCAGAAGCCTGAATTTGTCAGCATTTCCCTGATCCAGATCAAGCACCCAAAGGGCTCGTCCGAGGACGCTTTCATCTTCCGCTACGGCGACAAAACTGAGGTGCTTGCCATCGTCAGAGGAAGCCAGTTGATGAATGCCGTGCAGTACCGTATCAACTTTACGACTTTCACCCTGAAGATCACTGATGTAAAGCTCGCCATCGAGCGTATAAGCCAACTGCTGTGACTGTGAACCAAGCCACTGCACCTCGCCAATTCCCCTGTGCTCTGTCCCGGCATAATTGCCTGTCAGGTGATTACTCAGCTGTCGCTTTTCTCCGTTGGCGGAATCGTAGATCCATACATCCCGAAACGTCCCGCCTAAATCATTCCACAAAAAAGCCATTTTCCGGCTATCGCGCGACCAGGCAACGCCACCGGGCTCGGTCCCGATGATACTGGGTATCTCATACAGGGAATCGATACTCATTGCATGGTCGACGGTGAGATCAGGGCTTTCGCTCTGCGCGGCCACATTGAACGCAAGCAGCAAGGTGACCATGCCGAGGGTGTTGTGAAACGATTTGCTGTTCATGGAAGCTCCTATACCAGACAATGACATACTGTAACGCAAGGGGATCATCAGCGGCAGCAGTTCTCCTTTGCTGGCCGCAAAAGCTTGTATCTTTTACAGCGACTTTCGCGACTGAAAAAGCGCAATCGAATTAAGTGGAACAGCATGAAAAAAATAGACGATGCAGAGATAGTGATTATCGGCGCCGGTATCGCAGGTATCGCCACCGCTTACTATCTGTGCAAAAAGTATCAGCGCAAATCAGTTCTCCTCATCGATTCCCGTGATCCGATGAGTTACACGAGCGCGCAATCCGGTGACAACTACCGCAATTGGTGGCCATCCAAGCAGATGACCCAATTCACAGAGCACAGTATTAGTTTGATGCACGATATCGCACGCGAATCAGCAAACGTTTTACAGATGAAACAGCGCGGTTATGCCCTGGCAACGCGTCGCACCGACATACAGGATCTCGTCGAAACGCTCGAGTCTAACTATAAGACAGCAACTGATTTGGTGCGACACCATACTGGAGGTCGCAGTGCTTCTTATGTTGACCCGCACAATGACGACTGGGCGAGTTCCGTAAACGGGGTAGACGTAATTTCCAACAAACAGCTCATTCAAAGGACATTCCCCGCTTTCAGCAATAGCATTGAAAACGTCCTGCATATTCGTCGTGCCGGCGATTTTTCCGGTCAGCAAATGGGCACGTATATGCTCGAGCAAATAAAACCCTTCGCACACCGCAGGCTTCGAGGCCACGTCGAAACCATAGCCTCCGATGGCCGATACACCTTAGAAATTAAGACGCAGGATGGGAATGTCTCCCTGAAGGCAGATATCGTGGTCAACGCAGCCGGGCCTTACGTGGGAGAAATAGCAAACATGTTGGGTGTGAAACTACCGGTGACGAACATATTCCATCAAAAGATCGCCTTTGAAGACACTCTTGCAACAGTGCCGAGAGATCAGCCCTTCTCCATCGATATGGACAAAGCCAGGCTGGAGTGGAGTGACGAGGAGCTTCTAGCGCTCAGCGAAGATCCGAACTTAAGTTGGCTCGCAGGCCCAATTGACGGTGGCACTCACTGCCGGCCTGAAGGCACAGGCCGTTGGATTAAACTCGGCTGGGCCTACAATCGCACGCCAAGTCGCCCCGACAACCAGCAGGAATTAATCAATGACCCGAGGTTCGACGCCAACTTTCCCGAAATAGTGCTAAGAGGTGCGGCGCGATTGAATCCTAATTTAAGACCCTATGTTGAAAAGCTACCCCCAGGGCTGGTGCACTACGGGGGCTACTACACCATGACGGAAGAAAACTGGCCGCTAGTGGGCCCACTGGACTCAAAGAGTGCTTTCATTGTCGGTGCGCTATCTGGCTTTGGCAGTATGGCCTCCTGTGCGGCCGGCTCGTTATGTGCAGACTGGATTTGCGATGGCGAACTGCCGCAATACGCGCATTCATTCGCTCTGAGTCGTTACCAAGACCCGGAGCTGATCGCACAAATGTCCACCACTGATATTGGCTTGCTCTAGACACTGCCATGATGGCCCGCCAGCGCGTCACTACTCCTTGGAACCATCCAAGGTTAGCCAACGCTCGGGACGCATAATATAGCGCTTCCACTCGGATTCAGGCAGCCCGGCATTGTAGGCAGGCCCCTCTTCTTCACCAAGATATCGTATAGCCATAGGAAGCTCGTGTAGCACAGGATCATCTTCTGCGATATCTACTATAGGGCCCTCGACGCTGACATAGGCATAGGGAGGTTTTTCGTCTTGCACGCACAAGCTGATGCGCTTACCAATGTCGAGCAGTGCGCCCTTGCGTGATGCTGGCTGTGTCTCAAACCAAATATCACCACCCGGCTCATACCAGTACCACACGGGTGTAGCCAAGGGGCCTCGATCGCCGTCTGCTATTGCCACGACGGCCACGCGAACCTCTGCTAAAAATTGTTCGCGCTCTTCTTTGGTCATTCTCACAGTCATTTGTTGTGCTCCAGAAAGTAACATCTACTCCGAAGCTAGAGTGACTAATTTTCAACGGCTTGTCGAATCTGACCGAGTTTAGTACTCACCCCAATTTAAAATCCCCACCCGCCCATAACTGACGGTGATACTTTGCCAATAAACCCTGGCACTCATTCGACGCATTGCCGGCTGTATGCGCTCACGCTACTATTCACGCAAAGGGACCGACAACAGGCACCTGCAGCAATACACGAGATCACTATGAAGACTGTTGAATTCACACGAATGGAAGACGGCACTCGAGAAGAATACGAGTTTCTTGACCGCCTGGAAGATGAGTACAAATTTGGGCTTGCTGATCGAATTCTGGATAGCCTTCGCAAACTTGAGAATGGTCTTTCGGGATATAAGCTCAACCGCCTTGAGCATTCCCTGCAGGGCGCGACACGGGCTCACCGCGCCGGGGAACCGGATGAGATGATCATCGCGGTGCTTTTGCATGATATTGGCGATGATTTGGCGCCCTACTCCCACAGCGAAATGGCCGCCGCCATCCTGCGTCCTTTTGTGTCGGAAAAAATTTACTGGATTGTAAAGCATCATGGCGTGTTTCAAATGTACTACTACGCCCATCATTGTGGTGGCGACCGCAACGCCCGGGATGTATTTAAGGACAATCCCTGGTACTCCGACGCCGTCGATTTCTGTCATCGCTACGACCAGAATTGTTTCGACCCCGACTATGCATCGGAGTCACTGGAATTTTTCGAGCCGATCCTGAAACGTGTATTGGCAAATCCCAATATTAGCGACCCCGAAAATATTGCCCGCTATGGAGCCGCCAACTAAGACTTCCATTTCAACCCGTAACTTGTACACGGTATGAGTTGTCCTCTCCGCATAACAAGTTAACGAGGACAACAGGGCGAAAATCTGATGACCAACGCACGGCTTAGTTTTCAACAAACCTTTACGCGCGAGCCGGGCTATGGCAAGATTTCCTATAAACTACTAGTCATTAGTTTAGCCTTTAGACAATGCGTTTAAGGCAACTATAGGAGCCCCCCATGAGCCAATGCCCTTTCGCCAATCTGCTAGATCCGGACACGTACGCCGAAGGAATGCCCTATGACATGCTGAGGGAAGTCCGTCACGCAGGCCCAGCGGTCTATATGGAAGATCCACTCACCGGCGTGCCCTACTGGGTTATTACCCGCCAGGAGGAATTGGATTTTGTATCGAAAAAACCCGCCCTATTCTCCTCCGCAGAAAGAACGGCTTTTCCAATGGAATACGATGCCGAAATGGTGTCCGGTGTCCACAGCAACACCATAATCAATATGGACCCTCCGATTCACCAGAAGGTACGTCGTATCGTAAGAAACGCATTCACGCCCAAGGCGGTCGAGTCCTACGAGCCCAAGTTCCGGGAACACGCGAGGAAAATTGTCGATGCGGTCGCAAATCGCGGCGAGTGTGAGTTTGTTGAGGAGGTCGCTGCAGAACTACCACTGATCGCGATACTCGAGTTACTGGGTATCCCCCTTAAAGATCGCAAGCAGTTTTTCGACTGGACCAATACCATGATCTTTGCGGACGATCCCAATATGTCGACTTCTGAAGTGGAAGGCCAAACTGCTTCTCTGGAGGTCATCATGTACGCACACGAGATCGCAGCAAAGCATCGACAAGAACCCATGCAAAACATTACCGGTGCGCTACTGGATGCCAAATTGGACGGTGAGCACATCAGTGAGGATTTGTTTAGCTGGATGTTTATTCTTATTCTTGTGGGCGGCAACGAGTCTACCCGCACGGTTATCGCACAGGGTATGCGTCTATTAATCGAACATCCCGATCAGCTTCAGTATCTGGTGGAAAACCCCGATAAAATCCCCAATGCCTGTGAAGAAATGTTGCGCTACAACACCGCATTCACATCGATGCGCCGCACAGCTATGGAGGATGTTGAACTTGGAGGGCAGCTGATAAAAAAAGGTGACAAGGTCATCCTTCACTATCACACCATCAATCACGATGAGAAGGTATTTGGCGATGACGCAATGGATTTCGATGTGACCCGTGCAGAGCGAATGCCAGACCTCTACAACCAGCTCCGCTCTTTCGGCATAGGCCAACATTTTTGCCCGGGATCACATCTGGCTCGCCTGGAGTTGAGGATTATGATGGAGGAGATTATCCCCAGACTGCGAAATCCTAAATTTAAAGACGAACCAAAGTTTGTGCGCTCGTTTTTTGTCAACGCGATGCGAGAAATGAACATCAGTTTTGACCCAGAACAGAGTGATGCGAACGCTGCGTAATAAAATCACGAGCCCAACCAAAAACGATTAGAAGAACATCAGGCAAAGGTTCTACTTTCGGCCCCCATATCTTGCTAGACTTGCCCGCCCCTGCGCATCGCTCCTTTGAAAGATATAAGTGATCAATAGAACCACGTGACCAAACTAAACCCCAGACAGCGCGAAGCGGTTCGCTACATTGACGGGCCCCTGCTGGTGCTCGCCGGCGCGGGCAGCGGAAAAACCAGCGTAATCACAGAAAAAATTGCCTATCTGGTCAACACTTGCGGCATCAACGCCAACAATATTGCAGCTGTCACGTTCACTAACAAAGCCGCCCGCGAGATGAAAGAGCGTGTGGGTAAGTTACTCAACGCCAGCACCGGCGAAGGACTCACCGTCAGTACCTTCCATCAGCTAGGGCTGAAAATCATTCGAACAGAGCGAAAGGAGTTGGGTCTTAAATCGGGCTTCTCCATTTTTGACGGCCAGGACACCCAATCCCTGATTCACGATTTGCTGGTACAGGAGCACGGTGCTGCAGGTGACCAGGCGAATGCCATTCAACAGCGTATTTCCACCTGGAAAAATGACCGCCTGTTGCCAGAACAGGCTGTAGCGGTATCGACCAATCCCGCAGATATGCTCTGTGCCCAGGCCTACCTGCGCTACAACAGAGCACTGCGCGCCTACAATGCCCTGGATTTCGATGACCTGATTTCACTGCCAACGATCCTGTTCGACCGGTCTCCTGAGATATTACAGAAGTGGCAAAACCAGCTTCGGTATTTGCTGGTGGATGAATACCAGGACACCAATACCAGCCAGTATCTGCTGGTAAAGCAATTGGTCGGTTTAACCGGGGGACTAACCGTTGTCGGGGACGATGACCAATCGATTTACGCCTGGCGCGGTGCCAAACCTGAAAACCTGCAACTGCTGCAGGAAGATTTTCCCGGTTTGAACATCGTCAAGCTGGAGCAAAACTACCGTTCCACAGCGCGCATCCTCAAGGCTGCGAATACGCTTATCGCCAACAATCCCCACGTGTTTGAAAAGCAACTGTGGAGCGAATTGGGTTTTGGTGATCCACTGAGAGTCATCCGCTGCCCCGACGAAAACGCCGAATCCGATCAGGTGGTTGCCGAAATTCTCGATCACAAGCTGCGCAAGCGTACTCGCTTTGGTGACTACGCCATTTTGTATCGCGGCAACCACCAGTCCAGGCTGATTGAACTGTCCTTGCAGCAACAACAAGTGCCCTACCACATGAGTGGCGGCACCTCTTTCTTTGCCCGCAACGAAGTCAAAGACATCATGGCGTATTTGCGGCTGATCATGAACGAGAATGACGACAATGCGTTTTTGCGCATCGCCAATGTGCCCAGGCGCAAACTCGGAACATCTACCATGGAAGCCTTGGGAACATTTGCCAATCAACAGCGCTGTAGCCTGACACAAGCTTGCAGGCGAATCGGCAGTGACCAAATACCCGAAGCGGGTTTGAAGCGCCTGCGGCAGTTCAACGACTGGATGGCCACTATTCGTCGGCAGTGTGATGGTGACAAAGGCGTTGCCGGGCTGCGCCAAATGATCCGGGATATGGACTATGAACAGTGGCTGAACCTACTGAGTTCCAGTGAGGATGTCGCGCAGCGGCGAATGTCCAATGTTCACTTCCTGATAGATAGTTTGCAGCGTGTAATGAGCAGTGAACAAGTGGGGCTGGATGAGGCGATCTCACGCCTGGTGTTACGCGACCTCATGGAGCAGCAGGAAGAGGAAAATGCCAGCGAGGACAGCGTACAGCTGATGACTCTGCATGCTTCCAAAGGCCTGGAATTCCCCCATGTCTACATCATTGGTATGGAGGAAAAACTGTTGCCCCACCGCGCCAGCATCGATGACGGCAATATTGAAGAAGAGCGCCGTCTCGCTTACGTGGGAATCACTCGAGCAAGAGAAACCTTGAGCATGACGATGGCTCTCAAGCGCAGACAGTTTGGGGAAACCATAAACTGCGAGGCCAGCCGATTCCTCGACGAGCTCCCCCAGGACGACCTCCAGTGGCAAGGCGGTGGACTGGAGACTAAGGAAGCCAACGAGGAACGGGCGCAGGAAACGCTCGCGGGGCTGAAAGACTTGTTCGCTTAAAACCGCACGCACGTTAGAATCTGGCCACTACTTGACTGACCAGGTCATTCGGCGATGCTTTCACGAAACCTCTTGCAACTGACAACACTGGCATTTGCCCTGATTCTGACGGGCTGCGCCGACGAAGGTTCGATCAATGGTAAAGGCCTAGCCACTGCGGGAGATGCACCTCCTGTGCTATCCCAAGAGGTCAAATCTCCGAGAAAAGTTCTCGTTATCGGCGGTACCAGAGGTATCGGTCTGGAGGTCGTGAAGCTGGCTTTACAGCGCGGCCATAAAGTGACCGCCACATCCCGACATCCGGAACGGTTAACATTGCTGCACGACAATCTCTCCAATGTTCTCGGCGACATCACCAACCAGGAGCAGATGGCCGAACTGTTGCAAAACCAGCACGTGGTGGTCACTGCCATCGGAATAGGCCCTACGCGAGATCCAGTCAGTGTCTTTTCCCAGGGCATGAAAATTACACTCGCGGCAATACCTGAAGGTCAAAACCCCAAAGTGATTTCCGTCACAGGCATTGGCGCAGGTGATAGTCGCGGGCACGGCAGTTTCTTCTACGACAAGGTTTTCTGGCCGCTCGCTTTAAAAACTGTGTATGAAGACAAAGACCGTCAGGAGTTGCTGTTAAAAAACAGCGATGCCAACTGGACGATTGTTCGCCCGGGGTTTTTAACCGATGGTGAGGCCGAAAAGCGCTATCGGATAGTGAAAAAAATGGCGGGAGTGACCTCGGGAAAGATCAGTCGGGCGGACGTCGCACAGTTCATTGTCGCGGTGTTTGAGCAAAATCTGTACACAAGAGAAACAGTGTTGCTAAGTAACTAGCTGAGAACCGGGCAACAAAGTGAATGAATGTGGGACAAGCCCGACAGGTATGTGTGAAAACCTGCTCCTTTCGGTCTTGTCTAGTTGAAGCCTTTACTGACTACCGTCTACCATAAAGTCTACCGCGGCGGTGACTTCTTCATCGGAACAATTCATGCAGCCACCCTTGGCAATCATGCCGGTGCCCGCCAAACCCTCTATTCCACTAGCGTAGAGCACGTCCATGCCCTTGGTGATGCGATCCGCCCAACCTGCAACATCGCCTAACTTGGGCGCGCCACCGGCGCCAGTACTATGACAGGCCATGCAAGCCGCATTGTAGACGTCCTCACCCGAACGAGGGCCCGAGCTAGAGGCAACAGCCGCACCACCACAGGTGCTATCCCCTTCGAGACAGACTTCCCCCACCGGCTTGATACGCTCTTCGATAGCAGCCCGCTGCTTATCGCTTAAATCGGCGGCGGTTACGCTAAATGCCAGCGCCATGGCTATCAAACTTGTTGCTATACGAATCATCACAGAGGTTCCTCTCCCAATTAGGCGCGCATTATAGCCGCATTTTGCATGGGGTAAAACTGATCCATCGCGGCAATTCGGCGCAATTGGGCAGCAAAGCGCCGCACAATTGATCTGAGGGCTGGAATACACCCACATTCCGCCATAACATGGGCAACTACACGACACTTTACTCAAGAGAAAGCTGTATATGAAGATCTATTCCTACGATGCCGCACCCAACGCCCAACGACTCAATTTTTTTCTTAAGCTCAAAGGCGTAGAAATTGAAAAGATACCCGTCGACATGATCGCCGGGGAGCAACTGGGAGAGGAATACCAGCGAATTAACCCATTGGGAACTGTGCCTGCGCTCGTGCTGGATGATGGCACGGTTCTCACCGAGGTAATTGGCATGTGCGTTTATCTGGAGGAATTATTTCCAGAAATACCCCTACTGGGAACGACAGCGCTGGAAAAGGCCGAAATCTTCAGCTGGGATCACAAACTGTTCAACACAGTGATGTCGGCTGTGGCGGAAGCCCTGCGCAATCGAGGTAAAGGCTTTGCCGACCGGGCACTGCCGGGCCCATTAAATCTGGCGCAAATTCCAGAGTTGGCCGAGCGCGGCAAAATTCGCCTCGAGCACGGCTGGCCATACCTGGAAGCCGAGCTAGAGGGCAAGGACTGGCTAGTGGGAAGCAGCATTTCCATGGCAGATCTGGATTTGATGATATGCGTAGACTTTTCGGCCTGGGTGAAATCCAGTCCGCCCGAGAGCTACAAAAACATCCACGCTCATTCAGCCAGAGTTAAGCAGGCCCTGGCACAATCTTAAGATGTAGATTCACTCACCATGTAAAAAGGAGCCAGCGTGTCGCGCATTTTTATCTCAGCCCTACTGCTCACACTAAGCTTGCCCGGCGCTGCACAACCTGACGCCCGGGAGCTTATCGAGAAAGCTATGGATATGTGGCGGGGGCTGACCTCCTACGGTGAGATGACCATGGTCATTCACCGTCCTGACTGGCAGCGCAGCATGTCAATGCAAAGCTGGAGCGAAGGTACCGACAACACCCTCGTCAGGGTCACCGCACCGGCCAAGGACGCAGGCAACGCCACCCTGCTTAAGGACACCAATATGTGGTCCTACGCACCGAAGATTAATCGGGTTATTAAAGTGCCCTCTTCCATGATGGGCCAAAGCTGGATGGGGTCCGACTTATCCAACAACGACATCAGTAAATCTACCGACATCATCGACCAGTACGATCACCGCTTGATTGGAACCCGGCAGGAGAAAGGCCACACTGTCTACTCCATTGAATCAATTCCCCACGAAGACTCGGCGGTCGTGTGGGGCAAGGAGATCCTGGACATCCGCGATGACTATATTATGTTGGAGCAACAGTTTTGGGATCAGGACGGCGTGTTGGTTAAAAGCTTCAAGACACTTGAAGTAAAAGAAATAGACGGCAGACCGGTCGCTACCATCATGCGCATGCAGGACGTCGACAAACCAGATCAGTGGACGGAGATGCGGGTCGAGCAAAGCCAATTCGACATCGAATTGCCACCCGGTCTCTTTACCTTGTCCAATTTGAGAAATCCCCGGCAGTGAACACTACTGCCGTGCTGGCCTGGCGCAACTTGTGGCGACACGGGCGGCGAACCTGGCTGACGGTCGGAGCAATGATTTTTTGCAACGCTCTACTGGTGTTTCTCATCTCGTTTCAGCTGGGCAGTTACAGCATGATGATCGATGGCAATCTCGGCGTGCTTACAGGCCATCTGCAGGTACAACACGAAAACTACAACGACGAGTCTCGAATGCGTTTCAGCGTGCCCGGAGGAATCGAGCTTGCACAGGAATTGCGCGACCACACGGGCATAGAAGCGATGGCCGCCAGAGGGCTCACTTTCGCACTGGCTTCCAGTGAAGAACGCTCATTCGGCATTCAGATAATGGGTGTTCAACCCATCTTTGAACCACTTGTTTCCACCCTGCCCGGCCTGGTTAAAGAAGGCCGTTACCTGCAAGACAATGCCGCGGAAGAAATTGTCATCGGTTCTGTACTGGCCAGAAATTTGAAAATCGGGCTGGGCGACGAACTGACTTTTCTGGGCTCCGGCCGTGACGCTTCCTTCGCAGCGGGTATCGCAACGGTAGTGGGTATCCTCAACAGCGGCATGAGCGAAATGGACAGGACGATTGCGCAGATTCCTCTGGGGTACTTCCAGGACGTTTTTACGATGGACGCAAGCGTACACGCCGTTGTCGTGAACACTGATGAATTGGACGCCGTCGCACCAGTAAAAGCGCAGATTCAATCGGAACTGGAAAACGTCGATCTACGTGTTCTGGATTGGAATGAATTGCAACCGGGACTCAAACAGGCGATCCAAGCCGATATGTTCAGCGCCTTCGTGATGTACGCGATATTGATCATTCTGGTGGCCTTTAGTGTCTTAAATACCCAACTGATGTCCGTATTGGAAAGAACACGGGAGTTTGGCGTCATGATGGCGCTGGGATTACACCCAGGTGGGCTGGCAAGACTCGTACTTCTGGAAACGGCGGTAATGTCACTGATAGGTTTAGTGCTGGGATGCGCGCTGGGAGCTATTATTACAGGGTATTTTCAAGTCAATGGACTTTATATATCGGGAATGGAAGAAGCCATGGACCGATACAACTTACCCGGCAGACTGTATCCACAACTGAGCGCAATAAGTCTACTTGCGGGCCCCGCCATCGTATTCATTGGCGGTATGCTGGCGGCGATTTACCCCACCTTGCGTTTATACACATTGCAACCTGTTACCGCGATGAGGGCGGTTTGACATGGCTGATCGCCCTTCACTGTCCTTCGGCATCCTGATCACGCTGGCCTGGCGCAATCTCTGGCGCAATTATCGTCGCACCCTCATCATGCTCGCCGCCATTGTTGTCGGAGTATGGGCAATGATTTTGTTCAGCGCGATGATGAGAGGTATGTTAGACGAAATGGTCCATGCCGGCTTGAGAGTGCTGCCCGGAGAAGCTCAAATTCATCATCCCCAGTACCGAGACGACCCCAGTATTGCCAACAGTCTCGACGCACCGCAAGGCAAACTCCTGGAAGCCCTAAATACCCCTCCGATTACCGCGTGGACCAGCAGAGTAAAAGTTCCAGGGATGATCTCCAGCGAACGCGACAATCGCGGTGTGCTGTTGCTGGGTGTAGACCCAGCGGGCGAGATTGCTCTGGGTTTTCAACCCGAAAACATTATAGAGGGGCGTTTTTTAGAATCTACCGAGGACAAGGGCATCGTCATCGGGCGCAAACTCGCTGAGCGACTGGAAACACAACTTGGCAAGCGGGTCGTCATCATGTCCCAAAGCCCGGACAACGAGGTAGTCGACAAGGGCGTTCGCATCGTCGGTATTTACAAGGCGCGCCTACAGGCCACTGAAGAGTTCTTTGTCTACGCCGGCAGAAGTTACTTGCAGAAAATGTTGCAGGTCGGCAATCAGGTCTCGGAAATAGCCATGACCGCTGACAACTACCAGGATGTCGATAAATGGTGGCCTGAAATAGCGGCAGTCGCGGGCGCACAAACCAGTACGGAACCCTGGATGAAATTGGACGGCTATCTCAATTCCATGCTTGAGGTTCAGGGCAATATGAACATCGTGATCATGGTTGTCATATTCATTGCACTGTCCTTCGGCCTGGTGAATACACTGGTGATGGCGGTTTTTGAGCGCATACGGGAAATTGGCTTAATGATGGCACTGGGAATGCAGCCCCTATGGGTTTTGTACCAGGTGTTATTGGAGAGTTTGATGTTGCTGGCGCTCGGCTTGGTGGTAGGCAACCTACTGGCGGCCATTACAATTCTGCCTCTGGAGAGCGGCATCGACATTTCTATAGTTGGGGAAGGCCTGGAAATGGCGGGCATGGGAACAATCCTATACCCCACACTGGCATGGGAAGACATGCTGATGTCTACGGCGGTGGTACTCGTTCTGGGCTTGCTGGCAAGTCTGTTCCCCGCCTGGCGGGCCTCGCGATACAACCCAACCGAGGCCCTGGGGAAAATCTGATGGGAATCATTCAATGAGTGCTGTTTCGTGTAAAAACTTGTGCAAAACCTTCCACCAGGGCGATCAAGTCATCAAGGGCCTGGACGATGTCACCATTGCTATAAACAAGGGGGAGTTTGTTTGCTTGTCTGGACCCTCAGGATCAGGAAAAACCACCTTGCTCAATGCCATGGGAGGATTGGATGCGCCAGACAGCGGGGAGAT
This sequence comes from Halioglobus sp., assembly GCA_045110675.1. Taxonomy (GTDB): domain Bacteria; phylum Pseudomonadota; class Gammaproteobacteria; order Pseudomonadales; family Halieaceae; genus JBALVT01. Next base: position 8,751 of record JBGCGJ010000018.1, on the reverse strand, counting down.
TCTCGTAGGTGATCATCGGGTGGACCAGCTCAGCAAAGGCAAGCTCGCCGATATGCGACTGCAAAATATCGGTTTCGTTTTTCAAGCGTACAATCTAATTCCGGTGTTGACCGCCCAGGAAAACATTGAATTCGTTATGCAGGTTCAGGGGCTCCCCAAATCCGAGCGACGCCAAAAATCCAAGGCGATACTCGAAGAAGTGGGCTTGGCCGGACATGAAGACCGCCGCCCGGCACAGCTGTCGGGAGGGCAGCAGCAGCGAGTGGCCGTCGCCAGAGCCATTGTCAGCGATCCAACATTGGTGCTGGCAGACGAACCGACTGCGAACCTCGATTCGGTTAGCGCCGCGCAGCTCATGGCCTTGTTTTCATCACTGAACGCGGAGCGCGGTGTGACATTTGTTATCGCCACCCACGATCAGCGCGTGATGGAATACTGCCGCAGAATCATTCGCATGGAGGACGGCAAAATCATCGCCGATGAACAACAAACGGGACTCGGCGCAGGGAACTAATGCGCCCTCTGGCCACTCTTTTTCTACTTTGCCTGGCCTGTAATGCCCCGGCCCAATTATTGGAATTTCAAAGTGGGCATCTAAAAGGCCAGTATGTTTTGGCCACCTACCCAAGTGACAGCCTGTTGCGCGAGCTTATCGATACGCCCAGCCACGACCTAAATGCAGACACAAGAATCCTGATCAACGGGCGCAAAGGCGGTTGGAGCTGGCAAGCGGACTACCAATTGAACATTCGCTCGGGAGATTCCCTGGAGTTGACCAACGCTATTGAGGGCAACTTTCTAGTGCCCAACTCGATCATAGAAGATGACAGGCGATTGTGGGATCTGACCCATGTCATTTCCGAACATGAAAACCGGGTGATCTCTCATCGCCTCGATCGACTTACATTCAGTTATACCGGTGAAAAAGTCGTGCTGCGTGGGGGCCGCCAAGCTGTGAGCTGGGGCAACGGCTTGTTCTACAACCCAGTGGATTTTTTCAATCCCTTCGATCCAGCGGCGGTAGACCGGGAGTACAAAACGGGTGACGACATGCTCTACGGTCAATACCTGCAAGACAGTGGCAATGACTGGCAGATGGTATCTGTCTGGCGACGCGATGAAAACGGCGATCTGAGCAGCGACGTGAACAGCAATGCAATAAAGTATCACGCCTTCGTCGGTGAACACGAAATCGATCTTCTGTTGGCTGAACACTACCAAGACACCCTCGCAAGCGTGGGCGGAGTTGCCAGTTGGGGCGGCGCCATCGTCCGCGGCGACCTGGTATTCACTCACACGAACATCGACGACTACATCAGCGCCGTCGCCAACCTGAGTTACTCATGGTCATGGGGCGGGAAAAATATGACCGGCGTGTTCGAGTACTTTTACAATGGTCTTGGGCTGGAAAAAAACGACTACGACAACATTGCGAAGGAACCAGACTTGGTTGCGAGACTGGCAAGGGGTGAACTCTTTACTTTGGGCAGACAGTATCTAGCAGCTGGATTAACCGCAGAAATGACCCCTTTAGTCAACGTAACCGCCAATGTATTTTTCAATCTCCAGGACACGTCTGGCCTGGCGCAGGTAGTCACCCAGTATGACCTCGAGCAGAATGTACAGCTGCTGTTTTCCCTCAACCTACCATTTGGAACCGATGGAACAGAGTTTGGTGGATTGGACACCGCTTCACTGGGCATACCCAGTCAAGAAAAACAGCTCAGTAACGGACCAGGACTATTTCTTCAGCTCGCCTATTTTTTTTAAAGGCAGCATATGATGGAGTACCCAGGAAATTTTTCTGCTATAAGGAAACATCCGTTCAAAGGCCATCAAATATGAAATACCGGCAAGGCAGTAGCAATGCGATCCTCGCACGAATTTGCTATTGCGCCGTCACTTCGCTAGCTATGCTGACTGCCTGTTCAGAGCTAGGCCCAGAGAGAAACCTAGACAACTACATTGAGCGCCTGGAAAGAACATTGCAGTTAGAAGCTCCCGAGCGGATTCCAGGGACAAGCCACAGACCACCCAAAGTCAGTGAGTTGAGACAAACCATCACCTCCGGAAATCTTGGAGCGCTGGACTTCCTCTCACTAAGCGGCTGTGCAGTGCAAATCACTATCGGCAAGCGCAATAGTAGTTTGGGAATAATGGCCAGTGATTCGCAGCGACTTTTATTGGCGCTGGAATACCTCGAGCACGCCCCCGAGTGCATACGACATATGCGAAGCCTAAATCGCAACGAGATCGCCACCGTTCTTGAAGACGCGTTCAGGCTTAAACAGCGGCAACTACCCAAACTGATATACAACGCCACAATCGCCAACACAGAGTTTCGTCAGTTCTGGAAAGCACCGGAAAAATTACGAAGCTACCCGGCGCAAACCAGTAGCGCGGTGCTGTCGGCTCTATCTGCTCTCAACCAACAAGTAAAGCGATGGCTCGAGGGGGAATACACAGCCAACAACCTGGAATTTGAAATACTGCTGAGCGAAATTGCCAAGGGAGACGGCGGTGCGCTAATTAAAGCATTCGGAATACAGCAATCCTATCTAGATTCCGCCAACGCGCTGTTGAAGATGAAGCTTTCCGCTGGCCCGCTGTGTACAGACCACAAGCGAGATGCGGCAGCGACGATCCTGCCCAATGTTGTGCACAAATTCTTTATCGGTGAGGTGCAACCCTGGTCAGCTGATTTGGGACGTCGCTACCATGAGCTGTTGCCGCCAATCTCCAAATTGGAGGAACTTCTGAGCGCAGGACTGTCAGAAAAGTATGAGCAATGGAGACACGAGCGGAACGAAGTTCTTTCTTTGCTGGTGACAGCTCCCAGCAATCATGCAGGCGTACTAAAGGAAACTTTGGATTCCTGCGGCGGCTTCGGAACATTCACACGAGCTTAGTAGGATCTCTAGATCAGGTACGCAGACGAAAATTAAATCATCAACGGCACCGGAGAAAGCAATGAAAATGCTACGCAAATCGAAATTGAAAGGCCTGGTTGCCAGTTCATTTATTTTGTTTCTTTCTGCCTGCACTCTAGGACCTCCGAAACCCGATTTGGACTACAAACACGGATACGATTTTGGCAACGCAAAAACTGTGGCTTTTTTTGAGGACTCCGGATTAGTCTCAGGCGATAACCCAATGCAGCTTAGCGATATACAGCGAGAGAGAATCAACAGTGCTATTCGGACAACGGTCGAAAACAAAGGCTTGAGTTTCGTCGATGATACAGCACAAGCAGATCTTTTACTGTCGTGGCACCTGAACACGCAACACCAGACAGACATCCAAAGCTACAAGGTGCCAGGACGCTATGGTTATTTCGGAGGCTACAACCGCTATAGCTTTTACAACTGTTGGAGCTGCGGAATCAACGACACAGAAGTCACTTCCAGAAATTACACCCAGGGCACTTTTATTCTGGATTTTATTGACCCAGTGGCAAAGCAATCAGTATGGCGAGGTGTGACCGAATCGCGCCTGCGAGGCAAGCAGGAGAGAGACCAGATTATTTACAACGAGGCGGCCGCAGCGATTCTTGCCGCCTATCCCCCAAAATAGACCCCAAAAGCATTCGACAGCGCATTCCGCGACAAAATAGTTCACAATGCGACTCGGAGAATAACAGTCACTGAGTTCATTTTGATGCCAAGCAACTGGAAACTAGGCCTTGGGTTTTCGCTAGTCACTGCCATTATGTGGGGCGCCCTCCCGATCGCTCTTAAAGTTGTGATGGGCGAAATGGATACCATTACCCTCACCTGGTATCGCTTTTGTGTCTCGGCATTGATTGCGATGGTTTGGTATGGCCGCCGCAGCGCCACAGCGATCAAGTACTTGCTGAGTCGTCCTTTGGTGCCGCTTACCTTGGTAGCCGTATTAGGCCTACTGGCCAATTACATTTTATATCTGGTTAGCCTGAACAACACCTCGGCCGAAGCGGCCCAAATTTTGATTCAAATTGCGCCTCTACTGCTGCTACTTGGCAGTGTATGGCTGTTCAAAGAGCCTTTTTCATCACAGCAATGGCTTGGGGTTGTCGCTTTCACCATCGGACTTGGGCTTTTCTTTCACCACCGTTTGCGCGCGCTTGCCAGCCTGGAGGAAAGCTATCTGCTGGGAATTTTCGCCATGCTCCTGGCGTCACTATTTTGGGCAGGTTACGGCTTAGCGCAAAAAAAACTCATCAAACATGTCAATGCGAACGATCTGCTGTTGTTGATCTATATCGCTGGCACACTGTGCTTTCTACCTGCGGCTGCCCCACTGCAAATCGTAAAACTGGATAGTATTGGGCTTGGCATGTTGGCGTTCGCTGCGCTGAACACCATTGTAGCCTACGGCAGTTTTGGCATCGCTATGACACACTGGGAGGCGAGCAGGGTCAGCGCGGTCATAACGCTTTCACCACTGCTGACACTGCTGTTCATCTTTTTCATTAACACGCTCTACCCAGGATTTATTCAGACCGAATCTCTGGACTGGTTAAACTGGGTTGGCGCGACACTAGTGGTGGGTGGATCGGTCCTGGCGTCAATGGGTAAGTCGACCAAGCTTGAGCCAGCATAGCAAAAGAGTCCGTGGGACCCTGACAACGCGGGTCCACTCTTAATCAATCCATGTTACATTTCCCGTCTAAGGTTTGATGGCGGACATTTGACAGTGGTACATCGCCGGACTACGCAATAAGAGCAAAACAACGGAGTATATCCATGCTGAATAGTTTTACTGAATACTTGGACAAGTGGAATGAGCAGTGCCCTGACAAAATCTGGTTGAAAGAGCGAACCGGTGATGATGTAAGAGATTGGAGCTGGGCCGAGGCACACCGAGAAATCAACGCAATTGCCGCTTGGCAGGAACAGCACCTGGAAGGTAGCGGGCACAGAATAGGCCTGCTCTCCAAAAACCGACCGCACTGGTATTTCGCCGATTTCGGCAGCATCGCTGCAGGCAACGTGGTTATACCCATGTTCACCACCTTGGCCGGTGAAACGGCAGAGTATGTCATGTCTTTCACTGAAATGAAGATGTTGATCGTCGGCGAAACCGAGAACTGGGATAAGGTGAAGCCAGGATTGCCAAATGACATCCAGTTGGTTTGTCTGCCGGGGGTTGAGCTCGAGGAAGATCACCTGCGCTGGGATGACATCGTCGAACCTCACAGGGGCAGCAAGCCTAATTATCAGTGCAAGCCCGATGATCTGGTGTCACTTGTCTTTACCTCCGGAACCACCGGAGTGCCCAAAGGTGTGATGCAAACGCATACCTCCAACATTGTTCCCGTGGGACGATTTAGCCAAGCCTTTGGTGCCGAAGTAGGTTCCCGCTACTTCTCCTACCTCCCACTGTCCCATATCGCCGAGCGACAAATCGTCGAGGGCGCCTCTCTGATCAATTGCGGAGAGGTTCACTTCAACGAAAATATGGGTACTTTACTGCGCGACCTTCCCGAATGCAGGCCCGACATCATGTTTGGTCCACCGCGGGTTTGGGAGCAGCTGCAGCAGGGGATTATTGCTCAATTTGGTTCACAGGAGGCGATCGACGCAGCTCTGGAAGCCGACAGCGAAGGTGTAGGCAAAATGATTCGTGAGAAACTGGGCCTGGATAGGGCGAGCTATCTGCTCACCGCAGCAGCACCAACACCTCCAGCACTCATACACTGGTACGAGCGTTTTGGCATCAGGCTGCTGGAAGGTTTTGGTCAAACCGAGTGTATGGGGCCCATCGTCACCGATCCGAATGATCGCCGAGTCGGATCCATTGGTAAGCCCATGCCCGGGGTGGAAATTCGACTCAGCGAGGAAGATGAACTACAAGTGAAAGCCGAGGGCTGCTCCCCGGGTTATTACAATATGCCTGAGAAAACCGCTGAAACGTTTGTGGACGGCTGGGTGTATACCGGCGACAAAGTAAAAGTCGACGAAGATGGTTTTTACTACATTACCGGCCGGGTAAAAGATTACTTCAAGACCATTCAGGGCAAATTCGTGGCCCCCACTCCGATGGAAAACATCTTTGCAGAAAATCCACACACCGAACAGATATGCCTGCTAGGTCGAGGATATTCGAAAACAGTCATGACATGCGTCCTCAGTGAACTGGCGCAGCAGCTACCCAAAGAAGACATCGAAAAAGTCCTGCGGGAACAAGTAGACGCCGTGAACGCTGAAGTAGAAAAACATGCTCGTATAGGCGCGGTCGTCGTATCCACTGAGCCTTGGACCATCGACAACAACATTCTTACGCCTACTATGAAAATTCGCCGTGAACGCGTCGAGGAGCTGTTCGGTGAGCGCTCAGCCGAGCTTGCGCGCGAATCGGCGCAACAGGGGAAGATTTTTGTCGAATGGATTTAGACTACAACAAGGCATTTTGTTTGAATCAGCTTTTTAGAAGCGAACTGACGTCCGACAATATAGCCAGACCGAGAGATTAGGATTAGTCGCTATAGGTCGGAGTCACAAGGAACAGACAAACTTTGCAACGGTAAATGTCGGAGGCATCCGACGCCGTACCTTGCGCTTCGTTGTGGTCTGAGCGAATGTATTGACACTGGACTGAACGTTCTCTATCGATCTTACTACCTGGTCACTGGCGAAATCTCGGCCTTTTTTTCTGGCCGAGTAGGTTTTGCCAGCGCTAGATTGCTCACCAAATTGAAGGCCACATCGCTGTAGAGAGAATTTACTTTCGCCCGCCTGGGCCACCGTCGCCGTTATAGATAACAACACAGTTAACACTAATCTGCTCATTCATTTCACCCCGGTAATCCTGCCGCCATAGGGCTATCGCCCCTTAGACCGTTGACTTTGCGTCCCCACCTTTCGACGGGTTTGCTCTTATACGGAAAGCTTGAGTAACGAGCTTAATCGATAGCGGCCCTGATATTCACTATGTTAGAATATATAATATTTACAAATAACCTATGGTTATTTCTTGGGGCTGCTTTTTGGTATATCTCTCGATTGAATTCGAGGATGAGGGGATTACGCCTGCACTCGGGGAGTGCAATTACAGCCAAGCTTGATTTTCTATCGCGATTTTAAGCAGGGCGTTGGAGCCGGTGATATGCAGTTTCTTACAAATATTCACCCGATGATTTTGCACAGTACGCAGGCTCAATGTTAACTGCTGAGCAATCTCCTTACTCGTGTGGTTCTTCGCTATCAAAGCAAGCACCTGCTTTTCCCGGCGAGTCAGACATTCCAAATCCTTGCTGCTTGTTCGCGGCTCCGGCAATGCCTGCTCGAGCTTGCTGCTGAGGGATGAGCTGACGTAATCGCGGCCATTTTCTACACTACGCAAACACTCTAGAATGGTATTGTCAGAATCGGTTTTCAGTATGTAGCCCTGTGCACCTTTACTGCGTGCATCAACCACAAATTCCTGTTTGTCATACATGCTCATTATCACGCACTGCGTCTGCGGATACTGCTGCTTGATCATTTCCAAGGTGCGCAGACCATCAATGCCTGGCATTGAAATATCCAGCATCACGCACTTAGGAGCAAAACGCTTGATCATATTGAGTGCCACCCCACCATTATCTGCTTCAATGACGTTTTCGTAGATACTGCATTGGTTAATGATCAAATCTCGAACGCCTCTGCGAAACAGCGGATGATCATCAACAAGTAACAAGGTTTGGTTCATACTGAATCCCTCACGTGTGCGCAGGCAGCAGGATGGTCATCACGGTGCCACCCCCCATACCCGACTGAATTTTTAACAAGCCTGCTAGAGATTTACAGTGCTCATTCAGTGTTCTGAGCCCAAAACCCCAATTGTTGGGCGAAGCATCAAAGCCGTCACCGTCATCTTTTAGAATAAATTGAACAGAGCCGTTTTTTGAATCACTTCGCAAGCGAATCAAACACTCGCTCGCGTTTGCATACTTGATAATATTGGTTGTCGATTCTTGAACAGCGCGATACAAAAAAAGCTGGCTGTCATAATCGAGATCCACTTCATCCATATACAAATCCCATGTAATGGAGGAGTCAAACGTATTTTCAAGTAGAGCCTTCAATGCCGCCTCAAGCCCAAGGTGCTTAACGATTTGAGGATGCCAGAGGTGAGAAATATCTCTGATTTCATTGATTGCATTGTCGAGTAAATCTTCGATAGCTTGCGTTTTTCCTGCGAATAAAGAACTCTGACTACCGTCATGTTCTTTCAGCTGATTTACTTTTTTCCGCACAACCACCAAGTCGTGGTTAACGCTATCGTGTAAAAGTTTGCTGAACTCGGAGCGCTCTTTTTCCCGGGTTTGAATCAACTGCTGAGACAGTCTCTCTTGGATTATGCGCCGCTCTCTTTCAGATCGTTCGTTCTCCAGGCGAAGCTGTGCGATTCTCTCGGACAAACCAATGGAAAGAATAATCGCTTCTACGAGTATGGCGAAAGACAGGCTGTAGTCTATGTAGGTATAGTGCTGGACGAAATTGGCTTGAAAGAGCGTCGCAAAAATTATCGCGCTAAACAACACGCTATAACTCGCCATCAGATAAACAGCCGGCCTTCGATTACTGTGGAACACCGAAAACACAGCCACCACCATAGCTGCCATAGCGAGTATATTTAGACAATGAATAGCGAGTTGAGTGTAAGCGTAATGTTCGAGTATAAGCGTTGGGATCAGCAGAATCGAAAGTGCTGCAATCACTTTAAGAGGCTTTACGAGACCGGGGCGATAGCGAGCAAGATCAAGAAAGTGAATAACAAAATTGACCA
>JBGCGJ010000017.1:0-342719 GCA_045110675.1 Halioglobus sp. | reverse complement strand
ATCGAGGATTCGATAGACAGACATCGCCGGGATGGCATGGCCGAATTCTGATTTGCAATAATCGGCTAGTTCATAGGCTGACAGTGCTGAGTCAGAGAGCAAAAGGCCTGACAGGATTTGCTTTCTTTTGTCCGTGAGGCGAGTGCCCTGGGCTTTACAGCGCTGTTCTGCCTGATTGATAACCGAATCGACATTCATCATAGTTTCTTCAACATCCTCATTTAGTCAAAGATAGCAGTGTGAGCGCAAACATTATAGTTCATAGATCGGTTTGGGACTTTGCTCTTGTATAGACTATCATCGACGGGATCGCCGCCGAGATAAGCGCAGCGGCAGTTACAAGGAGCATGACAAACAGGCCATCATCAGTAAGTACATTCGGGCTTAGGTGTAATCCAAAGGTTGAAAACAGAGCATCTTCTAAGGTAACCAGGCACAGGTATAGGCTAACCATGCCTAAGAACATGCCGCATAGGCTTATGACTAGCGCTTCCGCCTCCAACAGCAGAAATAGATAGTAAGGCGGTGCGCCCAATGCTCGCAATAACTTGATCTCGTGAGATCGTTCACGCACGGAGGCGAGTAACACTGCGCCCAGGCCGAGAACAGAAGCAACGAGAAAAAGCCCTGAGATGAGTCGCAGCACATTCTCAAACATTCCGACCATCTGCCATAGTTCCGACAACGCCACGCCGGGTAATATAGCCAACAGCGGTTCGCGTTCAAAGGCATTGATCTGTCTTTGTACGCGGAAGGTGACCATTCTCGACTTTAGTCCCAGCATGAATGCGGTAATACTTTTCGGTGTCAGCTCTTGATTGGGTGTCTTGGTCTGACCATTGCGAGCGTGCGACATCCCGAAGCTCGGCGCTTCTTGGGCGTGTATGGCGTCTAATCCTTGCAAGCGCACGTGTACTGTCTGGTCCACGGGGGTTCCGGTTGCAGCCAAGATACCTGCCACGGCAAATGGGCTGTTTTCGTGCCGGTTGAAACTGGTGCTGACTACGCCGTGCGCGAGAATGATTTTGTCTCCTATGGTGTAGTTCAGCTCACGCGCCACTTCTGACCCGAGCACCACATCAAACACATCCTCGAATGGTCGGCCATCATCGAAAGCGAGCTTCCGCTTGTCTCCATAGCTAAAGTGTTCAAAGTATCCGGCTGTTGTTCCCAGTACACGGTATCCCTTGTGTGAATCTCCCAGCGAAAGAGGCACCGACCAGGCGATGTCTTTGTCTGAGGCAATTTCCCGATACGCCTCCCAGCTTATATTGTCTGTGGGTGCGCCCATGCGGAAAACGGAATAGAGCAGCAGATTCAGGCTTCCGGTCTTGGCACCCACGATTAGGTCTACGCCAGATACAGTGCTGGCGAAGCTATCCCGTGCCTGGTGGCGGATATGTTCAATTCCCAGGAGCACAAAGATGGTCACAGCAATCGCCAACAGCGTCATAATTGCCGACCCCTTGCGGTTCAATAAGCTTTTTAGCGCAATTGTGAAAAACATGATCTGACTAGGCGGCCTCGTTGATATCGCTCAGCGCCTGTACATGGTTAAAGTGCTGCGCCAGCGTCATATCATGGCTGACGAATAGAAGTGTTATTTTGTGTTCCGCGACCAGTGGCATCAGTACCGATAAGAAATTGTCGCGGTTATTTTGGTCGAGCGAGGAGGTCGGCTCGTCTGCAATCAATATATCTGGTTGGTTGACCAGGGCCCTGGCTATAGCCACTCTTTGCTGTTGGCCCATGCTGAGTTGCGCCGTGGGCCTTTCCCAGGCAGCGTGCTCGACATTTAATGTTTCTAGTAGTGACTCGGTTGCTCCTGCGGTCGCGCGGCGGTCGCCTGAAAAACTGCGTGCCAATTCGATGTTCTCGATAGCGTTTAGATAAGGAATGAGATTAAAGCGCTGAAAGACGTATCCGATATGGTTAGCTCGGAAACGGTCGCGTTGTATCCTGCTCATTAAATCCAGTCTTTCACCAACCACTGTAATTTCACCCTCTAGGCATTCCAGTAGCCCACTGATTAAATTGAGCAGTGTCGATTTGCCGCATCCCGAAGGGCCGTGAACAAATACCTGTTGTCCCGACTCTACCTGCCAGTTCGGAATTTTCAGCGTGGGAGTCTGGGGGGATTCCGCGTGTCTGAATTTCACACCCTTTAGCTCGATGGACATGATCGGGGCCTATGTAAATGAACAACAGCATCGGCTTATTGATGTCTGGTGAAGTTACATTATATCATATCATACTGGCGTCCAAATCAACGTTAGCGCGGAGGCATGCACGGTGATGAGACAGTTAGTGGTGTTGTATACCTGTATCGCGATGGCTTGGCTACCGGCGACATACGCTCTGGCTAAAGACAGCACTTCAGCCGATGCCTCCGAGCTGGAGTTCCGCACTATTGGCTGGACCGATCTGATCCCACCCGAAATTCTACAGATATTGGAAAATCCACCGGATTACATCACTGATATCTTAGACGGCTCGGCGGAGGATCAGATTAGCGACGAGATTAGTAATTCTATTGGCGCCGGCAATGATGATCTCTATCAGCAGGCTTTGGTTTCAACCAAGGTGAGAGGCGAGATGGATGGCGCCAAGATCAGGCTGCCTGGTTTTATAGTGCCCCTGGAGTTTGACGAAGAGCAAACCATCACTCAGTTTTTTCTCGTACCTTACTTCGGCGCTTGTTTGCATATGCCGCCTCCGCCACCCAATCAAATAGTGCTTGTGGATTACCCGCAGGGCCTGCAACTGCAGGAGCTTTACACACCTTTTTGGATATTAGGCGAAATTTCAACGACGGTGAGTGAGAATGATATGGCCACATCGGCGTATTCTATGAAGATGATGGAATACGAACCCTACGAAGAGTAAACCCTTACCTCGGATTCGATACAGGCGGTTAGCTTGTGCACCCAGGTGGGTTCAATCTGCTTACAGATAATCTCTATGCGACTTTCAGCACAGTCATCGAGTTCTGTCTCGGTCAGTGTGTCTCGCGTCATGTTGTAGGCAAACACCCCCCTGCCGGTTATGAATACGGCTTTCATGCGCTCCACATCCAGACCGCTGAGCAGGTTGTAAAGTAGTTTGCGATCGAATACTTTTTCTGGGCTAAAGCGCCATCCAATACTTTCGAAACCTTCACCATGATTTATGGCGGTCACATAGCCGCATTCGGGGAAGGGCAATTCAGCAGCGAGTAGGGGCTGGGTATCTTGGGTGTGTGGCTCGTTGGCCTCGGCCAACGTGGCGGTTGGGCCCTGCAGGATGGTGGGAGTGACTACGCCAAATTGGGTGTACACAATTTCTGTACCTGGACGGCAAGTTTCCTCAACGTAACTCTCTAACTGGTGGCGATCACTTGCTGTGGAGAGGTCATCTTTGTTTGCCACCACGACATCGGCAATCTCCAGTTGCTGCCTGAAGGTATCGTGGCGGGTGTAGCGCTCATCCGAAAGGTTGCGGGCGTCGACGAGTGTTAGCGTCTTTTGAATCGATAGCACTTCGCGGTTGTAGTCAGCGGACAACGTTTGCAGTACCTCCAGCGGATGTCCGAGCCCGGTCGGCTCTATGAGAAGTCGATGGGGCTTTGCTCGGCGCAATAATTGCGTGAGAGCGATTTGCATCGGCAGCCCTGCGGTGCAGCACATGCAGCCTCCGGGTACCTCCCGAATATGCACGCCGCTATCCTCGCTCTGCTGGCCTTGTAACATACTGCCATCGACGCCAATTTCACCGAACTCATTGACCAGGATAGCCCAGCGCTCATCGGTGGGTTTATGCCGCAGCAAATTTAATATGGCCGTTGTTTTTCCCGCGCCCAGAAAACCTGTGATGATGTTTGTGGGCACCGCGAGAATGCGTGACCTTTCAGTACTCATGTTGACCTCTTGTCTGTGTGCTGCCTAGTTGATTACACGCACTGTTCCGTTTGCCGAATTAGCGGAGAGGTAAAAGCAACTCTTCCGATTGGTATGGCAGGCACCTCCGTGCTGATCTACGATGCATAGCAGGGAATCTCCGTCGCAGTCGATGCGAATGTCGACGAGCTTTTGAAAATTGCCACTGGTTTGGCCTTTGATCCAAAGTTCGTTTCGGCTGCGCGAGAAATAGGTCATTTTTCCAGTGTCGAGCGTTCTCTCCAATGCGGTCTCATTCATCCAGGCGAGCATCAGTACTTCGCCGGTTTTAACATCCTGTGCGACAGCCGGTATCAGCCCCATATCATTGAACGTTAGTTTGGAGAGGACCTCAGATAAGAGGCGGGTGTCACCTCTTTTGCATTGCTCCAGCGTTAAAAAAAATGCTTTTTTACTCGAGCGCCTGTGATCACTCTTGGCAGTCACAGGCATCCCGTTCCCTACAGAGTAAGAAATTTCTGACATGCCCAGCCGCGACCAATGCAGCACCGATCAAGGTGAGCGCTCGCTCCACAGTCTCGCTCAAAACATCGTGTCCCAGAATCGGGCCCAGGCACAGAAGCAGTAGTCCGAGCACGCCGATGAAGAGAACTCTCGATTGGCGGTGTTTGCGGCAGCCCATAGTGAGTGCGAAGGCACTCAGAGGGATCACAACCACCACTAACCAAACGTGGAAACTTTCATCTGCAAAACCCAGGGCGACGAGTGACGGCAGTGCGGTTGTCGCGACGGGCAATGCCAGGCAGTGAATCGCGCAGAGCAGTGACAGGCCGATGGCAGCCTGATCTGTCAAAGGTTGAATGGCTTTCTTGTCGACTAGCACGTGAGTAAGACCGCTATTACTTCAAACATCTTTTGCCTAATTGAGTAGAATGACTTGATTGCTTGTACTTAAAACAGTGGAACCTTGCGTGTTTTCCAAAACCCACAGCGCTTTTATCTTTTGCAGATCAAATGGCAAGGCCTTTTTACCAACGCGCACTGATTGCAGTTGCTCACCATCAGCGCATTTGTAATCGTAGTGAGCGTTTACGTCTGAATGCGATGTCCCACTGTCGTGGGATTTGTGCTCGTCGCGCCTTGCATCGTGATCAGACTTGGACTCCAGGACTGACGACATATCGACAGTTACAGATTGGAGCGCGCAGCTTGTTCCAGCGAACTCAAACAAGCTAGCCGCATCACGCAAGCTGGCCCGAGCATTCTCCACTGCCTCAAGTTGTGTGGAGCTGGAAACCTTATGTTCGAACCCCAGTACACCCAGAGCAGGGGAGTTGAACTCAATTTCCAGCCTGGTTCCCTCCAGCGCCAGGGTTAACTCCGCGACCCCGTGTATGTGCGCACTGTGGTGCCCGGATTCGCCAAATGTTTGGAGCGGCACTAAAGAGCAAGCGACTACGGATAGTGGAGCTAAGAGCGGTATCGAGCGGACATCGTTGGTTTTCATAGGGCGTTCAGGCCTCGGCGGAACAGGTGTCGTGGTCTCGCTTAAGCGGGCCGCTCGGCAGTGTTGCTCGATATCAGTTTAGAATGAAATGATACAACATCTCATTAGCGGTTCACAGCCCTATCAATTCCTATGATCAATATTCGAACCGGCCGGGATAAAAAAAGCCCCGCAGAATACTGCGGGGCGCTGTCAGGAAGGACCTGATAAAAACCTGACATAAGGAAACTGAGCTTAGAAAAGTCCTAGAACATGAACCTAAGCCCCGCTTCGATGGATTCGCCAGCTTCCGGTGCGTAGTTACGCAAAAAAGACGTACTGAGCCTTATCTCTTCATCGCCGATGTTCTTCCACTTCAGGAATACTATGACCTGATTGTTTTCGGCGAATTGGAGTTGGTAATCCGCTCCGATATCCCATCGTGTATACCCTTCTGTCTCGGTCTCAAAATTGCCCGGATCATCCTGGTCGCTAGCATTCATTACGCTGACCCAGGTGCTGAAGGAATCGCTGGTCCAACTCAATTTGCCGCCAATGCGGGCGGGCGGCAGGCGCGGTATGTCGCCGCTGTTATCAAATTCACCGAAAATGATATCGCCGTGCACGCCTAGTGCGACCGATCCTTGGCCCAGTTTTCCGAGGTGGAAGCTGCTCTCGAACTCCATACCGTAGAAGTCAGCGTCTTCCTGTTCGTAGAGGTATATGAGAGTTTCATCTGCTTCCTCGGTGCTGTTTAACAGGAAGATGTAGTCCTTGAAGCTGTTGTAAAACAGTGACACCTCTGCCCAGGATGCGTCAGAGTGCCACTGCACGGCGAGGTCTGCATTCAATGACACTTCTTCATCAAGATCCGGATCGCCCACTTCGATGATGCCTGTGGCCGCGTGAGTCACGAAGCTTTCTTCGTCCAGGGCATCAACATTGGAGAACAACTCTTCGGCCGCCGGCGCTCGAGCAGCGCGTGACAGCGATAGCCCCGCCTGCCAATTTTCGTTGAACTGCCACAGCGCAGAGCCGGAAGCGCTGAAGCTGGTGAACTCAGTCTCTGAGGCGTTTTCCGAGCTGGGGTCACGCTCTACGTGGTCAACCCGTAGACCCACTTCGTAGACCCAATTGCCCCGATGAAAATCCTCTAGCACGAACAGGCCGACTTCGGTGCTGTCTGTTTTGGGCACGTAGGCTTCCTCGCCAGCCGCTTCAAACTCATCCGCCCTTAACTGCAGGCCTACAACACCCTCGTTGCCAAAGAAAGCATCGTGAATAATTTCTGCTCTGGTTTCCCAGGTCTCCCGGGCATACCGCGTTCCGACTTCGGCGCCTTCCAATTCGTCGTGTTCGTAATCCGTGTAAGTCAGGAATCCGCGCACCGCCTCGACCCCGGACATAGGTTGCTTCAGGTGAAGGACTGCATCGTAACGCGTCTGCGCCATATCGATGCGGATAACTTCTTCCTCCTCTTCGCCATGCTCCTCATCTCCGTGCTCGTCCTCATGTCCCTCTTCGCCATGCTCCTCTTCGTGGTCATGTTCGTGAGCTCCTGGAGGCAGGCCGTATTCACTTTCGAGGTGGCTGGCGGAAATACCCGCAAAGCTGCCCTCGCCAAAATGAAAACTTATGCCGCCCGTTGTCATGTCGGTTTCGCTGTCAGTGTTGGCGATAAAGCCTTCGGAATTTTCCACCTCTTCTTCCTCGTGGTCCTCCTCCTCGTGGCCGCCGAGCAATTCTTCCTGCTCTTCCAACGCATTTTCATCGATAGCAAGGCCTGGTATTTCCACATCTTTAGTTTTGCGCATCGTACCGCTGACGTGAAAAGCGAAGCTGCCGTTACCGCCTTCGATGCGACCTACTCCGCTATCCATTTCAGATGCGTCGTCCATGCGGTATTCCAATGCGCCATCGATACCATCCACCGGTTTTCGCGGGATGCGATTGTCGATGACATTCACGACGCCGCCTATCGCGCCACCGCCGTAGAGCAGTGTGGAGGGACCTCTCAGAACCTCTATGCTATCTGCCAGTAGTGCCTCCACCGTAACGCTGTGGTCTGGGCTTAGCCCCGAGACATCCGCAGACAAGGTACTGTTCTGCAAGGTAACCGCCCTTGGCCCCTGCTGGCCGCGAATCACTGGTCGGCCCACACCCGGCCCATAGGTTGCATTGGCTATACCGGCGCGGTTCGCGAGCGTCTCGCCAATCGTCGCAGCCGCCTGACGACGAAGTGCTTCACCGGTCAGTATGGTGACCGGCAGCGCTGTATCTGCTTCCTGTCTGTGAATAGGTACCGAGACGATAACGTGTTCCATCGTCCTGTCTTCCGCTGACACTGCTGCGGATGCGGCGGCGACCGCAATACACAATAAGCGTTTCATATTCTTACTCCTGAAAAAATGCGCACAGACACCGATAAGCCCCTGACAGTGTTAGCTGCGAGCTAGGTGCTGTTCCTTTGTTCTTTGAAGGTACTTTCCGAGAAAGTGAATCTTCGCGGCTGTCGGCCGCGTGTCCTCACGCAAAGATCAGGTAAGAGGTGGGCCTCGTGAGCGCACGGTGGCGAAGGAGCCCGTGGGGAGCGCCACAGGATTTGCAATGGAGGTGCCGATTGAAGTCGGCTGGAGCATCGCTGTAATTGGTGCTGCAAATACAGCATGGTTATCGGCAGAGGTGTGACAAAAATGGCAGGCTTCCAATTCGCAGTCATCGGCATGCAACAGCTCGGGAATTGGGTTGAGCAGTAACAGAAAAACCAGGCAGGCGATGATGCGGAAGGGGTTCCGGGTCATTAGAAGGCCAGCTCGTTGTTTATCTGCCATGGAGTGTTCTATTACAGTTCTATTTTTACAAAGGAGTGGTGCTGTCTGGCACCTAACGAAGGCTAATGTACCAGTTATCTATAAATGATACAGTGTATCATTTATAGTGCCCGGTTCAGTTCGCTGCGGCCATGGTGTGCATTTTTTGCTTGCAATATGCAAGTAATGAATTATATTGAGCCATTCTTTCGCTTGCATAGTGCGAGTATACAACGAGGAACCCTCAATGGATTTATCTCAATCACTGTTATCTGTTACGCCTTTATACGCTGCTCTACTGGGCCTCGTATTTATTCCATTCACCATGCGCGTAGGCTTTTACCGCCTGAGCTCCAAGATTTTGGTCGGAGACGGCGGAGACCCAGAAATGGTTCGTCGCATGCGCGCGCAAGCTAATTTTATTGAGACGGTGCCGCTGGCGCTGATATTGATCATCGTAATGGAACTGATGGGAGCGGGCAGTAATTGGCTCCATGGGCTGGGTGCTCTGCTCTTTGTCGCGCGAGTGCTTCACTACCTGGGCATGTCTGGTTTGGGCCCTGAAGTGGGCCGACCCATCGGTATGTTTGGCACTATTGCCACTTATCTCGTCAGCTGTGGCTGGATACTCTATTCGATTCTTTAGCGCGAAGCTCTGTTGAATGAGGAGGCAAGAATGAAAATAGACGGCGCAAATTTATCATCCTCTGTGCGCACCGGTGCTTTTATCTGCTGAAATTAGCATTCCGAGCATAATTGTCGTTTGGAGGGTGGCATTTTAAGTAGATAATGATACATTGTATCATTATCTACTGCAGGTCTGTCGCTATCGCTATGCCCCGAACTGCTCGCAATCAAGAATTCGATGTTCCATCATCTGGGCAGATTATCGCAGAGCGTTCGAATGTGTTGCGAAGAATCGTGGAGCCCGATGTAAATCTCGCCCTGTGGCAGCGTCCAACCCAAGAGTCGATCGTCCGCGAGCTATCTAAGTTACAAGCATCAGATCTGCGAGACGTTCGTCGCCCCACCTCGTTGCGCTCGTTTGATGATGATGTTGTGGCGCTATTGGCCGAGCAGAATCTTGATCCATTTGTCCTGGTGAGCTTTCGCAGCGATATGCATCAGTTGGCAGAAATGTTTTTCAGTATAAATGATAGTCCTGAAGCCGAGTTCCGCTTGGTAACGACTGATCGCGATAATTGTCGCCGCTTCCATGTCGATCGCAGGCGATTGCGACTGTTGTGTACTTATCAGGGCCCTGGAACTGAGTGGCTGACCGAGGAGCAGGTTGATCGTGTGGCACTGGCAGGGTGTCTTCCCAATAGTGCAGTAGTGCGCTTTGGTCAGCCCTCACGGTTCGCGAGGTTTTGGGTAGGTATTATGAAAGGTGATCCTGAAAATGAGGGTTGGGGTTTAGTGCACCGATCACCACCGATAGAAGGCTCGGGGCAAGTACGCGTGTTGTTCTGTCTCGATAGCTGAGTCGACGATTGCAGTTATTTGCAGTGACGGTGTGTTTTCCAGTGGTAGTTACTTAGCGAGGTATAACCTGTGGCGCTTGTCGATCTGATTCACGTCAAAAATCTTTTTAAAAGCAAGGCAGATGCTCAACTCGAGACGGAGGTGTACCGGGAACTACTTCTTATGGTACTTGCCCGAGCGACCGATGCCGATTCCTACACGCATCCGGCGGAAGTTGAAGTAGTGCAAAGAGTGCTGGAAGAGCGTCTGCAGCAGCCAATTGACGCTAGCGACATACGTATCGCTGCACGCTCCAAGCTTTATGAGACCGCACCATTGGAGAAGTATATTGCCCGCCTGGGACCGCGACTGCCTAAATCCGACCGCCGAAATATTCTGATTTCGCTGGTTGATGTGCTGAAGGCCGATGGCCGCGTCGCAGCTTCGGAAGTTCGGTACTTCAACATGGTTGCCTTGGCTCTGGAGCTCAGCTTTGCTGACATATTTGAACTGACGGAAGAACAAACACAGTAGGCATCTTCAAGCATTTCAAAGTCAGCAAGACCATCAAGCAACATGTACCCAATTCCATTTAACGTTTGAGCAGGAGTGATGTTTTATGCAAGCGAATGCGCCGAAAAATTTGCTCGCCGAGGTGGATGAGTTTGTGAGAGGGTATGTTCTGGAAAGAGATTCCATGCAAAACGTGACCCAGCGATGAGGACTTTCTTGCATCCCTTTAGCACTAGTGGAAGAATAGACTTGTTCCGGCTGTTGCGTCATAACCTGCACTGGCGCGCTAGTAACCAATTAAACTGTTTTGATTTGGCCTCTATACTAAAGATCTACGATCCAAGAAGCTTACTTGCGCTTGTCACGCTCGTTATGGCGCAATGGGTTTTTCCTGCGCATGCCATTGAATATGGCACTGAGCCACACGAACATAACGGCGTTGTTTGTTTGGCGGTCCTGCATTGTGAGCAAGACGATCTGCTTCCTTCTAGACCACTGGTGGCTATTAGTCTCGTCCGAGACGAATCAGTGTCTCTGTCCCTTCCTGATCAAGTTCCATCCACAAAGAACGCTTCGACTAAACCTCCCTCTACTGGCCCTCCCTTAATCTAATATCCGTTTCGTTTACCGCCAGGCGCGCCAGCATGAATCTGCTTCGCGGTGCTGTGTGTTGTACCCATAAAATTGATGGATAGAGATAATGAGAAATTGCATATTTAAGCCAGCGGCGCTGGGGTTTGGCGCTGCTTTAGGAGTCGCGGGTGCGCTGCCTGTAGCGGCGCAAACTCAAAATAGAGCCGATGAGGTATCAATTGAAGAAGTATTCGTATTTGATAAGCGGCGCGCCTACCAGGGTAATTTCGATGACCTTGAAAAACCTACTGCAGATCAAACGATAGACTCGGAATTGCTCCGTCAAGCGGGTGTTATCAATTTGGATGATGCACTGGACCTCTCCGCTGCCGTTGCGCGACAGAACAATTTCGGCGGTCTTTGGAATAGCTTTTCAATTCGAGGGTTTTCCGGGGATATCAATTTACCTAGTGGCTTTCTGGTAAACGGCTTTAATGCTGGGCGAGGGTTTGCTGGGCCACGCGACGCGGTGGGCATTGAAGCGGTAGAGATTCTTAAGGGCCCGCGCTCGGCGCTTTTTGGTCGCGGTGAGCCGGGTGGTACGGTTAATCTGGTTACCAAGCGTCCGCAATTCGAGACCGAGGGTGATGTGCGCGCGACGATAGGTCGATGGGATCAGGTGCGTTTTGAAGGTGATTATCAAACCGTCGCTGGCTCAAACGACCAGGTGGGGCTTCGGCTTGTTGGCTTCTATGAGGATGCAGAGAGCTTTCGCGACACCGTTGAGACGCAAAAAATGGGTTTTTACCCATCGATTACGTGGGACATCTCGGAATCCACCACCGTCACTTATGAGTTTGAGTATACCGATCAAGAGATTCCGTTTGATCGAGGTGTTGTATACTCCGACGAATTTGGGTTTTCGCCACGTAGTACTTTTGCCGGAGAACCGGGTGATGGACCAATCGATACTGAAGTTGTGGGTCATCAATTTGAGCTGCAACATAACCTCTCTGACAATTGGAGCCTGCTCGCCGGGCTGAGTTATCGCACAACCGAGTTTGAGGGCAACGCCTCGGAACCCAATTTTGGCGGCCGTCAGACCTACTTTAGAGACGGTCAAACGCTGTCCCGGTTTTTCCGCTACCGCGACTTTGAATCAGATTACTTCGCGGCACGGGCGGAATTGGCCGGGCAGTTTGCCATGGGTTCCATGCGTCATCGAGTGTTGATCGGTGCCGATTATGATCGTTTCGAAAACAGTCTTTTCATTCAGCGTTTTCGTCCGGGAGGCATTCCCGCAGATACCGATATCAGCACCCTGGATCCGGCCGCCTATCTGTTGCTCGATGTGTTCAACCCAGTTTATGGCCAGTATCCGCTGCCGGTTCCAGGGCCAAATACGGATCGTGAAGAGGAGCTTAGTGGGCTAGGGGTATATATACAGGATCAGATCGAGGTAACGGATCGGCTGCAAGTTCGCCTGGGATTCAGATGGGATGACTTCGAACAAGACCTGACTAATCTCCTCCAGACTCCAGCCTCAACTGTCGATTCTTCCGATGACCGAGTCTCACCCCAATTCGGCGCGGTTTACCGTGTGAGCGAGGGTATTAGCCTTTACGCTTCCTACGGTGAGGGTTTCCGACAGCAAACAGGCCAGGATTTCGAGGGCAACCAGTTCGACCCCAATATCACTGAATCGGGGGAGATAGGAATGAAACTGGATCTGGCGCACTTTTCTGATGGAGTGACCGGCTCGGTGAATGTGGCGCTGTTCGATGTAGAACAAAGCAACATTCTGGTTAACGATGACAGAGATGTTGTGGTTGGGTTTTTCTCGATTGACGCGGGTGAAGCCCAAAGCCGGGGTCTTGAGCTCGATGTGAACGCGACCTTCGAAAGCGGCTTCAATTTTTGGTTTTCGTATGCATACACCGACGCGGAATATACTAGCAGTAACCCCGATGCGGATGGATTTGGGTTTATCGAAGAGGGTGACCCGTTGATCAATTCACCGGAGCATCAGCTAAGCCTGCAAGTCAGCCAGAGTTTAGAGATTGGCGGAATGCCGGTACAAATAGGTGCGGGTGTGCAATACACCGATGAGCGAGCTGGGTTTGTTACATCGGACTTCACGCTGCCCGACTACACGCTCACTAGGTTCTTCGGCCAAATCGAACCAATGGAGCGCGTAACACTTCGACTCGATCTCGATAACGCCTTCGATGAAGAGTTCTACACCAACTCTTTTGCTGATGTTTGGATTGGCCCAGGAACGCCACGACGATGGCGGCTCACAGCAGCCTATTCGTTCTAGCAGTCGTATGTTGATGTCGCATTCGGCGAATGTGCTTTATTCATGTGCAACAGGTATGTGGCCATGCATGGGTGATCCCCTGCATGGCGCATTTGAATTCTACTTTTACTTTTCAAGGGGTTTAGTATGACCGCCATCGTCGTTGAAGACTTGTGTGTCAGCCGCAGTGGGACACAAATCCTGCAAGGTATTTCCTTTGCCATCGAGCGGGGTAGCATTTATGCGTTGCTTGGTGGGAACGGTGCTGGAAAGTCCACGACTTTATTAACGCTTCTGGGTTTCCTATCACCAGACAGCGGCACTGCAATTGTCTTGGATAGCGATGTTGTAAAACATGTGGGCCGCCTTCGTCAGCAGATTGCTTATCTGCCCGAGGCGGCTACGCTTTATCCCCATCTTAATGCCTATGAAAATCTTGCGTATTTTTTGGATTTAGCAGGCAAGCAAACGACACAGGCGGAATTGGAAAAAGCCTTGGACGAGGTCGGACTTCAAACTGAGTCGCGTACCCGATACATGGATAGTTACTCCAAAGGCATGCGCCAGAAAGTCGCGATTGCCCTCGCTATTTTGCGCGAGACCCCCGTGCTTTTGCTGGACGAGCCCACTTCAGGGCTTGACCCTATTGCGATTGACGAATTTAACGCGCTTGTGCGTAATTTGGCGGAGCTTGGCAAAACCATCTTGATGGTGACGCATGATGTTTACGGCGCCTGTCAGGTTGCCGATCGGATTGGGCTCTTGCGGAGCGGGAATCTTGTTGGCAGATTTGATGCGAAGAACGGTGAGCGGATTGACACGGACCATGTGCATGCCGCGTTCGCCGAGCGAGCAAGCGCATGAGCAGCGCTGTCCGTATAGCTAAAGAGGAGTGGCGGCAATGGTTGCGCTCTCGCCTCGCTGTTCTCAGTTTGATTGTCTTCACCCTCTTACTGCTATTCACAACCGTGTTAACCCTGCTGGATGCGCAAGAGGCGCGTCATCAACGCTTGCATCAGCAGGAACAGGCTGAAGAAGTTTTTTTGAACCAACCAGATCGTCATCCACATCGAATGGTGCATTACGGACATTATGTTTTCCGAACGCCGCCGCCACTCGCCGTCTTCGATCCAGGTGTGGACGCGGTTACAGGGCAATCCCTCTTTTTGGAGGGTCACCGTCAGAACTCCGCCATGTTTGCCGATGCGCGAGCGGAGGCGCGCACTGGCGGTTTCGGCGCGTTGACCCCGGCGAAGCTTTACCACCTTTTTCTCCCGCTGCTGATTATTGCGCTAGGGCACGGTGTGGTTTTGCGTGAACGAGAAGCTAGAACGCTTGGGCCCCTATTGTCCCAGGGCGTCTCAGGCGTACGGCTTTATCGCGGCAAACTTCTTGCTCTGGGTGCGTTGATTGGGCTGTTGTCATTGCCTGCTCTGTTTTCCTCGATAGCAGCAAGCCTGTTGGGCGAGAGCTTGCTCGCGAGTTTGGTGCTTTATGCCGGCAACCTGCTTTACCTCGGTATTTGGGCTGCGTTGACGCTACTGTTGTCGGTTGCGACGCGTTCGCGCGGAGTTGCGCTTGGCGTTTTGTCTGCTGTGTGGGTAATAACAGTGCTAGTCATCCCTCGTATTGGCGTGACTTCCGCCAGCGCGATGCTGCCGACGGAGGGGAAAATCTTGACCGACATGCGAATGAATGACGATTTACGAAAACTTGGTGACGGTCACAATGCAGCTGACCCGGCTTTCGCCAAACTGCGGGCTAATCTGCTGGCGCAATATAACGTAGATAGCGTTGAAGAACTGCCTGTGAACTTTCGCGGGGTCGTCGCTTCGAAAAGCGAAACGGACTTGACCGAGACTTTGAACGCATACGCGGAAAAGCGTATGCAAAGGGAGCGTGCGCAAGCGGCACATCTTTCCGCCTATGGGTGGCTGTCACCTTATCTGGCGATTGGCGGCGCGTCGCGCAATCTGGCAGGAACGGATCTTGAGACCCATCACCGTTTTCTACGTGAGGCCGAACGTGTGCGTTATGAATTTGTTCAGGATCTGAATAAGGCTCATGTTGAAAAACTTTCTTACGTCGATGATGTGAATCGTAACAAGGGAGAGGAAGGCTGGAAGCGTGCGCGCGTGGATTCGAGTAACTGGCAGGTACTGAATGATTTCAGGTTTACGGCTGACCCTGCGATTGAGCGCCTAGGCCGCGCTGCATCAAAGCTCATCTCGCTGGCATTTTGGTTGTTCGCCCTGGTAGCGTTTGGTCTCGCCGCAGCACGGAGGCTCACACCATGATGCGAGAGTTTAGGTTTATGCTCCGCGATAAGGCGGTGTGGGTCTGGTTGTTACTAGCATTTGTATTCTCTGTTGCCGCTATAACATTGGGTCTCAATGAGGTTGGCCAGCAGCGTGCCGAGATTGCGGAACTGAAGCAACTCGATCGCATTGAGCGAAAGATAACTTTGGCTGAACAATCTGATTGGGGGTCTGCGGCTTACTACACTTTTCATATCACCTACGATCCACCCTCAGATTTCGCTTATGCAGCCTTGGGCCAGCGTGACGTGAGCCCCTGGAAACATCGTATAAGAATGTTGGCGTTGGAAGGACAAATTTATGAAACAGACGCTAATAATCCGGATTTTGCACTGATTGGCCGATTTGATTTTGCGTTTATCGCCAGCCTTATTGCTCCGCTTCTCGTTGTTATACTGCTGTTTGATCTACGTTCTGGCGAACAAATCGCCGGGCGCCTGCGCCTCATTGAGACCAGTACAAACAGCCCACAGAAGTTCTGGCTGATGCGGGCGGGGTTGCGCATCGGGTCGTTGGCTGTTGCGCTTTGTGTGCCAATGCTGGTGGGAGGGCTGATCTCGGGATCATCCGGTTTGACTCTTGCTCTGTGTGTTATGGCGGTTTGTAGCTATCTCGGTTTTTGGATGGTGCTTACGCTCTGGCTTACGCCCGCCGAGCGCACTGGCTCTTATAATCTCACGATAATGCTTGGGATATGGTTGCTGCTTTGCGCAGTGATTCCCGCGACGCTTACTCAAGTTATTGAGCAAGTCGTTCCCTTGCCCAATGGTGGAGAGATCGTCCTAACACAGCGTGAAGCTGTTAATGATGCTTGGGATTTGCCTCGGGAAGAAACCTACCAGCCGTTTCTAGAGCATCACTCGGAATGGGCGGATGACATAGAGTGGAATGACGAGGACGGGTTTGAGTGGAAGTGGTATTACGCTTTTCATCAAGTGGGTGACCAGACAGTGGAGCCGCTCAGCCAAGCGTACCGTAGCGGACAGGCGCGACGCGACGATATTGCCAAATGGTTCAGCCTGATTTCACCTGCTACACTTTTGCAGCGGACAATGGAGCGCTTGGCAGGTAGCGATATGCGCACTGCTATCGGCTATGAGCAAAGCGTCAGAGATTTCCATAAGAAACTGCGCGCATGGCATTACCCGAAACTCTTCAAGTTAGAATCTTATGATCGCGATGGGGCCAACGAGGCGGTTCCAACTTTCGAACCAGTGACAAGCTCGGGAGCGTATTGAATAGGACGACGGAGTAGAGAAGTTACTGGGGGAGGTTCACTTTGACCCCTCAATCCGGGCTTTGCCAGTGTTTGTCCACATTTCGAACTTCTGGGAACCAGCGATAGGTACGATGCAAGAATTCGGCCCCGGGGATAGAATTAGCCTGCTCGTTGGCGCGAGTCTTCCATGACGTATTCAGTGAGTGTCTTATGACTTCCGCTCTATTTAAGAAAATTGAACGACTCCACGGAAGCGATCCCTGGGGTGATGTTCTTGATGCTGGCACAGGCGATAAATCATTGTCATGGGTAGCCGCCCTCCCGACCAAGAGCTGGACAGCAGTTACCGCCCAAACGGTCATGGCCGAGAGCGCGCGCCAGGCGCTGTCCGTGCCCCCGAGAGATTGCGACCGTATCCTCACGGCTAATTGGGTTGATGAGCAGTTTCTAGCGGGCGAATGTTTCGATACGGTGCTTTTGGACTATACGATTGGCGCCGTCGATGCCTTCGCGCCATACTTCCAGGAATCACTGCTCCAGCAAATGGCGTCGCGTACTCTTGCCACCTTGTACATTACCGGGCTGGAACCCTACGTACCGATTGTTGCCGATGACGAAGTTGGCTTGTTTGTTGGCGATCTGGGTCGGCTCCGCGATGCGTGCATGCTATTAGCGAGGGATCGACCGTACAGGGAGTACCCGGTGTCCTGGGTGGTAGCTCAGCTGCGCCGTTCGGGTTTTACGGTGAAGGATGCTATCCACTTTCGCATTCGATACCGCCATCAGTTTCTCGAGAGTCAACTGGCTATTTGTGAGAACCGTGTAGATCGCTTCATTGACTCAAATCTTGCGGACGCGATGCGGATTTACATCGCGCAAATGCGCAAGCGCGGCGAGACTCTGATAGATCAGCACGATGGTCTGTACTATGGCCGTAATTACGTCGTGCGAGCTGTAGCGGGAGCTCCATTGCCACAGCCAAACTCTAGTTAGTCTGTCCGGTCTTCGTCAATAGCCAAATGAAAGCTGGGGGAAAAATGAATTTAAGGGCTTTGACCCCTTAATCTAGTTACGATTGACTCGAATTGCTCTGAGTCTATTCATTTTAGACCGCAGGTCTAAACTCTACTCTAACTGAGTAACCGAGCGCTCTGGCATAATCTTCAATAGTTGAAAGGCTTGGCGAGGATGGAGCGCTTAGGCTCTCAAGCCTTGAAATACTGCTTTTCTTGGTGCCGAGTCTTTCAGCCATTTGTTCCTGGGTGACTCCCGCTTCTTTGCGTATGGCTATCATCTGCCGCTTCATTTCATAAGTGGTGGAGAGAGCATCGTATTCTGCTTTCACCTCAACGTCTTTCAGCGCTTGTTTTTTAAAATGCGCGAATGTCGATCGTTTACTCGCCATTTCTGATCTCCTTCATACGTTTGCGTGCTGTATCCATTTTGTTGCTGGGTATGGTGCTGCCTTTCTTGATAACAGTAAGAAGGATCACAATCTCCTCCTTCTTAATCGCACAAAAAACTGATCTGGAGATACCTTCTTTGCCCCTGGCGCGAATTTCGAACAAGCCTTGCCCCAAAGGAGCCGTGTGAGGCCGACCCACATCTGGGCCAAACTCTTCTATTAGCTCAGCGATTCGTAAGAAGTTTGCCAATATACCTTTGGGTAGAGCTAAGGTTTGTTGCTTGACCTTTTCACTGTAGAAAGTGATTTTCCAATTCATTCTTAAGTTACCATATATGTGAACATGCATCAAGATTTTGTTGTGCCCCAGCCAGCACCTCCAATTGCAAACGGGAGTAGGGCGGGCACGTTTCCTTGGCAGAAACTTGTGTAGCGTGGTGCACCGTTTAGATCTGGTAAGGTGGATCTCGGTTCAGCGTAGGAAATAATTGCGATGGAGAGAACATCGGATGAGATCAGGTAAGAGGCGCATAGTCTCTGAGGTGACAGTTCCATTTTTATTGGAAGGAGATCATCGGCCACGCGGTTGAATACAAAGGAAATATTCCCGACAACAGGTGCTGGGTGTAAAGCCTACATGACATATCAGAGGGGTAGAACTAGTGTAAAGTAACCTTTACAGGAGATGATAAATGGAAAATGTCAGCTATAAGCAAGCGCAGCGACGTTACATTCGCGTATTTTGGCCCCTTATGATCGTCTATATAGTCACTTGTTTTGCTGGTTCCGCATTGATGGGTTCCGTGGGTTACCAGCCATTATGGCTAAAAATAATGATCAGCTTGGTAACAGCGGCACCCATCGCGGCTGTGTTCTGGTTGTTAGTGCGCAATATTTGGGAAACCGATGAATATACGCGCAGTCGAATGGTCGAAGCTATTTTGCCCGCAGCGGCAATTACTTTCGCTTTGACGACCTTTTGGGGGTTCATGGAGATGTACAGCGTGGTCTCTTTGCCAGGAAGAGTCTCGGCCATGTTTTTTGTTAGCCCAACGTTTTTCGCACTCTGGGGCATCATCCACGGCATCAAAAGCGCGCGCGAGCGATGAAAAACAATTTGAAGGAACTTCGTTTGGAGTATGGCTGGAGTCAGGGAGAGCTGGCCGATCAGCTCGGAGTCTCCAGGCAGTCTGTCAATGCGATCGAGACTGGACGCTATGACCCGTCATTGCCACTCGCCTTTAGTATTGCACGTTTATTTGGGCGTCAGCTTGAGGAGGTGTTTGATGATCAGGAGTAAAGGACTATGGGGTAAGGTTGATGTTCCCGTTTCTCCTGGACGGCGATTAAAACAGAGATAGTTAGTTTGCCAATTTATAGAAGGAATTTAAGGGCTTTGATCCCTTAACCTGGACCCCTTAACCTGTTGATGTAGTCATGTAACTCGCAATCAATAGGATTGTTCATTTGGCCGAACCAGCGATATTGATTGCACAACCATTTTCGTCGCAAGCTTCCCCCGCGCTATCAGGTGACTCGGTTTTACCATTGCTTACCTTATTCTGATCCGCTCTCCCAATGAGGCGCATGATGTGCGCTCCCAAGGCGAGATCACTAGCTTCACCGAAAAACTGGTTTTGGTAGTTCCCTTCTCTATCAATCAAAATCAGACTTGGGGTGCCCCGCAGTTGATATGCCGCCATTGTCTGAGGGGTAGGTTGATTGTTGGAAGGCGCATCAATCGCGACTGGAAAACCGATTCGATATTCATGGAGAAAAGCTTCGAGCGCTTTTTTTGAGCCCTGCACATCATGATGTTCAAATACCGCATGCAACCCCAAGACAATGACCTCATCCTTTGGAAAGGTCTCTGATATTCGCTGCGCTTGTGGCAGACCATGGGAGACGCACCCGGGGCACAACATTTGAAAGGCTTCAATGACGACGACCTTTCCTCGCAATTGTGAAAGCGTTATCGGCTCATCCGTGTTTAGCCACTCAGAAACGGACAACTCAGGTGCTTTCATTGGGAGTGTGTTCATTACATGCCTCAAACTTTTCAAATTGAGCTTTTTCGAGTGTGGTTGTCCCTAGCCGTGCAACGGTTTCCTATTTGCACAACTGGGTACAATGATTTGATGCCTATTTTATCTTGCCCGGAAGACTTAAGTCTCCCGATGCAATATCAAATACGTCAGTGACACAAAATAGAGGCGCGTGGATGTTGGCGTTGACCCGCAAAGCGGCCGTCACGCCATCATAAGAAACATCCTTTGCACTCACTCCCTGATTGAAGGAGACATTCACTTTTACTTCGGGGCCGTCAAACAGCGGAGTGAAGCCCGGGCTGTCGAGAAGAATGGGTAGCCCTGGCCATGTGGCTGGCAAGCGCGGTTTCGCGCCCTCGGGAATATCCTTCACAGCCAATGCACCTGGCCCACAAGCTTCTGTTGGCGTGAGCACTACCCAGTGGCTGTGCCATGTTTGACCATCGTTGGACGCGTCGCCATCGCGATTTTCGTCAAACAACGGTGTGTCATCGAAATCGGGATGCACCGCAGCGGCCAGTGCAAGAATGCCGGCTTCTTTGTCAAAACCAACCGTGTAAGGGTCAAGCGAGGTCGGCCATACATAGGCATACGCGGGTGCGCCGCCCAGCTGTCCGACAGCTTTGGGCTTATCAGCTCCGGCAACACCATTGGTTGTCATGCGAAAGGTCACCACATTGCCCTTTCGGTGCGCATAGGCAGCAAGAATATCGAAAGAAGCTACCTTAGTTTTATCCTCCGCGGACACTACGGCGTGCTCGCGATGCATAGCATGGCTCGAAGTGTGATCGCCTCCAGCGTTGGAGTCACCAGTTACCAGTAACAGAATTAAAGCCACTACGAGATTGGATTGCATTGTCTTTTCCTCAATTTGATAGAATTTGTCTGTATTATGGTAGCGACTCGCTACTATGTCAAATATTGTTTTGACTCGCTATCAATTTTCGACGAGCCTATGTCCATGAGTGAAGAAGAAACTGTAAAACACCTAATTAAACGTTTGAGTCGTATTGATGCGAGTGAAGGCTGGACTGCGGACCTGAACCCGGTGCAATTGTCGGTGCTGGAGTATTTATCGCTGGCCAATCATTTTTCTCGCAAACCATCGCATGTGGCAGAGTTTCTGGGATCAACGCGCGGCACGGTCTCACAAACACTTAAGTCTTTAGCGAGTAAAGCCTACGTAACGGAGACCAAATCTAAACTTGATAAGCGTTCGATTTCGTACCAGCTAACCGATCTAGGGCAGGAAGCCCTTGCCTCGCAAAAATGCCTAGCTGGCGCACTCGGTGATATTGCTAATCAGGATTTGTCATCACTTGCCAAAATTTTGCGAGAGGTTTTGGAAAAAGCAATCGAGATTAATGGGCAGCGCTCTTTTGGTATATGCAAAAATTGTTCTCACTTTCAAAAGAGGGAAGTAGGCGGTCACTGCGCACTTCTCAACGTGCCACTTAAGCCTGCAGATACGTCGAAAATTTGCGCTGAACAAAAGCCTCTCGTCCACTGACGAATTGATGGAAGCGCATTTGTTTTTCCGGGTTTCTCGTGGTTTGACTCGGGAAGAATCTGGGAAAAATCGCATTTTTATCTATTGCTCTCAAACTTTATTGTGGTCTGTCCCGGATTGTGTGGAGATGTATAGCGTGATCGCTTTGCCCCAAAGAATCTCGTCCATGTTTTTTGTTAGCCCAACGTTTTTCGCGCTCTGGGGTATCATCCACGGTATCAAAAGCACGCGAGAGCGATGAAAAACCATTTGAAGGAACTTCGTTTGGAGTATCGCTGGAGTCAGGGAGAGTATTCATCTTTGCACAGCAGAACCGGGGGAATTACCAGTTTTCCAGGTTTGGAGCGAAAATGATAAAAAGCGCCAATAGCACCCGGATTGCCTGTGCTATTGCGATTCGTCGATGACAGGAATAATGCGTCCCCTGTGTCAATTAGTAACTTTCTTTGGACGCAGATTGCTCAACAACTTCTCTTGCTTCGCCTAAGTTATCTAAATGATTCAGCGTGTGCTTTGCCCACTCTGGATCGTCGGCTGCTTTGAGAATTAATTTGCGGTGCGTTGAAACATCTAAACTTTTGATATCCCTCGCCGTATGAAATGCCCACTGTGGTTCCGTCATAGCTTTTTGCAATAGAGCTTCACGCTGCGAATCCTCTAGCGGTAATATTAGCAACGCTTGATACGACCACTCGGCTGGCCCGCCCAATATACCGCTAATTAGTCTATCGTAGCCAAGCTCGTTTGCCGCGGCGATAAATATTTCACCGAAGCTGGAGCTGTTTTGAATTACTTCTTTGAGGTGAGAGCTGGCATCCGCTCCTGCCAATTCACACCCCTTCGCCCTCTGATCACTATGGTCGATTGAGGACGCCGGAGCCTGGACGAAAAAGGCCGCTTGTGTGGGAGGGTACTTTTTTTGCAATGCTCCGGGAGGACGATGTATATACTGATCCCACTCAGCAATATAGCCATTACTTGATAGAACAAATTCAAAATTTTGGCACATATTCGAAGGGGCATGCCAGATCCTGGTTCGTTTGTCATCCTTAACCAGGGACATCCACACAGTACACCAACCTTGTCTACCCAGTAGGACATTTGTGTTAGCAGGCACTTTATGAATTATCTTATGGGGAGATGCGGTGAGAATTTCGTATTCGAAATCCGAGTCATTATCTTGATTTACAAAGTAGTCATACCATCCCATAGCCCGATTCCATCTCGCGATTCATCCTAAGGATACTAGTACCCGAATGCTTGTTGTCAAACATCGTGAAGAATGTGGGATATAAACCCGCAAGGGAATTGGGAATCTGAGACAGACCATGATTAAACTCCGAGGAGTTCAAGGATTGAAGCCCTGCGACGGCACAAACCAAAAAAGCCCCGCAAACACGCGAGGCCATTTTGGGTTTTAATATGGTGCCCGGAGACAGAATCGAACTGCCGACACGGGGATTTTCAATCCCCTGCTCTACCGACTGAGCTATCCGGGCGAATTTTGTAATTCACGAAAGGCGCGTATTAAACCCTCGGATCGCCCGAGAGTCAAGGTCTCTTGGCTACTCGCTGGGAGGAACGTAACCCTCAGCTTTATCGTATTCCTCGCCGGCGAAAAACTTGTCCATTTCTTGTTGCAGATACTTGCGGGCGTCAGGGTCCACCAGGCTCAGGTGCTTTTCATTGATCAGCATTGTTTGCTGTGTCTGCCAGTCTGCCCAAGCTTGTTTAGAGACGTTTTCGAACAGGTCCTGGCCTTTGGCTCCGGGGAAGGGTGGGGCATCCAGGCCTTCCAGGTCTTTTTGATACTTCTTGCAAAAAACGGTGCGTGACATGGTTGAGGTCCGTTGTAAGTGCGCGGTGGCTACAGCAGTTTGTGTTTTTCCAGCAGGCTGGCGATGGGTGCTGCCAAGCCGATACTGGGTGGTTGGTGAACGTTATACCAGAGCTGTTCGCTGGCATCCATGACTGATTCGGGGTTGTTCGGCAGCACAACACGCAGGGGTTGAATATCAAGGTGATAGTGGCTGAAGGTGTGGCGGAAGGTGTCCCAGGTTTCGGTTTGCGCCGGTTCGATGCCCCATCCATCTAGACACCTTTTGGCCGCGTCTTCTGCAGACTTTATCTCCGGGAAGCACCACAGCCCGCCCCATATGCCTTTTGCGGGGCGTTTCTCGAGCAATATTTCTCCGTTAGCGCTGCTTACCATCAAAAAAATTGTGGATTTTACCGGAGTGGTTTTCTTGGGCTTCTTGCCTGGATAGGCCGACATGGTGCCGGCTTTGAATGCTTCGCAATCTGAATTCACCGGGCAGTGTTCGCACTGCGGAGATGACCGTGTGCACAAGGTGGCTCCCAAATCCATCATGGCCTGTGAGAAATCAGCGTTGCGCTTGGTTGGCGTGTGCAAGTCGGCTATTTCCCATAAGTGGGCGTGCACTGCAGTCTGTCCTGGCCAGCCCTCGACTGCGCTGTGGCGGGCCAACACTCTTTTCACGTTGCCATCTAAAATGGTCGCCGGGAGTTCAAAGGCTATGCTGCGGATTGCGCCCGCAGTTGATCTGCCAATTCCCGGTAGTTCGCACAGTTCTTCCACGCTACTGGGAAACTCGCCGCCGCGTTCCTCGCAAACTTGTATTGCGGCCTTGTGCAGATTTCTGGCCCTGGCGTAATAGCCCAGCCCAGTCCACAAATGCAGCACTTCGTCTTGAGGTGCTTGCGCCAGGGCATTAACGGTGGGAAAGGCCTCCATGAACCGATGAAAATAGGGGATTACGGTTTTGACTTGCGTCTGCTGCAACATAATTTCAGACACCCACACCCGGTAGGGGCTGGTGTCTTGCTGCCAGGGCAGGTCCTTGCGGCCTGAATGATCGAACCATTTTAGTACGCGTTTGGCGAAGTGATTGGTGGCTGGCATAGGTGTATATCGGTTTAACAAAGGCTCGCGGGTGAAGCTCCGTAGCGTAAAGCGCGAGTGGTAAAACCGCCAGTGAATTCGCCTTGTATTTCTTTTATAATGGCGCGTTTTTTGGGCACCCGCCCCATTGTTCTACTTTGCTATTGATAAGACCGCGGGATTGAGGAGAACACAATGGTCGATCGCACCGCCACAGTGACGCGTAACACTCTGGAAACCCAGATTACCGTTTCGGTGAATCTGGATGGCACCGGCAAAGCTAATTTTGACACCGGAGTGCCGTTTCTGGAGCATATGATGGACCAGATTGCGCGCCACGGCTTAATTGATCTCGACATCAAAGCCAAGGGTGATCTGCACATTGATGACCACCACACTGTGGAAGATATCGGTATCACCCTGGGCCAGGCTATGGCCGAAGCTGTCGGTGATAAAAAGGGTATTTTGCGTTACGGCCACGCCTATGTGCCATTGGATGAGGCATTGTCTCGCGTGGTTGTCGACTTTTCTGGTCGCCCGGGAATCGTCTATCACGTTCCTTTCACGCGTTCAGCGGTAGGCGGCTTTGACGTAGATTTGTTCATGGAGTTTTTCCAGGGATTCATCAATCACGCCATGGTCACGCTACACATCGATAATTTGCGTGGTGATAATTCGCACCACCAGATTGAAACTGTGTTTAAAGCCTTTGGTCGCGCATTGCGCATGGCCTTAACAGCTGACCCTCGCATGGCAGGTGTTACGCCCTCTACCAAAGGCGTCCTCTAAGCGCATGTTAAAAAGTTAAGGCGCGACCATGAGCGGTGTTGTAGCGGTAATAGATTACGGAATGGGAAATTTGCACTCGGTAGAGAGTGCCCTCGAGCACGTGGGCGCCGATGAAGTGTTGGTCACCCACGATGCAGATTTGATTCGCAGGGCCGATCGCGTAGTTTTCCCCGGTGTGGGTGCTATTCGCGATTGCATGGCGGAAATTCGCCGGCTGAAATGCGATGAGCTGTTGCTGGATGTTTTGCAGGAGCAGCACAAGCCGGTGTTAGCCATTTGTGTGGGCATGCAGGCGCTGATGACCCATTCTCAAGAGAACGAAGGTGTTGCCTGTCTGGATATTGTTCCGGGAGAAGTGCGGTACTTTGGTGATCCTTTGCACGACGCCGATGGTCAGCGCCTGAAGGTCCCTCACATGGGCTGGAACGAAGTTCAGCAATGCACAGAGCACCCCTTGTGGAAAGGCATTCAGGACCGCACTCGCTTCTACTTTGTGCACAGCTATTATGTCGATGTCGAGGACCGCTCCTTGCTGGCCGGTGAAGTGCAGTACGGTGTGGCAGCTAATGCTGCAATCGCCCGCGACAATCTCTTTGCCGTTCAGTTTCACCCCGAGAAAAGCCACACCGCAGGGCTTCAATTGCTGCGCAATTTTCTGGAGTGGAATGGAACATGCTAATTATCCCAGCGATTGATCTTAAAGACGGTGCCTGCGTGCGTCTTCGTCAGGGGTTAATGGATGACTCAACGGTTTTTTCTGATGACCCGGTGGCCATGGCCAAGAAGTGGGTTGATGCCGGTTGTCGTCGATTGCACCTGGTTGACCTGAACGGCGCCTTTGCCGGTGAGCCCGTGAACGGTGAGGTAGTCACAGCCATTGCTCGAGCCTATCCAGATTTGCCAGTGCAAATCGGTGGCGGTATTCGCAACCTGGAAACCATAGAGCACTATGTAAAATCGGGTGTGAACTTTGTGATCATCGGCACCAAAGCGGTTAAAGAGCCTGAGTTTGTAGCACAAGCCTGCCGAGCATTTCCCGGCAAGGTCATTGTTGGGCTTGATGCACGGGATGGCCTGGTGGCCACCGATGGTTGGGCGGAAGTCTCAGAAATCCATGCCCATGATTTGGCCAAGAAGTTTGAATCCGATGGTGTCAGCTCCATTGTCTACACCGACATCGCTCGAGACGGAATGATGCAGGGCGTGAACGTTGAAGCCACCCTCGCTATGGCCAAGGCCTCAAGTATTCCGGTTATCGCCTCAGGCGGGATTACCAATATCGACGATATCCGCGCGCTTAGAGCAGTGGCCAGCCAGGGAATTTGCGGCGCAATTACCGGGCGCGCGATTTATGAAGGCACACTGGATGTATCCGAGGCGCAACGCCTGTGCGACGAGGCGTCCTGAGATGGGCCTGGCGAAACGCATTATTCCCTGTCTCGATGTTGAAAACGGCCGTGTGGTTAAGGGCGTTAACTTTGTCGATATCCGCGATGCGGGCGACCCAGTGGAAATCGCCAAGCGCTACAACGAGCAGGGTGCAGACGAAATTACTTTTTTGGATATCACAGCCAGTCACGAAGGCCGCGATACCACCGTTTACACGGTTGAAAAAATTGCTCGGGAGGTATTTATTCCGCTGACCGTAGGCGGCGGTATTCGTGCGGTCGAAGATATTCGCACCATGCTAAACGCCGGTGCCGATAAAGTGAGCATCAATACTGCGGCGATTCACAATCCCGAACTGGTGCGTGAATCCGCACTGCGATTCGGCTCACAGTGCATTGTTGTCGCTATTGATGCCAAGCGCGTTGACGATGTTGGCGGCAAGCCACGCTGGGAAATCTTTACTCACGGTGGCCGCAAGCCCACTGGGATTGACGCTGTCGCCTGGGCGGTGAAAATGGCTGAGCTGGGAGCGGGAGAAATTTTGCTGACCAGCATGGATCGCGACGGTACTAAGAACGGCTTTGAGCTGGGTGTGACTCGAGCTATCACGGATGCTGTGAATATCCCGGTAATTGCCTCAGGTGGTGTGGGTAAGCTCGACCATCTCGTCGATGGCGTTAAGCTCGGCGGAGCGGATGCTGTGTTGGCGGCGAGTATTTTTCACTTTGGGGAATTCACCGTTCCCCAGGCCAAAGCCTATATGTCCGACTCGGGGATCGAAGTCAGGCTGTAATTACTCGAGTTGCGTTGAAACAACTCAGACACATAAGCCAATTTGATTCCCTTGGCTTCCAGCGACGGTAACATTTCTCGCAGTTGGCGGATCGTCTCTGGGTAGGGGTGGCCGATAGCCACTGCCATGCCTTTGGTGTCAACCAGATGCAGCAACTCACGAATCTTGTCTGCGATCGCGGCGGTACTGCGCTCGTTGTCGAGAAATACTTGCCGTGACAAGTTGGGCACTCCGTAGTCTTCGGCGGTGTTGGCGGCAACGGTTTCGTGGCTGGTGCGAGAGTCAACGAAATACAAATCTCTTTCCTGCAGTTCCTCCATCACCCAGCCCATTTGTAAACGCCGCTGGGTTAAGTCACTGCCCATATGATTATTGATGCCGCGTACATGGGGTATTTGTTCCAGACTCTTGGCCAGTG
Organism: Halioglobus sp.; assembly: GCA_045110675.1. Classification (GTDB taxonomy): domain Bacteria; phylum Pseudomonadota; class Gammaproteobacteria; order Pseudomonadales; family Halieaceae; genus JBALVT01. Next base: position 314,908 of record JBGCGJ010000017.1, on the reverse strand, counting down.
TATTGCGAAACTCCTCTTCGCTCAGTTCCGTGGTGAGGCCGCCACGGCCCAGAGGGATGCTGCCAATCGTACTCATTGGCGTGTGCAGCATTATTTCCTTGCCGGACAGGTGCGCCCGCTCAGCGAGAATTTTGGCGTGGGGGGTGTAGGGCAATATAGCGATGTTAAGCTTGCCGGGAAGGTCTATGGCTGCTTTCCCGGGCGACAGATGGTGGCCAATATCATCGATGATAATCACCAGGTTTTTTTCGAGAGGTTGCCGCGCGCTGAAACTCAGTGGTTCTGAATTTGATGAGCGTTTGAACAGTTGGCTATTTGCATCCGGCCAGGAGGTTTCTGCTTGGGTCACTAATCCTGCGCTAAGAAAAACAGCGCCTATGAGGGTGGCCAGTCGGCCTATTGAAGAAATCCTACGCCCGCGAAATTCAGGATTCACCATTTTTTGTGTTCGTCGCCCCGGATAGTGTTTCAGTATCGGATTTCTGTTTGTGAAATCCTAAAATATTCAGGCCCTTCAATAGTGTCAGAGCTTCGTACAATTGGTTGTCGGTAGAGATTAACTCATTTGCTGCTTGTCTGGAAAGCAAAGCTTGATCGTGACTCGCTTTTTCTTCTGCGTTGTCCAGGTGACGCGATAAATTCGCTTCGGTGACACGCTTTCCTGATTCGAGAGTCGTCACCTCTGCGCGCTCCACCAAAATGTCTGGGACGATACCCAGTGCCTGAATCGAACGTCCCTTGGGCGTGAAGTAAAGGGCCGTGGTGAGTTTGATGGCGCGCGATTCGCTCATAGGCATGATGGTTTGCACGGAGCCCTTGCCAAAACTCTCCGTCCCCATGATGACCGCGCGGCCGTGATCTTGCAGCGCGCCGGCGACGATCTCCGAAGCACTTGCCGAGCCGCCGTTAATCAATACCACAACCGGAATGCCGCCGCTGGCATCTCCCGCCTTAGCATTGTGATGAACTTTGGAATCCTCTGCTCGTCCCTCGGTGTAGACAACAGTGCCTCCGTCCAGAAACAGATCTGAAACATCCACACTCGCCTGCAAAACACCGCCGGGATTGTTTCTCAAATCCAAAACCAAACCCTTGAGTTCATTTTCGGTGGTGAGCTTCTTTAGCGATTTGGTGACATCCGCCCCGGTTCGCTTTTGAAACTGAGAGACCCGCAAATAGCCGTAGCCCTCCTCGAGAATGCGCTGGCGTGCACTGGCTACTTTTATCGTGTCTCGGGTAAGAGTCACTTCGAACGGTTGACTGGTTCCGGGCCTGCCCACCAGCAACTCGATTTTTGTTCCCTTTTCGCCACGCATTTTAACAATGGCCTCATTGAGGCTCACCCCTTGCAACGGTGTCTGGTCGAGCTTGAGGATAATATCGCCACTTCTTAATCCCGCGGCCGAAGCGGGGCTACCGTCAATCGGGGAGATGATCTTCACATAGCCGTCTTCCATTCCCACTTCCAGGCCCAGACCGCTGAATTCCCCGGAGGTCATATTCTTTAATTTATCGAAGGAATCGCTGTTCAGGTAGGCGGAATGGGGGTCAAGGCCCATCAGCATGCCTTTCACGGCATATTCCAACAAAGTACTGTCGTCCACCTCTTCCACATAGCGCGTGCGAATTTGGTTAAAGACATCGGCGAAGGTGCGCAATTCGTCCAGCGGTAGTTTGCCTGGCACCTCTTCCTTTGCGTAAACGGGAGAGCTCAGAAGGAGAGCTGCGCAGCCTCCTGCCAGGGTTTTCGTGATAAGGGTAAAACCATTCATAGTTACCGCCAGGACTATCTCAGCCCGCTTTTAAGTCATTTGAGGAGTGTAACCCATCCGTTGGGTAATTTTGATCTTGAGTTTACCGCCGAGAAATTCATCAGCCGCGACACCAGCTGCCGGGGTTGGTGGGTTTGCCGTTGTGGCGAATTTCAAAATACAGTGCGGCGCTGTCTTGACCGCCACTGCTGCCCACGGTGCTCACAGCTGTGCCCGCGGTAACCCACTCACCGACTTCCTTGAGGAGGGTCTGATTGTGGGCATATAAGCTCATATAGCCATCACCGTGATCGATAATGAGCAACAATCCCGAGCCGCGCAACCAGTCCGCATAGACGACTCGACCATGGTGAATAGACGATACCGTGGTTCCCACCCTGGCGGGAATGGATACACCCTGCCAGCGCATTTTCCCCTCATTGCGAGATTTTCCGTAGCGATTTCTCGGTTTTTTGCCCGCTATAGGCCAGGGCATTTTCCCCTTGGCATCGCTGAAGGCTTTATAGTTGTCGGGTACTTCCAGATTGACGACCGCCACTTCGATGGCATTTAGCAGGCTCTCCAGCTCCTTGCGGTCGGTTTCCAGCTGCTGCAACTTACCGCCCTTGCTTTGAATACTCTGGGCCAGGTTCGCCAGTGCTGTGCTGCGCCTGCGTTGCGCAATATTGAGTTTTTCCGATTGCCTGGCCAACTTGCGGCCGGTGTTTGTCAGTTGCTGGGTCAGCGCCGTAATTTTTGGTTCGATCTGGTCGATTTCTTCCAGGGTTTTGCGATAGGCGTCTATGGTTTTGCTGCGAGCCTCAAGAATGTAGCGGTGGTAGGCCATCATTCGGGCGACGGAATCCGGGTTTTCCTGATTCAACAATACTTTCACGGAGCCTTGACGGCCCATTTGATAGGCGCTTTTTAATTCTGTTGAAATGGATTCTTGCTGTGCGTCTCGCGCGACCTCCAGAGCGTCGCGCTTTTTCTCCAGCTCGGCCAAATCGGTCCTGGCTTTTTTCAACTCTTGCTGGTTTGCCTCGATTTTTTGTTGCAGCTGACCCAGGCTGACCTCGGCGTCGCGGAGTTTTTTCTGAATCGAATCTTGTTGCGCTTTCTCGCTGGAAATCTGGCCGCTGATACGGGCGATGTTTTCCTTCAGCTCTTTGAGCTGTGCACGAGTATTTTCTTCATCGGACTGGGCCTGGCCGTTGATTGGCAGCCAGAGTAAGCAGCTAACAAATAGCGCTTGCCAATTCGGGTAAACGTTGGTTTTCTCAGGGCTCAGCGTGGGGTCTCCACAAGATCTACACCGGACATTTCTTCCGGTTGTGAGATAGCCATCAGCGACAGCAGTGTCGGCGCAATGTCCGCCAGTTTCCCGTCTGAGGATTTCAGGGTCAGTACTCTTTCGCCGATGTAAACCAAAGGCACAAGCTCAGTGGTGTGCTGGGTGTGTAGCTGCCCCGAATCGTAATCGACCATTTGTTCGCAATTGCCGTGGTCTGCAGTGATCAATGCCTGGCCGCCAACTTCCAGAAGCGCTGCTTCTACCCTACCGATGCATTCATCCAGCGCTTCAACCGCAGCGACGGCGGCGTCAAATATGCCTGTATGGCCCACCATATCTCCGTTGGCGTAGTTGCATACAATCAGGTCATATTCTTTGGAGCGAATAGCTTCTACCAGTTTGTCGGTTAACTCCGGCGCGCTCATCTCGGGTTTTAGATCATAGGTGGCGACATCTGGGGATGGGATCATGATGCGCTCTTCACCGGGAAACAGCGCTTCTCGGCCACCGCTGAAGAAGAATGTCACGTGAGCGTACTTCTCCGTCTCAGCGATACGAAGTTGAGTTTTACCCTGTTGGGCGAGGTAGTCACCCAGAACATTATCCAGAGACTCTGCGGGGAAGGCGATAGCGGTGTCGATATCGGCGGAGTATTCGGTGGTCATTACAAAGTCCGCAAGTTCGGGCACGACTTTGCGCTCGAATTCATTGAAGTCCTTGTCCACGAATGCGCGTGTTAGCTGCCTGGCGCGGTCCGATCTGAAATTCATAAACAGCACCGAGTCTCCATCGCGGACCATTGCGGCCTGATCTTGCGATGCACTGATAACGGTCGATTTCACAAACTCATCATTTTCATCGCGATCGTATGCGGCCTGCAATGCAGCCTGGGCCGAGGTGGCTATATGTGAGGATTTTCCTTCGGTCAGCATTTCATAGGCGTATTCAATTCGGTCCCAGCGGCTGTCTCTGTCCATGGCGTAGTAGCGCCCGATAATGCTGGCGATTTTCCCGCAGCCCAATTCGTTTAGCAGGTCTTCAACTTTTTGGAGTGATTCCGCCGCGCTGCGCGGCGGCGTATCACGACCATCGAGAAACGCATGCAGGAAAACTTTTTTACTGCCTCGTTGTGCCGCTAAGTTAATGGCGGCGAGTATCTGGTCTTCGTGACTGTGGACGCCACCCGGGGACAGCAAGCCAAATATGTGCACAGCACCGTTGTTGGCACTGGCTTTGTCGATGGCGTCAATATAGGCGGCATTGCTGTTAAAAGTGCCGTCTTCAATGGCCTTATCGATTTTGCTGATGTTTTGATAAACCACACGCCCTGAACCGAGACTCATATGGCCGACTTCGGAGTTGCCCATTTGCCCGCCTGGTAGGCCCACGTCCATACCAGAGGCGGAAATGAGCGTGTGAGGCGCTTGTTCCCATAACCTGTCCCAGTTTGGTGTGGCACCTTGGGCAATGGCATTGTCGCGAATTTCTTCCCGGTACCCCCAGCCATCTAAAATGATAAGAGCTGTGGGTGATTTGCCAGATTGACTCATATTTCTTCCAGAAGTGCGGTAATTGAACAGGTGGTTTTCGACCGCGGCATTTTACCTTGTCTGGAGGTTTATAACATAGACTTGATCGGAGGCAGCACAGTATAATTGCCGCCTTTTTGAGCAGCCCCAGGCTCGTAAAATCACGTTCAGAGCGTTTTCATGGTGCTAACTGCCCAGCAAACCTCGTAAAAGGTATAGACAGAACACAACCATGGAATTGTTTCTAGAATTTGTAGGCCAGCAATGGACCCTCGTAGCGGCGCTTGTCGCCGTGGTCATCATGCTGATATTTCACGAATCTCGTAAGTCGGGGCCTTCAGTGTCTCCGCAACAGGCGATCAATCTGGTGAACGCCGAAAATGGAGTGTTTCTGGATCTTCGCGATGCAGCGGAATATAAAGTGGGACATATCGTCGAGGCGCTGAATATTCCAGCCAGTAAAGTAGAGGCTCGACTGGGTGAGCTTGAAAAGCACAAAAGCAGCCCCATTGTTTTAGTCTGTAAGATGGGTCAACAGTCAGGTGCCGCAGGTAAACAACTCAGAGCCAACGGTTTTGAGCGGGTCTATAAGATGAGCGGCGGCATGATGGAATGGAGCAATCTTCAGCTCCCCACAGTTAAGTAGCGCACAAGCATGTCCAAGCAAGTAAAGATGTATACCACCCGCTTCTGCCCCTATTGTATGGCGGCCAGAAGCTTGCTGGATGACAAAAATGTCGACTATCAGGATATCGCCGTGGATGGGCGCAATGAACTGCGTCAGGAAATGATGCAGCTCAGCGGGCGCAATACAGTGCCTCAGATCTGGATTGGAGACCAGCATATCGGCGGATTCGATGATTTGAATTTGCTCAATCGTCAGGGCCAGCTCGACAGCCTGCTGCAGGCGAGCTGAGCCGCAGCTAGCGTTCTGGCAAGCGATACAGAATAACTAACACAACCGTTACGGAGATTACGAACATGGCAGACGAAGAAGTACAGGCAGGAGCAGGTCAAGCAGAACAGCCGCAGCAACAATTTGTGATGCAGCGCATTTTTTCGAAGGACCTGTCCTTTGAGTCACCCTCCACGCCCAATATCTTCAAGAAGCAGTGGCAGCCTAAAGTGGACGTTGAGCTCAATACCAAGAGCGACCTCATTGATGAGCAGGGAAACTACGAAGTGGTCCTGACCATCACTATCACGGCCAAAGTAGAAGATGAAACGGCCTATCTGGTTGAGGTTCAACAGGCGGGGATCTTTTTTATCACCGGTTTTGAAGGTGAAGATTTACGCCGTGTCTTGGGTACTGCAGCGCCCAATATTTTGTTTCCCTATGCTCGTGAGAACATTGATTCGCTTTGCGTGAAGGGTGGTTTTCCTCCTGTTATGTTGGCTCCGGTTAACTTTGAAGCGCTTTATCAGCAGGCTTTGACTCAGGCGCAGAATCAGGCGGCTGAAGGTGGTGCTGAGGCAGCGACTCACTAATCCTGGTGGGTTTGTTGCGATTTTAAGTCGCAGCCCTCGAAGCCGTTTTACCTCACGCGGTTCGAGGGGCAGGCCCTTGTGAGATAAAACGCCTCCGAGGGCTGCTTGTTTCTGAGTACATCTGGCATCGGTTCTTATGTTTCATATCGCGCTGTTTGAACCTCGTATCGCTCCCAATACTGGCAATATTATCCGTCTCGCTGCCAACAATGGCTGTGCCTTGCATCTGATCGAGCCGCTGGGTTTTAGTCTCGAGGAAAAGAATGTGCGCCGTGCGGGTCTGGACTACCACGAGATGGCGAATGTGACGCGCCATATCCACTACGCTGCTTTTGTGGAAAGCATGTCGGGCCGTCGGATTATTGCCTGTACTACCAAGGGTAGTGTGGACCACGCGGCACTCGACTATGTACCCGGTGACGTGCTTTTGTTCGGTTCCGAAACCAGCGGTTTGCCTCATGATGTCATGGAGTCCATTCCCCCGCCGCTGCGAGCGCGAATTCCCATGCGCGAAAACAGTCGAAGTTTGAATCTTTCTAATGCTGTAGCTATTGTCAGTTACGAGGCCTGGCGACAGCAGGGCTTTGCGGGCGGAGCTTGACGCAGCTACTACATCTCCAGTTCTTTCATTTTGCGGGTAAGAGTATTTCTGCCCCAGCCTAGCAATTCTGCTGCATTGCGTTTGCGTCCCTGAGAATGCGCCAGTGCTACGTTGATCAGAACTCGTTCGAACTCCGGGACGGCTTCGGACAATATGTCATGTTTGCCCTGCACCAACTCATTGCTGGCCCACTTGTGTAGCTGATCGCGCCATTCGCTTTGATCTTGCTGTTCTATCGGCGCGGTGTGCGTTCCAAGTTCGGGGGGCAGGTCTGTCATATGCACCTCCCGGCCGGATGCCATTACCGTTATCCATCGGCAGGTATTCTCCAGTTGTCGCACATTGCCTGGCCAGGACAGTTCGGTCAGAAATTTCTCTGTGTCCGGAAGCAGCACTTTGGTTTCCCCGCCTAACTCTCTTGCCGCCTCCTGGAAAAAGTACTGCATGAGCCGCGGTATATCTTCTCTTCGTTCACTGAGTTTGGGTATGTGAATGCGTATTACATTGAGGCGGTGGAACAAGTCTTCCCGAAAATTCCCTTGTTGTACCAGTGACTCCAGATCCTGGTGCGTAGCTGCGATGATGCGCACATCTACCTTGATCGATGTATGGCCGCCGACCCGGTAGAACTCGCCATCCGCCAACACCCGCAGCAATCTTGTCTGGGTTTCTGCGGGCATGTCTCCTATTTCATCGAGAAACAGCGTGCCACCGTCAGCCTGTTCGAAGCGGCCCTCACGTTTGGTGTTCGCCCCGGTAAACGCTCCCTTTTCGTGTCCGAATAATTCCGATTCGAGAAGATCTTTTGGGATCGCGGCCATATTCAGGGCGATAAACGGGTTGTGTGTGCGGGGGCTGTGGCGGTGCAGAGCCTGAGCCACCAACTCTTTACCGGTGCCGGATTCACCATTGATCAACACTGTAATATTGCTGTGCGCGAGCCTGCCAATTGCGCGAAAGACTTCCTGCATGGCGGGGGCTTCGCCGATGATCTCTGTTTGCGGCAGCTCTTGCTGCTCGGTTGCCACGCCTCGCCTTTCCTGGGCGTGAGCTAGCGCGCGATGGGTGATACTGACCACCTCTTCGATGTCAAAGGGTTTGGGCAGGTACTCGAAAGCACCTCTTTGATAGGAGGCCACAGCGCTTTCGAGATCTGAGTGCGCGGTGGTGATGATGACCGGTAGGTTCGGATGTGCCTCGCTGATCAAGGTCAATAATTCGTGACCGTCGATACCAGGCATACGGATATCGCTGATGATGACATCGGGTTGTTCATGCTTGATTTGTTCAAGCAGGCGCTCGCCATCTTCAAAGCAGGCACTTTCGATACCGGCTTGTGACAGGGCCTTTTCCAGTACCCAGCGTATTGAGCTGTCATCATCAACTACCCAGACTTTTGTGTTATCTCGCATCGCGTACTTCCATGGGTAGGTAAATGGTAAATGTGGTGTTTCCTGGCTCGCTCTCACATTGAATCAGGCCGCCGTGGCGATTGATGATGGACTGAGCAATGGACAAACCCAGACCGGTTCCCTGAGCGCTGCCGGTGACCATCGGAACAAAAATCGCATGCTGGATATCTGACGGGATACCGGGTCCGTTGTCGGTAATATCCAATCGACATACCAGTCGGTGCCTTACCGTGCCGATGGTAAATTGTCGCTGGGTTCGAGTGCGCAAGGTAATGCGACAGTCTTCGGATTTCTCGGCGGCCTGGAAGGCGTTTCGCATAATGTTGAGAACCACTTGTATCAGTTGAGATCGATCGCCTTGAATTTCGGGAATGCTGGGGTCGTAGTCGCGCTCGATCTTGGCGCTATTACCGGATTCCGCTGAGACCAGGTTGCGGACATGCTCCAATATCTCATGAATATTCAGTTCTTCCAGCGAGAGCTGATGATGGGGGCCGAGCAGGCGATCGACCAAATCGCGCAGACGATCTGCTTCTCGGATAATGACCTGTGTGTATTCCTTGAGTTCCGCGTTGGGTAATTCTTTGGCAAGTAGCTGTGCGGCTCCTCGAACACCGCCAAGCGGGTTCTTGATCTCATGCGCCAGGCCGCGAATAACCGTACGCGTGGTTTCCTGTGCATGAACAATGCCTTCTTCTCTGCTAATTCTTAGGAGCCTGTCCACTGCCTGCAACTCCAGTATTAGCCTGGCCTCACTGTCGTCATCAACCGGTATGGGATTGGCTATGAGGTCGACATGTATTTCCTGCCCCGTATGCAAAAAAATCGCCAAGCCTCGGCGTGTCAGTGGACTATTGTTTTCCAGCGACTGCTCAAGGCTGCAGAGCCAATCCTGATCTTTCAGCACCAGGTGAGCCATATGGGTGCCAATCGCACGGGCGGCCGAAACCTCTAGTAAAACCTCAGCCGCTGCGTTCAAACTCGTGACCATCAGAGAGCCGTTCAGGGTGATGATACCCGTGCTGAGATTGTCCAGAATGTCTTGTTTATACTGCATATTGCCCTATGATTGCCCGCCCCGTGGCGGCCCACATCTCTCGTCTGCAATTTTGAAGCCAAAACTAGCTAGCCTTTCAATAAAGAGCAATATTACTGATTTATATGGCCTAAAAGAAAAGTAAGCACTCACATCAATTTTTGATAACACACATGCTTCGCTTATTCAGAACTCGCGGAAATTTGAACGCACCAATATGGTGCGCTCTTTCACTGCTTGAGTCTAGTGCTTGCCTGAGTAAGTTAGTTGTTTCTGGAGGGTCGAAATACGTAAACGCGAACAGGTGTGGAGGTGGCGATGGGAGAGTTGTCCTCGTTTAAAACGCTCACTGTGAGATCGTGGGCTCCACGAAATACGTTGGTAAGCTGCCACACGAGTGCCCTCTGGGGCTCTCCTCTGGCGACGCCATCCAGGTATAGCTGGAGGCTGGCCCCCTCGGCGAGAGCAGGTTCAAGGGATACGACTAAGGGGAAGTTACCAGGGCCATTGGGTATGGTAGCTTCATGCTCAGGGGAGGTAATTGCCACTGTGTAGCTGGTTGTTTCTTGGTCTTTTTTATCGGGTTCGGGTTCTGGTCTGATCACTTCCGGCGGAGGGGGCGCGGTATTTGTCTGTTTTAACTCGACGGTTTCGTGATCGGTTCCGCTTTTCGACGGCTGGTCTGTATAGACAACATTGCCATTTTTATCGATGGTTTTGTAAATCTGTGCCGATACCAGCGCCGGCAAGATTAACAGTGCTATACATAAAATTCTTGTCATGGCCCCACCCATTCCGATCCCAGAGAGTTCCACCCTAGCAAAAAATAGGATTCGATGCTCTAGTGCGCAAACTCCGAAAAGTGGACAGGCATAAAAAAGGCCCGCAATGCGGGCCTTTAGTCGGTGCTGATTTACGCTTAGACAGAGTAGTACATGTCGAACTCAACCGGGTGAGTTGTCATGTTTAGGGTTTCAATTTCCTCGCTCTTGAGCTCAATGTAGCCATTGATCATGTCTTCTGTGAACACGGATCCGGCAGTCAGGAAGTCATGATCACTTTCCAGTGCTGACAGAGCCATTTCCAGGCTGGAAGCAACGGTTGGGATCAGCTTGCCTTCTTCGGGCGGCAGATCATACAAATCCTTATCCGCCGGGTCGCCGGGGTGGATTTTGTTCTTAATGCCATCGATGCCAGCCATCAGCAGCGCTGCAAATGCCAGGTAAGGATTGGCAGTTGGGTCCGGGAATCGAACTTCGATACGCTTGCCCTTGGGGTTGGGCTCGTAGGGAATTCGGATAGAAGCAGATCGGTTTCTCGCTGAGTAAGCCAGCATTACCGGAGCTTCAAAACCAGGCACCAGACGCTTGTAGGAGTTAGTGGAGGCGTTGGTAAAGGCGTTCAGTGCACGGGCGTGCTTGATAACACCGCCGATATAAAACAGTGCAGTTTCAGACAGTCCTGCGTAGCCATCGCCAGCGAAGGTATTTTCGCCGTCTTTAGCAACAGACATATGCACGTGCATACCGCTGCCATTGTCACCTACCAAAGGCTTTGGCATGAACGTAGAAGTTTTGCCGTAGGCGTGCGCTACATTGTGTACGCAGTACTTGAGAATCTGTACTTCGTCTGCTTTTTTAACCAAGGTGTTGAATTTAACACCAATCTCGCACTGACCCGCTGTTCCCACTTCGTGGTGATGAACTTCGATGGGCAAGCCCATTTGCTCCATGGCTCCACACATTGCCGCGCGGATATCATGCAGGGAGTCGACAGGAGGTACGGGGAAATAGCCGCCTTTTACACCAGGGCGGTGGCCGATATTGCCATCGTCAAAAGACTGGCTAGATGCCCAAGCCGCTTCCTCAGAATTTATGCTGTAACCAGCTCCACTCATATCAGAGTGCCACTTTATGTCATCGAACACGAAGAACTCTGGCTCTGGGCCGAAGAAAGCGATATCGCCTAGACCGGTAGATTTCAAATACTCTTCTGCGCGCTTGGCTACAGAGCGAGGATCACGCTCGTAGCCCTGCATGGTAGTGGGTTCCACGACGTCGCAGCGCAAGATAACAGTGGTTTCATCGGTAAAAGGGTCCAGAACAGAGGTGCTGTCGTCCGGCATTAGAATCATGTCTGACTCATTGATGCCTTTCCAGCCCGAAATAGATGAGCCGTCAAACATTTTGCCGCCTTCGAAGAAGTCCTCAGATATCTCGGTAGACGGAATCGAAACGTGCTGTTCCTTGCCGCGGGTGTCGGTAAATCGCAGGTCTACCCAGCGGGCTTCATTTTCTTTAATTAAATTCAGAGTATGCTCTGACATTCTAAGTCCTCCAAGGGATCGTATTCGGTCAGGCCAAGGCCATCGCCGGGTCTATAAACGGGTAAAAAGAGCTTCAATCGTTAAGATAAGGCGCTCGAGACACCAGAAAATCTGTCACACACTCCAATAGCAAAAGCTGTGCCAAAAAAGTGCAATGTATAACTCTATGAATAATATAGATTTTATGCTTTTCTAGGTTCTACTTAATTAAATGGCGCACCATTGTGGTGCATTTGTGCTTCTTATTGGTGCGAATCATAGGATATCCTAAGACTTCCACATGGATTTTCCCACATCCCTGCCGAAGCTCGTATAATACGCGCCCCAAACAGCCGCGAATGTTATGGACTCTATGAAATTCGTTGTCAAGTATTTCTCCGAAATAGCCATCAAAAGTAAGCCTGTCAGGCGCCAGTTTGTGGGTCGGCTAAACGACAATCTTCGTTCCACCCTGCGAGATATCGATCCCAAGATTGTCTTACACAAGCAATTTGACAGATTAGTCGTCGAAACCCAGGAAACGGATTCCGCTTTGCTGGCGAGACTGCTAGAAGCCATGCGCAATTGCGCGGGGATTAGCTACATTTTGGAAGTTGCGGAGCACCCGCTGGGGGACATGGCCGATATAGCGGCCCACGCCGCGGCAGTTTATGGGGAGCGGCTTGCCGGGAAAACCTTCGCTGTGCGCTGCAAGCGCAGTGGCAAGCACGACTTCAGCTCTATCGATGTGGAACGTTTTGTGGGCTCGTTTTTAATGCAGCAGGTTAATCCCGCCGGTGTAAAACTCAAGAACCCTGAGGTCACTGTAGAGCTTGAGATCAGTGATGAGCGTCTCTACGTCGTCAAGTCGCGCCACCATGGATTGGGAGGATTTCCAATCGGTAGCATTGGCCCCGTACTTTCGCTGATATCGGGGGGGTTTGACTCGCCGGTAGCGAGCTACCTGATGATGAAGCGAGGGATGCGAACGCATTTCCTGTTTTTTAATCTTGGCGGGCGGGACCATGAGATCGGTGTAAAAGAAGTCGCGCTGTATCTTTGGCAGAAATACGGGTGCAATCAAAAGGTGCTGTTTATCAGCGTGCCCTTTGAGGAAGTGGTTGCGGAACTGCTAACCAACATCAGAGATAGCTACATGGGCGTAATTTTAAAGCGAATGATGTTGCGAGTAGGCGATCGACTCGCCGAAGAGTTGGAGATTGATGCACTGGTAACCGGGGAATGTGTTGCCCAGGTGAGCAGTCAGACCTTGCGCAATCTGAGTGTGATCGACAAGGCGACAGACCGGATGGTATTTCGTCCACTAATCGGAAGCGACAAAGAAGATATTGTTCGAACCGCAGCAGCTATTGGTACTGAAGATTTTGCAGCGAATATGCCAGAGTACTGCGGGGTTATCTCGGTGAACCCGACCACGCGAGCGCGACTGGAGCGTATCGAAGCGGATGAGCTCAATTTTGACATGAGCATTCTGGAACGGGCGATAGAAAACAAGGAGCAAACGCGCATTGACCAGTTGGCCGATGGAGACTCTCTTACACGATCCGATGTCGAGGTGTTGAGCGTCCCGCTGGCAGGTAGCGCTATTATTGATATTCGCCATCCTGATGAGGAGGAGCTCTCTCCATTGAAGGTGCATGCACAGGTGATAAAAATCCCCTTTTATGAGCTCCACAGCAAGTTCGAAACACTGCCCAGCGACACTAACTACATGCTCTACTGCGGCAAAGGCGTCATGAGCCGACTTCACGCCGGGCATTTGAGCGAGTCCGCGAATATCGATGTCAAGGTGTATGCGCCTTAGCAGTCTTGAGCCAGGCCTTATGGCAATGAAAAATGACTTGGTTGTTGCTTAGAGGTTGCCAGTAATCTGCTTGCCGTAGTAGATTGAATCGATGACTTCATATTTCTGCAATAGTGGTAAGCAATTCGTCGAACCTCCAACGCACGGTTGAAGTGGATACTGAAAAAAAGGGTTGAAGAATGGAAGCTCTAGAAGCAAATCGATCTGAGGGCGATGTTGATAAGCTTGTCAAAGCCCGTTTCTTCCCAGATTCTAAAGGGCTTATGGTCGACATTGGTGCTGCTAGGCCAGACTACATTTCAACCAGCGCTCACTTTCGTCTTCATGGCTGGACCGTGTTGTCTATCGAGCCAAATCCAATCTATGACGAACATTATGAGCGACTGGGTATAGAACGTATTCCCTATGCCATAGGTGGGCACGATGAAGATAATGTTGATTTTACAATAGTCAATTCACATGAGACGGAATACGAAGGCGGCAACGTGACTTATGAATCCTTCTCGTCGTTCTCTATCAAAAAGAGGTATGCGAACCTCAAGAGTGATTTGGATGTAACCACCATTAAAGTCAATATGCGCATGGTGGATACCATTCTCCAAGAGCGCGGGATTGAAGCTGTCGACATCGTTTCGGTGGACGTGGAAGGTTGGGAGCTGGAAGCGTTATCGAGTTTAACGATATGTCGACCCAAGGTTCTGATTGTCGAAAACCTGTTTTACGAGCGGTCGTACAAGGCGTTTATGGATAGCCGTGGATATACTATGTGGAGGAGAATCTACCCTAACGAGGTTTATGTTTTGCCTAGCCAGTTAAGCTATGTTGAAAGGCTCTATTCCTGGTGGCATGAGAGTTACACATATTTTTCAGCGCATCTCAGTATTACATCCGGTAAGTTGCAAAGGTTTTTAGTTAGGTCAATACGTAACACTATTGCAACTAAAGGGTGAGAAGGCTCGTCTTTATAGCGCGGGTTTGTTCCCCACGGCATACCTATCCGCGACGAATGTGCCTAGCGAGCCATATAGTCCCAATCTCTGAATTATCTAAAAATGACAGTGGTTGTCAGATCCGTATTTGAGCTGTGAGCGATCTGTGTCCGAGGGTAATCCCTTAGTACGGCTGCCAATGGCTTGGTATTCAGGGTATAATCCGCGCCCTTTTTTGCACCACTATTCTCTTTGAGGTAATCCCTTGATCGATAAGCTTCGTAACATCGCCATTATTGCTCACGTTGACCATGGCAAAACGACCCTGGTTGACTGCCTTCTGCAGCAATCTGGCACCTTGGATCGCCGCGCTGAAGGCGCCGAGCGAATCATGGATTCCAATGATCAGGAACGAGAGCGGGGTATTACCATTTTGGCCAAGAATACGGCTCTGCAATGGAATGACTACCGCATCAATATTGTCGATACACCTGGACACGCCGATTTTGGTGGTGAAGTAGAGCGAGTGCTGTCGATGGTAGATTCCGTGCTCCTTTTGGTGGATGCCGTTGATGGCCCCATGCCGCAAACCCGATTTGTCACTTCCAAGGCTTTTGAACAGGGGCTCAATCCCATTGTTGTCGTTAATAAAATTGATCGCCCAGGAGCGCGACCCGATTGGGTTGTCGACCAGATGTTCGATTTATTTGACCGCCTAGGTGCCTCAGATGAGCAGCTGGATTTCCCGATTATTTTCGCCTCTGCGATCGAGGGCATATCGGGTTTGGACCACGAGGACATGGCCACTGATATGACGCCATTGTTTGAAACCGTGATCGAAAAGGTACCGGCCCCCGAAGTGAACTCTGATGGTCCCTTGCAGATGCAGATCAGCGCCCTGGACTATAGCAGCTATCTGGGCGTTATCGGTGTAGGCCGCATCACCCGTGGCCTACTGACTCCCAGCACCCAGGTATCTGTAGTCGATGGAGAGGGTGCCAAGCGCAACGGCCGCATTCTGAAAGTTATGGGTTATCTGGGCTTGGAGCGGGTGGACGTCGAATCCGCTGAGGCCGGCGACATTGTTTGTGTCACCGGGATCGATGGTTTGAATATATCCGATACCATCTGTGACCCGACCCATGTCGAAGCGCTGCCGGCACTCTCCGTCGATGAGCCGACTGTTAGCATGACTTTCCAGGTCAACGATTCTCCCTTTGCTGGTAAGGAGGGCAAGTACGTCACATCGCGTAATATCAGGGAGCGTCTGGATCGTGAGTTGATCCACAATGTTGCGCTGCGGGTAGAGCAGGGTGACACGCCCGATAAGTTTGTTGTCTCCGGTCGCGGCGAACTGCATTTGTCTGTGCTGATAGAAAACATGCGAAGAGAGGGCTTTGAGCTGGGCGTGTCGCGCCCAGAGGTTATTCAGAAGGAAATCGACGGCGTCATGCAAGAGCCCTACGAACAGCTGGTCATCGATTGCGAAGATCAGCATCAGGGCTCAGTGATGGAAGAGTTGGGCGTTCGGCGTGCCGAACTCAAAAACATGGTGCCAGATGGACAGGGACGAGTTCGGCTTGAGTTTATTATTCCAGCGCGCGGACTCATTGGTTTCCGCTCGCTGTTTTTAACACTGACTTCTGGTGGCGGCATCCTGACCCACGTATTCGATCACTACGGCCCGGTTAAGAATGCGGAAATAGTGCATCGCATTAACGGAGTATTGGTCTCATTGGCGAAGGGTAAGACGCTCGCATATTCTCTGTTTACTTTGCAGGATCGTGGTCGATTGATTATTGATCCTAATGTCGAGGTCTACGAAGGTCAGATCATCGGGTTGCACAGCCGCAACAACGATTTAACCGTTAACCCGACCAAGGCCAAGCAACTGACCAACATTCGTGCCGCCGGTACCGATGAAAATTTGGTTATGACTCCGCCCATTCGGCATACACTTGAACAGGCACTTGAGTTCATCGAGGACGATGAACTCGTTGAAGTTACTCCAGAGAGCATTCGCCTGCGTAAAAAGCTGCTGCAAGAGCATGAACGCCGTCGCGCTGGAAGAATCTAAAGTGCTCCCTTTGGTTCTTCACGGGTAGCTAGTCCGTGAAAGCGCTCCTGCAACGCGTGTCCCATGCCAGCGTCGAGGTTGATTCCGTCTGTGTAGGGAGCATCGAAAGAGGCCTGTTGGCATTTGTAGGTTTCGATAAAGGCGACAATCGTCCTCTCGCAGACAAAATGTTGGACAAACTTCTGGCCTATAGAGTCTTCGCCGATGATACCGGTAGGATGAATCGCAGCGTGGTTGAGGCCGATGGCGGTGTGTTGCTGGTTTCGCAGTTCACCTTATCTGCCGATACACAAAAAGGCTTGCGTCCCAGTTTCTCTAGCGCACTCCCTCCAGAGGACGCCCATGTGCTCTACGACTATGTGCTGGGCGAGCTGCGGGGGCGTCATTCCACTGTTGCGGCCGGAGAGTTCGGTGCCGACATGAAGGTGAGTCTGACTAACGACGGCCCGGTTACGTTTCTTCTTGAACTGTGACGGTGTGGCGCAGCATATGGATATGCGCTATTCCGTCTTCAATATACTCGTCTCCCAGCACGACGAATCCCAGGCTTTGGTAAAACGAGCGCAGGTAAGCCTGTGCGCCGATCTTGATATTGCTCTGCGGCCACTGCTTCATATTGATATCGATCCCACGCTGTACCAATTCTCGCCCGAGTTTGTGGCCGCGACCCGCTGGAGAAACGACAATTCTGCCCAATGAGCTCTCGCTGTAACTCAATCCAGGTGGCAGGCAGCGTTGGTAGGCGAGTAGCTCTTCGTCGCGCCAGCAAAGCACGTGTGTTGACTCCTGATCCAGTCCATCCAGGTCCGGATAAATGCAGTTTTGCTCGACCACAAATACTGCCTGGCGCAGGCGCATGGCCTGATAAAGACTGTTGTTGCTCAACGCATCAAATGTGGAAATTTCCCAGTGAAACGCCATCTTTAGTGCTCGTGGCCTCCCGGGCCGTGGGCGTGTCCGTGACTCAGCTCGTCTGCCGTCGCGGCTCTCACGTCCACTATTTCAATATCGAACTGCAGCGTTTTCCCGGCCAGAGGGTGATTTGTGTCGATATCGGCGCTGTGCCGTCCGGCTTTGACGACGGTTACCGGCTGGCGTCCCTGGCTGGTATTGAGGTGCACCGCCATCCCCGGACGCAGTTTGCCCTTGTAAACAAGGTGTTTAATCGGTACGCGGGTAACCCGTTCTGCTTGCTTCGTGCCGTAGGCATCTTCAGGGGCAAGGATTGCCTGGATAACCTCGCCAGCAGCTTTGTCGGCCAGCTTGGCCTCAAGCGCGGGCAGAATACCATTTCGACCGTGTAAGTAAGCGGTGGGCTGGGCATCTCGGGAGCTCTCAAGCTCGGTGCCCGCGTCGTCTGTGAGGGTATAGTGGAAGCTGGCCACGGTATCCTTGGTGATTTTCATTTTTTGTGACTTTGTTTGGTTTCAGGTCGCGAGATATTACGCGCAAGCGACCTCAAGTGGTAGTCTGGAGTGGTCCAACCTCCTCTTGATGTTCTCCCACGGGGGATTAGTTGGTACTATGGAAATAACAAATCTATGGGGCAGATATTGGATGGTTTGGAATCGGATGAATGCTTTGGCGATAGAAACATTGGCATTGAGACAGGACAGCATTGCTAACACTCTTTTAGCGCAATACAGCCTGGGGAAGTATCGATGCTAGCAAATGTCGAACTCGCGGATGACTTTGTCTTTCTCAGCAAGCAGTACAGCAATCTTGTGCAGGGTCTACTGGACATTATTAAAATTCCTGCGGTTACTATTGATGTAGCGACCACTGCCAACGGCAATTTCATGGGTTTTGACGGCGGTACCCTGTACGTCGTTGAGACTGGCTCACTGTCTGCCCGGTACCACAACCGAACTGTTTATATTCTGGAGCAGGGCGATATTCTGTTGCCGGATATTACGGGTACCTCCGATCATGACTCTACTGTCTACTTTGGCAGTGATACTGGAGCTTCACTCAAGAGCTATCCGGCACTGGAATTTATGCGCCGGGTTTTTGACGAGCCAGAAGCGGTCAAAATATGGACGCGTTTGTTGATTACCTACTCCGGGCTGATGTTGAGAATTTCGGCTTCTAATATCGACGAAGACAATCAACCTACCCCGGGATTCGAAATCTATGAGCCCGGCGAGATTATTATTCGCGAGGGTGATCGGGCTGACTATGTATTCAATCTGTCCAGCGGAGTGGCTGAAGTCTCGGTCGATGGCGTTAACGTTGGACGTATTGCCGAAGGTGAGATATTTGGCGCCATGGCGGCTCTCACCCATGCAGATCGCAGTGCCACGGTCAGAGCACAGACCCAGTGCTCGGTGGTCAAGGTTCCTCGGGAACAGTTCACCGATTTGATTCGCAATAACCCGGCTACCATTCACAGCCTGCTTGTCGACATGGCGAACTCCATTGTCAATCTCAATGAGCAGTTGGTAGGAATGAGCAGTAACCTCAGATAGAGAATTCAGGTTTCGCGGCCACGAACGCTGTAGTGCTATACCTGCTCCGCTAGCGGGGCTTTCCCAATTGTAATAATCCCATACGGGCCAGTAATAGAATGTCTGATATTTTAGAAATCGATCAAGACGGCATGGAACAAGTGTCGATGAAGCAGTATGCCGAAAAGGCCTATCTCGATTACTCCATGTACGTAATTCTGGATCGCGCACTCCCACATGTTGGCGATGGTCTCAAACCCGTGCAGCGGCGAATCATCTATGCCATGAGCGAGCTGGGGCTCAAGGCCACTGCAAAATTCAAAAAGTCCGCACGGACCGTTGGCGATGTTATCGGCAAGTTTCACCCCCATGGGGACAGTGCGGCTTACGAGGCCATGGTTTTGATGGCGCAGGACTTCAGCTATCGCTATCCATTAGTGGATGGTCAGGGAAATTGGGGCTCACCCGATGACCCCAAATCCTTTGCAGCGATGCGCTATACCGAATCGCGGCTGGCAGCCTATGCCGAGGTGCTGCTTGCCGAATTGGGACAGGGTACCGTCGACTGGAGCCCTAACTTCGATGGCACCATGGACGAGCCCACTGTCCTGCCGGCACAAGTTCCCAATATTCTGCTCAATGGCACCACGGGTATAGCTGTGGGTATGGCGACGGATGTGCCGCCACACAATTTGCGCGAAGTTGTGACAGCTGCCATCCATTTGCTTGAACACCCCAAGGCCACGGTTGATGAACTCTGTGAGTTTGTCAGGGGGCCTGACTTCCCAACCTCAGCCGAGGTTATTACGCCCAGTGAAGAAATTCTCGCCATGTACAAAAGTGGTCGTGGTGGACTGAAAATGCGGGCTGTGTGGGAAAAAGAGGGCGGTGACGTGGTCATCAATGCGCTGCCGCACCAGGTTTCGGGTTCCAAGGTGCTGGAGCAAATTGCCCAACAAATGCAGGCCAAAAAACTCCCCATGGTCGCGGATTTGCGGGATGAATCTGCTCACGAAAATCCGACGCGGCTGGTTGTAATTCCCCGTTCCAATCGAGTCGATCTCGAAGCAATGATGAGCCATCTTTTTGCAACAACAGACCTGGAACGCAGTTATCGCGTCAACCTGAACGTGATTGGTATTGATGGTCGCCCGGGCGTAAAGGGACTGGACCGGATTCTGAAAGAATGGCTGAGTTTCAGAACGGGTACTGTTCGACGCCGGCTTGAGTATCGGTTGGAGCGGGTCTTAAAGCGACTGCACGTACTCGAAGCTTATCTGATCGCTTTTTTGAATATCGACGAAGTCATTCATATTATTCGGACCGAGGACAAACCCAAACCGGCGTTGATGGAGCGCTTCGGGATCACGGATGCCCAGGCTGAGGCGATTCTCGAGCTTAAACTGCGCAATCTGGCGAAGCTTGAAGAGATGAAGATTCGTGGCGAGCAGGACGATCTGGCCCTGGAACGTGATGAGTTGAACAAAATTCTCGGCAGTGCAGCCCGGTTGAAAACCTTGATTAAGAAAGAGTTGATCGCCGTCGCCGAGCAGTACGGTGATGATAGGCGCTCGCCACTGGTTCTTCGCGAAGAAGCCAAGGCGTTCAGCGAATTGGAACTGGTTTCAGCAGATCCCATCACGGTTATCCTGTCAGAGAAAGGTTGGATTCGAGCGGGTAAAGGTCACGATCTTGACCCTGAAGCACTGAGTTATAAATCCGGAGATGCTTTCAAAATGTCGGCCTGTGGTCGCAGCAACCAGCCGACGGTTATCCTCGATTCCACAGGGCGTGCCTACACGCTTAGCTCCCACAATTTGCCTTCCGCCAGGGGGCAGGGAGAGCCGGCCACCGGCCGTATTAATCCACCCTCCGGTGCAACCTTCGAAGGTCTGATGATGGGGTCGGACGAAGACCTATATCTACTGGCTAGCGATGCCGGCTATGGCTTTGTCGCCAAGTTCGGAGATTTACAGACAAAGAATCGCGCCGGCAAATCAGCGCTTTCCCTGCCCAAGGGAGGCGAGGTGATGCAACCGGCGCCGATATCCAAGGTGGAGGGAGCCTGGGTCGCCGCGGTGACTAACGAAGGGCGAATGTTGATATTCCCGCTGGCGGATTTGCCGCAAATGGCGAGAGGTAAAGGCAATAAAATTATCGGTATTCCCACCGCTCGTGTTCAGAGCCGAGAAGAGTTTATGGTGGCGGTTCAGGTTGTTACGGACAGCGACACTCTGGTGGTCAGGGCTGGAAAGCGCCACCACAAACTTAAATTCTCGGATCTTGAACACTATCGTGGCGAGCGCGGCAGACGTGGCAATAAATTGCCCCGGGGTTTCCAGAAAGTCGATAGCATGGGTATTGAGGTCTAGCGAATTTCCCTATTTCTTGGAAAGCTCCGCCAGGCGCTTCCAGATCAACCGCAATTGTCGCTCCAGTAAATCTCGATACGGGCCTTCAAAGTCGACCAGCATCTGGTAGTTTTGTAGTTCCGTTTCCCCGTATTCCACTCGACCGGCGATATCCACATCCTCGCAAACTTTGGGCGACAGCAGTATGTTGGGTGGTTTGAGAGCGCATATGCCCTGTAACTCGTCCAGAGTGTGTTGCAAATAAAGTCCGGGATAAATATCTCTCTCGTCACCGACTCCCAGTTCGCTCTGGGATATCGCCATTGCCACAGACATTGACACTGGCAGTTGCTTTTCCAGTTCCGCACTGAGCTCGCGAACCAGCCAGGCGCAGGACGCGGCTCTGAATGCAGGGCTCCCCGCGGGGCTTTCACCGCCAAAATAGACCGCGAGACCAAACTGTCTGACAACGCGCAGGTCGCCTGAATAAAATCCTGAGGCACCATAGACTATCTGGTGGAGCCTGTTGGTGTAGCGTTGTATAGAGTGTTGATCAAAGGTGTCTACGTATTCCACAAGGCTGCTGAGCTGGAGATACAAAACGGCGGTTGTCCGATAGTTTTCGTGTGCTGATGCTGTTGATTCACGAGCGCGCAGTAAATCCATTGGCAGTGCAGCGATGTTGTTTTTCAACTGCAGCATCTCATTGGCCGTTGTTGCGCTTGAGTGCGTGCCTTGCTCAAGGGCAATTTCATCGCTGAGGGTGCGCAACTGATCGGAGAGTCGCTGGCCGAGATGACGAATGGCACCGTACGCTGCCAGGGCAAGCAGTATCGCCAATCCCAGTAGTGTCAAAACAAAACGTCTGTGGGCCGCGACCGCTTGATCTATTCCGAGAGTGATTTGTACATGTCCGGCTGTGTCGCCCGCTATTTCAACCTGCGCCTGATATTCCAAGGGACTCTGACCAACATAGGATCCCGCCTGTCCCAGGGGATTATCTTCGATGTCAAAGATCTCGGCTTCTTGTGCCGGTGTTGTCTCGACAAAATGCTCGAGAGAGGCTTTTACGCTTAGCAGATCTCCGGATTCCAGTGCCGATGTTACTTTCGTGGCGATCTGTTCGGCGAGCGCCGCCCCATAGACATCTTGTTGTTCCAGTTGCATGTGCTTGCTGGAAGTTGCCGCCAGCGCAATCAGCGCCAGACCAATGACGAGACAAAGTGCGCAGGCGATGATCGCCATTTGTTGAGCGAGGTTTAAATTGCGGAGGGTATTGTTCACGCGGGTGACTGTCATTCCAAGATCTAAAGTCGGCCAGTATAAACCAGACACTCCCGTCTCAGCGGCGATTGCTGTAAATCAATTGGGTAAAATTTCCGATCTTAACCATCAGGTTTCCTGTGATCTTAGCCAGCGGGTAGAATGAGCACTTGGCTAATTGGCGGTGTATTTTGTGAACGACATTCTATTGATTACGATTTCCGGTGCGGACCAACCTGGGCTCACCGCTAATATCACCGCATTACTCGCCCAGCGTGATGTCAACATTCTGGATATTGGTCAGGCGGTGATTCACGATAGTCTGTCGATTGGTGTTCTTGTTGAGGTACCGCTTGAGCAGGATCGTCCAGCGGTCGTCGCGGCGATTTCCGAGTTTGCACAATCAGAAGGATTGAAATCCCGATTTCGCGACATCAGCCCCGACAGCTATGAACATTGGGTTGAGGGCCAGGGGCGTGCCCGCTACATTATTACGCTCTTAGCCCGCAAGGTGACCGCCAGTCAGCTGTCTCAGGTGACCGAAGTGGTTGCACGACACCAGCTTAATATCGATGGTATAAGCCGCCTCTCCGGTAGAATCCCTCTCGGCGAACTTCCCGCTCTGAGCAAGGCTTGCGTGGAGTTTTCCGTCCGCGGAGGACTATTGGATGCTGACGCTTTTCGTCGAGATTTGCTTGAGGTAGCCGGGGCGCTGGATGTTGATCTAGCGTTTCAGCAGGACAATATGTATCGACGCAATCGTCGGCTAGTCGCCTTTGATATGGACTCCACGTTGATTGAGGCCGAAGTGATCGACGAACTTGCCAAAGCAGCGGGCGTGGGTGAACAAGTGAGCGCGATTACTGAGCGTGCGATGCAAGGAGAGTTGGACTTTTCCGAAAGTTTTCGAGCGCGGGTAGGACTGTTGAAAGGCCTGGATAGTTCCACCTTGGAGCAAGTTGCTTCACAGCTGAAGATTACCGAAGGTGCTGAACATCTCATCGCTACCTTGAATGCCCTGGGTTATAAAACCGCGATTCTGTCCGGAGGTTTCACTTACTTCGCCCGACATTTACAAAAGAAGTTGGGTATTGATTATGTTTATGCCAATGATCTGGATATTGCCGAAGGTGTTGTTACCGGCCAGGTTCGCGGGGAAATTGTTGATGGTGCCCGCAAGGCGACACTGCTTCGTCAATTGGCGGCGGAACAAAGTATTGATCTACAACAGGTGATTGCCGTGGGTGATGGCGCCAATGATCTACCGATGCTAAGTATTGCTGGGCTGGGGATTGCGTTTCGCGCGAAGCCACTGGTTAAACAATCAGCCGAGCAATCTATCTCCACCCTGGGGTTGGATGCGATATTGTACTTGCTGGGTATTTCGGATCGCTATGTTGAGAATGAGGATGACTCCCCGAACAAAACCTAAATGTTTGTCCAAAGGGAGTCGTAGGCAGCGCTCAAAGGGCCGCTCTTGTCTTCTGCGATAACGTCTTCCAACAATTTGATATAGCGAAAATCGAATTGCACATAGCTGTTGGTAACGGCAACCTGGCGCACCAGCTGAATGTAGAACTGCTCGCTTTCTCTTATCAAGCTGACTTTCTGGCGTTCTTTTAATCCCACTCTGGGCGTAATTAATGTGTGCGGTTGTCCAACCAATTTAATTTCCGGTAGCAGCAAGACTCGAATAGGTTCGATTTCCTGGCCGGTAGTTTGTAACACTTTGGCGCCGTAGGGCATCGCCTTTGGGCTCAACAACTCGACGCCAACCAAGGTTCTGGCGTTTTGCAATTGGCTAACCCAGCGTGTAACAGCAACCACCCACTCTGCGTTCTCATGGTCTCGAATACTGACAATATCTCCGGCCTTAATATCTCCGGGAAGCTCATCTGACCATTCCAGGCAATATCCGCCAGGGCTCGCATCTACCATTTTAACCGCATAGGCCTGGTGTCGATCGCGAGCGGAATTTTGGGGCTGTCTATTTTCGAGGTTGGCTCGTGTGGCGCTGTCTACGAACACCTCTTCCACGTGATAGTCGTCGATACCCTTATCCAAATGGCTATGAGGATTCCCGTGATCCCAGCTATCCTGTCGGTTGACGGGAACCATAAATGGGTTGGAGGGCGTCCGCTCATGCTCGCCGCTCTCTTGCCCGTGGATGAGCTGGTCCAGGGTGAGACCGCCGGAGATAAAATAGTGAGCGTTGGTTAAGCCCAGGGTGATCCAAAGGGTGCTACCAGTGCTGTCTCGGGCAAAGTTTCGCTTGGACATGCCGCCAAGTGAGTCAATCAAATGGTCTAACACATTGGCAGAGATTGACGTGTCCTTGTCAAAAACAAGGCTCGCTGAATCTCCGTCGCTTTTTAAACCGCGCAACTTTGTAACCAGCTCGCTGGTATCGATTGAACGGTAGTTCGGCGCTGCAGTTGCGGAGATGAGTTCACTGTATATCGGGGGTTGGTCGCCACCTAAATTGACTTGAAACAGGGCTTTGTCGTCTTGCCCCAGGGTGATCGAGCCACTCCAATCCAGTAGTCCCCGAAAAATCCCTGCTAAGTCGTTCTGGCGCAGCTGATTCGGCTTGCAGCAGCCCAACATAATCGCTCGAAGATAGGCTTGCTCAATTGTACTGTCTCCGTGCAAGTTGTCGGATACAGGCAGGTCTGCGAGTTGCTGGCGTTCGGCGAGCGCATAGAGCTGGTGCAGTTCCAGCCAACCCTGGGATTCAATAGGTTGATACAACTGATAACTTTGCAGAATTCTGCGTCCTGCGAAACCGATGGCTCGCTGCAGGGATTCGCAAACCAGTCGCGCAGGATTGATCTTCTGAAGCCTATCCCGCTGATTAATCGCCTCCAGGGCCACTATCGTGTAAGCAGTCGTGGCCAGTTGATAAAGGGTGCTCGCCAATTCGGACATTTGACTGGGCTCCTCGGGGAGCACCAGGGGTTGATTGAGGAAACGTTTTGACAGAGCGGCCAATGATATATGCAAGCTTGGCCTCAGGACCTCTACAATCCCAAATCGAACATCCGGCGCTATATTCACTCGATTCAGGTCTTCCAGTGCTTGTCTAAGCTGCTGTACGACTTGCTTGGTATTGGTGACCGGAAGGTTCTGTGCCCAGGTATCCGCTGCCTCGGCGGTTAACTCAAACAACGAGAACTCCCCCAGATCCTGGTCTGGTATACGGAGTTTGATTGGCGTACTGCTTGTCATGTTGCCTCGGCTCAATCCTTTGTTTAGCGTTTGCTGGCGAACAGCGCATAAGAATATCGCATTCGCCACAGTTTATTCCACTGCAATCTCTCTAATAGGGGCAAAGCGGTACCTTGGAGGGCTGATCGGGGCACTCACTAACCAGTTTCGGGACAAGGTATCCCGAGTTCCTACTGATGAGTTGGCGGTAAATTTCGATTGCGCGTTCCCGCGTTATCGCAAAGTGCGACGCGCCTTCTACCTTGTCTAAGGTGTGGAGGTAGTAGGGCATCGCCCCTGCCTCGAAGAGCGCTTCACCGAGCTCGGACAAACACTGGGGATCGTCGTTGACGCCCGCCAGCAGCACGGATTGGTTGAGTACGGTGACCCCGGCATCGCGCAAACGGCCAATGGCGTCGCAGACATCCCCATCGATTTCATTGGGGTGGTTGCAGTGCAGAACCAGAACAGGCCTGAATCGGGATCTGGCGAGGGTTTCGCAAAGCGCCGAGGTAATTCTTGTCGGCAGCACCACGGGAAGACGAGTGTGAATCCGCAGCCGCTTAACATGTTCGATATCACTGATCAGACTAACAAGCTCGGCGAAGATGTCATCGGGTAGCAGTAGAGGGTCTCCGCCACTCAGAATGACCTCGCTGATGCTCGAATCTTGTTCAATATAGCGCAGAGTGTCCTGCCAGTGGGATTGGGATGGGCTATTGGTGCTGTAGTCAAAATGGCGCCGGAAACAATAGCGACAGTTAACCGCGCATCCGGAAGCGGCGATTAACAAAACTCTTCCCTGATACTTGTGAATGAGCCCGGGAAGCGGGTTTTTTTCCCGCTCCTGCAAGGGGTCGGGGCTGTAATCCGAGGGGCTGGATAATTCGGCACCCGAAGCGAGGACTTGCAGCAAAAGGGGGTCCAGCGGATCGCCAGGCGTCATTCTTCTAGCATAGGGTTTAGGGACCAGTACTGCGAAGTCGCTCTGGGCTCTTTGCTCCAGGGACGCTTCATCGGGTTCCAGAGACAGGAATTCCCGCAGAGCTGCGGAGCTTCGTACAGCGTCACGCAGTTCCAACTGCCAGGGTAAAGCCTGCCATTGCGCATCAGTGTGGGGTATCATTGGCCGCCTTTGTAGATCAGCAAAAAGAGAGAGTAATGGCGAACTATTCTACCAACGATTTCCGCTCGGGTCTGAAAGTAATGCTGGATGGAGACCCCTGCAGCATTCTTGAAAATGAGTTTGTTAAACCGGGTAAAGGTCAGGCGTTTGCTCGCGTGCGTTTGCGGAATCTGAAAACGGGCCGGGTATGGGAGCGAACCTTTAAGTCAGGCGACAGTATTGAAGCTGCCGATGTGATGGAACAGAGTATGGAATATCTCTACACCGACGGTGAGTTTTGGTATTTCATGGAACCTAATACCTTTGAACAGCATCAGGCTGATGCCAATGCGGTAGAAGATGCCAAACCCTGGCTAAAAGAACAGGACGTCTATGAAGTCACCCTGTTCAACGGTACACCCTTGTCCGTAGCCCCGGCTAATTTTGTTGAGTTGGAAGTGGTTGAGACGGATCCGGGCCTCAAGGGAGATACCGCCCAGGGTGGTTCGAAGCCCGCCACGCTCAGCACCGGTGCAGTGGTCAGAGTGCCGCTGTTTTTAAATCAGGGTGAAATCATTCGCATTGATACTCGCACCGGGGAATACCAGGGGCGTGCAGGAAAGTCCTGATCGGAAGCACTGGAAGCCCGGAGCAAATCACGGAGCTCTCCGGGCCAGGGCAGCGCTCCTAGCCGACATCCGGGCCTATTTTCTCGACCACAATGTGCTTGAGGTTGAAACTCCGCTACTGTGTGAAAGAGGGGTTACCGACCCTGCTATAGAGCCGCTTTGCGTTACAGCTGGCACGTCGATCGCAGGGCCGAGATACCTGCAGTCATCCCCAGAATATGCTATGAAACGGCTGTTAGCCGCCGGTGCTGGTCCTATCTATCAAATATCCAAAGCCTTCCGAGATGGGGAGGCCGGTTCTCGCCACAACCCTGAATTCTCATTGTTGGAATGGTACCAGCCGGGATTTGATCACCACCAGATGATGGCGCAGGTCGAGGAGCTGGTATTACACTGCCTTGGCCCCCAGTCGATGGTGCGTTTCAGCTATCGCGAGCTTTTTCTGAAGTTTCTCAATATCGATCCATTTGTCGCCTCTTGTTCCGATCTTGAAGTTCTTGCCCGCGAAAAGATTGAGATTGGTTTCCAATCAGATGATCGAGATCTGTGGTTGGACCTTTTAATGAGCCACTTGATAGAACCGGCTATCGCAAACTTGGATATGTGTTTTGTCTACGATTATCCGCCATCTCAGGCAGCCTTGTCGCGAATCGCCTCCTCAGGGGATGTTGAAGTTGGGCAACGCTTTGAGCTTTATATCAATGGTCTCGAGTTGGCCAATGGATATTGTGAGTTAACTGATGCAAAGGAGCAGCGTGCCCGGTTTATTGCCGACAACGCAAGGCGAAAACAGTATGGACAGCTGGAACGTCCCATAGATGAGCTTTTGCTGTTCGCCATGGAGCAAGGTTTGCCAGCCTGCAGCGGTGTTGCGCTTGGCGTTGATCGACTGCTGATGATTGCAACGGGGATTTCTGATATTCGCCAGTTGTTAGCGTTTGATTGGAACCGTTGCTGAACGCTTGAATATACCTTAGCTACTTTACCTCGTGCTCACTTAAAACCGCAGGCCCATAACCGTCGATAAATTCCTGTGGCAGTCTGCGCGGTCTTCCATTTGATAGTTCAATGCAGGCAAAACGCATTCCGGCTCGCAGCAGTGTTTTCCTGTCGCTGTGGCGTATGACCTGAAACTCCCGCGCCATGGTCAGCTTTCGATCCCACTGGGTAATCCACGTGGCCACTGATACCTCGTCGCCCTGGTGAGAAGCGGCTAGATAGCTGTACTCACTATAGGTTATGACCATGGCGCGATCGACTGCGCGGTAGGCGTCGAGATCCAAGCCCAGAGATACCGAGTGGGCCCAGGCCGTTTGTTCACACCACTTCACGTACACCGTATTGTTGGTGTGATTGAGCCCGTCGATATCTTCACCGCGTACCGAGGTTGCTAATACAAAGGGTTCAGGATGATCCCATAAGTCCATTAAGTCATTCATTCTTGAAGTGCTCACGCGGCCTTCGCTGTTGTCAGCCCAGCATTGTCTTCCAAGGGCTTTTGGGCAATGTTGTAGAAGCCGTAGAAAACCGCAATGATAGGGCACAGGTAGTTGAAGAACGCGAAGGGCGCGTAGCTGAATGTTGCGACTCCCAGAGTTGCGGACATGTAAGCCCCGCAAGTGTTCCAGGGAATTAGTGCGGAAGTGAGTGTGGCGGAGTCCTCCAGGGTGCGAGAAAGGTTGAGACCCGACAGGCCGCGCCGTTGATACTCGTCTTTGAACATTCTTCCGGGCAGCGCGACTGAAATGAACTGATCTGCAGCCAGGATATTCGTACTGATGCAGGTACTGACTGTGGTGAGTATTAGAGAACCGTTACTTTTCACGCCTTTTAGCGCGAGGTTGAGCAAATATTGCAGGATGCCTGTTCGTTCCATCACTCCGCCGAATCCAAGTGCACAAATGATAAGCCAGACTGTATTTAACATGCTGCTCATTCCGCCTTTGCTGAGCAGCTCGTCGAGGAATGCGTTTCCGCTGTTGGAGGTGTAACCATCGAACAGGCTTATCCATACACCCTTCATCAATACGAAAGGTTGGCTTAGCCCGTCGGCGTCACCGGCTAATGTTACGACCGTCTCGGGTTGAAACACCAAAGCGAACAGCGCTCCTGTAAGCGCGCTGATAACAATGGAGGGATAGGCGGGGAAACGCTTGTAGATTAGCGCCAGCATAACCAGCAGAGGTAGCAGCAGATGAACGCCGAGATTAAATTCGTTGAGCATGCTCTGTTGAAGTGTTTCTATCTCCTGGGGTGTAGCGGCATCAGAGCTACCAATTAGGGCGAAAATAACCAACGCGATGATAAAGCTCGGAACCGTGGTCCACAGCATATGACGAATGTGGTCGAACAAATCGACGCCGGTAGCAGCGGAGGCGAGATTGGTGGTATCTGACATCGGCGATAGTTTGTCTCCAAAGTATGCTCCGGAAATAATCGCCCCCGCAGTAATTTCCGGTGACAGCTCGAAGCTACTGGCAATACCCATTAGCCCGATTCCCAGCGTTCCCGCGACGGTCCAGGAACTGCCAATGCTGATTGCTACCATTGCGCAGATGAGCGCACTTGCTGAGTAGAAAATTCCCGGATTCAGAAATTGCACGCCGTAGTAAATCATCGCTGGTACAGTCCCGCACAATATCCAGGTACCTATTAGCATTCCAACAGAAAGCAATATTAAGGTGGGCCCCAGGCCGACGCCGATGCCTGTAATGATTCCCTCCTGGGCCGTTTTCCATGGCAGACCAAGTTTTCGACCAACCAAAGCTGCGACGCAGGTCGCCATGACCAGAGCGATCTGATTTGCTCCATAAGATGCATCGGAGCCAAACAGATAAACCGAGCAGGCCAGGAGGGCCACCAAAATGATAATAGGGCACAGCGCTAAACCTAAATTGAGATGCTTTTGAGGTGCTTCAGGGTCGGTCAAGGTTGTTCGCTCCTTTTTGGCAAGGCGTCTGCGACTTAACTCATGGTTTTGTAAGGCGCACTAGTATTTCTTTGTTATAGGCAGGGAGGATGCCCGAAAATATAGCATGGGTACAGTGCGGTAATGTAACCATGGGACAAGCCATTCATCATCAATTACTATATTGCTGCTTATTCGGGTGTGACCTTGGGGAGAGTTCGATTGATGGCGGTAAATCCTGTTCCAGAGCTGTCGCCGTATTACTATCGCAATAATTTCATCGTACTGTGTGATGTTGTTGAAAAACAGTACTCGGATTTGTTGTCGCCGGACGAGCAAGATTTTCTGAAGCGAATTCGAGCTCTCGATCATGGCGCCCAGTGCCTGTTCGTCAGGCTGGTCTGTCGTGTTGGACCCATCTTTCGCACCGCCAAACTGCGTTATCAGGAAATTGGCGATCTCGACACGCCTCTGTCTGGCTTGATTGAAAGTGAGTTAGCCTCAAAGCCTTTGAGCTGTACGGTTTCCGAAATGGGAAGTCTGTACACGAAGCCGGAGCTGTTGCGCGCGTTTGGATCGAAGTTGGAGATCTCCTCTCAATGCCGGAAAGAACAACTGCTTATTAATATCGAGACGTTGAACCTTTCTCCCCAGGAATACTACGCCGCCATAAGCGCGGAACTTGATAGCGACTTGCTCGAGATTCACGGCGCTGAATTTGTGTCGCTTCTTCAGCTGTTGTTTTTTGGCAATAGGCATCAAAGCCTGACCGACTTTGTGCTCAGTGACCTAGGGTTAATGAATTACTACCCGTATGTGTTAGATCGCAATCAGCGACTCTTTGACTCCCGAGCTGCCGTAGATGAGTACCTGGCCTGCCGGACAGTGAGTGACAGTTTCTATGAACTGCTGGAAATGGATCGTCGGGATGAAGTAGAGGTCCTCGGTCGGCGGATGTTAACTATGAATATTCAGTATCGCTCTAGCGTCAGGCCCTGGGAACGCATTTGCCTGCGTGTTGCCAGAGAGTTGGAGAGAAGCGCGTGTAATGACTTGGCATTAGACATGTACCGTCACTGCACGCAACATCCTGCGAGGGAGCGTATGGCTCGGATTCACGAGTCGAATAGTGACTGGGAAGCCGCCATGAGGCTCCTGGTCGAAATGCAGGCGGAACCACTATGCGAAGCGGAATTGGAGGCGGCATTACGGATTCATAAAAGAGTGCTTCGAAAAACGGGCGCGGCAAAGCCCGCCAGCGCGCGCGATAGCTTTGATGAAATTCAGATGGCTATTCCGCGCAGTGATTCTGTAGAGCAGGATGTGGCCCAATGCCTGAGTGCCGATTGGAAAGACGTGCACTTTCTTGAGAATTCGCTCATGAATTCATTGTTTGGGCTGGCATTTTGGGAGCAAATATTTGCCGACGTCGCCGGCGTTTTTCACAACCCCTACCAGACTATTCCAGCTGATATGTTTGATGGAACTTTTTTTAACCGGCGCGAGACAGAAATTAACACCAGGCTAGCTGAGCTACGCAGTGTCGATTTACGTAAGGAGCTCAATGCGTGCCGCGAACGGTTTGAAAACTACCAATGCCGTTGGGTTGACTGGTTTCAGATTTGTGCTTCGCTGCAGGATCAAGCACTTCGAACTATTCCCGCCGATCATCTATTGGCGATTTGGGAGCGGCAACTGTTTGACGCCAAGGAGAATCGCACAGGCTTTCCCGACCTTATCGCGTTTGGAGATCAATCCGGTGACTATTGCATGATAGAAGTAAAAGGTCCGGGTGATCGGCTACAGGATAATCAAAAACGCTGGCTCCGATATTTCTCCAAACACAACATACCGGCGAAAGTTGCCTGGGTTACCTGGTCTGATGTCTGAACTAACCATCAGTGTTCGTGACCTTGCCGTGTTCGTGCATCGATCAGGCGATATAGACTTTCGGTTTAAGCCTTCCCCCACCGGTGTGCAGGGTACGCAGGGACATCAAAAACTTTTTAGATCGAGACCCGCCAGCTATGTCAGTGAATACTCGATTCAATACCGGGTAGATGATCAATTATTGTTGCGCGGCCGCGCAGATGGCTATGATGCCGCCGGCGGTTATATCGAGGAAATAAAAACCTGTCGCGTACACCCCGATACAATTCCAGAGTCGATTACGCGAGTCCATATGTCTCAAGCTCGACTATACGGAGCAATGATTGCTATCGAACAGGATCTTTCCGAACTGGAAGTGCGTTTGACCTGGTTCAATATTGATACTGAGTTAGAGGTCTCTTTGGAGCAGGTTTACTCTCGCGAAGAATTGGAGTGTTTTCTCAGAGACACTTTAGAGAAGTTCTCGAAATGGCGCGTGGCTGTGTTGCGAAGACGCCTGGAAAGAGATCAAAGCCTCGAAGCACTGACATTTCCGCACCGGGAATTTCGCGCTGGACAGCGAGATATTGCTGAGCTCGTTTATAAATGTATCGATCAGCAGGGGCAGCTAGTGGTAGAGGCGCCGACCGGAATTGGTAAAACAGCTGCCGTGTTATTTCCCGCTCTCAAGGCGCTGGCTAGGAAAAAGCATGATCGCGTTGTCTTTCTAACTGCAAAATCTGTGGGCCGCAATACCGCGCAGGACACCTTGCGATTGTTTTCAGACTCCGGATACCGAGGCAATGCCATTAGTCTCTCCGCCAAAGAAAAAGTGTGTCTGTCGCCGGGAAAGGCTTGTCATGGGCAAGAATGTCCGTATGCGCTGGCTTACTATGACAAGTTGCCCGAAGCGATGTTCGCCGCCATCGAGTTGCCTATTCTGCGGCGCGAGGAGCTTGAGGAATTAGCGCGCCGTTTCGAGGTCTGCCCTTATCAGTTGGCTCAGGATCTTTTGCCTTGGATTGATGTTGTGATCGGAGATCTTCAGCATCTTTACGGCCTGACGGGAATGCTTTCTGGAATGATTGAGGGAGAGGGCCAGCGCTGGACCGCTCTGCTTGATGAAGCACACAATTTACCCTCTCGAGCACGAAGCATGTTCAGTGTCGACTTGAGTAAGAGCGACGTATTGGCCGCTAAGGGGGCATCTACCAAGCCTCTTACAAACTCCTTAAACCGAATCAATCGAGTTTTTCTCGGGCTGCAAAAAGAGCACTGGCAGGAAACTGATTTTGACAGCCGACCGGACTTACCATTGGATTTGCTGGAGTCTCTGAAGCGGTTTGTTGCCGATTGCTCCCAAGCACAAGCTGCAGATGCATCTGCGTTGCACCGCAGCCCGGTTTTGCTGGAGTTTTACTTTAGTGTGCTGCAGTTTTTGCGTGTTGCCGACAACTGGGGAAATGACTTCCGTTTCGAAATGACTAAGCGGCGCGGCAAACAGAGCCTTCGTCTCACACTAAACTGCCTTGATCCCTCTCGGCTGTTGGCGAAAAAGCAGGAGATACTGCATTCACTGACCGCGTTCTCAGCGACGCTATCTCCTTCCACATGGATGCAGACCTCACTGGGAATGGGTCAGGAGTCAGTGTATCGCCGTCTTCAGTCACCGTTTACGTCCTCTCAGATGCGGGTTGATGTGGCCACGCATATAGATACCAGTTACCGGCAAAGATCGAGCTCCATGGGAGATCTGGCAAAAGCGTTGGCGAACTGGCTCGACGAAGTCCCCGGCAATTGCATTGTGTACTTCCCCTCCTACCAATACATGAGCGATGCTCTTGAAAAGCTTGCGCTACTCGATCACGTTGGCGAAGGAAGAACCCGCTGGGTACAGGAACGAGAGCAAGGTGACCATGGCCGCGCCCAACTGCTTGAAATATTGGAGTCCCGACGAGATGTTGTTGCCTTCTGCATTCTCGGCGGTGTTTTTGGTGAAGGCATCGATTTGCCGGGCGATCGTCTCACCAGTGTCGTGGTAGTGGGCGTGGGTTTACCCGCGGTGAATCGTGATACGCAGCAGCTCAGAGACTACTTTGAGAGCCGCTATGGCAGTGGGTTTGAATACGCCTATCTTTATCCTGGCCTGCAGAAAGTAGATCAGGCGCTGGGCCGGGTGATCCGTCAGATGGATGATCGCGGCAGTGCCTTGATCATCGACCATCGCTACCGCCAAGCCCAATATCGTGATTTGTTGCCGCCGTGGTGGGATTACCGGCAATACCAAGAAAGTAGCGGTAATTGAGTAATGAGTCCTCCGCTTAGATTCAGCTCCTGAATAGTCGCCATTGTTCCACCCTCTGGTTGGCTGTGCTAAAGTCCTCGGCCCTCGACGTTTTTCGAGGGTGAATATTTGTGCGATGTTCTAAAAACGCTCGCATACGCTGCCTGGCAGCTCTCATAAGATGGCTTATTGCTGAAAAAATAAGCTCAGGTTTGGTGCACAAGGGGTTAGAACTATGCGCATAGGAATACCAAAAGAGACGCATCCGGGAGAGAACCGGGTGCCCATCACGCCGGAGTCGGCTAAGAAACTGTGTCGAATGGGTGCAGATCTCGTGATTGAAGCCGGTATGGGCATTGGCTCAGGCTTCGCCGATACCGAGTACACTGAGGTGGGCGCATCCGTCTCCACCGATCGCAATGAGTTAATCTCCAACGCCGATGTGCTGCTGCGCTTGCGCAAACCAACCTTGGATGAAGTGCCACTCATGAAATCCGGCTGTATCCACATCAGTTATCTAGACCCGTTTAATGAGCATGAAACGGTTAATGCTCTCAAGGCCCAAGGTGTGACATCGATTTCCATGGAAATGATCCCTAGAACAACTCGCAGCCAGAAAATGGATGCCCTGAGCTCTCAGGCTAACCTGGCGGGCTATGTCATGGTCATGCTGGCGGCGTCCAAGTTGCCTCGCATATTCCCAATGATGATGACTCCCGCCGGGACACTCAAGCCGGCCAAAGTCTTCATTATCGGCGCTGGGGTAGCAGGCTTGCAGGCCATTGCGACCGCCAAGCGCTTGGGAGCGAAAGTAACCGCTTTTGACACGCGCCCCGTTGTTGCTGAGCAGGTGCAGTCTCTTGGCGCTAAGTTCCTCGAGATCGATCTGGGAGAGGTCGGCGAGACAGCCGGCGGATACGCTAAGGAACTGACGCCCGAGCAAATTCAAATGCAACGCGATGCCCAGAAACAAGTCATCGCTGAATCAGACGTGGTGATCACCACCGCTCAAGTCTTTGGCCGTAAAGCGCCCGTCATTGTCACCCGAGACATGGTTGAGGGAATGGCACCGGGCTCTGTTGTGGTCGATATGGCCGCTGAAACCGGTGGTAACGTTGAGGGATCGGTCGCCAACGAGATTGTTGATATTAATGGCGTGACTGTCATTGGTCAGGGCAACCTGTCCAATGAAGTGTGCCGCGACGCTTCTCAGATGTACTCGAGCAACTTATTTAACCTGGTGGAAGATAATTGGGACGAGGAGGCCAAGCAATTCAAGGTGGACTTCGAGGACGATATTCTCCCCGGTTGCATCATCACCCATGACGGTGAAGTGGTGCATGAAACCATTAAGAATATTCTGGAAGGAGGAAGCTGACATGGAAATTGTATTCCTGACATTCATACTCATGTTGTCCATCTTCCTGGGCTTCGAACTGATCACCAAGGTACCGGCAACTTTGCACACACCGCTGATGTCTGGCGCGAACGCGATTTCTGGCATCACAGTGGTTGGCGCGATTGGCCTTGCAGGAACTGGGAATCAGGATCTGGCAAATTGGTTGGGAGCGGGTGCTGTTGCTCTTGCTTCAATTAACGTTGTCGGTGGATATATGGTGACTGATCGCATGTTGGCCATGTTCAAGAAGAAAGAAGGTGGTCAATAATGGAATCTCTCAATAGTCTCGAACTGCTTGCCCAGTTTGCCTATGTAGTCTCTGGCGGGCTCTTTATTTTTGGTCTGAAACTGCTGGGCGCTCCTAATACCGCCAGACGAGGCAATAT
Organism: Halioglobus sp.; assembly: GCA_045110675.1. GTDB lineage: Bacteria > Pseudomonadota > Gammaproteobacteria > Pseudomonadales > Halieaceae > JBALVT01. Next base: position 278,813 of record JBGCGJ010000017.1, on the reverse strand, counting down.
GATCTCTGCCGTGGCGATGTTGATCGCCATTGTTGTGGCACTGTTAGACCAGGGTATCGTTGAATACCAATGGATATTACTTGGTTTTGTGGTTGGTGGTGTGATCGGTGGAGCCGCAGCCCGCCTCGTGCAAATGACCTCAATGCCGGAAATGGTCGCACTGTTTAACGGCTTTGGTGGCATGGCCAGTCTGCTGGTTGGCTGGGCATCGATACCAACTGCTACAGGTACCTTTACCTTAATCACTATTGTGTTGGCCATTCTTATAGGCGGGCTAACGTTTACCGGTTCTCTTATAGCCTACGGCAAGCTGAGCGAAAAAATTGGCAGCGGCGCGGTGATGTTCAAGGGCCAGCAGATTGTAAATAGTCTGATCGTACTCGGCATTTTGGGCAGTGCTGTGATGTTTTGCATCGAGCCTACCAATCCCCAGTGGCTTTATCTCGTGATAGCTCTGTCTTTAGTCTTTGGTGTGATGGCTGTCATCCCCATCGGCGGTGCTGATATGCCGGTTGTGATTTCACTATTGAATTCCTACTCCGGTTTAGCGGCTTGTGCGGCGGGATTTGCAATCAACAACAATATTTTGATTGTCGCCGGTTCTCTGGTCGGCGCATCCGGTATTATCCTCACCCAGATTATGTGCAAGGCCATGAATCGTTCCCTTAGCAATGTTCTGTTCAGTGGTTTCGGCTCCGTCGCGGACGACACCACAGAAGTTGAAGGTGAAATCAAACCGATTACTGCAGAGGATGCCTACTATGTGCTGGAAGCTGCGACCAATGTAGCCATTATCCCAGGGTACGGTATGGCGGTAGCTCAAGCTCAACACGTGGTGAAAGAACTCACTGAGCTAATGGAACAAAATGGCGCGGAAGTAAACTTTGGTATTCACCCGGTGGCAGGTCGCATGCCCGGACACATGAATGTGCTGTTGGCAGAAGCCGATGTTCCCTATGAGCAACTGCTTGAAATGGATGAGATTAACCCGCGGATGGAAAACGTCGATGTGGCTATTGTTATCGGTGCCAACGATGTTGTGAACCCGGCAGCGCGTGAATCTGAGTCCAGTCCGATCTATGGCATGCCGGTAATCAATGTCGATTCGGCGCGCACTGTATTCGTACTGAAGCGCTCTATGGCGTCTGGATTTGCGGGAATTGAGAATCCTTTATTTTACAAGGACAATACGCGCATGTTGTTTGGAGACGCGAAAGAGTCTATTGGTACACTGATTCGTGAATTTACCTAAGCTCTCCAGAAATTAAACAAAAACGCCGACATAAAGTCGGCGTTTTTGTTTGTCTAGAAAAAATCAGGCAGCCGATTCCTCTCGAAACTGAAGTTTTGCCAGTCGTGAGTAAAGCTCAGAACTTTGCAGTAACTCTTCATGGGTTCCACTTGCAACCACTTTGCCCTGGTCTAGCACAGCGATCTTGTCGGCATGTAGTATTGTCGATAGCCGATGTGCAATGATGACTGTTGTGCGGTTTTGCATCAGCTCCTCGAGGGCCAGCTGAACCTGGTGCTCGCTCTGTGTATCCAGCGCACTGGTGGCCTCGTCCAGCAACAACACATCCGGATCATTTAAAATAGCTCTGGCTAATGCTATGCGCTGTCTTTGACCGCCGGAGAGGCGAACACCCTGTTCACCCAGGTGGCTTGAGTAGCCATCTGGTAAATTGGCGATAAAGTCGTGGGCGTGGGCGGCCTTAGCAGCTTCAACGATATCTGCATCTGTCGCCTCGGCATTACCGTAAGCTATGTTGTAGCGCACATCCGCTGTGAAGAGGGCAGGCTGTTGTGGTACCAGCGCCATGTGACTGCGCAGTTGGTTCAAGCTAAGCGAGCGAACATTTATATCATTCATTGAGACAACGCCTTGCTGTGGATCGTAAAAGCGTTGCAGCAATTCAAATACTGTTGATTTCCCAGCGCCAGATGGACCGACCAAAGCCAGGCTTTTACCCGCCTCAATGTTTAGTGTGAAATCACGTAGAGCGGCTTCTTTGGGCCGAGTAGGGTAGTAGAAGGTGACATTCTCAAATCGCAGTTCGGGCCTTGCTCCGCTATGCTTGCTCCGACCCACATCCACGCCACCGTCGGTATCGAGTATTACACTTTTTGTCCTCAGTAGATCCATCAAACGATCTGCTGCTCCGGCAGCGCGTTGCAGCTCTCCCCACACTTCAGCAATAGTGGCAATGCCGCTGCCCACCATGATGGCGTAAAAAACAAAGGCACCGAGCTCACCGCCACTCATCCGGCCTGAAATAACATCCTGCCCTCCCTGCCAGAGCATGCCTGACATGCTGACGAACAAAAGCAGAATTGAGCCGCATATTAGCACTGATCGCTGCCAAATCCTTCGTCTAGCGATAGCAAATGCGCGCTCTACCTCTGATTCAAATGCCTTCTTTTCAAATGCCTCTCGCGTGTAACTTTGTACGATCTTAATATGCTGAATAATTTCTCCGGCGTAGCTACCCACGCTGGCGATGCTGTCCTGACTCGCGTTCGAGAGCGTCCGTACTTTTCGGCCGAAAACTAGAATGGGCAGTAATATCAATGGCACGCCGGCGGCGATGATGAGGCTCAGTTTCAAATTTGTAATGAACATCATGAACAGTGCGCCGACTAAGGTCAGGCTGCTGCGCAGGGCCATGCTGAAAGATGAACCGATGATCGTTTGCAACAAGGTGGTGTCGGTTGTAAGCCGAGACATAATCTCGCCACTGCGGTTGGTCTCGAAGTAACCCGGGTGAAGCGTCACGATGTTGTTAAACACCTTGACGCGCAGGTCTGCGCTAATGCGTTCTCCCAACCAGGAAACCATGTAAAAGCGTACGAAGGTTCCCACCGCCATGGCCCCGGCAATTGCCACAAGAAACAGTATGGCGTTGCGTAAGTCTGTTTGACTGCCCGCGAAACCTTGATCAATTAGTACCTGGACAGCTTTGCCCATGGACAGTGTAGCCGCCGCAGTAAAAATAAGCGCAAAGCTAGCTGCTACCAGGCGAAGTTTGTATTGCTTTAGCAGGCTTAGAATTGGCCAGAGAGTGCCGAGTCTGTTCTTCTTGCTCATATAGAGCGGCGAGTGTTTTTCTGAACAAATCGTCCGAAGAATATTCCTACTTCAAAGAGTAGCCACATTGGAACCGCCAGCAGCGCCTGGGAGATGATATCGGGGGGTGTCAGCAGCATCCCAAATACGAAGCACCCAACAATAATGTAAGGTCTTTTATTGGCCAGCGCTTCAGGTGTTGTCAAGCCGGACCAAATCATTAAAACAGCGGCAATAGGTATCTCAAATGCGATCCCGAAGGCGAAAAACAATTTGAGTACAAAGTCCAGGTAGCTGTTGATGTCGGTCATTATTGTAATATCGTCTGGTCCGACGCTGGTAAAAAATGCAAAGATCAACGGGAATACAACATAGTAGGCAAAAGCTGCACCGGCGTAAAACAGGAGGATACTCGATATTAACAAGGGAATTGCAAGACGCTTTTCCTGCTTGTACATGCCCGGGGCAATAAAACTCCATACCTGGTAGAGCACATAAGGTATGGCGAGGAAAATAGACGCAACCAAAGTGAGTTTAAACGGCGTCAAAAAGGGCGATGCTACTTCCGTTGCGATCATGCTTGTGCCCTCTGGCAACAGTGCGCGCAAAGGTTCTGATACAAACGCGTAAATCTCGTTAGCAAAAGCGAATAGACCAATAAATACTACGAGTATTGCTACAAGGCTACGCAGCAACTTGTCGCGCAGTTCTGTCAGATGCGCAACGAGAGGTTGCGGCTGATCTTGTATTTCTTCCTCGGCGCTCATTCTGGCGCTTTTCCTGAGTCTATATTAGGAGCGATAGGGGATGTATCTGTGCTTTGCTCAACATTGGATTGGTGCAGAGAGTCTGTTACGTTTCGGATCTCACCGCCGATGCTGTTCACTTCATTACTTAGCTCACTGCCGGTTTTCTTCAAGTCTTGCAGCACGGAGTCGTTGTGTAGCTCCTGTTCAACTTCTCGCTTAATGTCATTGAAGCCGCGTTTTATTCTTCGCAACCAGGTGCTTCCGGTGCGTATTGCACCAGGCAATCGCTCCGGTCCGATAACCAGGAGGCTGACTATGCCGATGATCACTAACTCTGTGAATCCGATATCAAACATTGTTCGGACTACTTATCCTTCTCACTACTTTCAGAGCCTTCGTCATTGGCGTCCTTTGGTTTTGAGTCTGGATCATCGTCATCCTGCATGCTTTTGCGGAAACCTTTAACAGCGCTACCCAGATCGCCACCAATATTTCTTAAGCGCTTTGTGCCAAACAGCATGATTACGATGGCAAGAATAATAAGAAGTTGCCAAATACTGATTCCGCCGAGTCCCATAATTTTCTCCGTGATCTTCTTTAAGTTGAACTATTTGTATTGTTGCGCGAGGCTTTTTCTTCCAAGCCTGATATGTCGAAACGGTCGCGCAAAATTTCCAAAACCTGGTCGGCATTTACATCTAGATGCGACAACATAACCATACAGTGAAACCATAGGTCCGCTGTTTCGGCTAAAAGCGCTGACTTGTCACCTGTCACGTTGGCGTCTTTTGCAGCCAGGATGACTTCGGTGGATTCTTCTCCAACCTTCTCCAGGATTTTGTTCAGGCCCTGCTCATGCAAACTGGCGACGTATGATTCGCTCGCTTCAGCGGATTTCCTGTTCTCCAGAATCTCCGTGAGCTGGCTTAGTACATCGCTCATTGATGGTTCCCGTATATCTCTTCCGGTGACTTTACGACGTCATCGGTGACTTGCCATCCCGAGCCGTCCAGTTTTTGAAAAAAACAATTGCGTCGACCGGTGTGACAGGCGATGCCGCCGACTTGCTCAACTTTCATCAAGACGGTATCGGCGTCGCAATCAATACGCAGTTCTTTTAAGTTCTGCACATGGCCAGACTCTTCACCTTTGCGCCACAAGGCTTTGCGCGAACGAGACCAGTAGATGGCACGACCCTCTTGCGCTGTTAGCGCCAGAGATTCGCGGTTCATCCAGGCGAGCATTAATACCTCGCCGGATTGCCAGTCTTGGGCGATGGCCGGTACAAGTCCCTCCGCGTTCCATTTTAGCTGTGCAGTGAATGCCTTATCGTCAATCATGATTTATGCCTTTGTGACCGCGCATTATTGCACATACCGGCGATATTCTCATTATGGGTTCGGGCCCTTGCTTAACAGTAGCGCGGTTCCGCACGCTGCTAATATCCAGGCCAGCGGTGGTGTCTCCGCCAATTGCTGCCATCCCCCTGGGGTTGCAGTTACAATTGCACAGCCGATTAGGATCACAGCACCTGTAAGGCGTTTTCTTGAGGGTCCTTGGTCTTCGTTTCGCAGGGTTGTGTTTGTCGTAAGTGGCATAGGGGCCATCGCTGCCTGATCGATTTCTCGAGAGTTCTGCAGGCTTTCCAATATGGCATCTGGCAGCTGCGGAAGTTGTTCCAGCCATGAAGGAGCGTGGCGCTGCAGTTGCTTGAATACGCTTTGCGGTGAATACCGATCTCTGACCCATTCTTCGAGATAGGGCTGAGCGGTATCCCACAGGTTTAACTCTGGGTAGAGCTGCCTGCCCAAACCCTCGATATTCAACAGTGTCTTCTGCAACAAGACCAGCGATGGTTGCACTTCCATATCGAATCTTCCCGCCGTCTGGAACAAATACACTAGCAGTTGTCCAAAGGATATTTCGCTGATGGGACGCTCGAATATTGGTTCGCACACAGCCCGCATGGCCGATTCGAAATCTTGCACGCGGGTGTTCGCAGGTACCCAGCCGCATTCGACATGTAGTTGCGCGACCGCACGGTAATCGCGTTGAAATATGCCCAGCAAAACGCGCGCAAGGTAGTACTGATCAGAGTCACTAAGACTGCCGATAATGGCACAGTCAACGGCAATGTAGGTCGGGTCTGCAGGATCGCTGATGTCGATGAAGATGTTGCCAGGATGCATATCGGCATGGAAAAAACTGTCGCGAAAAACCTGGGTGAAGAAAATTTCTACCCCGCGCTCTGCCAGCAGTTTAAGGTCGGCACCTGAAGTTTTGAGAGTAGTCAGGTCGGTAACTGCAATACCTGAAATTCGTTCCATGACGAAAACATTTTTGCAGGTGTAGTCCCAGTAGACTTCCGGTACATACAACAGTTTGCTATCGGCGAAGTTGCGTCGTAGCTGAGAGGCGTTCGCCGCCTCGCGGCCCATATCGAGTTCGTCCAGTATGGTGAGCTCGTAATCACTAACCACTTCGGTAGGCCGCAGTCGTCGGCCGTTTGGCAAATGTTTGAATGCCAGTTTTGCCAGTGTGTGCATCAGGGCAATGTCTTGGCGGATCACCGGTTCAATATCGGGACGAACAACTTTCACCACCACTTTTTCGCCGCTGTGCAAAGTTGCTTTGTGTATCTGTGCTACCGAGGCCGAGGCCATCGGAGTCGATTCGAAATCTGCGAATAGCTGATCGACCGACTTGCCCAGAGCCTTTTCGATAATAGTCACCGATACCTGTTCCGGAAAAGGCGGCACGTCATCCTGCAGCTTCGCCAACTCATCGGCGATGTCATCGGGCAGTAAATCCCGCCGGGTGGAAAGCATCTGGCCGAACTTAATGAAGATGGGACCTAGTTCTTCCAGTGCCAATCGTAATCGGGCTCCCCGCGACAAGTTGGGGGTTTGCCAAAGGCGCGTGGGTGACAGGCGCAAAATCGTTTTGTAAAACAGGGGCAGGGAGCTCGTATCGATGAATTCATCTAAGCGATAGCGGCACGCTATATGGGCAATTTTCAATAATCGAGAAATTCGCGACATGGCTGATCTAAGTATTGTGCTGGTTAATACGCTTGCGCAGGCGGTCAGTTCTCGACTGCAGTCGCTCTGTTCGCAACATCAGTTCCTGAACTTCCCGATAAAAGTCTTCCAACTCCAGCTTCGGAGGGCTCAAGCGAGCCTCCTCGTGAATAAATTCGTCCAGCTGCCGGGCGAGGCTGCCCGAGGCCTGTTGGCCCCAGCTGAATGTCCCCCGCAGCAGTTGGGCCACTTGGTGGCCAACAACATCGCCAAGCGTGTTTACCAAAGGGGCCTCCCAGTCGAGATCGAGTTCACTCACGATTTTTTGCAATTGGAGTAAAGGCGCGCTGTCGCCATCGATAGTCAGTTTACCGTTGATCAGGCTGGCTGCGGGATCATCCGAGGTGGCCAGTTCGGTAAAGTCAGATGCTGCACCGCGCACGCGGGTGGTAATCTCTCCTTCGTAGACCCCCATAAGTCTTATGCCTGTACTGCCGGCTTGCAGATAAAGATCAATTTCTGGAGACGTACACTGCACCAGGAAGACATTGTCTTCCAATGCCGCAAGATCCGATTTCGAGTTTGGTGCCAAATCCAGCGCGTGATTTATCGCCGATTCCAGGGTAGCCAGGACCGCAGTGTGTGCAGTTGGGCTAATCACTTGGGTCATCAGGCCTTGATGCCCTTGTGCAGCGCCACCACTCCTCCGGTCATGTCGTGGTATTCGCAGCGACTAAAGCCTGCGTCCTCCATCATGTCCTTGAGGGTTTCCTGATCGGGGTGCATACGAATCGACTCGGCCAGGTACTGATAACTCTCGCTGTCGTTGGCGACAACTTTACCAATGACGGGTAACACATTGAATGAATAGGCGTCGTAGGCTTTGCTAAGCAACTCGTTTTTTGGTTTTGAAAACTCCAGTATCAGTAGTCGGCCACCGGGCTTCAGCACTCTCAGCATGGACCGAAGTGCGGCGTCTTTGTCAGTCACATTGCGCAAGCCAAAAGCGATGGTAATGCAGTCAAAGCTGTCATCGGGGAAGGGTAAGTCTTGCGCGTCCGCTTGCACGCAGTCGATATTTGAGTATTTGCCGGTGTCGATCAGTTTGTCACGGCCGACTTGCAGCATCGAATCATTGATGTCGGCGAGTATGACTTTGCCTTCTGGGCCAACAATGTCAGCGAAGCGGGCTGCGAGATCTCCGGTGCCACCGGCGATATCGAGTACTGAATTGCCTTTGCGTACACCGCTAATTTCGATGGTGAAACGCTTCCACAGCCGGTGGATACCGCCCGACATTAAGTCGTTCATTAAATCGTAGCGAGCTGCGACCGAGTGAAATACCCCGGCTACGAGGGAAGCTTTGTTTTCAGTCTCCACTTCTTGATAACCAAAATGCGTGGTCTTTTTGTCGCTCATGGGGTCTCCACTATCGAACTGGGCAGCGTCGTATTGTAACGCGATGTGGGCCTCAGTGTATTGTGGCTGTGAAGTTGCTGTCCGACCTCTGGCCTCGATTAAAGGCCCAGTCGTATGACCTGTACGTCGGGATCCCGGTTGGCACCTGCTTGCTTCATTTTGTCGAGATAGGATTGCCACATGCGCTGATGATTCATGCACAACTCATTCAAGTAGGCAAATGAATACAATCCCGTATCGTGTCCGTCATCGAAAATCAGTTGCAGCGCATAGTTTCCCACTGGCTTGATCTCGGTGATGGACACATTGGCTTTGCCTGTTTGCAGTACTTCCTGACCGGCTCCGTGGCCTTTGACTTCAGCGGAGGGAGAAAAAACGCGCAGAAATTCGCAGCTTAGCGAGTAGCTTTTTTCGGCACCGTAGATCAGCTCCAGCTCTTTCGATTTTGAATGAAGCTTGATTCCTGTGGGTCTGGGACTGGTATCGGTCATCACAATGCCTGTTTTAGAGGATGAAGCGGGACAGATCTTCGTCCTCACTCAACTCCTGAAGCTGCTGGTTTACAAATTCTGCATCTACTACGAGCTGTTCGTTCTTTACGCCGGCATCAGACGCGTCAAAGGAAGCTTCTTCGAGCAGGCGTTCCATGACGGTATGCAGGCGTCGTGCACCTATATTCTCGGTCTTCTCGTTTACCTGCCAGGCAATTTCGGCAATTCTTCGAAGTCCTTCGGCAGTGAATTGGGTTTCCAATCCCTCTGTTTTCAGCAGTGCTTGATACTGTTCGGTCAGCGAAGCGTCTGGCTCTGTCAGAATTCGTTCGAAATCTTCCGGTGTGAGCGCCGACAATTCGACCCGAATTGGCAGGCGCCCCTGCAACTCCGGAATGAGATCCGAGGGTTTGGCCAGGTGAAAAGCACCCGATGCGATAAACAAAATATGGTCGGTTTTAATCATGCCGTGTTTGGTACTGACCGTGGAGCCTTCAATGATGGGTAGCAAATCTCTTTGTACACCCTCTCTGGATACATCGGCACCTGCACCCTCGCTTCGCTTGGCGACTTTGTCCAACTCGTCAATAAAAACAATGCCGTTTTGTTCAGCGGCTGTCACCGCTTTTTGCTTGAGTTCTTCCTCATTGACCAGCGTCGCGGCCTCCTCGTCGCAAAGCGCATTAAAAGCCGCCTTTACCGGCATTTTGCGGGTTTTCCGTTGTTCTTTGGAGAGGTTGGAAAACATGCCTTGCAGCTGATTGGTCATCTCTTCCATGCCTGGTGGGGCCATTATTTCGACCCCGGGAGCACGCGAACTCAATTCCAGCTCAATTTCTTTGTCATCCAACTCTCCCTCGCGCAGTTTTTTGCGCAGCAGCTGTCGTGTGCTGGAGTTGTTGTCTACTTCGGTGTCCCGAGCTGGGGGTAGTAAAATATCCAATATTCGCTCCTCAGCCACTTCCTCGGCGCGAAATCTCACCTTTTCCATTTCTTGCTCGCGAAACATTTTTACGGCCATGTCGACCAAGTCGCGAACAATCGATTCGACATCTCTGCCTACATAGCCCACTTCGGTAAACTTGGTGGCTTCTACCTTGATGAACGGTGCATTCGCAAGCTTGGCTAGACGTCGGGCGATTTCGGTTTTACCGACGCCGGTGGGGCCGATCATAAGAATATTTTTGGGAGATATTTCAGCGCGAAGTTCATCGGATAGTTGCATCCGACGCCAGCGATTTCGCAGTGCGATCGCGACGGCTCGCTTGGCGGAATCCTGCCCGATGATGTGTTTGTCGAGCTCGTGAACAATTTCTCGCGGAGTCATATTTGACATGTCAGACCTAAAAATCCAGTTGTTCGATCGTTTGATTGTGGTTGGTGTAGATGCAAATATCGCCGGCGATACTAAGCCCTTTTTCGACAATGCTGCGCGCGTCCAGCTCAGTGTTGTCCAATAACGCCCTGGCGGCAGATTGTGCAAATGGTCCACCAGAGCCGATAGCGATTAGATTGTCTTCCGGTTCGATTACGTCGCCGTTGCCGGTGATGACCAGTGACGTGGTTTTGTCTGCGACGGCCAGCAGTGCTTCAAGGCGTCGCAGCGATCGCTCTGTACGCCAGGCTTTGGCAAGTTCCACAGCGGCGCGAGTCAACTGACCCTGGTGTTTCTCCAATTGAGCCTCGAACAGTTCAAACAGGGTAAATGCATCTGCAGTTCCGCCGGCAAATCCAGCCAGAACCTGATCCTTGTAAAGACGCCTCACTTTGCGGGCATTGCCTTTCATCACGGTGTTGCCCATTGAAACTTGTCCATCTCCTCCAATGACAACGCTGTTACCGCGACGTACTGAGAGAATGGTAGTACCTCTGTATTGTTCCACTGTGATCTCCTGCAGCTGGTCTGGCAGATATGGGGTGTGGTGCGAAAAATTCAAGTGCCGGAGCGCTTGGCTATGATCCTAGGGCTGTCCGCGTTTTAACAGCAGAGTATCGATATTCTGGGCGGCGGTTAGGCTTCGCGCTTTGGCCAATCGTGAGCGTGATTCGAAGGGGCCGACGTAAACGCGGAACCAGCGACCGTTATCGCCACTAGTGTCTTCGATTTTGGGTTCAAGCCCCAATAATATCAGCTCGGCGCGACGCCGGTCTGCATCTTCGCGCTGCCTGAAAGAACCCGCCTGCAACAGGTAGAGCTCTGTTGATGGGCTAGTTCGATGTTTGGCGATTTCTCCTGGATCTACCTCTACGTCTATCGTTTGTTCGGGTAGTAGTGTGTAGAAGTCAAAGCGGGGCTTTGGAGGTTCTTCTTTTGGAGCTGTTGTAGTGGCTGCGCGAGGTGCCCCTGTTGGTCCAGGATCTGCGGGCAGCATTCCGAGGTAAACAAACAAGCTTGCCAAAACCCCAGTGATTACACCTGCTCCGTACCAACGCCAAACACTGGCAGTTTCTTTGCCTGGTTTGCGGGTCGTTTTGCGCTTGCGAGCTGTGGATTTACCCCCGCGTGCGCTGCTTCTTTTCTTGGCGTAATCCTGGGCCATCGCTCTACATGGTTTCCGGTGCGGACAGGCCCAACAGACCCAATCCGTTCGCCAAAACCTGGCGTACCGCCTGGCTTAGTGCCAACCGGGCATCTCGCAGGGGTTTGTCATCCACCAGCGCTTTGTGAGCGTTGTAATAAGTGTGGAACTCGCCGGCTAATTCGCGCAGGTAGTTAGCGATGTTGTGGGGTTCCGAGTTTGCCGCAGCATTGGCAACGATTTCCGGATATCGATCCAGTCGGCGCAGCAAAGCTATTTCCTGCTCCTGAGTCAGTAGGTTCAGGTGTTCACTGGCGTTCTCAAATTCCCATTCCCAGTCATTCTCACTCAGCTTTCGAAGCATGCTGCACACCCGAGCGTGTGCATATTGAATATAGTAAACAGGGTTGTCGTTGCTCTGTGACAACGCTAAATCTATATCGAATGTGATCTGTGAGGTCGGTGCCCTCGCTGCCAGGAAGTATCGGGTGGCGTCACAGCCGACCTCGTCAATCAGATCATTGAGTGTCACATAGCTGCCGGCACGTTTGGAGAGCTTCACTTCCTGGCCATTGCGCATCACCGTGACCATTTGGTGCAGCACATACTCGGGCCACCCCTCGGGTATGTCCTTTTGCAGCGCCTGTAGTCCCGCTCTTACCCGAGTGACGGTGCTGTGATGATCGGCGCCTTGTTCATTAATGACCCGTTCAAAACCTCGCTGCCACTTGTTTAAATGGTAGGCAACGTCGGGTAGGAAATAGGTGTAGCCGCCGTCACTCTTGCGCATGACTCGGTCTTTGTCGTCGCCAAAGTCAGTGGTGCGAAGCCAGAGTGCGTCATCCTGCTCGTAGGTGTGGCCCATTTCGATCAGTCGTGAGACTGTCGATTCTACCTGTCCGGATTCATACAGAGAAGACTCGAGAAAATACTCGTCGAAATCGACGCCGAATGCTTTCAGATCTCTGTCTTGCTCACGTCTCAAATAGGCGACTGCGAAATCCTGGATGGCGTCCAGATCATTGGCATCAGCGGCGGCGGTGACGTGTTTGTCTTTGGAGTCTATTGTTTCTCCGCGTAAATACGCCTGGGCAACATCAACAATATACTGTCCTTGATAGCCGTCTTCTGGCCAGCTGCTGTCATCTGGCCCAAGATTTTTACAGCGCGCTTGAACCGAAAGTGCCAGGTTTTTTATTTGTGCCCCGGCATCGTTGTAGTAAAACTCGCTACTGACATTCCAACCGGTTGCAGTGAGCAGGCGGCACAAGCAGTCACCCACTGCCGCCCCGCGACCGTGACCCACGTGCAGCGGGCCAGTGGGATTGGCCGACACGAATTCCACTTGTAGTTTGCGGCCAGCGCCAGTATCGCTAGTGCCAAAGCGATCACCTAGCTCGAGTATCTGGCGAATTACCGCTTGGCTGCTGTCGGTGCTGAGGAAAAAATTGATGAATCCGGGGCCCGCGATCTCAGTTCTATCCAGCACGTTTGACTGGGGCAGCGCTGCGCAGATTTGCGTGGCCAGTTCCCTGGGTTTTTTACCCGCCGCTTTGGCCAGCGAAAGGGCGATATTGCTGGCCAGATCACCGTGGCTCTGGTCGCGGGTTCTATCAATTTGAATCTTGGCGTCGAGATCCGATGGCAGTTCACCCTGAACGGCCAGTGCATCCAGTGCTTGTTGGATAAGCTGGGAGATTTCTTGCTTCATGTTGTGGAGGTGTACCTGGTTGGGGTCAGTCTAATTCTGATCCGTCTGGATCGAGGCGACTATTATCCTTGTTAGCGTCGCCAATTGCCAGATATTGGCTGGTCTGCCCCGATGGTTGTCAACGGTTCCTTTTAAAAAGTGTCTTGAGGATCGATGTCGATGGACCAGTTGAGGGCTTTCTTGGGAATGTTGTCGGTCGCTTCTACGAGGATTGCGGCCGCGGCTTGTGCCTCAGAGCGGGTGTTGGCACGCAGTAGTAGCTGAGAACGAAATTTACCTGCACGACGCTGCATCGGAGACGGCAGAGGTCCCACGAGCACAGCACCCTTCGGCAATTGAGCTTGCACCTGCTGCCTCAGCTGTAACAGAAATTGCTCACCGCCTTCGCTGTCGCTCGCATCTGCACGAATCAATGCAATATACGAGGCGGGGGGCAAATCCGCACTGAGTCTGTTGTCCAGAATTGCCCTTGCGTGTGTCGCGTAGGGCTGCTCCAGTACCGCTCGGATAATAGGGTGATCCGGATAGTGAGTTTGCAGGATGACCTGCCCCGAATCCCCTTCGCGTCCCGCCCTGCCGCCCACCTGGGTCAACAACTGCGCCATTCGCTCTTCGCCGCGAAAGTCAGAACTGAACAGAGCCGAATCTGCGTCTATCACCCCTACCAGTGTAACCCCGGGAAAATGATGCCCTTTGGTTAGCATCTGTGTACCCAACAAAATGCAGGGCTCCCCCGTTTGGACATTGCTGACCAGCTCACTCATGGCCTCTTTGTTGCGCATTGAGTCGCTGTCTACCCGGTAGAGTTTGAACTGTGAGAATTTGTTACGCAAAAAGTCTTCGGCCTGCTCTGTGCCCAGACCCGCGGTCAGCAGCGCGGCACTTCGACACTCCGGGCAGTGTCGGGGCAAAGTTGTCGAGTGAGCACAGTGATGGCATTTCAGCTGGCGGCTGCGCCTATGCACGGTCAGCCTCGCGTCACAGTTGTGACATTGCGCCATCCAGCCGCAATCATGGCACAGTAAGGTGGGTGCGTAGCCCCTGCGGTTTAGGAAAAGCAGTGTTTGTTTCCCCTGGCTGAGTGTTTCCTCAATGGCTTGAATTAGCGGGTTTGAAAATCCTGCATTGAGCACTTGCTTGCGAACATCCAATGCGCGCAAAGTGGGCGCTTGGGCTCCGGCCGCGCGCTGATGAAGCCGGTGATGCAGATATCGCTGTAGTTCCACGTTATGGATACTCTCAAGTGAGGGCGTGGCGCTTCCAAGAACGACAGGACAGCGCTCCAACTGACCTCTCTTGACCGCAATATCTCTAGCGGAGTAGCGAAATCCATCCTGCTGTTTATAGGAAGTGTCGTGTTCTTCATCGACAACGATAAGGCCTAGGTTTTTCATTGGCGCAAAGACTGAAGATCGCGTGCCTATGACGATATGCGCATTGCCGGTTCTCCCTGCTTCCCAGGCCTGATAGCGCGCGCCCTCAGCCAGCCCGGAGTGCAAAGCGAGCACATTTGCATCGAAGCGCGCCTCAAAGCGGCCCAGTGTTTGCGGCGTGAGTCCTATTTCCGGGATTAACACCAGCACCTGTTTCTCCTGCGCCAGACACTCGGCGATGAGTTGCAGGTAGACTTCGGTTTTGCCGCTACCGGTCACGCCTTCAAGTAGATGACACGCGAAGTCCCCCAGGTTTTTCTTAATGGAGGCAACGGCTTCTGACTGTTCATCATTTAGCTCCAGACCGGCGTGGCTGGTCCCGGGTCGAGGTGTTTTGGGGATTTTGCATGCCTCCACCAGCTCTTTTTTCGCCAGCTCGCGCATTATTCCGCTAGAAATATCAGCCTCGGCGAGCCTCGCCGTGCCCACTACGTGGTGTTGTTGCAAAATTGCCAGGGCTTTTGCCTGGCGAGGTGAGCGTTTGAGCGCGCCCTCGGGCAGACCTTTGCCTCGGGTGCTCAAGCGCCATGCGGTTTCGCCTAGTGTTTTATGAGGCTTTCCCTTGCGCAGAGAGACAGGGAAAGCGGCTCCCAGCACCTCTCCCAGCGGGTGGTGGTAGTAGCTGGCAGCCCAGTGACACAGCTCTAGCATTGTGGGGTCGAGCAATGGCACCTCATCGAGTATTTCGAGGGCGGCCTTGAGTTTGTTCTCGGGTACATCCGAGTTAGATTTTACCCCCAGTAGGTAACCGATGACCTCTCGGCGACCAAAGGGGACCCGCACCCTCATACCCGGAACGAGTTCTGCCAGCTGTGTCGACGGGCTGTTGAGCGGCGCCAGATAATCGAACTCAATCCGCAGCGGCGAGGGTATTACGAGGCGTAGAATAGACATTGCGCCCCTTATTTAGGCTCTTGGTAGATGAAGTTGCTGCATTGTAACAAATGCCCCGAAAGCCTTGCTTATCACAGCCTGTCTGGTAAGATGCCCGCCTATTTTTTGACCGGCCGGTGGCCGTCTCCTTAATCCAGATGCGGTGCTCGACATGGGTCGGGTGGCGGCATCGACTATCCTGTAGGAGTTAGACTATGAAAGCAGATATTCATCCAAAGTACGAGGACGTTACGGCGACTTGCAGCTGTGGCAACAAGGTTACAACGCGTTCGACACTATGTGAAGATCTTCACATCGATGTGTGCTCTCAGTGCCATCCCTTTTTCACTGGTAAGCAGAAAATGCTGGACTCTGGCGGCCGTGTAGATCGTTTCAATAAGCGTTTTGGTAGCCGAACTACCAAGGCGAAGACAGAAACGGAAGCACCCGCTGAATCCTAGCTCTTAAGTCCAGGGTCAAGGCCCTAAAAAGCGCTCTACCTGCTCCGGTTTGGCGCTTTTTTTATACCTGCTGGTTGAGCTCGTTGGAGCTCACTTCTGAGGTCTAGAGCCGTTGGCTGGCCTTGTTCCTCCAAGCGCTTTTCTATATGCTCTGCACCCTGTTTTTCCCCCGATCTCATAAACGAAGTGAACACCATGTCCAAGGATTTGAAGGAAGCAGCGTTGCTGTACCACTCCCACCCGACTCCCGGAAAAATCCAGGTGGAGCTCAGCACCGCAGCCGAAACCCAATACGACCTTTCACTGGCATACAGCCCCGGCGTTGCCGAGCCCTGCCTTGAAATTGCCGATGATCCCGCCAATGCCTACCTTTATACAGGGAAGGGCAACATGGTCGCTGTGATTAGCAATGGCACTGCAGTGTTGGGTCTTGGAAACCTTGGGGCGCTGGCCAGTAAGCCTGTCATGGAAGGCAAGGCGTTGCTATTCAAGCGTTTTGCCGGGATTAATTCGGTGGATATTGAGGTGAGCACCGAAGATGAGGATCAATTTATTAGTACAGTTGCTTGTATTGCTGATAGTTTCGGTGGCATTAATCTCGAGGATATTAAGGCACCGGAATGTTTTGAGATCGAAGCTCAGCTGATCGAACAATGCAATATCCCTGTGTTCCACGATGATCAACACGGTACAGCGATTGTCACGGCCGCTGGGCTTATCAGCGCTCTCGAAATTCAGGGCAAGACTCTCAAGGATGCCGTAGTGACTTGCCTGGGAGCTGGTTCTGCGGCTATTGCCTGTATGCGTCTTCTGGTGAGCATGGGAGCTAGGCGAGAGAATATTTTTATGTTGGACCGCCGGGGAGTGATTTATCCAGGGCGTGAAGGTGTTAATGCCTATAAGCAAGAGTTCTCGAATAACACCGACAAGCGCAGTCTGACCGACGCGGTTGACGGTGCCGATGTGTTTATCGGTTTGTCCGGGGCCAACTTGCTCAGCGCTGAAATGCTCCAATCAATGGCGGACAAGCCGGTAGTGTTTGCCTGCTCCAATCCCGATCCTGAGATTGATCCGGAGTTGGCACACGCCACTCGCGATGATCTGATTATGGCCACAGGTCGCTCTGACTATCCTAATCAGGTGAATAATGTCTTGGGTTTTCCGTTTATTTTTCGTGGAGCGTTGGATGTCCGGGCCAGTCGTATCAATGAAGAGATGAAAATAGCGGCTGTTCGAGCGCTGTGTGAACTCGCAAAGGAAGAAGTCCCCGAAGAAGTTTTGGTGGCCTGTGATGTCGATTCTCTGACTTTTGGCCCCGAGTACATTATTCCAAAGCCAATGGATAGAAGGCTTCTTAACTGTGTCGCAGGAGCCGTGGCAAGGGCTGCTGTTGATAGTGGGGTTGCTGGCTTGCCCTATCCCAAGGACTACGCCCCGGGCGGCTAGTGTTGCAGTGGCTAGCGATTCACCATGGTATTTCTCGCCCAGGGTGTTGTGCATAGTGTTACGAAAGTTGACCTAGAAAATATCGTTGATCCAGTCCTCTGTTTCCACCCCAGGATCTCCATTTCCATCTCCATCGTTAGCGGGTTTGGGCACCAGCTCATCCCGGAAGTATTCAAAAATGGCATTGCGTTGCTCCCCCGATGCCAGCAGACCGCTATCCGGATCAATTCTGACCGTCACGATACCCGCTGGAATGGGCCGTTCCACATCGGGTGAATCTTTAAGTGCTTCGCGCATAAAATTGATCCAGATCGGCAGCGCCGCGGTGCCGCCAAATTCTCGTTTTCCCAGAGGCGTGTAGTCATCGAATCCAACCCAGGTTGTTGTGACGACATCTCGATTGTATCCCGAGAACCAAGCGTCTTTAGGACCGTTGGTCGTACCGGTCTTGCCCGCAATATCTCCGCGCTGCAAGACCAGCGCGCGGGTACCGGTGCCGTGGGTGATGACGTCTTGCAAAATACTATCGACAATGTAGTTGACCCTTGCATCCATCACTCGCGGAGCGATATTTATCTTGGGGCTTTCAGCCGCTTCTTGTTGGGCTAAAATTTCCTCCATGCTCAGTTCTGTCTGATTCGGGTCTGGATTTTCGTCTAGTTCGCAGTTTCGGCAGACAGTGAGCGGGTTCGACTGATAGACAATTTCGCCGGAGAGGTCCTCCACCCGTTCTAAAAGGTAGGGCTCAACCCGATAACCGCCATTGGCGAGAGCGGTGTAGGCCGATGCCAATTTCAGCGGGGTTACAGCATGTGTGCCCAGAGCCAGTGATAAATCTGGAGCGAAGCGAGAGGTGTCAAAACCAAATCGTGCCGCGTAGTCAATGACGGGTTGGATCCCCATTTGTTGCAATAATCTTATGGAGACCAGGTTTCTGGACTTGGTGAGTGCCAATCGCAACCGTGTGGGCCCATAGAATTTTCCGCCATCATTTTCGGGCCGCCATATCCCCTCCAGGGAGCTGTCTTGAAACACGACTGGAGCATCATTGATAATACTCGCCGCGGTGTATCCCGCTTCCAACGCAGCGCTGTATATAAAGGGTTTAAAATTTGAGCCCGGCTGGCGTTCTGCTTGGGTTGCTCGGTTGAACTTGCTTTGCTCGAAGCCCATACCACCGACAATACTGAGTATTGCGCCATCATCTGGCGCTAGGGCGACTAGCGCGGCCTGTGCTGCCGGTATTTGTGCAAGCTGCCAGTTTCCCTCGTCGTCTACAGCGATACGAATCAAGTCTCCCGTACTCAGCACATCCGCAGGTGTTTGTGGTGCCGCCCCCTTGGAGTTTTCGTTTTGGTAGGGTGCCGCCTGGCTTATACCGTTTTCCCAGGCAATCGAAGCCCGAGAACTGTCAGCAAGTACAATCTCCACAGAATCGTCATTCACCGACGTTACGATTGCGGGCTGCAATCCTGCGATGACGGCGGTTTCCGTCAGTTCATTAATCCAATATTCACTGGCGGCTGCCGGTTCGAGATCCGTCGCCGGTAGTTTGCGCTCCGGGCCCCGGTAACCATGGCGCTTGTCGTAGGTCATCAAACCGCTGTTAATGGTTTTCTGCGCCGTTTTTTGAAGCTCGCTGCTTATTGTTGTGTAGACATGAAAACCTTCGGTGTAGGCGGCCATGCCGTAGAGCTCGAGCATTTCCTGTCTCGCCATTTCTGCGGCGTAGTGCGCCTGGAAGCTTAGTTGCGCTCCGTGGTGATCTGCCGTTACTTCGCTTTGAACGGCACCGTCATGGTCAGCACGATTGATATAACCCAGAGATAGCATTCTACCTAGAATCCAATTCCGCCGAGCCTCTCCTGCGTCCGGGCCGCTGATCGGGTTGTTGCGCGAGGGTGCTTTGGGTATTCCTGCCAACATGGCCTGTTGGGCCAGGGTGAGGTCGACGATACTTTTTCCGTAATACACTTGTGCTGCGGCATCGAATCCATAGGCTCTATGTCCTAGAAAAACCCTGTTGAAATACAACTCAAAAATTTCTGGTTTCTCCAGCGCACGTTCGATTTCAATGGCCAGCAAAATCTCATTGAATTTTCGGGTAAAGGTCCTCTCTCGAGTCAGAAAATAGTTTCGCGCCACCTGCATCGTAAGCGTACTGCCACCAGATCCTTTTTGACCTGTAATGACAAGTTCAGATACGGCGCGCATCAGTCCCATTACATCGATTCCATTGTGTTGGAAAAACCCATCGTCTTCGGCGGCTAGGAGTGCCATCACAAAGGTCTTGGGAATTTCATCAAACAGCATCGGGCTGCGTTTTTGTTCCCCGAACCGGCCTATTAAATCTCCCTCACGGGTGTAGACGCTCATCGGGGTCTGTAGTTTTACATCGCGCAGGGATTCCACGTCGGGCAGGCTTGGACTCAGGTAAAGGTACACCCCTGCCAGTAGCCAGATGCTCCCGCAGAATCCCAGGAGTCCGAGGCGCAGTATCAGTCGAAGGAATTTCATAGAGTCCTTAAAAGAGCAGAGGCGTACATGATTGTGGTCAGAACAAAGCGTTCTACAAGACGGCAATTATATGCTTTTTTTAGGCCTCGGTTGAATTGTGTCTTATTCACTTTCGGGGGAATTGTGTCTTTTTCACTTTTGATTGAATTGTGTCTATGGTATATCTAATAATTAATGTATCGGTGTATAAAAATATCCTAAGTTAGTGATACTGATAGGAAAAAAACGTGTTGGGTTTATTAGGGAAAAGAAAGGCAGCGCCGGTTCTGGGGTTGGACGTCAGTTCGACGACCGTTAAGCTGCTCGAACTGAGTCAGACTGGGGGTAAATACCGCGTAGAAAGTTATGCGGTAAGTTCACTGCCGTTGGACGCGGTCATTGAAAAAAATGTCAATGATGTGGATGGCGTAGCAAACGCCATTCGCAGTGTGATTGCGCAATCCAGAACTAAGGTTAAGGCGGTGGCAGCAGCCGTGGCCGGGTCCTCTGTTATCACCAAGATGATCGATATGCCAGCGGGTCTGGCTGAGGATGATATGGAAACCCAGCTCACGCTGGAGGCCGATCAATACATTCCTTATCCTCTGGAAGAAGTGGCGATTGATTTTGAAGTTCAGGGGATTTCCCCGGAGCGTGATACGCAAGTGGAAGTGCTCCTGGCAGCTTGTCGCCGAGAAACGATTGACGCTCGAGTTGAGGCCGTGGAAGGCGCTGAACTTATTCCGAAGATTATGGATGTAGAAGCTTACGCGATGGAGCGGGCTTTTTCGCTTATCCAGGATCAGCTGGACATGGAATCTGAGAATACGGTCGCGGTAGTAGATATAGGCGCCACGATGACAACGTTGAGTGTTCTCACCAACGGGCAAACGATCTACACCCGCGAACAGTTATTTGGTGGAAAGCAGCTCACCGACGAAATAATGCGTCGCTATGGTCTCCCTCTGGAAGAGGCGGGACTAGCCAAGAAGCAGGGCGGTTTACCCGATGACTACGAGCCCGAAGTGCTCGAGCCCTTTAAAGACGCAGTTGTGCAGCAAGTTGCTCGCTCACTACAATTTTTCTTTTCTTCCAGCCAATATAATGACGTGGACTACATCATTCTTGCGGGTGGTGTTGCTTCAATGGAAGGATTGGAGGAGTTGGTCCAGGATAAACTGGGTACTCCAACCGCCGTCGCGAACCCCTTTGCGGATATGGCCATCTCATCAAAAGTTAATGCAGTCGCACTTAGCAGCGATGCACCTGCCATGATGATAGCGTGCGGACTGGCCTTACGGAGCTTCGACTAATGGCTCAAATTAACTTACTACCGTGGCGTGATGAACGCCGAGCGGAGCTCAAAAAAGAGTTTTTGACTGTTTTGGGTTTTGTCTTTGCGCTTGGTGTGGTTTTGGTATTGCTCGGTGATCGAATTGTTAGCAGTCAGATAGACAATCAGAATGCGCGTAACCAGCTTCTTAAGCAGGAAATTGCGGTTCTGGACAAGCAAGTTGCGGAAATCAAAGACTTAGAAAGAAGACGCAATCAGTTGCTCGATCGAATGCGGGTCATTCAGGAGCTACAGGGTAACCGTCCCATTATTGTCCGTATTCTCGATCAGATGGTCAAAACCGTGCCCGATGGTGTTTTTTACACCAGCTTGACGACGACGGGCAAAACTATCAGTGCAGTAGGAATAGCCGAGTCCAATAACCGCGTGTCTAGCCTGATGCGCCGGCTGGATGGCTCAGACTGGTTGGCGGATCCCAATCTCGACAAGGTGAGTGCTGCGTTGGAATACGGTGATCAGGCCACAACATTTAACCTAACGGTGCAAATAGAGTTACCCACCTCGGGTGTTCAAGCGGGGGAAGGCTGAGTTATGGCATTTGAAGATACAATGCGCTCGCTGAGCGAATTTGATGTCAACGATCTTGATTTTGACAATGTTGGCGCTTGGCCAATTGCGATTAAAGTTATCATTTGGGCGTTGTTACTGGCGGCGGTACTCGCCGGTGGTTACTACTATCATATTAAAGATATGCAGCTTCAGCTGGTAACCATTGAAGCCGAAGAAGAACGACTGAAAAAGGACTTTGAAGGTAAGGCCTTCCAAGCGGCGAACCTGGAAGCGTACAAGCGCCAAATGGAAGAGATGCAGGAGTCATTTGGTGCCTTGGTGAGCCAGTTGCCTAGTGATACTGAGGTCCCTGGGTTGCTTGAGGATATTACCAATAAAGGTTTACTCAATGGGCTTGAGATTAAAACCATTGATCTGTTGGCCGAACAGAGCAGAGAGTTTTACATTGAACTGCCTATATCGATTTCGGCCAGTGGCAATTACCACGATCTAGGTGCCTTTATTAGCGGCATGGCGGGTCTTCCTCGTATTGTGACTTTGCACGATTTCAGTATTGTCGCGTCCAAGGTGCCGGGAATGCTGGATCTCAGCTTGGTAGCCAAAACCTACCGTTATAAAGACGAGGAGGCCTGAGCGTGGGTACTACTTTTCGTCATCTTTGCTTTTCCTTGTTCCTGGGCATCACCCTGGCTGCCTGCGGCGGTGGGGATATGTCCGACCTGAACGACTTTATGGCTGAGAAACGCGCCAAGCCGGGCGGCATCATTACGCCGATTCCGACATTTAAGGCCTATGAGGCTTTTGCCTACAGTGCCACAGCTTTGCGAAGTCCATTTGATCGTCCGATCGAAGTACGCGAAATCAGACAGTTGCAGGCTGTTAGTGCTGTTAAGCCAGATGAAAGCCGCGCCAAGGAATTTCTTGAGCAATACACTTTTGACTCATTGCGTATGGTGGGTGGCCTGGCTCGAGGGGGTACAGATTGGGTGTTGGTGCGAGACCCGGATGGTGGTATCCATCGCGTCACACTTGGGCACTACATGGGGCGAAACCACGGCAAAATAGTTGAAATGGCGGAAACTTATGTGGCCGTAATAGAAATTGTAAGCGATGGCACAGAGAACGGTTGGGTTGAACGGCCGCGAACAATCAAATTAGACGGCGTGTAAGTCGCGATACTGGGAAGTGCCATGTGGACAAAAAAAATGAAATTGGGGATTGGGGCCGTGATTACAAATAAACAAGAAAGAAGGCATTGGCTTGGACGCCGGTTGGGGTTCGGTCTAGCGCTGGCGATATTTGCTGGCCAGCTGCAGGCGGCGCCTAGCGTCACAGATATTGAGTTTAGCTCCCGTCCAGGAAGCAAATTTGAAATTCGTCTCGATTTTGATGAGACGCCGCCGGACTTGAAGGCCTATACCATCGAAAAGCCGGCACGCATAGCGATCGATTTCCCTGACACAAAAAGCGCCTTAGACAGTAAGCGGTTTACGCTGCCCTATGGTAACGCCACAGGTGTAGTCGTGCTCGAGTCGGGTGACAGAACACGAATGATTGTTAATCTGGTGAAAATGGTCCCCTATACCACTCGTGTGACAGGAAATAGTATCTACGTTGTTGTGGGCCAGGATGGCAGTAGTGATTACATAAAACCTACGTCGGACCCCACCAAACTTGCGACTCAGGTCGTTGCGGTAACTCAGGCTAGCTCAGAAATTTCTGACCTACAATTTCAGCGAACAGGCGATGGGGAAGGTCGACTTATGCTCGATCTTACTGACCCTACGGTGGATGTGAACGTCTTCAGTGAAGGAGGCGATATCAAGGTACAGTTTTTGGATACCACGGTACCCGAGCGATTGATGCGCCGTTACGATGTGACCGATTTTGCAACGCCCGTCAACAGTATCGATGTCAACACCACAGAGCGAGGTGCTACGCTCACGCTGAAGGCTACCGGAAATTATGATTACCTGGCCTATCAAACAGAAGGTCAGTACGTGCTGAGTGTCAAACCGTTATCCAAGCGCGAGATAGAGCGACGCAAGGATGAATTCACCTACGTCGGTGATCGAATATCGTTGAATTTTCAGGATATTGAAGTTCGAGCAGTGCTTCAGCTAATCGCTGATTTCACCGAGCTGAACCTGGTGGCGAGTGATACGGTCTCTGGCAGAATTACTTTGCGCCTACAAAATGTTCCATGGGATCAAGCCCTGGAATTGGTTTTAAAAACGAAAGGTTTGGATAAACGTCAAAACGGCAACGTTTTGATGGTTGCACCTGCAGCGGAAATCGCAGAGCGCGAGCGTCAACAGATCGAAGCCAATCGCTCAATCGCTGAGTTGGCGCCTCTGCAATCTGAGTTCATCAGGATTCGCTATGCGGCTGCTACTTCGGTAGTGGGTTTGTTCGAGGCGGGCTCTCAGGACGGCGGCAGCCTTATTTCTTCCAGGGGATCGGTTATTGTCGATCCGCGCACGAACTCTCTCATCGTGACAGAGACGGCATTGAAGTTGGCTGAAATTCGCGATTTGATAGAGCTGGTCGATGTGCCTATTCGGCAGGTCATGATTGAGGCGCGAATTGTTATTGCCCAATCTGATATGTCCAGCGAATTGGGCATTCAGTGGGGAGGCGGTTATCTTAATCCCGATAAAAACGGCAATCTGGTGTCAGTGGCGGGTGATTTAGACAACGTTTCTGAGATCAATAACGCGGTAGTTAATGGTACGCAGCCCACCGTTAATTTCCCCGGTGCATTGCTGGTTGATTTGGGAGTCGGTGCCGCTACCAGTGGGTTTGCGGTCGGTTTTGCGAGCGAAGACTTACTGCTTGCAGCAGAGCTGTCTGCTTTGGAAGCTGCCGGTGAGGGTGAAGTTGTTTCACAGCCGAAGGTGATTACTGGGGACAAGCAAAAGGCCACGATAGAATCGGGCTCTGAAATTCCCTATCAGGAATCTTCAGCAAGTGGAGAGACAACCGTTTCCTTTAAAGAAGCTGTTCTTAAGCTGGATGTCACCCCTAATATCACGCCTGACGACAGAATTTTGCTGGATTTAATTATTACCCAGGATTCTGTGGGTGATCTCGTTCCAAGTGGTTCTACCGGTGGTTTCATTCCATCGATCGACACAACAGAGTTAACCACACAGGTCCTGGTGGGCAATGGAGAAACTGTGGTTCTTGGTGGCGTGTTTCGAACAGAGGATATTGAAAGTGTGGCCAAGGTGCCCTTCCTCGGTGATATTCCCTACGTAGGGGCCTTTTTCCGCAACGAAGCCAGTACCAAGACTAAGACTGAAACTCTGATTTTCATCACCCCACGGATTCTGGCTGATACAGTGCTCGACTAGCGATGCCTAATTTGCACAGAGTCTTTTTGATCGGCCCCATGGGGGCCGGCAAAACCACCATTGGCAAATATCTTGCCCAGCAACTGAATCTTCAGTTTGCAGACACAGACACCGAAATTGAAGCTCGCACCGGCGCAGATATTCCCTGGATATTTGACGTGGAAGGGGAAGAGGGCTTTCGAACGAGAGAACAACAAGCGGTCGAAGAAATGACCCTATGGGACAATGTGCTTTTGGCCACGGGTGGTGGCGTCATTATGCGTCAGGAGAATCGCCGTGTTTTGGCCGCTCGCGGATTTGTGGTTTATCTGCATGCCACGGTTGAAGAGCAGGTTCGTAGAACCCACAGGGATCGGCGACGCCCTCTGCTGCAAACTGGAGATCCAGAGCAAATTCTTAGTGACCTGATGGATATTCGCGATCCGCTTTATCGTGAAATTTCCGACCATGTCATAGATACGGACGGTTGTAGTCCTCGTACGGTTGCACAAAAGCTCGTTCGAGAACTGAGCTAGAGACAAGCCCGCTATCGCGGCGTTATCATATCCCACCATTTTTCGAGTTCGAGGTTCGTCGTGTCTTTGCTTATGCACACCCTGCATGTTGATCTGGGAGAGCGCAGCTATCCTGTTTATATCGGCCGCGACCTGTTCTCGGATTCTCAGTTACTCGCCTCCCATGTTAGCGGGTCACAAGTAGTTCTTGTCAGCAACGAAACGGTCGCGCCTATTTATCTGGACAGGGTGAGAGCGGCCCTGGAAAACATCACGCTCGTAAGCGAAGTCATACTTCCCGACGGAGAGCAGTATAAATCTCTCGCGACGCTCGAGAAAATCTTCGACCAGGTGATGGCTGACAGGCACGATCGCGGAACGACGTTTATTGCAGTTGGTGGGGGTGTGGTGGGTGACATAACTGGTTTTGCGGCTGCCTGCTATCAGCGGGGAGTCAAGTTTGTGCAAATACCCACTACCTTGCTGGCCCAAGTAGACTCTTCGGTTGGAGGAAAAACTGCGGTCAATCATCCGCTGGGAAAAAATATGATTGGTGCTTTTTACCAGCCACAAGCTGTATTAATCGACACCAACACCTTGGTTACTCTTCCCGCAAGAGAGTTCGCCGCTGGTCTTGCGGAAGTTGTTAAATACGGTTTGATAGCCGATGAGCCCTTTTATCGATGGTTGCGTGAAAATATCCACAAACTATTAGCTCGAGAAGAGGCAGCGCTTGCTGAGGCTATCGAGAGAAGTTGTGCAAACAAAGCGAAAGTCGTTGCGGCGGATGAGCGTGAGGGCGGTGTGCGAGCCATTCTTAATCTCGGCCATACTTTTGCCCATGCCATTGAGAATGCCCAGGGTTATGGCGCATGGCTCCACGGAGAGGCAGTCGCTGCCGGCATGGTATTGGCGTTGCGCCTTTCTAACGCCCGTGGATTGATTCAGGCGCATGAGGTCGATGAGTTTACAGATCTACTGCGCAGCATGAGTCTGCCTACTGAAGCACCCGAGGATATGTCCCCCCAGACCTTTATTGATTTGATGGGCAGAGACAAGAAGGTTGTCGATGGTGAGCTGCGTCTCATCTTACTCAGCGCTATCGGTGAAGCTTGCATCGTCGATGACGTATCTGATCAAGAACTGATAAATTTGCTGAGTTGATAGCGCAGAGTCAGTCGCTATCGGGGTTCTTGGCCGCCATGTTTGTTCATGACTTGCCGTCCATGTAAAATGGCTTCCCGCTCTCTTACTAAGTCCGCCGCGGCGTTCGAGCATTCTTCTGCACACATAGTTCTAACTTTCCGGAGCATATTGGTACAGGCTTGTATGAGGAAGGTTTCAAGACAACTGTAGGTTCGGATGTGTAAGTCGGAATCTTGATGTACAAAATAGGCACACCCAGTAATGACTGAACTGAAAAATGATCGTTTTCTTCGCGCACTGCAGCGTCAACCCGTGGATCAGACTCCGGTCTGGATGATGCGACAGGCGGGCCGTTATCTCCCAGAGTATCGCGCTACACGTGAGCAGGCCGGCTCATTTTTGGATCTGTGCAAAAATACAGAACTGGCGTGTGAAGTCACAATGCAGCCATTGCGTCGATATCCCATGGACGCCGCGATCTTGTTTTCGGATATTCTTACCATTCCGGACGCGCTCGGATTGGGTCTGTATTTCGAAGAGGGCGAAGGCCCACGTTTTCGAAAAACTGTGAGAAATGAACAGGATCTGGAACAGCTAAATTCCTTTACTGCAGAGGATGATCTTTCCTATGTAATGGATGCGGTCACTGCTATTCGCAGTGAGCTTGGGGGTAGCGTGCCCTTGATTGGTTTTTCCGGTAGCCCGTGGACGTTGGCAACCTATATGGTGGAGGGCGGTTCCTCTAAAGATTTTCGTTATGTAAAGAGTATGGCCTATGACCAGCCCGAGCTAATGCACCGGCTACTCACCCTCCTCGCTGATGCCGTGGCAGGTTATTTGTCGGCTCAGGTAAAAGCCGGAGCACAAGCTCTGCAAATATTCGACACCTGGGGTGGCAGTCTCAGCGCCGGTGCATACACTGAGTTTTCTTTAAAATACATGCAGCGAATTGTTTCCCGTTTACCCAAAGAAGCAGACGGTCGTCAGGTACCCATTATTGTGTTTACCAAAAATGGTGGACAGTGGTTATCCTCTATTGCCGATTGTGGCGCAACGGCGGTTGGGATCGACTGGACGACCGAGATTGGTTCAGCGCGCTCGCAAATTGGCGATCGTGTTGCGCTACAGGGAAATATGGACCCGACGATGCTGTTTGCGTCTCCGGCACGTATTCGAGAAGAAGTAGCGACTATTCTGGCGGCTTATGGACATGGCAGTGGTCACGTGTTCAATCTTGGTCACGGTATTACGCCGGGAGTGAACCCCGACCATGTCTCAGCGTTTGTGGAAGCTGTGCAGGAATTGTCACCGCAATATCATCAGGCGGGGTAGGCGAGAAATCAACTAGCCTTTTTTTTCTCGGCTATAGTGGCCTCTTCGTCGCAACAGAAATCGTGTTCCATCTCCAAAGCTGGGAGGTCTGTCGTGGGCTTGCCAACCACCTTAGCCGGAACTCCAGCAACAGTGGTATGTGCGGGCACGTTTTCGAGCACGACACTCCCTGCGCCTACTTTGGCGCCCGTTCCCACGCGTATATTACCCAGAATTTTTGCGCCGGCACTTATCAATACACCATCTGCAATTTTGGGATGCCTGTCGCCTTCGTCCTTGCCGGTCCCTCCCAGCGTCACCGATTGTAGAATTGATACGTTGTTGCCCACTGTTGCGGTCTCACCGATGACCAAACCGGTAGCATGGTCCAGCATAATACCGCGACCGAGTTTTGCTGCGGGATGAATGTCTACGCCAAATTCCGAGGAAACACGATTTTGAAAAAACAATGCCAGGGACTCGCGACCCTGTTTCCACAACCAGTGACTGACCCGATGACTTTGGAGCGCGTGAAATCCTTTGAAGTAAAGAAAGGGCATCGAGAGTTCGTTGCAGGCGGAGTCGCGTTCTTCGACAGCAATCAAGTCGGCTCTTATCGCTTTAGGGATACATGGATCGTGTTTGAATGCATCGAGAATAACCTCACGCAGCAGCAGCGCAGACACAGTAGCGCTATCGAGCTGACTCGCAAGGTGAAAACTCAGGGCTCGCTCCAGTTTGGAGTGATTCAGAATTGTGGCGTGGAGGAAACTTGCGAGAATGGGTTCCTCCGCTACTTTTCGCTCGGTTTCGCATCGTATGCGATCCCATACGATATCCGCTTTCTTCGGTGACATGTCGATACCTCTTGCTAGATCGCAAACTTTAGCTGATTAGCGCCTTGCAGTCACGGGACTCTGTAGGCTGTGTTGTATATCCGCAGTAAATGCCCACAGTTGATGTCCGCTGGAGTTATATTTCTTCTCAAACAGTGTGATGGGTTCATTGGGAATATACTGAGTAACATTCCCGTGAACCCCACATAGATTCATGGCGGTGCCAAATTCCTCTACATAGAGTTGCCAGTTGGAGCGAAGTTCAATTTTACCGCCTAATTTCAGTAGCGATTGAAAGCTTGGGTGGCCGTGAACTCGTCGTTGAAGGTGGCCCGACTTGGGCCAGGGGTTTGGGTACAAAAGATAATGAAAATCAGCATTGACACCAGTATCCAATAGCAGGCGCCAAACATCTTCGCACTCGGCTTGAAGCAAAATGTAGTTGTCATTGTCGCTGAATGGATGTTTTGCCAACCGGCTTGAAGATTTGTCTATACCGACAACCAGATGATTGGGATAACGCCTGGCGAGGAAAGCGGTGCTGTGCCCAGTCCCGCAGAAAGAATCAATTACCAGGGGGCGAGGCCGCTCGGCCAAGCTCTGTGCCAGTTTCTCGAATGATTCGCGGTTGTATTTGGCAATTGGTTTTTTGTATGCGCCAGAGATCGAGCGCCTGATAAGCGCTGGCAATTTGGGATGAATGTGCTGCTGGTTGCTGCTTACCGGTCTAGAATCGGCTTGCAAAATAGAGGAACTCCTGTGAAAGTTACCGCGAGTTATGCAGCTCGCTTTATCAAGGTGTGTTGCTGCGGTGTATTGCGTATACATCCCATTATCCAATATTTAAAGACACCCGGCTATGCGAAAAGATCTCAGACCCTACTGGCTCAAAAAATGTTATCTGCGTTATCGTCATTGGTACGCTGAGTATTTCCTGCGACCTGAGTGCGAGTACCTTGGCCCCTATCATTCAATAATGAAACCGAGGTATGTGCATATATCCGGTCCAAATATTCGAATAGGTCGCAGTTTTACTGCCGTCGGCGAACCTATGCATCAGATCGAAATCGGGGTCTGGGGTCGCAGCGCGGGCCAGGGGCGAATTGAAATTGGTGACTGTGTTTTGATGAGCCCCGGGTCGAGAGTCAGTGCCAGCGACGAAATCACTATTGGTAATGGAGTTATGTTGGCCAACGGTGTTTACATTACTGATTCAGATTGGCATATGGTTTACGACCGAACTAATCGAGACGAGCGGGTAACGCCGGTCCACATTGCTGACAATGTCTGGTTGGGTGATCATGCGACCGTGCTGAAAGGCGTGAGTATCGGTGAAAATAGTGTTGTTGCAGCACGAGCTGTAGTTACGCGTGATGTGCCGGCCAATGTCATCGTCGCTGGGAATCCTGCCCAAGTTGTTAAGGAATTAGATCCGGAAAAAGGCTTTACCACGCGCATGGACTATTTCTCTGATCCTGCGGGAATGGAACAGTTTTTCGACATGGTCGACAGGGAGGTTTTGGCCGGTAACAGCTTTTGGCGATGGTGCTGGTCTGTGGTACGTCCAACGTATCGAGCTTCCTAGCGAAATCTACAATAGTTGCAATGGGTCTTCTTGAAGCGCTGACATCTGCTCGCGTAGCTCCAGAATATGGTCAGCCCAGTACCGTTCGGTATTAAACCAGGTAAAGCTTCTTGGGAATGCAGGATCTTCCCAACGCCTTGCGAGCCAAGCGGCGTAGTTTACAATTCTCATGGTTCGCAACGCTTCTACCCAGCGCAATTGTTTTGGGTGAAAATCGCAAAATTCGTTGTAGCCCTCTACAACTTCAGATAACTGTTGTTGCCGGCGATGGCGATCGCCGCTGAGAAACATCCACAAATCCTGTATTGCAGGCGCCATTGCACAATCGTCCAGATCTACGAAGTGTGCTGTTTGATCCCGCCACAAAATATTGCCCACATGACAATCTCCATGAACTCTTACTAAATCTTCCGGGGACACCTCGTCGTATATTGAATCTACCGTCGCGAGCAAATCCCTTCCGAGGCTGCTGTAGGCGGGGATCAAATCTCGGGGAACAAAATCACCCGCCAGGAGAAACTCCATATTGTCCGCCATCATTTTTTCAACGCTGAGCTCAATACGATGTGTGAATTTACTCGCTCGACCCACACCATGAATGCGACCTAGCGTTCTACCCAATATGAAAAGATTATCTAAGTTGTCTAACTCCGGTGGGTATCCACCGCGCCGGGGAAAAAGCGCGAAACTGAAGCCGGCGTGCTCGTGTAGTGAGCAACCGTCGTCGTCTATTAGCGGCGCGACAACTGAAATATCGGCTTGCAAAAGCTCATGGCTGTAGTCGTGTTCCTCCTGAATTTGTGCTTTTGTCCAGCGTTCGGGTCTATAGAATTTTGCTATAAGCGGTTCGCCATCCTCCAGCCCTACTTGATACACGCGGTTTTCGTAGCTGTTTAACGCCAGTAATCTTGCGTCGCTCAGGTAGCCGGCTGATTCGACTGCATCGATTGCCAAATCCGGTGTCAACAGGTCATATGGGTGATTGCTCACTCGTTGGACTCCATAACCTCGCTGAGCAGCGCGACGCTTTTAACCTGAGCGTATAGATTTTCACCAACCTTTAGATCAAGTTCGGTGACCGATTTGCGTGTAACTCGAGCGATGAGAAATTGTTGTCCGAGTGCGAGTCGCAAAAGAACACGTGTATCATCTGTTTTTTCGATTTCAACCAATCTAACCGGAAGGATATTGAGAATACTGCTGGCGGTATTTCGCTCTCGGCAAATACTGATATCCCGTGCGGCAATGCGTAAGCGGCAGCTGGCGCCAATGCTCTCGGACATTTGATTGACAAAAACAGTGCTTTGCGAAACATCTAGTTCGGTAAGGCCGAAGCTTTCATCGTGGCGCGTAACACGCCCGATCACGATAGTTGCCGCCGCTTCGCTATGAGACAAGCGTAAATCCAAACGACTGCACAAATCGATAACGGAACCCTGAGCTTCGATCTTGCCACTGTTTAGGATGATCAGTTTGTCGGCCAGTTGGCCGACTTCCTCCATGTCATGACTGACGTATAGAATGGGTAGCTCGATCAAATCTCGTAACTTTTGCAAATAGTGTAAACATTGACGTCTCGCAGCGTGATCAAGGTTTGCCAGGGGTTCGTCGAGCAACAACAATTGTGGCGCACTTAGCAGTGCTCTGGCGATGGCCACTCTCTGTTTTTGACCGGCGGAAAGTTCGGTTGCAGCTTGAGGCAGAAGCTCCTCCAGCGAAAGCCACTCGATAACGTTCTCCATGCTGATACCGCTGTGCCGTTTTTGTCGCACCACCGCGTATTCCAGATTCTGACGCACACTGAGGTGAGGAAACAGTCGTGAGTCCTGAAATACGAAACCTATTTCTCGTTCCCATGGTTGAAGAAATACTCCTGTCGACTGCCAGGTTTCTCCCTGGTAAATAATTTCGCTGTCTGGCGCTGGCGAGCTAAGACCTGCTATGCAGTTTAGCAACGTTGTTTTTCCGCTACCGCTCGGGCCGAATATTGCGGTTACCCCGGTTGCAGGAATACTGCAGTCCACGTCTAAATGAAAGGATGGGGTAGGTCTATAATTTACCTTTAGTCTGAGTCCTGTCATCGACGTGAACCCCACAAACTTATTGGGTTGCTGCGGTAAAGTAAAAACAGCAATACGATTGAAAACAACATAAGGCCCGCAGCGAGACGATGGGCCTCGGCAAACTGCAAAGACTCAACTTGATCATACAAAGCAATGGATAACACTCGAGTTTCGCCAGGTATGTTGCCTCCAATCATTAGCACCACACCAAACTCACCGATTGTATGTGCGAAACCCAAGCTCGCCGCGGTGACAAAGCTACGTTTGCAAATTGGCATTACCACGGATCTGAATTGATCTATGGGAGACGCTCCCAATGTCGCAGCTGCCTGCAGTAGGCCAACGGGAACTTGAGAAAATGCACTTTGCAGAGGTTGCACAATGAAGGGTAGCGAGTAAATGAAGGAACCAATTACAAGTGCGCTGAAGCTAAAAGCAAGCTGAGTGCCGGTAGTTTGTTGCCAAAATTGACCGAAGGCAGTTTGCGGCGCGAACATAAGCAATAGATAAAAGCCGAGCACCGTAGGAGGTAGAATAAGCGGCAAAGCAACCACTGATTCTACAAAGGCACTGAAATTCGTACGCCTTCGAGAAATCCACCAAGCCAATGGCGTACCTATTAGCATTAAAAACACTAGCGTCACGCCAGCTAAGCGAATTGTGAGCCAAATCGCGCTCCATTCTGCGGCACTCACTTGCAATTCCCGTAGCCTGAACTGGCAATTAATTTTTGGGCGGAATAGCTTTTTAGAAACTCGATATAGCTTTTTGCAGCAGGGTTATCCTCGGCTCGTTTGAGTAACACAGCTTCCTGCTTTATTGGCGTGTAGTCACTCGAGGGGATTAGTACGCCATTGTTCTTTGTTAAGGACCTGGCGACCAAGGCGATATCGACGGAAGAAGTGAACCAGTACTGGAAGGCCTGGACGACATTGTTGGCGCGAACAATTTTTCGATGTTCGGCGACGTGATACTGCGGTAGGTTCAGAACTTCCTCAGCTGCGATGCCATAGGGTGCGGTAGCCGGATTGGCAATTGCCAAACTCAATTTAGCGTTCGACAAGTCTTCCAATGAACCGGTGCCTCCCACCAAAGTCAGCTGTCCGAGTGCGTAACAAAATCGAGTATTTGGCCAGGTATACCCCTGCGCTTCCAATTCTCGCGGAGACTTTGAATCGGCAGATAAGAGCACGTCAAAGGGCGCTCCGCGTGTGATTTGGGTGTGAAGGGTTCCTGTTGACGCACTACTTAGTATCGCTTGATGCCCGGTTTTTTTCTCGAACAAGACACTCAATTGGTGTGCCGTTTGCTTGAAATTGGAAGCGACGGCGACGTTTATCGTATCCGCATTGGCAGCAGGGTTTAGACAAAGTAATAGAAACAGAAACAACAAAATGGGCATAAACGGGTCTCGTAGTTCAGCTAGCGCAGTATGCGTTATGAGGGCTTCAAATGCATGTCATTGTGATCGCATTTAGGAGGGAGCTGGTGTGCGTGCTGCACACCAAACTTCAACCGATTCGGCGCCCGCGCTTATCAGGCATTCGCTCATAGCTGAAGCGGTACTTCCTGTCGTCATAACGTCATCTACTATGGCGATGTGCATTCCTGCGCAGGTCTTTCGCGCGTAAAAAGCGGCGTTTAAATTGTAACCTCTGGCAGTCGCAGTTAAGTTAGTTTGTGTAGCAGTGGCTTTGGTTCGGACCACCATTCGTGTGTCGACCTTCTTGTCTTTGAGATCTGGTTGTAGAGTTTGAATTTTGCGTGCCAATAGCTCCGCCTGGTTAAAACCTCGAGACCACAGTTTTTGCCAATGCAATGGGACGGGTACTATAAGATCGATGTGTTGGGCGTTGTAGTTTGCCGACAGCCAGAGGTTTGCCAGTACAACAGTGAGCTGCATTTCTCCTTGGAATTTCCATTTGTGTATGAGAAATGCCAGGGACTCGTCGTACAAGAAAGGAGCTACCACTTTTGAGAAAGGGGGTGGTTGGCGTTGGCATTTGGGGCAGGTCAATGCCCCTTGTGTAGCTGAAGTGGTTGGTAAGGGCACGGCGCAACCGCGGCAGAAATTGTGGTTTCTTGCCAGGCTGGATTGGCAGGTGTCGCAAAGAGGCAGGTTTGAGCCTGTTCTCAATTCACACTGATAACAGTAATGCGGCAGAAGGGCATCCAGAATCATGTTAACCATATAATGGAGATCTGGTTGACAGATGTTTTGGCGTTGCTATCATTATGCCTCGCTGGAAAATTCGGGTTACTGCCATGAATCAGAGTGCAGCAGTTGCTTGCTCGCAAACAATTCCTTCGCAAGCCGAGGTTCGCCAAGACTGGACGCGCGGACAAATTGAAGCTCTTTACGCTTTGCCCTTTAACGACCTGTTGTTTCAAGCTCATACCTTGCACCGCAAGTATTTTGACCCAAATCAGGTACAAGTGAGCACATTGCTTTCCATCAAAACCGGTTCGTGTCCTGAGGATTGCGCTTATTGCCCACAGAGTAATCGCTATGAAACAGGCCTTGAACCAGAAGAGCTGATGGAGGTTGAAGCGGTTTTAGAACAGGCCAGGGCGGCCAAGGCCAGTGGTGCGAGTCGCTTTTGCATGGGAGCTGCCTGGCGATCTCCCAAAAAACGAGATATGCCCCAGGTAATTGCAATGGTAAAAGGCGTCAAGAGCCTAGGTCTGGAAAGCTGTATGACCCTGGGAATGTTGAGCGCAGAACAAGCCGGTGAGTTAGCTCAGGCCGGGCTGGACTATTACAATCACAATTTGGACACGTCTCCTGAGTATTACGGAGAGATCATCACTACGCGCACTTATCAGCATCGTCTCGATACACTTGAACATGTCCGCGGTGCGGGTATGAAGGTTTGCAGTGGCGGTATTGTAGGTATGGGTGAGCGACGAATCGATCGTGCGGGTTTTTTGCAACAACTGGCTAATATGCCGAAACACCCCGACAGCGTGCCAATCAATATGTTGGTGCGCGTCGAGGGAACACCCCTGGGTGAAGAGGAGGATCTTGATCCCTTCGAATTTATACGTACGATTGCAGTAGCGCGAATCCTTATGCCCGGTTCTCATGTTCGTCTCTCTGCGGGTCGAGAAGCAATGAACGAACAGATTCACGCGCTGGCGTATTTTGCAGGTGCCAATTCAATATTCTACGGTGAAAAGCTGTTGACCACACCAAACCCGCAGGCAAATTCTGATATGGACTTATTCGCTCGCTTAGGTATTTCTCCCGAGCAGCGCGCGGTAGAGCAAGCACCCGACGTTCCGGCACCGCAGTACTATAATGCCGCAGCTTCAGAAGGCTGACACGCCACAGAAGCATCGAAGACTTGCAGTTGTAGCAATCTAAATCATCTAATCCCGGCTATACTCAGATTCAGTTTGTTGTTGCGCTATTTGTGGATGACATAACCTGGTCGTGCCGGTATCGGTTTTTGATATCGAGCAAGCCTGAGTTTGCGTCTAGCAGAGTCTTCGAAGTCTGGTTCCACTAGTTTTTATTGATAGTGAGTGATCACATATAGAATTTGAATGATGCAATTTATATTCTTTTTTGGGCTCGTATGAGGATCGTCGCGCCCTAAAAGATATTTGACTTTGTACCGTTTTCAAGGACAATGTATACACTGAACACATAGCCATATTCCACACTGTAAACCAGCCTGCTTTTTTGGGCCGTCCCTTACGAGGTTATTACCATGCCAGATTACAAAGCTCCCCTGCGAGACGTCAGTTTCGTCATCAACGAATTGCTTGAATCCGAGAAGCTCTACCAGACATTACCAGGCAACGAAGAAGCCACCGCTGAGATGATGAACGCCATCCTCGAAGAGGGCGCCAAGTTCTGTGAAAACGTGCTTGCACCTCTAAATCAATCAGGGGATGAAGAGGGCTGCGATTGGAGCGAAGATGGTGTCAAAACCCCTGAAGGTTTTGCAGAAGCCTATCAGCAATATGTTGCGGGTGGATGGCCCGCGCTCTCGGCGGAAACCGAGAATGGAGGTCAGGGGATGCCCGCTCTGTTGGGTATTGCGATGACTGAATTAACGGGCACCGCCAACTGGTCATGGGGAATGTATCCTGGATTAAGTCACGGAGCGATCCGAACGATCGAAGGCCACGGCGATCCTGAGCAAAAAGCTCAATATCTCACCAAGCTTGTCGAGGGAAGTTGGACCGGTACCATGTGTTTGACAGAGGCTCAGTGCGGAACGGACTTGGGTCTGTTAAGAACCAAGGCAGAGCCAACCGCTGATGGAAGTTACTCAATCACCGGCACCAAGATTTTTATCAGCGCCGGTGAACACGATATGGCCGAGAATATTGTTCATATCGTGCTTGCTCGACTACCCGACGCACCCGAAGGTACCAAGGGGATATCTCTATTCATCGTGCCGAAGTTTCTACCCGATGCCGAGGGCAATGTCGGAGAGCGAAATGCGGTTCACTGTGCTTCGATTGAAAAGAAAATGGGTATCAAAGGCTCGGCGACTTGTGTGATGAATTTTGATGGGGCAAGGGGTTATCTGATCGGAGCACCCAACAAGGGGCTGGCATGCATGTTCACTTTCATGAACACGGCTCGTCTAGGCACCGCTGTTCAGGGTCTTGCCCATGGAGAATTGTCCTATCAGGGTGCTCTGGCCTATGCCAGAGACCGTTTGGCAATGCGCAGTTTGACCGGTCCCAAGAACGTCGATGGTCCGGCGGATCCCATTATCGTTCACCCGGATGTAAGGCGAATGCTCCTTACTCAAAAAGCATTTACCGAGGGCGCTCGAGCATTCATCTACTTTTTGGCCCAGCTGGGCGATATTGTCGAAGCAGGGACTGAAGAGCAATCAAAGCATGCCGATGATTTGATGGCCTTGCTTACCCCCATTGCAAAAGCATTCGTGACCGAGACGGGTTATGAATCGGCAAACTTGGGTGTTCAGGTTTTCGGGGGGCACGGCTTTATTCGCGAGTGGGGCATGGAACAAATCGTTCGCGATGGGAGAATTGCCATGTTGTACGAGGGCACAACGGGCATCCAGGCTATGGACCTGATCGGTCGTAAAGTCTTGGGTAGTGGCGGAAAACTGCTATTGAGCTTTACCCAGTACTTCGACGAATTCTGTGCCCAGAATGAAGGAGAAGACAACGCCGAGTTCGTCGATGTCATAAAGGCCTATAAAGATGAGTGGCTAGAGCTTTCCATGAAGATTGGAGAGGCGTCCATGGAAAACCCGGACGCCGCCGGAGCTGCTGCGGTCGACTATCTAATGTATAGCGGTTACGTCACCATGGCGTATTTCTGGGCTCGGATGGCCGTGCTGGCCAAAGCCAAAATCGCAGAGGCTGATGGAGATGTCTCTTTTTATGAGGCAAAGCTGATGACCGCTCGTTTCTACTTCGAGCGACTACTGCCCAGGACCTTAAGTCTCAAAGACACAATGCTGTCGGGACCTGAGAACCTTATGCAAATGCCAGAGGCCATGTTCGATTTCTAAAACTATCGCGTTCGAGGGAAAGTCACTCTGCCAGGGTGAC
This sequence comes from Halioglobus sp., assembly GCA_045110675.1. GTDB lineage: Bacteria > Pseudomonadota > Gammaproteobacteria > Pseudomonadales > Halieaceae > JBALVT01. The sequence continues at coordinate 240,926 of JBGCGJ010000017.1, read as the reverse complement.
TTTCCCGTTTAAATGGCGGAAAATCAATGTTCGTTTTTTCTGCAACGCTTTCCCATGACCGAGCAACTCCCCGAAAATTCAGACGATCATTCTACAACCCGCCTCTACCCAGAAGATCAAGCGAAGGTAGACGCTTTCACTCGCGAGGGTATTAATGCTGTTGAGAGAAAGCCTTTTCGCCCTTTTCGATTGCTATTGGTGCTGATTGGCATTGTTTTTGGCTTGAGCATATTCAGTCAGATGCTAGTACGCTGGGCTGGCATCTATTAAAGTGCCTGGTTTTCCCTACATCCCCCACTTCTCCTACTTTTCGTAGCTTTTATACCCTGCACTCGCTTTGATATAGTGACCTTCACCCACAATGTCGGTGTGTGGCGCAGCCTGGTAGCGCACTTCGTTCGGGACGAAGGGGTCGGAGGTTCGAATCCTCTCACACCGACCAAATAGCTCTGGGTGCTCTCCGGTCACACAGGTGACAGTTTATTGCGGAACGCCGCTCGCCGTTGACATAGGTAACACTTTTGGAGCAAACGGGTTCTGACCTGCTGGCTACACACGTCCGAAGTACAACCCTGTATACTCTGACCTACGAATGCTGGAATTTTGCTAGCACGAAGAATATGGAAAAAGTTTCACCGATCCTTGTCGTGCTTATCAAAGTTTTTTGACACATCGATACTCGTCGTTTTGCTTATCGACTGCAACTCTCTATCGGACCGAGGAAAGCTCTCAGTTACCCTAAATACTATTTCGTGAAACCTCAATTCATCTTGGTCATGCAGGGCCTGTCTGCCTAAGGCAGGCTTGCCGTTGACCATCGTACCGTTTGCGGATCCCAGATCTTCGATAAATAATCGGTCGTCATCAAAATCAAGGCGCGCATGCTGGCAAGAGACGTGGGGAGATACAATCGCGATGTCGCAGTCCAGTGAGCGGCCAAAGATCAATGGTTCTTCGACACCAAAACTTAAGCCAGTCAGAGGGCCTGTTTCAGCGGACACTATCCAGTTGAAATGCCTGTGTTCTTCTCCTTTGTGAAAATAAGTAGACACTCTGGAATGTCGTCGTTCATGGATTGGCGGGATATTTTTCAAAATGCGCCTGTCCACGAAGGAGCGTTTAACTTCAAACCCTCGTGGTGTGAGCTTGAGAAACCAGGCCAGGGCGAGGATTACTGGAAACCCCGCTGTGGCAAAATACAGAAGGTAGTGTGAAATTTGCTTGCCATCGTAACCCAGAGGTGGAACAAGGATGTCTACTACTTGTAGTGTTCCCCAGCAAAAAACGACGTAGAGGAGGCAGGTGCGGATGACCTTTCGTCGTCGTAGTTCGTCGAAGAAAGAGCCGGCAAAGCTTGGGCCTGTAGTCATGTCTCAATCAATCCAGGTTGACATTTAGTTCCGTGATGATGTTTTTCTACAGTTAATATCAATTAGAAGCTATAGCCCAACAAAATAAAAATAGCTGGCCGAATGAGATAGTTACTTAGTGTAGCGGCAACAATCGTTTCGCACGGACAAATACCGATTTACCTACCCAGCCGGTCGCGAAGACTATAAAACAGCATACCGGCAATCAGTCCGGGCCAGCGAAGTAGAGTGCCTCCTGGGAACTGCGGTGAGGGTACATTTGCCATTACATCAAACCTTTCAGCGGTGCCACTTATCACCTCAGACAAGAGTTTTCCCGCCAAAGTTGCAGTGGGTACGCCGTGACCTGAGAAGCCGTGCGCATAAAATACGTTTGATGCCAATCTACCAAAATCGGGCATCCGATTCATCGTAATGGCCAGGGTGCCTCCCCATCCATATTCTATGGGGGTGCTGGCCAGTTCAGGGTAAATGCGCAGCATATACTTCTGGACGAATCTTCCAATATCGGCGGGAAAGCGTCGCGAGTAAGTTTCCCCGCCGCCGAATAGTAAGCGATTGTCCGCTGAGAGCTTCCAGTAATTGATGACAAAAAGAGAATCTGACATCGAGGTGTCATCTCGGATAAGCCTTCTTGCGATCTCTTCAGACAGAGGCTCGGTGGCCAACATATAGTTATTGATCGGCATTATCCTGGCAGCGGACCTCGGTTCCAGCTTTTCCAAGTAACCATTGCACCCCAGCACGAGAAATCGTGCTCTGACCTCGCCCTGCGCCGTTTTAACATGAACCTGATCTTGCTCGATATATGAGACAACTTGACTGTGCTCGAAAATACGCGCACCTAAATCGGATGCGGCCTTAGCGAGGCCGTGCAAGTATTTTAGTGGGTGTAGATGTTTGCTGCCCATGTCGATAGCGCCGCCATGGAATCCTCGACCACTTGTCATGTGCTCCAGTTCAGGTTTCTCAACGAATTCTATCTGCTTGTAGTTGTAGGTCTGTTTTAGGTGATCCACTTCGCCGCGTAAGTCATTGACATCGCTCCGCTTGGACGCCACATGCAGGTTTCCTTGTTTCAATTCACAATCAATTTCGAATCGTTCAATCAAGCCAGCCACAGTATCGACTGCTTCCAGTCCCAACTGCCATAGTTCCTGGGCATGATTAATACCCACCATTTTCTCAAGGTGTTCCTGGTCTGCTCGTTGGCCAGTCCCAACGTGTCCTCCATTGCGACCGGAAGCACCCCAGCCCACCCGGTTTGATTCCAGCACTATGACACTGTAGCCCAGATCGCGAAGATGAATTGCGGTGGAAAGGCCGGTGTAACCGCCGCCTATGATGCAGATGTCCGCGCTATGTTCTCCCTCCAACGTGGAGAACTGCGTTTCAAGTACTGAAGAATTTGCGTACCAGGAGTCAATGTGTTCTTGGTTTTTCATAGGATCACTATACAGTTTTCACTGACTTTTCAGGCATAACACCTTTGGGGTAGAAACCTCGAAAACTCTTGAACATGAGTTCGTGGTACTGCGATACTCGCTTCTTTAGTCTATTTGGGGGATTTATGGATTCTGATGCGCAGGCGATTCAGGATTGGCTGACTGAGCATAAAATTACCGAAGTCGAATGTACGGTTCCCGACATTACCGGAAATGCCAGGGGGAAATTCATACCTGCGAATCAATTTCTCACTCAGGGTGATCCTCGTCTCCCGGAGAGTATTCTAATTCAATCTGTTACTGGCGAATACTCGGATGAGCATTGGGATTTCGTTGAGCCTACAGACGCAGACATGATTCTAAAGCCAGACGTAAACACTCTGCGCCTTGTTCCCTGGGCCAGAGAGCCTACCGCGCAGATTATTCACGATTGCTATCATATGACTGAGGGGACGCCGCACCCGTTGTCGACTCGAAATGTTCTGCGCAATATTCTCGATCTATATGCTGCAGATGGTTTACGCCCTGTTGTTGCTCCTGAGATGGAGTTTTATCTAGTTCTAAAAAATATCAATCCTGACGAGGAACTCGAGCCCCCAGTTGGTCGCTCTGGCAGAGCGGAGACATCGCGTCTGTCTTACAGTATGGATGCCGTTGCTGAGTTCGAGGACTTTGTTGAGGATATGTACGATTATGCCGAGGCTCAGCAGTTATCCGTTGATACTCTCATCCATGAAAACGGCGCTGCGCAAATGGAGATAAATTTTCTTCACGGGGACGCAATGAGTTTGGCGGATCAGGTCTTCGTGTTCAAACGGACTATTAGAGAGACGGCTCATAAACACAACATCTATGCAACTTTTATGGCCCGGCCTATGAGTAAAGAGCCCGGTAGTGCGATGCACATTCATCAGAGCATTGTCCGTGCGGACACAGGTGAGAATATTTTTGCTGCTGAAAATGGCGATCATACACCGGAATTTATGAGCTACATTGCCGGCTTACAAAAATACACACCAGAGCTTATAAGCCTATATGCGCCCAACGTAAATTCTTATAGGCGATTGGCTCCCGATATCTCCGCACCGATCAATTTGAATTGGGGTTATGACAATCGCACCACTGCCTTTCGTGTACCAAATAGCAATAAAGCAGGAACCCGAGTGGAGAACCGTTTTCCCGGTGCTGACGTCAATCCCTATCTGGCATTTGCGGCGACCCTCGCAAGTGGTTACCTGGGCATGAAGAAAAAACTGAAGCCCTCGAAGCCGCACCAGGGCACTGCCAACGAAGATGATGTAGAAGTGGCCAGAACACTCGAAGAGGGCTTACGTAACCTGCAGAACACGCCAGAACTTGTCGATATGTTCGGATCTCTTTTTCTCCGCGCCTACAGTGCGGTTAAGCTGGATGAATTTGAAGAGTTCAACCGGGTAATCAGCTCATGGGAGCGCGAACACCTGCTGCTGCAGGTTTGACGTAGATTCGCGCTGCCGTGGAAACTAAAACCAGCATTTTTGGTACGTCAAATCGCTTCAAGATTTTTACTGCGGTCAAGTATCTGACTTACGCTTTGCTGTTCATTAACATTTTCTTGTTTTTGCAAGAAGAAGTTCTCGCTCTAGAACACACCTTTGCCGGCGATCTTGAAATTGGACAGGTCATCCAGAGTTTCGCGGCGACTATCGATACTGCGTCCTGGGTTTTGTTGCTGCTATTGTTCGAACTTGAAACTTCGGTGTTGGATGACAGCAAAATAAAGGGCGCAACTAAGTGGCTTTTGCACGGTGTGCGGGGATTGTGCTATATCGCAATCGTATACGCGTTCACGGGCTACTATGCGGAATTGATAGCGATCTACGATGTTACCCTGACGTCAATAGTTGATCCGTGTACCTTGATTGCCCAGGACCTTTCCGTACTCATCACCATAGATGAATACCTGCCCTTGGATGCTGAGAGTTGTGCCGCCATGGGGTCAGATATCTATCGCCAAAATGGGTTTGCTATTATTTCCGATGGTGAAACTCTAAACGCCGTGCAGCGTCTTGCCTGGACTGATTTGATTAATTCGGCAGCCTGGATTCTGGTGGTGGTGTTGCTGGAGATTGAAGTTCGCTTGCAATTGCGCGGCAATTTGACTGATGGAATTATGAGTATCACTAAAGTTGTAAAGTTCGTTTTGTATGGGACCTTGTTTCTCGCCGCGGTTTTCTGGGGCTTTAAGGGCGATTTGCTCGATTTTTGGGATGCATCGATGTGGCTTTTTGCTTTTGTCTTTATCGAGATGAACGTGTTTGAATGGCAATATGAAACAACTCAACACGAGGACGCTAACTAAGATGTTTTCTTCGGACGATCTGTCCAGCTTGCGACGTAACCCAGAAACCGATTTGGTTGAAATAATTGATCAGACACTTTTGCCTCACCAACTGCAGTGGGTGAGCCTCGACAGTTTGGCTGCCTACTGTCATGCGATTGAGGTGATGCAAGTGCGCGGTGCTCCGCTAATCGGTATAACAGCGGCATGTGGGCTGGCCTTTGCTATTTCGCTGGACGCGTCGTCTAAAAATATTGAGCACGCCGCTGATCAGCTATTGGCCACACGGCCTACTGCGGTCAATTTGCGCTGGGCTCTCGAGCAACTGCGTTCGGAGGTAGATAACTTGCCGCCTGAGGAGCGTGCCGAGGCAGCGTGGAGCCGTGCGCTCGCCATTCGAGATGCCGATATCGACAATTGCTCGCGTATCGGTGATTGCGGTTTTGAGCAGTTTCAGCAGTTAACTGCGAAAGGTCCCAATGGAACACTGAATGTTATGACGCACTGCAACGCGGGTTGGCTGGCGACCATTCAGTGGGGAACGGCTCTGGCTCCGATCTATAAAGCGCATGCTGCCGGTATGCCCATACATGTATGGGTGTCGGAGACGAGACCTCGTAACCAGGGCATGAACTTGACGGCCTGGGAACTGCAACGTGCGGGTGTTCCCTGCACGATTGTGGCGGACAACAGTTGTGGTCATCTTATGCAGAGTGGCCAAGTCGACTGCGTCATTGTTGGGACCGACCGAACGGCGTCCAATGGAGATGTGTGCAATAAGATTGGTACTTATTTGAAAGCGCTGGCAGCCGCAGCGAACGAGATTCCGTTTTTTGTTGGGCTACCTGCTTCGACGGTCGATTGGCGGTGCCCCAATGGCGACAGCATTCCAATCGAAGAACGCAGCGGGCAGGAGGTCCTGGAAATAAGAGGGCTGAGTTCTTCCGCGGGATACCTTAATGTGTCAATTGCGGGTTCAGGTAGCGCAGCAGCTAATCCGGCATTTGACGTTACCCCAGCCAAGCTTGTCACAAAACTCATTACGGAATATGGAGCGTTCCAAGCGACCGACGCGGGCATGAGTGCCCTGAGAAAAAAATTGCCAGAACATCTGGCCTAGATTTTTTCGTCCACCTCGACGTAATCAATGCGCGGATAAGGCCGCTGAAAACTCTGCGCATGGTTACATATCAGGCAATGGTGCTCGATAGTGCCTGTTGAAGGGTCTCTCTCCCCCGTGGGAGACATCATGCCTTTGCCGCAGGCATCGCATTCGTAGTTGACCTCGATAGGTCGTACCTCTTGTTTAATTTCCGGCATTTGATTTTCCTCAAGTGACGTAAAGTAACGCAAAATTCGCGATCTATGCTATCGCGACGTAGGGCAAATCTGAAGTGGTAACTTTCTCTTGCGCGACAATGATCCCTCGCAGCCAACTACCACCATCTGCATCGTGAAGTATCTCGCCGACACCACCGGGGTGCTGAATTTGAACTGAGCATTTTTGATGGTACTCGGGATTAAATTGAGGAACTTCCATAGTCGATAGCGCATCGTGAGCTGCCTGTGCATTAAACTCAAAGTTTTGCTCCAGGAGGTGCTCGCTACCTGTTCGAGGGCATAAGGCTTTGTCCAGACTCAATATCTGTAGGACCACTGTAGGGTCCGCACCACTAATCTGAAAATGTTTAAGCAATACCTCGCTCACAACTTGATAAAGCTGATCTAGCTCTTTTAGGGCGAGTAGGTATACCTGGTTTCGATCCTCATAAATGGCCATTCTGCTACTCAGGTTAATCTTTTCCAGGGAGTGCTCAAAGTGATCGAGTAGCGCTTGCAGAATATCGCGTAACAAAGGTGAGACACCGACATCGCCACGCAGAGCCAAAAACCGAGTGGTCAGAGGCATGATGTGCCCGTGAACCAACAGGATATGGGCGCTGATGAGGAAGTATCCCTCCTCGCCCTCGCGCCTTGAAAAACTGTGGCAGCCGACAACATACTCGCCCTTGGCTTTGCCGTAGCCCGCTACGGGCACCGCTTCAATTTGATACTCTTCTCGCCGACGATAAAACTCAGTTCCTGGTAGCAGTGTATAGCCGAAAATATTGATGTTGGGAAAGGTCGCCAGAAGTGTGTCGAGGTTTCTTTCGAAATCGGCAAGGTTATCACCCGGTAAGCCCCAGATAAGTTCAGCGGCAATCGGAACACCTTGCTCCGACATTTCTTTAGCGATAGGTTTGTATTGGTTTGAGCTCATATTTTGCCTGTTGCTAAGGCGCAGCGCTTCAGGTGTCAGGGTTTGCAAAGCTAATTGGTAATGCGGCAAAAGACCGTTCTGATGCAGCATTAATGCTATTTCCTGAACTTGTCGGCTGTGTTTTTTTGACCATGAGGTGGCAAAGGAAAGTGGTAATCCTTTTCGTTCTTTGAGATCGATGATCAGTTTGGCTTTGTGGATATCCTGCTTTAGCGCGCCGAAATTGGAATCTGCTAGCCAAATATCTTTTATCCCTGCGGATGTTATTTTCTCCCAATCAGCTGCAATACGTTCTAAGGGCCACTGATACATCTTACTGCCAATGGCGCCAGTGCCCCATTCGCAAAAAGCGCATTTGAAGGGGCAACCACGGCTGGTCTCATAGGATATGGATTCGTATAGCGGTTTGCCTGAATCGTCGCACAGCTCCAGGACTTCCAGGGGCGAGGGAAATTGCGTGAGGTCTTTGCAGCGCGCGCGAGTCGATGTTTTGAAGATCGCTCCGTCGAGTAAAAATGCAAGACCGTCTATGGTTGCCCAATCGTTGGGGCCTCGACTGTCCAATACCTCTTGAAAACTGATCTCTGCTTCGCCGAGAAAAATTAGATCGATTGGATCGATACCCAGGTAGTCCTCGGCCTGTTGAACATGCGGTCCCCCGGCCACAATAAGCAGTTCTGGTAACAGCGCCCTTAAGGAACGAGCCAGTTCAAGAAATTCTGCAGCATTCCAGGTATAAAAACTGAAGCCGACGATCGGCTGTAGTTTTGCATCTAGAGCTGCTTTTGCCTGCGGCAGACCTTGTTCTTCCCAATGCACCAACCACTCTTCGATGTCACTCGGCGATTGAAAGTGCTCCAGGTGTATATCTGTGGTGGACGAGCTAGTCCCGTTTTGTCGGAAGTAGGCAGTCAGTGCAGCAGTGGTCGTTGGTGGAGCGTTGAACTGTTCTGAGTCCATGCTCATCAACCATACAGGGCGGTTCAAAAGGTGTTGCTCCCAAAACAATGAAGTGTGGTGCAATGTATCTGATTGAGTGACATTTGCACATCCCTTTGGGTCGATGTGTGTCAACACGAATACCGGTTGATTAACTGCTTGTGTTGGCTAAGCTGTGTCGGAGGGTTTGTCTTTACACAACTGGAATCGACCTTGGATACTGAGCTTCTAAAAACGTTTCTTGAGGTCCGCAAAACACGACATTTTGGTCGGGCGGCACAGAATCTATATATTACTCAAGCGGCGGTAAGCGCCAGAATAAAACAACTCGAAGAGTCTCTGGGCGCCAAACTGTTCATCCGCCGCCGCAATAATATTCAGTTGAGTAGTGAAGGTGAACGTCTGGTACCCCACGCCAAGATGATGTTGCTGGCTTTGGCTCGGGCCAAGCAAGATCTGGCACTTGAGGATTCCGATAGTCGGCGAATACATATTGGAGTGCGAACGGGGCTTTGGGGCATTGCTTTGCAAGAAAAGCTGCACACTCTCCAGGATAAAATGCCCGATTTGTTGTTGCACGTGGATGGTCTTGAGCCGGATAGTTTGACGCGTATGTTGTTGGACCGGACTCTGGACATGGCCATCCTCTTTGAACCCCCCAGTCTCCCCGAACTCCGTATCGTCTCGATAGGTCAGCTGACCCTGAAGCTGTACAGCGCGGAAGCGGGTGAGTCTGTGCAGGACGGGCTTCCGGAGCATTTCGTCAACCTGGACTGGGGCGGCGGCTTTGCCCGCTTTTTGGACCGGCGATTTAGGGATCAAATTGCCCCGGCCTTGCAGACCAATATGAGTTACTTGGCAAGCCGCTTGCTGGTCTCTAAGGGAGGTGCGTGTTTTTTACCCGAGAGCTATGTTGCTGCCGGTCTCGCCGACACAGGTTTGAGTCTGGTAGAGGGTGCGCCGGAATATGTTGCGTCGCTAAATGTTGCTTATCACAGTGGTTCGGCCAAACGAGAGCTAATTGATAGTGTTGTCCGCTACTTTGACGGTGTAAGGCTTTGAAAAAGAGGGGGGAGTTTTACCCTCCGCTGTCGTTGGTCAAATGACCCGAAGCAGTTTCTCGGTTGTGCCGGGCGATTAACTTGCCGCGATACGGCTGTCAGTCGTCCAGATCAAAATCGAGGTCGTAGCAGCCAATTTCATCCCGCAGTCGTTTTTCTTCCAGTCGTTTTTCCGCGCGGCGGCGTTTGTCTGCCAGGCACTGTTTTTCGCTGGACACGGGCATTAGCTCTTCGAACTCCTCGTCTATCAGTTCCCCAAGGGCCGGTTCGAATACATCTTCTAGTGGCTCCGCACTTGCAGGTTCCTGATTTCGTTCACCCATAAATCACCTCCTGATGATTTACACCTAGGTACCCTCAGGGCAAATATCACTCAGGACATTTTGGGAGTAAATCAAATTTTTATAGGCTTAACGATAAAATATATTTATCAATTGTCAGCTCACTGAAAGAGGGGCGAGCCGTCACCATCCCTGGATTCCCTGCGACTTTCTTCTACGTCCGTGTAGATGACTCCCTGTGCATTTTGCATCGCCGACGGCTCGCCCACTATAGCTAGAGCAATAAGCGTGCCAGTCATTCGGGGCACTGAATTCAGCGTATTTGCTCGTTTTAAGGTTTGAAACACTGCTCCAGTTTGTGTTCGCCCGTGTCCGGACATGTTCCGCTTGAAGATTTGCCCATTGTGGCCGCTGACTTATAGAGACAAGATATTCAGGATATCCTCGGCGATCTTATCTGCGGAATTGCGTGCTGAAACGACAGTGTAGTCTGCGTGATGTCGATAAAGGGGAGTGCGTTCGTTGTATATATCCTCAAAACTATCTGCAGAATTTGAGGCGATTCCACGGTTTGGGCTCTGTGCAACCCGTCGCTTGAGTTCATCGAGTTCAACTTGCAGGTAAACCACTGGTCCGGCATCTCGCAGTCTTTGCATTGCCAGCTCGCTGTATACCACTGAGCCACCGGTAGATACTACAGCGTGTTCCAAGGGTATCGACATCAATATCTGTTCCTCTCGCGCCCGCAATTTTAGATAGCCCTCCCGTTCGAGGATGTCCTGCAAGGTCGCGCCGGCTTCGAGCTGAATATCCAGGTCAGTGTCCCTGAAAGCAAGACCGCATATTTTGGCCAGTAATACGCCTACCGTGCTTTTACCGGCACCGGGCATGCCAATCAGACTAATAGTTCTTGGCTCAATTGGGTTTCCTCTCACAGCTTATCTCTCTGGTTTGATTCCGCCGATTAGAACATCGGCAAGTAAGGCTTGGCAACAAGCGACAATTCGGCTTGCACGGCATAAAGCGCCTCGATAGAGTGTCGCCCTCTAGCGAATATTGCCCGAAGGGCGGGATCATTTTATGTCACTTTTGACCACCCCATTGGATGTGTTGCATCGTGAACTTGGAGCCAAGATGGTTCCCTTTGCCGGATACGAAATGCCTGTTCAGTATCCCTCGGGGATCATTAAGGAGCACCTTCACACACGGGCTCTGGCGGGGTTGTTTGATGTTTCGCACATGGGCCAGGTGGTTGTTGCCGGTCCGGACAGTGCAAAAATGCTGGAATCTCTAGTGCCGGCAGATCTTGAAGGGCTTGCGATAGGAGCACAAACCTACACACTTTTTACCGACGATCACGGCGGCGTACTAGACGACCTGATTGTCACGCGCTGGTCTGAACAGGAATTCTTTCTGGTGGTCAACGCGGCCTGCAAAGAGCAGGACATTGCCCATCTGCGAGCACACCTTGGAGAGAATTCTTTCAGAGTCCTGGAAGATCAAGCGTTACTCGCACTTCAGGGCCCCGCAGCTCGACAGATCATGAAGATAATCTGTCCTGGGTCGGAGCAGCTGACGTTCATGAGTGGATGTCACACTCAATGGGAGGGTATCGATGTCTATATTAGTTGTTCGGGATATACCGGAGAAGATGGGTTTGAAATTTCCGTTCCCGGTGAAAATGCCGAGGCATTGGCGAGAAAAATTCTGCAGTTTCCCGAAGCCCTACCGATAGGGTTAGGCGCAAGAGACTCCCTCAGGCTTGAGGCCGGCCTGTGCCTCTACGGTCACGAACTCAGTCCGCAGATAGACCCAATACAAGCAGGTTTGATCTGGTCGATCAGCAAAACTCGCAGGCCGGACGGGGCGCGCGCCGGAGGTTTTCCAGGCGCATCGGTAATTTTTGAGCGTATGAAAACGAGTACAGACTTAAAGCGCGTCGGCCTGGTTGTGGATGGCAAACGGCCGGTGCGAGAGGGGCAGCTTGTGCTGGGGGAGAATGGGGAGCCCGTAGGCGAAATCTGCTCCGCTGGCTACGGTGCGAGCGTGGGTGGGCCCATTGCAGTGGCCTATATAAATAGAGGCCTGGGTGATCCGGGCACAGCGCTTTCTGTCGATGTTCGTGGTAAATCCATTCCTGTCACCGTTGCGAGACTACCTTTTAGTCCTCAGAATTATTTCCGGGGTTAAGCGTTCTCGCTAGGGCGGGTTGTCGAAGCCTACGCCACCGACGTAGCAGTCGATTCCAGTGCTTTTTTATCTGCGCGATGTTCCCGCTTACAACTGACTGTGTCCTTATCCAAGCCATTCCTAGCAAGATTAGCAATGCAGTGGCTATCCAAAGACCGATTTGACGATAATCTGGTTTTTCACCGCCACTGGGCTTGCTCGGCCCGGTGCCTACTTGAACGTTGACTGTCGGCAACGAGATGAGCTCCAGTTCCTCAGACAGTGTGTCCCACCAAAAATATTCCTGAGCGGGCAAGTGGTACTCGCCTAGCGCTTCTACAATATAAGTGAGGGTGACTTCGCGTGACGCCAACGTGGTTCCGCGGTTACTACTGTTTTGTAAAACAGGTGGTTCCGAGTATCGAGTCAGACCCTGCATAGGTGCTTCGTCGAACGTGGGAAGCATCATTGCCATCACGTCTTCCGCCTCAAAGCGGATCTTCCTTTGGATGGCATCGCCGATCACCAGGTTGTTTAAATCTCTATCGAAGGTTTGTGTGACGGAGAAACTTGGTGCCGCGACCCAAGCTGTAGCACGAAGCAAACTTTCCGGTCGCGTGGCAACAAACTCTAATGTCGGGCCCGTCACCTGGCCCTCTAAAATTGCGCCCCCGGCTTCACTGACTTTGATTCGCGCGGAAATCGGTGGAATGGTGAATATTCCTTCCTGTTGAGCATATACATCCAGAGTCCAACGCTGAATGACCCAGTTTTTTCCTTCGCGCATCTCGCTGGAGTTACTGGCGAAGTTCTCAGTTTGCAGGATTACCAGTCCCGCTACTTCGGGTACTTCAATGCGCGTACCTCCTGCGAACCAGCGGTCAGTTGCAATTTCCAAGGTCATCTTGATCTGTTCGCCGGGAACGACAGCGTTCACTTTGGAAAGCGACGCGCCTAGTTGTAGTCTTCCGGAGTCTTGCAGCGCTTTTAAGCTCGAAGAAAACGCATTGGTCCCTGTCATCGTCAGGCAGGTCAAGAAGAGGCTCACACAGTATCGCTTTGTGGCAGCTTTCACTGTATATCATCCTGCTGTGGTTGCGAGCGTTGCTCTCGGGCCCGCAACTGCATGTCGAATTTTACCGCTAGAAAATCTGCTGGATTTTGCTGTACTCCACGCAACCACATTTCGCTGGTGGCTGGGTCTTGCAAAATCTCCTCCGCGGAAAGTTGAACGGATTCAGATTTTTCGAAGTTCGATCGCTCGGCGCCATCAGCGGGAATAGCCTCGTCACCGCCCATTTCTTTTTCTTCCCCGCTTACACCCGCTTCTTCCTGCTGGCTTTCGCTTAGCCGGTTCGTTTCGTCAATCAGTTCCTGAACTTGGTCGCGATTCGATTGCGCGCCGGGGTAATCAGGCGATCGCGCCAGCAGTCTGTTGTAACGGTTGACTGCGCGCACGTAGTCTCGCCCCTGTGCTCTGGCGTTCGCCTCATTGAACAGAGCGTCATCGCTGTCGGTTCGCGAAAAGTATTCTGCGGCAAGCAGAAATTCTTCTTCATAGTAGTGAGCAACCGCTTTCCAGGTGGGATCTTCAAAGCGTTGGGCCGCCTCCTGATAATTTCCTCGCTGCAATAAGATTCGCCCTTGCTGATCCGGAGTCAGCCATAGCGTGGTGAACCAATGGTTTTTGGGTGTTTGAGCCTCTTTTGGCTCTCCTACTTCCTGTGCATGGGAGACGCTGGATGGTTGAAACAGTATCAGCGGCATCATCAGCCAGATCCAGCTCAGGGTCCAGCCCTTGCGAAACCAGAGTAAAAACAGCGCCATGGCAGGAAATACCAGGGGGTAACCGCTGTCCAACCAAGGTAGAGCGCTGTCTTGATTGACCACAAAATGATTGTCTATACGCCGATTAATGCGTTTTACATCAGTGTCGTTGATGGTCATTTCAAGGTAACTTCCGCCAGCATCTGAGGCTAGATCCTCCAGGGCTTGCTGTTCGAGCGGAATCAGGTTCGCGTTGCCTTTTTGCGTACCGACGCCCACGACCATGAGCAAGTTTGGAGAGTCATCAAAGTAGCGTTTAAAGGCCTCCTGGCTCTCCGCTCCCAGACCATCGCCAAATAACACCAGGGTTGCAGGGGCCTGGCTTTGACTCAGCACGTTATCCACTTCCGCGAGAGCATATTCTGGAAACTTTCCAGGGCGCGGCATGATGCCCGGTTCAATGGCTGCCAGATACTGTTTCAAAACGCTTTGATCAGCGGTAAGCGACAGTACAGTATGTGCTGTACCAGAATAGACTATCAGAGCGGCTCGTTTATCAGGGCGCAGTTCTAGCAAGTCGCCAATTTTCTGCTTGGCCCTCTTAAGTCGACTCGGTTGTACATCTCGCTGAGTCATTGAAGCGGAAACATCCAGCAGAATAACCAGCGCTGCCTCATCTTGGCTCAGTGGAGACTCCTGCTGTCGCCAACTCGGCCCCATCAGAATAAGGAAAAATAGAATCAGGAGAAGCCCGGTAAACATCTGCGGATTAAACCATTGTGACTTGAACCGCTTGACGCGCAAGTGTTCCAACAAGTGTGGAGCGATGATGCCATCGAACATGTCCCCGCTCGTTCCGCGTTTGCGCATAACCAGCCAGAGAGCGAAGAAGGGCACAAAAACCCATGCCCACAGTGGGCGCAGAAAGTGAAAGTGTTCCAGACTGGCCAAATCAGGCAGCATGCGAACGCCCCTGCTCGCGCCAGTATCGCCACGCCCTCACACAGTGATAAATCCAAAATAGTGTCAGTGCAAAGCCAATGGGTAAATAATGCAGGCTCTTTCTTGGTCGGAAACTTGTTGTTTCGTAAAGTTCGGGTTCAAGTTCGCCAATCGTTTGGTAGGCTTGCTCCAGCTGCACTTGATCGAGTGCTTCGAAGGCTCGGCCACCCGTCACTTGGGCGATGCGCTCGATGGTTTTAAAATCAATCGCTTCTTCACCCACGGTCGTGGGGTCACCCATAGCGATGCTGTATATACGGATATTGTGTACGGCGGCTACCTTGGCGGCGTCGATGGGGGGAACGACACTGCCGGTGTCATTGCCGTCGGTTAAAATAATGAGAACACGATTGTCGGACTGGCCTTCCCTGAACAACTTTATCGCCAGCCCAATGGCGTCGCCAATCACCGTGCTCTGGCCTGCCATTCCGATCTGGGTATCTTGCAGTAGCTGTGTCCATACGGTGTGGTCATCGGTAAAGGGCGTCTGTAAGTAAGCCGCACTTCCAAACACAAGCAATCCCAATCGATCTGAGGAACGCTGCTCTGCCAAATCTCCCAATAAGAATTTAACCGCTTCGAGCCTATCAACGGTACGTCCATTGGGTAACTTAAAATCCTTGGCTTCCATCGAACCCGATAAATCCACCGCGATCATCAAGTCTCGGCCAGACTTCTTCTGTTCTATGGGAGGGCCAATCCATTGAGGCTTGGCGCCGGCTATGACCAGGGCTATCCACATGATGGTGACCAGAACGCGCTGCGCCATATCGCGCTGCAATATCTTAGCTCCGGTTTGTGGGTTTTGTTCGCTGAGGGTGACTAACTTTTCAAAGAAGGGCACTTTGACAGAGTCACGACTTTCTTTGTAGGCAGGAAGCAATACCATGAAGAACGGCAGCACCAGCAGTAATAGTAACCAGGGGTGGGCTAGCTCAAACATCCTGCGAATCCCGATGACTAGTGATCCAGGTCAAACTTGCGTGAACCAGATCCTGGGCGGATTGCTCATCCAGCACGGTCTGTCGATAACTGCCGGTGCCCAGTATTTCTTCCTGCTGTCGGGTGAAAACTGGCTCGGCACACTGCTTGTTCAGGAAGGCGCTCCATGACTGACCAGAGAGACTCGCCACTTCCGCTCTCGGATAGGCCGTCATCGCAACCAGCTTTAACAAATGATTTAACTGTCCGACTAAATCTTCAGAATTACCGCCTAAATTCGCATTCTTCAGCCTTGCTATTCCCTCTCTGCGGTAGCGATTGTGGTAGTAGCGGCGCAATTTTTGTGACAGGTAGTAAGACAGAAATATTGACAGCCCGAAGGCAAGGATTTTCCAGCCCAGTGTCTGTGGCATCCATGAAATATCCGGTGGATAAACGATCTCGCTGAATTCCTTTAGGGCGTAGTTCCCAAATACCTCCGGGACTGGCGGCGTCTTCATCGGGCTGCCCTTTGACCGCCCAGCTTCTCACGTAACTGATCGGACACCGCCGTTATCGTGTCAACGGGCAGTACGGGAATTTGGTGGCGTTTGAGCTCTCCCTGAACCTGGGCCATAGAATTTTGGAAACTGGTTTCGAATTTTTCTCCCAGGTCGTGGCGCTCGGGTTCGATTTCCAATTGATAGTGCCCGTCGCTGACGACCAGACTCTGAGCTTGGGAGATATCTCTCTCAAGCGGATCGAATATGAGTGAGCAAATAATGTCATTGTGACGGTTGATTCGTTTGATCGTTCTTAGAGATTCCTCATCCCATCCGTAAAAATCAGAGATGATAACCACCAGGTAGTCGTGCCCTGCGCGCCGTTCCAGTAACTTCAAAGCGTTACAAAGGGCTTTTGGATTGCTTGGATGACCTGAGGTAACCGAAAGCTCTTGGTTCATGGAGGCTAGATTTCCCAACCAACTCAGTAACTGGCGTTCGTTGCGTCGCGCGCTTACTTCGACTTCCCTGGCATCGTTAAACAAAATCGCACCGACGCGATCTCCCACTGCAATCGTTCTCCAGGCCGTCAGTGCAGCCAGTTCTGCGGCGACCACTGATTTCATTTTTTTTGCGCTGCCGAAGAACATAGGTAGGCGTTGGTCAACCATCACGATAACCGGGCGATCTCTCTCCTCTGTGTAAACTCTTACATGGGGCTTGCCTGTGCGGTTGGTCACCCGCCAGTCCATATTTCGGATGTCGTCGCCGGGGCGATAGTGCCTCAGTTCATCAAAATCCAGACCGCGACCTCGCAAGCGTGAGCGACGTCGGCCACTGAGCAGCGACCTCACCGGTTGACTGGGAAGATAGCTGAACCCGCGCGCGTTATAGCGTAACCTGACCAGAGCAGACAGGCTGGTGTATACGTCTTCGTTGAGTGCGGCGGGATTGGACACGATGCGATTAACCGACAGCGACCTGTTTCAGGATTTCATCAATTACATCATCGGCACTGATTTGATCAGCCTGCGCATCGTAGCTCAGAATTAATCGATGACGCATGACGCCATGTACCACTGCCCTGACATCTTCAGGATCGACGTAGTCCCTCCCTTCGAGCCAGGCATTGGCCCGACTGGCACGGTGCAGTCCAATGCTCGCGCGTGGGCTCGAGCCGGTCTCAATCCAGTACGCTAACTTGTCGCTATACAAATCGGGTTTTCTCGTCGCAATGACTAAATCCACAATGTATTGCTCGATAGCCGGTGCAATAGGCATTTGCTGTATTTCCTCTCGGGCAGAAAATATGCTGCTTTGGGATATCTTCTCGAGTTCTTTTTCGGGTTTCCCTTCTTCGCTTTGCAGCAATCGAACAATTTCCATTTCGGCCTGAGTATCCGGATGGTCCACCGAAATCTTCATCAGGAATCGATCCATCTGTGCTTCCGGTAAGGGGTATGTGCCTTCCTGTTCGATGGGATTTTGTGTCGCCAGAACCATAAAGAGCGGTGGCAGGGAATAGGTCTTACCTGCAACGGTCACTTTCCGTTCCTCCATGGCTTCAAGCAGAGCCGATTGTACTTTCGCTGGCGCGCGGTTTATTTCGTCAGCCAAAACTAGCTCGTTGAATATGGGGCCGGGTTGGAAGGTCAGTTCGTGTTTTCCATGATTATCCTGATAAATTTCGTTGCCCGTCACGTCCGAAGGCAACAGGTCAGGGGTGAACTGGATGCGACCCAGGTTCGCCTGCAGAACGCGTGACAAAGTTTTTATTGAACGGGTTTTTGCTGTCCCGGGCAAACCCTCGAGCAATACATTGCCGCTGCATAAAAGGGCCAAGGTTAAAGTGCGAACCACTTCCTGCTGACCTATAACGGACTGAGCCATCTGTCCCATCATGGTCTGAATGGCGTCTAGATGAATACTGGACACGAGATACTCCCCAATTGTGAAAGCCTGCACATCTAAGCGGCGTAATATTAGATGTCTAATGTAACGCTAACTGGCCCAGTTGCGGTAGTCTCTGAATTGTTTGGCGAGGTATTCTTTTTGGTCTGGGAAAATTCTTTCTCGGGCGAGAAAGTGCCATTCCCAGGTATTGGGTTTAAAAGGAACCGCCAGTAACGGCATATTGGCCTCCTCCGGGGTTTTGTTGTCTTTATGCCAGTTGCAACGAGCGCAGGCTGCGACTACATTTTCCCATCGATCCTCCCCCCCTCGGGAGGTCGGCTGCACGTGATCTCGCGTCAGTTCTGATCGCGGGAATTGACGTCCGCAGTACAAACAGCGGTGATCATCTCTTCTAAACAGGGTTTTGTTGGTCAGAGCCGGACTGAAACCGTTAATGATTCTCCCTTGGATGGCGACAATGGGCTGAATGTCGATGCGCGATTGAGCGCCGGTGAGCCGTTGGAAGCCACCTAACACAGGAGGGAGAGCTGCCCCGATGCCATAAACAACATCGCCACGGGCGTAGGCAGTGACTGCCTCATTGGCGGAAATCCAACCTCGGGGTTGGCCCGCAACATCCAGCTTTAGGATACTTTGCATGGTCTCAACTCTTATTGTCACACTAACGCTACTGGAAAAGCGTGACGGCGACAATGGTGAATTTTCCCGATAGCTGCAGGTCGTTGTGTTGCCAGATTATTGCGCGACCCACAGTTGAGTAGACAGGGCTTCCGCCCCCGCCAGAACTTTTCCTTCAAAGTTTTCTCCGGGCAGAACCTTGCCAACACCCGCAGGCGTTCCTGTCATGATGATGTCGCCATCTTCGAGGGTCATAAACTTCTTTACCTCCTGTAGGATGATAGCTGGTTTATACATCATTAGCTCAACTCCACCGGCCTGTCGCGGCTCGCCATCCACGGTCAGTGATAGAGAGAGGTCTTCGATACTTTCCGGCATTGAAGTGAACGGACCGAACAAGGCGGCGCCATCAAATGACTTTGAGCGCTCCCAAGGCAAACCCTTTTTCTTGAGTTCGGATTGCAGGCCTCTTTTAGTCAGATCCAAACCGAAGCCGACTCCATAGAGTTCACCGTCTATAACCACAAACGACAGCTCACTCTCGTAGTGTAATGGCTCTCCATGATGCGCGAGCAAGGTATCGCTGATTGCGGAATTTGGTTTGCAGAAAACAACCAGATCGTCGGGAACTTCATTGCCCAGTTCTTCGATGTGTGCGGCATAGTTTCTTCCAATGCAGACAATCTTGCTTGGCGTGAGGCGAGTTCCGTCTAATGAGATTCGATGCATTGTTTCTCTCTGTTGTTCTTAAGGGTAAGTCATTGTGAAGTTCAAAATCGCTGAAATCACAATGACTGTGGATGCTATGATGTGCGTTGACAAAGCATTGTATCTCCTGATTCATTGGAGTTGAAACTAAGGTGAAGAGATTGTCTGCTAAAGCACTCCCCAAAATAGTCTTGTGCATCTTGCTTCCGCTGCTGGCCACCAGTGGTGTTAAAGCGGAATGGCTCAAAGACCATCGCGAGTTGATGGGCACCCAAATATCCGTTGAGCTATGGGCGGACGACGTAGAATCTGGCCATACCGCAATTGAAAAGGTGTTCGAAGAAGTACAACGTCTCGACGAAATGATGAACCCCTGGAATCCCAACAGCGAGTTATCGCGGATCAACCGCGACGCGGCAGAGCACGCTGTGACAACCACTCCGGAAATAATTGAAGTGGTCAGCAAAGCCCTTTATTACTCGCGGTTGAGTAGCGGTGCCTTTGATATCAGCTTCGCTTCTGTGGGACAACATTATGACTATCGACTCGGTCGTGCTCCCGATGACATCACCGTGCGCAAGGACAAAGCCAATATTGACTATAGTGCAATCCATCTCGATACGAAGGCTTCCACGTTGTTTTTTTCCAAGCCTGGTTTGCAGGTCGATTTAGGTGGGATCGCTAAAGGTTATGCGGTTGATCGCGGAATCGAGATTTTGCACCGATCGGGTATCGTCGCCGCCGTTATCAGTGCTGGGGGTGACAGCAGAATTCTGGGGGATCTCGGGAATAGGCCTCGGGTAATCGGTATTCGCCACCCCCGTAAGAAGGACGAGTACGCGGTGGTGGTTCCGCTGGCGGACACCGCAATATCAACCTCGGGAGACTATGAAAGGTTTTTCCTGGAGGAGGGTGTGCGATATCACCATATTCTCGATCCGCAAACCGGTCGATCAGCCGGTGAGGTGCAAAGCGCCAGCGTTATTACCGCTAAGGCAATTGACAGTGATGCTCTATCCACCACCAGCTTCGTGCTTGGGGTAGAGCGTGGTTTGGCCTTGATCAACAGCCTTCCCGGTGTCGATGCCATTTTTATTGATGGCCAGGGAAAACTGCACTACTCCGAGGAGTTATTACTCAGTACCAAATAGTGAACAGCACCTTGAAAACATCGGCTTCAAAATCATAGAGCTCTTCATCACCAACTGCGGTGTTCGGATCGGAGAGATCCGTGAAATTGTCATAGCTGAAGAAAATCCTGTCCCACTGCAAAGAGACGGCGCCCTTGTCTATCCATTGGATGTTAACCGGCCTTTCGTAACTTACATGCAGTGACACTGTGTGATTATCCAGGTCACTCATTTCTTTGTCCCTCGCCCGAAAATCTTTTTCATCCTGGGACGGCACCTGGAACAAATCACTGTAGAAATCTGCCGCCGTTTGCTGGTAGTAGCGGTATTTAAAATCCACTGTCCAGTTGTCGTACAGCACATGGGTATACGTAAACTGAGCGGTATGAGCATCTATTCCCCAGTCGTCAGTGTAGTAGCGATAGCTGCCGCCAGTGCTGGCTTTCCAGGGCAAGTGATACATGTAGCGAAGAGCAATCGCATCACTGGTTCTGGTGTCTGGATACACTTCTTGAGCAAATTGAAAGCCGGCGCTCGGGTCTAGTGGGTCTGTTAGAAAGCGATAGCTGCGATAGGGATTATTGAGAAACCCCTCTTCGGTTATCAGGTCGTAATTGAGTGCGAGAATTAAGTTGGGTGTCACAATCTGGCTCACTGAGGTGCGGAATGTGTTCCTCCGCACTTCCTCGGCGAATTCGTCATTACCGTTTTGGAAAACCTCGTCATCCCCCAGGGCATAGCCAAAGGTAATATTTGTCAGGTCGCCAAAAAAGTCCTGGCTGATACCGAAGTAAAATGTTTCTGCCTCGTAGTCGCTTTCGTCACTGTTGGTGTAGCCAGCGCTCAATATGCTTTTGTCATACAGGTAGCTGGCGCCTAAGGAATACTCTGTTCGCTCTTCACTGTATCTACTCGCGCCGCTCGACAGAACATCAATTGACGCGCTGCTGATATTGTCAACATAGTAGTTACCGCTGATAGAAACGGTTTCCTTAAAGTTTTTTCTGACCAGCACTGAGGGGCCGTCAATGGTAATACCGCCCCCGTCATAGCTGTGGAACATCGCATCGGCCCTTTCTTCCGGCAATACTGCTGCCTGCGCAGTCGCCGTGCAAAAAGCGAAAGCGATAAGCGCTCTCTTAGTTGCAGCCACAGCCGCCACCTCCGCCACCTTCGGCTCCTCGCGCACCTTCCCGAGCCTGATAAACATGGTGTATATAACCGCTGGTAATTGGATCTCGGTCAAAACTCATTATCGGATCGGCAAGATTTTGCCTTTCGTAGGGTTTTACCCACGGTTCGATAGAACTGCAGGCAGCGAATAGCATTGTGACTGCTAGCAGCGAGAGGGCTTTTAACCATCGCATCATCTTATTCTCTGACGAGCGCGCGTACTTGCTTTTCATATTCTACCTCGTAACCGGGTTTGTAGCCTTTGTGCATATATCTTACTTGGCCGTTTCGATCGACTAAAACGGTGACGGGCATTGCATCCACGTCGTAGAGTTTGCTCACCGTGTTGTCATCGTCGAAAAGTATTGGAAAGGTGACGGGGATATCCCGCAGAATCTTGTCCGCCATTTCACGGTCTTGTTCTACGTTGACACCGAACACGGTAAAGCCCAGTGGTTCGTACTTTTTGTGTATGGCATCGAGGTGTGGCATTTCTTGCCGACAGGGTCCGCACCAGGACGCCCAAAAGTTGATGAGTACAACTTGCCCCCGAAATTCACTGAGCTTCACATTCTCGCCGGAAGCACTCTTCAAGGTGAAGTTACCAGCTGGGCCGCTAGACACCGCTGCAAATGTCAGCGGCGCTGTAGTCAACAAAAGTACCAGTAATAGTTGTTTCATAGTTTTCTCCCCAAATGGCTGATTTTCTAGAAGAAGATTGTAATTCCAGTGCTCAGCTCTATATTGTTTGTTGTGTCATCGGTGCCGAAGGTGTCGCGATCAAAAATGTGATCGCGAACATCGATTCTCCAGGTTAACCAATCGTTTAGAATCAGGCGGTAGCCTGCACCCACTGTCACAGTAAACCAGTTGTCCCCTAAAAACTCAGTGCTGCCAACGCCGGCCACAAAGTACAGATCAGACTTTAGTGCGCGCTTGCCAAATAAAAAAACTTCTCCTGGCAGTGCATTCCAGCCAAGGTTGAGATCGTAAAAGCTGTAGTCTCTGTCTTCATCGCCAAACAGTGGTGCTCCTCCACTGAGTTTTTCAAAGCTGGTCAGATCTCCCTCCGACACGCCGTAATTGGCTTCAAAAAAGAAGTCCTCAGTGACGTGCCAGGCTGCGCGAACGCCATACACCACTTCACTATCAAAATCCTGAATACTTAAAATTCCGACGTAGGCACCAATCTCAAAATCTTCGGTGTCTATTGCATCTGTGGTTATTTCTCGCCGGTCTATCTCCGGATTGATCACCTGTACTTGTTCGGGCTGTTCATCCGCAAGGGAAGAACCGGCGAATGCATACAGGGCTGCACCTAGTAGAAGGCGCTTATTCCAATTTTCCATTCGTCTACCTCTTCGTCGTCATCGCGGTCAGTTAGTATTACGTAGTGCTTGTATTGGAATCTGAGCATTAAGCGGCGGGTTAAGTGAATCCGTATGCCCGCCCCAACACTGGCAGTGTTGTCAGTGCGGTCCTCCGTTGTTACCAGGGAAGAACGCGGATTGGTCTCTCGAACTCCGCCGCCTATTGTCAGGAATGGCGAATAGCGCTTGTCGGGAAACATTTGATGCACAATACTGCCGGTGATCATTCGTCCATCCGAAAAGTCGCCAAAATTTTCAGTGGCCGCCAATTCCAAAGACAGATTTCTGGTGAAGTGCCAGCCGGCATAGGCAGTTACTGCGTCGGTTCCGTCGTAGTCGCCGAGCATCACGCCAAACTCCCAGGTGCGATTGCTAAAACTTTCCAGATCCGGGCTTTTCAAATTCAGTGGTTCGCCCATTGAATCTATTGTTTTGCCTATTTCATCGACGTGCACCCAACCTTCGACGCCGCGGCTGTTGCGTACTTTTATCCAATCGGTTTTTCGTTTAAGCAGTTCCACGATTTCGCCGCGTTCGGCGATATAGAAAATCGGATAGCCTCGGCCGGGGTGAGTCCGCATTTCGATGTAGGGTTCAACCACGGTAGACTTAAAGAAAATCTCATCCGCAGTGCTTTGGGTGCTGTGCATGGCAAGCAAATAAATCACCCACGCAAACATGGAGAACGATCTCGGGCTTCCGAGATAAATTTTCATGTTGTTGTTCATGCCTGGGCCGGTTTCACTGCAATCATTCGACCAGCCTGGCGTCGAATGGGTTGTTGTAGTATTGGGCACCAATATCCAGCCACTCGGAAATCAGGCGCAGTTCGCTGGCGCTGAGCATGCCGTTGTGATTGATTGTATTGTTGGTGGCGGGAACAGGAACGCCTCCATCTTCCGTGCAGTTTGCCGGCAGAGCAGGCGCCATATTGGGCCCGCAGTCGCCTCCTTCAAAGCAGGCAAAAAAACCGTTGCTGCCATTGGCGGTGCCAGCGCGCATTCTGTCGCCGGTAGGCAGTGTTTCTGTTGTGGTTAAAATATTTCCGTCCTCATCTGTTTCTGTGCAAACACGCTGGCGCTCAGCCAGTGCGCCGTCCACTGTCAGCCACTGCTCCGTATCGTTGTCCAACAATTCGCGATAGGAACGATAGTGGTCGGGATCCTGCGTGGAAGGGGCTGAGCTTAAATCTAACTGTCCCGCCGCAACGACTGTATCGCCAACCGCATTGTGGCAACCGGCGCAGTTGTCGATCATGTTTCCGCTGCCGTCATCCACTGCCGTTCTTACCCGTTCCCAAATTGGGTGGATATGATCAATGTAGTTGATCACGATTCTGCTCGGTCTGCTAGGATCGAGATTGTTGATTATTATAGGTTTATCGGCAGGGATATCGGTCCATGCTGGGTCGTATTCCCGGTCCAGGATGTCTGCATCGGGGGTTATTCCGGGTCCGCTCCACTGATCTGTGTAGTTGGGTGCGAGTAATAAATCTCGCGTGGCGGCGGTTTCATTGCCCAGCGGGCGGTGAAAATCCCAGACCGAAGCCATGCTTTCACCAATTTCGGTTGCAAACAGGTCTGATGAGTCTGTTCCAGGAAACCCAATTGATCCAGTGGCGAGTGATTGTGCTCCGGGATTCGAAGACGGAGGCTGTGAATCCAGTCTGCCGTGGGGGCGTGGGTCATTGTTGCTGTGACATCCGGTGCAATGTAAAACCTCGCCAGGGCCAAGCTGCAACCAGTAGTTGTGTCGCGGTCCGATCCTCCGTCCCATTTCATCGAGCACGCTAAAGGTAAAGGCCTGGTCTGCGGCTACAGTTACCGTAACGGATCCGTCGGGTTCAACAGGTACATAGCCGGTTATTTCGCGAAATGAAAACGCCCGACTTACCCCAAACGCATAGTCTGGAATCTCGAACACATCTGGATCCGGAATCGGTACGGGCTGAATGAGTCGCAAAAATCTCGCCGGGCGCTGGGCAAAAGCAGCGCTACCGGGTAGTGAATGCTGAGCAATTCCCTGGGGTGAAATATCGACGCCATCCAGATCGTAAACACTGTTAATCGACAGCTGGCCCTTGGATTCCACTGCGAGATCGGGGTCAAAGTTGAGTGGGTTTGGGGCAATTTCCGGAAACGCTCTGGGCTCGGCGGCGATTACTTCCGTAATCATAAAGCCTTCTTCTGCGAGCACTACCGGAAGCTGGGTATCGTTGATCGGATCGTACACCCAGGCGCCGTAGACGGGCGGTGCGCTCTCGGTATTTTCTGGCTGTAGCTTGCACGGTAAGAAATCGGTAGAGGTAGGCTCGCCGCCGGGGTTGCTGTCTTCGTCAATTATCCGACAGTCAGTCCAGCTCACTAGCAAGCGTCCCGTGCCATCTCGCAGTGGATACACAGAACCAAACTGCCCTCCGCTGGATAGCAGACCATCCGTTCGAATTTCTGTCTCAGTGAGTGATTCCTGACCCATACCGCCCGCGTCCTGATTCTCCCAGATGGGTTGGTCGACATCCGCAAAGCCGGCGGTATCAATAATCACTATCTCTCCGCCGAAGGTTTCAGATTGGAAAGACTTCACCAGACTCACCAGCCTACCGTCATCCAGCTCTCGGGCCTGGGTAAATTCCACCGCCGTACCTTCTGTTCCGCTGTTCTGGCTGTTGTAGCCATATACTGGCGATAACTCGAGCCCCGAAGGATTAATTCTGAACAGGCTAATGTGGTTGGTGCCGGTATTGTTCCAGCGACTGAATACGATTTCGCCGGTGGATAGTACTGTTGGGTCTAGATCGTGGCTGAGATTGAATGATATTTGTTGGAACTCTGCATCCCGTCGCTGCGGGTCATAGATATGTAGAACCGCAGCCGGGTCATCGCCATCCTCATCTAACGCAGCAAAAATCTGCCCCCGGCCATCATCCAGCTGGCGCGCCTGACTAGCCACTTGTCTGGTGGAGCTGAAAACAATGCGGTCGTCAGTTAGAAAATGCGGTGCAATATCCTGGCCTCCACCGGCTTCCACGCCCTCATTGCGCTTTATTCGCGAGGGAATCAGATACTGTGGCTCCATTGTTTCGACGTCCAGGGTCCATAAATTCCAGGTTGTTAGCTCCAGGTTGTCATCTACAGGTTCTGGAACGGCTCTGACGGCGAAAACGAGCGTATTGCCATCAAATGAGCTCTCCAGCCCTTTAATGTCGATGGCGATTTCTTCCGCTTCTATTCCTTCTTCCTCTGCCACAATTGCGGTGATCGCATTGGTAATATTGGTCGCTTCAGAACTGGCAGCGGACCGATCCTTCAAAAATAGCTCTGCCCCGGGTTCGAATTCAAGTGGATCTCGAAGGTCGATTGGTTCCTCTGGCAAGGGCCTTTTGATGTAGGCAATTGGGATCTCAAGAACAACAGGATCTTCCCCCTGGCTGTCGGTCGAAATGGTGACATTTCCACCACCGCCGCCTCCGCCACCCCCGGTGCATGCAGCCAATATTGCGCTTGCAAAAAGGCCGCCAAATATTTTTCTCAAGTCGTTCCAATCTGGTCTAAAAATACGCATCACGCAGTTATTACCTGTGGTTATTATGCTGAAATATGCACAACGATTGTGAAAAAGTCATAAAAAACAGGATGTTATGGATTTCTCTACATTTCCCATCTATTCTGGCCCCATTGTGATACGGTTTGCAATATAAAAAAGACACACTATTCGGGTATTCAAACACCCCCAAACGCCATCTGACGTTTTACCTTTTTGGGGGATTTTTAATCGCGGGACCCGCCTCCCTGCGTTAACGAGGTTTGGCTGATCAACCATTAGTGATCTGCCATATTTAGGGGCCTGGTTGATGGAATTTGGCAAACGAATAACAGGCACATTTTGCGTGTGCTTGATGGTATCTGGCCTGAGCTATGCGGACCCCCGCGAGCAGGCAAAACGAATTCATGATCGTCTCACCGGCGTGCCGGCGACAGATCGCATGTTGGATGCGATGGAAACCGCTATCAGCGGTAGCGGTGGTCTCGAAGCTGCGGCGTTCTACGCCATCGATGGCGCTCCATCGGAACCCGCCACGGGTGATTTCTATACGATCACGCTCAAAAACTGGGCGACGCCCTGGACTAACGAAGCACAAGACAGCTTTGCGCCGTTAAACGATTACAGCGCAACAGTGGTCGGTATGGTGCGTGACGAGTTGGACTTTCGCGGCTTGTTGTCCGAGGACATCATCTACCGCGGCAATGTTCCGGGAATACCCGGTTACTCGGGCAGCGATAATGATCACTACGAATTTCTGGAAGCCTCTGGCGAAAATCTCGGCGACCCCGATGTCCTGGTCAGGGATTCTCAAAGCAGTGTGACTGGTCTACCGCCGGAAGCGGTAGCCGGTGTTATGACAACACGCGCTGCGGCCCGCTCGTTTTTTGTCGATGGCACAAACCGCGCGATGTTCCGATTCACTTTGCTCAATCATCTGTGCGTGGATCTGGAACAGGTCAAAGACGGCACCCGGCCCACGGATCGAATACGTCAGGATGTCTCGCGCAGCCCGGGCGGGGATAGCTCACTGTTTCAAAATCAATGCGTCACCTGTCATGCGGGAATGGATCCATTGGCGCAGGCATTTGCCTACTATGATTTTCCCTACCCATCGGAGGAAGAGTCTCCGGGGTTAGATCTCGATTCACGCAAAGACCTGGGCAGCATTGTCTACACCCCAGGTGTTGTGCAGCCAAAATACGGGATTAACTCGGCGACTTTTGCCACCGGGTATGTCACCCCCAACGATCACTGGACCAACTACTGGCGGCTGGGCGACAACAGCGGCCGCATAGGCTGGCGAAATGCCCCCGCCAATACCGGCGGCATAGACCTTGCAGTGAACCCTGAGTATGCAGAGGGTGATGGTGCCGCTTCGCTCGGAGCGGAGATGGCCAACACCGAAGCCTTCACCTATTGCCAGGTGAAAAAAGTATTCCGAGCGGTTTGTCTCCGAGAACCGATGCCTGCCGCCGCTGAAGCAGCCGCGGTAGATGGCTTTGCCGATACCTTCAACAGTACCGGCAATATCAAACAGGTATTTGCGGAAGTGGCGGGCTACTGCGCCAGCCATTTGTAGGAGATGATCACTGTGAAAAATCTACGATTAAGTTCTTTTCGTCCGGCAAACGTATTGTCGATTTTCGCGCTTGGCTTGCTTCAGGCTTGTAGTGGCGGTAGCGGAGGCGGTGGAAGTGAGCGGCCGGTGGATGTTAGCGCCGGCGTTGGTTCCTCAGAGTTTGTTTACAACGGCGCGGCGCCGGCAAGCGATGAAATTCAAAACTTCAAAGTTTCCCTGTATGACGCTTTAGCGGGTAATGACCGCTGCGGTGAGTGTCACACTCCTGGCGGTCCGGGCACCACTCACTTTGTAGACCAAACCAATGTGAACACGGCTTGGCAGGAAGCGAGAAAGTTGGTCGATTTGGGCGAGCCGGCTAATTCGGCGCTCGTGACTCGCGTTGCCAATGGTCACAACTGCTGGTTGGGCGTGGGACAGGAAGCTACCTGTGCCACCACAGTCACAGGGTATATTGAGCGTTGGGCGGCAACCGCAATTACTTCATCGGCGACTGTTCAATTAACGCCTCGAGATGCAATAGCTGCCGAGGGCACCAAAGTATTGCCGAGCGCTATATTGGAAGTCGATTCTCTCGGCCTGGATACCACCAGCAGTGGTGAATTGCTCGACGTTTTGCAAACCTATTGTGCCGATTGTCATTCCGATTCGGCTGTTATTCCGCAGGTTCCATTTTTCGCCAGCGCCGATTCCGAACTCGCTTACTCATCACTGCGTGGCACCATCGATCTGGTCGAACCTGCAATGTCGCGTTTGGTTCAGCGCTTGGACCCCGAGTCGCATAACTGTTGGAGTGATTGCTCCGATAACGCATCTGAAATGGAAGCTGCAATCGCGCGCCTGGCAGACATTGTTCCGGAAACCGATATAGATCCCGCCTTGATGATCAGTACCGCACAGGTGCTGGAAAGAGACGGCATTATTGCTACCGCTGGTGGCCGCTTCGAAGCCAATTTGGTTGCTAAGTGGGAGTTCCGCGAGGGCAGCGGTAATACCACAGCGGATACGTCTGGTGTGCCGCCGGAGATTCCTCTATCGCTGTCGGGTGAATACAGTTGGGAGCCCGGTTGGGGTATTCGTTTAGTTAACGGTAAGGCGCAAGGTGGTGTGAGTGGCAGTGCCAAACTGTTTGACAAGATTGCAGGTACCGGTGAATACAGTATTGAAGCCTGGGTAGCACCGGCCAATGTTTCTCAGGAAGAGGCCTGGATCGTGGCTTATGCCGGAGGACCGGAAAATCGCAATCTGCTGCTCAGTCAAACACTCTACAACTACGAGGCGTTCAATCGCTCCACTGTTACCGAAGACAATAATGGTGGCGCTCCTGCACTGAGCACTGATGACGACGCCGAGCTGGCACAGGCGAGTTTGCAACACGTGGTTGTCACTTACAGCCCCATTGATGGACGGCGAATATATGTCAACGGAGTTTACAGTGGCGATGTCGACGAAGCCGGCGGTGGCTTGCTCAACAACTGGAGCGAGGCTTATGCGGTTGTGCTAGGTAACACTACTTCCAGCGCCAACCCGTGGGCAGGTACCATGCGTATGGTTGCCATCCACAACAGTACGCTGACGCCAGCGCAAGTCGTGCAGAATTTTGATGTTGGTGTTGGCCAGAAATACTTCTTGTTGTTCAGTGTTGCAGAAATACTGAATCGAGAGGGCGAGTGTCACATTATCGAAGACGGCGAACGTGTTAACTACTGCTACATTGTTTTCGAAGTGAGTCAATTTGACGGCCGCAGCTATCTCTTCAATGAGCCTTTCTTCGCCAATATTAATCCTAACGGCGGTAATGTTGAGTTTAACTTAAAGGGCATTCGCCTCGGCATTAACGGCAAGTTGGCGGAAATTGGCCAGGCCTTTGTCAATGTGGATGCGCAGATCACCGCCAGTAATTTGGGCGATTTGGGACAGCAACTCGCGCCCATTGGCAGCATCATCACCTTAGAAAACGGCGCCGATCAGGACGTCTTCTTCCTGGCTTTTGACGATATCGAGGGCGAGCAGGGAGACGCGAATGACGGTAGTAAGGAATTGTTTTCCACTACACTCAATGGTGAGCCGTCGGCGGATATTGGCATGCGAACCTTCGACGAGATTAACGCGACCTTGTCGCGCCTAACCGGCGTTCCTGTTTCCAGTTCCAGCGTCAGCAATGTGACGGGAAAAACGGTCGGCGAAACGTTTGAAGTGGTTCGTCGGGCACTGCCCAGCGTGGCGGATTTTCAGGCTTATCAATCCTCGCACCAGATGGCAGCGACGCAACTGGCTGCGGCCTATTGTGATGCACTGGTACAAGATGTGAATTTGCGCGGAAATATTTTCCCGTCAGCGTTTAATTTCAATACGCCCGTTGCGGATTCGAGTATTGATTGGAGAAATCATGTCGCCGTTCCGCTGGTGGATCGCGCAATTAATACGGGATTGCTTGGAGCCAGTGATCGCGCAGAAATCATTGACGAAATAGAGTTGTTAATAACGGATGATCGCGATCTCAAACCGTATATTTTCGTCAATGGAAATTATGTGAGTGATCCCAACCCCGCTGTTCACAACAAGCGCGATGGATTGATCTACTGCCTAAATGACCAACAGTGTCCCGCCACGCGGACAGCTGATGTTGTGAAGGCTTCATGTACTGCAGTGCTCGGTAGCGCTGTCGTATTGATGCAATAACACCTGGATTGGGTAGGAGTACAAAGCATATGGCCAGGCGAACAAAATATCACTCACTAGACGAAGCGTTGCGGCATCCGGACCACCGCAGACCGATCAGCAGACGAGAGCTGATCTCACAGGGATTTCGAGCCGGAGGTGCAGCGCTGCTTGGCACCTCGGTGCTCAGCTTACTGGGCTCCAAAGCGCATGCGATATCCCCCAATTTATTGGATTCCGCTTTCACTCAATATACCAGCTGTGATCTCGGTGCAGTGGCGGGTCGCAAGATACCCTTTCTGTGTTTCGATTTAGCCGGTGGCGCGAATATTTCCGGATCTAATGTCATCGTTGGAGGCCCAGGTGGGCAACGCGATGCGCTTTCCACGGCGGGCTACGGGCGCTTGGGCTTACCGCCGGATATTTTGCCATTCGCGGCCAATGCGGTGAATGTCAGCGGAGATTTCACCGATGATACACTTGGGCTGCTGTTCCATTCCGACAGCGCCATGCTGCGCGGTATTTTGGATAAATCCACGGGCCTGAACGGTTTTGTCAATGGCGCAGTGATACCCGGCCGATCCGACAACGATACCGGTAACAATCCGCACAATCCTATGTACGGCATTTATAAGGCGGGGCTGCGTGGTCAGATACTGCAGCTGATAGGTTCGGAAAACTCCATCTCGGGTGGAAATTCAATGGCGCCTGCCCTGTTGATTGATCCTGAAATACGTCCTACGAAAATCGATAGGCCTTCGGATGCAAGCGGTTTGGTCGATGTGGGTGATCTCAATCTACTGCTGGATGATTCGGAAGATATTGTTTCCGTCCTGGAGTCGATGAAGCGTATTACGGATTTCAAACTTGATCTGGTTAATACACTCGTCACCAATCCTTCGGATGAAGATAAAAGACTGAAAGATCGCTTGAGTTGTGAGTATCTGCGCAGCGCAGACACCTTGGAGAAATTCTCCGATCCAGATGCACTTGATCCCTCAACCGACCCGCAGATAGTAGGAGATTTGGGAATATTCACACAAGACGAATTCCAGGGCGACCGAGAGTTTGGCAAGGCAGCCTCTGTAATGAAGTTGGTGATTGATGGCATCGCAGGCGCAGGCACTATAGAAATGGGGGGTTACGACTACCACACCGGCGATCGTCGTACCGGCGAAGCACGAGATTTCAGGGCCGGCCAGTGTATTGGTGCCGCTCTTGACTATGCGCGACGTACAGCAACTCCTGTTATGATCTACGTATTCAGTGACGGCTCTGTGGCGAGTAATGGCGGGACAGAAATGGTCAACGGCGTAGAGAAGGGAGTTTGGAGCGGCGATAATTCTTCAACAGCTGCTTCTTTCTTCCTGGTCTACGATCCTGCGGGTGCCCCTGCTTTGATGGATGCCGGTGGCAGTGATCCGTTTGCCCGGAATCAAATCGGTTGGATGCGTCCAGACGGTTCGGTTGAAACGTCCGCTACTCCTGCAGCGAGCAATGTCAATCTGAATGTAGAAACGGTCATTCTCAATTACATGGCTTTGCATGGAGAGCAGAATTTGTTTGCCAATCCAGATTTTTTCTCCGGCCACGGCCTGGGAGATGCGAGCAATCGGGATCGGTTTGTAGCTTTTCAGCCCCTGCAAAGTATTAGCGGTGGAGTACTCACTTAACATGTTTATACGGCGACTACTGTTCGGAGTTTTTCTTTTCACCACGTTCGGATTTTCACAGATCGTCGCAGCGCAGGAATCGCAAAGTCTCGAACTCGAAGTGCAGGATATCAAACAGCAGACTCTCGAGCTGAATCGTGATTTGTTTATTTTGGAAGAGGAGTTGCTGTTTCCCAGCAACACTCAGCTGGCTGTATTTTTGTCGATGGATGTGGGAGAGTTTTTTGCACTCGATGCAGTAAAGCTCACCATCGACGGAACGGTAGTGACTCACTATCTGTATACCGAACGTGAAATCAGTGCACTGCTGCGCGGCGGTGTTCAGCGCTTGTATCTGGGCAATTTGAAAGCGGGTGAGCATGAAATAGTTGCAGTCTTCAATGGTAAGGGCCCTAAAGGCCGAGATTATCGTCGGGGAACGCAACTCAAGCTTGAAAAAACCGCTGGGGCGAAACACCTCGAACTCAAAATTGTCGACTCAGTGGCCATGCAACAGCCGGAATTTGCCGTTAAGGAATGGTGAAGGGTCTTGTCTGCACGGATACAGAAATGTACTGCGAGCGTTTTAAAACAGACGCCAGTAGTCTTGTGTTTGGCCTTTCTGGCGTCCGCTACTCAGGCTGCCGAAACCGTTCAGGCACTTAGGTACGGCGTTACCCTCTTCCATTTTTACCAGCAAGATTACTTCGAATCTCTGACCGAACTAATGACGGCCCAGGAGCTGGAGCAACTCGAATCTCATTCCGAAAACGCCGAGTTGCTGCGCGGTGGAATGAGTCTTTCCTATGGAATGGACCTGGAGGCTCAGCGGATTTTTGAACGAATGCTGAGTGAGCCCAGAGAAACCGTAGATCGAGACCGGGCCTGGTTTTATCTAGCCAAGCTGGCGTGGCAGCGCGGCGACACAGAACGTGCTAGTTCCGCATTGCAGCAAATGTCATCTGACTACGACGGCAGTTTCGCCGACGAGGCAAATTATCTTCGCGCCGCGATCAGTTTGCGCAGCGGCAATGAAGACGGCGCGGCCCTTTACCGTGAGCTGTTGCCGGAGGATTCCCCCTGGCGCGGTTACGTTTACTACAATACCGCCGCCGCGAGAGCCGCGCAGGGTGACTGGGACGGTGCCATCAATCAATTTGAAAAGTTGGAACAATTGCCCGCGAGCTTAGTCGAGACAAAAGCTCTGCGCGATAAGGCCTTTACCGCTTCAGGGTTTGCGCGCATGGCCGGCGGTGATATGGCACTGGCGACTGAGGACTTTCGCCGCGTGACCTTAAATAGCTCGCAGGCAGATCGAGCGATGCTCGGTTACGGTTGGGCACTGAGTGAGCTGGGAGATTACCGCGCGGCGCTTAGCCCCTGGAAGGCATTGAGCGAGCGCTCGGTTATCGGTGAAAGCGCGCGCGAGAGTTTATTGGCAATACCTTATGCGTATGAGCAGTTGGGCAAGCACGGCTTGGCATTGGAGAACTATCGCTATGCCGCTGATGTGTACACGAGAGAGTTGAGTACGGTCAAGCAGCTGGTGGAGGAGTTTAAAACCGGGGATCTTCCGGCGCTACTGGAACTTGGAGAAGACGAAACGGGTGAGTGGCTTACTGGAGGCGACATTTTACCGGTGGGTCAGTACGCGCCCTATTTACAACATCTGATATCCCGACACAGCTTTCAACTGGCGATGCGTGAGTTGCGGGATTTACATCGCGCAGCTGGCTATCTTGTGGGAGCGAGAGAACGGCTCGAGGTACTAGCACAAGTTGATTCCGATCAGCGCCAGAGCTGGGCGACGGTTATGGAAGGTGATCGCTCGCAAAAGCTGCAACAACGGCACGAGATTTTGCAAGCCAAGACCAAGAAGCTTCGCGAGGAGTTTGAGCGCGCAAAGGCAAACGGAGACGAGCGCTGGTTTGCGAATGATGAACGTGTCGCGCTGTGGAACCGCGTTGAAAATGCAACGCGGCTGGCTGAGACGCTTGGCGTCGATCACGCTGACACCTTGAGGCTTTATAAGGGTGCTCTTATATGGCAAGACAGCGAAGACTATCCGGAGAGAACCTGGCAGATCGGCCAGCAGCTTCTGCAACTAGAGGAAGCGGAGAAAGCGTCGCGAGCTCTATTACAAAATGTCAGTCAAGCGATGGCGAGCCGATCTGAGAACGCTTTTACTCCCCGCATAGCTGAGCTGGTTCGACGCGTGGAGACTCAACACGGTCGAGCTGAACTTGCGATTAGAGAATCTGAATCGCAGATCAGAACCATTGCGGTGGCTGAACTGGAGCACCAATCTAATCAACTTGCTAAAGCGCTTGGACAATCGAGGTTGGCCATGGCCAAACTCTATGATCGAGGTAGTGCCGAGGTGTTCAGATGAGGAGATTCATCTTTGTCAGCGCTCTCTCGTTTCTGTCCCTTGTATTGATCGGATGCGGAAGGCTTTCGATTCTTCCCGGACCGAGTGCGCCGCCTGAACCCACCCTGGCAGATTTAGCGCCTGTTGAAGTTGATCACGGTGTTCAGGAATTACCTCAGGCTACTTTGGAAGAATTGGCCGCCATTTATCGAGATGTGCTGAGCGTAACTGAGGATCCCGCCACCAGGATACTGGTGCTGCATCGCCTGGCGGATATTGAACTACTCGACGGCGAGGCCAACCTTGCAGCTTCTGAATCCAGTATGGGTTCCTTTGGAAAAGCGATAGAAGCTTACGAGACTTTGATTCGTGAAAATCCCGACAACCCTCTGAATGATCAACTAATCTATCAACTGTCAAAAGCGTATGAACTCAGTGGTGACGCTGATAAGTCAATCGCGTTGCTGGAGCAACTTAGTGCTTCCTATCCGCAGTCAAAGCACTTTATTGAGGCGGAGTTTCGCAAAGCCGAGAGTTATTTTGTCGCCGCAAAATATGCCCAGGCGGAACAGTCTTACTTTAAGGTTATTGATTATGGGCCCAATACGTCTTATTACATTAAATCCCAGTACATGCACGGCTGGTCGCGTTTCAAGCAGCGACAGTATCGAGGGTCTATCGCGTCATTTACGGCGACATTGGATGAACTGATACCCCGAAATAATCAGATAGAGCAATTGGCCCGGGGGGAGAGGGAACTCGCAGAGGATTGTCTGCGAGTGCTGGCCGTGGTGTTTAGTTATCTTGAGGGTGCTGATTCAATTGCCACTGCCTACGATCAGATTGGTGTGCGACCCTATCAGCACCTTCTCTATGAAGCTCTTGGCGAGCACTATCTTAAACAGGAGCGATATCGCGATAGTGCTGAAACTTACAAAGGTTTCACGACACAATACCCAGATTCGAAATTTGCGCATGTGCTGCAATTGCGGGTTGTGGAATCCTATGAGGCGGGTGGATTTCCCGACCTCATTGTAGAAGAAAAAAAGCGTTATGTAGAAATGTTCGGCGTTACTGCTTCATATTGGAGGTTTAGTAATCCTGCGGCCAGAGACGCGATTCTTCCCAAACTGAAGATGTTTATTCGAGAGCTGGCTAGTTACCACCATGCGCTCGCTCAGGATTTCTCGAAAAAAGCCAAAAAGGCCAAAAAGGGTAAAAACGCGAAGCTCGCGCAGGAAAATTACGCCCAGGCTGGAGATTATTATCAACTCTTTGTCGACAGCTTTCCTACGGATGACGACGTCCCCGCCATGGGCTTTCTGCTGGCAGAGAGTCGATATGAAGCAGGGGCTTATCGGGATGCCATTACCGCCTTCGAATGGGTCGCCTACGAGTACAACACTTATGATAAGGCCGCTGATGCCGCTTACTCTGCGATTCTCGCCTATGGAAATCTTATCGATTCAGGGAGCCCGTTACAAAGTGAGCGCATCGATAGCGAATTGAAGTTTGCAAACTTCTTTGAATCTGACGCCCGAGCTCCCGCTGTTTTGGGTCACGCTGCCAATTCACTTTTGGAGGCAGGGGAGTATCAACTGGCTATTAGAGCGGCTAACAAGTTAAGCAGTTGGGATTTTGTAACGGATCGTGAAATTCTTTCCGCTGCCTGGCTGGTTTTGGGACACAGCTACTTTGAATTGGAAAAATACCAGGACGCGGAAGAGTCCTATCAAAGTGCGCTTGCCGACATGCCAGAAGCTGACAAGCGACGCGCCGAAACGGTTGAGCGAGTTGCCGCGAGTATCTACAAGCAGGCTGAAGAATCGGTTGCCAGAAAGAAATCTCTATTGGCGGCAGAACAGTTTTCTCGGGTGATGGAACTGGCGCCAAATTCTTCGATTCGAGTTAACGCCCAGTTTGATGCGGCAAATAATTTCATGGCGGCGGGCGACTTTGCCAAAGCCAATGAGATATTTATCGATTTTCGGGCGCGCTACCCCAGACATGAATTGACGCCATCCGTTGCGGCAAAGCTGGTGGGTAACTACGAAGAATTGGAGCAGTGGGGCGCTGCCGCGCAAGAACTGGACCGTATACATAGCGTGGAGAAAGTTGCGGATAACAAAAGGCAGGCGCTCTATTTGGCCGCCCAGTATTACGACAAGGCGAATAATTTTGAGAACGCTAGGCTTCGCTATCGCAGCTACGCACATGAATGGCCGCAGCCGGTGCCTATCCGTATGGAGGCTATGAACAGACTCGCCGAGTTGTATGTCCTCCAGGGCGAGGAAGATAAGCGGCGGTTCTGGCTCAGGAAAATTATCGCGGCCCACGAGGAGGCGGCTGAGCAGCGATCTGATCGCTCGCGCTATCTGGCCGCATTATCGTCCAACGTATTGGCCTCTGATCAGTACCGGGCCTACAGTGCCATCAAACTTCGCTACCCGATAAAGCGTTCTTTAAAGAAGAAAAAAGCGGCGATGCAAAAGGTGCTTGCCGCGTATGAGAAAACCAATGATTTTGGCGTTGCGGAGTTCTCTACTTCTGCGACGTATCACATCGCCAAGGTGTATCAGCAACTTAGTGGTGATCTGATTCAATCTGAACGACCCAAGAATATCGACGCGCTTGCATTGGAGCAGTATGAAATATTACTGGAAGAGCAGGCATTCCCTTTTGAGGAAAAAGCAATTTCTATCCATGAATCCAACTTCAAGCGAGCCAAAGAAGGTGTATACGACCAGTGGGTCAAGAAGAGCTTTGTCGCTCTGGGTCAGTTGCTTCCAGCCAGATATCTCAAGCAGGAATCGTTGCAAGAATTTGGTGCTGAGAAGGAGGTGAGCGCGCCCGTCAATCCTCACTTGGTGGGCGAGGCTGAGAGTGCCGAACAACAAACAGAGCGCTTGCAGGCAGCCGGTCAGTGGTTTCGCCAACGTATGAAAAGAAATTCAAACAATCTGACCACCTACAACCAGTATGCGATATTCCTGCGCGAGCAGGGTCGATTTTCCGAAGCTGAAAGAACCTATCTGCATGCGATCTCTGTTCGGGACACCGATTCAACTACGCACAAAAACATCGGCATTCTTTACGATGTGTATCTGGGCGACCAAGCTAAAGCCTTGCAGCATTTCAACCGCTATCAAGTGTTAACCGGTGGCCAGGACCGAATGGTAAAAGGCTGGATCGCCGATTTGCAACGACAGTTGCCGGCTGTGGCAGAGAGGGAGTTTGATCAATGATTTGCAGAGTGAGTTGTATTTTTGTTGTGTTGGTCTCCTTCGGTTTGAGTCTCGACGCAATAGCTCAAGAGCCGATAGTCACTCTGCGCAGTACGGTGACGGGAAACCAGGAACAACCCCGGGTGATGTACATCGTGCCATGGCAGCAACCCGGTGGCTCGAATTTTGAATATGTTATGGAAAGTAGCATTGGAGATGAGCTGTTCGCTCCTGTTGACAGGGAAGAATTTGTTCGCTCTATGGGGTATCAGGAAAAGATTAGTAGCAACGCATCCTCTGATGCAGGCGAAGAATAACAATGAATTATTTTAACAAAGAAGGGCGAGGAGAAGATCATGGAAATTTATGAGGTGGTAGTCCGCTTTTTCCAAACGGGTGGACCGTTTATGTATCCGATTGGCATCGTATTGGTCATCGGATTGGCGATTGCACTCGAGCGCTGGCTGGTGCTGACGGGCGCGAGATTTGCTAACCGCAAAGCCTTTGACGTTGTCATGGGACATTTGCGGAAAAAGGATTACAAGTCTGTGGTCAGCGCCGGGAAAGATTCCAAAATCCCGATGTATCGCATTGTGGCCGCAGGAATTGCGCGCTTTGCAGGAAGCAAGCGTCGCGACGATATCGAGTCTGCTATGGAAGAGGGCGTTATGGAGGCACTGCCCCGACTTGAGAAGCGCACTCAGTATCTGGCAACTTTGGCCAACGTCGCTACCCTGCTGGGCCTGCTGGGTACCATTATTGGTTTGATCGCCGCATTTACCGCGGTGGCAGACGCTGCACCCACTGAAAAAGCCAGCATGCTGTCCAGTTCGATTTCTGTGGCGATGAATACCACCGCTTTCGGTTTGATTTCGGCAATTCCATTGCTGTTACTTCATGCAGTGTTGCAAACCAAGACGACGGAAATTGTCGACAGTTTTGAAATGGCCAGTGTAAAAGTGCTCAACTCTCTGGTAGATGCAGATGTGTTGTCCAACTACAGCCGTGAGACCGACGCGGCCTAGGAACGAGCATGAAATGGAAAAGACATTCTCGTACGGTTGACGCTGAACTAGACATCACCGCTTTCATGAACTTGATGATTGTATTGGTGCCTATTCTGTTGCTCGGCATGGTGTTCTCGCAGATCACTGTGATCGATATCACTTTGCCAGCGGGCGCTAACGACGATACTGATTCTGACGATAATCAGCAATTGGAACTGGTGATACGGCAGGACAGTATGCGGGTCGACTATCCACGCGGCGTCATGCTCAAACAGATTCCGATGACAGAAACCGGAGAGTACGACTTCGCCTATTTGAGCCTGGTGTTGCAGGAAGTGAAACGCCAGTTGCGAGAAAAGGGTGTGGAGAGACGCTCTATCACTGTGCTGTCAGAGCCTGAAATCGACTACCAAACGATTGTTACAGCGATGGATACCGTGCGCTCTTTTAAGGCGTTGGTGGCGGCTGAAATGTTGGATGCCGCGCTATTCCCGGAGGTAGCGTTTGGGGATGCTCCGGCACTTGAGCCCGAGGAGACACTATGAGTATTTCTCCACGCGAGCGCCGCAAGTATCGAGCCCGAGAGCGAGTCAAGAAACAACCGAAGCTGAACTTGGTTGCTTTGATGGATATCTTTACCATTCTTGTCCTGTTTTTGATGGTCAACAACGGCGATGTCGAAGTATTGCAAAGTGACAAGAACGTGTTGCTGCCTGAATCTGTGTCTGAACAAAAACCCAAATTAGAATTAATCGTGAAGATTAGTGACACTGATATTCTTGTTCAGGGTCGCGGAATAGAAAGTGTTGAGTCCGCTCTTGAGCAAGAGGGTAACTCTATTGAGAAATTGGCCGAGGAGCTGAAGTATCAAGCGGCGCGGGCACCAGCGTTGACTGAAGAAGAGGAGGATGTAGGGCGTGCGATCGTCATCATGGCAGACCATGAAATGCCCTACAAACTGCTTAAGCGTGTTATGACAACTTGTGCGCAGACGGATTATCGTAATATTTCTTTGGCGGTAAACAGTAATCCCGTTGTCGCCGAGGAAGCCCCTCTTGTGGCAGCGAGAGGTGAATAGACTATGAAACTAATCACAGTCGGGCCCGAGCTTCAGTTACCCTGGGAATCGAGTAGAGAGGAAGATTCGCGGTTCTACAAAATATTGCGCATTATGTTGGCGGTTACTCTGGTGATCGCCTTGGCTATTCCTTTCCTATCTATACCGGAATTAACGCGGGAGGAAAAAGAAGAGCCGCCTCCCCAGTTGGCGAAAATAGTGCTTGAGAAAAAGGAACTGCCGCCACCACCCCCACCAGAGCCGGTTAAACCAAAGCCCGTGGTTAAGAAAAAGCCGGTCAAGCCTAAGCCGGTTGAAAAGGTGGCTGAAAAACCCAAGCCAAAACCTAAGGACAAGGCCAAAGAAGCACTCAAAGTAGCGAGTACGTCCGGCCTATTGGCCTTTAAGGATGACCTGGAGCAAATGCGTGACAGCTTGGATGTGGATACTCTGAGTCAATCTCAAATGAGTCGCGGTGAGACCAGCGCGGCTAAAATCGAGCGCTCGTTGATAACCAGTGCAGCGAAGGCGGGCAGCGGCGGTATCAAGACCTCGCAGATGAGTCGGGACACCGGTGGCGCAGCCTTATCCGGTCGTGAGACCACGAAGGTTCAGAGTACGATAGCCTCAAAGTCGAAAAAATCCGGAAATAGCCGTTCGGCCCAGCTCGGCGGACGCAGTGATGAAGCTATTCGCCGGGAAATGGATCGCAATAAAGGAGCAATTTTTGCCATCTATAACCGCGCGCTTCGCAAGGATCCGCTACTGGAGGGTAAGCTGGTGTTTGAAATGGTGATAGATTCTGCAGGGAATGTTGCCGATATCAAATTGCTCTCGAGTGAACTCAGCGATGACGCTTTGACGCGCAAGATTTTGTCCAGGATTCGTCTTATCCGCTTCGAAGCGAAGAATGTGGTTACCACCAGGGTCAACTATTCTTTTGACTTCCTGCCCTATACCTAGCGGGCTTGACCAGTCTTGACTGGCAAGCCCTGAATCAGGTTTACTATGGCAGCCACAAAGATGGGCAGCTCAGTCGGATATCGACTAATTAATTTCCGTGTCGGCTTGGCAGGCTTCAAAGAGTGGAACCACCTCTAACCCACAGTTAGTCTGTGGCATATGAACTTAATATTTGGTGAAATCATCATGACAAAATTATCAGATGTGGAAGGAATAGGACCGAAATTTGCCGAGACGCTCAAGGGTTGTGATATCGCCACCCAGGAGCAGTTATTGGAAAAAGGCGGAACCAAAGCAGGTAGAGCTGCCATTGTGAAAGACTCCGGTATTAGCTCCAAATTGATTCTCAAGTGGATCAACCGAGCAGACCTCGCTCGCGTTAAAGGCATCGGCGGCGAGTACGCAGATCTTTTAGAATGTGCTGGTGTAGATACTGTCCCGGAGTTGGCACAACGCAACGCGGCGAATTTGCACGCCAAAATGGCTGAAGTGAATGAAGAGAAAAAATTGGTTCGCGCCATGCCTTCTGATTCGCAGGTGGCCAAGTGGGTCGAGCAAGCCAAGGGAATGGATAGAGCGATTCACTACTAGTTAGCGAATTGCTAGATAGATCCCGAGCCGAATAAACCCACCGGGTTTGTTCGGCTTTTTTTTATGCTGAAAAATCGATAGGACAATTTGAAAATGGATAGTACTGCGAAGGGTGAGTGCCTCTGCGGCGAGTACCGCTATGAATTTGGCCGCGATCAGATTATTTCCGCCCATCACTGCCATTGCACGGATTGTCAGAAAATGACGGGAAGTGGGAAGGCCACG
This sequence comes from Halioglobus sp., assembly GCA_045110675.1. Taxonomy (GTDB): domain Bacteria; phylum Pseudomonadota; class Gammaproteobacteria; order Pseudomonadales; family Halieaceae; genus JBALVT01. The sequence continues at coordinate 199,102 of JBGCGJ010000017.1, read as the reverse complement.
ATCATTATGGTGCCGACTCCGTCGCTAAAAACCGAAGGGGAGCTGAAGGTCTATACTGTTCAGGGAACAGACGGAAGCCATGTCAGCCGAGGTTTTTGTCCCAGCTGCGGCTCGCAGCTGATCAGCTATGTTGAAGAGATGCCTGATATTCGCTTCGTCAAAGCGGGCAGTTTGATTGAGAGTGACTGGTTAACGGTCAGCTCCAGCTTCTGGAGTAGCTCTGCCCAGCCCTGGTCGCCGGTTGATCCTGAGCATCCATCATTCGAGAAAAATCCGGATTTAGGTGGCGGGTGACCAGAACTTTAGAGGTGATCGAGCGGTCCAATCTTTACGGCTGAGCTATATTCGGCAAGATAGGATCATTGCAATGTTTCGTATTGTTACCACAATGCTGTTGCTTCATGCGGCCATTGGGCACGCTGCGACTGTTTACAAGACGGTAGATGATTACGGGGTGGTCAGCTTTTCTGACACACCGCCGAGCAATCTATCGTCGGCGGAAGTGATTCAAATCGTTCCCGCACTTTCAAAATCTCCGGAAGAGTATTCTGCTTGGTTGGAACAGATGCGAGAAACCACGGACCGGATGATTGCCGACCGCCACGAAAGAGAACAACATCGGGCTAAACTTAAGGAAGCCAGTGCGAGGACAGCGGCCTATCAGACGCCTGAGCCTGTTGCAGTGACTCCCCAGCGAAGTGTCTATTATCCGCCCTATCCCCTTGTGACTCGCCCGCACTGGAGGCGAAATCATAGACCTCACCCTCATCCCGTCGCCCATCCCCCGTTGAGATCTGCTCGCTATGGTACCGGGTCATCCAACGCACAGCTCATGAGGCCATTGGTATCCCCTCGTCGCTGAAACTCAGTCTTGCGACATCAAATCTCCTTTCCGAGAGAAAAAAGTTGATCGATGGGAATCAACCCGCGTTACAATGTGCCAACGAGCGTAGATAGACACTCTGAACACTGTAAAGTCAGGGAACTCATGACGAGAATTTTCACCGCATTGCTATTAGTGAGTGTCAGTACACCAGCGCTGGCTGATCTTCTGGGTGTGTTTCGGCTGGAAGACGGGCACACCAACTGGCAGTACGTCGCCAATACCACCGGGACGGTCCTGATTGTTGCGCTGAGCTATACACTCGTGCGTCTTTTTATGGTGTTTCGTGAAGCGCGGCGATACAACCGCGAATTGGAAGAGATTCGCAGCGAGCTGGAAACCAGGGTCAAGGAGCGTACTGCAACCCTCGATGAATCCAATCGACTGCTAAAGGAAAGCCATAAAGTGCTAGAAGGCGAGGTGGTGGAACACCAGAATACCGCTAAAGCGCTACGCCAGTCCGAGTCCTATATTCACAGTATTCTTAGATCTATGCCGCTTATGCTTATCGGGTTGGATGTTGATGGCGCGGTCTCTCAGTGGAACTGGCGCGCCGAACAGGTTAGCGGCTTAAAAATCGCGGACGTAATGGGCAGAAATTTGTGGCGGGCTTATCCGTCGATCACGGTTTCTCCTGAACAGGTTAAACAGGCGATGGAGGAAGATCGCACCCTGGTAATCAAACAGAGCCAGCGTGGCCGCTATCACTTTGATGTCACCATTTATCCCCTCAATGAACAAACGGGGTTGGGTGTGGTGATACTGGTCGACGATGTTACACAGCGGGTCAGTACCGAAAATATGTTGATCCAACGAGACAAAATGTCGTCTATGGGTGAGCTTGCCGGCTCGCTGGCGCAGGATATCAGCACGCCAGTGCATGCGATGTTAATGGACATTGAGGAAGTAAAGTCACGAGTTTCCGGTCATCGCTACGAATCTGACAAAGATCCGGCGCCAATGTTGGATGATGCTTTACTGCGAGGCGAGCAGGTCTCTGCCGTAATTTCCAACCTACTTGCGTTTTCTTCGGGTCGGGCAAGCGATATGAAGGAGGCGGAAGTCACCGAGATTGTTGATCACAGCCTGGAACTGGCCGAGTCAGTGTTAACAACCTCATCGGGCCTGCAGTTTCGCGATGTTGCCATTCACAGAGCCTATGAACCTGACCTACCCTTGATTCCCTGCCATGCAACAGAGCTTCAGCAAGTGTTTCTGAGCTTGTTTCGCCACTGCTTGATGGCCATGGGGGAAGTGGATCGGCCTGACTATAGTCCTGAGATTACCATCGAGGCCAATAATTTCTACGATGCGCTATGGGTGAAGGTACAACACAATGGCAAAGGCCTTAGCCTTGCTGAACAGCAGGTCTTGTTCGAACCGTTTTTTACCGATACTACAGCTGTTAGCGACGAGAATTATGATACGAGCTTACGGCTTTCCTACCCCTACTTTATCGTTACAGAGCAGCATCGCGGTCAGTTGGCGGTTACCTCCGACGTTGATATTGGAACGACATTTCACATACAACTTCTACTTCGCTAACAGTGGCTGTCACCTGGCTATGGTGTCTTAGTCGGCGCTATGAAAACCGGCAATAATGTCTTCATTGCCCGGTAGTGCCCGTACTTGTTCCAACAGCGGCTCATTCAGATGGCGGTGAAAATTCCTCGCCGACCAATCAGAGTATTGGTTTAATTTCATCGGCAGATTGTGTGTCTTGGGATAAGTTTGGGCCTTTAGGCAGTTAGCGCAAATATCTGACGGGTACTCCCGTTTGAGCGCATTTTCCTTCACGGTTTCCCAAGCCTTTGAATTCCAGATTTCCTCGCCGGAATTGTTATTGAGATTACCCAAAGGTAAATTCGAGTCCGCTTTGAAGCAGCAGGGGTAGACGTTGCCATTAAAACTGGCATACAGAGTTTTAAACGGCTCCAGGCAGGGTACACCCCGATTTTTTTGGAAATGCCGTTGTGTGGGTTTCGCGTCCTCAGGGTCGTCTTGCTCTCGCGCAAATGCGCGAATTTCTTCTTTCTTCTCCAGCGATTTCGAGACGAACTTCAGTTCCGAAATTTCGTAGGAGGTTTCTGATAATTGTTCTGAACCCTTGTGACGTGCTTGCTGGGGGCTATCCGCTTTGCTGTTGTGCACCTGCGCAGTTTGTTCGTAGGGCTCACTGGCGAGAATCAGATCGTATTGGCCGGCAACGCGTTTCGCTTCCGCCAGAATTTTTCCTTCAATCTCGGGTCGCATGATGGAGCTGTGAGTGTGCAATTCTCGAATCGTGTCGTAGGTTTGCAGTGGTTTTAAATGAATCGCATTAGCGCCGTGCTCCCCCATCAATTTTACAAATTCCGGTAACTTTTCTATCTGGTGATTAAAACCGAGGCTGTTCACGTCGATGGATGGGTAGTGCGAATTGTATTTCTTTTTTGTCTCAGCCAAGGTTTTGATGCCGGTGAGAACCCTTTGGAAGTCTCCACCTAAGTACACATTTTCATATTCTTCCTCGGTGGCACCCGAAAAACTGATGGTGATTCTAACAACGTTTTGTTGTACCAGAAATTCGCACATCTCCTGGGTGAGGTGCATGCCGTGGGTAAAGAAATCCACCATCACCTCGAATTTTGAAAGGTAGGTGATGAACTCCTTGAATTGTGGATGAATAGTGGGCTCACCGTAACCGAAAGCGTGCACGATTAATGCGTGTTCCAAAACACTTTCCATGGGTGCACTAGTCTGTTCGAAGGACAGCAGACCGCGATCATTGTTCTTCAATATCTTAAAGCGATTGGGGTTGAGGGCGGAAAAGGTGGGACACATGGCGCACTGAAGATCACAGATATTGCTGATTTCCAGGAAAACCTCCAGGGGCCATTTCGGCAGCTCACCCCCCTGGGCGAAACTCACCAAAGACTCGACTGTAGCGGTTTTTTGCTGGTGAAAAATGGGATCTCGGACGCGGTCAGCAATTCGCGGCGGTTCCTCATTCGGCATAGCGGGCTGGGCGTCCTCTACCGGTATCTGCTTGGTCTGCGCTATGTCTTTTTTTCGCCTGAATATCGACATCTGTAAACTCTAAGCTATTGAGTAAGCAGGGGATTATAGTGCATCTGAAACCTCAGGATTGGAAATATTGAGGTTTCTCGAGACAATCAAAATGAGGGAGTTCCCTCATGTCCGAGGCACTGCGTTGCTTGTAGTATTTTACCCACATTCTTATAGCCGCGTCGTAATGATCGAATAATCCGAAATACGACCTACACTGGATAAGTTGGAAAAGGGAGAGACAGATGACACCTCGATTAAACCGAATCAGGACATTGCTATTCGTCTGTATCTGTGGAGTTCTGACGGCTTGCAAAATCGTGATTGAAGTTCCCGCTGGGGGCACCGTAAAGACGGAATCCGGGAACTATCTGTGCAAACAAAAGCGCAGCTGTTCAATAGAAGTTGTCGATGTATTTTTCAACGAAACCTTTAGAGCCTCACCTTTCCAGGGTTGGGCTTTCGCGGGTTGGCAGAAGCGAGAAAGGGCTCTTTGCGGGGGTACCTTGAAAGACTGCACACTCTCCACAGAAAGCTTTGGTGCCTATGAGGCTCTGATGAGCGTCCTGAGCTCAGATGAGGAGTATTACCTTATTCCGCTGTTCGAGGAATTGCCGCGCCTGGACAAGGATGACATCGTCACTGAGGGCGAAGTTGTCATCACTGACGGTGGCTTCAACATCGCCGGTAGTATGGAAATCGATGCGGGTTACGAGAATAATCAGTTGTTTGCCAACGCAGAGTTGGAACTGGAATTTGACGATAATGGTGAGCTTCTGTCTCTGGTTGGTTTTACAGACCCCCCCAAGGTGTTGTCCGACAATATTAATGTCGAATCCAGTGCGAGAGCGGAAGTCGGGCTGTATACGGGCCGGCAGCTGAATCGCGATGGCGGCTTTGAGATATTGCTGCAAGATCAGCGGCAATACCTGGCGTTTCTGTTCGAAGTTGGCACCGATTTAGTGCTGACCGACCCGACCAGCTCTGATCCGGATGACAGCATAACGATAGGAACGCCTTTGGGCGGAAAAATCGTAGTCATCTCGGATCCAGCCGATGAGATGGTTTACCACTACGGTGAATTGTCCGGAACCGCCCAGGGTTATGCGGAGTCCGATCAGGGTTTATTGCCCTACGAGCCCCTCATAGACAACCCGGCCCTGGACCGTTTTAACGGCCATTCTTATGAAACAGGGAAATTCTCGGTCGATGCTAAGGTGTTTAGTTTTCTGACACTGGATGGTCAACTCATTATTCGCCAACCCCGGTTCAAAGACATTGATATTACCAATCCCTTTGAATCAAAGATTAACTATGCCGCGGGTTTTAATGGCGACGTTGATTTGGCCTTCGCCATCGTCGGTTTCGAATTGTTCTCCTTCGACTTGGCGCAGGCCAGTGCCAGCTTCAATATTAGTAAGAAGCGGCAGGCGCTTTCCATCTTTGGCGCTATTGGCAGGAATGACCCCTGGTTACCTACCTGGATACCGATTCTTCCTAATAGCATGATAGAGGCTGATTTCACTGCTCGTGGTAACGGACAACTCAGAGCCAATCTAGTAGGAACCTATCGCTCGGTGCTGCCTCCCGCTACATTGGAGGGCGCGGTTCGCTTTGACAACGACTCGGTGACTATGTCGGCGCTGATTCCAAGCGCAGACAATCGCGGCGTTGAAATCACCTTCAAGAATCAGGAAACCCACGCTATCGTGAACATAGACCTGGAATTTGCCGACCAGGTTAGGGAAAGTGTCGATGGTGCGCTGGATAGAATGGAGCAAAATGTTCGCGCGCAACAGGACGCGTTATTGGATGCTATCGGAGATTACGAGTTGGAATTGAGTTTGAACGGTTTTCGAGAGCAAATTCCAGGAATAGTCGATGCCATCATCCCCGTATTGCAAGGGGTCCCCGGTCAGACTTATTCCAGTGTGCAATCGGAAGTGAAAAGAGGCATTAACGATAATAATGTCTGCGTCCTTGGGGTATGTGCCGTTTCTAACGGTACTCGAGATCGCGCGGCTAGAAATGCGGCGAGCTCAGCCCGGTCCCAGGTGACCAGTCGGCTAGCCCCCTATATTTCGCGATTGGAAAATTTGCGAGATTCCGCGGGTAGGGCCGATGATGACCAGGTTAGGGCCGCCTTGAAAATGGCTCTGCAGGAAGTCTACGACAATCGACAAATCAACTTTTCTGTGAGCGTCAGAGTCAGCGTGACGGGCTACAGCAAAACGGTAAGAAGAACTATCAATCAATCCGTACTCACGAGTAGCCAGTCTGGGAAAATGCTCGAAGCGATTAACAACATTGATCGAATTCCGGTCGCCGGAGAGCTGGTGATCACCCGCCAGGACATTGTGGACAATCTACCCACTGAGCAAGTCCTCAGTACGGTTCGCGATGAAGTTAGAAGTGGTATTGCGATCATACCCGACGTTTCCGGTGTGACTTACTCGGTGATTCGCGGTGAATACAGCGGGGGAATTTTGTTGAGTAATGGCAGGGAGTACCGAGTCGACTTCAATGTTCTTAACCCTGTGGAGGCTATTGCTGGGATGGCAGATCTGCTGGCGGAAATTCTGGTGGAGTGAGTCCTTCGCGCAGTGCGATACGAATAAGATCGCTTTCAGAGTGGACGTCGAGTTTACGCATGATGTTGGTACGATGATTGTCGACGGTCTTGGGGCTAATATTGAACACTCGCGCCATATCAGCGTTGCTGTTCCCGTTGACGATGCCGTGCAGTACCTGTCTCTCTCTCGAGGTCAATTCGTAGAGTGCGCCTCCCTTACGGGCCAGGTGCATAGCATCCTGGCAGATGTGTGACTTTCCATCCAGTAGATCCTGAACAGCATTGCTAATTTCGTCGGTGGTGCAGCTTTTAAAAATAATGCCCTCTACCTGGGCTTGCATCAGTTCGGAAACTACTCCGGCGGTGGCGATACCGGTAAACACCACAATGCGCGTAGTTGGGCTCCAGCTGTTGATCTCACCCAGGACTTCGAGGCCGCCCACATAGGGCATGGCGAGGTCGAGAAATAACAAACCAGGTTGGTGGGATTTCACCATGGCGATGGCTTCCACTCCGTTTTCAGCTTCAGCGACAACCTCCGCTTTTCCGGAGCTGTTCAAGAGTTGTTTCATCCCATCTCTGACAATGGCATGATCGTCTGCGATAACCACTGTAATCTTCGCCATGGCTGCTTTCATCTGCTGTCTCTTAAGCGCACAATATCATACTGACCAAGCATCGGAACAACTTTTGCGCTATGCCACATGTCACCACACAACGCGGCTCACTTGGAAGACTTAATGATGTGGTTGCGATATGGGTACTGTTTTTCTCAAGTTTAGTAACGACCATTGCCAATGCTGTTGAGCTGGAGCCTGGACGCCACTACAGACAATTGAGCAGCGATATTCTGTTTGAGATTAGTGCATTAGGTACTGACTCATCTCCCGATGAAATATTTTCTCGCGTACCCACACATTTTTCAGGTATTGCTAAACAACAAATAGACTTTGGTTTTCAATCGGAGACTATCTGGCTCTATCTGCCCGTATCGAATCAAACCGGCGCGGAAAGCGATAGAATACTGTCGCTCAATACTCGCTTCATGAACGAGCTCGTAGTTTATCTGCGCGTTGATGGCGCGATCACCAAGTTGATGCACAATTCGGAGCGATCACACTTCCATGAGCGTCCAATCAACTATCGCCTACTGGCAGCTCCCTTTAAACTGCGGGCGTCTACGCGTGCAGAGCTACTGATTGGCTACCGCAGTAATGGAACCAGTTACCTGCCGATTTCTATTGAGACTATTCAGAGTTTTGCTGATTCACGAATCCTGAGCAACACCAAAAACGGTGGTTTCTACACCGCAGCAGCTTTGATGTTTCTCTACAGCTTGTTTCAATTGTTCTTGCCCGGCAACAAAATACATCTGCATTATATTCTTTATCTAGCCGCCGCTACTTTGTATGTGTTTCATATGGACGGCCTTACCTTTCAGTATTTCTGGCCCGATTACCCCCAGCTAAATGCGCATGGATCGCTACCACTCGGACTCCTGATCAATATTATGGCCGCCAGTTTTTCCCGACAGTTTTTGGAAACCTGGAAAACAGCACCGCGAATGGATGCTGCGATTTTGGCGATGATTGCGGCGTCGCTTGTTCTCATATTGTTCGGGTCGAGCTCACCTGAGCCTTATATAAAAAGACTGGCGTTTTGGCTTACCTCCGGTGGTGCCTTGCTTTATTTATGGGCGGGTATTCATGCCCTGACATTAGGTCGACGCTCTGCGCGATTCTATGTGACCGGTTGGATCGGAATTTGTTCTGCCTCGATATTCTCCAGCATCATTCACACAATACCCGCGGAGTTTCCCGTCTCTCTGAGTTTTGATTTAACCAAAGGAGGGATTCTGTTTGACGCTTTGATGTTCGGCATGGCCATGGCGGATCGATCGAGTATATTGCGCCAGGAAAGAGACAATGCACTGGCTGAAAAAATGTCTGCGCTTACTGAACAAGCAAAGGTTAGAGAGGAGCTCGTTACAGCGAATAGAGGGCGTGAGGATGCTATCAGTATTGCTAAACAACGAAACTTGCAACTTGCCACAGCCAGTCATGACATTCGTCAGCCGCTGAGTTCACTAAAGATGGCGCTTAAATCTATGAAAAGTGGCGGCCCGGTTGGTGGTGCAGGGGAATCATCGACTGCGATAGACAGCGTTGAATATCTGGAAGCCTTGGTGACTAATTATCTGGATACAACAAAGGAGGAATTTCTGCTTTCCTCTGAATCCGAGGAGGCGGTGCTGAATCAGGAAGAGTTTCCGGTGCAGCTAATACTGGATAGTGTTTTTGGAATGTTTGAAAACGAAGCTTTGGCGAAAGGTCTGGCGTTGACCCAAATTCCCTGCTCGCTTCGAGTTAAGGGAAACGCGCTGGCTACCATTAGAATCCTCAGTAATCTGGTCAGTAATGCCGTGCAGTATACGAGGTCAGGCAGGGTTTTAGTTGGCTGTCGGAGGCATCTAGGAGTGGTGGTGTTTTGGGTTTGTGATACCGGAAAGGGAATTTCTGAAGAGGAGAAAGATCAGTTGTTGGAGACATTTTCACGAGGGAAGCAAAGTGAAAGCGAAAGTGACGGTTACGGGTTGGGTCTACACATTGTAGCGACTCTTTGTGCCAAGAACGCCTACAGTTTCGATGTCGATAGTGTGCTGGGAAAGGGCACGACAGTGAAGGTGACTCTCGCGAGATCCGATACTTAATTTGCTTCTCGACTCATTCTGCCTAGATGCCATGGTTCCCGATTTGCTGAAGTCTTGAACATTGCAAAAATCAATCGCCCATGCCACGCTCGTCTGGTACATCATGACGCCCCTGGGGGAGCACAGGCATTATGAATATACTGTATCGCAGTGCATTTGAGATAGCGCAGGATATTAAAGCTCAACGAGTTACCGCACGGGAAGTTCTGGAATTTTTCCTCCATCGAGTAGCCACTGTTAACCCGCAGATCAATGCGGTAGTTGCACTGGATGAAGAGCGCGCCAGAGCCAGGGCTGATGAAGCTGATATTGCCGCGAGCAACGGCGATGATTGGGGGCCGCTTCATGGCGTCCCCCTGACTATCAAGGATGCTTTTTGTACAGAGGGCCTGGCCACCGTCGGAGGAATACCCGACTGTCGCACTAACATTCCCAGTGAGAATGCTTTAGCCGTGCAACGATATATTGATGCTGGCGCTATTGTTTTCGGCAAAACCAATGTGCCTTTTATGAGTTCAGACTTGCAATCCTTTAACGAAATTTACGGGGCAAGCAATAATCCTTGGGACCCACAGCGTACTTGCGGTGGTTCATCCGGTGGAGCGGCGGCAGCGCTGGCCGCTGGATTAACGCCTCTGGAGTTGGGGAGTGATATTGGTGGCTCTATTCGTACGCCCGCGCATTTCAATGGCATCTACGGCCACAAGCCCAGCTTTGGCCTGGTGCCTCAGCGAGGGCAATTGCCTCCGGGTCAGGACACACTCAGTGATACAGACTTGAACGTCGTGGGGCCGTTAGCGACTTGTGTTGCCGATTTGGAAAGTGCCCTGGAGATCATTGCTGGGGCCGGACCCGAAGATGAACCGGCTTGGCGAATTGCACTACCAGCACCGACATTTTCTGAGGTCTCACAGTTGCGTGTCGCGGTCTGGTCCAACGATGAGTTTTGTCCTGTTGAGCCGGAGATTGCTGCTTGTATTGAGTCAGTGGGCGAAACGCTATCGCGCTTGGGCGCTGCAGTGGATACCCTTGCGCGACCTGGTATCGACCCCGAGGCGAACCATATTAATTATATTCAATTGCTCATGGCATCACTGGGTGGAGCGATGCCCGATTCGGTCCATAAGACAGCGGCGGAAGCCGTCGCCGCGGCAGATCCTGGGGACATGAGTGAACCCCTGTTACAAATGCGCGGTATATCGCTCAGTCACAAGGGATGGTTAAAGCAGAATGAGCGTCGGCTTAGGACCCGTGAGGCCTGGGGTGTTTTCTTTGAGAACTTCGATGTGTTGTTATGTCCGTGTACTCATGTAACCGCGTTTCCGCACGATCATACCGAGCCGATGGATTCTCGCCGTCTGGATGTCAACGGTCAGTCTCGCCCCTACATGGAGTTGTTGCGCTGGGCCGGTTTGACTTTGAATGCCTATTTGCCAGCGACTGCAGCGCCGATCGGCACCACTCAATCAGGCCTGCCCATTGGTGTCCAGATTGTCGCGCCGTTTTTAGGAGACAGGAGTTCACTGGCTGTTGCAAAAATTCTTGAACAGCACCATCGTCGCTTTACACCACCTCCCAATGGGAGCTAGAGAGGCAGTAGTGTTCGCATTGGCTTAAAGTTATCCCGGCGATGGCTGCTTGGATTTGACTGTACTATAATATACTCACAGGAAAGTGATTACAGACCCTGCATACATACAGCTGACCCTCTCGGTCAGTTTTATCTGAGATCGTTCAAATGCTTAATTATGCCAAGAAACTACTGGTTCCACTGGTAGTTGTCGCGCTCGGACTACTGGTCGCGAAACTAATGCTAAGTTCCCGCGATGCGCCGCAATCGGTTGACGCTCAGGTGCCCCTGCAACGTGTCCAAACTACCAAGGTTCATATTGATGATGTTCCAGTTTCGGTTGTTGCCCACGGTAATGTTACTGCCAAGCATGAGTTGGAGTTGGCAAGCGAGGTGACAGGCAGTGTCGTTTGGGTGGCACCGAATTTTGAACCCGGCGAGTTGGTAGAGCGCGGGCAAGTCCTGTTAAAAGTAGAACCGACGAATTATAGGTTGGCCTTGGCCGAAGCCAAAGCTGCTCTGGCCAGTGCAGACATGGCTCTGGCTGATGCCAAGGCCTTGAAGCGTACAGCCGCTATTGCTGAAGGCAAACTGAATATAGAGGCAGCGCGTCAACGGATTGCCAAGACCGAGCGGGACCTTTCCTTTACAGAAATTAAGTCCCCGTTTAACGCGGTCATCGATGTGCAATCGGTAGAACTCGGACAGTTTATCAGCGCCGGTCAAACTGTAGCGCGATTGCTCAGTAGTGACACTGCAGAGATTAGCCTGCCGATTCCAGCTTCTGAATCGGGGTTCCTGGAGGCGAAAGCGAATACCAAGGTCGTCCTCTCCGCGCGTATCGGGTTCAGGGAGTCAAAGTGGGAGGCTTCCGTTCTTCGAATTGAATCTCGGGTCGATCCACAAACTCGTGTCATTCCGGTTGTCGTGGAAGTGGCTAAACCTTATGACCTGAATATTCACGATCATGTCTTGCCACTTGGCTTATTCGTTAAAGCGGATATTCCCGGCACAGCCATCCCGAATGCTGTTCGAGTGCCAAGCTCGGCCGTCCAGGCGGACAGCTCGGTGTTTGTTTTGTCTGAAGGAGCATTGGAGCGTCGACAAGTCAACATTGTTCATCGTGAAGGAGATAGGGTGGTGGTGAACGACGGCTTGGCGGAGGGTGATGAACTTGTCATTACCCGTCTCGATGTGATGTTTGAAGGTATGAAAGTAGAGCGCATCGATGCCTAATACTCGCTACCAACATGAAAGCGGGCCGATTGGATGGATGGCTTCCAATCCGATCGCGGCCAATTTACTACTGCTGATCGTGCTTGTGGCTGGATTGATGGCTGTGGGCGATATTCGCAAGGAGGTTTTCCCCAGCTTTCCGACTGATACATTTACAGTCACCGTGCCCTATCCGGGGAGTTCACCCGTCGAAGTGGAGCAGGGAATTGTCCTGAAGATTGAAGAAGAGCTTCGGGATATTATTGGTATTAAGGAAATGCGCAGTACCGCCCGTGAAGGTTTAGGTATTGTGACTATCGAGATGGAGCCCGGTACCGACATTTCCAAAGCATTGAATCAAGCCAAGGTGCGTGTTGACGGTATTCCAGCGTTTCCCCTCGACGCTGAAGAACCCATTATTGAAGAAGTGGTCAGTCGCGGCTATGCCATGCGAGTCAGCGTGTTCGGCGACCTGGATGAAATTGGACTTAAACAGCTAGCCGAACAAACTCGCGAAGAGCTCCTCGACCTCGGAGGAATTAGCGAAATAAGAGTTCTAGGCGAGCGGGACTACGAAATCTCTATAGAAGTTTCCACAGAGAGTTTACGGGCATATGGCCTGGACTTTGATCAGGTTGTCAATGCGGTAAGAAGTCGTTCGAGAGATCTGCCAGGTGGCACGGTGCGCACGGAAGATGGTTCCATCACCTTGCGCTCGGTGTCCCAGGCTTATACGGGAGAGGAATTTCGTTCATTGGTGCTATTGGCGAGCCCGGATGGAACGCGAATCAAACTGGGGGATGTCGCCCAGGTTGTCGATGGTTTTGAAGAGCAGCCGGTGTTGAGCACTCTGAATGGTCGTCGTGCGATCACATTGATCGTTGATCGGGTGGGTGATCAGGACGTCCTCAAAATGACCGCACAGATTCGCGAATATATTGTTTCGAAGCAGGCGAGTCTTTCACACGGTGTGTATATCGTGGGCTGGATTGATGAGAGCAGTATTCTGCGTGGCCGTATAGAGTTAATGTTAAGAAACGCATTCCAGGGCGCCATTCTGGTTGTCTTGGCGTTGGCCCTGTTTCTCGATTTAACCTTGGCGCTATGGGTCATTGTCGGTGTGCCTTTTGCTGTTCTTGGCACTCTCGCAACGGTTCAGTTATTGGGTTTACCGGTGTCTATCAACGTCCTCTCGGTGTTTGCGTTCATCCTGTGCTGGGTATTTTGGTCGATGACGGTATTGTCACCGCCGAGAGCGCCTATGCACGTCTGGAGGCCGAACGAAAAGGTGTTGGCAGTGTAGTTCGTGGAGTGCGCAGGGTGGCGACGGCAACGATATTCGGCGCGCTTACTACGATGGTCGCGTTCGCGCCGACCATGTTTTTGACCGAAGGTTTTGCGCGGTTTATGAGTCAAATTGGGATTGTTGTGATTCTCTGTGTGCTCTTCTCTCTCATCGAAACCAAACTTATCCTTCCCGCACACCTGCGACATTTGCGCGTCGGAGAACCGGCTTCCAGTGGCTGGCGCAAAGTTGTTGAAGGTGTTCAAGACCGATTTTCTTCCGCTTTAAAAGGCTTCGCCAACGGGCCCTATCGACGACTACTATCAATTTGCACGCTGCATCGTTACACCACCGTGTCTGTATTTTTGGCGGTACTGATTATCTGTGCAGCCTTGATACCATCGGGCATTGTTCGCTTTATATTCTTCCCCAATGTTCCCTCGGATCAAATTTTGGTGCAGCTGGACATGCCCCAGGGTACACCTTGGCAAAAAACCCATAGTTATGCGCAGAGAATTGAACTCGCGGCCCAAAAGATGAATGCGCGGTACCTGGAATCTTTGGATACCGATGTAGATGTGATTAAGCAACTCATGGTTGTTTCCGAAACCGATACCAATGTCAGAGTCGATATAGATTTGTTACCCAGTGAAGAGCGCACAGTGGATTCTGTGGTTCTCGCGCAGTGGTTTCGCGAAGAGCTGGGTGTTCTGGAGGGAATTCGCTCGATTAGTATTGACGCTCAGGCGGGGCCGCCGGGTTCCGATATGCAGGTCCAGCTAAAAGGTCAGAGTCTTGAAAATCTCCGCCTTGCTTCGAATGACTTGAAACAGGCTTTGTCTTCGGTTTATGGCGTGCAAGATATTAGCGACAGCTTTAATTCCGGTGGCAAGGAGTTGGACATTCAGGTAACTCCCCAGGGGGAGTCGTTGGGGCTCGGAACCGTCGATCTTGCAGCGCAGGTAAGGCAAGCTTTCTTTGGTGCAGAGGTGCAACGAGTGCAGCGCGGGCGACATGAAGTCAGGGTATACGTTCGCTTGCCGGCCGACGACCGGGCGAAAATCAGCAGCCTCGAATCCCTCTGGATTCGTTTACCCGATGGCCGGAAAGTCCCTTTTTCTGTTGTCGGTGACGTTCGTGAATTGGTCGGTTTGAGCGAAATTAATCGTATTGATCGCAAGCGAGTGGTTAACGTCCAGGCCGATATCAACAAATTGGTTGTTGAACCCGGAGAGGTCAACCGTATTCTGACAAGTGAAATTCTCCCAGTAATACTCAAGCAATATCCCGGAGTTAGTTATCACCTTGGCGGTGAGGCAGAGGATACTGAACAAACATCATCGTCGTTGCAATACGGCTTGGTGGTCGTGTTGCTAATGATTTTTGGTGCTCTGGCGATTCCTCTTAAGAGCTATGTTGAACCACTGTTGATTATGTCAGTGATTCCTTTCGGCATTATCGGTGCGATTATTGGTCACCTGATATTGGGGATGGATGTCAGCATGCTTTCTGTCATCGGTATTGTTGGCCTGGTGGGTGTGGTGGTGAACGATAGCCTGGTCATGGTGGATTTTATTAATCATTACATTGATGAAGGACACGAATGGCGCGAGGCAGTTTTGGAAGCGGGGCCTATGCGATTTCGCGCTGTGATCCTAACCTCGATCACCACCTTCCTGGGTTTGCTACCTATACAACTGGAGACATCGATACAGTCCGAATTTGTTAAGCCCATGGCAACCTCAGTCGCTTTCGGCGTCTTGTTTGCCACCTTTGTCACCCTTATTCTCGTCCCGGTGATGTATTTCATTTCCAAAGATATGGACCGCTTACTAGCGAAAGTCTGGCCTGCTGATGTGAAAGCCGAGATAGGTGATAGTCACTGAGTATTCCAAGCCAGGTTTAATAAACCAAGCTATTCATTAGGCCATTTTAATTCTACTGATGACGTAGGCGTGATCGCTTGGCTTGGTGCCAAGATCGCCCGGTCTTACTCCGAGTAGCTCGTTTCCGTGCAGGATTTCATATTCCGCTCGCTGTTTCGCAACCAGTGTTTTGCTGACGAGGGCGTGCATTAAAACGTGTAACTTACCGCGATGGTTGTAGTCATATCGTTCCCGCTTCGGTAAGGATTTGACGAGATTCGCGCTTTCATCTCCTAGCATGGCGCGCAGGGTGGGGCTGTCCTCAAAATCGTTGAAGTCTCCCGTTACCAGATAGTCGATCCCCTGGGTTTCGAGTTCCAGTATCCAATCTCTTACGATTTGGGCTTGCTGTACCCGCCGGTTTAGTTGTGGATCAAACCCGGGATTTTCTGGCGAAAAAAAACTGTGTTGGTGTCGCTTTGAGGCCAGATGCACATTGACCATGGCGAGCGGAGTTGCTCCAGTTTTCAGTTTAAAATGTGCGACCAAAGGTTTGCGTGAATCTTCAAACGCTTCAGAATTTTCTCCCAAACGCTTAACGCTATCTTTGACGAGTTCCACGCGATCCTTGTTGTATAAGTAGGCGTTGCGAATATTACCTCCCGGTTGCCCTCCGTCGCTGTGGAGCTTTGGGGGTATGTCTACCCAGGCGTACTCCGGACCCCCGATATTACCGATCACTTGTGCCAGGAGTTGCAGGGTTTTGTTGGCTTGAACTACAGTTGATAGTTCAGCACCGTCATTGTCCTGTATTTCTTGCAACGCAATAATATCTGGCCTGCCCGCCTGTGACACCACTGCCTTGGCTAGCGAATCAAAACGACCATCACCCACGTCGTCATCAATATCCAGACTGGGATTTTTGACTTTTTCAGCGGACTCAATATGCACGTCCAGATTGAAGCTGTTCAGTGTCAAAATGGTGAGGTGATTCTCAAGCGGTTGCAACGTCGTTTTCCCGATCTCTATGTGACTTGGCTCCACATCAATCCCGTGGTTTACAGCGATCTGATAGGCGCCGGACCTGAAGTTTAAAGGCCCAATGACAGTGTTTAGCAAGGTTGCGCCAACGTTCAGACGCGGCGCATCGGCATAGTCAATGATCCGAAAACTGGGAAACCATCGCTCTGATTGTTCCGCGTCCATGACAACACCGCCGTGAGCTGTGCGGAATTCAGTCAGCGCATCGTCTTTCAATGACACAACGTAGTCACCAAAGGGATTGCTGGCTTGAATGAAGGTGGCCCCCGCCTCAATGCCAAGTAACATGCCCTCCAGTCCATTCAAAAATAGGGCCAACTCCGAATTTCCCAGAGGAAGGTTTTGAGCAGTGAGTATGAAGGGCTCTATAGGATCG
This sequence comes from Halioglobus sp., assembly GCA_045110675.1. GTDB lineage: Bacteria > Pseudomonadota > Gammaproteobacteria > Pseudomonadales > Halieaceae > JBALVT01. Next base: position 182,537 of record JBGCGJ010000017.1, on the reverse strand, counting down.
GTTTCTTCTTCTAGCAAAGAGCCATCGAGCATCTTCAGCTGGGTAACGGGTTTGCCGTTATCACCCGAAACGTAGTCGATGACTTTCGCCTCAAGCTCAAGAAATACACCCACCGGTGGCTTGCGTTTTGGGCTATACACGAATACGGCATCGGAAATCGCGGGATTGGAAAGCGGTTTTGGGTCCTGGATAAAAAAACCGCGTCGAGAATGGCCGGTGACGACGCCTCGGGTGCGAACGGTTTCACCGGCGAGTGGGGACCACAGATCGTCTCCCTGAATTTTATTGATTGGGGTTAGGTTCACCGCAACTACTCTGCTCCATATCGGTTCGAGATGAGCGGCAGAGTAACATTAAATTGTCAGTGGGCAATACACCGTGCAGCGATAGCTTCTAGGTGCCGATGATCAGTCCCGCAACATCCTCCCATAATGTTCAGGTGGGGTAGTAATCCACGCAGCGCCAGATATTGTGCACCAAAATCTCGCGGATCTCCGCTGTCCAACTCAGTGGAGTTGTCGAGTTCAGCGTGACTTTTACAGGATGCGTTTGCACGTACCCCAGCGATGCGCCGGGTCCATGCATCGCCTGTAGATAATTGCTTGCGAAAATGGGTGGGATGCGCGCAGTTAATCAGGTAGTAGGCTGGCGAGCCCTCGGTTGCGTTATCCACTGCTGCAATTGCGTATTCGATAGAACATCCTGAAGGCAGCGCGCCATCGGTCTCAACAGTGAATGAAATTGCGATCGGCATATTCACTGCTTTCGCAGCCATTGCGGCACCGATGGCCTCTTCAATATATGTGAAGGTCACGGCACACAACATGTCGGCCTGCGTGTTGGCAAACGCCCTGGCCTGAAAGCTGTGATACTCCATGGCCTCATCGATACTCAATTCGTTTGCGGGCGTGTAGCCGTCACCCTGAGGCCCAAGACAACCGCTAATCACCATCGGTGTATCCGCTGTGGCGTGCTCATCTCGCAAGTGCGCCAACTGCTGTATTGCTCGGATATTGACGTCCAGCAGCTCAGCTTCTGTGTAACCTATCCGAGTCCCCCAGCCTGGGCTTGCCCTCCATGTCGGGCTTTCCAAAATTAGCCCCGAGCCGTGGCGAAGCGCAAGGTCTATATAGCGCTCGTAATAGCTTTTTAGGGTGGCCAAGCCGCTGGCACAATCGAGCAAAACAAAGGCGGCAAATTCCGGTAACTCCCAATCTTCATGATAGACGAGTGTGGTTTCGAGTCCGCCGTCAGTGAGAAATACCTTGTCGCCAATTTGTGGCAATGCTCTGCGATAGTTTGCTGCTGTGGTAGTCATTGGCAAACCTCCTGTTGATTCAGCTTCCTCTGCACTGCTAGCAGATCAAGTCCACCTAGGGTGCGAAGGTTGAAGTAGAATGCGAGTATTGCAATGCAATAGATACAGCCCGCGAGAGAGCCCACAATTCCTATAGTGGCTAGGGTCATTTCTTTCTTTGTCAGTTTCATACCGCTTCTCCTGTTATCCTTTCGTCTGTGAAAGGTTTTGCTCGCTTGCCAATACGGGGAACAATCATGGGTACCTCAGACTGATACTGGGCGTAACCTGCGTGTGCTACCCGCAAATCCCGCTCTTCAAGATGGATGCCAACGAAGATGTAGGCGCTGGCAACCACGGCGAACAGCAAGTGTGCCGCTGACATCTCCGGGGTGAACCAGAGAACCATAAGCCAGCCAAAATAGAGTGGATGGCGGATAATGCTATACAGCCATGGCATCACAAACGATAGCTCGGAGTAGGGCTGATGTTTAAATGCCAGCCACACTTGTCGCAATCCAAATAAATCAAAATGATTGATCAGAAATGTGGACCACAGAACCATAGCCCATCCACAGCCGAACCCAGTGTACATTGCGGTTCGTGCGATTGGATTTTCAATCTGCCAAATCGAGCCACCCAGTGGCTGCCACCAGATAAAGACGGCGATTAGTGCCAGGCTGGAGAGCAATACATAGGTACTGCGCTCGGCCGCCGGATGAATGATATTGGTCCACCAGCGTTTAAAGGCGGGGCGCGCCATAATGCTGTGTTGCAAAGCAAACAGTAGGAGTAGACCTAGATTGGTTAAAAGGGCGCTGGTCAGGCCGATTTCTCTGGGCCCATCCAGCGTCTTGGGTACGCCAAAGCCACCGATAAAACCAATGGCGTACAGGAAAGACGCGAAAAAGACCAGATAGCTGGTAATCCCATAGGTCAATATCGCCAAACCAGTTGGACCAGTAGTAGCTTGCGTGGTGCTTTCAGATTCAGATTGCATGTGTTGCTGTCTCCATGTTTTTGGGTTGAGTAATTATGTTGTGTAAAAGATACTCGGTAGTCGTGAATTCGGACGCAGATCAAGCGTGAAAAAAACGTGAATTCGAGCTCTAATAGGAATATGTCGGTTGAAATAAGAGTGTTGGGAGACTTTGGTCTCGTCGTAGAAGGTGAACCCGTCAGCGTCCCGGCTCAGAAGACCAAGGCCTTGCTGGCGTGGTTGGCGTGTCACCCCGGGCAGGCGCAACCGCGTGATCGATTGGCGGGTTTGCTGTGGGCGGATCGTTCGGCATCGAATGCAAAGGCGAGCCTTCGGCAGAGCATTGCAGGGCTTCGCAAGTTGCTACCTGAAGGTAGTCTTTCCAGTAAGGGGGAATATCTCAGTCTCGATCCTCATTATGTGATTTGTGATATCGCTAAATTTCGGGCCTGGCGCAAGTGCGAAAGTTTGCCTTCACTGAGAGAAACACTGGCTTGCTATCTTGGTGACCTTCTGGATGGATTCAATCCGCGTTCCAATGTGTTCGAAGACTGGCTGCTGCTGGAGCGCGAAACATTGCGCCAGGATGCGTTAACCGGTTTCAGCCAGCTTCTGGACATGGAGTTGCGGCAAGACAACTCCACTCTGGCGATTGCCGCTGCTGGCACTTTGCTGGCTCTGGATCCTTTGCAAGAAACTGTCCATCGGTCGCTAATGCAACTCTATGCGAACGCGGGCCAGTTGGGATCCGCGAGGCGGCAGTTCAATTTGTGTTGCGAGGTAATGCGCCGTGAGCTCGATGCGCCACCTTCTCCTGAAACCTTGGCTCTATTTGATTCGCTGAGGTTTGTAGCGCACAAAGAATCTATACCTTCGGTAACGGTCGCCACGCAAGCTGAGGCCGTTGATCGCAGAGCTGCACTGCCGAGTATTGTAGTTTTGCCATTCCGTAGTGTTTCCTCTGTGAGCGATCATCAGTATCTGGCCGATGGGATGACTGAGGAACTCATAAGTCTGCTCGCCAACTCAGCCAATTGGCGTGTCGCGTCCCGAAGTTTGAGCTTCCAGTATCGGGACAAACAAACCGACGTCCGCACCGTCGGATCGGAGCTGGGTGTCGCTTACGCAGTGGAGGGTAGTATTCGATCTATGGGTGAGCGAGTGCGTATTAGCGCCGCATTGATCAGCACAGCAGACGGAACGCAAATTTGGTCTGATCGCTATGACCGTCCTATTGCCGAATTATTCGATATCCAGGACGAGGTTGTTCATGCCATCTTCCGAACTTTAAAAAATCGTCTGGGTTTTGCGGAGCGAGAGCGTGTAAGACGCACGCCCAAAACTAATTTAGACGCCTGGGGTTTGGTCATTAAAGCGATGCAAGTCAATGTGGTAGATTCCCAGACTCATCTGGAACAGCTGGAATTGGTTAGAGAAGCTTTGGTAATTGAACCCAACTATCCTCGAGCCCACGCTTACCTCGCGATGATATTGTTTACCGGTGTCGGGCGTGGTGCCAGTCGTCAACCCAAAGAGGATGCATTGACGGCTTCGGAACACGCCGAGGCTGCTCTGAGCGCAGGCGCATCCGATCCGGTGGTGCTAAAGATGTGCGCCGGTGGCTTGGCGGCAGTGGGTCAGGCGCAGCGTTCATTGAAGCTTGCCGAGCAAGCCTTTGAGATTACTGGCGCCGCCGATCCACTGTGGGTGGCAGTGCTAATGTGGAATGGTCGGCTAGAGGAATCTTATGCATATTGCGACCAGCTCGTTTCCTCTATGCCTTCGAACATTCCATTCCCACCGGGAGAATTGCGACCCGTCGCGCTGTTGGGGAATTTAAAAATGTTACTGGGTGATCTTTCCGGCGCGCTGGAAGCGGCACTGCGAGATCAGCGCGCTAATCCAGGAAATTTTTTCCCGCACGTAAATTTAGCGAATGTATACGGCCTTTTGGATCGCCCCGAAGAGGCACGAGATGCCTGGCAGCTGGCAAAAGCGATGCTCCCTCAACTCACGATTTCTAGCTTTGCCAGTGGCTATCGCAATGTTTTTCTGCAACCGGAATTAGCTGCAAAATTTAGTGAGGGCCTATTAGCTGTCGGTCTTGACTAACTTTCATCTTCGCCTTGTTCGTGAGAAAAGCTACCTGCTTGTCGTACGCGTTCCGCTGGAATTTTAAGCTGTGCCAATAAGTACTCTTTGAAGTCCTTTTGATACGGTTGATCGTCGATGGCCGTTTTCATACACAGCAACCATGCGTCGCGTTCCGTCTTGCCAACTCGAAATTTTTTGTGAAATCCCGGAATGTTGATTGCGCCATAATGCTCTGAGAATAAACGGGGCCCACCCAGCCATCCGCTGAGAAAGTAGGCGAGTTTTTGACGCACTTCCGCCAATTCCGCGCCGTGCATTTGACGGATTTTTCGCGCCTCGGGGAAGTTGTCCATATTGGTGTAGAAAGCTTCCACGAGCCGGATAATTCCCGGCAATTTTCCAGCGGCTCGGTAGGAGTTTTCCCCAACGCCGTAGCTGTTTTCGTCAGTTATCATAGGGTTAATTCCGGTTCTGTAACTTATTTCATCTTTGCCTGCTGAGGAAGCTATAGTAACGTTAACTTTGTCATATTGGGGCTGTCAATTAAGTGCGTGGTTCCTTTACCAGGTTGTTTAGCGAGTCGAGTCTAATGGCTGAGTCATTGGGTTTGTATTGGGGATTACGAGCGAATATATGAATCAGCAAGAACAGTTTTACGAAGAAATTTTATCCGAGTTAAAGAGCGGCAAGTTGGTGCTTCCTGTGCTCCCGGACGTGGCGCTTAAGGTTAACGATATCGCGGAGAGCCCGGATGCAAGTATTACAGATTTATCGGAGATAATTCTTAGCGATGCGACCTTGTCTGCCGAATTATTGCGGGTTGCCAATTGCCCTTTGTATCGCGGGCGCAACCCGGTGGATAAGGTACAAACTGCGATAACCCGCCTGGGTCTTAAAATGGTTCGAAACCTGGTATCCAGCCTGGTTCTGGAGCAGATGTTTCAAGCTCCGTCAGTCAGTATTGCCGACCGATTACAGGCTCTTTGGCAGCACAGTGCAGATGTAGCGGCACTTTGTCATGTTCTGGCCTCCAAGCAACCCGGCATTCCCAGTGATGAGGCTATGTTGGCAGGGTTGATACATGACATTGGTGTGCTGCCTATATTACTCAAGGCAGATGAACGTCCGGAGTTACTCGAAAACCCCGCGCTTTTGCAATCTATCATGGATGATTTGAGCGCCCCCATCGGCACTGCGATTCTCGAGAGTTGGGATTTCCCAGAGGGCCTTATCGCCGCGGTTGCAGAGCATAAAAACTATCAGCGCGATAGTGTGAACGGCCCCGACCTCGTAGATATCGTCCAGGTGGCCAATCTTCAAAGCGCCGCCAATGTCGGGCAAATTTTGACCGATGAGGAGCTCGCTATGGTGCCTTCGATTATTAAACTGGGGGTGCAGATTGAGGTAGAAGTTGAAGAGATTGACGAGGACAGTGAAGAATACGCTGAAGCCTTGGCCTTATTTGGTAAGGCCGCAGTCTAGTAGTGGCGCCAACTAATAGTTGGCCGCCTGTTTTGGTCTTTCGATATTCATCCGTCTACTGACAAGGTTTAGCGCAGCCACTCGATAGGCTTCCGCCATCGTAGGAAAATTGAAGATGTTTTCTACGAAGGTATCCACCGGCATATTGGCCTGTAAAGCCATCTGCCCGATATGTATCAACTCAGTCGCTCCCTCACCAATAATTTGTACACCCAATAGTTTTTCGCCGCTTGGATCAGAGATTAGTCTAAGCATACCATCGGGAATACGTGAGATTTGTCCTCGTGCGATCTCGCGGAAGTTGGCTATCCCCACCCGAACATCGCCGTATTTTTCTTCGGCCTGAGCCTCTGTCATTCCTATAGTTGAAAGTTCTGGTATGGCGTATATGCCCATGGGTATTTGGCGGCTTATTTCACCGCTGTTGAGTCCAACAGCTGCACGGGCTGCTCGTCTTCCCTGTTCCATTGAAGCTGATGCCAAAGACGGTGGACCTATGACATCCCCGACTGCAAATATATTGGGTACTGCGCTACGGTAGTCCGAATCCACGCTGATAACTCCATGATCGTTTAGCGACAATCCAGCATTCTCGATTGTTAAAGCTCTAACATTTGAGATTCGCCCGGTAGCGCATAGGGCTTTTTCCGCGCTGTAGATGGTACCGTCTTCCAGTTCGGTTAGTACTTGTGACACGCCGTCCCAGTGAACCCGCTTTACATTGGCGTTAGGTATGAATTTACCACCGCCTTCGGTGAAAGCATCGACGAAGCGCTCTGACAAAGCGGAATCGAGAAACCCCAGCGGGCGTGGGTAGCGATCGATCATGGTGACGTCGACGCCAAGACTGGAAAATATTGAAGCGTATTCCGAAGCGATCACACCGCCGCCCAATACAGTCAAAGATGAAGGCAGGTAAACCATCGAAAGAATGGAGTCGCTATCGTAGATAAATTCGTGGTCAACTTCCATGTGTTCGACCTGCCGGGGTATTGAGCCCGTGGCAACAATAAATGAAGTCGCTTTCAATTTTTGTGCCTTCTGGCCGGGGGCCGCAAATGACACGCTTCTCGAATCATTAAAGCTGGCGCGCCCGTGCAGGCAAGTCACTTTGTTGCGTTCGAGTTGATCGCGAATATAGCCATCGTGTGCATCTAACACAGTGCTCATACTATCGGTGAGTACAGACATTTCCAGGTTGGGGCACATTTCGTATGAAAATAATTCGGCGCCTTCGCGCAGCCTACTGATTCGAAGCGCGTTCTCTCGCATGGTTTTACTGGGAATCGTTCCACGGTGTACGCAAGCACCGCCCAGAACTTTATCACTTTCGAGCAATGCCACTGACTTGCCAGCTTTGGCACATTGTACAGCTGCCTTTTGTCCGGCTGGTCCACTGCCAATAACTATGACATCGTACGCGGTACAGTAGCTCATGGCAGTAGCGCCCCCGTGGTTTCGCGGATTGTATCGGTTTTCTCAAGCAGACTGGCGACGTCATCTGTATATAGATTGAGAGCCACGATCTCTGGGTTTTCGATTAGAGATTCGAGTTCGAATTCGCCTTCTGCGATCGTTAATGCTGCAAACAACTTTGCTGCTTTTACGATATCGACGATATCTTGCGCGTTGGCGTCGACTTCAATTCCGGATAATCCGGTTATGGTATGGCCGACGATTTCCGGAAGTTGCCAATGATCGACCAGCTGCACTCCAACCTGTGTCTGAAAGCTGTGTATCAATGGTTGCATCGACTCGCGATCGACAAGGACTCCGATTTCTTCGGAGATTTGCAAAACCGTTTGTAAAACTACGGGGCGACCTATCTCGCCTAACAGGCCGCAAAGAAATGCGATCTCGACGTTCTTTCTTGCCAGACGGGATATCTCTCTAGACCATAGGGCGGTCGCCAGAGACGAACGCCAAATTTCGCCAATGAGAGGCTCAAAACCCTCTGCAGGAAACATCTTGGGACCCATGGTAGCGGCGAGAGATATTTCCGAAATTGTTTGCATTCCCAGCCGGGCGATCGCCTGTTGCAGCGAGGTAATTTTTGCCACTGGGCTGTAGGCCGCAGAGTTGCTGATACGCATCACATGCCCAGCCATGGACTGGTCGCTCTGAATAATCTGAGTGAGTGCCGCTGCATCTGAATCGGGATCGTGAACCAGCTGCATTACCTGGCTGCTTACCTGGGGCAAAACGGGTAGTGTCAAATTCCCGCCCCGTATGCGTTGCTCTAATGTGGTCAGTAAGTCATCGACCTGCGCCTGTTGCATGGCGTTTTATTCCTGTAGTGGTAGTTCGGTGGCGGGAGTTTTCTTTTGATTCACGTCTCCCTATTAGCTTTTTATCGTCCTGTAGCGGAATAACTTTAGTTTAGGCGGAAATGGTGGCCTAAAGTATTAGTGCCAAAGCCGGCAATATGCCCGATTGACCGACGCTACAATTGATCTAGACTAATTTATTGGCATATCCCCGGTGAAATATGGATACACAGCAATTCCTAGCTCAGCTGCAACGCAGAGGCGTCTATCGGGTCGCGGCAATATACTCCGCGGCGGCCTGGGCGCTGTTGCAAGTTGCCGATGTGTTGTTCCCCATTTTTGGTTTTGGGGAAGGTGCGGTGACTATCGTCCTGTTAGTTGGGCTAGCAGGCTTTCCCATTTCTCTTGTTCTCGCCTGGATATTCGACTTTACTTCTCACGGCATTGTTGAGACCCCCTCTGTTGAGGTGGACGTACATCAGTTTAAATTATCGCCCGCTCGGGTTGCTGAGCTTAGCTTGATTGCGGTCCTTATTTTGCTGGTTGGTTATCTGTTCTTTGATCGACTCAAGCCACAAAGCGAAGATTTGGCATCTCAGGCGGTTTCTTCAAAGATTGGTAGCGACCGGGCCACCATTGCTGTTATGCCTTTTGTGAATTCCAGCGACACTCCCAGTATGGGGTATTTTGGTGACGGACTTGCCGAGGAGATTCTAAATCTGTTGGCGAAACTGGGAGAGCTGAACGTTTCGGCGAGAACGTCTTCATTCTATTTCAAAAACAAAACCGTTGATATTGAGACCATCGCCGCGCATCTCGGTGTGCGTTATGTTCTGGAAGGCAGTGTGAGGCGTTTTGGAAGTCGAGTGCGAGTGACCGCGCAGCTAATCGATGCTACTGACAGTTTTCATCTGTGGTCTGAAACCTATGAACGCGATATCTCCAACCTCTTTACGCTGCAAGACGATATCGCATCCGAGGTCGTAGGCAGTTTACGTGTCACACTGTCTCCATCGTCAAAGGATACTCTTGATAGGGATTTTTCCATTGATCCATCTGCCTACGATTACTATCTTCGTGGCCGGGATTATCTGCGCAAGCCTGCGGATAATTCTACCCTGGGCAACGCGACAGAACTGTTTCACAAAGCGCTGAAACTTGCACCAGAGTACGCCGATGCCTATGCGGGCTTATGCGATGCTTTATTGCTGCGTTACCAAACTGAAATGGATGTTGATTGGTTTAGCGACGCCGAAAACGCTTGTCTTAGAGCTCAACAACTCGACAGCCGGGCAATCAGTGTACATATCGCTCTGGGGAATCTTTATCGAGGTTCTGGACAATATGCGCTCTCTGAACAGGAATTTAATCGGGCTATAGAATTACAAGCGAATGCAGTCGATGCTTATATCGGGCTAGCCAATACATTCTCAGCAAATTCAAAGCACGCCCTTGCGGAACAAGTTCTAACCCGGGCAATAGAACTGCAGCCCAACTATTGGCAAGCTTCCATGGCGATGGGACGATACTTGTTTAATGCCGGGCGGATCGAGGAATCTATAGCTTACTTCCGCCGTATTGACGATCTTTTACCTGAAAGCGGAGCAGCCTCAAACAACCTCGGTAATGCCTACTTTTTTAGTGGTCAGTTTGAGGAGGCGGTCACGGCATGGGAGGAGGCGTTCCGCCGCGCCCCGACGATGGATGTCTACAGTAATTTGGGCACCAGCTACTTTTTCGTTAACCGCTACGACGAGGCAGCTGAAATGTACGCCAAAGCACTGCACCTTGCACCGCTTCACTTCGAGGGATGGGGGAATTTAGGGGATGCTTATAGTCATTCAACGACGCGCTCCGATCTCGCTCCGGCCGCTTATCAACGCGCTCTGGAACTCGCCCGCGCCCACCTAAAAATTAATCCCTCCGATGCGGCCACTTTCGCAATGGTAGGGCATTACCTCGCGCATTTAGGCGAGCGGAACCAGTCTCTTGAAAATGTCAATATTGCACAGCAGTTGGCGCAATCAGATATGTACGTCTATTATTTCTCTGCCAGTGCTTTATGCACGCTCGGTGAACTGAAAAAGAGTATTGCCGCACTTGGTAACGCTATTGCTTTGGGTTACCCCCCTCATTTGATTGGCTCAGATGCGAGTTTTTCTGCGCTTAATGGTCTGCCAGATTTTGAGGAGATGATGGTGAATTCACAGCGGGTCGTGACCCAGGCCTTCGAGGGAGAATCAAAATGAAAAGAATGAATAATCTGTTTTTTCAGCGAGCTCGAATATCACTTTTGCTGGTTGTCATGCCGGCTCTTTTTGCAGCTTGCGGTTCCCATCATGTAGTCGATAACTCTAGGGATATTACAGTTAAAATTGTGTTTGATGATGCTCACTGCCCGGTGGGTGTTATTCCTGAAAAATCCATCGATGTGAGTAAGCAAGCTGATCAGAGAATTCTCTGGCAGGCCGTTGACAAGAAAGGTAACCCTGTAGATGAGCGCTACGAAATATTTTTCGACCCATTTAAAGGCAATCCAATAAGATCGCGATCTCATGGTTCGGAACGTTCGCCGAGAATTAGTGCCGATAGTCCTGTTGACGTCGAATACAAGTATTCCATTCGCGGAGAAAAATGCGATGGGCCCGCATTGGATCCACGCTTCCGATTGTCGCTTTAGTCGAACGCTGTCAGGGTGCTAGTATCCTGAGTAATGAATTTACAGCCCCAGCGAAATATTCGAAATATCTTTGCCAGGTTGCAGTGCTGGCACGGCACAACACAACAAAACATCGTCGGCTTCCAAGGGCGTGGAGGGCTTTGTGACGTAGCTTACCGCTCCAGAAAGTAGTTTCGTTTTACAGGCGCCACACTGTCCGCTTCTGCAGCCAAACTCGGGGGTGAGGCCGTGTGATTCCGCGAATTCCAATAACGTTCCTTCGTCTTCCGACCAGACTTGTTCGACCCGTGAATTGGCGAACTCGACAATAGCTCCTGTGGCTGAGGGAGCTGACTCCAACATGACTTCTTGCAGGCCGCCGTCTCGTTCAAGGGAGGCCGGTCCGAATTCCTCTGCGTAAATCCTGGAGTCATCAACGCCGAGTTCTCGTAGGTTTTCGTAGGTCGATTGCATGAAACCTGAGGGGCCGCATAGGTAGAAATCGTAGTTAGCCAGTGGTAAAACAGATTGCAAAAACTCGGCGGAAATACGCCCGTGGTGATGATAGTCGGTGCCCAAAAGTATTTCTTTGGTGATCTGGCTAAGTGACCAAAAGCTTCTGATGTAGCCATCTGATTGCGATACCAGTGTATTTAACTCATCAAAAAACGCTCGCTGTGTGGGTGAGCGTGCCGCACTGATTAGGGTAATAGATCTCATGTGACGAGTTCGCACTCTTTCAAACAAGGCGTGCCGCGCCATCGATATCATCGGCGTTATCCCAATACCTGCTGCAATAAGAACTGCTGGTCGTGTTTCTCCGGCGTCAAAAGTAAAGGTTCCACATGGGGCTTTTGCCTCGACGATGTCCCCGATTCGTATTTCGTCATGTATGAAGTTGGAGCAAACGCCAGCTGTTTTATCGCCCTTTATTGGCGACTCTCGTTTTACGCTTATTCGGACAAAGGGGTCTGCTGGAGCACTTGATACCGTGTAGGTTCGTATCGTAGCTCGACCGCCTATCGGTACTTTGATCGTAAGGAATTGCCCCGGGAGAAATTTCCCCGCTGGAAGACCTTGAGGTTTGAGATACAATGACTTGATTTCGCTGGTTTCCTCTACGATGTCTATCACCGCATAATTTAACCACTGATTCTTCTTTGCATTTACCTCTCTTAATTTTTCAGCTTCATCCCAGGTACCGCTGAGTAGGGAATTGGGAGAAAATTCATTCAGCTTCCAGCGTAATGGCAATGCATTATTTATCCAGCGCCCCTGAGCAATGTGGAACTTCCACAGTCGCTGGGCACCCTCTAAAAATTCCATTTCCGGGGTATCCCAAAAAATTTCGACGGTGCCAGTCACCGTAAGCAGGTGACCATTTTCGAAATCGAGAAATAGCAATCCCGCGCGCGAGTTTTCGATGAAATTGCCTAACGTGTTGAAGTGATTATTGCCTGGATAATCTGGGATGGTGAGAGTAGATTCGTTGTCGACGCGAATAAATCCTGGCCTACCACCTCGATGAGATACGTCTGCGCCTTCGTTGGCATAGTCCGTTCCATTGTCGATGTGGCTTGCTACAAAAAAGGTGTCGCTCGATTGAATGAGCTCGCGTGCTCTGCGGTCAAAGCAGCTTATCTGTTCGACGTCACTCGCTGGCAATGAGTTGGGGTCGAGGAATTCTAGGTCACGTGTTTGGATGTACTGCGGGCAATTTCCGAAGGCCTGATCCACTGCCAATTCAATGTGATTTTCGTCGCACTTGGTAATGTGGGCGGACAGGCGATTCCGCCTGCGCGTGGGAAGCTCTATTCCAAGCAGTCCTACCCGGGTGTTTTCCTTCAGGGATTTGCCCAGCGGATCCCCTGTAACCGGTAGCGCATTGATACGTAGAGTTTTACTCTCTGGAGAATGAATGAATCCTGGTTGGCCGAATAGTATCGACGCCCAGGGCCTACCCTCGTTGTCTGCATGGCCAGCGAACACAAAGGGTAGCTGCTCGTAAAACTCCCGGTGTTGGTCCGGCATGTGGTCTCTTATGACGCGACTGCCAGAGCGCTCCATTTGTGATCTTACGCCCATTCTTTCCTGGATGGCTTGTTCACCGGCGTGAAAGGGTGATGAGTTTGTAACTTTTTGGGTGCTTGTTTCCATGGCAAACTATCTCATCCTATCTCTTAAAAAAGTCCGGGCCCTTCTATTGATGGCCCGGCCTACAAAGTCTGCCGAGCAATCAGGCTGCAAGACCTACCGCAGTGGTCTGCATAGGAACGAAGCCGGGAACCTGCTCGATTCTAGCCAACCAGCTTCGAATATTGGGATAGTCATCTAAAGAGACATCCCCCTCGGGAGCGTGGGCAATATAGGCATAGTTGGCGATGTCGGCGATGGTGGGCTGATCACTCACTAACCATTTTTTGTCTTCCAGATGAGTATCCAGATCTGTCAAGACCTGGTGCGCTGTGGCGATCGCATTGTCGTGATCGAGTGTTGCGCCAAACACATTGACTAAACGCGCGGCGGCTGGACCGAAGGCGACTTTTCCTGCTGCAACGGATAGGAAGCGGTGGACTTCAGCCGCAAGTGCTAATTCTTCAGGCAGCCAGCTGCGCGTTTTGTCGTATTTGCTCGCTAGATAGATCAGAATGGCATTTGAATCGGACAGAGTATTTCCTGCGTCCTCAATAACCGGCACCTGTCCAAAGCGATTCTTCTCCAGGTACTCGGGTTGTTTATGCGCTCCATTGGCGAGATCGACATCGACGATGTTTACCTCCAGTCCAAGAATAGACAGGAAGGCCTCTACGCGATGTGAGTGGCCGGATAGTGCGTGGCGATAGAGAGTGATGGTAGACATGATGATTTCCTTTTTGGTTTAGGTTTGCTTGCCTTGTTCCGCCAGCGATAACTGTCGCAGCGGTTTAGTACAAGTTGCGTTCGTGTTCTTGGATGGGCTTTTCGTTAATACTCGCGTCGCGGGTATGCATCAGACCATCGTCGTCGAATTCCCAGTGCTCGTTGCCATAGGCGCGAAACCACTGTCCACTGTCGTCGTGATACTCGTATTCGAAATGCACTGCGATATGATTGTTAGCAAATGCGAACAGCTCTTTTTTCAGTTTGTAATTCAATTCCCTGGTCCACTTACGTTCTAGCAACTTGGCGATCGCTTCGCGCCCCTTCACGAACTCCGCTCGGTTGCGCCACTGGGAATCGGGGGTGTATGCAAGCGATATGTTGTCGGGGTTCCTTGTGTTCCATAGGTCTTCGGCGCGCTGGACTTTTGCTGTAGCGGTTTCAAGGGTAAATGGAGGTATTAGGGCTGTTGTCATCTCAGTGCTCCGCTGTATTAGGTTTCGACGAAAAGAAACCGATTTGTTTCTCTTGCAATTAAAGGTATACCGATCTGTTTACTTCGTCAAGATTTTTGCGGAATATTTTTTATCCCTATGATATATCTAGAATAAATATCGAATCGTGTTGTGGCCTCACTCAAAAATAGGTTCAAAAAAACTGGAATGTTGATCTAAGAAACGTTTTAAAATACACTAATCGGTATATTCCTTAATTTGGACCCCTCTGTGCCCGCCGTATCCAAAAGAGAGCAAATCGTCAGCCAGGCCCTGGAGCTGTTTTACCAAAATGGTTTTAATGCCACGGGAGTCGATTTGATTTGCACGGAGTCGGGGGTATCCAAGAAAACCTTATACAACCACTTCAAGTCCAAAGATGAACTGGTGTTAGCGGTGTTGCGCAAGCGGGATGAGCTGTTTCGAAACCGGATAATGCGCGATACAGAGCGTTTGGGCACGACGGCTCGGGACCGGTTGCTGTCAATATTCGATGCACACGATGTCTGGTTCAATGAAGCGGCATTTTCTGGCTGTATGTTTGTCAATGCGGCGGCTGAGTTTGCTCCACATGAAGATCCCAGTCACAAAGTTTGCGCAGAACATAAGCGACTATTGCGTGATTATATTCGTGACTTGGCGGAGCTAGCAGATGCCCGGGACCCTGAAGCGTTAGCAGCGCAGTTACATTTGCTGCTCGAGGGCTCTATTGTAGAAGCCCATGTGAGTGGTAATTTGGAAGCTGCGAAATTAGCGAAATCCATGGCGGAGAAAATTGTCGCCAAGGCAATTGATTCATAAGAACCTCACTTCTTCCTCAATGGAACTCATAGTAGTCATCTCCGGGCGTGGGTAGATTTCACTATCTTCGAGACTGATATTTTTTCCGGTTTCTTGCAGGATAATCTGTTCTATCCCTTGGTGGTCTATGTCGCTGCCAAGGCCACTACCCCAACATCAAGTTGACCTTTTATCTGACCTTTTCTCTCCGGGTAGATGATGGTGCCGCAGGCAGCCAATTGGAGCACGACTCCTCCCACCAATGGCAGAACTATGAGCCTGTTACTTCGTCTGTTCATTCCTGACCTCCTAAGTCACTCGGCACTGAATTTACAGCTTTCTGTAGATCGCTGAGTTGCGGCTGTACCATGTAGTGTAGCCTACGATGCCCGGGGAAAGTGTTTTCTCTCAGGGTTGGTTGACAAAGAATCGCTTGGTATTACTCTAATACCAAGATTGTGGAGAACTCTGTACTCCACCGTTCCATAAAGCGAGCAATCAATGCATAAAGAAAAAAATAAATTTGATCACACGTTTTCCACTACCTTACTGATTTCCTTCCTATATCCTTTGGGCCCAGCGGCAATTATTCTAATGCCGATGATCGTTGGAGGACTGATCGACAGTCATGGCTTGAGTGAGCAGCAGGCGGGTAACATTGCCGCTGTTGAGGGAATGGGAGTGGTGATTACCTCGATAATAGCCTCCTTCTGGATACGACGAGTTTCCTGGGTGAAGGCATTAATTGTATCGATGTTGTTAACGGCGTTACTGCACTTTATTTCGGCAAATCTCAGTGACTATATTGCTTTGCTCTCTATACGGTTTCTGGCTGGACTGTCCGCCGGCGCAATATTTGCTGTTACGGTGGCTGCGCTTGGTGACAACAGAGAGCCGGATCGAGCCTTTGGTGTTGCGCAGGCAGTGCAAGGCGTTCTGATGTTTGCCGCTTTCGCCGCTGCTCCGGCGCTGTTGCAGAATTGGACCGTCAGTGGTTTGTACTACATGTTGGCGGCGGCCAGCATCTTAATGATACCCATTGTGATTAAGTTCCCCGACAGCGGCATCGACCGTACTGTACTGCCACAGCAAGGCGAACAAGCCAGTGGCGCGACAGTACTTATTTGGCTGGGACTGTTCGCCAGTGTTGTATTCTTCATTTGCGTGTTTAGCTTGTGGACCTTCATCGAACGCATAGGGGTAGTGGCGGAGTTGCCTGGCGACACCATTGGATTGGCGCTCGGTGCCGCGCAACTGGTCGCGGTGGGTGGTGCGGCATTGGCTGCGGTGGTCAGTGATCGCTACGGGCGCATATTACCACTGGTGGTCGTCCTGTTCGGTCAGTGCCTGGTGTTGTGGATGTTAATAGGCAAGTTTGGTTCATTAACCTTTTTTGTCGGCGCCGGGGTTTTCCAGGCACTGTTTATGATTGGTGTTGCATATCAGATGGGCGCAATTGCCAAGATAGACGCAAAGGGAAAATATCTGGTACTGATGACGGCTGCTCAGGGCTTAGGTGCTGCGTTCGGCCCTGGTATTGCAGCAGCGTTGATACAGGGTGATGACTACAGTGCGATAAATCTGATGGCAGCTGTGTGTAGCCTCGTCAGTTTTTTGATATTTTTCCTAATCATTTACCGCAGCCGCAACCTAATCACAGCTGGCATTCAAACCTAAAAACCCGAACAAACACTCGAGCGAGAGAAACATATGGACACTCCGTCAGCAAAAACAAGCAAAGCCATCGCGCCCTACATGGCGCTGGGTTTGTCGACCATCACCTATGGAACCGCTGATCGAAAGCATATCCGCCACAATCTCGAGAATATCGAGGAAGTAATTCACGCGGCGGTCTCAATGACAAACATCAATATGCCGGTAAAAGTGATATCGCTGGCCGAGGGCGCGTTGACTGGTTTTACCGATGAAATTTTTGACCTGCCTCATAAGCTGGCCGCTAGAGATCTATTCATCGATGTGCCGGGCGAAGAGACTGAGTTTCTAGGGCGCTTGGCCAAAATGTATCAGACCTACATTTTCGTACAGTGCAAAGCGCGCTGGCCCGAGATTATGGAGGATCGATTTTTCAATACTCTGTTTGTGATCGGGCCGAGTGGTGAGGTTGTACACAAATCGGCCAAAAATCATATTTGGGCCAGGGAGCGGTCCTGCACACCTCACGACGTCTACGACCGCTGGGTGGAATATTTCGGGAGCGGTATAGACGCTTTTTACCCGGTATTGAAAACCGATGACATCGGCAATATAGGCACAATTTGCTGCTCCGATGGTGAATACCCGGAAGCTGTTCGCGCACTGGCTTTCAATGGCGCTGAAGTCGTATACCGGCCATCCGAGGCCGTGCCGATGACCAATTGCGGTGGTAACCCTGGCGGTAGCTGGATGATTCAAAATCGCGGCCACGCAGAATTCAACAGCCTCTACATGCTGTGCCCTAATATTGGCCCGGTGTATCTGTCGGCTTCATCACGTCATCCGGTGGAGATTGCCGGTGGCAACAGCCACATAGTAGGTTATCGAGGTGAGGTGTTGAGTCATTCAGCGCAAAGCGCCAATACTGCTGTGTCTGCAATCATCGATATCGAAGCGCTGCGCCAATACCGGGCTATGAACTTGAACAGTAACTGGCTAAAAGATCTGCGCACGGAATTGTTTCGGGAAATGTACTCCCAGCCCATTCATCCAAAAAATTTATGGATGGAGCAGGAGCCTCTGCACCACAACGATGTTGATAAAATCTATCGCCAAAACATTGAAAAGCTCTACGAGCGAGGCACCTGGACGCGCCCGCACTTGCAACACGAAGGGGCAAAGCTGATGCCCGAGGGCGATCCTGGGATGGACGCCGAGCAGTGGCAGGAAGTCAAAAAAATGTGGAGCGATTGGGATTGAAAGTTGTTATTGCGGGAGCGGGCATCGGAGGATTAACTGCCGCACTGAGCTTGCAAAAGGTAGGCATTGATGTTGTTGTTTATGAGGCCACGGCGGAAATTCTACCCCTGGGTGTTGGTCTGAACATCCTGCCCCATGCGTCGAGAGAATTGATTGCGCTGGGATTGGAAGAGGAGATTGATAACTTCGCCATCCGTACCACGGCGATGAATTACTACAACTGCGAAGGCAAACTGGTTATTGGTCAGCCTTGCGGCTTAAACGCAGGATATAAGTGGCCGCAATGGTCTATGCATAGGGGTGACTTACAATCCATGTTGCTGCGCGTATTCAAAGCGCGAGCTGGCGAAGACAAAGTTGTTTCGGACGCGGCCTTAGATGACTTTCACGAGCATGACAACGGAAAGATCACCGTGACGTTTAGGCGGCGGGAGATCGGCGGTAGCTTTGAGGCTGAATGTGACGTTCTGATTGGAGCTGATGGAATACATTCTGCCACCCGAAAAAAACTCTATCCCCAGGAAGGCAAGCCGCTCTATTCCGGCATCGTGGTCTACCGCGCAGCGGTTGCAGCGCCACAATACCTGGATGGCAAGACCATGATTATCATTGGTGATAAGCGCCTTCGGCTTGTGTCTTACCCATTATCCAGCGAGCTGTTATCGCGCGGCGAGGGAAAGAGCTTGATCAATTGGATTGGTGTATTGCCTATTGAGGCTGACCAAGTTCCCCCGGAAGACTGGGCGAACCTTTCGGAACAACAGAAGCTCAAGCCTCTATATAAAAACTGGGTGTTCGATTGGATTGATGTCCCGGAAATTATGGAGGCGACCACAGAGATTTTTGAATTTCCCGTTTACGACCGAGACCCATTGTCCCAGTGGACATTTGGTCGAGTGACCCTGTTAGGTGACGCGGCACATCCCCTGATTCCCGTCAGCTCAAACGGTGCGGTTCAAGCCATTTTGGATGGCCGCGCGCTGGCTTACGCTTTGGTGACTCATGATGATCCGACCAAGGGTTTGAAAGCGTATGAGAATGATCGCCTGGAAAAGGCTAATCGTGTGGTTGTAGCCAGCCGGCAGAATGGCCCTGATGAGGTATTGGAAATAGCGCATCAGCGCTGTCCTGCAGGCGTAGATAACATCCATGATTACGTTTCTTTGCAAGAGCTTCAGCAAGTCATTGACGATTTCAAAGAGAAGGCGGGTTTTGGTGTGGACTCTCTTAATGCTCGCCCCTCGTATGAAGTGGCCGGCTGAACTCCCAGACTAACAGCCGCTGTCAGTTTTTGTGTTCATCGAACTGAGGGTAGTTATCGCTGATTACCTCCCAGGAGGCAGTCGAAGACGAGAATATGTGATACCTGTTTTCGCAGACAAATGGCGTCTTCACGGAGCCTAGTCTCAGGCGCTTGATATTGTGGAGATCCTTTCGCGCACTGTATAGCGGGCTGCCGCAATTCGAACAAAACGCTCTTACCTTGTTCTTGTTCGATTCAAATTCCTTAATGTATTGGCCGCCAGAAATGTGCAGTTTTTCTGCATCAATAGGGCTGTTAGTCGCGAACAGTCCACCTTGAGCTTGTCGACACTGTGAACAGTGGCACATCGCTATTTCGGAGATGTCCCCGTCATATTGGTAGCGTACTTTGCCGCATAAACATCCACCTTCGATCATAGATACCCCCAGATCTTAAAAATGTATTCCAACCCTCAGTGAATACTGCGCCGCACAATGATCGAGGCACTCGTCACTGTCACCACACCAATCGCGGCCATTGGCCACAAGTTGGCGAAGACTTCCGCTGCGGTCATCGACTTCAAAAAACTGCCCAACACGATTTCCATAAAATGTTTAAGCGGATTGATTTGTGCAATAACTTGAAGAAATTCGGACATGTTATCCACCGGGCTAATAAAGCCGGAAGTTACCATGACAAACACCATGCAACCAAACAAGCCAAGAAAGGCCTGCTGTTGAGTATTACAGATGGCGGAAATGATTAATCCCCAGCCGGCGATAGCGAAGGTAAAAACAAGCATGCTTAGCAGCATTAACAACATGCTGCCGTTAAATGCGATGCCGTAGGCAAAGATTGCCAGGATCGCGATCACAGTACCTGAAAACATACCTGCGAATACCGCGGGCAGTAATTTTCCTAAAATGATTTCCAGTGTGCTTACTGGAGACACCACCAGTTGGTCGAAGGTTCCCATTTCTCGCTCTCTGGCCACAGAAAGCGCGCTCATGGAAAACGCGGGGATGAGTGCCAGGGTTGCGACAAGTGCCGGTACCATATACCAAAGAAAAATAAGGTTGGGGTTAAACCAATGCCTGACGAATGCTGCAGGATATGTCTCTGAATCCTCAGCTATTTCGTCGTTCAGTTCATTCACTATGTTCTGAATATAGGAAAAAGTGATTTGCGCCGTATTCGCTCTACGACCATCGAAAATCAATTGAACCTTGGCGGCCTCTCTATGTTCTACCTTGCGAGAAAAATCTGATGGCAGGTGTACAGCCAGTAACACCTTCCTTCGATCAATCAGCGGCTCCGCAGCTTTGCTGCTCGGGAGTAATATCAGTGAGTCCACAAAGCTCGCCCGCTCTATACGTGTTATCAACTCCTGTGACCAACGACCACTATCTTCATTGATCACCGCAATGTCGATATTTCTAACCTCCATGCTAGCTGCAAAGGAAAATACCAAAAGCTGTGCAAGTGGGGCTCTTATGAGCATTTGTCGGGCCGCTGGATCTCGGATCAGTGTAATGAATTCTTTTATGATGGTATGACGTAGTGGTCCCAGCATTAGTCGAGGCCCTCACGTGTTTTCATAAACGTCAGGCCAAACAACAAAACCCCGAGGGCGAGCATAGATAGTATATTGGGAATCAAGTCTGACCAGACATCACCCGCCAGAAAAACACTTTGTAGACTGGCGACGAAATGGCGCGCCGGAACCATTTGAGTAACCCACTGGATGAGTACCGGCATACTTTTTATTTCGTAAACGAAACCAGAGAGCAACAGTGACGGCATGAAACCTACAAGAAGCCCCGTCGAAGCCGCCTGAAATTGACTTCCCGAAGCGACAGAGATCAGCAAACCCAAACCGAGTGCGGGCAATAGAAAAACCGCGCTGACCAGCAGTAGTGTCGCCGGTGAGCCACGAAGTGGGACTTCGAAAATCGTCACCGCCATCAGAGCGCATCCGATAATGGCCGTCATCCCCAATACGAAGTAGGGGATTAGTTTGCTTAGAATAATTTCCGCTTTGCTTGCCGGGGTCGATATTAAGGCTTCCATTGTCCCGCGTTCCCACTCTCTGGCGATCACCATAGCAGTCAACATTGTTCCTATGATGGTCATGACCAGGGCGATAGCACCGGGAACTAAAACGCTGCGGCTCTCCAGTTCCGGGTTAAACCAAAATCGCTGTTCTAACGCGATTCCCGGTTGGGCTGGCGTTATTGATCCCGACTGTCCCAAAATCCAATTGTTGAATACTCCCTGAGCATATCCCGCTGCAAAGTTTGCCGAGTTGGGCCTGGAGCCATCGGTGATAATTTGAATGCTTGCACTGCGGTTGGCGTCCGCCATGCGCGCGTCGAAGTCCTGCGGAATGACAACGAACACCGTCAGGTCGCCCGTTACGAGTTCTCGCTCCACTTCTTTGCGGTGCCTTGCCGGAGTTACCTTGAAATACTCCGTGGCGTCGTAGGCCGCGGCGAGATCTCGCGAGTAGGCCCCGTCGCTTTCCAGTACCACACCGATACTGACGTTTTTCACATCCAGTGAAACGCCATAAGCGAAAAGAAAAAGCAAGGTGGGAGGTAACACGAAGGCGATGAGCAACGCCGAAGGATCTCGCATTATCTGCAAGGCTTCCTTCTTTACCAGAGCCACCAGGCGGCCGATTTTCATACTGCCTCGGCCCTATCAAGTTGCTCGTTTTGTTTTCGAACCAACTGAATAAACGCATCCTCCATGGAGGGCTCGGGTTGGCTTTGAGTCGCCACGCTGGCTTTTAGCGCGTCCGGAGTATCCAATGCTATCAACTGCGATCGGTTCACTAACGCGACTCGATCACAGTACTCCGCCTCATCCATAAAATGCGTCGTTACCATAATGGTGACGCCGCGCCTGACAAGGCCGGTAATGTGGGTCCAAAACTCCCGTCTTGTCAGCGGGTCGACTCCCGAAGTCGGTTCGTCCAGGAACAAAACACTGGGGCGATGCATTAATGCACAAGCCAAAGCTAACCGTTGTTTGAAACCCAATGGCAGTAAATCGGGTGACTGCTTCAGGTAAGGCTGCAGCTCAAATACTTCGATCATTTCCTCGATGCGCCGCCTCTGCCTGGCACCGCTCAAACCGTACACACCTGAATAGAACCTCAGATTCTGTTGTACGTTCATCAGTCCATAGAGCGAAAACTTCTGGGCCATGTAGCCCAGTTGAACCTTGGCAGAACTGCTGGCCTTGCGCAGGTCTAATCCCACAACCTCGGCTTTTCCCGCACTGGGTTTTAGCAGTCCACAGAGCATTTTGAACGTCGTTGATTTACCCGCTCCATTCGGTCCGAGAAGGCCAAAAATTTCACCGCGATTGACGGAAAAACTGACGGAGTCTGTGGCGGTGAAATCTCCAAAACGTTTAGTCAAACTCTGACAGCTCACCATAATCTGTCGTTCGGTGGCAACCTCTTCCATTCTCTGTGCAACTTCCGAGTGGCCCCCCGGGCCACCTCCCAATAAATCGATGAAGGCATCTTCAAATCTGGGTGGGGCAGGGTGTAATTGTCCGCCGCTGGAGGCTACGAGGGCTCTGAGGTGAGTCAAATCGCTATCTTGCGCTACAACCAGTCGCACCGAAGCGCCTTGAATGACGCCATCTCTTACCCATTCCAGATCCAGTGCATCCGTTAAAAGTTGGCGGCGATCCGTCGCGATGTCGGTTACCACCAAACTCCTACCTTCCAGTCGCTGTGTTAGCACTTGCGGAGCACCCCCGAACACGATTTTCCCGTGATCCAGTAGGAGAACTTCTTCGCAGCGCTCTGCCTCGTCGAGATAGGCTGTCGCCCATACAACCGCCATGCCGTCGGCCGTGAGTTCCTGCACCATCTGCCACAATTCCTGACGGCTTACCGGGTCGACGCCAACGCTGGGCTCGTCCAACAACAGCACTTTTGGTTTTGCCATGAGCGCACAGGCAAGACCCAGTTTTTGTTTCATGCCACCGGAGAGCTGGCCTGCGAGTCTTTCTGTAAATGATTTGAGCTTGGTGAAATTCAGTAAGCGTTGAAAGGTGTGTTTTTTTTCTGCGCCGGAAAGGCCTCGAAGGTCAGCGTAAAGTTCCAGATTCTCCTTAACGGTTAAGTCCTCATAAAGGCCGAACCGCTGCGGCATATAGCCAGTGACGTCGTGGACCCTATTCACGTCAACTGTGACATCGTGACCCGCGACCACCGCACTCCCCTGAGAAGGCATCATCAGCGCGGCCATAATACGCATTAGCGTTGTTTTGCCCGCCCCATCGGGCCCTACCAAGCCCGTTAGGGTCCCCGCTTTGATTTCGGCACTTATATCTGACAAGGCCTCGAAATCATCAAAGCGTTTGGTCAGATGGGTCAGGTTAATCTGCGATGTCACGGTTTAGTGCTCCGACAGCACCACGGTGACAGGCATGCCCTGGCGCAAAAATTCATCGGCGTCGCTTACAACAATCCTCAATCGATAGACGAGATCGGATCGCAGTGAGGGTGTTTCCACGCTTTTTGGTGTGAACTCCGCTCGCGGCGAAACGAAACCAATTTGCCCCTGATATTCTTTGCCGTGTGTATCTGAAACTATCGTTACCGGCGCACCTGGAACGGCCAGACCTAGCGACGGTTCATCAACATAGGCTCGGACATAGATTTTCTCGGCCAGAGACACCGTGTAGACGGGCGCGCCAACGCCTACCATAGCGCCGGGTTCGCGCGATCGTGTCATCACTACACCTGCGCTGGGGGAGTAGAGCCGGGTATCGCCCAGTTGGGTGTTCAATTGTTCGCGCTGTGCTTTTGCCGCCGCTAGCCCAGCTTCGGCGGCGGCGATATCTTCCTGTCGAGAGCCTTCCGTTGCCAATCCCAATGCCTCTTTGCTGGCGGCGAGCCTGGCGCTGGTTTGCTTGTATTGCGCTCTGGCATTGTCGAGCAACCTTTGGGTACCAATCTTACTGGCCACCAGTTCCTGTTGGCGCTTTAGATCGGCGTTGGCGTTGTCAAAAGCGGCTTGAGCTTCTCTCACCCCTTCGCGCGCCTGCTGAATTTCCTGCGGTCGTGATCCAGTATTAAGCAACAGCAATCGAGCTTCCGCCTCTTGAATACGTGCATCGGCGACAGCCAATGCCTGTTTGAAAGGTGTGGCATCCAGAGCGGCGAGGAGTGTTCCAGAGGTTACCGCATCCCCCTCCTCAACATGCATTTCCTGCAGACGGCCTGCTACGCGAAAGCCCAGCTGAACCTCGCGAATGTCGACGTTGCCGTAGAGCTTCAGGACGCCATTATGTTCGGTCTGACTCCAGTTCGACCATCCGTAGTATGCTCCGCCGAGAAGCGCCAGAATGATTATGAAGATGAGAGGTGGCTTCATAGTGAAGGTTCTCCAGTAAACTGTTGCTGCAATAAGTGGTGTAGTTGCACTTTGATGGTGTTCAGGTTTGCCGGAGTGCTTTCGGTCCAACCCAAATGGCGACCGACCGCGGATGGAGCCATCGCAAAAATAAGTATGTGGCTCGCCAGAAAAATACCCCTCATGCGAGTTGCATCGTTTTCTTCAGCAATACCCTCGGCCATGGCGGCAAATTCAGAAAGAGCCCCAAGCAGCTGTTTCATGAATCCCTCGTAGAGGACTTCAAAGGCATCGCTGGGATCTTGCTGCTCACGCATGATGAGTCTCGCCCAGGCTTTGGTTTCCGGGCGGTTGAGGTTGTCCAACATGGCGAATAGGAGGGTTTCGATAAACGCGATACAGCGTTCTCTGCGATCGTTATCGCTCATGCTAATGGTGGCGAATTGCGTGCGAAGCCGACTGACGACGGGAAGTAAATCCAGTTGCCACTGCTCTGTGATGTGCTCAAACACAGCCAGATAGAGGCCGCGTTTGCCGCCAAAGTGGTAGCCGATTAAAGCTTGGTTTGCGCCTGCAGCCTCGGCGATGGCTCGGTTGCTGGCGGCGTCATAGCCCGCTTTGCCGAAGACATTCACCGCCGCATTGAGTAGGGCATCTCTGGTTTTCTCAGATCGATTGGCTGGCGTATGCTGTTCCATAGAGAAAGTATGGCAAATATCTAAATTTAATCAATCGATTAATTAAATAAAATTCGCATGAAAAACTACTATTTAAACGCTAATAATCAAGGGGTTAAATGTAAGTTAGTGGTCACTTCTAAAATGATGAAAGATACGAAAGGCATATTTGTGCCGCAAATCAGCGCTGTGCTGTTCCAGTAGGGTCGTGTTCCAGTCGCTGAAGTCGAACTCCGGAAGCACGGTATCTCCAGCAATCTTTGCTTCAACAATCGTCTCATACACATTATCGGCGATGGGGAGGGCGGCGGTAAAAAGTCCGACACCACCGATGACAAAGCACTCATCGCTGTACCCTTTCGCGCGCTCGATCGCTGCCTCCAAGGAGTGGGTTATTTCGATTCCCGGCGCAGCGAGGAAGTCGGTTTGAGTGCTGATAACGATGTTAAGCCGACCCGGCAATTCGCAATTGTGATCCTCATAGGTTTTGCGACCCATAATGATCGACTTACCCATAGTCGTTGCTTGGAAATGGGCGAACTCATCGGGAAGGTGCCAGGGGATCCTGCCCTCATT
This sequence comes from Halioglobus sp., assembly GCA_045110675.1. Lineage (GTDB taxonomy): Bacteria > Pseudomonadota > Gammaproteobacteria > Pseudomonadales > Halieaceae > JBALVT01. The sequence goes on along the minus strand of JBGCGJ010000017.1, from coordinate 156,836 downwards.
TCCGATACAGTGATTCAAAGACCTGGCATAGATTAGGCTGAGCAACTGATTAGCGATTCGAAGAGACGATGACTTTGCCCTCGACTTTGCCCGCGGCAATATGTTCGATGGCAGAAAGCGCGTCATTGAATCCGAAAACCTGATTATTTGAAACTTTAAGTTCCCCGTCGCGCCAATGACCTATCATGTCATTGTGGGCTTCCAGCAATAGTTCGGGGGTATATCCCACGGGCATGGCGCCGACTAGAGAAATATTCTTGAAAAGGGTTTCCTCCACACGAATTGTTGGCCACTCGCCACTGGCATAGCCGATGACCACGAAGCGACCTTCAAATGCCGTGGCTTTAAATGCAGCTCTTCCAGCCTTCCCACCCACCGGATCGAATACCACTGTCGCGCCTTTTCCTCCAGTGAGTTCGCGGGTCACCTCAGTGATGTTCTGCGAGCGATGATCGATCACTGCATCGGCACCGAGGCTTTCACAAAACGCCACTTTGCGCGGGCCTCCGGCTACAGCGATGACTCGTGCACCTTTAGCCTTGGCCAATTGCACCGCCGCGCAGCCAGAACTTCCGGACGCTCCTACGACCAAAACGGTGTCCTCTGAGCTGATCTGCGCCCGGCGCACCAAGCCGATCCAAGCGGTCTGATAGGGGATGAAAAACCCGGCGGCTTCCTCGCCTGCCATTGCGCTGGGAATCGGAAAGGCCGCTTCAGCGCGCATCAGGCAAAAATCGGCCAAACCGCCTCGTCCCACCTGAAACAAGGTGGGGCCCAGAACCCGCTGACCTATCATGGCCGGATCGACACCGTTGCCCACAGCCACCACCTTCCCTGCAGCCTCTTGGGATGGGGTGAAGGGCAATGGCGGTGTGAGAGGGTAGTTATCGGCGCACATGAACACGTCGGGCAAGCCGAGCCCGGCGGCTTCCACTTCCAGTTTTACTTCTCCCTCACCGGGTTCGAAATCCTCAGCGTTGTGGTCGAGTGTCAGTACCTCCTTGGGAGGTCCGAATTTATTCACTTTCCAGGCGCGCATATTGCTCCTCATTGTTCTTAATCTATTTAGCATGCGGCACTCGCCGCGTTCGAGACCAAACTCAGTCTTGTACAGAACTTGCTTGGCTCGGGGCTAAACACTGTAGTCTAAAATGAATGGTCGTGCTTAACTTCATTGCGAAGGATAATGGGCCGCAGGCGGTATTTGATGATTTGCCGCGGGTCGTTAACCTTACTCAATATCCATTTTTGAAGAGTTAGAAATATGTCATTAAATCGAAGACAACTCCTGCAAGCGACCGCACTGGGTATGGCTGGAAGTGGCCTGCAAGCGTGTTCGGGAGACGAGTTTACTCGCAAACCTGACAGCAACTATCCAAGAGGTGTTTTCGGGGCCGAAAGTACTGCCGAGGAGGTCACTCAGGGTCTGAGTTTATCTGACCGAACAGTGCTCGTGACTGGATGTACATCCGGGTTAGGCTTCGAGACGATGCGGGTGCTTGCGCTCAGGGGAGCACACGTCATTGGTACTGGTCGCACCCTGGAAAAAGCGAAACAGGCCTGCATCAGTGTTGAGGGGCAAACCACGCCTTTGGCTTTGGAGCTGGCAGATTTTCAGTCCGCTGTTGACTGTGTTGCCACTATCCGAGACTTGGATCTTGTGCCGGATATTGTCATCTGCAATGCGGGCATCAATACCTTTGGAGAATTGGAACTGATTGGCGGCATCGAACGAATATTCCGGGTGAACTTTCTCGGACATTTTGTACTGGTGAATCAACTTCTCCCACTGATGAGTGTCGCAGGTGGCCGAATTGTGCATGTGGGTAGTCGAAGTGGTTATATGCAGGCACCTGCGGTGGGTATCGACTTCGATAACTTGCGCGGAGCAGGTTTGTTTGACGCGGGCGAGGCCTATGGGCGCTCGAAACTCGCCAACGCTTTGTTTTCATTTGCGCTTGCCCGGCGCTTAGCGGGATCTAAACTCACATCCAACGTGATTCATCCGGGATTGGTTAAAACCAACATCGCGCGTACTGCGCCGGCTCTAATTCGTGGTGCCTTTGACCTATTTGGTGGACTGATCGCGAAAACTCCCGAGCAAGGTGCCGCCACGCAGGTTTATGTGGCTACCAGTGAGGCCTTAGCCGGAGTGAACGGGGCTTACTTTGAGGACTGCAACCCCGTTGTCGTTGTGGGGGAGCACCATATGTATAACGAAGCGATGGGAGAGCAGTTGTGGGCCGCGGCCGAAGTCATGACCGAGGGCTTCATTTAACCAGTCGGGTATCGGGGTAGTTGGCGTGCCAGCCGAACCAGAAGGCACGATGGTAGGGTAGGCGTTCAAGAATAGCACCTTGCGCACTAATCAATTGGCTTTCACTGAGCGTCCACTGTTGGCCCGTATTGTCGACCAGGGTCGAACGTCCGTCATAGCTGTGGAATTTTGTACTCCCCGGGTCGTACACTCTGTTTGCTCCGCTGCGATCGGTTAGTACCAGAAGCTTCTGTTGACCCACATTGTCTTCATACAGCGGATTTTTGTTAAGAAAGTCAGTATCGATTGCCAGTTGTTCCTTCGGGCTGGCCGCAAATCGCAAGGCGAGAACCTCCTGTTTGTTTTTGAGCCGCTTGTCACTAAAAGGTGTGTTAAACATCAGCTTGTCGTTGGCGAAATACTGCTGATAGGCCACGCCCTCGCCGTAGTCTCGTTTGTGGCCCGTGTCCAATGACAGAACGGTAGTATCGGGATGGCGTTGCTTCCACTCGCCCCAGGTTGTTGTGACGACGGATAGAAATTCGAGTGTTATCCCCTGGCCGGCCAGTGGTCCGAGCACGGGTTCACCTTTAATTGTATTCCATAAAGATTGGGTTTCGCGGTCATACATTAATTTGTTCGAGCGATAAAGAAAGCCGCTTGTGCCCAGCTCGAAGTGCCGATCTCCGACATCCGTTTTGTAAGGGATGACTGTTCCGCACAAAGTGCAGTACACGCCGGCAATGTTAACCCCACCCACTGTGTCGACAAACATCTCGTGCCAAGCCAAAATTCGTTTTGGATAGGCGCGAGTATCTCCGTTAATTTCGATTCCGAAAATGATATTGTCGTCCTCCAGGTAGCTCGCTTCGCTTGCCGCTATCATCTCGGGGCTTCTTAAGGGAGGAATTCCATCCTGGCCGACTCCACCCCAGCGAATCTCGTCGAGGCGTATTTTTGCGGAAGATTGTCTGTCTCGAAAGTAACGCCCAAATCTGGGGTCCAAAAACTGATAGAAATCCGCTTTGAAATCCGCGTACTCGTCAGATACGTTTTCAGCTTGGTTCCAAAGCCAGCGATACCAACTGTTAACATCCTGACCAAAAACTTGCCCGGTTTTTTCTTCTAGCAAGGATATCGCTGCTCTTTGAGTGATTGGTGAAGACGCGTAGCTAATGACCTCCAGAAGAGGCGCGATGTATTGTGGCTTCCAAGTCCTATCCAGTCTGGCGATGGTAAGCTCTATTTGCGTGGGATTAGTGCTTACAATCAGCGACAACATCTTGTTTGTATGCCCAATTGAGAACGGTGCTTCGTCGGTGTCTTGGGAATACGACAAGATTGCATAGGCGCTCATAAACATGGACGCAATAAACACAAGAATCGCGATCTTACGAGGATGGCGTTGCATTACTATTTGAGCGGACATAGGGCGGTGATCCAAATTTCTGCGTGCAAAAATGTACTGGGTGATCTGAGCTCAAGATTGAAAACATGGCTCCTGTGTAATTATCGACTTTGGATATGCCTGAATGTTCCCCAAGGGCAATTGGATATTTGTGAGGAGTATTGAGGTGTAGATCACGTTTTGACCACTATTTGCCGTAGCGTGGCCGTGTTTGCCGGTGATATTCTAACTATTAGAATAATAGAGGCAGGAGCTGTTAGATCCAGGTCTTGAGTCAATGAATGAGCAAACTCCCTGAGGAGCCCGCCAAGTCGAGGGTCGCCGTTGTTTTTGGAACCAGACCCGAGGCGATAAAACTCGCTCCGGTCATACGCTCTCTTAGAGCCCGCGCCGAACTCGATGTCATTGTAATATCAACATTACAGCAGGCAGACCTGCTGCCTGTGTTCCTGACTGAATTCGATATCGATCCCGATTACAATTTGTCAACGATGGTACGTGGGCAAAGTTTGAATCAGCTCTTTGCCAGTCTTGTTACCACCATCGACGCAGCGCTGGAACAAATTTCTCCTGCGATTGTAGTGGTTCAGGGAGACACAAGTTCTACCCTCGCAGGAGCGATCGTAGCGCGCAACCGCAAAATACCTGTAGTACATGTTGAGGCAGGGCTGCGAACCAAGGATTCGAACAATCCTTTCCCAGAAGAATTAAATCGCCGTCAGATTTCCCAGCTGACAAATATTCACTGCGCGGCGACGCCATTGAATCGAGATACATTGCTGGCTGAGGGCGTAGATGCCACAACGGTTTTTGTTACAGGTAACCCTGTAGTGGATGCCGTAAGTCTGCTGAGTGAAGAACTTGAAGACGGTGATTCCTTAAGCTTATTGAAACAACAAATCGGCAATCGGAAAATGATTGTTCTTACCACTCACCGTAGGGAAAATTTCGGTGAGTACATGCAACAAAGCCTGCGAATTATGCATGACTTTATTGTTGCCAATGAGGATTTCGTACTGATCTTTCCAATACACCCTAATCCCGCGGTTCGAGAAGCCGTAAACCTGGCACTCGGCCAGCATGCAAGAATATTGTTGGTTGACCCTCTGGGCTACGAGGATTTTATTGGTCTGTGCCGTTCCGCTTGGTTATTGGTGTCAGATTCTGGAGGGATCCAGGAGGAAGCAGCCACCTTGGGCGTTCCTTTACTAATTCTAAGAAGTGTTACTGAGCGTCCTGAGGCAATTGATTGTGGTGTGGCTAAATTGATAGGACCCGACCCCAGTCGCTTGGAAGACGAACTAAACCTGGCGCTCGTCGACAAGAACTTGCAGACAAACGCGGCAGAAACTCTCAACCCCTTTGGTGATGGCAATGCCGGTGAAGAGATCGCCAAAATTGTATGCCGTACTTTATTCGAGGGAAACCAGGCGTGAATCCCAGTCCCATGACCGAATTACAAACGGGTGATACTCGACATATCCTCACCTTCGTTATTGAAGACTACTTTCAAGTGGGTGCTTTTAACGCCGTTATCCCCCGGAGCCACTGGCACCGTTTTGAATCGCGATTGATTGCAAACACGCGTACGATTTTGAAAATGTTGGCCGATACCGACAATACCGCCACTTTTTTCTGCTGTGGCTGGGTCGCGGAGAACTATCCGGAACTGCTCCGAGAGGTTATGGAGGCAGGTCATGAAATTGCCTGTCAGACCTATTACCCGACACCGATTAGCGAATTTACTCCGGCATCATTAAGTAGAGAACTTCAACACTCCAAAGAGGCGTTCGTGGGTGCTACGGGTTTTTTGCCCAATGGATTTAGAGTCGGTCGGGGTTGGATTGCACCAGACCAGTTATGGGTTTTGGATTGTTTAGCGCAGGCTGGTTTCGACTACGACAGCAGTATCGTTGCGATTGGAAGACAGTTTGCCCGGCAACCAGAGTTTGCTCAACTGGGTGAGCACGATACCCCCAGTGGTCGTCTAATTTACGAAGTGCCTGTATCGAGCATGAACATTGCGGGGATTGGCTTGCCGATTGCCGGCGGAAATTATTTCCGGCAGCCGCCGGAATCCTTTATTCGCAAACAAGTAGAACGTTGGGTTAACGATCACAATGCCCCACTGGTGGCGTATTTTCACGTCTGGGAAATCGACGAAAGCCAACCTGCGATTGATGCAGCACATTGGCTGCAGCGAATTCGCCACTATCGAAATCTCGGTGATATGAAGGGGAGAATCCAGAACTTTTTAGCCCGCTATCGTTTTTCGTCTATCGCCGAAAACCTCAAGCTTGAACTTAAAGAGGCTTCGGTTGGATCTTCGAGTCATAGTGTACCGACATCTAAAACTGAAGCATTGCCACTGATGCACGAAAAAATGGATATGACTATTGCAGTTCCATGCTACAACGAAGAGGCGACCTTACCTTATCTAAATAAAGCGCTCGAGGTGTTCTCCCAGGAATTCTCTGCGTTGTATCAACTGAGTTATGTTTTCGTGGATGATGGTAGTAAAGATAAAACCTTGGACAAGCTTCAGGAGTACTTTGGCGATCGACAGGAGTGTTCTATTGTTCAACATCCTGAGAATCGCGGTATTGCCGCGGGTATTTTAACCGCTATTGAAAACTCACCGAGCGAATTGGTGACGATTCTAGATGCCGATTGTACGTTTGATCCTATGCAGTTGCCCAAGATGTCCGCGATGTTAAGCGACGACGTCGACATGGTGGCAGCGTCACCTCTACATCCGGAAGGCGAGATGGTAAACGTTCCCGGTTGGCGCTTGCTCATGTCAAAGGGCGCTGCGTTTCTTTATCGCAGAGTGTTGCGGCATAAGTTTTCCAGTTACACGAGTTGCTTTCGCATCTACCGCCGATCAAGTGTCTTGCCTATGCAACTGCTAGATCACGGTTTTTGTGGTGTCACTGAAATTTTTGTTCGAATGGACATGAATGGGGCTAAGATCGTTGAATGCCCGGCGGTTTTAGAAACGAGGCTCTTGGGTCAGTCGAAAATTAACACCCTAAAAACTATTGCAGAACATTTGCGCCTGGTAGCCAGAGTCTTTGTTGCGCGACTACTTAAGCGGCCGTTACCCCTACCGGAGCTGACGCGCTGACATCCAATGAGTCGAGTCATCACTGGAGTGTCTTGGGTGCGGGAATGCTGGGTATGACGCTGGCGCTCCGCCTGGCCCAGGCTGGCAAAAAGGTAACCTTAGTGGAGGCAGCCCCGAGTCTCGGAGGTTTGGCATCATCCTGGAGTCTCGGCGATGTAGTCTGGGATCGCTATTATCACGTTACCTTGCTTTCAGATACGGTACTGCGCGAATTGCTCGACGACTTGGGCTTAGAGGCGGAGATAGATTGGCGTACCACCAAAACCAATTTCTATGCTGGTACCGATATTTATCCTCTGAATAATGTTTTCGATTATTTGAAACTGCCTGCGATGCGTTTTATGGACAAGATCCGAATGGGCGCGACAATTGTGTTCGCTTCCTGGAGGACCAATGGTGTCCCCCTGGAGCGCTACCGCGTAGATGACTGGCTGATTCGTAGGTCGGGCAAACGAACTTTCAATGCAATTTGGCGTCCACTATTGCGAGCGAAGCTGGGTGACAATTACAAACATGCCTCGGCAGCCTTCATCTGGTCAGTCATACGACGCTTTTATGCGGCCCGTCGTGGTGGTATGAAAACAGAGATGTTCGGCTACGTACCCGGTGGCTATGCCAGAGTCATCGACGCCTTAAGTCAGAAGTTGACTGAGGCTGGCGTTGAGATCTTAACCGCTGCGCCTGTATCGGAAATCATCCACAATGAGGTAGGTCACGAGATTCTGGCGGGCGAGCACCGCATAAACTGCGACCGGGTTGCGGTGTGCTTTGCTGCGCCCATCGCGAGCAAGGTATGCCAAGCGCTGCAGCCTGCTGAAAAAGAAAAACTAAGCGATATCAGGTATCAGGGAGTTATCTGCGCCTCGGTTTTACTCAATAGACCTTTGGGTGGAGCCTACCTCACCTACATTACCGATGAGAGCTTGCCTTTTACCACAGTAATTGAAATGTCCTCACTGATCGATCGGAAACTCATAGGGGGAAGTCATCTGGTGTACTTACCCAAATATGTACCGTCCGATGATCCATGGCTGGAGTATGAGGACAGTGAAATCGAATCACAGTTTAGAGCCGGACTGCAAAAAATGTTTCCGAATCTGGACTCCAGTGACATTCTCGCCTTTCAGATTTCGCGCACCCGACATGTCCTGGCCTTGTCGACATTGAACTACAGCCAACTGATGCCCAAGATGGAGACGTCGATTCCTGGTCTATATCTGGTGAACTCTGCTCAGATTGTCAATGCTTCGCTGAACGTCAATGATACGGTTAAGCTCGCTAATGAATCCGCTGAAAAATTACTCGCGCAGAACTAGGGTTTATGATGCGTCCATCAGCCACACTCTCCATTGATCTCGACAACCTCTGGACCTACCAACGTAGCTTCGGAGTGGACAGCTGGAAAGAATTTCCCTCATTCCTGGAGACGGCCCTGCCCAGATTGCTGACATTTGGTTCGAAAATGAAGCTGAATTTTACGGCATTTGTTGTAGGCAAGGATATGGAACGGCCGACGGTGGGGACACTCGTAGGAGAATTGGTGGAGGCTGGCCACGAAGTGGGTAACCACTCTTATTTGCATGAAGCCGATCTACACAGCCGCAGTCTTCAGGAAATACATCGTGAACTTTCGATGACGGAATCCGCTATCGAGCGGGTAACCAATAGGCGTCCGATTGGTTTCAGGGGGCCGGCTTTTAGTGTCTCACGCAACTTGCAACAGGTGTTACTCGAGCGCAAGTACTTGTATGACGCATCTTCATTCCCGACCACGATTGGTCCGATAGCACGCAGCTACCAACATATGCGAGGCTCACTTTCCGCACAGGAGAAAGCCGAGCAGCGTCATTTATACGGCGGCTTTGCTACCGCCTACGGCAGCTTGAAACCGTTTCTTTGGCGCTCTGGTGATGAAGCGCTGCTCGAGCTACCGGTGAGCACAATGCCGCTGACAAGGTTGCCGATACACTTTACCTACATCAACTTTCTTGCAGATATTTCTCCCATGCTGGCGCGATGTTATTTCAGGTCCTCCCTCGCGCTGTGTCGGCTAAGAGGTGTGCCTCCTTCCTTACTGCTTCATGCCACCGACTTCATAGGTTGTGATGACGACTATGAAATCGCCATGATGCCGGGAATGAAACGCGCGGCACAACACAAGCTTGAGTTTTTGGAAGAGCTTATTTCGTACTGTGGATTAGGTTTGGAGTTACTGACCATGAGTGCATTTTCCGAGCAGTTGATCGCCACTGGCTCACTTCCAGAAAAGGCTCTTATGCCTTCTCCACAGCTATAGTGAGCGGACCGTGAAGTGGCTGCAACCCCTATTGTTAAATCTGGCGCGCGGTAGCAAGCCTGCCTTGTTTCTTGCCTGGTGTTTGTTGGTCGCGTTTTTTGCGTTGACGATGGCCAATAATTTTAGCGAGACCGATGATGTTTTTGCTTTCGCCTTTCGCGCAGAAAATTTTCCTCTGGATCATATCTCTGACCCTCGCCTGATGCTCTATCACATGGCGATGAGATCCATTTACTTAGTGGTTTCAACAATCGATCCTCAAGTTTCAGCGCTTGCCTTGATGCGAACTTTTTCGTTGCTCTGCGCTCCGGTGTGTCTTCTGCTTCTGCTTCGCATAATGCATCGCGAATTCGGTATGGATGCTGTAAGTGCTGTTCTAACTACAGCATTGTTGGCCGTCACCTATGGTTTCTGGCGCTATGCGGTTGAAGCCGATGTTTATATACCAGCCATCGCTTGGATTCTTCTGGTTTTTTCCTACCTATTGCGCCTTCAGAGATCTCGCGAACGGCAATTCGGAGCAACAATATTTGCAGGACTACTAGGTGGTTTGGGAGTGCTTTTCTATCAACCTTCGGCGATCCCACTGTTCTTTGTTTTTCCATTGATGCTGATGTTTAGGTCGGGTGTTGGCAGCGCTTTTCTATACGGCATCGTGGGTACAATTGTGGTTGTCGCCGGTTATGTGGCGGGTTATCTCTACGCAATGGATTTGCCGTTGAACCGGAACAATTTAATTTATTTTCTGAGTCAGCGTTCAGGTGAATTCATGGTGCCCGCGCTGTCTTTGGGCGTTGTTGTAAAATCGATTATCAAATCCGGATTTGCACTCTCTCACGATTTGCTTTCCGCGAGCTGGGTTTTTGGCAGCGAAATGCTGAGCGCATTGGTGCATCGTATTTTCCCCAGCAATGTCACCGAGGAGGAGATATATGCCGCGAGATCAGTAGGGCAATTGATCTACCTGCCTTTTATTACCATTCCAATGATACTAGCGGGGTTGTTTACACTATGGAGGCGAATTCCGGAAATACCCTGGCGGGTATGGAAGTCCTGGCAAGCCATGGTACTTCTGGTTTGGTTGTTGTTGAACGCCGCGGTGATTGGCAGATTGAATCCTGCGGGCATTGAAGCCTGGTTGATGGTGTTGGTGCCGCTGGTTGGGTTGGTCGGCTTGCTGGTCATTCGCCCGGCTGTCGAAGCCGGCGAAACGCGGTTGATAGCAGCCTTACTGACTTTGGTGCTGGTTCATAACTGGTTTGCCGGTATGTTGATCGTTCGCGATTCCGACTCCGACTATGACTATGTAAAGGGCGAGTGGGTAATTGAGCAGGCACTTGAAAATGACCTGGTTATCGTTGTGGACGATGCGGGTTTCGCAGAGTTAATGCGTTATAGAAGCAAAGCCGAAGTGGTTTTGGTTTCGTCACTAAGTACCCCAACTCTGGCGCGCATGTTGTTAAGCGGGAGGCCGGGCGACATTCCGGTTTACACACGCGGTCGAGACTTCGCGGGGCTACCGCTGTTTTCATACATTGAAGAGGTGCGCAGGACCTCGGGCTTTGTCTTCCTGTTCGAGGATTTCGTGACTTGGAATACCGAGTATCGCCGCTATTACGGAGAACCCAATGAGCAGGCGAAGGCTCTCTTCGACCGTATGATTGCAGAGCGTGCACGGGAGACACAAGAAGGCGTTATCGGCCGGAGTTTTAGAATGTCGGTCGCCAGACCCGCTAAGAGCGATTTCTCCTCAGAGAGGGCAGGCAGAACAAGCCGATTACCGCAGGTGGAATAACAATCAGCGTATTGTAAAACACAGATGCAGCTAGTGCTGATTCCTGTGAGATGTCAAAAGGTTGAGCTCCAAAAACAAAAGCCAGCTGGATTGTACCAACATAACCCGGGCTGGTCGGCAGCGTCAGTCCTATAACACTCAAAAACAATATGGCGGCTGACATGGGCACTGTTGGCTCAATTCCCACACTCATCAAAGACAAATAGAGTGTCGCCAGCATAAGTAACCACGCGACAGCCGTGGCAGCCATGGCCCCCATCGCCTGACGCCCACTTTCCAATACGCTCAATCCCTCGATGACTCTCGCCAGCAGATAATGAAAGGTATTGAAAATACCTGTGTCGGGAAACACAGATAAAAGACGGGTGCCTAGTTTTGTCGAGTTTTCGGGCTTGAGCAATACGGCGACTACGAAAATTGTTAGCGCCGCAAAACCCCAGACAACAGATAGTTCGAAGACTCGCAGTGAGGGTGACTGAAAATCAGAGAGCGAGAGCGCTAGCACGACAAAACTCAGCACCATAAAAACATCCAGCACTTTCTCAAGAAATATTGTAGACAGCGAAGAGGTGATGCTGATGGGTCGCGCCTTGGACAGTCGGTAGCCTCGGTATGCCTCGCCCAGTTGAAATGGCACGATAAGATTCCCCAGGTAGCCGAGCATAATATAGGGGAATAGCGTTTTTGGTTTGATGTGCAAAATGGGTTTCAATAACAGGTGCCAGCGATGGCCTTTGACCCAAAAATAGCAGAGGTAACACAGTAGGGCGATTATCGCGGCTGGTGGCTGGAGGTCATTTGAGAGTATTTCTCTGACTTTCTCTACATCAACATTTCGCATTGCCAGCCAAATAAAAATACCACCGAACAAGAGCCCGGTTAGCATAGTGAATATTTTTCGTGTCAGGCTTTTTGTTGGTGTAACCATTGACTCACAGCTTTTTCATAATTTGAAATTCGGCGCTTTAACTGGCTATTTAATAGGAAGTATCACTACTATTGTCCAGAGTATTTTAGCCACGGCAAGTAATGTCTTTGGTTACATTGCCATTCGGAGCTGGTCTGTGCGAACTTCTTGATTCGCTATACTTCACTTAGAATGACAATATGAGCATTAAACCATTGGTTTTTTTACAATAGATCCTATCCCGCGGAGAGAGTGAATGAACGGTGCCGAGAGTCTGTTAACCACCTTGATCAACAACGACATCGATGTCTGCTTTACCAATCCGGGCACATCCGAGATGCATTTTGTCGCAGCACTTGACGAGGTGGACGGTATGCGCTGCGTTCTGTGTCTCTTTGAGGGTGTGCTAAGCGGCGCTGCCGATGGTTACGCGCGTATGGCCGGTAAGCCGGCTTCAACCTTGTTGCATCTTGGCCCCGGGCTGGGGAATGCCCTGGCAAACCTGCACAACGCCAAGAAAGGTCATGTGCCTGTGGTGAATATCGTTGGAGATCACGCTACCTATCATCTGCAGTATGATGCGCCTCTCACGGCGGACATTGAGGGAGTTGCCCGACCGATGTCCCACTGGGTGCATACCTCCACTGCGCCTGATCAGATTGCCAAAGACACCGCCGAGGCAATTCGGCAGGCGGGAATAGGTAGGATTGCCACGCTGATGTTACCCGCTGACGTATCCTGGGGGGATAACGCACAGGGAGCGGAAGGTCCTGTGACTATCCCTACACCGGCACCGGTATCCGCCAGCCGTTTTGATGATGCAGTTGCGAGAATCGAATCCGCCACAAATTGCATGATTATGGTGGGTGGACGCAACATCAGTGCCGAGCAAGGTTTGCTGCTGGGCAAATTGAGTAAAGCTTGCGGTGTTCGAATTTGTACCGACGTGTTTCCCACCCGGATTGCCAGGGGTGCAGGTCGAGCCGTCATTGAACGACTGCCTTATCTTGCAGAGTTAGCGATTGACCATATCAAGGATATTGATTGCTTAATCCTGATTGGCGCATCGGCCCCGGTTTCCTTCTTCGCCTACCCAAATGTGCCTAGCACGATTGCTCCGGAACACTGCGAACACGTTATGCTTGCAGAACCCAATGACGATATTGATCAGCTGTTGGTGGATCTCGTGCAGTACTTTGAGGCAACCGATGTAGAGCCTGAGGTTCGCGCGTTAGAATTACCGCAGCTTTGTACAGGGGCGCTGGACGTGAATGCCGCTGCTCAGGCACTGGCGCACTTTATCCCTGAAGATGCCATTATTGTTGATGAGTCTGCTACCTCGGGAATGCCACTTTTTCCCAAGACCTCCAATGCTCGACCACACGATTGGTTAAATCTCACCGGTGGGAGTATTGGCTGGGGATTACCGGGTTCGGTAGGTGCAGCTATCGCCTGTCCCGATCGCAAAGTGATTTGTCTTGAAGGCGATGGAAGTGCGATGTACACCATTCAATCTCTATGGACCATGGCCCGGGAAAACCTAGATATTCTTGTCATCATTTATAACAACCGAAAATACAGTATTCTCGAATTGGAGTTCAGTCGAACCGGCGCCCGCGGTGGAGTGCCCGGTCCGAAGGCGGCAAGTACGCTGGATATCGGCAGCCCCGACCTAGACTTTGTGAATATCGCCAGCGGCATGGGAGTGTCAGCATCCAGGGCCACCACTGCCGAAGAATTCAATACGCAATTGGAGGCTGCCTTGGGATCTCACGGACCACACTTAATAGATGCTATCGTTCCAACGGTTTTTTAGCGGGCCACCGGATAGACTGGTCATGCAGCGTTTCAATGAGCTTTTGGAGGTCAGATGAGTAGCTTCGAACATTGCTGGAGTATGTCTAACACTCTCAGAAGTATTGTTCGGTTAGCGTTTCTTGCTCTGGGTATTGCTGCACATCCGCTTGCCGCGGAACGCCCTCCAAATATTATTCTTATTCTGGCAGATGACGTCGGCGCTGAGACCGTCGGTGTTTACGGTGGGCAGTCATACCAAACACCTAATTTGGACCAGTTGGCGAACGATGGAATTCGTTTCACCTATGGACATGCCCAGCCGCTTTGCACGCCATCTCGTGTGAAAATTATGACTGGACAATATAACTTCCGAAACTACAGTCATTTTGCCTATCTCGATCCAAGCCAAACAACCGTTGGCAATATCTTAAGCGAGGCTGGATATCGCACAATGGTTGTCGGCAAATGGCAGCTCTACAGTAACCCCTTTGAAGATTTGCATGGCGCTATGCCTATCGAGGCAGGATTTGAGGAGTTCCGTTTGTGGCAGTTGACCAGCGCGCAAAAAAGCTCACGCTATTGGGGGCCTTTACTCAACACCAATGGCGATCTCAAACAATACGATGCCAGCGAATACGGTCCGCAGCTTTTTAACCGCTATGTGCTGGACTACATCGAAGCCCACGCCCACGAGCCATTCTTCATTTACTATCCCATGGTGTTGGCCCATGACCCCTGGGTGACGACTCCCGATATGCGTGATGAAAAGGCTTCCGATAATCAAAAATTTGCGGCCATGATGGCGTATATGGACAAGATGATTGGCAATGTGCGTTCCAAGGTAGAGCAAATGGGAATCGGGAAAGACACACTCATTCTATTTATTGGTGATAATGGTACCGACCGTGACATTCACAGTATGCAAAATGGCGTTGTAGTTCGCGGCGCGAAAGCGCTCACAATCGATGCGGGTACCAGGGTGCCTTTTATTGCGTGGGGTGCCGGGGTAGCGGGCGGGTCGGTCAGCGATTCTTTGGTAAATCTCAATGATATAGTTCCCACCTTGGCGGAAATTGCAGTTGCGAGGCTGCCCGATGATTATCCTGGCGATGGTGAGAGTCTAGTTTCGGTCCTGAGCGGCCAAAGCGAGCTGGATCGCGAGTCGTTGTTTATCCATTACGAACCGCGTTGGCCCTCCGGAAGTTCTGATCGCTACGCGTTTAACAGGCAGTACAAGCTTTACGAGGGCGGAAGATTTTACGATATGTTGGCAGATCCGCTGGAAGATCGGCCTTTGGATGTCAGTCATTTGGCCGGACCAGCACAGGCGTCATACTTGTCATTGCGTTCACGCATTGAGGCAATGCCTGGAGAGTTAAGCAGTCCCAGGCGCTGGATACCTTTGCAATTCTATCTTTATATCGCTGCCTTTCTGGTAGCGCTGTGCCTGTTAGTTGGTCTGTTTTGGCGGCTGGCTTTGCGGAAGAAGTAAAATGGAGAATGTGTTGGGATGGTGAAATTTGCAACCGCGCTGAAGTTCGCTGTGGCTATAGGCAGTGCTTGTATGGCAGGTGCGGTCTTTGCCGCTGCGGCAAGTTCGACAGCCCCTCCCAACGTTGTATTCGTGTTGACCGATGATCAGCGTGCAGACGCGGTGGGATATCACGGCGACTCGCTGCTGGGAATTCAGACGCCGAATATTGATAGGCTGGCTGCGGAGGGCGCGCAGTTTACCAATATGTTTGCCACGACCTCCTTGTGCTCGCCGAGTCGCGCTTCGTTTCTATCCGCCACCTACACACATACCCATGGTGTGCGCGACAATTTCACAGACTACCCACATGAATTGCAGAGCTTTCCTCTGTTGCTACAACAAGCGGGCTATAGCACGGCGTATATCGGCAAATGGCACATGGGAGAGGGCGATGACAGTCGACGCCCAGGCTTTGACTACTGGGTTACGCACAAGGGCCAGGGAAAATACTACGACACAACATTCAATGTGAATGGTGAACGCAAGACAGTGGCCGGTTACTACACGGATCGTGTC
Source organism: Halioglobus sp. (assembly GCA_045110675.1). Taxonomy (GTDB): domain Bacteria; phylum Pseudomonadota; class Gammaproteobacteria; order Pseudomonadales; family Halieaceae; genus JBALVT01. The sequence continues at coordinate 141,199 of JBGCGJ010000017.1, read as the reverse complement.
ACCGATATGGCGCTGGATTGGCTAGCGCAGCGAGAGAAAGGTAAACCATTTGCTATGGTGGTGGGCCACAAAGCACCTCATGGACCCTTTGTTCCAGAGCCTCGCTATGCAACCTTGTACGATGATGTTCCCTATCCCTACCCCGCCAGTGGTTTCGAATTGGAAGATAAGCCTGCGTGGATAAAAGAGCGCTTACCTACCTGGCACGGAATCTATGGACCGCTCTACGGGTTTCGTGAAAACTATCCCGATACCCGGCCCGAGGCTGTAGCGGATTTTGAACGCTTTGTGCGCAGTTATGTCGCAACGATCAATTCAGTTGATGACAGCATTGGTCGGTTGTACGCCGCGCTGGAACGCAGTGGAGACTTGGACAACACCATTTTCATTTTCGCTTCCGACAACGGCTTCTTGTTCGGTGAGCACGGCATGATTGATAAGCGCACCATGCATGAGGCCAGCGTACGCGTTCCCTTGGTGGTTAGATATCCGAAGCTCGTTTCCCCTGGCACGGTTGTTAACGAGCACGTACTGAGTCTTGATGTGGCGCCCTCGGTGATGGAAATGACCGGTAGTGGAAAGATGAAAAACATCCAGGGGCGATCCTGGGCGAAACTCGCCGCGGGGGAATCGATTGAGTGGCGTGACGCCTGGCTCTATGAATACAACTACGAGACTCAGTTTCCCTACACACCCAATGTAAGAGGTATTCGTCAGGGCGACTGGAAGTATGTGGCTTACCCCCACGGAGATGGCGGTCCTCTGCGTCATATGGAAGAGCTCTACAATATGGCGCTAGATCCGGGGGAGTTGCACAACCTGGCAGCTGATTCTGCCAGTGCGGATAAACTCTCACAAATGCGTCTTGCCTTGGCGGCGCTGCTTCGCGACAGCGGCGCCGAACCGGATATCATGCCTATTGATATGGGGATCAAGGGCGAGTTACCGGAGGAGTCAATTCGGTAACTGGGGTAAAAATCTCAAACGCTATTGAAACTATTTAACAGCTCCTGACAATCGCCATGAATTTTTAAATTGGCAATGTCATCCGCCCGGGTTTTTCCAGGATTGATGATTGCCAGCGGCTTGCCCAGTTCCACCGCCTTGCGGCAGAAGCGAAAGCCTGAGTAAACCTGCAAGGAGCTGCCGATGGTAAGTAGCGCATCTGCTCGTTCAATGGCGTCCATGCATGCTTCAACACGAAGCTTCGGGACCGTGCCGCCAAAAAATACGACGTCCGGCATAAGAGTTCCCCCGCATTGTGGGCAATGTGGAATCGTAAACGCTTGTTCCAGATCGGTATCCAGTTCAGCGTCTCCATCCGGTCGTTTGGATATCTCTTCTACGGGAACGGCATTGTTCAGATTCATCTGCTGCTGAATTGCGTCGCGAGTCTGATAGCGCTCGCAATCCAGGCATATCACCCGGTCGAGACGACCATGAAGATCGATGACGTTTTTCGCACCAGCCCGTTGATGAAGTCGGTCTACGTTCTGAGTAATAATTAACTCTATATTGCCGCTTTGTTCCAGCGCGGCCAAGGCTGAGTGCGCCGGCGTTGGCTGCGAGTCTCTGACGGTGGGCCAGCCATTCATTGAGCGCAACCAATAGCGCTGGCGTCTACGAGGGTCATTGAGAAATTCACTGTGCTGTACGGGTTCACTGTGACGCCAAACACCACTGGAATCCCGATAGGTGGGGATCCCGGCTGCTGCACTAATTCCCGCGCCGGTCAGAACCACGACGCGGGGATGTTCTCGGATAAACGTTCGAAAAGTGTCCAGATGTGTCATCTTTGCTCAATACGCGCGCGGTACTTCGATAGTGTGCAAGTATTGCGCGAGGGGATAGTATAGATCTGTAGTATCACCGGGCGGGTTCACAATCCGCAAGTTTTTAACAACACTTCTTCAGACCTAAAGGTAACAAGATGGAAGAGAGTCACCTGATGCAAAATGCGCTGTTTTATTTGGCTGCGGGGGTGATCGCAGTGCCCCTGTTTCGCAAATTGGGTCTTGGCGCAATATTGGGTTATCTGGCGGCGGGTGTGGTTCTCGGGCCCTCGGGTATTGGTGCCGTCTCCGATCCACTGCATGTACTGCACTTTGCTGAGCTTGGCGTGATAATGCTGCTGTTTCTGATCGGCCTCGAATTGGCGCCTGACAAGCTTTGGAGAATGCGTGGACAAATAGGCCTTACCGGAGGTAGTCAGCTACTGTTTAGCGCGCTGCTGATTTCTCTGGTGCTTCTGCTTTTGTCCGTACCCACTGCAACGGCGATTATTCTCGGTTTAACACTTGGACTTTCTTCCACCGCCTTCGCGATACAACTTATGGCGGAGCAAAAAGTATTGGCGTCTCCCCTGGGGCGAAAAGGTTTTGCCATTTTGTTACTACAGGATCTCGCGGTTATTCCTGTGTTGCTACTGGTTGAGTTTTTAGCACCGGTTGCCGATGGCAGTAGTGCGGAAACCATACCCTGGTGGCTTGGCGCCCTCGCGGTGATTGCTGTGCTGGTTGCCGGCCGTTTTTTGATGAACCCATTTTTGAAGATCATTGCCACTGCGGGCAGTCGCGAAACCATGACAGCGGCCGCACTGCTGATCGTGCTGAGTGTGGCATTGCTGATGCAAGCCGTTGGGCTATCCATGGGGTTGGGAGCGTTTGTCGCCGGCATTGTTCTGGCCAATTCCAGTTTTCGCCACCAACTGGAAACGGATATCGAGCCCTTCAAAGGTTTGTTGCTAGGCCTATTTTTTATCGCCGTTGGCATGACAATGAATCTTCAACTCCTGTTGGAAAAACCTCTGTTGCTGGTGGGTTTCGCCTTGTTGCTTATGGCAGCCAAGACCTTGGTAATCACTGTAATACTGCGATTGCAGAAAACGAGCGCGAAGCAAAGTGTTCAGTTGGGCCTAATGTTGAGTCAAGGCGGGGAGTTTGCGTTTGTGGTGGTTGCTCTGGCCGGTACTCTAGGTATGTTGGAACCGGGGTTGGCCGAGCAGGTTGTTCTGGTTGTGGGGCTTTCCATGGCGCTTACCTCTCCTTTGGTTTCGCTGCAGCAGAGGTTCTGGCCAAATCCTGAGGAAAGTGAGAGAGATTACGATACCGAACGCGATGAAGCGGAACCGGAAGTTATCATCGCGGGTTTTGGCCGTTTTGGTCAAATCGTTGGCCGCTTGCTTACCGCCAGCGGCGTCCCGTTTACCGCACTGGATAAAGATGCGAGCCATATAGAATTTGTTAAGCGGTTTGGCAATCGTATCTTCTTTGGCGATGCCACCCGCATGGACTTATTGCAAAGTGCCGGTATCGAACACGCGCGCCTGCTAGTACTGGCCGTGGATGACCCCGATGAAGCTTTGGCAATTGCTACGATGGCGAAGGAAAGTTGCCCCAAGCTAAAGATCATTGCCCGAGCGCACAATCGCATGCATTCCTATCAGCTGATTGCGCTGGGTGTCGATGATGTATTGCGAGAAACTTTTGGCAGTAGTCTCGAGGCCGCGTCTATGTCGCTTATGCATCTGGGGTATACCGAGGGACAAGCCTTGGAGCGCATGAAGATATTTAGACGGCACGATGAAGAAATGGTTGAGGAAGCGGCGCAGCACAAAGATGATGTTGACAAGTTACTGGCGCTTTCACACGCCGGTAAAGAAGAGTTAGAGCGCCTTTTCAGTCAAGACTAAATGGCGCTGCGACGGAATAGTCGCAAGGCTTTGATGTCCTGCTCAACCATATACAACACGGGCAACAATACCAGAGACACCAGAGTGCCAAACAATACACCCCAGGCCATGCTCATTACCATGGGAGTGATGTAGCTGTTCTCGCCCAAGATGCCGTAGGCCGTAGGGAACAAGCCAACCGCAGTGGTGATTGAGGTTATGAAAATAGGTCGGAATCTACGGTGAGCCACTTCGGCTACGTCTTCGACGGTCATAGGGGAATTCAGCTCCCGCCGTTTTTCATTGAGCGTGTGAACCATAACCAAAGAATCGTTCACCAACACGCCCACAAGGCCGATGACGCCGGTAAAAGCCATCATTCCCATAGACAGATTTTGCAGGGCGTAGCACAACACCACACCGATCATTCCAAAGGGTATACACAGCAGTATAAGAAGCGGCTGGGACAGGGAGTTAAACAGAATGATCAGAGATGCCAGAATGGAAAGAAGGCAGATAATGCCCGCTGTGCCGAGGTCACCGATTGCTTCGGCTTGCTGGACAAGTTCTCCACCCTGATGAATCCGTAGCTGCGGATATTTCTTGCTCCACTGTTGCTCGTCAATCCACTTGGCAATGTCGGCATTCACTTGATCGATGCTGGTTTGTTCAGAATCGATTTTGCCGAATACCGTGACAGTGCGCATTCCGAGATAGTGTTTGATATCGGCTTCGCCTGGGCGAATAGAAAATTTCGCCAGTGAATTGAGATAGATAGCGTTGCCACTATCGTTCACAATCGCCAGGCCTTCCAGAGTCTTCAGCTTTCCTGCGACCGATAAGGGGAATTGCAAACGGTATCGGACACGTTCGTCGAGGGTTTGTATCTCGTCAACGAGAAGTCCGTCTACAGCAATACGCATTGCTCGTATTAATTTCTCCATGGTGAGCCCTCTCGCTGCCAGCAGGGCGTGGTTCACATCGAGCTCAATAACATCTTTGCCGGGATTGGCGCTGGTCCAGATGTTGGTCACGGCGGGGTTTTGATCCAGGTAATCGCGCAACAGAGCGGCCACTTCGAATCGTTCTTCTGAGCTGCTGATGATTTCCACTTCGATGGGCTGACCGATCACCGGGATGTCAGTTTGCGCCTGCACTGTTAGCGTACGAAATCCGGTTTTTGCCTCGGCCCAGCTCTGTAGTTCCTTCACCAATTCGTGGGTATTGGTATTGTCAGAACGCAGACCTAGGGGCTCCAGTTGGATGGCGATAAGCGCCCAGGAATGATTGCGCCCTTCGGTCGCGCCATAAAAGTCGGTGTCGTGATGGCCTATCTGGCTGGTTATGCCTAGCAGGTCTTGGGCTGATACGTAGTTTTGCAGTTCGCTCTCGAGCTGGGCTACCGCCGCGACGGTTTGTTCAAAGCGGCTGCCCACGGGTAGCTCCACCTTCACATGCACCGTATCGATATCGATATCGGGAAACAAACTGAAGCGAATCGTGGCTGCGCCAAAAACCATAACCATTGCGAACAGCGCAACAAACGCGGCCAGCGTCAGATAGCGGCGATGCAGCCAACGAGAGATGGCACTCAGATAGGCGCCTCGGAGTTTTTCGAAGGTTTTTCTAACCGGTGGGTTTTCCCGCCGTGGAACGTGCGCGAGATGGCTGGGTAGAAAGCATATGCTTTCCAAAAGTGACGCCATCAAAAGCACGATCACCGTCACCGGGAAGGACGTCATAAAGCCGCCATTCGCACCACCCAAAAATATCAGTGGCGTAAAGGCGAGCATGGTTGTAAGTGCACTGAAAATAACTGGCTGCGAAACCTGGGCAGGACCGAGAATACTTGCCTGGCGAAGATCCATACCCGAGGAGCGAAGCCTCTGGGTGTTTTCACCTACCACTACGGCGTCGTCGACCAAAATACCCATTAGCAGAACAATCGCTGTTAGAGTCATCGCGTTGATGGTGATGTTGATTGCGGCCAACAGCAAAAACGCGAGACAGATTGCGAAAGGTATTCCGATGGCTATCCAGATGGCAAACCGTAGCTGAAGGAAGTAACAGAGCATCAACAATACTGAAACCAGGCCAATCAGGGCGTTGCCGCTCAAGACGTTGAGGATATTGAGTGTCAATCGCGATATGTCGGCGACCATCACCAGCTCCACACCCTGCGGAACAGTGGCATTGTTGACGAACTCTCTTAAGTTTGCTGCTGTATGAACCTCATCTGCCAAGGCTTTTTTGCGAGCCTGGAGTGCGATACTCATTTGCCCATTCACCCTGGACTGAATATCCCAGTCTTCGTAATCACTGACGATGGTCGCGACATCTCGCAGTAACACCACGTTACCTGGCGCACCGGAACGCAAAACAACGGAGGCCACATTCTCTGGATTTTTGAACTGTCCTACGGCGACGATTTTTTTCTCAGTTAGAAAAGAATCAATTGACCCTCCGCTGTCGCGGATATTGCGAGTGCGAATTGCCGCTATGACCTCGTCGTGGCTTATACCTAGTCTGGCGAGCTTTTCCGGCTCCAGCAGAATGCGAACTTCAGGGCGGCGATAGCCGATTTTTTCAACACTGGCGATACCATCGACTTCTCGCAGTCCGTCGGAGAGATTGCGTGCCACATCTCGCAGCATAGACTCAGGTACATCCCCTGTAATGTGAACTTCCATGATGGGAGTCACCAGGGTCGAGATTTCCTCCACCAATGGTTTTTCCAGTAGATCGTTGGGAAGGCGAACAACAGCGCGATCCACCGCCTGTTGTATATCTCGCATCAGTACCAGCTTCTCGGTTTCGTCCAGATCCAGGTGAAGCGTGATTACCGAAAGGCTTTCCATACTGTTGGAGTAAATTCTCTTAATCCCCTCTACTTCAAGTAGTTCCTCCTCTAGGGGCAGTGTTATCGAAAGCTCAATCTCTTCCGGTCCTGCACCGGCTTTGATAGTGGTGATATTGATAATCCCCATATCGACTTTGGGGTTGTATTCGTAGCGCATGTCAGCGATGGTCAGAAAACCAAGGATAAAGACCACGACCATTGTCATATTGACCACCAGGGGGCGATCAACAAACCAACTTATTAGGGACTGCATGGTCTAGTTCTCGTCCTGTATCACAACCCGGCTTCCGTCCCGCAAGAAATCATGCCCAGCAGTAACGACCTTATCACCCGCGGATAGTCCATCTATAACGTGCAGACGATTGCTGAAACCGGCGGCGAGAATAGGCTCGCGGATTTCACTCTTTCCGTCCTCGACCACAAAGACCACACGCCTTCTGTCGCGATTCACCAAAGCAGTCTCCGGCAGCAGTAGCGTGTTTGGCACGCTGATACCCGCCAGTACAGCGGATGCTGTCATTCCCGGTCGCAGTACATCACTGCGATCCGTAAGGATAAGTTTCACGGGGAAATTGCCAGTTTTCGGATCGGCGTTGACGCCCACCCATTCTACCCGGGCTTCATAGGAACGATTGGGGGTGCCAGAGGCGGTGACCCGCGCTTTAGCGCCGGCGCGAACATAGCTGATATCCGCCTCGCTCACCCAGGTATGCATGCGCAGACTTTCAACAGCCTGTAAGGTAATCAGGGTCGCTCCGGCGGCCACTGGTTCTCCGGCTTCTACGGCCTTGATGTCGATTAGACCCGAGGTTGGGCTATAGATTTTTGTATCTTCGAGTTCCCTGGTGGCCAACTGTGCGCTGGCCACCGCCTGTTGGAATGCAGCGGTTGCTGCCTCCACGTCCAACTGCGAACTATCCAAGACCTCCTTGGATATCGTTTCTTTGTCTGCCAGATTTTTCCGGCGATTTAACTTCAAACGGGCTTCCTTTAGCGCCGCTCGAGTTTTTTCTACCTGCTGGTTGGCTTGCTGTTCTGCGAACTGTCGCTTCTGTGGGTCGAGTTCCAGCAACAACTCGCCGACTTCAACGCGATCCCCTTCGTTGACGTGAATTGCCCTCACCGTGCCGGAGAGTTCCGCCGCAATATTCACTTCCTCCAATGCCTCGACCACGCCAAAGGTATTGATACTGCCCTGCCAGGTTTGCAGGGCCAGTTCGTGTACGATCACCTTGGCGAAGGTATCTTGGGGGAGATCATCGGGTGCGACAGAGTCTGATTCCTCAGAACTGCCGCAGCTTGTAAGCAAAAGCATGGATAGGCAGATGACTAGAATGGGTCGCATGCTGGGTGCGGCGCCGTGGCGAGTATTTGAACAGTGGCTCATTGGTGAGACTCTTGACGAATACAAAAGGTATTACATCCTGCGCATCCCGGCTTTGGATTGCAAAGAATCCTGCTCATTAACTTTTTTTAGTTTATTCCCTCAAACTGCTGTGCGCGGCATGGCTGAAGGCTTTGCCAGGTCAGCTTATTGTCCTACTCCTGTTGGTCTTTCGAGCCCCGTTCAAACGCGAGCAGCACATTGCCGGGCATGTGAAAGTATATTCCGTAACCTGAGTTGATATAGAGCATGTCATCATTGAATACCGGACCACTGCCACCACCCAATGAACCGCCGTTTGCTTCAATACCCGTAAGCGTTTTAAAAACGGTTGCCGTATCGAAATCCCAGCTTACTGTTCCATCCACAGCGTTATAGGCGCGAACATGCCCGTCCATTGCGCCGGCTAGAACACCGCCTGAAAAGGCCGATGAAGCGGCAGACAAACCCGGTTGACAGAATTCGCGGCCCTCACAGACGTCTTGCGCTGGGGTATACCATTTTTGCGTTCCGCTACTGATGTCCAGGGCGAACATGCCGGGCCTGGCGATTCCAGGCCATCTCGGGCCGCCATCAAAGTCAGACATCGGTACATACAATGTGTCGCCCTCCACGGACATCCCGAAATGCACACCGCCCTGAATGCCTCCGCGTCCCAGCTTTTGTTGCCATAGTTTTGCGCCGCCTTTATCGGGATCCAAACCGTAGACGTCGCCCGATTTCTGGCCGGCCAGAATAATATCTTTGCCTTCTTTGTTAGTGGCGATGATGACAGCAGCACCAAAGTCGTAGTCCGGACCGTTCTCTGGTGGACAGTTAATTTTCTCCTCGGTTTCACAGCCCATATTCCAGGCATCACCTGCGGTCATTTGCTGCTGCCACACAATACGACCGTCCACCATACTCAGGGCGATGATGGCGTCACTGGTATCATTGGCAGGGGAAGAGTAATTTTCGCCGGTTCCCACGTACATCAGTTTTCTTTTTACATCCAGTGCTGGGGTGTTCCAGATGGGCGAACCACTGGGCGCAATCCTGTCGGTACCACTGGCATTCTTGCCTACAACTTTGGCGGGCTCATCAATCGTTCGCCCAATCCAAAGTTTTTCTCCGCTGAGCGTGTCGTAAACAGCGACGCCACCGCGAAATGTGCAACAGGCATAGAGGGGGTCAGCTGCCGCTGTTACTTCCAGTGCAGACAGCGGAACGTAAAGTCGCCCCTCGTAGTACGCCGGTGCAGCAGTCAAGGTCAGGCTAGGGTGCGGGTCGGGGCGATCGCGCCACAGGAGTTCTCCCGTTGACGCATCGAGTGCGTATACATTGCCCACCAGATCTCCAAAGAACATCATTGGACGCTCATTCCCTTGCCAGGGTGCGACGACGATTCCGGTGCGCACTTCCGCCACCGTGGAAAACTGCCAACGCAGGCAACCGCTCTCGGCATTCAAAGCATAGACACTGCCGTTTTGACTGCCGACAAAAATTGATCCGCCTGCAATCGCAGGTTGTGATCGTGCACGCACCGCGTCGGGATAGGCGAACACCCATTTGAGTTTTAAGTTCGGCATGTCGTCGATGGTGATTTGTGTTTGCTCAGCTTGGTAGTTGCGTTGATTCCTCAGATCCACGCCCCAGCCTTTCGCCTTGGGAAGCGCTGTGCGATCAAAGGCACTGTCCGCCTGAGAGCATGCCGCTGGCAAGGCAAGTTCAGACGCATCGCTGAGCTTTTGGTTAGTGAGGTATTCAGCCACTTGCTGTTTTTGCTCGGTGTTCAGATTGCTCGATTGTTCTTTCATTACTCCAGACTCCATCGCTCGAAGCACGGAGCTCGCCGACATAATTTGCAGCAGACTGATTTGTGGCGCTTTAGACACGGTACCACCGTGGCAGGTCAGACAGTTTTGCTGAAAAAGTTCGGCGGCGCTGCTTTCCGCGTTATCGCTTTCTGCGGCGTATAGATCTGGCGCGGCAATAGAAGCAGTCAGCGCGAATAGCGTCGCCGTGGCGATGTGAAGGGAACCAGTTTTCATTATTTTACTTCCTCTACTCGGTAAGCGATGCGTGGAAAATGTACCACAACTTCCCCCGCCTTTTCGTCAGTTCGGCGTATAGCGATGTCATCATGGGTGAGACGCACAAGGCTACCCGTTACAGGTACGGCGCCGTAGTCATCTGGTGTGACTGTAACTGAGGTGGCTAATTGCAAGTCGGGCCAGGTGGGAGAGTCAACATTAGCTTCGACAGTGCTTTTAGCGGATCGCGAAATGGCATGCGCTTGCTCTGCAGTTATCTGAGCACAATGGCCGTGGCCTAGCTCAATCATGCGATTTTCCCAGGTTGCCAAGCGATTCATGCCTTCGAGCAACTGATCGGCGCCGCGAATATTACCGCGACACATCCACACCGATGCGTATCCGGCTGCGTCAGCCCAGGAGGGTGAATCTCCCAGCAGCCAGGATCGCCCGTCTGCCAACATATCCTCCAGGCGATTGAGATTGGCGTGGAATTGGGCAAACAGGTGAGGTAATTGCTCGGGTAGTTTGTCGCGGTCGAGAAAATCAAAGAAGGCAAAGCGGTCGGCGAGAATATCTTCGGGCAAATCCAAATTGGTGCCCATCGAGAGCCCTGCGCCGGGTTGAAAGAGCTGAGTGTCTGCCCAGGTCGCAATCGACAGGGCCTGGGCGCGGCTGTTGCCGGGAAACAGGGTCGGTGTTGGAAAACGCGATTCCAGTTCCAGGGCGATGCGTTGGGTATCACAATAGATATCGGCGCCAATTTGCATCACCGGTGTCTTTCGATACCCGCCTGTCAGAGCGGTGAGATCTGGTTTGGGCAGTACCATGGGAATCTGTACCGATTGCCAGGACAGGCCTTTCAAACCGAGCACAACACGGATTTTTTCCGCAAAGGGTGATGCGTCGAAGTGGTGAAGAATAATGTCGCTCATGGATGCTCCGATCTAGATAGTCGCGTTCGCCCTGTCATTTTGGCGTTATTCCGGGGTGTACCAAATGGGTGAGGAATAGGCTCTGTCCCGAATGGCCTTTGGTGCCGCTGTTGGTGCCGTAGTGCCTAGCGCTTGTTCGTCGTAGGCTGTCCAGCGCGGCCGTGGAACTTCTAACACCCGAGCGTAGTAAAAAGCCTGTTGTAGTTTGTCAAAGTCGGGATCGCGCCATTGGGCACTCAGTTGCGCCACTCCCAGGTCGTTCGACTTTTCCGAGACGGCGACATCGTATACTTTTTCATGCTCTTTATTATCCGCATCAGCCCAACCTTTTACGACTTGCAACCGATCGATGTTGGCACCGTCTGGATCTTTCAGGGCGTAGATTAGAAACTCAGGTGAATTTTCTGCGCCTTTCGAGGGTAAATCAGCCCCCATGGGAACACCTTTCTCATAGGCAATGCTCGCGTAGTCCGGTTTATCGATGGCGCCGTTGCCAAAATTCCAACCGCCAAAAAAGCGCAGCAGGATGCGTGGTCCCGTGGTTGCGTAGACCTCTTTGCGTTCCAGTGAGGCGAAAATTTCCTCGCGATTATTTTCCCTGGCCCACACTGCTGACAAGCCGGATGCCCCCAATTCCCAATCGGCATTTTTCATCCCTGCCATCATTGTCTCGCTGTTTCTAACGCCAGGTTCGGAGTTGGCGAATTTGCCGAAAAAATTATCTTCGTTAGCGGTCGACAAGGAGGTGTGGGAGTCAGTGCTGCCAATCATTCCAAACTTGTAAGGGTTGGCGCCGAGAGAGTTTTGAAACTTAAGTCCGCGCTGCAAGGCCGATCGCGCATAAGACCCCGGTAGCATTTCGGGAGTCGTCTTGGCGGTATTCATAATATTGTAGCGATCCCAGCGCTCAAAGTCGGCGAACTTATCGTTGGGGGAAAGTAGCGGATGAGTTTCGCTATCGCCTTTAATTTGGGTAACTTCGGCAATCGGCTCCCAGCGCATTCGCTTGCGCGCGTAGTCGGCATCGATGGGTTTTCCCGACAGAGTGAGAGTGTCCCACATGATGCCATTACTCAAATTTCCGTTGTGTGGGATGGACATTACCCTGCCACCTGAAGTCTCCTCATATTTTTGCATCGCCGCCCAGAGTTCTTCCGGGTCACTGCTGACAAAAGATGAAAAGGGTAAATGGGCCGAAACTGTTTCGCTGTCTTCGCGATAGATGACACATCGATGCAAATTGTTCCCCTCGCTGGCCGATGTCCATTCGTAGGCGAGAAAGGTGGTGAAGTTGCCCGGTTGATAATGGGTATCCGCCGCCTGGGTGATTTCTTGCCAAATGCTGTGTTCCAGTGCATCGGGAATATCATCGCGGACAGGATCCGGGTCTGACAGAGCAGTGACGAAGGCGTCGAAGAAGCCGTCCTCAGACAGAGCGCCCCAGCGCTTGCCTATTGGTGATGCCATCAGTACAGGATTTTTTTCCCGAAATGCATTGAGCACACCCATGAATTCTGCATGGTCAGTGACCGCTAAAAAATCCAGTGGGCGACGGAGCTTAGCGGGTAGGCCGCTACTACTGGTCAGTTCTTCACCTTTTGCAAAGCGGTAGGCATCTCCAGGCGTTAGCGTGACGTTGCCCATTGTGTAAGCGTCGGCCGACGCACGTGAGTGCAGATGAAGATCGCCAAAGTAGACCTGGCGAGGGAAGTTCTCGCCTACTGCCGGTGAATATTCTTGCGCTGACAGGTTAGTTGAGAAAGATAGAACCAGTGCAGCGAGTGTCGAAGTATAGAGGTTCATGGCTTGCATCGTTGATCTCCTTTGACAGAGCTCGTCCGCAGAAGGTTTTTCCCGGACAAAAAAAGGGGCCGACTTGCGTCGGCCCAATCTACCCAAAATTTTCCTGACGCTAGCCAGGTAGGCCCTTAATTTTAGAAGTCGAACTTGCTACCGATTTCCAAGCTGAGGTACTCAGGTGGTGCGTAGGCCGAAAACACCCAGAAGTTGGCCACTGAGAGTGAACCTGTTCGATAGCGCTCATCGGTGAAGTTCTTGGCCAGTGCACGCACATACCAGCCATCGTCGTGGTTAAAGGTAAGACTCGCGTCCCACACTGTTCGGTCGTTCAGTGTTGCATCCAGAGATGGATCGACATCGGAATAACTTGCCACTGATTCGTCTTCGTAAGCCACGCGAAGATTGAGGTCAATATCACCCCAGTCGAGGTCCCAGCTATACGTTGCATCCAGCGTATACATAGACTCTGGGGCGCGTGTAGGTTCTTTGCCGCTCAGGTCGATGTCGTCTATGCCATCGAAGTCTGTATCTGCAGAAAACTCATTGAACTCGGCGTCCTGCCACATCGCGTTTCCTCGCAGCAACAGGTTCGGTGTTACCGCCCAGGTACCTTCTAACTCAAGGCCTTTGACTTCTAGCTCTGCCGCGTTAAAGAACAAAGTCTCTTGTCCCGTTTCGAAACTCGCATTCAGTGTTCGCTGAGCGTCGCTGTACTCTACGTAGAAGAAGGTTGCTTGGATGTTTGCTGCTTTTTCAAGAAATTCTGCTTTCACGCCCAGCTCATAGGAGTCTGCAATCTCTGGATCGGTTGGTCTTGCCGCAAGTGCCGGGATGGGGTTGAGTACTGTTCCCACCTGGTCGTTGTAACCACCGCTTTTGAAACCTCGCGAATAGCTAGCCCAGCCAAACAAGTCATCGTTGAAATTGTAGGCAAGCTGAAGACGGTAAGTAGATTCCTGCCAATCTTCGCTATCTCTGACTACACCATCGGGGAACCGGTCGAAGTCAGCACCGGCAAGAGGAGTACCCAGTTCGCGCCATGTAAAGTTGGGGTCGAAACCACCGTTGGGCAAAGCCTGAATGGGAACTCTCGGTCGACCTGTCCACTCTTTCTCTTCGTCGGTGTAGCGGTAGCCGGCGGTAATGCTTAGCTTATCCGACACCTCGAAGGTACCGTCGATGTATATGGCTGTTGCCTCTGCCTCTTGTGCGTTACACAAGATGAGAGGGTTGGCACTCAGGAAGGCCTGTTCGCCGTCCACTAGCAAATCGACGAAACCCACTACCTGGACAACACAAAAATCGATGTCTTCTTCCTGGTAGTAAATACCGGTTACAAAATTGAACGGACCATCCAGGCTGGAAGCCAAGCGAAATTCTTGCTGAAAGGTCTCGCGCTCATCATCTCGAGTTGCATCAAACAGGGTTCTGAAAACTTCGCCGGAATAGGTGTTGGGCAAATGAGATTCCTGGTCTCGTTGACCGGTGACAGAATACAAAGTGTAGTCGCCGATGGTCCAATCCATATTGAGGTAGATGCCCTCAATGTCGATGATAGCCCCTTTGCTCATTTCCAGCAGGAAGTCGTCCTGATTTGTCACGCCGCCATTCTTTAAAGGATCGCCGCGCTCATTGCTGCCGAAACCCCAGCTATCGAAGAAGTAACCCGAGTTAGGTGGCGTTTCGTTAACCACGGGGACGGTATCACCTTCATCTTCGACTTTCTCATATTGCAACAGAGCGTTGAAGTTTTCATTGGGAGACCACAGTAGTTTGGCCCGGAATGACAATACGTCATCACCGCCTAAGTCTCTGCCATCACCTCTGCCGGACTGTCCATCGACTCCTCCGCCTGGGCCAGCCAGCCCAGGTGCAACAGTTAGGGGTCCGTAAGCGGCATTGTTTTCGTAGTAGCCATCGCTGTCGAGTTTCTGACCAGCGAACCGGAATGACAAGGTGTCATCAATCAGAGGTATGTTTAATGCAACGGTTGCCTTGCGAGTTCCGAAGTCACCGACCTCATAGCGTAAATCCGCATAGCGTGCGTCGTGTTCGGGGCGCTTGGTTTTCACGTTGATTGTGCCGCCGGTGGTATTCTTACCAAACAGCGTGCCCTGGGGTCCACGCAGAACTTCAATCTGTTCGATGTCAAACATCTCCAGATTCTGGGTTTGCACGTGATTGACCACGAAGTCGTCGATGGTGACACCAACCGGTGACTCCTTATAGACAATGATTGTCGATTCAGAAACACCGCGCATTGCGAAGGATGCCGATTTAAAAGCCGATACCGTGCCCGCGGAAAGGCTTGGGACCATCACAGCGATGTCGTTCAGATCACGAGGCGAGTATTTTTCGATGGCAGCTGTGGTAATGGCCGTCATCGCGACAGGGGTCTTTAATATGTCGGTATCGACACGCCGAGTAGCCGTTACAAGTACTTCCTCGAGTGTGCCACTTTGGGAGAAACCCACTTGAGGGGTCATGGCCAGGGTGGGCGTTAGACCGAGTAACAGGGATTTCTTGATGTTTTGCCAGTTCAGATATTGACGGGTTCGACGAGAGGGCTGCATGCCTAATTCTCCTGATTGATCTAGTTATTGTGGATCTAGCGGGTTAAATAAAACTTGAATGTTATTCAAGATTGGACTCCTTACTTGTTTTTGTCAAGTAAAGAGTTAGGGTTAATTCCTCTGTTTAAGGCGGCTTAAGACGGCGTTCGAGCTCGACATGGAAGTGCCGCAGTCGCTGCTCTTGCTCCCCCCAGAGCTGACCCTTGAAGCCTCGGCTGCGCATTCCTCGTTGAACAATCGGCAGCAAGACAGAGTCCTGGCCAAGAACCAGGCCCAGATTGGCATCCTCGGTGATGTCGTAGTGCTCGGTGGCGGGGCGTACATTGCCGCTGATGTCAGTCCCTTCGGGAAGACCCATCCACCCCGGGGCACAATAGTCGGGGTCTTCAGCGGGCATAATCAAAGTCATAGTGTCGTAGTAAAAACGTTCCGGGTCGGTCTCGTGGGGTAGAAATCGCATGAGGAAAATGGCTTCTGGGTGGCAACCAATTTGCACATTGGGAAAGATACCGGTAGCCCAACTATCGGACAGTTGGCCGTCCTCAAAGCGCTCGTAGCCCAGGCCCAGTTGCTCGGACCGTTTTCGCTTGCCAACTTGAATGGCGCGCCGAACATCCATTGCCCCTCCGGTGAAGCTCTCGGGATCTACCCCGGCGTCGCTCAGCATCATCTGAAGGCCTTCGTTGACCGATTCCTGATCGTGAAAACGCGGGCTCGGTTCCCCCAGCGGCACAATCATGCGGCTTGCGCCATTTGGATACAGATCGTATTGAACCTTGAGGTCAGCCATCACGCCCCTGGTCTCCGGATGCACCGTATGCAGGTGGTAGCTCTCGTAAAACGCTTCTACGCCCACTTTCCAGTTGGAGCCCCACTCGCTGCGAACGTGTCTGACCACTTTCATTTTTTCGATCTGATAGGCTTCCAAATAGCCGGCGGGCAAGCCGATGGACTGGGCGAGTGGCGGCGGTTCATCCGCCATGTTGATAAACACGATACCCGCCAGAGTCTCGCAAGCCAATTCCGTAAGACCCGGTCTGTGGGCAATGACCTCCGGCTGAAAAGTTTCCTCGTCAGTGATGCGACGCAAATCGCCGTTGTTGTGAAAACTCCAGCTGTGGAATGGGCACACAAATACCTTGCGATTGCCGCGCTCCTCACTGAGCAATCTCGCACCGCGATGACTGCAGGCGTTGTAAAAAGCTTTTACACTTTCTTCTGTGCGGGTGACGATGATAGATTCATCGCCAATGTCGAACAGGAAATAATCGCCGACTTTGGCAAGGTCTGATTCAACACCTGCGATAAGCCAGCTCGCGCTCCAGATGGCATCCCATTCTCGGCGCATGTAATCTCTATCGAAGTAACCGTGTTTTGAATATCGTTCGCAGCCGTTGTCAATATGGGGCTGCTTGGCCTCAAGTGAGTCCGCTGGCGCGTCGGGGTTGATGACGGCGAATGGGATCGTTTGTTCGCTCATAGCGTGACCTATTGTAATCTGAAGAGTGGCATTTTGATGTTTTCGCCCCAGTCCTCAAAGACGACTTGTACTGCTGCTCCAACCGTTACCGACTCGGGTTCTTTGGTTTGAATAGAAGACATCATCATCACACCCTCATTTAACTCAATTAAGGCAACCACGTAGGGTGCCTCATAGCTGGCTGAAATACCGCGTCGCACAATACTGTAGCTCGCAATCTTTCCTGCGCCGCTGACTGCGCTCCAACTCACATCTTCGCTTTCGCAGTGGCTGCAAATTGTTCTGGGGTAAAACTGATACTGCTGACAGTTTCCACAGTGTTGAATTTTCAGCACACCTTCGCGGCAGGCCTGCCAGTAGGGTGCACTGAGTTCGGTTTCCCGGGGCAGAATTTTGCTCATGAATTTTCCCTGCCCAGTATTAATGCAGTGTGGGAAGACATAATCCCCCCCTGGGCGTGTACGAGACCCGTTTGTGCATTGGGCACCTGACGATCGCCGGCGGCATGTCTTAGCTGTAATACGGATTCCGTGAGCGCGAACATCGAGCCCGGATTGCCCGGGTGGCTGTGAGATAGCAGGCCACCGTGAGTGTTTACTGGAAGGTCTCCACCGGGCATCAAAGCTCCGCTGTCGACAAAGGCACCCCCTTCACCTTTTTCGCAAAATCCCAGATCCTCAAGTTCGACCATTACCGTGGGGGTGAAGCAGTCGTAGAGCTGTGCAAAGTTCATATCTGCCGGGCCCAACGCCGCCATGTCGTAGGCGCGCTGGCCAGCTTCCTTTGCTGCGGAAGTGGTCAGACTGCGCGCTTGCAAAATGTGCTCGTGGCTGTGGCCTTCTCCCGCCCCAAGTAAATACACAGGGGTATCCACCAAATCTGCCGCACGTTCCGCTGAGCATAGAACTATGGCCGAGCCACCATCCGATACCAGGGAGCAATCCAGCAAATGCAGTGGATCGGCAATCAATCTGGATGACACAACATCGTCAACGCTCAAGGGCTCGCGCATCTGTGCGGTTGGATTCAGACAGGCGTGGGCACGGGCTCCCACAGCAATTTTAGCGAGCTGTTCTGGGGTGGTGCCAAACTCCGCCATATGCGCCTGGGCTACCAGAGCATAGTAAGCGGGCACAGTTAGGCCATAGGGTTGTTCAAATTCCGGGTGTCCGGTTGACGCTTGCGCCAGCATTGCCTGGTCTCGGGTCAAACCGGTTCGCATGCAGTCCGCCATAGCAATCACGATAACATCGGCCATCCCGGTCACAATAGCCGATGCCGCGTGGTGAATAATGGAAAAACTTGCTGCACCGCCGGCGCCCAATGCCAGGCAATAGCGCGGGAAAATTTGAAGATATTCAGCCATTGCCTCGGCGTGATACAGCATGGGCTGCGCCATGGCGTTGCAGGTGAGCAGTCCGTCGACATCAGATTTTTTTAGCCCGGCGTCCCGTATTGCGCCGAGTGCGGCTTCAACGCACAGCTCCATAGGCGTTCTACCGGGAAGCGCGCCGACTTCGGTGTCGGCGATCCCTACAATAGCAACTTGGCCTCGTAAACTGTGATCAGCCATTGGCAAATTTAGCCAGCACTTTTCCCGGTGCGACTATTTCTCCCGCGGCATTTTTGATAAAGACATCAATTTCCACTTCGTTATCCGCTGCTCTGACTTCAGCGATCACGCCACCGGATATTAAGATTTCATCCGCGTAAGTTGCCACTCGGTTGGAGTAGTCGATGGAGAAAATTCTACCGTCATCCCCCAGCCATTCTTCAACACACTGGTGTAACCAGTCTCCCAGCAGCGGACCGGCGACAACCAATCCCGGATAGCCTTCAACCTCTTTGGCATAGGGTTCATCAAAGTGGATTCTGTGGCCGTTCCACAGCGCGGCGTTATACAACATAAGTTGTACGTTGCCACATTGATACTCCCGTTGAGGAAGTTCGTCGCCGACCTTTATATCGGTTAGGCGGTGGCTGATCGAGGCTTGGCTCATCGTAATATCCTCGTTGTTTTTTCGCGGATTACCAGTTCACCCAAGTCATTCACAACGTCCATAACCACCTCATAAAAGATCAGTGACCCGGAGCGGCCCTGCTTTTCGTAGATGTCGGTTAAGGTTCGTGTTGACGTTAGCCAGTCACCCGGGAAAATCCCTTTGTGATATTCGATGTTCAGACCTCCGGCCATCGCTTTCTCCAGGGGGAATTTGGGCAACAGGGTGTCGATTGAAACGCCGTCTGGGCTGAGATGGTCCAATTCCACCACGTCCCAAAACAATGCCACGTGAAACATCGGAGGCGCTTCATCACCGTCCAGGTACTTGCGGGCTCGATTGTCGGTTGCTATCGAGTATTTGCGAATATCCCGTCGAGTCACGAGCTCCCGACGGGGTTCGCTGGTGCGACCAATGGTGGAAAGCAGCTCTGGTGAAAGCAAACCCGTCATACCTTGTTCCCCGCTTTTTCCCAATAAGGATCGCGCAAATTTCGTTTCAGTATTTTTCCGGTGGGCGCTTTCGGCAAGCTGTCGACAAAATCAACTGAGCGAGGTTTCTGATAGGACGCCAGGTGCTGCGCGGCCGCCTCTATAATGTCTTTTTCTGTAGCTTGCATCCCCGGCTTCAGGACTACCACCGCCTTGACTGACTCACCCCATTCATCATCGGGTATTCCGAACACCGCAGATTCGAGCACCGCAGGGTGCTGATGTATCGCCGCTTCTACCTGTGTGCTGTAGATGTTTTCACCTCCGGAGATAATCATGTCCTTGGCTCTGTCGACGATAAAAACATAGCCGTCTTCATCCCACACCGCGATATCGCCCGTCCACATCCAGCCATCCCGCAGGGTTTGGGCGGTGAGCTCAGGACGACGCCAGTAGCCGACCATGTTGGCTTCTGAGCGCACCAAAATTTCACCCGGTGTGGTGCCGTCACGTGGCACTGTCTGGGCATTTTCGTCAACCAGCTTCACTTCGGTGACGAAGCCTTCCCGGCCGCAGGACGCAAGTCGCTCAGCGTGTTCTCCCGCAAGCGCTCGCTGATGATCTTCCTGGCTGAGAAAGCACATAGTCATGCCCTCTGTCTGGCCGTAACCCTGAATAATGGTGCAGGGAAACGCTGCCAGCGCCGCAGAGACCACACTGCGTGGCATGGGGCCACCGCCGTACTGAATATTTCGCAAGCTGCTCAGATCAAACTCGTCAAACTTGTCATCCGCCATCATCCAATTGAGCATGGTGGTGATACCCAGAAACGCGGATACTTTTTCCTTCTCAATCGTTTCCAGAGCCAGCCGTGCTTCAAAGTTGATCAGCACCATCGGGCAGCCGTGGGCGTGGTAATTCATCGCCAGGGCGACAGGTATATGAAACATCTGCCCGGTGAGCATGTAGACATCACTGGCGACAACACGCTCCGCCACGGTTTGGTTGATCATGCCCATATAGAGGCTGTGGTGAGTATGCAGTGCACCCTTGGACTCACCCGTGGTGCCTCCTGTGTAGAGGATCAATACCGGATCGTCATTGCCGATCTCGCTGGAGCAAGCCGGTTCGTCGCAGGACGCGTCTGCCAGCAGCGTGTTGTAGCTGTTGTCGCTGTCGGGACCGAAGCTGAGATGATTAGTTATTTTGATTTCTTCGGACAGCGCCTGCTGTACTGAAGTGTATTCGTCGGAACAGATCAGTACTTCGGGTTGCCCGTCTTCTAGAATTCTGGTCAGCTCGGGCAGGCCCAGGCGCCAATTGAGTGGTTGGGCGATCATTCCGACTCTTGCACAGGCGTAGTAAATTTCCATGTATTCGATACTGTTTTTGGACAGCACCGCTACACGATCGCCTTTCTTTAGGCCCAGCTGATCGACCAGTGCATTGGCGAGTCTTCGCACCCGCTCATCCAGCTCGCCGAAATTCATTCGAGCGCCGCTGTGCACGTCAATCAGCGCTTCGCGGTTCGGATTGAGGCGCGCGGCTTTGGCGGGAATGCTTCCTATGTTCAAGGGTTTACTCCTGTGCCTTCAGTAAGGCTTGTCCAATTCCAAATGGCGATTCAGGACGCGCCATTGACCGTCTTCATGAACAATCGTGTCGCGATAGACGCCAGAGGAGAGCAGTTGGATCTCTCCATTTTCGGTCGCCATCAAGGTGAGGTTTGAAACGGCCAGGGGATGTTCGCCGGATTCGTCGAAAAAAATATTGGAAACAATATGCCGGCGCACATCGCTTTGTTCCGCCATGGAGTTGTTCATTAACTCCATGATGCCTTCCCTACCCGTGAAGGGGCCGATGAGATCGCCGCCGGCAATGCGCATGCTGAACTGTGCATCGATCGCAAAGCTATCTGACAGCATCTTCGTGTCGCGCTCATCGTAGGCGAAGGCGGCTCTGCTGAGCAGCTCGTGAATTTCCAGTTTCTGTTCCAGACTTAAACTCATGCTTGTGCCTCCATTCCTAAAACATCAAGAGTGCCACGCCAGGCTAGGGAGCCCCCATCGACCGTCCAGACAGCGCCATTTACAAACTCTGATTCTGCGCTTGCCAGGAAACACACCAGCGCCGCGACATCGACTGGCTGGCCCATGCGCGGTACCAGGTGAGTTTTTGTCATGGTATTTAACATGGCTTGCGGATCGGGTGCGGCGGCCAAAAATTTATCGACGATTTGCGTGTGGATGGCGCCTGGGCAATAACAATTTACTCTGATTTTATCGACAGCCAGATCCACGGCGAGCATTTTCGTGAGCTGCATTACCGCGCCCTTGGAAGCCCCGTACGCCTGGCACTGTGGATAACCCGAGATTGAGCTGGTCGAGCCCGCATTGATAATCGACGCGCAATCACTTTTTCTGAGGTAGGGCAGGGCGTATTTAGAGCACAGCCAAACGCCCGTGGTATTTACATTCATCACCTTCTCAAAGGTATCCCTGCTCATGGTCTCCAAAGAAAGCTCTGTGGAGATCATGCTTTCGTGAATACCCGCATTGTTGTGGAGAATATCGATACCACCGAAAGCGGCTGCCGCCGCCTCCATCAGTGCTTTGACCTGGGTTTCGTCGGTGACGTCGCAGTGTTTATAAACCGCTTCTCCACCGGCATCGTTTATCTCTTTGACCAGTGCCTCGCCAGGTTCATCGTTCATATCTGAAACGACGACGCGTGCCCCGCGACTCGCCGCCAGCTTTGCCGTGCCCGCACCTATACCCACCGCGCCACCGGTAATAACAAAGCGCAATCCCGCCATACTCATGCGATAACTCTCCAATTTTTCTTATTTGAAGTTTGCTACTGTAAGATAGTAGGTGTAATTTGAATAAAATTCAAGTTGTTGCGGATCGCTCCGCTGCCATCGATAAGCATCATGTGCTAAGGTTTCGCGCCATGCCCAGTGCCACTCAAAAGAAATCTTTGCCCAAAAAGGGTCTCAGCCGAGGCGACCAACGCCGGCGTCTCATATTCAAATCCCTGCACGATTGCATCTTATCGAAGGGCTATGTGAAAACCACGCTCGCCGATGTAGCCGAGGGCGCGGGTATGTCCGCTAGCCATCTGCTTTACTACTTTAAAGGTAAAGAAGCGATTCTGGAGCAGTACTTCGAATCGGTCTCTGTTCGTTTTCTAGAGCGCATAGACGAATTCAGCAAACAAGCTCCCCGCGAACAGATTCAGTCACTCGCTGACTTCTGGTTTAAAGGTGAGGCCAGTACCATCAAGGAAATTGGTTTTATGCTGGAGTGCTTTGGCGCTGCGGTAAACGACGATGTTCTGCGCGTGACCAAGGCCGATTTTGATGAGCGCTGCAAATCTTATCTGGTTGCTATCTTTGAGGCCTCTCCCGAGGTTTTTATGAATAATCCGCAGGATGCTGCTGAAATTTCCTATTCGCTTATGATTGGTTTGCGGTCGGCGGTTTATTTTGATGAAGACATTGAGCTTGTTGATGCGCATCGGCTTTTTTTGGGTAGCATGTTGAATATGTCTGGTTTGGACTAATTCTCTTTTGTTCTGGAGGCGGATCTGTTTTTCCTGCTTTTTCTAGATATCTCCGAAGCCTTTGTTGGTAGATTACTGAGAGTCTGGACGGCTATTTCTATATTGTTCTGCCAGGACACGCCGTGAACCCATCCATGGGGGCTTGACGGTAGCATCCATGCTACCGACAGTCCTCGCAGAACAATATAGAAACAGCCTTTTTCCCCCGGTAGTTTTGCGCAGTTGGACAGATTTGGATTCTGTTTGTCGGCGGCGTGTCGAAGACTAACAGTGCGCTTGGCTGGCCAGAGAGCCGCTTTTTAAAGTTCTCTTCAAGTAGACTGAAAGCTTGGAAGCCTGCCTGGGGTTAGCAGACCGTCGAGCGCATGGATGCGCGAGCCGAGCCCCCATGGACGGGTTTACGGCGTGTCTGCAAAGCCCAGGCAGGCTTCCTAGCGCTACGGACGTGTATAAAAACTTGTCCCAGCCGTACAGCTACAGCTACAGGTACCAGACCTTAAAAGTGAACTCTTACTAAACGTTTGGCAGTGTCCAGTCCCGAACAGCGTTCAACTAAAACCACCTCAGAGTTAGATTTCGGTTTATTTAAATCTCTCGAGAGCAGCTCAATCCGCCAAACTAAACACATACAACGCCTGTCCATTCGCAGGCTGATAAATATCCGAACTGATCACCGCGGTACTGGCACGAAACACACCCATCCCGGTTGGTACGGCAACATACTGCTTCCCCTTCACCGAATAAGTAATCGGAAACCCATGCGTGGGAGCACCCACCCGCGTATCCCAAACCACTTTTCCAGTGTTCACATCAAAAGCCTTAAAATACCGATCCAAATCGCCAACAAAGGCCAATCCGCTGCCCGTGGTTAATACGCCGGTCATAAAAATAGCGTTTTGTTCATGGCTCCAAACTTCCGACATCGTGCGCACGTCATAGGCCACCAATTTCCCCAGCGACCCTTCTTTACCCGGAGCAGCATAAGAGCGCGAGTCGCCCCCAAAACCCCCACCGCCGACTGATTGATCGACCTCTCGTCCAACCAGATCAGAGCAAATCTGATGCAGTGGAATGATCAGGCTGCGTATTTGTGGGCTGTAGGCCATGGCCTGCCAATTATGGCCGCCGTAAATGCCGGGGCAGGCACTGATGGTATCTCCAATTCCGGCTTCGCGAATATCGTCGCGGTACACCACTTGGCCGGTTTTTCGATTCAACTGTTTGAAAATGTTTTGCGCCATGGTTTGTGTAACGTCGATGTATTTTCCATCGCGCCGATCAAGTTTCCACAGTAGCCCGTCTTTGCCAACGGTAAGCAGCATTTGCTGATTATTATCATCTACCAGTACTCGTTCAAAGCCGACTTCCATGTCAATGGTTTCGCCGGGAATGTGTTGGTAGTACCAGACCAGCTCGCCCGTCTTGGGGTTGATCGCCAGGGTTGAATTGCTGTACAGCGCTGCATCTTCAGTGCTCATATTTCGGCTTGCCGCGACCCAGGGTTTTGCCTGCGCGGTGCCGATGTAGAACAGCTTCAATTTCGGGTCATAACTACCGGCAATCCATGAGTCCGAACCGGCGCGGCGTTCTAGAGGGATGTCGGCCCAGGTGTCGTCACCGGCTTCGCCCGGGAGGGCGATGGTCGAGGTTCGCCACAGCTCCTCACCCGTTTGCGCGTCGTGCCCGGTAATAAAGCAGCCGCCGTCTTTGAAAAGCTCGCAACCGTTAATACCGCTTAAGACCACACCGTCGCCAATAATTGGACCACTAGTGTGCGTATAGCCCAGGCGATAATCTGCTTTCTCTGTGCGCCATAATTGCTTGCCGGTGCGGGCATCGATGGCGACGATTGCAGCGTCATAGGTCGCCATAAATAATTTGTCCTCATGCAGCGCAATATTGCGAACAGGCCCCGCCAGGGTTCGCGACGCCTCGGGATACTGGTAGCGGTACTCCCAGATGAGTTCGCCATTGGTGGCATCGAGTGCCTGGATCATATTGGCGGCATGGGTTAGAAACATAATGCCGTCGCGCACCAGCGGAGTAACCTGATTGCTGCCATCGTGCATCGCCAGTGACCAGGCCAAGGTCAATTGTGCGACGTTATCTTCATTAATTTGATCGAGTGGACTGTAGGCTTGACCGTCCAGTGTGCGACGCCAGCTCAGCCAGTCCTGGTCGGCGGGATTGGCCAGTTCGGCGTCGCTGACAGGCTTGAAATTGTCGATGCTGCGATTTGAGAAATCAGATCGGCTTTTTGCTATTTCGTCTATTTCGGCAGCGCCTGACCATGAATCCAATGCCTCCCCCGTCGCTTCACCGATCATCAAAGCCGAGTCTGCTGCCAGCGGCTCATCCTGCTCTAGCAGTTCGCTACTATTCATGATGTGAGCCGTTACAGCCAGATACTGCTGGGGTGACAAATTTGCTGCACCGCCGGGGGGCATGGTGTTACTTATTGTTGCGAAGAGTTGCTTCGAGGTTTTACCGCCCCATTTCCCTAAAAACTCCATGCCGCGCAGTTTTGTACCATGGGCAGTACCCCGCAAGCTTTGATGATGACAGCTTGCGCAATGCGCGTTGTAAAGTGCTTCTCCTTCGACAAGCTGTTCCGCTTGTGTCATCGCAAACGCAGGGTTAACAGCTAAGGCCAGTACCAGGGAACATCGGGCCAAGCCATGATGTTTGGTCTTGTTGCAAGAACGGATCATCGTATTCTCCACCGTTGTTGTTCGATTCCTGAAGGTAAGGAGTGAGGGGCGGCAGCTGAGCGTCGAATCACGCACTCAGCCACAGCGCTTTCGAAACTTTAAAAGTCGGCGCGATGGTGGCTAAGATCTCCGGCTAAATCAGGATGAATATCGCGCAGAGTAAAGCGCCAGCTGCCATCGATGCACCTGAAGCTGTCGTAGTAGTGGCCGATAAAAATGGGTTGCAGTGGAAAGTCCGGCGGTACCGCCTGATTTACGGTGATATAGCACTGGGCGGTGGCGGTCTCGCCGCCCGGATCGATCTGCAACTGGATATTACTCATAACGTGTTTGGTGTTGGGTTTACCGTCGTAGAGAATAATATTTTTTAAGGTTTCCATCACGGCGGCCGAACCGGTGTCGCCACCGGAGGGATCGCCCTGGACCAGCCATGTCCCGTCGCTAAACAGATCGGCAAACCCTTGCAGGTCACCGCGATCAATCCTGTAACAATACTCATTCATGAGTTCGAGAATGCTGTCTCTGTCACTGGTCATGTCTTGGCTCCCGTTCTTATTAACTGTTACAGCCCTGACTTGCCTGCTTCGCGTTGCATGGGCGCGTATTCGGAGAAGCGAGGGCCGCCGGGCATGGCGCCTGATGTTATCCCCGCGTCGACGGTCATCGTGTGACCAGAGGTATATCCCGATTCGTCACTGGCAAGCCACAAAGCCGCATTGGCCACGTCTATAGCCAGTCCAGGTCGATTCACCAGCGGAGATTCTTCGGTTAACATTTTGGTCGCCTCGTCTATCGCATTGTGATCATGCAAATAGGCATCTGCGACCATTGATGTCGCGACACTGTAGGGTGCAATAGCATTCACACGAACCCCATAACCGCAGACCTCCGCAGCGACGTTTTTGGTCAAACCGACCACTGCATGTTTGGCGGCAGCATAGGCGTGCGGGCCCAGTCCGCCGGTGAGGCCGGCGACGCTGGACATGCTGATAATAGAACCGGAGCCCTGAGGTTTCATCACCCGAGCTGCGTGTTTCATTCCGAAAAAGACGCCGTTTAGTAGCACCGCCAGGGTTGCTGTCCACTCGGCTTCTATGGCGGTATCAATCGGCCCTAAGGCACCGACGATACCGGCATTGTTAAACATGACATCTAATTGGCCGAACTCGCTAACGGCGAGATCGACGAGTGCTGCGACATCGTCCTGAGAGGTCACATTGCACTGGCCGAATATTGCCTGATCGCCCAGTTCTGCGCTGAGCGCTTCCCCTTCCTCAGTTTGGATGTCTCCCAGCACCACCCGACAACCTTCCTCTGCAAACCTTCTTGCGCTAGCCTCGCCGATACCACTCGCTGCACCGGTAATAACCGCGACTTTTCCCTCGAGACGATTGGACATAGTGTTCTCCTAATCAGCTGTTTGTTTGGTGTAGATACTGCATTCGATAATGTGCGTTGAAGTCTTCGTGCTCAGAGTCGCTGTCCGGAATTAGCCGTACGCCTCGCGGCGTCGATACACCAGGTCGTTCTCGCCTCTTTGGCCTCTCAATTCCTCGGGAATATCAAAGAAGCCCTGAGTCGAAGGCGACTCCGTGCGCATCCAATCAGTAAGCCCGGTGCGATGACTGATTTTCCAAACCCCTTCGCGTTTTTGAAAACGGTCCAGATAGCGTCCGCCCACCAGAAAATCCATCTCGGTGTCATGTGCATTCTCCGCAGCTTGTGGATCACCTTTGGCTCGCATCCGGTGATAGGCGGTAAAATACGTTTCCGCATACGCGTTACCACCTTCCAACTCGATCAGGATATTGCCCAGCTGGTGTTGAGTGCGCGTATGCGTATTCAGAACGTCAAATGCGTAGGCGACAAAATCCAGAGGCGCCCCCGGTTTCGATGGCAGGGCTGGGTCCGAGGAGGGCCCGACAAAGCCGTGGGCGTGTTTTGAATCTGAATGAAACACACTGCGCAGCATATCCTCGTCCAGACGATCAATGGCTCGCGCATAGGTGGTGATGACTTCGGTAATTGCCTGCTTGTCTAACAACTCAATAATTTGCTGTTCACTCATTGATTTTCACTCTGAGAAGGTCAAAAAAAAACGCACACCCTATCGATAACAGGGTGTGCGTTGTTCGCTAACGATTAAACCGTTTTATGTTGACGATCACTACGCTCAGAACTCAAAAGAGACTTCAGCACCCCAGGTACGTGGAGCGCGCGCCGATGCGTAGGCCCATAAGCCTGAGACGTTCAAACCGTGTGCCCAACCATCTTCCTCAGTGAGGTTGCGGCCGAACAGGCTAAAGGTCAGCCCATTGACTGCATAATTGACGGACAGATCGATTAGAGTCTGATCATCATTTTCTAGCTCTGCGCGGTTAGTTTGTTCGATGAAGTGCTCGCCAAGAAAGCGGTAAGAACCTCTCACCCAAGCTTGCCCTTCGCCGATGTCCCATTCGTAGGTTGCGTTCACAGAACCCGTGAATTCTGGTGCTCGGCGAAATTCGAGCCCGCTGTTATCGACAATGCCAAAGCCGTCGTTAAAGGTGAACTCGTCGTACTCTGTATCGAGATAGCCCATGTTGGCGCTTATGGTGAGACCCTCGGAGACAATCGCCTGCACTTCAAGTTCCAAACCTTGCATGGTGGCATCGGCGGCATTGAAAACCGAAATACGCTGGCCAGTGGCACCATCGGAGGCCAAGCCGATTTCTTCCTGCTTGTCCTGATAGTCCATATAGAAAACGGCACCATTCAAACGCACTCTGCCGTCTGCCCACTCACTTTTGAAACCCACTTCGAAATTATCGACGGTCTCAGGGTCATACGGCACTCTGGCGGATTCTTGAGAATCTACCCGACCGTTGAATCCGCCGCTGCGATAGCCTTTGGCGAAAGTGGCATAGACCATGGCGTCGTCATTTATCCTGTAGCGCACACCAACCTTCGGTGTAAACTCGTCCCATTCTTCACTGGGATCGTTGGGTCCTGTAGATAAGTTTCCGCGCTGTTCGGATAGTTTTTCATCCTCCGTATAGCGGCCACCCAAAGTCAGAGTCCAGGAATCGTTAAGTGCGTAGTCTGCCTCGAAAAAGAGCGCGGTAGATTCCGTTTCCTGATGGGTGGTTTGCGGAATATCCACAACCGTATCGGGAACAGAAAAAGTGATCCAGCTACGCAGGCGGATATCGTATTCTGATTCCCAAAAATAGGCTCCAGCGACCACTTTAAGTGCTCCGCCATCGTCGTAGGTAAACCGCAGTTCATGACTATCCTGTTCATATTCTGCGGGACGATCTGTTCCAAAGAGCATTACGGGTTCTGACGCAAAGTTGGTAACGACGGTTTCTTGTGTTTCAAAGCTGCCGTAGATGTAATTCATTCGCAGGCTTTCGGTTATATCCCATCTTGCTTCAAGGATATGAGTTTCAGCATCGAAGGTCGCATCATCGTCGTTTGGTATCAAATCTGCTATCGGTGAGGTCACGATTCCAGTAGGTGCGGGCGACAAAGAGGCAGTCGTGGGTTCGAAGCTCAGGGTAGTAACCTTATACCTGTCTCCGGAACTCGGGGTATTCACCGATTGCGCGCAAAATCCGAAAGAACCACAAAAGAGCGTGTCTGGTTGGGCCATGTTTACCAGAGGAGGGGTATCCTGTTCCGTTTCCTCATCCTGGTAAGTGTATTCAAGCTCCAGGGTATCAGTGGCATTCCACAGCAAGTTAATGCCGTAGGATTGATAGTCGACGGCGCCGTCATCGTTTCCTGTATTAACGTTTTCAAAGAACCCGTCCCGCTGATCGTTCTTCGCAGCGCTAAGCTTTACCGCCAAGTCATCAGTGATACCGAAATTAACAACCGCATCTAGCCAGTAGTGATCATAATCGCCATAGCCGGCTCTCACTTTACCGCCAAACTCGCCAGTAGGCCTTGTTCTCTCAACATTGATCGTTCCACCGATCGTGTTACGACCAAACAAGGTGCCCTGAGGTCCGCGAAGTATTTCCAACGATTCCAGGTCGATACTTCTCAAAATCGCGCCACTGTTAGCACCGATAAAGAGTCCATCGATGGTGACACCCACAGCAGGTTCAAAGTTCTTCTCGACATCGGCAACGCCAATCCCGCGGATGTATATCGCCGCGTTACCCCCGGGGCCCTGTGACGTATCGTCGATGATCAGGTTAGGCGAAATGAAAGCCAGATCTTTGATGTCTCTGGCAAAGGTGCGAGATATTTCAGTCTTGCTCATCGCACTGACGGAAAGACCCACATCCTGGAGGTCCTCCTTGCGCTTTCGCGCCGTTACTACGATCTCCTCCAGCACAAGTTCCTGGGCGGTGGCCACGGGAGTCATTGTCGCCCCTATAGAAGCGGTTGCGATTGCCAGTGCGGTGCTTAAGATTTTTCTTTCCATGTGTAGCCTCCTGGGTTACATCGTTTTGAGTATGTTTTGACTTGTAAGTTTGGTGCGTTTAATCGGGTGCAGCTGCTGGCGCCGTCAGCACGGTGCCGGGAATTGCATTCATGTAATGAATTTGTACCTCGCGTTTGAGAATTTTCCAGCCGTCATCCTCGCGTCGCAAAGTGTCGCTATAGCTCGCTCCGACTGTAGTGCATTCAGTTTCACCATTAAGTGTTCCCATGCAGTCCACGTCGCAAAGAGACGTGGCATTGTCAGAGTCCTGAAATTCGATGTGTAAGTTGGTGGTCAGATGATGAGTTTCCTGCCACGCCGGCCATAACACCTCATGCACGGCTTCGTGAATCCCCGCGTGTCCCTCAAAGCAACCGAAAGGCGGGCCAATGTCCCAGACACAGTCCGCGGACCAGATAGAAAGAAAGCGCTGGTAATTCCGCTTGTCGAACCCGTGACAGTAGTCCGAAACCAGATCCCGGATGGCCGCGCGGGCTTCCAGCTCGGTGACTCTTCCGATGAGTGCTTCGATGATCTCGGCGTCCGTGTTCATACCCACCCCGGTGTATTTTATTGCTCAGACAACATGGTCAAATCTCTGGCAAAGTCTAGTCATTCAAATTGCTTGTTTGCGTCTAGCAAGTCTAGTTAAACCAAACCGGAAGTCAACAGTTTTGGGTGCCCGCTTTGGGGGTACGGAACGTTTTTTTTAAAAGCAGTCAGCTCCTGCCGGCCGCCGGAAACACGCTTTTAAGGACTATGAAATTGGACTGAGAGCTTGGAAGTCTGAAGTGAGTTGGCAGAACGTCGAGCGCATGGATGCGCGGGGCGGCCATCCGCGAGCCGAAAGTGGTTTTAAGCGATTAAGCCGTTTCTAATCAACGGCCTTCCACCCGCCACTAATCAATCCAACCGCGGCAGAACTTTCTCAGCAATATACCGCAATCGAGCATTCCCAGATTCCACAGACTCCCCAGGAAACTGCGCCCAAAAATGAATATCGCGAATATTGGGATAAGTTTTCGTCAACGTGTTTAGCTCAGAAACCGCCTGCTCCGCATCCCACAACTCATAGAGTCCGTTCTCAATCGCCGAGCCGACATCTTCAAACAAAGGCGTCTGATCAGGCGGCCCAAAAGCCCCCCATTTGATGTATTCGTTAATCTGATACAACACGTGCTCGCCAATACGAGCGGCTTCAGCCTCAGGGTCTTCGGCGATAATGGCCCAGCAGCCCAGCATGATATTACCGTCCTCGATTGACTTCCCTTCCTTCTCCAAAGCCTCGTTGTAAATGTCGATGCCAATGCCACCTGTGCTGAGAAAACCATCTGCAACACGAGCCGCCCTGTGGATGGCGGGTTCCACCATGCCTCCGAGCAGAATTTTTGGAACCGTTTCCGGAGACGGTGTGATTTTTAAATCTCCAACCTCAAAGCGCTTGCCAGAAAAATTGATTGCCTCGCCCCTCCAGCCTCGCCGCAAGATTTCAATACCTTCTTCCACCAAGCTGGGGCGATGGGAAAGCTTACGGCCGAACTGATCAAACTCCATTTGGCGATAACCGATGCCCACCCCAAGATCGAATCGACCGCCGGTCAGCAGTGAAAGCGTTGCCGCATCTTCAGCAACACGTACCGGG
This sequence comes from Halioglobus sp., assembly GCA_045110675.1. GTDB lineage: Bacteria > Pseudomonadota > Gammaproteobacteria > Pseudomonadales > Halieaceae > JBALVT01. Next base: position 109,720 of record JBGCGJ010000017.1, on the reverse strand, counting down.
TCGTGCAGCGGCAGAAGCATTAAATTGGTTCCGAGGTGCATGCGCTGGGTGCGTGCTCCAATAGCCGAGGCAATGACCAAAGGAGAGGGTGTATACCCGTCGTCACAAAAATGGTGCTCGGTGAGCCAGCAAGAGTTAAACCCCAGCCCTTCTGCGTCAGCGATCTGGTTTAGCCTCTGCTCGTAAAAGGACTCGAAAGGCATGCGCCACTGCTGCGGGTTGCGGAAGTCGTACCAGAGGCCGTAGTTGACCGAGCCAGAGTTGACTGAGTTTGCCATGGTGACTCCTAAAGGTTTTCGCTGAGGAAAGTGAGTACGGTGTCGTTGTAGCGCGCAGCCTCATCAATAAAAGGGGCGTGCCCGGAAGCTTCAAACTCTAGCGTGCTAACACCGTCATTGTAGTTGGCAACAGACCGACACACCTGCGGGTCGACCACGGCATCGTGTGCGCCGACAATGCTCAGGATGGGAATGGACAGTTCAGCGAGGATTTGACGTTGATCGAGTGGACCCAATTCCCCTAGAGACTGTGCGGCTAAAGGGGAGCTTTCCATGAACATCGCCCACATCCAGTCCACCACTGATTGGCTGACTTCCGTGGCGCATACGCCGCCTGACAAGGCGACCAGAAAATTGACGCGATCTGCCAGCATGGCTTCCAGCGTTCCCGCCAGGGCTTCGTCGGTGCCACCGTATTCGTAATCCGGTTTTTGCAGGTAACAGGGAGTTGCTCCGCAGGTTAGAATCAACCCAGCACACTGTGTGCCGAGTTGCCGGGCGGCCTCAACCACAACGGCGCCACCCAGAGACCAGCCATTCAACACCACCCGGCTAAGTCCCAATTCATTGGCCAACGCGACCACATCGCTGGCGATAGCGTCGATTCCCATATCGGCAAAATCTTTGTCGGATTTGCCACAGCCGCGGTGATCTATTGCGACGATGCGATGACCAGCCGCCGCCAATGTGGCAAGGTTGTAGTCCCAGATACGTACACCCATCCCCCAGCCGTGAACCAGTATCAGTGCTGAATCACCGCTGCCGTAGTCTTCGTAGTAAACCTTCTGGCGGTTTTCTCTTAGCAAATAAGACATAGTTATTTCTCCGTAGTTTTACTTTTTCAGAAGTCGGGTGGTGGTGACTTCGTAGTCGTCGAAAATCGCGTCCAGATCAATGGCTGAGGCGTTGACCAGCCACTGGTAGATGATGCCAAAGATAAACGCACAGTAGTGAATGGCAAATTGTTCGGCGTTGATGTCCGTTCGAATTTCCCCCGATGCCACGCCTTGTTCGATCCAGGTCTTCGCGTCTTTTCTGTAGACTTTATGGTGTTCGGCCAAATTGTTCTTCATTTCCGAATCGTGTCCCAGGCATTCGTACCACAATAGGTACATCGCCCGCATGTATTCCGACTCCAACTTTAGAAAATCGCGTAGGGCGTTGGCCGCAGCCACGATGGCGCCAATGCCGGTTTTTCCCTCGACGTAATTTCCCAGGTGATCCTTCCAGCGTACGTCAAAACGGATAAACAGCTCCTGCATCAATCCATCTTTCGATCCAAATCGGTAGTTGGCGAGGCCGCGACTATAGCCCGCGTTTTCCCCGATGTCCTTGAGAGTGGTTTTTTGTGTACCGCGTTCGTTAATGAGCGCAATTGCGGATTCAAACATACGCTGATCTGACAAGGCTGTTCGCTCCGCTTGCGTTTTCCTCGCGCTGGCTTTTTTCGTGCTCATTTGGATATCACCTCTACGTCCAGCTCACCGGATTCGTTTTGATCTCGCAACTTGCGCTTGTCCAGCTTACCCACACTGGTTTTTGGAATGTCGTCGATAAAACACCAGTACTCCGGTATCCAGAAACCCGCCACCTTGTCGCGCAGGTATTCTCGCAGTGCTACTGCCGAGGTGGAGTTTTGTTCGCGGGTGACGACGGCCAGGGGTCGCTCCTGCCAGCGATCATCGGGTGTGGCTATTACAGCGACCTCGCGTACATCGGCGTGGGCGAGTAAAACGTTTTCCAGGTCGACTGAGGATATCCACTCGCCGCCTGACTTAATCACGTCTTTGGTGCGATCGGTGAGCTGTACGTAGTAGCGTTCATCGATGTGACCTACGTCCCCTGTTCGCAGCCAGCCGTCTGCGCTAAATGAGTCCGGCGAGTCGTTGTTGTGATAACCACCGGTTATCCAGGGGCCGCGCAGTTGTAGCTCACCCACGGACTCGCCATCGTGAGGCAGTGGTTTGCCCTCGTCATCGACAACACGAACCTGCACGCCCGCCGCCGGCCTACCACTTTTTGCTCGCCATTGTGTTTCATCCCGGCCTTCGCTATCTCTCGGGGGGTGAGAGAGCGTGCATAGCGGGCTGGTTTCGGTCATGCCCCATCCTTGCAGAACGGGGACACCCCATTTTTCTCTGGCGGCATCGATCATGGCTGGCGCAACGGCTGAACCGCCGCACACCAACATCCTGAAACAGGTCATATCCAGTTCACTACTGTCGTAGCGCAACAGGTCAGACAAAATAGTCGGTACCGTCGCAGTAATTGTCGGTCTCTCGCTGGCAACCATGGCGAGTATCGGCTCGACCTGCAGGTGAGGCCCGGGCAAGACAAAGTCACTGCCGCTAAACCATCCGCTGTAGGGCAGACCCCATGCGTTGGCGTGGAACATTGGCGGTAACAGTAAAATACGGTCTCTTTCGCTGATTCCAAAAGTGTCTGCAGCTCGCGATGCCATTGAATGTACGAAAGTCGTGCGGTGGCTGTAAACAACGCCCTTCGGATTGCCGGTGGTGCCGCTGGTGTAGCACACGGCGGCCGCTGATGTTTCGTCAATATCGGGCCATTGAGTCGTTTCCTCGGCTGCCTCTACCAGCTCATCATAGGATTGGCAGTCTATGTCGCCGTAGGAGGGCATCTCACCAATCACCAGTAGCGTCTGCACCGTTTCCAGCAAGGGGAGCACCGGTTTGAACAATTCCGCGAGGCTGCCATCGAGAATGAGCACTTTGTCCTGCGCATGGTTAATCACGTAGGCAATATGTTCATGGGACAGACGAATATTCACGGTATGCATTACTGCGCCCATTGAAGGTATCGCCAAATAGGCTTCCATATGGGCGGTGTTGTTCCAGCTGAAAGTCCCCACCGCGTCTCCGGGATTGACGCCCAGCTCTCTTAACACTGTGGCTAGCTTAGACGCATTTTGGGCGATCTCTGAATAGGCGGTTCGTTGAATCGAATCGCCGTCAAATGTGCTCACACAGGAATTGGGAAACACACGTTTGCCGTGTTCCATGATCATTTGTACGGTCATGGGCATGTGCATCATGGTGGATTTCACTTACCAGTCTCCTTCTGCTGCAAGTTGTGCTTCTTTAAGTAGTGCGGGCACGTCATGTTCCAGCCCGCGGGCATAATCGCTGTCGACTTTGCCATCCAGGTAGAGTCCGTATGCTCCTTCAACGACGGCGGCCAGACGCCAAAAAGCAAAACACAAATAAAACTCCAGTGCATCGCAGGTGATTCCGCTTTGCTCTTGCCACTGTTGGGCGAGCTCTCGCCTGGGAATCGCTCCCGTCAAGCGTGTGACACCCTGGACGTGTTTAAAGCCTGGCGGTGTCACGGCTCTCGGACCCCAAAACATCAGAAACAGGCCGAGGTCTGTCAGTGGGTCTCCCACGGTGGCCATTTCCCAGTCGATGACCGCCAGCAGTTCGGGGTTTTCACTGCTGCACAGTGTGTTGTCCAGATGGTAGTCCCCGTGCACGATGCCTACCGGACCATCTTTGGGAATGTTGTCCAGCAGCCATATACCCAGAGACTCGATTTCCGGCAGGGGGCGAGTCGCCTTTTGTCTCCGCACTTCCAGCCAGCGCTCGATTTGTCGTTGTAGAAAATTCTCCGGCCTGCCGAGCTTTTCCAGGCCGATATCCTGCCAGGGCGCCTTGGCAATGGTGGCCAGGGCAGCGGCCAGTTGCTCACCCAGTTGATTGACCGCGGCCACGCCCTGGTAGGACGTCGGCAATTCATCGGTAATTGACACGCCATTAATATGCTCGATCAGCGCAAAAGGATGACCGATAACACTGGTGTCATCGCACCAGTGCACTACTTCCGGCACTTTGACATGCTGGTGCAGAGCCTTCATCACCGAAGCTTCACGCTGTACGCCCAGGTGAGCTTTAGGCGAAATAGTGTTAGCCGGGGCAGAGCGCATAACCAGTGTTCTTTGGTCAGTTTCTACCAGTCTGGTCAGATTGGAGTTGCCCCCGGCCAGTGTGCGCGCGATCCGAGCATTGCTGAGGCCAAGCGTTTGATCGGCCCAGTCTGCAAAGGTTTGAGCAGCCATTAGCCGGCGATCCCGAAGCTGCTCATGAGCCCGCCATCGGCAGGGATAAACGCGCCAGTCATGTACCGGGAACGCGAGACCCACTCGATCACTTCGGCTATTTCGTCCGGCTCGCCGTAGCGACCCAGAGGAATTGTTTTACGCATGGACTCCAGTGCTTTTTCGGATAGGCCCTCTGTCATTTCTGTTAACACCAGGCCGGGTATCACCAGATTCACTCTGATCCCTTTGCTGGCCAGCTCTATGGCCAGTGCTCGAGTCATCCCGGCAAGGCCCGCCTTGGACGCCCCATAGGCGCTGTCCCCAGGAAAACCGCGAAAACCCACCACGGCACCTGTGTTGACTATGGAACCACCTTCGCCCATATGTTCACTGGCTGCCGCCGTAATATTCATGGCCCCAGTGAGGTTGGTATCTAGCACTGTTTGCCAGTCTTCCAGCTTGATTCGGTTAATTTTTCCGCCTCTGTGGACGCCAGCATTATTGACCACGTAATCAATTTGGCCCCAGCTTTGAACTACACCACCGATGGCGGTTTCCACGGATTCGCGATTCGCAACGTCGCAGCGCAGACCCATGCAGTTTTCGCCTAATGTGTCTGCAGCTTCAAGAACTGATTCCCCTCGAGCCAAAATTGCGGCACGATCACCTGCAGCGATGGCGCGTTTGGCAACTGCAAGACCGATTCCGCGAGAGGCGCCAGTGATTAGCCAGGTTTTTTGTGGTTCCATGGGGTAGATTTCTTCCTGAATTTTATTCAAAATAAGCTTGTTTGTGTCTAGCAAGTCTAAACCAGTCTTAAATCAAGTCAAGAATTTCGGGAGAGAGTCGGTGAGTTGGAGTTTTGAAACAGATAGCGAATTCCAGGAGCAGCTAAACTGGATAGAGGAATTTACCCGCACCGAGATTGAGCCCCTGGACCTTGTGTTCCGTGGCCCGGGTGATCCCTGGGATCCGGATTCCCCCGCTGCAAAAGCGATGGCCCCCCTGAGAAAAATTGTCAAAGAGCGTCGATTGTGGGCCTGCCACCTGGGTCCGGAGCTCGGAGGCGAAGGCTTTGGACAAGTGAAGCTGGGGTTGATGAATGAGATTTTGGGCCGCAGTCGTTTCGGTCCCAGCGTGTTTGGTTGCCAGGCACCGGATTCAGGCAACGCGGAAATACTGGCGCACTTCGGTACCGACCATCAGAAGAAGAAGTACTTACAACCTCTGCTCGACGGTGAAATAGCCTCCTGTTACTCGATGACTGAGCCTCAGGCGGGCTCCGATCCGGCAGAGTTCACTTGTACCGCTGTGCGCGATGGCGATGAGTGGGTGATTAATGGAGAGAAGTGGTTCGCTTCTCACGCGCGTTTCTCCGCTTTTTTACTGGTCATGGTGGTGACCAACCCCGATGTTCCCATTCACAAAGGCGCATCAATCGTTCTGGTTGAACAGGGTACGCCGGGTATGGATATTCTGCGTAACTCGGCGGTGGGTCCCTATGTTGAGCAGGGCGACGGTGTTCATGGCTATATTCGTTTTACCAATTGCCGAGTACCCTTGGACAACTTGCTTGGTGATGAAGGTCAGGGTTTTATCGTGGCCCAAACCCGTCTCGGTGGCGGTCGCGTCCATCATGCAATGCGTACCGTTGGCGTTTTGAAGAAAGCGATGGATATGATGTGCGAGCGTGTACTGAGCCGCACCACCAAGGGAGGCCTACTCGCTGACAAGCAGATGACCCAGGACAAAATTGCCGATAGCTACACACAGATTTTGCAGTATCGCCTGCACGTGCTCTACACGGCCTGGCTGATTGACAAATACAAAGAGTACAACCGGGAAGTGCGCAAGGAAATTGCGGCGATCAAAGCAGCCACGCCGAAAGTGCTACAAGATGTGATTTATCGTGCGATGCAATTACATGGCAGTATCGGTGCCTCAGATGAAACGGCACTGATGACTATGTGGGCTAATATTCCCGAGCTGGGCATGGTCGATGGTCCTACCGAGGTGCACAAAGTTACCGTAGCCAGAACCGTGTTGCGAGATTACGATCCTGCTCAGGGTGTGTTTCCTTCCTATCACACCATCACTCAACGCGAGCAGGCAATGAAAAAATATGGACATTTATTGCCCAGTAGCTAGCGACCAAAATACTGGGAGCTAGCTGGATAGAAATTCGGAAATCCCGCGAAATATTAATCGAGGTTGATAACAATGAGCACTTCGCAAGAACAGAACCAAAGCAGTAATCCCAGCACAAAAGGCGAAACTGATTACGATGTCATTACCATCGGCGCCGGCTTTGCCGGTCTCGGTATGATTCACTACATTCGCGAGGCCGGGTTATCAATTAAGGTGTTCGACAGGGCGTCTGATGTTGGCGGAACATGGACTTGGAACCGCTACCCGGGTGCTGCAACGGATAGCGAGAGTTACTACTATTGCCTCACGTTCTCGAAAGAAATCCTTAAAGAGTGGAGCTGGTCGCAGCGCTATCCTGGCCGGGAAGAAACTCATCGTTACATGCACTTCGTGGCTGACAAATGCGATATGTGGCCTCACATTCAGTTAAACACCGAAATTGTCAGCGCGCATTTCCAGGAGGATAAGGGGCACTGGCTGGTCAAGACGGAAGGCGGTGAGCAATTTACGTGCAAATATTTCGTCAGCGGAATGGGTATGATTTCTCACCCCTATGTGCCAAAGCTCGAAGGACGCGACACTTTCAAGGGTCCGTGTTTTCATTCTTCGCGATGGCCTCAGGAAGGACTGGACTATGCCGGCAAGCGGGTCGGTATTATAGGCTGTGGCGCTACTACCGTGCAGATGTTGCCTGTCATTGCTCAAACTGCAGCGAGCGTGACAGTTTTTCAGCGCACGCCCAGCTTCGTAGCCCCGGCGATGCAAAAACCCATGACCCCGGAGTGGGAAAAGGAAATCAAGGACAATTATGACGAGATCATTGCGAGGTGTCGCAACCATTCATTTGGTATGAACTTTAATAGTCCCGTGGGCCGCAATGCGGTAGATACTCCGCCGGAGGAGCGACAGAAAATCTTCGAAGAGAATTGGACGGGAAGTTTTCGCTGGTTCTTCGAAACCTTCGACGATCTTCTGGTGAATCCCGAATCCAACAAGATGGCCGCCGACTTTATTATTGGCAAGATGAAAGAAAGAGTTAATGACCCTGAGATAGCAGAAATGCTTACTCCTAAAGGTTACCCCTTGTTCGCCAAACGGCCACCGCTGGATCACGGCTTCTATGAAGCCTTTAATCGCGATAATGTTCACCTGGTCGATATCAAGGATCGCGAACCCATCGTTGAAATTACCGAAACGGGTGTGCGCACTACCCAGAACCTTCATGAGTTTGACATCATTGTGTTAGCCACCGGTTTCAAGGCCTACACGGGTGCAATAGAAGCAGTAGACGTTCGCGGCCTAAACGGCTTGGGACTGAAAGACAAATGGGAAACAGAGTCCCATTCCATCATGGGTGTCTGCATTGCCGACTTTCCCAATTTCTTTACTATTACTGGTCCTCAGGCGCCTTTTGCCAATCTGCCGACTTCTATCGAGCAGAACATCATGTGGATTACAGATTGTATCAAGAAGATGGAGAGCGAGGGCTATGATGTATGTTCACCCCTGCAAAAAGCCGAGGATGAGTGGGTGGCACACACCGCTGAGATTCACGGTCAGACTTTGATGGCTGGGGGTGACAAGGTCAACTCCTGGATGATGGGCGCCAACATAGAGGACAAGAAGCCGCGGGTACTGATTTATTTCGGTGGTGCCAATGCTTACTACGACAAATTGCGCGAATCCGTCGATGCAGATTTTCCGGAATTGGAGTTCAACAAGCTCGCTGGTTAGCTAATTCAATGAGGTCTATTCGCCCGTTCTGGTTTACCCCGGTTGGGCGAGGTCTGACCTGCCTTCATTTTTTGTTGCCGAGGCTCAATCACTTTGATTCGTGGTTTGGGCCGCTTGTATCGCTTAATCCGACGACGCTGTTTTGTAGTATCATAAGGGCATGCCTGTTTAAACGGGGCATCTTATTGGTCTAACAAGAGGTTACAAATGAAAATCGTACACGCCTTCGCCAGCATTGCAGTTTTGTCGTCATTGCTTGCCGCACCCGCTTTTGCCGGCTCAGATCCCACCGAGACGTTTCATCCTGATCCAGTTTGCGAAGGTGCCGGCCCGCAGACTCCCCGAGACATAGACTCGACCGCTGGAGAAAACTCACGCGTTTTTTCTCTGGCACCGAATGCCAAGCAGATGAACTTGTGTAACATTCACTTTCACAATAACGCCGAGCACAAAGCCAAAGACTTCTCCATTTTTGCAGGAGAGGGCGATGCCGCTGGTTATCAATGTGGCATCAGTAAATCACTTTCGAAGTCTGAATTGAGAAAGCCCAAGGGAGACGTGTGTAATGGTATGGCACCTGGCGATACTATCGAAGTGCATTGGGTTCACACTTCCTGCGACATCGAGCCTGGGAAAGGTCTGGGCGCATGTTCATCATCTGCTTGTGCCAATCCCGATTTGAGAGTTGAGACACAAGTGTTCACTTTGGTTAATGATTCTTCAGCACCGAGTTTTGGCGATCACGCCTACGGCGGCAACGTTGAAAATGGCTATCATCAGGCGAAATCCTTGGATTTTGACACCGGAACTCCGGTGGAGTTTACCGGCTCTACCACGGGGCCGAGTTACTCCGCCTCTGTTTGCTCACCATTACAGGTATCCTGGAGCGTTCGTCCAAAGTGTGCGAAGTTGGATATTAACTCCCTGGCAAAATGGTGTGAAAGTAATGTCTTCGAAGAAGATCACGCTCATGGTGTGAGAAAGCTTGTCGTGAATCCGAAGCTTTTGTCCGAGATTAAATAGGCGCTAGGCCGGCGTTTCAGCTTTGACAAGGGCGCTCTTTAAGGTGCCCTTTTTTGTGCCTGGTTCAAGGGTCAGTTCAGCGGTTGACAATGAGTTCTATCGAGAATGATGTTTTCCTTAAACTTGGTGGTATGGTGTTGCACTGTATGGGGCTTGGAAATTGGCGTATAGCCGGTTAAGGTTCCCGCTGGTGTTGTGTCACTTACGGAGAAACTCTTAAATGTCTTTAGTTGCCGGTTTCCAGCCGCTGTATAAACAGGTGTACGACATATTGATGGAACGCCTGGTGGATGGAACCTGGAAACCCACGGAATCACTGCCTAGTGAGCAGGCGTTGGCTGCGGAACTGGGTGTAAGTCAGGGTACTGTTCGCAAAGCACTAAACAACCTGGTCGCTGAAAAATTACTGGAGCGTCGTCAGGGTAAAGGAACTTATGTTGCCGAGCATACTCATGAAAGTTCTTTCTTCCGCTTCTTTCATTTCTCTGAACCGGGCCAAGAGAGTCTGATACCCGATACCAGTATCATTTCAGTGGGGCGGCGCAGCTCAACGGCGAAGGAGCGAAGCTATCTTGGCCTGTCCTCCAAAACTCAGGTGGCTGAGATGGTTCGCCTAAGATCACTGAAAGGTAAGCCCACTATTTACGAGACCATTACTCAGCCGCTATCCATTTTTCCGAATATCGACAAATTAGATTCCTACCCAAACGCCTTGTACACCCTGTACCAGGAAAAGTACGGGGTGAGTGTCGCCGAAGTAAAGGAAGAGCTGCGCGCGGTAAAAGCGCCGGCGCGAGCGGCAAAGGTACTCGAAATTGACACAGGCTCAGCCGTGTTGATGGTTGAGAGATCCAGCATGAGTATTGATGGGCGAACCGTGGAGTGGAGCTGTTCCTACTGCAGCACCTCTGATTTTGTTTACTCCGTGACCATCAGCTGACTGATAGCTGGGGTTTTTTTGGCGGGCCTTTTAACTCATTGACAAAACATATGTCTTATATAAGATACATGTTATTCAACCATCTGACCTTTGAGTGACACATGCCTGAATTGGAAAAACCGCAGATCGGATTAGGGCTGTGGAAGATTGATGCTTCCCAGTGCTCCGAGGTCGTATATGAAGCGATCAAAATGGGTTACCGACACTTGGACAGTGCCTGTGACTATGGCAACGAGGTAGAGGTTGGCGCTGGTATCGCCAGGGCTATCGAAGAAGGCGTTTGTGGAAGGGCCGACCTTTGGATTACCTCAAAGTTGTGGAACACCTTTCACAAAAAAGAACACGTAGAGCCCGCCCTTCGCAGAACGCTGCATGATCTTGGTTTGGATTATCTCGATTCCTATCTCATCCACTTTCCAATTGCCCAGCCTTTTGTGCCATTCGAGACGCGGTATCCCCCTGAGTGGGTGTTCGATCCCGAATCCGAGTCTCCAAAAATGGAAATTAGCCCGGTTCCACTTTCTGAAACCTGGCATGCAATGGAAGCTGTTCTGGAGTCGGGCTTAACGCGCAGTATTGGCATCTGTAATTACAACTCCGGTCTGCTTCATGACTTGATGTCATACGCCAACGTAAAACCTGCAGAGTTGCAGATAGAGTCGCACCCGTATTTGACCCAGGAAAGTCTTATACGCCTCGCCAAATCCTATGGTTTGACCGTCACCACGTTCTCTCCTCTGGGGGCAGCCTCCTACGTGGAACTGGATATGGCGAAAACCAGTGAGAGCGCATTAACCCAGGCAGTGGTTGTCGACGCGGCGAAAGCGCATGACAAGACGCCGGCGCAGGTAGTCCTGCGTTGGGGGGTGCAGCGCGGTTGCACCATCATACCGAAGAGCTCGAATATCGAGCGATTGCGGGAAAACCTGGATATCTTTGACTTTGAGTTATCCAATCAGGAAATGGAGGGAATTTCTTCGTTAAATCAAAACCGTCGCTTCAATGATCCCGGCGTTTTTTGCGAGATCGCGTTCAACCGATTTCACCCGATTTACGATTAGGAGCGCGGGAATGCCCTATACCAGCACCATGGTCGCGGATCTCAAGTTTAACACCGAGGAATTTCCAACCGTTATTGTCAATGATGGATCGGTGCAATCCCTGTCGCAGGCAACCGCTTGGTTAGAAGAAAATCTTTCGGCGCTGAAGAGGGAGCTGAACGCTACTGGCGCGATTTTATTCAGGGGATTTCCGATAAGCGACGCCGAAAGCTATGACACCTTTTTCGCAGCGTTTGAGTATCCGAATTTTACCTACAAAGAGTCTCTGTCAAACGCGGTTCGGATTAACCATACCGAATTTGTTTTTACCGCAAATGAAGCTCCGAAAGAAATTGAAATCTACCTGCACAACGAGATGGCGCAAACGCCGGTGTATCCCGGTATCATTTCTCTCTTTTGCGAAGCTGCTGCGGAGGAGGGTGGAGCCACTACCATTTGTCGATCGGACTTTATCTATGAACAATTGGTAAAGCAGTCACCGAGTGAAACCCATAAGCTGGAGCAAGTGGGTATAAAATACACCACCAGAATGCCCAGCGAAGACGCACCTATGTCTGGCCAGGGACGAAGTTGGCGCGGCACCTTGAGTGTCGAGACAGCGGAGGAAGCGGAATCCAAATTGAAAGATTTGAATTACGCCTGGAAGTGGAATGCCGATGGCTCTTTAAGTGCTCAGTCCGCAGCGCTGCCGGCAATCAGGACCTTGGAGAGCGGCCGCAAAGTGTTCTTCAACCAAATCATCGCGGCCTATATGGGCTGGAAGGGTGTTAAAGAAAACCCCGGTATTGCACTGTGTTACGGGGATGACTCTCCGCTTGAGAGAACTTTTCTGGATCGTATTGTCACAATCTCCAATACCCTGTCTTACAATCTGGATTGGCAAGATGGCGATGTCGCCGTCGCGAACAATAACTTGGCCATGCATGGGCGGCAACCTTATTCCGGCGAGCGCAAACGCAAGGTGCTGGTTGTATTGGGTCGCGAGTAACATTGCGGCGGGTCCCAAAGTACGGCCAAAAACCACATTGAAAGTGAGCCGAATTCAGCAATGACGGAACTTGATTTTAATTCCCCGCCTGCCTGGAATGACATTCCATCCCTGAGCGTTCTCGGTGTGCCTGAGCTGCTGGCGGACGACATGATTGTTGTTCCCACCACGGCGGGCTCATTACGCATCACTATACACAGCTTTGGTGTTCGGCTTCGGGTCGGTGAGAAAGAGTTCGATGACTATCGCATGTTGGTTAGCGAACCGGTCTGCGAGTTGCTGGGACTTGAGAATAAACAGAGCTGTTCGATCATCACCGGCGCCGACTACACACTGACGCTGCATCACCAGCCCCTCTCCTTCGAGTTGTGCAAAGACTCCAAGCCGGTGCAGCGAAGCAGTTCAGATGGTCACTTTGTCCGCCAGTTTCGTTTGCCTCCCTTCGCTAGAACCGAACAGGGGTGGTTTGTGTCACTGGACCTCGATGCCAGTGAGCCAGTCTATGGCTTGGGCGAGAAATGGGGGCGACTGGATAAACGCGGTCAGTTAATACGCTCTTTCAATCACGATGCCCTGGGCGTCAATGCAGAGATCTCCTACAAGAATACGCCGTTTGCCTGGAGCCCTCGTGGTTGGGGTGCGTTCGTGCATACGCCCGCGCCGGTCACGCATAGTGTTGGATTCGCACCCTGGTCACATCGCTGTTACGGCATTTTAGTAGAAGACAGTTCCGTGGACTTGTTTCTTCTGGCCGGCGAGAACGGCGAAGAAATCATTGATGGTTACACGAACCTGACCGGAAAAGCGCCACTTCCTCCGCTGTGGAGTTTAGGTGTGATTCTTTCCAAGGCTTATTATCAGGATCCTGCGGAGCTTCTCGCTACTGCGCGGGAAGTAAGAAGGCGGAACATGCCCTGTGATGTTATCACCATTGACGGTCGAGCCTGGCAGGATACCGACACGCGCTTTACTTTCGATTGGGACTCAACCCGTTACCCCGATCCAGCTGCGGTGATCGCAGAATTGAAATCCATGAATTTCAAAATCTGTATCTGGGAATACCCATTGGTTTCGGTAGATGGCCCACTGTTCGAAGCCTTCTCTGAAAAAGGTTGGTTGTTGAAGAGCGAAGCCACTGGTGATACTTATCGCTACCAATGGGATGATAGCTGTTTTGGTGAGGTGTTAACCGCGCTACCTGATTCAGGCATAGTTGATTTCACCCACCCTGATGCCTATGAGTTTTGGCTGGAGAGTCATAAGCCGCTTTTCGATCTGGGCATTGATATGATTAAGGCTGATTTCGGCGAGCAGATTGAAGCCGATATGATCGCCTACAATGGAGAGCGAGGTAGTGCACTGCACAACGTCTATGCTCTGCTCTACAACCGCTGCGTATACCAAGCTGCTGAACGCTACTGTCAAAGCGGTCCCTTTCTTTTTAGCCGCGCTTCATGGATCGGCTCGCAGCGCTATCCGGCACAGTGGGGCGGTGACCCCCAAGCTGATTGGGGCGGCCTGGCTGCCAGCTTGCGCGGTGGACTTTCCTGGGGAATGTCGGGTGCTCCTTTTTATGCCACAGATGTGGGTGGCTTTTATGCCGACCAAAGAGACGCAGAGCTTTATGTTCGTTGGGCCCAGGCGGCAGTTTTCTCGGCGCACATGCGCCTTCATGGAATAGGTTCACGAGAACCCTGGTCTTATGGAGAGGAAGCCGAGGCTGCGGTTAGCGAAGCGTTGGCATTGCGCTATCGTCTGCTGCCCTACCTGTACGATGCGATGCAGACGTCCGTGGATACGGGGTTGCCGGTGCAGCGTGCTATGGCTCTGGCGTTTCCCGATGAGCGAGCAGCCTGGGCTTTTGAAGAGCAATACATGTTTGGTGATCGTTTGCTCGTTGCTCCGTGCCTGCGCGCGGGTGGAAAAGTAGAGTTTTTCCTTCCCAGTGGCTCGTGGCGCCGCTTTCCTTCAGGCGAAATATTCGACGGAAGCAGGTGTTATACGCTTGAGCTCGCACTGACGGAGATGGCGGTATTTTTGCGAGCCGAAGATGCGCTACCGCTGGGGCCAGCATTAGAGCATACCCAGCAGCTCGAGGGGCGCGTGGTGATAGAAGAGCACTGGCCCACACACTGACGTGATTTTGATCGGCGAGCAATAGATCTTGCGAGTGAGGAGTAAGAATACATGGCGTTGAATGATCTTCTGCTTACGTTCGGATCCTGCGTGTTTTTTATGGGCGTCGTAGCCTGGGTGTCCTACCAAAAAACCAAAGGTGACGTGAACACCGCCGACGGCTATTTTCTTGCGGGCCGGGGTTTAACCGGCGTGTTCATAGCGGGCTCCATGTTATTGACCAACCTCTCTGCGGAGCAGCTTATCGGCCTGAACGGTTCCGCCTACGGATACAATATGAGTAGCATGGCCTGGGAGGTGACAGCGGGCTTCAGTACAATTTGCATGGCTTTGATATTTCTCCCCCGTTATTTAACCGGCGCATTTACCACCCTCCCGCAATTCCTGAGCAGCCGGTTTGATGACGACGTGCGAAGGCTAACGGTCATTCTATTTATGGTGGGCTACGGTCTGGTAACCATTCCGTCGGTTTTATACTCGGGCTCAATTGCAGTGATGCGATTGTTTGATATCCCCGCCTTGTTGGATGTCAGCTACAGCCATGGTTTGATGATTACTATTTTGGTTGTGGGAATTGTCGGGGGGCTCTACGCTGTTTTTGGTGGTTTAAAAGCGGTTGCCGTTTCGGACACTATCAACGGCTTTGGCCTTCTCATTATCGGACTGCTTGTGCCAATCCTGGGCTTTTCCGCCCTGGGCGATGGAAGTGTTTTAGAGGGCATTCGAACCATTACCAGCACGGAGACTCACAAACTGAACGCAGTGGGCAGTAGTTCTGATCCCACGCCCTTTGGAACAATATTTACGGGGATGATTTTCGCCAATCTGTTTTATTGGTGTACCAATCAATACGTGATTCAACGAACACTGGGTGCAAAAAATCTGGCAGAGGGGCAGAAGGGGGTTTTGTTCTCCGGCTTCTTCAAAATATTGGTTCCCTTCATGATGATGATGCCGGGAATCATTGCCTACCACCTATACGGCGATGGTCTGAAATCTATTGATTTGGCGTTTCCGCAACTTATCAAGGATGTTCTTCCAGTGTATATGTCGGGTTTTTTCCTGGCCGTATTGTTAGGTGCGGTATTCAGTTCATTTAATTCTCTACTGAACAGTGCCGCTA
Source organism: Halioglobus sp. (assembly GCA_045110675.1). Taxonomy (GTDB): domain Bacteria; phylum Pseudomonadota; class Gammaproteobacteria; order Pseudomonadales; family Halieaceae; genus JBALVT01. The sequence goes on along the minus strand of JBGCGJ010000017.1, from coordinate 94,232 downwards.
CTCTATTTTGTCTCGACGTCTACGAGCCCATGAAAAAAGGCAAGGTAAGCGATGCGCAGATGATTAAGGTGGCGAAAATCGCCAGTATTGTTATCGCAATTTTCTCGTTTATTGTCGCGCCGTTGTTGCAGTACGCTCCCGAGGGGTTATGGCAGGTCATCAGAATTTTTACCGGCTTTTACAATATTCCGGTGGTGGCCATTGTGATGATTGGTTTGTTTACCAAGCGTGTTCCGGGCCTTGGCGCCAAAGTGGCCATCGCCTTTCACATCGTCGCCTACGGTCTGCTGCAGTTTGTATTTGCCGAACAGGTTAATCTCCACTTTCTGCATCTTTACGCAATACTCTTCTTCGCGGAAATAGCCATCATGCTGGTGATTGGTTACCTGAAGCCATTGAGCGTTCCCTGGGAGTTCGAACGCAAAGAGATGGTAGATCTCACACCATGGAGCCTTGCTATACCCGTGTCTATTACGCTTCTTTCGTGTATCGCCGGTCTGTATCTGCTCTTTTCCACCCAGGGTTTGGTCAATGGTATCGACGCCGGTTTCTGGCAGTGGGTGGTGGGAATTGTGCTTGCAAATGTGCTGGGCTGGTATTACAGCTTGAAGCACTTGGGTCCCCAGTACTCACGCTACATCTATAGCCGTGTTGCCCATAAAGCTGGCAGGTAGGCGGTAATCTGCAGTTTCACCTGGAAGAAAAACAGCCACCTCAGGAGGTCTGCATAAGCTTTGAGTTGCGCTAAAAATAATATGTCATATATAAGACATAAGCTATAATATATTCTAGTATTATGATAGTTTGAGAGACAGATGAATTTCGCTTGGACGCCCCTATTGAGTCCGGGGGTTTTGAAGCGACGTAAAACCAAGTATCCATAAATCGGCGCAATTGAGTTATATAACTTTAAGAAACGAACGGAGAAACTGGCTATGTTCAAGAAAAAACCTATGAATCGAGCTTTGGCACTTGCCTTGGCTGTTCCTTGTGGCCTTCTAATGACGGGATCTACTGCTGCTATTGGCGCCGTTCTGGAGGAGGTTATTGTCACAGCCCAAAAGCGAGAGCAGAAACTAAGTGATGTTCCTATTGCTGTGTCGGTTCTTGGTACTGATCAGATAGATGCGACGTTCTCAAGTAGCCTTGAGTCACTGCAAGCCCTGGTACCTTCTGTGAGCATACGAACCGGTAACACCACCAGAAACTCCGCCTTAACCGTTCGCGGCATTGGTACTATCTCGTTCAGTATTGGAGCCGAGCCCAGTGTTTCTACTGTAGTGGACAATGTCGTGTTGGGGCGTTCTGGGCAGGCCTTCGGTGATCTGTATGATCTTGAGCGTATCGTTGCTGCGCGGGCCTCAGGGAACTCTGTTTGGGAAAAACGCCTCTGCAGGTGTGGTTAACATGGTAACCAAGCGTCCTTCGGACGAATTTGAAGGCTATGTAGACCTGTCTTTTTATGAAGACGATGAGTATCGCACCAAAGCAAGAGTCTCCGGCCCAATTACCGACAACATCAATGCCAGCCTGACAGTAATGGATGCTGAGTTTGATGGTTTTATCGACAACGTGTTTAACAACGAAAAAGTTAACGGCTACGATCGGCAGGGCTTTCGCGCCATGTTTGATATTGAGCTTAGTGACGATATGAACGCTCTCGTTATTTATGAAGACTACGACGCTAAAAATGATTGCTGTGCTGACCTCGTTGGGCGTAATACTAATGCATCTCGTCCTTTGAGCCCTGAGGTATTTGTCGCAGGGCCAGGTCTGAATCTCGATCAGCGTAAAGTTGATAATGATTTTGAGACCATAACCAAAGATGCCACTACTGCCTTTTCTGTTCAATTAACCAAGAATTTCGGCGACTACACACTGACGTCTATCACCGCCAGACGAACCTGGGATAACACAGAGTTCCGCGAGGGCGACTTCACTTCTCAAAACGGAGATCTTGCCTTACCGGTTGATTTCAACGACGTGGGTTTCCAACTTCATGATATTGGTCCACAGGAGTGGCGTCAGCTGTCGCAGGAAATTCGTTTTGCTTCACCCGGCGGTGAAACTTTTAACTGGCAGGTCGGTGGCTTCTACTGGAACATCGATTCTGCTCGTAACTTTACCCGGGAAGCCAGCTGCCAGGTAACCGATGACAATCTGGCGATAGTCGATGCCGCTAACGCAGCGGACCCAACATTGGGACTCACCTGTTTGCAGAATGATATTGTCTCTGCCACCGCCTTTATGAATACGGAGTTTACCAACTTTGCTGTGTTCGGTGATGGTAGTTTCGCCGTAACCGATGCGTTGACTGTACTGTTTGGATTGCGGTATACCGACGACGAAGTGAGTTTTGAGCATAACCGTCGCAATAACGATGAGTTCGGTCGTCGCGGAGTCGGTGTCCGTCAAGCCACGCTTGATACTGACTTTCAGGACGAGACAGATGACACCAATGTGTCTGGCAAGCTCGGTCTGCAAATGGATATCAACGATCAGAATATGGTCTATGCCACTTATTCAACTGGCTACAAGGGGCCCGCCTTCAACGTTTTCTACAATATGAGCGAAAACGACGTCAATCCAATTGACGCAGAGGAATCGGATTCCTTCGAAGTCGGCTACAAATTTACTGGCGAGCAGTTGTTCTTGAGCGCTGTGTACTACCACACTGAGATCGATGATTTTCAGGCCAACGATTTTGATGTTTCCGATGGCGTGACCACCACTGGATTTACCAACGGTGGTGATGTGGAAACCGAAGGTGTCGAAGTCGACTTTCTGTGGCAGGCCACGGATCACCTGAAGCTGTCCGGCGGAATCGCAATTTCCGATGCGGAAGCTACAACCGGTGATGAGCTGCCCTTTGCTCCAGATGAGAAGTATTCGCTGACCAGTGAATACAGCTATCCTTTGAGCAGTGGAGCTCAGTTCATTGTGAACGCGTCCTACGTGTATACCGATGAACAACTGTCGGGAAATATCGGGCAGAACGAGGATACCAATCCGGAGGTATTGCTACCTGACTACGAAATCATCAATGCCAGTCTGACTTATCTGTCTTCCGATGAGCAGTACAGTATCTCTCTGATAGGCAAAAACCTGACCGACGAATCTTACGCCACGACTTACAGTGGCGACGGATTCCGATATCAGATTCCAAGGGATGCTGACCGCTACTTTGGGGTGAACTTCCGATTCAATTTCTAGTCCACTACATGCCAGTCTTATTGGGGCGGTTATCCGCCCCTTTTTTTGCCTGCAATTTTATCCACGCTCAAAGCGCCGTTATTGCTGTGGAATGCGGAGAGTGAACTGCGCCCCACCCAGGGGGCTAGTATCGGCGACTACAATGCCATTGTGTTTATTGCAGATACTTTTCACGATAGATAGTCCTAATCCAACACCGCCGGAGTCACGAGAGCGACTGGCATCGAGCCTGGTGAAGGGTTCAAAAACCCGTTCTCTTTTGCCCGGTGGTATTCCAATGCCATCGTCCGAAACGCTTAAGATAAGTTCCCCGTCTTTCATCCGCCACGAGATTAGTACGCAGCGTTGTGCAAATCGACTGGCATTGCGAACCAGATTGAGTAGAGCGCGGTCAAAAAGATGGGCAATAACTCTGACTTTTTGATCGCTGCCCTGGGTGTCGAAAACGATTTCTGGTGTGATTATCTTCTGCTTTGATACGACGGACCGAACCATTTCATTAATACTGACGATTTCAAAGTCTGAAGGCTGATCGCCGTATTGTAAGCGTGAGTATTGCAGTACTTCTTTGACAAGCTGCTCCATTTCGTCCAGTGAATTATTGATGTTTTGGTAGAGATTCCCCGAGTCTTCGGTGGCATCACTGTCGGCCAACATATCAACGGCGAAGCTCAGCCGTGCCATGGGAGAGCGAAATTCGTGTGCGACACCGTGTAGCAAGTCTTGGTGAGAAACTTCTAAATCAGTTTTGCTCAGATTGATTTGCTGAAAATAGTCTTGTAGTTCATCCAGCTTTCTTGAAATCTCGCCCGCTGGCCCCGGGGAGTCACTGTGAAGTTTCTCTACCCGATCGCCTCGAGCCCAATGAGTCAGAGTGTTCAGTATGTTTTGAATCACCTTCTTTTCGGCCTGCGTAGCCAAAAAAAGGGCGATACATAAGCATATCAGCTGAACCAGGATGGGTGGCAGCTGTTCGAAAATCTCTGCCAATGCGGGAGCGCGAATTGGCTTGCTCCACATTTCAACCACCAGGGGAGGTTGCTCTTTGAGGCGCAGCAACTGGCCGTAGTTATCGTTTTCATCAAAAAATTCGATGAAGTCTGAAGTTCCCCATTCCTGCGTCTCTATGTCGTAGATTTTTAATTCTTCGGCGTTGGGTAAAGTGATATTCAAGTCAAATTCATTTTCCAGTTGTGCGATTAATCCCCGGTCAATCGTATCCTGGTCTTCGAAGTGATCCTTTAGCGTCGCAGTTGCGAGGGCAATATTCTGCTCCTGTCTACTGCTAGCGCTAATCGAGGATAAGTCTTCGAATAGCCAATTGTTCAGCAGACTAGCCACTATCAGTGCCAGGAAAATAGCTAGAACGCATCTCACGGCGATATGCTTCATGATTGAGAGGCCAGCAGAAAGCCCTTGGATCGCACTGTCTTAATGGATATTTCGTTTTGATCGACTGCGGACAACTTTTTTCGCAGGCGAGACACACGAACATCCAGTGTGCGATCCAATCCATTGAAATCCAGACCCAGAAGCTCTCGATACAGTTCATCGCGGTTGACGATCGTTCCCGCCCGCTTGGATAGATAGATTAGCAAATCGAATTCCGCGTCTGTCAGGGTGAGTTGTGCTAAACCAATTTGGGCAGTGCGGTTGAGCTCGTCGATTATCAAATTGCCCAATGAGTTTTGGGATTCACTTTTGTGATACTGCGTTTCGCGGCGCAGCAGAGCTCTTATTCGAGCTAACAACATGCGTGGCTTCAAGGGCTTCCCCAAGTAGTCATCAGCTCCCACTTCGAGGCCGACCACTTCTTCGATTTCATCGCTGAGTGCGGTAAGCATTAGAATCGGACCCAGGTAGGTCTGTCTCATTTCCTTGCAAGCGGTTAGGCCATCCACCTTGGGCATCATTAAATCGAGGATGATCAAGTCTGGTGAATTATCCTGAACATAGTCGATGGCCTGCTGACCATCGTGCAGCGTTGTCAGTTGAAATCCTGAATCTTCCAGATACGTTTTCACTAATTCGGTGAATGCGATATCGTCATCCACCATTAGTATTTGGGGTATCTGGTTTTCCTGATCCACTCTCTATGTCTCTTTTAAATGACTCGGGTCGTCAGTTTTTGGACGCTTTGGAGAAGGTTTGCTTTTTAAAGGCAACAATCGGATTTCTTACGATGACCGCCTCTTTTTCCGATAAGCCAATCTCTGTGAGAGCGTATTTGAAACTCACCTGATTTGGCACCCGCCTGCATCCATCGTACTTATTCCGAACAATGCTCAGTTGTTTAACGTCGCCAGGCTCAATCACAAAATCGAAATGCTCTTTCTTGGTACAACCATTGCTAGTAACACTGATCTTTAGGCTACTGGTTGATATCGAAACGGAGTGCAAAGGTTCCATGATTGCCTTCTTAGCATTTGTGTCTGAGTTAGAGTCCGCAGTTGCACTGCAACTGCTTAGCGCAACCCATGATACTACGCTAGCAATTATGCCGATAAGCTGCTTTTTCACTGAGTATTCTCCTTTCGTTGTTTGGATATTTGGCACAGTGTTAGCCTATTGCGGGTGATAATTTCGCTTTCTTTAGTCGCACCAGAGCCAGCAGTGAAAGCAATCCGATCGCGTGGATGGGGAGACTGCCGCCGCCACCTCCACCCGAGGAACCTGAGGGTGTGGGGGTCGGTGTTGGTTCCGGTGTTGGCTCTGGCACAGGTGTGGGTTCGGGAGTTGGCACAGGTGTCGATCCCGCCGTAGTGAACTCTACCGAGTCCAGGAATCCGGCGTTCATACCATCACCTTCTGATTCATCGCGGCGAAACTCCCAGGATAGAGAGTGTTGGCCCTCTGCAAGCTCTTTGCTAACGCTAGTCCATTCAACCTCTCCATCGATCGCTTCCTCGAGTGATCCGTTGATTAGGAAACCGAGTCGGTCGTAACCTTCTTCGCTAGAAACTTTCCATCGAAAACTAATCGTTCCAGGGCCGCTTAGCTGTGTTACCAGAACCGAGTTTTCGAGATCCTCCACCGCACCTGTTCTCGCTACGCTACCGCCAGTAGCATCGGCATCGGACTCTTCAAACCAGGCCGAATCGCCACCACTGAACCACTCTTGATTCAGTCCGTCCAGGGCAGCGGCTAAGTCTATCGGGGGAACGCTGGCAGCTTTAACGATCGCTGTCACCGTTGGGGTGTCGCTGTCTGTTGTACTGAAGGACAAGGTTGTGCTCTTATCACCTGCGGTTGAACTGGTGAACTCAACTGCTACCGTACAAGATTCAGAACCTGACAGCACCTGTTGAGTGCACTGATCATCGGTTACACTTATTTCAGTATCTCCAGAGGCCATTGTGCTCTGGATCATTTCATCGTCGCTGCTGTTATTGATCAGTATTACTGAGGAAGTCGCTGTCTGGCCCTCTCCGGAAAACCCTAAATCGATACTCGATGGAGAGCTGACAATGCCATTGATCACACCATTGATCCAACCTTCGAACCGAGAAACTCTCGAATAAACTCCCGGATGAGTTGTTGACGCACAGCCGTTGCTACTGCCGAAACTGACAACCCCAAGTAGCTCCAATTGATTCTCCGAATTGCGTACCATCAATGGTCCGCCGCTATCGCCGTTACATGAATCTTTCGGCTCCACTTCACTTCCCGCACAGATCATATTGTCGGTAATTTCTGTTTGGTCTAGTGACTGATAAGCCTCCACACACTGTGCCCTGTTTCTCAGTGGCACTTCTACCTCCAGCAACTCCTCAGATCCCTCGGCGTCTTCATTGGCGTCGGGATCGGAGGTTAGGCCCCAACCGGTAACCAACAAAGGTGTATTGTCTGGCAGGGAGTCATCCAGCACGCGACTGGCTTGGGGAATAGTTTGCCGAGTAGAGGGTGATGCCAATTTAAGCAGGGCAACATCGAAGTCGTCGACGTAATCGGGATGAATGTGAATCTGGGTGATGCTTCGGGTTTCCCCTGCGCTCCTGTCATTCAAGTCTGCTCCGCCGATAAAAACGTTGACTTCAGAAGGGTTGGATCCTTCGACACAGTGCGCTGCAGTGATAACCCACTCGGCCCTGATTAAACTGCCTCCGCAAAACTGGGAGTCGTCCCTGGGATCGGTCAACGCGGTCATCCATGGGTAGTTCGATATGGAGGCGGGTGAGCCACCAATGATTCTCGGCTGGACTGTGGTCAATGATTTTGCCCAGCTTGCAGAACACGCAAAAGCTATAAGGCACAAAAAAATAGGCGTAACGTTTGAAGGTTTCATCGATAGCTCCAGGATTGGGTTCAGGCTTCTATTCAATCGCGAGCCTACGTATCTTTCTACAGCCCCTTTGTAACATTGTGTAACAGCGTTCAGATACTCCGACGAACGCGCTCTACAATGTAGTATTGGTTTGGCTGTGTAATTTTCTAGTTCGATTTATCCTAACAACTCCGCCGAGAAAAACACCGCAAATTATGCCCAAAATATGGCTGAAGCTCGCGACTGGAACCAGCCCCAGGCCGGCACTTACTTCGCCCTGAAGCAGGAAAATTCCGGAATAGACCCCTAGTGCGGAAATAACGAGCACATTAAAAACCAGTTTGTAATGTTTATCGATCACGGCGGCGTAGCAGGCAATCCCGAGTACAATAGCTGAAAGTCCTGCATACCAATGCAGTTCGACGCTGAGAAAAATCAAACCGGCGGACACGAAAACCACCAGAAAGACGACTGCATACAACCAGCTTAGACTGCTAAAACAACGCCCATATACCTGTTGTAAAACGACAAGGCAAATGCCATTACCTAGTAGGTGTTGCCAGGATATATGCACGAAATGTGCTGTAAAAACCTGCCAGTATTGAAAAGCGGTTTCGCTTTTCAGGTGTAGCTGAAGCTGCCATTGGATTTGGTCGGGAAGTAGATGTAACAAAAGGCTGATTGCCAAAAGCCCGTACAGACTTGCGCCATCGGGTATCAGCAATCCGCTAGCGCGAAGAAAATTCGCATTATCGGTTGGTTCTGCCATCGTTCTTTCGTCGCTTCATACAGATATGTTGTTTGCCTACTCTATGTTATTCGATAATGTGGTTGGTCTTTTGAACGTGATGGCTATACTTAAACGGCCTTATCATAGCGGGTGAATAATAGTTATAACACATGGATAGCGAATGGATAGCCAATGAATAACGACGCGATGAAGACAATATTTATCACCGGTGCAGCCCAGGGTATCGGCTTGGCGACGGCCAGACATTTTGCAGCGCAGGGTTGGTTTGTTGGCCTCTATGATCTCAATACCCACGGTCTGAATGCCTTAATGGAGTCGGGTGAGTTTCCCAACGCCTGTGCAGCCCATTGCGATGTCACGCAAAGAGAGTCGATTGAAGGTGCGCTGAGACATTTTGATCAGCACTCATGTGGCAAACTGGATGTACTTTTAAACAATGCCGGCGTGTTATCGGCCGGAAGGTTTGAAGATATCGCGCCCGAGGCCCACGACCTGATCTTCGACGTCAATGTAAAAGGCTTTACCCATGTGGCGCAGGCTGCATTTCCATGGCTCAAGTCAACGCCTGGAGCGGTGATGGTGAATCTTTGTTCCGCATCGAGTATCTATGGTATTCCACAGTTGGCGGTTTACAGCGCATCAAAATTTTATGTAAATGGATTAACCCAGGCATTGAATATTGAATGGGAGGAGCATGACATTCGTGTGACCTGTGTTAAACCGCCGGTTGTAAATACGGCTATGGGGAATATGGTGCGCGCTGAAACGGCGCAAAAAAATACCACGGACATGCAGCCCCATGAAGTTGCGCAGGCTATTCAAAACGCCGTTGAAGGTGATCGAGTGGGCTATGTCCTGGGCCGGGCCACCGGAATTTGGGCGGTGCTCGATAAGTTTCTGCCTGAGTTTGCCCGTCGCAAGATGACTATGTATTTGACAGGTTGATTGCTCGTCGGTGTCACCGGTTGTTTGTCGTGATAGATAGAATTTGAATTGTTTGTTGTTGACCTTATGGGTAAAAACCACTTTTTGGCTGCGAGGTAGAGATGGAGAAACTGGTTAGTAGATACGGGGGTTGGGCATTGATTACAGGCTCATCCCAGGGTATTGGTATGGGTTTTGCTCGCCGCCTGGCTGCCGAGGGTTTCAATTTGGTGATGACCGCCCGCCGCCTCGAGATTCTGGATGAATCAGCCAAAGAGCTCAGAGACGAGTTTGCTGTTGAAGTGCGCACTTTGTCACTTGATATGACTCAACCGGGAGCGGTAGAAAAACTAACGGATTTTGTTGCCGATATTGAAGTCGGCTTTTTGGTAAACAACGTAGCTTTCAGCAAGCCTGCGCCTTTTCTCGATTTAAGCGAGGCGAATATCGGCAGGCAAATTTACTGTAATGTTGAAGTGGTCGCCAGGTTAAGTCATCACTTTGGAAGATTGATGAGGGAGCGCGATCGCGGCGCGATCATAAATGTTTCCTCTCGCACGGGTGAGATCGCTATGCCCTATTTTGCTATGTATTGCGCCACCAAATCTTTTATCAGCATTCTCACCGAGTCTCTGTGGTTTGAACTCAAAGATACCAATGTGGATGTGCTTGTGGTGAAACCGGATCAAACAGCAACCGAAGGATATCTTTCAAAAAATCCAACAATCTGGGGTGACGCCGGTATTCAGTCTGTCGAGGACTGTGTAGAAGAATCCATGTCTGCCCTGGGTCAGTACGCCGGTTGGCTAACTTGGCCTAAGAGTCGTGAAGATGTCAGAGCTCTGCGAGATATGCCGTTGGAAGACGCGATTTCACTCAACGGTGAAGGGATGTTGAGTGTATTTACTGAACAGCTGAAAAACCGCGAATAATCGCAAATAGGCCACTTCGCCTTCGCTCTCAGTCAATTCGGTGTTTCCTTCCAAGTCAACACGATTTTGGTCGTTTCTGCTTTAATACGTCAATAACAAATGCTCGGCAAAGTCTCAAATCGGAGTTGCGTTTTGTTGATAAATCTTCATAAGGCAACCCAGAGAGAGCCGCATACCAAACCGGTCTACGTTGAATTGGAGATTAGATAATGGATTTTTATACGAAGCCACAACAGAAGTTGCAAGATCAATTTGAGAGCCGGGCGCTTGCCAACGCTGCCGAACAGGCCATCGTAAGTAATGAGCTAGATGAGATGCACCGAGGTTTTATCGAGTCCAGGGATTTCTTCTTTTTGTCTACGGTCAATGCGGAAGGTTGTCCGACGGTTTCCTATAAAGGTGGCGCTCCGGGTATTGTGAGCGTGCTGGATTCTTCCACCATTGCCTTCCCTAACTACGATGGCAATGGCATGTTCCTGTCTATGGGTAACATCGCCGATACGGCCAAAATCGGACTGTTGTTTATTGACTTTGAAACTCCCAATCGAGTTCGCGTGCAGGCAACTGCATCTATCAGCAGCGACGACGAACTTTTGAAGCGCTATCCGGGCGCGAACCTGATTGTCAGGGCTCACGTCGACAAAGTCTTTCTTAATTGCGCTCGGTATATCCACAAACATACTCGGGTTGAGGCATCACCCTATGTACCCGACAGTGAGGGGCGCGCGCCGTACCCTTCTTGGAAGCGTCTCGATTTCCTGCAGGACTCATTGCTACCCGAAGACCGAAATAGAGCTGAACAAGAGGGGGGCACCATCACTCAGGATGAGTACGCGAGAAAACTTGAAACAGGTGATTCCTGAGTCCTTTTAGTTAATCGGGTTTTTGCCATTGATACTGTTCGTAAAACTCCGCCAGCTCGCGATACAACCTTTCTACGTCCATGCCAAATTCATCGGCGCTGTAACTGTGCGTGGTACTATGTTTTTTGGACTTGGCGCCTTGTTCTTCGAGGATAGCCGAATAGCTTGTGCTCATAGGTAGGCCCAGTGCCTGATAAAGTGTTTTTACGGTCTGTCTGGGTTTTGATATGAGGTCGCGATAATCGAGCACCATTGACGGTGTTTGGGGGTTGCGTCTCAAAACCTGGCGGGGAAGGCGGAAACAATCGTAAGACATCGCTTCCAGCACGGTTAGTGACGCCGCATAGTCTTCTTTGCGCCAGCCTTTGCCCTGGTAGTTTCCCTCCATAAGTTTGAGGTTACTCGGTACACACTCCATAGGATCACGCATGTTGATAACGATGCGTGCGTCCGGGAAGGCTTCCAGTATGCTGCCCACTCGGCCGCAGTAAACCGGGTTTTTAGATAGATGCGTTTTATTACCCCCATTGAGGTAGAGCTGTCTTCTTACACATTCTTTGAAGGTGTTCATTACTCGTTTGCGCTGAGGGGCCGGCTTTTCATCCAGGTAGAATACGTCGTTGGTGTCCATCAGGGGTGCAGGCAATTGCCAGTACGCGGCGAAGAAAGTTACGTTCATCACAAAGTCATCTTCCTCAGGTACCCACAAACCCATGTTGTGAATGTGTCGATAGGGTCCGAAGGTTTTATCATCCCAGGCTTTTAGTTTGTGGAGAAAGAACTGGTTCAACAGTCGACGGTCTAGAACACCCAGCCCGCGGATAATTTTCTTCTCTATCAGCGACGGAAAAAACATTTCCCAGTACAGGAAGTAGCTGAATCGTTCGCTGTCCTGGGCGAGTAGACGAGAGGTGAGGGTAGTACCGCTGCGGGCGTGGCCAACGATGAAAATGGGCCTTTCAATTTTCTGAAACCACAAGCCGGGGAACAAAATCTTGTCCATGAAAAAAAACAGCGAGTGAATTAGGTATTGGCCAGGTATAAGGATCACCAGCCGAAACAACATTCTGTTGCGTCCGGGCCAGTCCTTTTTGCTCCAGATCCGTTGCAGCATATTCCAGTAGTATTCGAAATTGAAATACAAAAACATTGTGTATGTCCTTGGTGAAATTAACAGCGTCGGATTTGGTGCTTACTGTATCTGCGCTTCAAAAAACGTGTGATCCACCGTTTATTGGCAGGGTTTGCCCTGTGACCCAGGAAGCTGCTTCTGAAGACAGATAGTCCACGGCTGCCGCGACGTCATCGCGGCGTCCGAGACGCCGCATGGGAATGGTTCGAATGATCGGGCCGGCGAATTCCTCGGGTACGTTGTCCATCAGCCCGAGGGAGAGTACGTTGGCGGTTACGCCGAAAGGCCCGACCTCTCGGGCAATGTGTCGCATCAAATGGGCCGCGCCCGCTTTTGCAGCGCCATACACAGATACATTAATGTCCATTCCCGTTCTGCCTGCTTCGGAAGAAATGGTAATGACTCTGCCCCAGCCGCGATCGCACATGCCGGTCAGTACGGCCTTGGTGCAATTGAGCACGCCGTAAAAATTAACGCCGATATACATATCCCACTCTTCAGGCGGCATATCCTTGAAGGCTATCTGATGGGTGTTCTTCGTACCGGCGTTGCCCGCATTGTTTACCAGAATGTCGATTCCTTCGGTTTGCGCCTCCAGTTCAGCAATTCGAGTCAGGGCGACATCTGTTTTGGTGATATCGAAGGCTGCGGCGATTGCCGCACCTCCGGCATCGACGATCTCTTTCGCTGCTGCCTCAGCCTTGCTGGCGTCGATGTCATTGATGATCACGAGATTGCCTCGGGATGCCATGTGGTGAGAGACCCCCAAACCCATGCCCTGGCCCGCGCCGGTGATCAGTACTGTTTTCTGTTCGCGATGCATTTTAAATTCCCGTGGTTTTAGCAGTGGTCAGAAGAGTCATCTATAAACATGGCGGTTGAACTGAGATGTCAATGATGCGCTTTGTCCGCACTATTGCAAATAGCTTTTGTATACCTGCGTCAAGCGGTTCGACATGTTGCACTTGCGCTTTGGCGTAAAGAATATCGATCGTATAACATCGAGACAAAGCGTTTGATGACACGTACGCTGAGTGCCCATGGTGTGGGAACGAACTGATGGGATAAGCTCGCGGAGGAGTAGATTTTGTTACTAGAGGGAAAAGTGGGCCTGGTTACGGGCGGCGGAGCTGGTATCGGGCGTGCGACGGCTTTGATGTTCGCGCGTGACGGTGCAAAAGTAGCGGTCGCCGATCTGCGCCTGGCGGCGGCGGAAGAATCTGCGACGATGATCCGGGAGCTCGGTGGTGAAGCGATAGCGATTGAGGCCGACGTATCCTGTGCAGAAGCGGTAAGAGCTATGGTGGATGCCACGGTTAACCATTTTGGTGGGTTGGATTGCGCCTGTAACAATGCAGCAGGGGCAGGTGGGTTCAATCCCATTGAGGACGTTGAAGAGAGTAACTGGGATCACTGCCAGAACGTTACCCTCAAAGGCGTCTGGTTATGTCTTAAATACGAAATCCCTGCGATGCTGGCCAGTGGCGGCGGTGGTGCCATCGTCAATATAGCCTCGATCTCGGGTGTGCGTGGGGAGGCTATGCAATCACCCTATAGCGCGGCCAAAGGTGGGGTCATTGCCCTGACGCGCACTGCAGCGGCGGAGAATGCTCAAAAGGGAATCCGGATTAATGCGATTAACCCTGGCGCGATTCTCACCCGCGCACTTGCCAACTATATTGAGAAAGTGCCAGGTGCCAGGGAGCATACAGCGAAAACGCACGCCATGCGCCGCTTTGGCGAGCCGGAGGAGGTCGCTGACGCGGTGAGCTATTTGTGTTCCGAGCGCGCTTCATTTATCACTGGACACTCTCTGAACGTCGATGGCGGCATTATGGTTAATCCACATACGATTTGAGGCGCGTGCCATGAGTGAGCAAAAGAAAATCGATCAAGAGGTAATTGCCAGGGATAAGGCGGAGCTGCGAAGCGCCTGGGATGACCTGATCACCAAACTCCAGGACGCCCGAGATGTCATTGACAACCCTGATCGCTGCGCCCCAGAGCCGACCAGTCGCGTGCTCGCCGAGGGCTATCGATACCTTGCCGGCTTCATCCACCACGGTATCGAACGAACTTTCAATACCGACCCGGAATTCCCCGCTTTTCGCAATGCTCTGTCAGTTTTCAATAAATCCACCATTGAAAATGCGGATGCGATTTATTTTTATGCAGCGATTGATGGTCGCAATCGCTATTTGATCAAGGGTAAGGCCGAGGACTTTAGTCACTGGCGCGGGCGGGCTCGCCCCCCGGAAGGTCCCTATGCTCCTCAGTATCTGATTTTTGAAACCGCCGACGGTCCAATGGCTGGTGACACGGGAAATCTGGGCGAGCTCACACCAGGATTCCGTACCGGTTTCGGTACTGTGGATATTGCCGGCCTTCAGATAGAGGACAACGGGGAGTTTGAATTGTTGTTGGGACCGGAAAAACCCGATGCCTACACGGGCAACTTTATCTGCACTCGCAAGGGGCCGAACAAGCGCACTCCCGATGGAGAAGATCGCTACGCCACTTTCGTAAGCGGACGGCAGTTGTTTTACGACTGGGAAAATGAAGAGGCCATCCCACTAAGTATCACTAATTTGGATAGGGCTGGCGATCATCCTCCTCCAATCAGCGCTTCTAAATGTGCGCAGGAACTGCGCGACATGGGCTCTATCGTCAGCGGGCAGATGCAGTTTTGGCTGAATTTCTACGACAAGGTACTCAATGTTTTTGGCGCTCACGGTGGCCCTGAAGACGGCAGGTATTTCTTCCCAGTAAACGGATACAACGCGCCCAACGCCGCGTCCAGTGATACCGGCGGCGGCATGAGCAGCAACATCTATGCCGGTGGGATCTACGATCTAGAGGAGGATGAGGCTCTTTACATAGAAGCTACTTACACTGGCGATCCAGTTTATGTCAGCGTCCACCTGGGCAATCTCTGGGGTGAGTCCCCAGACTATGCCAACCACCAAAGCAGTATGAATTTGTACCAGATGTACATGGGAGCGGACCATGTACAGCGTTGGGTCGTAGCTCATAGTGATCCCGGTGTTCAGAATTGGCTGGATACGACGGGTTTACCTAGAGGCTTTCTCTCCCACCGGTGGGCCTATTCGCAGCTCCCGGCTGAGGCGGAATTTCCAACAATCAGAGCCCAGAAGATTCGACTCCATCAAGTCGATGAAGTCATTCCCCCGGACATGCCCAGACTGACAGCGGAGCAACGCAGTAGAGAGATCCAGGTGCGGCAGGCTCATGTTCAACGTCGATATCGCGTGTTTTGATTATGAAGTGCCCGCGCTTCGTTTTCTACAGCGCTCTTCCGCATACTTCTTCAGGTCTTGTGCGCAGCGGTTAAATCCGTCTTCTACGATACCTGCAAAGTGTTCCATCATGGCTGGCGCCTCTGGACCGGAAAACTCATCGAGGCTGATATAGCTGCAGCTTTCATCGTCTATTCGTTTCAGCCGCTGGCTGCGCTCCGCGTGCACGGGATCTCCCGGCTTGTTTTCCATTGCCCAGGCGATACATTCCAGTGGTTTTACGCAGGAAATATATTCCACCTGGCGTGCCAGACCTTGTCCGAGGTTCACCATCATCTCGATTGGAGTGCCCAGCTCGAGGGAATCATTGGCCGCCTGAGGGCAAAAAGTGTTCCATTCGCTGTAACTTTCGAAATCGAGCAAAATTTCCCACACCAATTCCACTGGGGCATGGATTGTTACTTCGTCAGAATAAACAGCGTTTTCGGTAATCATTGGGTGTCCTTGAAGGTTCTTTTGGGTCGATGGTCGAAATAGTCAATTATTGGTCCGATGAGGTCAATTACCACTCGCCTTTACCCTCAGTCTGGGTCGTCTTGCTACCACCGGGTTGGTCAGACCACCAAGCAACCCCCTCGGTACTTTACTAGATTCTCACATTTCGGTTGTAAAGGCTTTGTGATAGTTTCGGCTAACAATATTGATTTCAATTATTCTGGGTTTTTTCAATGATCAATCTGGTTTCTCCAAAAATACGTTCTGTTCGAAAGGCGGTAGGCTTTCTCCTAATATCCACAGTTTTGCTGGGTGGCTGTGAAGAGCAATCTGTCGATACAGAGCCTACTATTCGAGGGCTCAAAGCATTCAAGGTGAGCGAATCTTCAAGCGCGGAGGCTCGGCGTTATCCCAGTGTGGTTCAACCTGCACAGGAGACCAAACTGGCTTTTGAAATAGCGGGCAAGCTCAAAGACATTACTCTGGAAGTGGGTCAGAGAGTGGCCGAGGGGCAAGTGCTCGCTGAGCTTGATCCCGTTTCTTTGGAGCTCAAGACGCAAAGCGCGAAAGCCTCCCTCGATGAAGCCACGGCCGCCTTTGAAAACGCCAGATCAGATTTCGACCGCAAGAGTCAGCTGCTGGAAAAGCAATATGTTACCCAGTCTCAGTTTGATGATGCGAAGAATGTCTTAAATTCCAGTGAAGCTCGCCTTAGCAAAGCGCAAAAAGAACTCAGCCTGGCCCGGCAAGACTCGAGTAAAACCCAATTGCTCGCACCCTTTACCGGAGTGGTCTCCAGTATTGAAGCAGAAGATTTCGCGCAGATATCGCCTGGCAGTCCGGTGATTGGCCTCTACAGTGAAGGAGCATACGAAGTTTCGTTCAGTGTGCCGGGTGTCATCATCAACAGCATCAGTGTTGGCGACTCGGCAAAAATTACCTTTTCCGACTTACCCGGAAAAGTTCAGAGCGGAAAGGTGAAGGAGCTGGGTACCAGAGCGACCAAGGTGTCTGCTTTCCCTGTTGTCGTAGCCTTGGATGAAACCCCCGAGGGTTTGCGAGCAGGCATTGCCTCAGAAGTAGAACTCAGCATAGCCCTGGTCGATAAAGGCGAGGGTTTTTTGATACCTCTGAGTTGCTTCATTTTTGCTGACGAGGACACCCAACTTCGCCGCAATCATAGAGACATAGGCACCGCTCATGTTTACGTGTACGACCCTCAAACATTGACAGTTAATAAGCGAACAGTCGAATTTTTAGGTATTCGAGGCAATATGGCCATCGTTGCAGCGGGTGTAAATGAAGGTGATATTGTCGCGGCGGCCGGCATAAGTTACTTAACCGACGGCCAGCAAGTGAAGCTCTTGGATACTTCCTTGCTGACAACGGAGGGCTAGGGCGATGGACTGGATCACCGCCGCCGGCCTGGAGCGATCCAGGCTTACTGTTTTGCTGATGATCGGATTGCTGCTGTTGGGCGCGACACTTTACAACAGCTTCCCGAAAAGAGAAGATCCGGAAATTTCCATACGCCAATCTGTGGTTACGATTCAGTTTCCGGGAATGTCGCCACAACGTATGGAAAATTTGATAGCGGATCCCGCTGAGCGAAAAATTCGAGAAATTCCCGAAGTTGATGAAATTGAAACTCGAGTGACCACGGGTGAAATTTCAATTGAAGTCTCGGCAAAGGATTCGATTTCAGACTTGGATCAGGTGTGGCAGGAGCTTCGCGATAAAATGGAAGAGGTGGCGCGCGAACTTCCAGAGGGCTCCCTGGGTCCATTTGTGAATACCAATTTTGGCGACGTCTCTATTGCCAGTATCGCGATGACCGGGGAAGGCTTCTCGATGCGGGAAATCGAACTGCAGGCCGAGGAACTTCAGAGGAAGTTGTATCTTGCCGATGGTATCGCCAAGGTAGATTTGTTTGGCGTACAGGACGAAAGAGTCTGGCTGGAAATAGATGCTGAGCGTCTCGCAAGCGTTGGCCTGCAACTCGAAACCTTAATATCAGATTTACAAAACCAAAACGTTATTCTTCCCTCTGGGTCGCTCAATGCGGGAGGCAACAGGCTGCTGCTCGAAACCAGTGGTGATTTTGAGACAGTGGCGGAAATAGAGAGAATGATTACAAGGGTGGAGGGTTTAGAAGATTTTATTCGCCTGGGTGATTTGGTGAACGTGAGACGCGGATCGGTCTCCCCAAAAGAACAGCCGGTTTTTTACCAGGGCAGACCTTCCGTAGTGGTGTCGGTTCAGATGCAATCTGGTTACGATATTGAAGCGGTGGGTAAATCTATTCGAGCCATCACAACCCAATTCGAGAATTCATTGCCCATCGGTTACGCGTTGCACTTTGCGACTTTCCAGCCCACCAAAGTGACTGAAGCCGTGAATGCCGCAGTCAGCAACGTCTTACAGACCTTTGCAGTGGTGCTTCTGGTGATTATGGTTTTTCTCGGCATACGCTCTGGCCTGATCATCGCCTCCATTGTGCCTCTAGCGGTGATGTTTTCCTTGATCGGTATGAGTGTTCTGGGCATTAGTCTGGAACAGGTTTCAATCGCGGCCATTATTATTTCCCTGGGCTTGCTGGTCGATAATGGTGTTGTCACGGTTGAGGATATTCTAAGCAAGGTGAGCGATAACGAAACACCTCATAATGCGGCATTGCAGGCAGGTCGACAATTTGCTGTGCCGTTGCTGGTGTCTTCGCTGACCACCATTTTTGCGTTTATGCCGTTTTTTCTTATGGAGGGTAGCGAAGGCGAATACGCGTTCTCTCTGGGTGCAGTAGTAACACTTACCTTGATCGGGTCCTGGATTTCCTCCATCTACTTCCTGCCTTTTATTTGCAAACATTTTTTGCGTAAGCCGAATTTAAAGCAGACCGACAACCGCCTCAATACGTCCATTCGCTTTCTCACAGATTCCTATCGAAAACTGCTGACCAAAGTTCTACCGCTAGCGCCCGGGGTTCTGTTTTTTTGCTATGGTCTGGTGTTATTGAGCGGTTTCATGTTCGGCTCAGTGCCCCAGGAAATGTTTCCTTTGAGCGACAGAAACCAGGTGTTGCTGTATCAGGATATGCCCAAAGGCACCGATATTGGCGACTCCGAGAAAACCGCCGCAGAAGTTTCCTCGTGGTTGATGGACAAGGACGAAAACCCCGAGGTGACAAATCATATCAGCTATATTGGATCGGGCGGCCCGCGTTTTTATCTATCTCTTGATCCCGCGGATTCAGCCCCTGAATCGGCTTTTACCCTGGTGAATTTTACCGACCAGACCAGTGCCGTCGATTTTACCGCTAAAGCCAAACGTTATCTCATCGAGCGTCACCCAGAGGCGCGTTTCAAAGTGAAGCGTCTGTCGATGGGTGCGGGAGAATCCGGCAGTATAAAAATTAAGGTGTCTGGAACCAATTTGACTACGCTGATGGACGCGGCGAATTCGATAGAGACCGCTTTCACAGCGGCACCCGGCATAAGTGTGAACGAGAATGACTGGGGTGAAAAAACGCTCAAGGTTTTGATACGCATTGATCAGGATAAGGCCAGGCGCACCGGCGTTACTTCAGAATCTATCTCACAATTACTCTCTGCCTACTTTGATGGCTACGAGATTTCGAGCTATCGAGAAGATAAGCAGTCGGTGCCCATTGTCATGCGCGCAAGCGAGCAAAATAGAGACAGTGCGGACGACTTGCTCAATATTGTGGTGGGCTCAGGTAATGAGGCCATTTCGCTTGAGCAAATCGCGGTATTGGAGCCGCAATTGGAATACTCACAGATTCGCAGGTTGGACCAACTGCGTACGATAACAGTTACTGCAAGAAGTGATGTACTGACTGCGGGGGAATTACTCGGCTTTGTTCAGCCGCATCTGGATCAGTTAGATTTACCCGCGGGATATGAGCTCACGCTGGGAGGGGAGATCGCCGATAGCTCAGAGACCAATGAAAAACTCGCGAATGGTTTACCCTACGCCTTCTTACTCATGTTGGTGGTCATTGTTTACCAGTTCAACTCATTCAGACGAACGCTCATTATATTCATGTCGATACCTCTCGTGATTATCGGCGTGCCCTTTGGCCTGATGCTTTTTGGACAACCAATGTCATTCTTCGGCACCCTCGGCATCATCAGTTTGGCAGGCATCATTATCAATAACGCCATCGTATTGATCGACCAAATTGACATAGAGAGAGCCAGTGCGCCGCTGCAACAGGCGATCATTCGCGCCTCGGCACTTCGCTTTCGTCCGATATTATTGACATCGGCCACTACCGTCATAGGGCTCGTTCCCCTGTATTTATTTGGCGGGTCGCTGTGGACTCCTCTGGCCATAGTCATGATGTCGGGGCTTGCGGTGGCGTCCCTGTTAACTCTGGTCTTTGTTCCCGCCGCTTATCAGTTGTTCTTTCGAGGGGAAAGCACGCACTGATGGCCACAGGGTTAGAGAAGTAGAAATATAAATCAGTCGGTGCAGATAATCCGGCGACTGATCGAGCTGATGCGTTGTAATTTTCGATTAAGCAGCAAGGTAAAATGCCGATAGTAAATTTTTTGGTCCGTACCCTCTGGGCATTCAGCTAAGGTTCATCTTTCATGGTCTAACATCCAATTCGGAGGTATCGCCATGAAAAACAAAATGTTCCAACGACTATTGCCAATTTTGCCCTTGCTATTGTTTTGTTCCGCGTCCCAGGCAGCGTCCATGCGCTGTGGGAGAGACCTTGTCACGGCGGGTGATCATCTAGGCGAACTGCTGGTTTCCTGCGGGAAGCCTATCCTGACCTCCTATAGGACAATCTACCGTTCAGGTATACCACGCGGGCGAGTTCGTTACTTTGATAGCCGAATTGGCAATTATTCCACTCTCACCAGAAGAGAATTACTCACCCATCAGCGCTCAGTGGTTGAAGTCCCGGTAGAGATCTGGACTTACAACTTCGGCCCCAGACAATTCATGCGCGAGGTAATTATTGTCGATGGTGTGGTGGAGTCATTTAAGACGCTGGGCTACGGAAGGTAGCCGCCAAGGCTAAAGGGCATCAGGGCGCAGGCACTGCGTGACCGATCATTCTTGGGCCCTCGAATACAGCGCGGTCCTGCACGTTGGTATCGTCTATAAAGATGAAGTCCAGAACCCCGTTTTCGTTCAGATCCCTGTGCAACATGACAATAAACATTTCACCGGTTTCGACACCTTTGAGCACTTCAATCTCGACGTCTTTGCTCGTGCCTGATTCAACGAATGTGTAAGCGACGTATTTGTCGCCGTTAGGCGCGCCGTTTTCAAAGGGGTGCATAACCAGCCAGCCATTGCCGTCGATGTGCACTTCAGGATAAGTGATCACCTTGCCGTCTCTCGTTGCGCCAGCTGTTTGAATCCAATTGTTTTCGCCGTTGCCCATGCTAAAGGCTTCAGGTTTTTCTGCGTAGCTAAGCGATGCTGCCAGCAGGCCAATTATCAAAGTCGTTAAAGAGCTTATTCTCATGGTGATTATCCTTTATTGTTGATTCGCTGAGCATAGCATGGGTTGTGTGGGACTTGAACTTGCTCCGACAGACATACGTGCTTGTTACTCTTCATGTTCAGCTTCGGTTAATGGTCAAGGCTTATTGTTCGCTAGATATTCTATTGGTTGAGGAACAATATAGTGAAAAAATTAGTGTTTATGATGACTATCTTTAGCATGATCAGTGCTTGTGTTAGTACCGGAGTCATAGAGGGGGTTAGTGAAGGCAAGACCGTGCAATTTGATTACGAACAAGGCCTCTTTGAAAACGATGGTCAACTGAATATCACCATGCCAGATGGAGAGCGATATTCCGGCAAATTCGTACAAAGGTCTTCTTCAACCTCTGGAAATGACTGGGAAATTGGTGAATCTTCAAATGATGATTCATGGCTACTAAAAGATTCAACAACTGTCTCATCCCGTACAGAAGCACTGTTAATCGGCAATAGAGGAAGTACAATGGATTGTAGATTCCAACTCTCGAACCCTGATTCTGGTATTGACGGCGGTGGTATTGGCAATTGTAAAACATCAACAGACCAAAAAGTGGCGATCACTTTTTAGTGGGCTGTACCATAGCAATTTTAGAAAGGTGCCATATGGCGCCTTTTTTTGCGTAGCTGCTATATCGAGTTTTTCATCGGCACTGGCACAGACCAACCTTCCAAAAACACTAAGTGCGCCAGATGAGACAGCCATACAGCTTACCGATGAAGAAATTATACGAGCCTTCTCAGATGTGCGAGATAACGCGGAAGTTCAGGATGTAGCAAAAACCCGCGCAGTCAATTCCTGGTATGCCGACGGACGATTTATCAGTCGCTGGAACAATGGTGTGGATTCCGGGGAGGTTACCGGCACATGGCGAGTGGAGAACGATCTGCGTTGCGTTACGATATCCAGTGGGCTTCCGCAGAGGCATGGCCAGGAGAGTTGCGGACCGGTGTATCGTAGGGGTAGTAAGTATTTATCTGTTAACTCGGATGGTAGCATCCACGGTATTCATACTCTTTCGCCATTGCCTTAGTCCGGGTACAAGCCACGGTGTTGAGCACTGGGGTCAAGTCAAAAGCTTGAAGTCTTCCCACTCTTATTCTGCGGTTTGACTGTCACGGAGGTAGTGACAGGAGACGCCATGCGGATGTCTCCTTTGTCCTTGGAGAGGACTTCGGGGTATCCTTGTTTAAAGTCGAATAACAAGGATAAGAATATGACGGCAGAAGGGCTTTTGGAAGTGGCTTTCGTTACATGGGGAAACGTTGCAACGATGTTGGGGCTCTTGATTACTGTGGTGAGCGGTTATTTGGTTGTGGCCTTTATCGCTGGAGAGCGGATGAATAGATCACAGATCATTCTGATTAATATTTTCTACGGCTTCATAGCTGTGGTCCTGATTTGGGCAACGAGCGAGATGGCCTATAGGGCCGCGATACTAGAAACTGCTGGCTATGAGTTAGCTTCGGGTGAAGTTGCCAAACTTACCGCCAGGGGTGATATTGCCCTGCTACTTGTCTTATCTTTTTGTTTGGCCGTAGCTGGCAGTTACAAATTCATGTGGGATGTTAGACACCCTAAGGCTGAATGACCATTTTGCTCTATCTTGGATTGGTCTGGTGAAAATACTAGTAACGGGTAGCTCCGGACACTTGGGGGAAGCTCTCGTTCGAACCCTCAGCCTGGACCCTGAGTTAGAAATCATCGGTCTGGACATCAAAGCCTCGCCATATACGACAGTCGTGGGTTCGGTGTCTGAAGAGCGCCTCGTGGCGGAGTGCATGAAAGGTGTGAATCTTGTCTATCACACGGCTACTCTGCACAAGCCGCATGTAGCCACCCATTCGAAGCAAGACTTCGTTTGTACAAACGTTTCTGGGACACTAACGCTACTCGAAGCAGCCGTCGAAAATGGAGTCCCAGACTTCGTCTTCACCAGCACAACCAGTGTATTCGGTGATGCACTGCGTCCGGCCGCCGGCAAGCCAGCTGCTTGGGTCACCGAGGATACCCAATCAGTTCCCAAAAATATTTATGGGGTAACAAAGACAGCTGCGGAAGAGCTTTGCCGTCTTTTTCATCGAATGTATGGCCTAAATTGTATTATCTTAAGAGCGTCCCGTTTCTTCGCGGAGGAAGACGATAACCCAAGCAAACGACAAAGCTATACAGATGCCAATATCAAGGCGAATGAATATCTGTACAGAAGGATTGAACTCGAGGATGTGGTAAACGCGCATATCAGGGCGGCCGAAAGAGCCATCGATATAGGTTTTGGCCGTTACATTGTGAGTGCGACTACCCCCTTTGTCCCTGACGACATCGTGTTACTAAACACCGATGCGATTGAGGTCGTGCGTCGGCGCTTGCCTAAAGCCTTCGATATACTCGAGTCGCTTGGGTGGAAGATGTTTGACCGGATCGATCGCGTCTATGTGAATGAAGCTGCGCGTTTAGACCTGGGCTGGACTCCCAAGTACGATTTCAACCATGTGCTCGAACGACATCAAAATGGACAAAGCTCGCTGAGTGAAATTGCAACAGCCGTGGGGATCAAGGGGTATCACGATCGGCTGTTTAGCGATGGACCCTACCCAGTAGATGAATGACAACATCTACACATATTAGTTACCGGCTTTCTTCAAAAATATTCTTGCAAAGAAGATACGAGCTATCTATAGTTCGCACCCCTTAGCGATCATGCTATTAATTATTTTACAACTCCCAAAAAAAGGAGGTTCAATTTGTTTATTTTAAAAAATTATTTCACATTGTTGGACCTCGCAGGTCAAACTTTCAGCTATAGCTGAAACCGCAGTACTTCCAACAATATTACAAATGATTGCTTAGTTATCTAGGCAATATTTTTCTTCGCCTGCAATTTCCTCATTGCAGGTTTAGGGGTTCTTATGCCCGAAAAAAGGTGAAAACTATGAAATCGGAATTGGCGCAGGAGATCATTGATTGCCTGCCAGGAGAAAGAACGCTGTTTCGTTACTACAAAGATTACTACGCCGTGTGCTTGCTGCGTCGAGAATTATTGAAGCATAGCGAGATAACAATCCCGAAGATCAGAAAGGGTCATTTAGGCAAGCTCTTGAGCAAGCCTGTGTTTGCCGACCTGTTGGCAAAGTCCGGCTCTGGAAAAATAGATGTATTTGATCTGGATGGCTTATGGCCGGATGACTTTGAATCCTACGTGTTGACCTTGGGTACTTGGGGGCACTCACAGACGAAAAAGTATCGGTACTATCAGGTATCCCGGCCCGGCAAAAACCTGGTTTTGCAAATGAACTTCTGTAGAAGGCATGACGCTATGTATCGGCGCTGTGTGAGTGATGACCTGGAATACTTCCAGTTCTTTGGTCATCCTATTTCACGTCGCTACTGTACTTTGGCATGGGCGCGCATCGACCTGGATTTGGACACGGGCGAGGCCTTGATTGAAGAGATTCAAAGCGACTGGCTCAGGGAAATTGATTCTTTAGCTGAGTATATAAAGTGCTATGTGGGTAATCGAAGGCGGAAATTTCGCTATGCTGGCTGGGTGTTAAATGTGGATAAAGTGCTTAATTATCTGGAAGGCGAAGTAGATCGACACAGAGTGATATGGAGCGAGGCAATGTTGAGTGCATCGATCAGCTTTCTTCGAGATGAAATTGGGATTTCACGTATTTACTACCATACACCCGATACCGGAGCGGTACTCAAGAACATTCACTATTCGAAGCCGCCCCGTTCGATCTATACCAAGTTGCCGAAGCAGTTTTGCTTTGAGTTAGTGAATGAAGCGCCTGAATTTCTTGCCAAGGACAAACAGGCAAAGCGTCGCTTGAAAGTAATGAAAGACCCACAATGGTTTTGTATGGCTGCATAAAGGAGGAAAGAATGGCTAAACAAAAACGAAGAAACCCTCATGCCTATCACCCAATTATGAGAAAGGGTGGTGCTCATGAGAAAACCAATAAAGCGAAACGACAAGCGGCAAAGCTCGCCACCGGGGAACTGGTTGGCGAGTCGCGCTGCGGGGAGAATTGTTCGTTATCTTTTTTCAGGCGGACTCTAAAGCATCTTTTTGTGCTTTGACGACTCCAAACACGGCGCTAGCTCTGACGATACGCTTTGCCCCCACATCGAAGTAACAGTTTGCAAACGCCATGCTTTTGCCAACCTTCTGGATATCGGTGTAGATTTCAATCCAATCTCCCAGCTTCGCGGAACCTGCGTAGTCGACAGTAAGGCTTGCTGTCACCATCGGTATGGGCTTATCACTTTGGAACGCGACATTGTAACCAAGCGCGATGTCAGCAAGACTGCTGAACAGGCCTCCGTGCACAAGATTTCTCGCGTTGCAATGTTTTTGCTGTGCGTACAGTCCTATTATCAGGCCTTGTTCCGCTTTCTTATTGTAAATTGGGCCCAGTAAATCAAGGTAGGGGCTCGTTCTAAATAGCGGCTCGAAACCTTCGGGTGCTTCAATCATCTCTTAGCTCTTTTGTGTGCGTAACCCCTATCTAGTGCTGACTGCGTAACGGGCCGTTGCAGCTTTCAACCAGCACGAATACGGTGTTGAGTATTGGCATTGCAATAATAATACTTTATCAGTGAAGTATATGTTTTGCAATGCCGACACTCCTAGCCCTATCTTTCCATTTTGAGTTAGGTTAATTTCGCGCGCTTTCGAACTACTAACGGTTTCGTTCGCTACAGTTTTTCCTCGAATGACTCCTTGAGGCGGTCCAGCAGCTCGGCCAGTAACTCAATTTCCCCAGCTGATAAAGTAGATTCAATTATCTTGTTAATTTTATCGAAGGGAAGTTTCGCGTTCTTCTGCACCGCTCGCCCGGTTGCTGTAAGCGCAAGTATTTTGGCTCTACCATCGTTCTTACTGGCGCTTGACTTAACTAAATCGAGAGAGGCAAGTCGGCGTACCATTGCGGTTACAGCGGACTCATTTAACCCTAATGCGAGCGCTACCTCTTTCTGGTTGATTCCTTTGTTGTTACTAATGACCGTTAGCACTCCGATTTGAGCGGTTGTGATCTTTGCAACGGATGCCAGCTCGCGATCCGCGAACTTCTGCATATGGTGGGCGGCGAGTTGTTGGCGCCAATATAGTTTTACGCTCGAGGCGGACATAGCAGCACGGCCCTGTTTGCAAGTTGGAGAACTTGAAAATATACTTCACTATAAAAGTATATGTTGATCGAATATTGTCTTATGAATACACGTGGTGTGCAATAGAGCAGCTGTTAACGATCAAAGTTCGAGCGAAAGACTGCTAGAATTGTCCGAAACATGATGAGGTTTAATGTGCACAGCGACCTACCGCCAGGCCAGAGACTCATAGATAAGCTGCCGCGTTTTGGTCTGGGAAAATTTGCCCACAGGTTTCCGAATACGGACAACGCCGCCGAGATTGATATTGGTGGGGATGTCGGACAGCCAGTAAAGCTATCGATTCCCTTTGGAGATTTGAATCGAGTTGTTCAGGTTTCAGATTTCCATTGTGTCACGACGTGGACAGCCTGTGGCATTAGTTGGAGCGGCTTTCGCTTCTCCGAGTTCTACAAAGAGTTAGTGGTGAATCTCGCGCAGCCTGAACCCAGCGTTGAATTTGTTGTGTTTGGGGGCCAGGACGGATACAAGGTCGGAATGCACCTTGAAGACCTACTCGCATCGGATGTGTTGCTCGCCGACCGACTGGATGGACAGGCACTCCCCATAGCCCACGGCGCACCTTTGCGGCTAGTGGCACCAGCTCACTACGGTTACAAGAGTATCAAGCACCTTTCGAGAATTGAGTTCTGGTGTAAAGAACACGCTTACCAACATGCTGGCTTTAAGTTCATGGACCATCCCCGCGCGCGTGTGGAATTCGAAGAGCGGGGAACAGGGCTTCCTGGTCGAGTTTATCGTTGGCTTTATCGCCCATTGGTTAAATCGACAAGACGGAAGTTCGCCAAAGCACTGGCTGAACACATATCTTAAAAAACTAGTGCAACGGAGGTTTGAATACTTAGTCACGTCACTATTGGGTCTCAAGACCCAAATAAGGCATCTAAGTTTTATGACCAGGGCGCGACACGACTTACCCTTCTCTTGACTGTGGATCGTACGAAGGCCGAGGAAACGAAGTGGAGTGCCATCTGCAGGCGCCTCCATAGGGGATTCGGTTTGAAACACTCAGAAGCAGATACGGATCCCCTCGGCTCGCTCAACCTCTCTCGCTATCACCTCGCCTTCATGTGTGAACTCAACGGGGATCGTTTCAAATGTTGCAAGTTGTCGAGCTGTGGGCGGGCGTTTAATGAAATGATTGCCAGGCCCCCAGAATCCCCGCTGTGGCGCCGAAAAAATTGATTGAAAAGGCCAAAGCCCATGAGGTAGTAGACGCATAGGAAGAAAGGTCCGTTCCCACACTATAAGCGATCAAGTGAGTATAGGTAGCGTTGCCAATAATAATTATCAACAGCAAGTTCATCTGAAAATAGCGACGTGTATTCCCGGTCAGCCCCAACCAGATGACGGGTATAGTAATCGCTGCAACTATAAAAAATGCCGCGGCGGGGTTGGTTGGGCTCAGGGCAGATTGATAATGTTCAATACGCCACCAGCTTGTTAAATTGTAGGATAGAGCCAGCAACAGCCAAAGCGTTTGCATCCAGACTATTCGTCGGAAAAAAATCATAGCTTGTGCGCTCGAATGGGCTATTCCTGTGTCTTAGCGATGGTGAATGTATCCGTTAACCGAAATAAGCGATGGCCTGCCGATCAGCGATAAGTCAACTCGCGGGTCGCCATCTACCACCAGTAAATCCGCTCTTTTGCCCACTTCCAAACTACCAGATTGATCTGCGATACCGATGCTCTGGGCGGTTGCAAGTGTTCCCATATGGATAGCCATCTCAGGAGACACCTTGCCCAGCTCCACGAACAGTTTTAGCTCCTTCCAGGCAGACTCGTGACTTACAAACCCGGAGTCTGTGCCTAAACCCACCAGGACATTATTGTTTACAGCTTGTTGAAAGCCTTTGATCAATTGCTCGCCGACCATAGTGAGGTTGTGCCCGATGACGGATAAGTCGGGATCTGCCCTTGTTTCGTCAGTCCAATCTGGACCACTGGCAAAGACAGACAGGGTGGGGTGTAAGGAGGTAAAACCTCGTAACGAATTCGGGTTGTCGCGGAACAGCTCGATCATCTCTGCGTCGAGTACCGCCCCATGCTCGATATTGTCAACACCTGCCAGTAGGGCTTCTTTCACTCCCGCTGTACTTTCCGCATGAGCTGCGACCAGTATATTTTTGCGATGGGCCTCATCGGTGATCGCTCGAATTTCCTCGGGAGTCATTTGCAGCTCCCCAGCCTCGCCGAGGCGTTTGGAATCGGCTACACCGCCGGTACTGGTAATCTTTACAAAGTCGACTTTGTTGCGCAACAACTCTCTCACCGCGCGGCGGGCTTCTATGGGACCGTTGAACACCAAGCCTATATCTGCGGCATGCCCACCGGTTACGGCCAGTATCTTTCCCGCGACCAAAAGGTTTGGTCCAACCGCTTCACCGCTTAAGATAGCGTCACGCAGAGCGACATCAAGGAAGTTAATATCCCCAATGCTACGCAGAGTCGTCACGCCGGTGTACAGCTCCTTCTTGACGTTTGCTCGCATGATTGCAGCCAGGTATCGCTTTCCCAGGTAGCTGTCGGCCAGGTACATGTCGATTGTGTGGCGATATCCAGGTACAACCATGGATGTCAAATCCATGGGAAGATCTGGATCTCCTGCGTCTTGAAACAGATGTGAGTGGGCATTAATAAGCCCTGGCATTACAAACTTGCCAGAAGCATCGATCAGTTCATAGCCATCAGGCACCGCTATTGAGTCTGACTCGCCAACACCGATAATCGTGCCGTAATGATCTATCAAGACGGTTCCTCTGGCGAGGATCGGTGCATCCGGAAGCCCGGTAAGGATACTGCCGCCAACGATCGCAATATTATTCCTGGTCTGCTTGGGTAAAGAAGAAAGCTCCAGGGTAATATTGGCGAATAATAGCGCTGCAATCACACCAGTAGTTCTGAACGGGAGTTTTGGTATAAAACGTAGTCTGCCTAAAAGTATCCCTACCAGGCCCAGCAAGAAAAGCACTACGGATACTATTGAAGCATTTTGTATTACGGGATAGATGACGACATAGTGAATGCCCAATAGGCTTGTCAATAAAACCTTTCCAAATTTCATCATCGGTTTATCCTGCTCGGCTCAGATGTAGTACGTTTCATAAAGTAAGACTGTAGCGTAGGACCTTGTTCGAACGTTACCATTTTGCGACAATCGTTCTTCGATAACAGTCAAGGCCATCCACCGGGAAATACCCCTTTCACAATGGATACTGACACCGCTCCGATGCTCGTCAGCAGCGAGATTCTTTTGGGTAGCATTGAGGCAGCCGACGAGCTCGGTATTGAGCTGGGTCCCTCGCTGCGGCGAAACAACATCCCAAGTGATGAGTTGAGAACCCCCCGGGGGTTTTTGAAATTCGATGATGTTGTGAACTTTTTGAACGATGTCGCTAGAGAGCAGAACTGTCCCTTATTTGGATTTCATATAGCTAGGCACCAGCCCAATCCAGGCTTTGGACCTCTGACGCAGCTTCAAAAGCTATGCTCAACTGTTGGCGAAGCTGTGGAGAAGGGGCTCCGGTATAGCCAAGCCTACAATCAGGCGTCTCAGTGGGTTAAAGAAGAAGAGGGTGATTTTATACTGCTCAAACGATTTCATCGGAAAAACCAGGGCGATTTACTAACGCAACTGCATGCCCTGGCTATAACGCTGATGGTTAAGGCGACGAAAAAAATACTGCCGAATACGACCGGACTAGCTGGTGTATATCTATCGCATGCGGAACCGGATGGTAGTGCCATGCTGCGTCGTTATTTCGATGCCCCTGTGCATTTCGATCACAGCTTTAATGGCTACGCGGTCCATCGCAATGTAGCGGATACACCTATCCCGACAGCTAACACGAAACTCTTGGCTATTGTGGAAGCCAGTCTAAGCGCGCGCATTGATGCCAGTTTTGAGAGTGAAGATCCTGTATTGAAAATAGAGCATCTCGTGCGCAGTACGGTGGGTACCAATGTGTGTAATGTACAGGGTATTTCGCAGGCACTTTCTGTTCACCCTCGCACACTGCAACGCGTTTTAAAATCTCGTGATACTTCTTTTCGAAGTATCCTCTCGCGCATTCGTAGGGAAACGGCAGAGCACTATTTGTTGGTCTCCAATATCTCGATTGTGGACCTCTCGGATCTGCTCGGGTACCGTAACGCTACGGCGTTTATTCGAGCGTTCAAACTTCAAACCGGTCTGCCACCGACTGTTTGGCAACGCTCCAAGAGGAGGTAACACTCATGCTCCAAAAAGGTTCATGCTCTTGCAATTGCTGGCAAGTAGAGGTCGATTTTGCCCAACCACTTGGCGAACTGAATCAGCGCGTTTGCGATTGCGACTATTGTCAAACTAATCCTTCTACGATTGTAAGTGATCCCGCTATGGTCGCCGATTTTGTAGGCGGGGAATTTACAAGGACACGAAATGGTGATCGATTAGCGGGTTTCTACTATTGTGTTTCATGTGGCGACCTATTGGCAGTAGGCTGTGATTTAGACGGCCAGATGCGTGGCGCTATCAATCCAAATTTACTTCGCAACGCCAGTCAGTTTGGTGAGATCGTTCAAATTCAACCACGACTATTATCTGCACGGGAAAAGCTCGAGCGCTGGGAAAGTTTATGGGGTGTATTATCGGGTCTCTAATAAAACCGCATGAATAGTTCTACGCGACTCACTTCATAGTGCCACAAAGGCGACCTCGGATGGCTGCACTAAAGTTGGTTTCCTTCCCGGGTTAGTTTTTCAAACCACAACACAGGTTCAAAATGGCGACACAAATTGATACACAAAAGTTGAGTAAGCAGATTGCGGTTCAAGTCGAGCGCGGAGACTGGAAGGGTATTGAAGATCATTTTAACGGAACGCCATTCGTTCAGCATAGGGGTTTGAGCATCTCTTTGAACCCAAACACTTTCTCTTTCCGTTGCTGGCCCATGCATTAGGTACTTTATCGGGAGCATTTTTCGCCGCAAAGTTAGCCTCCACGCAGAAAATTTGGGCCGCAATGGTTATAGGCTTGATGTTTCTTTTGGGTGGGGTAACTAACGTTGTTATTTTGCCATCGCCAATCTGGTTTAGCGCTCTGGACTTAATCTGCGCTTACCTACCAATGGGCCTTCTTGGCTATAAGTTGTCGACGAGAAACAACTAGGTCCAAGCGGAAAGTCGTTATCAATATTAGATGTCTAATTTTTATAAAGCTCGTTCGTTGCTGTTGGCGTGAGCTAAATCTGGAATAGTGTCTCTGTCCCTTCCACTTCAAGCCATTTACCCAACAGGCTCACCATGCAGTGCGTCTGCATCCGGCCGGTTCCAGTATCGGTTTGGGTTGTCTTTGTCATCGAGAAGTTTTGACCGGCAGCCCCAGGCATTTTCTACCCGTATCGTTGGCTCTTCGTTTACATGCACCGAGAAGATGATCTCGAAGGCTTTTGTCAGCATTTGCTTATCCTGAGGTATTGAGAAAACAATTTGCGATGCCGGGGTTTGCTGAATGGTGCCCTCAGCACCAGCATGGGAGCCCTCCAGCGCTCGAAAGCGTTGAAATCCATTTTCTCGCACAAATGTACAGCAATCGTACGGACCCTGGACAATTGGCAGCTCCTTTTCGAGTGCGCTCAGAATGGCGTTCACGCCTCCCGTCGGTGTATCGATGGTTACAACCCATTCGTTTTCAAGTATTGCGGGGGGCATGTCGTAGCCATGCAGACTTTCCGTTGACTTCATGGTCGCCTCGTTCAGGTATTTGATTTCTATTAGTGTAATCAATATTATTGGACTAATTAAGCGCGTTTATTGCAGTTAGGTATTTGTATTTCATATGTCTATTCTCTCCCGTAGACTGCCGCCGCTCGGTACACTGGTCGTGTTTGAAGCCGCTTTTCGCTTGGGCAGCTTCAGCCGGGCGGCGGATGAAGTAGCGCTCTCACAGGCAAGTGTCAGTCGCCAGATACGTCAGCTCGAAGAAAACCTGGGAGTGAGTTTGTTTGTCCGCAATCGGCACGATGTAACGCCAACTGCGCAAGGGAGTATGCTGGGTTCCACGGTTGGCTTAACGCTCCGGGAGCTTGGATTTGCTGCAGACAAGCTGCGTTCAATGAGTGCCGAGAAGAACAGCTTTACCATTTTTTCAGATATTTCAATTGCGAGCACCCTGATTGCACCCGTCATTAGCGCATTTCAGCAACAATTTCCGGATCTAAAACTGCGTGTTTTGTCTTCGTATGAACCGATTCAGAACGTATCCGATGAATTCGATATTGGGTTTCAAGCGGGCCGCTTTGCGGAAGATCAATTCAGTATCGAACCAATAGCGGATGATGCAGTCTTCCCTGTCTGCTCTCCCGGATTTGCCGCCCGCTTACCCTTGTCGCCAACGGCGGTCGATGTTGCCAAACAACCTTTGTTGCATCTTGAGGACATCGGCAATGATTGGCCTGATTGGCGAAAGTTTTTGGCGCTGTTTCGAATGAAGGAGCGTCAACCTATTGACGGGCTAGTATTCAATTCTTATCAGGTTTGCCTGGATGTGGCGGAGCGAGGAGAGGGTATTGCTCTGGGATGGGCACGTTCTGTGAAAGCGAAGATTGACGACGGGAAACTGGTGCGCATCCCGGGCATGACGATGCCTATCGCCGAAAGTATTTTTGTCTACCGACGAAAGCTTGCTGGCCCGAACCCAATGGTCGACGAATTCATAAAAACACTTCGTACGCACATTGTTCCTGTCCGTGAATCCGAATCGGCTTGAGAAAAGTATCAGACCTAATGTTTTCTGGATTTGACAAATAATCCTCAGAGATATTCATAATCTATGGATTGTGTCCGGGAAATAGCAGTGGAAATGGGGGAACAGACCACGGTATTGTTGAACTTGCCAAATTATTTTTCGCTAGATAAGAATCGAGTTGAAGCCATCAATGTGTGCGGCCTTCACAAATAGTGCGCTACTGTGACCCATCTGGGAGTTTAGCCTTGGAAGCACCAATAATTTACTACGATCCAACCTCCGAGCCTTGCCGCGCTGTTCACTGGCTCTGTCTCGAATTGAATGCTCCCTTTGAGTTGAAATTTGTATGGCTAACCAGAAATGAGCATCTGTCCCAAGATTTTTTGAGGATTAATCCGTTTCATCAAGTGCCCGCGATGGAGTGCGGAAGTTTCTGTTTGTCGGAGGCCGTTGCCATTATGCAATATTTGACCGACGCCAATGATTGCCGTTCATCCTGGTTTGGCAGCGGAATCGAGGAAAGTGCAATCGTTAGCCAGAGCTTATCTTGGTATCACACGAATCTAAGAAAAATTCTCACGCTAGACTATTTTTTGCCGGTTCTACTAATGCCAGCCTATCTTGGCGTGCCCAAGCCGTCAGCGGCGGTTATATCTGAGCGAAGAGAATTATTGCATACGATGTTGGGTCAGTTGGACTCCATGCTTGCAAACAAACCATTTCTTGCCGGCACCAAAATATCAGCTGCGGATATTTTGTTTGCTTCAGAATTGGCGGCTTTGGAAATAGACCCAGAACAACACAATATACTCGCCAGTTTTACGCACATTGAGCATTGGCTACTCCACTTACGCGCATCGCCCAACTATCAGAAATCCCACAGCGTGTGGCACCATATTGCGCCGCAGATAATGAGCGCTATTAGCGAACCACACAGAAGCAGTCCGGAATGGATAGCGCAAGTGTGCGAGGAATTTGCGAGCTAGAGGGGTTACTGATCTTGTGTCGAACGACAATAAACTTATTCTCCTGGAATGCGATAAC
This sequence comes from Halioglobus sp., assembly GCA_045110675.1. Classification (GTDB taxonomy): domain Bacteria; phylum Pseudomonadota; class Gammaproteobacteria; order Pseudomonadales; family Halieaceae; genus JBALVT01. Next base: position 59,925 of record JBGCGJ010000017.1, on the reverse strand, counting down.
CTGCCGCGGTGGTTGTCGGATCATGTTTTAGTGGCTCTTAGATGATTGCAGATTTTACTATCAGTTCAGAAAGCGAAGATATGGACTTGGAGGCTATTCATGCTTTCCTCTCTCAGTCTTATTGGGCTTTTGGAATTCCCAAAACAACCCTGGAAAAAGCGCTAAGCAAATCTTTGTGCTTTGGAGTCTTCAATCGCCAGGGTGACCAAATTGGCTTCGCCAGAGCGGTCACTGATGCTGCAACTTTTGCTTATTTGGCCGATGTTTACATTCTCGAGGAGTATCGTGGTCTCGGCCTAAGTAAGTGGTTGATATCTGAAGTGGTGTCCCATCGAGATCTTCAGGGGCTTCGGCGCATTACCCTGGCAACACGCGATGCACATGGGCTTTACGAGCAATATGGCTTTAAAGCACTAGCTAATCCTGAGACTTTTATGGAAGCTTGGAACCCGAGTGTGTATGAAGACGAATAGCAAGGTTGATTACACAATGCAGACTTTGCATGCCCGATGGGTAGCTACGGGGATATGCTGGCAAAACTAGGCAAACATAAAACAAGCGTGTCATGTATTTACTTCAATAAACTGGAAGACATTGATGTGAAGGTACTAAAACAGATTGTTCGAAAATCGGTGGCAGATATGAAGAAAAAGTATAAATGGGAATAGCGATGTAGTTATCGAAATAGCGTGGCTCCTTGGCATTGTTGAGTATCGGATTGGCGGGTCTTGGTTCTCATTCACAAACGGCTCGCCTCCACCAATAGTGAGTTGGGTAAACAATCTACTGAATAAAATGTGATCGACTTCACAGCTTCGCGCGATTACGGGGTTTTACGCATAGAACTCTCGGCCCAAAGAGCTATCTTTGAAGCGTACGGCACTGTTTCGCAGGTCTAAAAACCCCGCTGATCGCTGCCTAGCTTTCCTAAATAGACTCGAGGCTTCGACACGATGAAATCCAAATTGCTCACCGCCATCGTATTGGTAGCGATCTCAAGTTCAGCGCTTGGATTAGCATATACTCACCATGCTCACGAGCAACTCTCCTCAGCAGGGCTTGAGATTCGCAAATAATCAGCAGTACTGATACTTTAAACATTCCGCTGCTGTTGTTTCGCGACGATCTCAACACAGTGGTTCCTATCCCGGGCAGCTTCATCTCTTTTTAAGAACACTGACACAGGTGGTCCCATCTCAAGGTAGTTTTTGTAGATCTCGGAACAGGACTAATCATCATCTTGGTGCTGGTAGAAATTACGCGTAGCTGCGGCTTGCCCACATCGTTGCAATTACTCTAGTCGATAAAAAGCAAATAAAAAAAGTACTTTACCTCAAGATAACTTGAGGTATTAAGGTTCTCCTATCGACCTATATATGAGAGAACAAGCTATGAACATACCCAATGCATATAGCGAATTACTGACAGCCACCGGGCCAACCATTTTAAGCGTCGTTGCGTTGGATGGGTCGGTGCAATCGTCTTTAGTCTGGAGCGAACTGGAGGGCGGTGTCATTTCCATCAATATGCTGAATTCGGCGCCAAAACTAAAAAGTCTGGTCAGAAACGGCAAGGCCACAGTACTAAAAATCGATCCGGAAAGTGAAGATAATTATATCTCCATACGTTGCTCACTCTTAGACGTAGTTTCAGAGGGAGCAATAGCGCACTTGGATAAACTTACGCTAAGGCATTACGGGAAGCAACAATGGTACGGTGAGGTAGTTCCGAACAACGAAGATGAAAAAAAGGCTCGCGTCATTGTATATTTAAAACCGGAGAAAGTTTATTGCACGTAGCATTGCTTTAGTGGTCGAATAAGCTGAAATCATACTTGGAGAGCGAATGATGTATAGATCGATCGTAGTAACCGCACTGCTTGTCTTTGCAAGTTGTACTTGGGTGGAACTGAAGGAGGAAGGTGAATCTGTCACCGTCGTTTCTTCAGTTCCCTCTAGCTGCAAACGCCTGGGTAGCACCACGGCCACCACCCAGGCGGAACTAGTGAGCATAGATCGCAGTGACAAAAAGGTGATGTCTGAGTTGGTAACCTTGGCTCGAAACTCGGCTGCCAATATGGGTGGCGATACTATTACCGCCGAGAGCGAGATCTCAGAGGACGGTGTGCAAATCTTTGGTGTGTTTCGCTGCGGTGCCTAGGGTTCAGAAATTGCGCCTGTGGCGTGAGGAACAACACCGTGCCGCGCCAGCAGTCGCCCCGTCAAACTCTCGAAGTCTTTTCCAGTAATGGGCACAAACCATTGGCTGAACCGCTTTAAAGCGCTAAGTTCGAGGTCGATGTCTTGTAGTAGTTCATCCATTTGATGCACCGAAAAAGGAATAATGTTTGTGCCCTTTGAGTGCTTGCCATCGGTGCGTTCTTTCATCCATTTCAAACGCTCATCGATCCACTTGTTCATGGTTTCTTCCGGCGGCAGTTCTATCCCGCCCAAGATATACTCAGTAAGCCACAAGGCGCCGATTTCGGCATTCAATTGACTGAAAAAGGACGAGTTGTAGCCATTAAAAAATAGCCCGGGAACACCGATGGGAAGAATGGATTTATACAAACGAAAATTTCCCTCTTTATCGGTAACCATGGCCATTACATCTTCTTCGAGAAACGGCACGATTTGCTGCCAACCTGTGCCGCACACAATGGTGTCTACTGGTACCGTTTCCCCGTTGCTCAGGTCTGCCTCTCCCGGTCGCAAGGCGACAATTTCCACCCCCTTATTGACCTTGAGTTTGCCTTCGGCAATATGCTCAAAAAATCCCGGAGTGACCATGCTTATAGTGCTTCTGGAGATGGTTTCCAGTTTCTTTTCCGGGTGCAAACCTACCTCGCGAAGCTTCAACTGTCTTTGAATAATCCACTCAATGGTGTCCATCATTCCGTTGCGCAGAAACAGACCCGGTCCATGCAAAAATTTCTCAAAGCGGGTCATTCTGATGTAGGGAAAGATAGCCTCACTTAGTCGAGTTTGAAAAATGTATTTCAGGTTCAAGACATTGCCGATCAGCTTTGGTATTTTCCAGATCAGGTTGCGAACTACCATCGTTGTACTTTTACTAACGCCCACTGTGGCATTGGCGACGTCACAGGAAGATTTCCCGTAACCCACCACGAGCACATTTTTATCGCGAGAAAACTCAGGGTCGTTGAACTGGCTGGTATGCAGGATCTCGCCGCCTGCCGATTGGAAGTCGTCTGCACCTTTGAAGGGGGAAATGAAGGGAATTGAGAAGATGCCATTGGCCACAATCAGCAAGTCGAAGGTTTTGACAATGCTTTCGGTATCACCGTCCGTTACCCTTTGAGCGCTTACCGTCCAGGTTTCGCTTTCTGAATTGAGTTTCGCATTGGTAACAGTAGTATTGAGGAAAATGTCGTCCGCAAAACCGAAGTGTTTTGTGTAGTCCTCTATGTACCCCTGTACTTGCTCGCCGAAAGGCCATTCCGGCCAGCTTTTTGGCATTGGGAAATCTGACAGGGCATAGGAATCTCTCGGGTTTTGGGTCGTCAATCCCGGGTAGCGGCGCGAAGCTGACCAAACACCTCCAACGTCCGCCTCCTTTTCGAAGATGGTGACGTCGAAGCCGAAAGACTTGAGGATTTTCGCCGCTGAAACTCCGGCAAAACCTGCACCCACAATGCCGACGGTTTTATTCATATTGTTCTCCACCTGGCCCAATATGACTATAGCCCAACCGTTACCAGTACGCGCGGAAAATCTGTACTACACGTGTTTGTTAGCCTTTCTCGCTTCTTCCTTGATCCATCACTGCTTCGCGACGTTTGGCAATAGTCGCGCCCATCGCTTGCTTCGCCGATTCGATCGCTTTTTGCTCTTCCCAGGCTAGGGCTTCGGCGTAAGGCATCGAGTAGCCTTCCTCTATCAGCGCTTTGTACTGTGGCAGTAGATGCGGAATGCAGCGACACATGTCCTCCGCCAGTTTTTCGGCTCTGGGTAGAAGTTCCTCTTTGCCTACGACATGATTAACCAGTCCCCATTGCAGCGCCTGCTCTGCAAATACGGGTGCGCCGGTAAAAGATATTTCTTTCGCTCTGGACAGGCCTATCATGCGCGGCAGTTTTTGGCTTAACCCCCAACCCGGGAGAATGCCAACTCTTGCGTGCGTGTCGGCGAAGCGTGCATCTTCAGAGGCTATCAGAACGTCGCAGGCCAGAGCCATCTCAAAACCACCGGTCACCGCATGTCCGTTGATAGCCCCGATTATCGGCCCGCTAAAGGCTTCCATCGAGCGTGCGACTGCATTGTCTGCCTCTTCGGCAGCATTGCCGTCACTGGATGCCAACTCTTTCAGGTCGAAACCGGCGCAAAAGGCTCGTCCATTGCCGGTCAATATGACCACTCGAATGGCATCGTCTTCACTGCAGGTCGTGAATGCTTCCACAAACTCCTTTCTCAGTTGTCGGGATAGCGCGTTCATTTCGTCCGGACGATTCAGGGTGATGATCGCGTAACCTTCTTTTTTCTCCAGCAAAACAGTGCTCATTTAGCTCTCCAACAGGGAAGGTGTCTGCAATAGTTCCAGTTGCTTGGCGATTGCTGGCCCGCGCAAGATCTCTTCATTTTGCCATTGGGCTGGAGGATCATTTTGTGCCAGCCACGCAACGACTCCTGCTATAGCCGCCGGTGTGCACGGCTTAAAGCGTTTCATGACTTCTTCGGCGATGCCCGCCGCCTTCATGACTTCTGTAATAACGAGTCCGGGTTCGAGATTGAAAAACCTCAACCCTTGCCCGGCGTGCTCCACTTGCAGCGATCCAGCCATACGTGCAAAGGCGGCCTTCGACGAGGGATAAGCGAATCCCCATCCTCCCTGACTTGCGGATGCCGGGGGTTTTTTAAAGGCCGTGTAGGAAACCATGTTGATGATGGTTCCTTGCTGTCGTTCCAGCATTCCCGGCAATACGGCTTTTACCAACGCCAGCGGTGTAAACACGTTGCCTTGATAGATAGCTTTTAGCTGCTCTCGTGTGACTTCCAGTACCGGTTCCTGGTTGCCCACACCCTGATAGACGGCATTATTGAACAGGAGATCTATGCGACCGAATTGGTCTAGTGCCGATTTCGCAGCGGCAACGATACTGGTCTCGTCGAGAATATCAGCCTGTAGGCACAAGGCCTCTCCACCCAGCGCTTGGATGCCCGAAGCGGTAGCTTGCAGGCTGCCGGGTAGTGGTGCATCGATCCCTACATGGTCATAAGATTCTCCGTCGGCTAAGGTGCGTGCCGTGATCGCCACGTCGTAACCTGCGCGTGCCAGAGCGACCGCTGATTCCGCGCCTATTCCCCGGCTAGCACCGGTGATGAATGCAACCTTTCTGCTCATCAACTCTCTCCTATTGCGTTTTCTGAGAATAGAGCGCGGATTGATCCCAGTGTCCGATTCAGTTCTTTTGGCCCCACTATAGCGGCATATTGATCCCACACTGCTTCGGTGGAATTTTTCAGTTCACCGATTAACTCCTGTCCGCCCTTGGTGAATTCAATTAGCTTTGCGCGGGAATCGCTCGGGTCTTCTCGCCGCGTGACCAGGTCCAGTTCTTCCAGTTCGTGTACGATTTTCATCATTGATTGCGGGCGAATGCTAGCGGCTGCAGCCAGGTCAACACTGCGGCTAGCGCCAAATCGGTTGAGGTGAATAAACACTGCTCGGTGTCGTGAGCGGATGCCTGGAACACCTCTGCGTTTCAAATCGTCATCGAGGCGGCGCTGGAAGTCTGCCAATGCCAGCATCAGTGTCTGCCCCAGTTCATACTTGTGTGGTTGCGCCATTGCGGTCTTTGCATAAGATAAGATAAACTTACTATCAGTTTATCTGATTAAATTTGTGGGTCAAGTCATGTTTGAAGTGTTTGCAGCTACGCCGGAAGATATGGGCCCGGGAGAAATCGGAGAACATGCAGCTCGTGCTGAGGCCATGGGCTTCGATGGTTTGCAAGTTCCCGATGCCATCCACGATGGCCTGTTGCTTTCGGCGATGGCGCTAAACGCTACTGAGCGTTTGATTGTGGGGACCGGTGTTTTGGTGGCGTTCCCACGCAGCCCTATGACGGTTGCGGTGGCCAGCTGGGACTTGCAAAAAATGTCCGGCGGACGCTTCGAGCTTGGTCTGGGCACGCAGATCAAACCCAATATCGAACAGCGCTACTCCGCACGCTGGGATTCACCGGTACCGCAGCTGCGCGAGTATGTTCAGTCTTTAAAGGCTATTTTTCACAGTTTCCAAACGTTGGAAAAACTGAATTTTGAAGGCGAGCACTACCGTTTTACCAAGCTGCAGCCGTTTTTTAATCCCGGGCCCATCGATCACCCTGATATTCCTGTGTTGTGCGGAGCGGTCGGCCCGGCCATGACCAAAATGGTCGGCAAGATAGCCGATGGCATGATTACTCACCCGACCAATACACCGCCAGAATATATTCGACAGGTTTGCCTGCCGAGATTGCAAGGCGGTTTTGATGCGGGGGGCCATGATGGCGAAAACTTTAAACTCATTCTCGGGCCGCTAACCGCAACAGGCAAAGATGAGCAGACGGTTGCTGCCCAGTGGGAAGTCATGCGCAACTTGTTAGGCTTCCTGTATTCCACACCTGCCTACTGGCCCAGCCTCGAACTGTTTGGTTGGCAGGACAAAGGGCAGGAGCTGCTGGATCTCACCAGAGAGGGTCGCTGGCAGGATATGCCGAAGATTGTCACTGACGAGATGCTGGAGAAATTTGTTCCTCGGGGTACCTACGACACCATCGCGCAAACTTATCAAGAACGCTTCGGGGGTTTGTCGCGGCGTATTACCTTTCCGATGCCGGCAGATCCGGAGAATGATGTTCTGGCCGCAGAAGCCATCGCTCGGCTCAAACAGTAAAAGAGAACTGGCATGCTGAGCGATTTGCGTCCCGTTGGCACTCTCTTTTTGGTGCCCCAGCTATTCCGGGATAGACTATGGAGCCCCTTACGATCCCCAATAAAGGAGAGAATCCAGCAATACGCCTGCGATGAATAATGTGGTGAATCTCCGTGTGTGCCCAAACGAGTGGGCTGAAAACCACAAGGGCCAAACTTGCTCCGGGTATGCGTCGGGCTTCTCCAGGGGCTTGGGGTATTGGTAGGCTCTATACAGCGCAGGTAAACGGGGCAGGTTTAGCAGTACCAACAACAGAGTCCAACTATAGCTACCGGCAATGACCAGTGCGATACTCAGTACATATTGGGCTGCTATCATCGCCATTGTGCAGCGCCGTGATAACCGTTCACCGAGAATAACGGGCAATGAATTGACCCCCTTGCTCTTGTCTGCCTCGATCTTGTCCGTGTGTTTGCCGAACAGTACAGTGGTTGGCCCAAGCGCAAATATCAGGCTAAGCCAGGCGACTTCACTACTCCATTGGCCGGCCAGGACGTAGTAGCTGCCCCCTACCATCAAAGGCCCCCACACCAACAGAACGGCCGGTTCTCCCAGCCCGTAGTACTTCAGTGGCCAGGTGTAAAACAGCACGAAAAAAGCCCCCGCTAGCATTAGGTCCAGGGTCAATCCGCCCCGTTGTGAGATCAGCCATCCGCCCAGTATTAGTGCAATACCGGCGGTTACTCCCAGGTAACGCCAGAACTGCTGCTCGCTCATCAAACCGTCTTCCAATACGTGCACGCCATATTGGTTGCGGTAGTAGTTGTCCTTATCGATGCCGCGTCGTGAATCGGTATAGTCGTTGAGCAAGTTATTTGTTGCGTGAGCAAACATAAGCCCCAGCGCTGTAGCCAGCGATAAGTCCCACTGGAATACTCCGGCGCGCCAGGCCATGAGTCCACCCAGTGCGGCGGCGGTTAGCGTCATGAATAAAACCGAGGCACGGCAGGCGATCAGCCATTTGGCAACCGGGTCCAATGCTTGCCATTGTGCCTGAGACAACTTGGGCATTTGCGCCAGGGCGAGGCCCCACATTTTTACATCGATCATTTTCTATCGGTCCCTAGAGTGGAGAATGGCGGTTCGGGCGTTCTTATGGCCCCGCTAACTTCTCCCACATAGGAGGTTACTCGTTCTTCGAGATCTCCGCGACATTGGAACTGCGATCTGCCCGAATCTTGGTCTCGTTTATTGATTTCGATCTATGTATCGCAATTGAGCAGGTGAAAGTCGTGGTTAGATTATTAGTCTGAACTACAATTATGTCATCAGCGATCGTTAATTTGGTGGGCTTGCCCTATTGGCAAACGTAAATCGCAATCCAGGATGGTCGGGTGAATTTGTTCAACACTAGAATATCAAAAACGTTGGCGGTACTGGCCGTTTTGGGAGTGGGTGTCGTTGCAAGCTGGGCACTGTTGGATACCGCATTCCATGCCACCGGCGATTACGAATTCTGCACCAGCTGCCACGCTTACGAGCCGATCGCTCTGGCTTATCGAGAAGACATTCACGGCGGAAATAATTCGGCCGGCGTAAGAGCCGCCTGTAATGACTGCCACCTTCCGCACGACAATTCCCTACATTATTTTTGGATCAAGGCAAAACACGGCGCTGTGGACCCCGTCAAAGAGCTCATCAAGGAACCTCATGAAATAGACTGGCACGGTATTCGTGAGCGTCGCGAAGAGTTTGTTTACGATTCCGGGTGTCTGAACTGCCACAAGTATTTGCACGAAGCGACACAGAGCAGCCGCATCGCGTTCCGAGCCCACCGAAGTTACTTCAGTGGGGAAACGGATAAAAAATGCGTCAGCTGCCACGAAAACGTTGGCCACAATCGTTTGGGTTACCACCTTGAACAGCTGGGCTGGGAAAAACCACGAGAAGGAGATAAACCATGAAGCGCTTACTGGGAAGTGGAATTTTTCTGGGTATTTTGATTTCAGGTTCATGGGTGTTGGCCGAATCCGCCGGTATTAGCGTAGCCGGTGTTAAAACACTTAAGATCGACCGCGGGCTGTCGGAAGATGGCAAGGCCTGTATCACCTGCCACCAGCAGACCACGCCGGGGCATGTCGCCGACTGGAAGGAAAGTCGCCATGCACACGCTGGGATATCTTGTATCGACTGTCACAAGGTCGCAGAAGACGCCCCGCACGCTATGCGTCACGCGAATGTGGAAGATACCTCGGTTTTTGTCTCACCCTTGGTGTCGCCCAAGGTCTGTGGTCGATGCCACTTAGATGCCAAGGCGCAGTTTGACGCCAGCGGGCATTTTCGGGCTTATCACCAGATTATTCCCAAGGACAACCTGCACGCTTTGCAGATAGTGCATGAAGGCCGCAACCATCCAGAGTTGTCGGGTGCGCCGGGGGAGACTGGTTGCATGCAGTGTCATGGCACGGAGATAAAATTAGACGAGAACAATAGGCCCACGGCGGAAACCTGGCCGAACAACGGCATGGGTAATATCTACCCCGATGGTTCTACTGGCAGCTGTACCGCTTGCCACAGTAGGCATAAATTCGATATCGCGGAGGCGCGCCATCCCCACGCCTGCGCCTCCTGCCACTTAGGACCCGATCATCCGAATATTGAAATTTTCGAAAACTCCAAACACGGGCATTTGTACAACACCGAGGGTGACGAATGGAACTTTGATACAGCACCTGGAGCCTGGGAGCCCGGAGACTACCGCGGTCCCACCTGTGCGACCTGTCACATGAGTGGTATTGGTGAATTGGCGGTGACTCACAATATCAGCGAACGCCTGTATTGGAATCTTTGGGACAAGGAATCGAAGGTGCGCGGTTCAGATGATGTGCTGAGCCCCTTGTTGGGTGATGGTCCAGCGGGCAGGGAAAAAATGAAGACTGTGTGTCGCAACTGCCACTCCTCGACACACACCAATAACTTCTTCACTCAGGGCGATAAGGCGGTGCGCTTGTATAACGAGGGTTACTATGAACCCGCTACCAAGATGCTCAACGAGTTGAAAGAGAAAGGCTTGCTGAAAGATAACCCCTGGACGGATGAGTTTCAGATTACCTACTACTACCTCTGGCACCATCAGGGTCGTCGTGCACGTCAGGGTGCGATGATGGGTGCGCCGGATTACGCTCACTGGCACGGTTTTTTCGAGTTGCAACAGGATCTTTACAAGCTCGAGGGGATTCATAAGAAGCGCATGGAGAGTGGAGAGATAGATTAACTCTTGTTTTGGTTTTCAAACAGGCTTTTCTCGAGGGGCTATCAGGATTCTTTTGCTCGTTCTCGCAGCAAGAATTTCTGTATCTTGCCGGTAGAAGTTTTCGGCAATTCACCAAATATCACAGTCTTGGGAATCTTAAAACCGGCCAGGTTACCTCGCATAAAGGCGATGATCTCCTCGCTATCTACTATTACTCCAGGCTTAAGCTCGACAAATGCGCAGGGGGTTTCACCCCATTTCTCATCGGGTTTCGCGACCACGGCCGCAGCCATTACCGCTTCGTGCTTATGCAGTGCTCCCTCGATTTCTATCGAGGAAATATTTTCACCCCCGGAAATAATAATGTCCTTGGAGCGGTCTTTAATCTCGATGTAGTTATCGGGATGTTTCACGGCAAGATCCCCCGAGTGAAACCATCCACCTGAGAAGGCTTCCTCTGTGGCTTTGGGATTTTTCAAATATCCCTTCATCACCACGTTGCCGCGGAACATGATTTCTCCAATGGTTTCGCCATCGCTGGGGACGGGTTTCATGGTCTGGGGATCGAATACCTCTAAGCCGCCGAGAACGGGGTAGGGCACGCCTTGCCGCGCTTTTAATGCAGCGCGGTCGGCGCCGGATTTGCTATCCCACTGCGTATGCCAGGCGCAATACACGCAGGGTCCGTACACTTCTGTTAGGCCATAGGTGTGCGTAATATCCGCGCCCAGTGCTTCTACTGCCGCAATGACTGCTGCAGGAGGTGCCGCACCAGCGGTCATCATTTTTATCCCGGCGGGGATTTTTTGAGTAAGGGCATCAGGCGCATTGGCAATCATGGACAGCACAATGGGGGCGCCGCACATGTGAGTCACATTGTGCTCGGCCATGTTCTCAATAATGGGTTCTGCGGCCACTTCGCGCAGACACACATGGGTGCCCGCTTTGAGAGTGATCGTCCAGGGAAAACACCAACCATTGCAATGAAACATGGGTAGCGTCCATAAATAGACGGGCGCTTGAATCATCTCCCAGGCCTCGGCATTGCCGATGGCATTTAGGTAGGCACCGCGATGATGGTAGACGACACCCTTGGGATTGCCCGTTGTACCCGAGGTGTAATTCAGAGCGAGAGATTGCCACTCGTCGTTTATTGAATTATTGGTGCTGGTGGTATCGCCCGTCTTCAGCAGCTCCTCATATGTGAGTTTGCCTATGCGTATATTTTGAGGGCCAAGGCTGTCATCCAGGTCGATGATCACAGGACTTCTTGATGAAGCTGCCACCGCTGCTTTTGCCATTTCAGCGAAATCCGCGTCGACCAGCAGAACATCGCATTCACCGTGATCCAGAATAAAGGCGATGGTCGCTGCGTCTAGGCGAATATTAATACTGTTGAGCACCGCGCCCGAGAGAGGCACCCCGAAATGCGCTTCCAGGTGTGCGGGTATGTTCGGGGCGATGATGGACACGGTGCTTCCTGTGCCAACACCCAGCTTGGACAGGGCGCTCGCCAACTGGTTGCAGCGCTGCTCCAGCTCAGCATAGTTGTAGCTCAGTTCACCGTGAATCACCGCGGTATTTTCCGGATAGATAGTCGCCGTGTGTTTTAGAAAGTTAACCGGTGTCATCGCTTCGTGGTTGGCCGGGGTTTGGGGTAGGCCTGTTTCGAATGGATTGTTGGGTTTTGTGCTCATTGGAGAATCCTTTACTGAAGCTTTATTAACTTTGTGTAAGCGCCATGTAGCCGGTCCACAATAACCGCGCTCCGACGATCATAAGGAAGAAACTTATTATTTTGTAGTAAAGCTTGGGTTTGGTATTTTTGACAGCCCAGTGTCCTATCTTTACACCTAATGGTGCCAGGGGTATCAGGACTAAAGACAGTAGTAGGTTGCTGGTGCCAAGTTGCCCCAGGCTGTAGTAGGGAATGAGTTTTACGCCATTGACTACCGCAAAGAACAAACCGGCAGTACCTGCAAATACAAGCGGATCCAGACGCTTGGGCATCAGGTAGATATGGAAGGGCGGGCCGCCCGCGTGAATACTGAAGCTGGTAAATCCGGCGATGGTGCCGATTACTGATCCAGCAACCGTGTTGTGCTCTCTGCCCATATTCGCACCGAGCCCCATGAAACTCTGTGCGCCAAAGCCCAGCGCTATGAAGCCGATCATAATACGCATGTGGTCGTCATTAAACTGGTCCGCGGTAAGATAGCCGATGACTATGCCCGCGATTGCTCCTGGCAGCATCACCTGCAAAGTTCGCTTATCGAAAATGCCCCAGTAGGTTTTTACCACAAGGACATCCATAACAACCAGAATGGGCAGTAGGATTGCAGCTGCCTGAGTAGGTGACATCACCATGGCCATCAGAGGAACCGCCATCACCGCAGCGGGCCCTGCAAAACCGCCTTTGGCGATGCCGTAGGCGAGGACTGCGGGTATCGCCACCAGATAAAAAAAAGGATCACTCAGTAATGGGGTCATCTAGACTCAATTCGGACGACATCGCCCTGGCGGTCCAAAAGTAGCACAGGGCCGCGATAACCGCCGCCGCGCCACAAACCGTCATCAAAGCGTAGTTTAAAGACTTTGCCCCAAAGCTGGGCGCTAGCGCGTCACTTAATAGGCCAATCAACAGCGGACCTAAAGCCATGCCAACCATGGTAGTAATTAACAGGGCAAACGAGATTCCCAGCGCTCGCTCACCGGAGCTTACCGATGATTGCAACATTGACATGCTCGCACCCTGAGGAATCATAAAAAATGCATAGGCCAACGCAAAGAAGCCGAGGAACTGCGAGAGGCTATCCGCAGACAAACAAAACCAAAAGGTACTGACAGAAAATAGGATAAAAATAGCGGGTATCCAGGCTCGCCATCGCGCATCGAGTTTTACCATATAGTCCGTCAGGTAACCTCCTATCAATGGTCCGGGTATGCCACCCAGGATGTAAGTTGCACCCAGGTATAAGCCGACCTTTCCCAAGGACACATCGAAATTTCGCAACATAATCGGCGCCAACCACAGGGCCATGGCATAGCCGACCATAGTCAGCATGGCAAAGGAGATGCTCACGCGTACATAGACTTTGTTGCCCGCCAGGGACTTTAACGTGCGCCCGATATCCGTGGCCTGTTTAGCCGCTTCAGGCCCCGAATCGTAACGACCTCGTGGCGGCTCTTTTACGGTGAAATACAGCAGGATTCCGAGCAGTATTCCGGGCACACCGAGCACGAAAAAAGTCATGCGCCAACCCAGCCATTCACCCAGTAAACCGCCTACGATGAGTCCGCCACCAGTGCCTAACACGGCGCCCGTCACATACACACCCATAGCGCGTGCACGTTCACTAGGCTTAAAGTAATCGGCGATTATTGAATAGCTGGGTGGGCTGCCGCCGGCTTCTCCAATGCCCACTCCGAGTCGAGCGAGGAACAGGCTTACAAACCCAGTTGCTGCTCCGCATAAGGCGGTCATGCCGCTCCAGATAATCAGCGCCGCGGCCAAAATATTTTTCCGATTGGACACATCGGCCCAACGGGCGATGGGAATGCTCATCAAGGCATAAAATAGTGCGAATGCCAAGCCTGCCAGCACGCCAAGCTGAGTATCCGTCAGTGTGAACTCAGCTTTAATGTCCTCGAGCAAAATCGACATGATCAACCGGTCCATTATGTTAACCATTGACACGATGGTTAAAATGATCAGGACGTAGTGTCGATAGTATTTACCCATTGGTTTACCCCAGCGTATATTGTTATTTTTCTGCGCTCAAATCGATTCTTTTATTGTACCCTGTTCCTTCTTAAGATGACTTGATGCTCACGGCTATGGTTCCCCTGAGGAACCCGAATGCTAGAAGGGGAATATAGTGGCAGTTTGCGGTATCGTACACGTCAATATCAATTGCAGTGATTTTGATCGCTCTAAAATATTTTACGAGGCCTTGGGTTTTCGAGAATTCTATAAAGTGCCGGAAACCAATACGCCGGAAATTGCAGCGGCAGTCGGTATGCCCCCCTACAGAGTAAAGGGTGCGCTGATGATGTTGGAGGATGATACCCAAAGCAGTAGTCCGTTTACGATTGATCTGCTTCAATGGTTGGACCCGAAGGACGAGGAACCGCCTTATCCCCACTTGTACCACTATGGCATTGCGAGGATAGCGCTGCATACGACTGATATGGACGCGGACATCAAAAAATTATTGCTCGTGGGCGCTGAGTTTATATCTGAGCCGGTGCAGATGCCGTCATCTACGGGTAGCAACGCGCGTTTTGTCTGTTTCAAAGATCCAGACGGCACTGTCCTGGAGTTGGTTGAAAACCCCACGCCGCGAAAATTTAAGTAGATAAAGAAATTCACCAGGAATTATTCAGTACAAGCGAGTCACAGGGTGGCGGGAGAAAAAATGAAAAATACTCAAGTGGTGTTGGCCCGTCGGCCCAAGGGCGCGCCAGTGGCCGACGACTTTGCTGTAGTCGAAGCCGAAACCGCGCCATTGGCGGAAGGGCAAGCGCTGATTAAAAACCTCTATGTGTCACTGGATGCGGGCTTTCGCAACTGGATGGACGAAGATTCCGGTGATGAAGTATTGCCCGCGATGCCCCTGAGTAGACCCGTCATGGGTTTAATTCTCGGTGAGGTGATTGAATCGAAAAATCCTGATATCAAAGTGGGATGTATCTTGATGGCTCGGCTCGCTTGGGAAGAGTATTCCGTCGTAGGCGAGGGTGATTGGTGGGTGGAGATCGACAACGAACATCAGTTGCCTCTCAGCTATCATTTGGGGGTGCTCGGAGACACTGGCATGTCCGGATATTTCGGTTTAATGGATATTGGCAAGCCAAAACCCGGGGATACTGTGGTTGTGTCTGCCGCAGGTGGCGCGGTCGGTTCCGTCGCCGGGCAAATTGCCAGGATCATGGGCGCTAGAGTCATCGGGCTGGCCGGCAGCGACGAGAAGTGTCAGCGTTTAGTGGATGATCTGGGCTACGATGTCGGCATCAATTATAAGGCCGACAATTTGTCCGAGCTGATTGGGCAACACTGCCCCGATGGAATTGATGTCTATTTTGATAATGTCGGCGGCTTATTGCTGGAAACTATCCTGGAGCATATTGCCCACGGGGCGCGCATTCCTTTCTGTGGGGCGGTGGCAGATTACGCCGCTCAGAATTCTGGAGGCGGACCGTCCAATCTTTTTCAATTGGTATCACAATGCGTCACTTTACAAGGTTTCATGACGCACTTTCAGCTGGAACGTTATCCCGAAGCGAGAGCGCAGTTGGCACAGTGGTTGGCTTCCGGGGAGCTAAAGGCGCATGAGCACATGTACCACGGAGTGGATCAGTGCGGTATCGCTTTCAGTGATATGTTCGCCGGTAAAAACTTTGGTAAGGCGGTTGTAAAAGTCGCCGAGTCTTGATTCAAACGCGACGTCAGATACCGAAAACTAGCAGCTCCGTTAGCGCGTTTAATCTTTAGGGCTGTACCAGATTGGGGAACTGTAAACCCGCTCCTGGGTGACCATTGGAATTTCTTCCGGTGGTTCCAGTTTAAAGTGCTTCGCGTCGTAAGCGGTCCAGCGCGGTGTGGGTATTTCGATCACACGGGCGTAATACAATGCGCGTTGCTTGGGGTCGAAATCCGGGTCTTCCCAGAATACGCCAAAACTGACTTCACCCACGCTGTTGCTGTAGCTGGCCTGTTTCACGTCAACCGTGGATGTTATTGGTGGTGCAAGGCCCGTTTTTGCATCGACGATACGTCCGTCAGAAAGTGCGACATCGAAAACCTGTTCTTCTGAGTTACCTTTGCCATTGAGCCAGGCCTTTACAACTTGTACCCGATCGAGATTCGCACCGTCTGGATCCTTGAAGGCCTGGATCAAGAATTTTGGGGAACCGCCTCGGGGTGCGGCAGCCAAATTCCCACCCATGGGTACTCCCTTGCTATAGCCAATGTCCGCGAGATTTGGCGAACTGATATCACTCTTTGCAAAATCCCAACCGGCGAAAAAACGCAGGGCAATCCTCGGACCGGTGGTTGCATAAACCTCTTTGCGCGCCAGCGCATCAAACAGTGATTCGCGCGTGTTCTCCCGAGCCCACACGCCAGCGTAGCCCGAGGCTGCTAGCCTCCAGTTTTGCCACAACCTGCCAGCCATATCGCTATTGATTCGATCTGCACTCGGCTCTGAGTCGAGAAATTTTCCCCAGAAATTATTGTCGTCGGCGGTAGACAGAGTCGTGTGTGAATCTGTGGCGCCAATCATGCCAAATTGATAGGGGTTTGCGCCCACCTTGTTTTCCAGCTCCAGGCCTAGCTTTAGGGCGGAACGAGCATACTCGTGTTTAAGCATTGAATTTTGTTTCGGCACTGTTCGACCGATGTTGTCAGCGTCCCAGGTTTCGAAATCGGCAAATTCGTCATCCGGAGAGAGAAAAGGATGAGCTTCTCCATCACCTTTAACTTGTGTCACTTCGTAGATGGGTTCCCAGCGAGCGCGACGCTGCGCGTAGTCGGTATCGATAGGATTTCCTTCCAGGTCTTCCAGGGCAAACATGAGCCCGTTGGAAACGTTGCCGTTGTGCGGAATCGCCATCACCTGCCCGCCCGTCTTGGTTTCGTAGCGTTGCATCGCCGCCCAAAGCTGTTCGGGGTCCAGGCTGTCGAGAGAGGAGTAGGGCGGCAGATGGGTTGCCTTCTCGGCGCCATCGCGAAACAAGACCACGCGGTGGAGATTGTTTCCTGCCACCATCGATGTCCATTCATAACCGACAAAGGCAGTGAAAACCCCGGGTTTGTTTTGGCTCTCGGCGAATCCAGCGGCTTCCTTCCAGACAGTGCGGCGAAAGTCTTCTGAGAGTTCCTGTTCGTAGTCAGGGTTGGATAGGCGTGCCAGCCATTCGTTTATGATCACTCCGACATCACCACCGGCTTTATCCAGCAGCGAGCTCCACTGTCGTCCCAGGTCGGTTTCCAAAAACACCGGATCTCGGTTGAGCAGCATGGGAAACACGCCGATAAATTCTGCGTGATCCGCCACCAGTAAAAAGTCCAGGGGGCGGCGTAGCTGTACGTCCATGCCATTGTTGGCGGTAACCTTCATTCCCTGGGCAAACTTTAGGGAGTCCAAGGGGTTCAGGCGGGAATTTCCGAAGGCAAAAGAGTCGGGGGAGTAATTGCTGTGGACATGTAAGTCCCCCCAATAGACATTGGTTTTGGTGCTCTCATTCAGGGGTGGGGAGTACTCTTGCGCACAAACCGGTAGTGCAAAGAAGGCGAGCAATAGGGCTATTGGCTTAATCACAGTATCTCCTCTATTTATCCGCTTAGAATAGCGAATTTCGCCGACCATATAAACAGGACATCCTGCTTTTTATATAAGGTTTTCGGCGGTTGAAGATACTGCGATTGGGTGTGTAGCTCCGTGAAAATTTGCTATCGGGCGATTTTGTCTCGATCAGAACTTGTAAGCTATTCCGATGTTGTAAACCCAGGGGTCGATATCGACATCAAATTTTACGTTGCCCACATCGGTCTTAATCTTGGCTGTGGTCTCGATATCAAGGTACCAAACTCCAATGTTAATAGCCCATCGATCGTTCAATGGATAATCCATACCCACTTGAAGGGCCAGACCGGTGGAATCGTCCAGCTCTAAGTCCGCATCGGTAGCACCGATGAGCGCGCCCAGGGCAGTGCTGAGATCAGAGTCGACATCTTCGTCGAAAAAGTAGGTGTAGTTTATCCCCGCACCCAAATAAGGCTGCCATCCTGAGAGACCTCCGCGTGGATACCATTGCAGCACAACGGTTGGCGGCAAGTGCTTGGTCGAGCCGGCATCGATATTGGTACCAGAAACGCTGATGTCGTGCTCGAAAGGGGTCGCCGCCAATAGCTCAACCCCGAAGTTGTTCGACAGCATATACGCACCCACCAGGCCTAACTGCGTGTTGGAATCAACATCGACACCTCGGAGCGTTGTCGATGGGCTCGTGGGTATGACTATATTGTCACTGTCTTCATTGGGTGCCACCGTTGCTGCTCCGACACGGGCGATCCAATCACCGGCCTCATAGGCAGTTGCACATAAACTGCTGACAAACATTGCCGCACCTATGGCAACTCTCACTGTGTTCTTCATGTATTGCTCCTGGATAATTTACCGTTACTTCGCGCCCGAAACCTGTTCTGCGCAGTCCTTAGTACATGCTAGGGAGTTGCTCTAAGGCTTGTATTGATATCAGTCAAGGGAACGCGTAAAGCAGTCACGAGCTTGTTCAGGCTGAGAAATTCCAGTAATCTTAGGTCTTTCCCTTTCGGGGGATTCTCAGGGCGGGGTGAAAGTCCCCACCGGCGGTAATCACGTGTTAGTAAAAGTGTGTAGCCCGCGGGCGCTTGTTGTGCAGGCAACAAGGACAGCAGACCCGGTGTGATTCCGGGGCCGACAGTTAAAGTCTGGTTATGAGGATTTGGTAAATGCTTGCTGGCAGTCGTGTCTATTTTATTAGGTGTGCGCGCTGCCTGTCATGATTTCCTTTTCGCCCTTTTTTAATTATGACAGGGCGAGCCAATGACCTCAGTAATCACTCCACCGCGTGCCGAATTTTCCGGCCCCAACCGAATTGCTTTTATTCAGTCTTGCTGGCATCGCGATATTGTCGATTGCGCCAGGGACTCCTTTCTTCGCGAGATAGAATCTCTGTGCTCTTATCAGGTAGATTTATTTGAAGTGCCCGGCGCATTTGAAATACCACTACATGCCAAACGCCTGGTGCAAACCGGCAACTATCTCGCGGTGGTTGCCGCGGGGCTGGTTGTTGATGGTGGCATATACCGGCATGAGTTTGTCGCTCAGTCTGTTGTTAGCGGATTGATGCAGCTGCAACTGGAGCTTGATACCCCGATTTTTTCCGCAGTGTTAACGCCCCACCAATTTCAAGGTAGCGAAGAGCATGTTCAATTCTTCCGCGAGCACTTTGTGCACAAGGGCGCAGAAGCAGCACGGGCCTGTGCCGCTACTATCAAACAGTTGGATACACTGAAGATAGCGGTGTAGTTCGCAGGGCTCACTCCTGTTAGCCCTCGAGGGCCACACTCCACTGACACCTCTGTCCGTGGAGCCCCTCTGTTCCCCACAAATAATTAGGGTTTTTCCACAAAATTTTGTGGACTCCAATAATTTGTGGTGCTCCTTTTTCTCTATCTACCTGTTTTTTAAAGCTTTTTAAGGTTGGCACATTCTATGCACTAACTCTTGTACTCGCGAAGTCGCGAAACTGCCCCAAATCCAAAGGAGATAGGCATGAGCATCAAGCAAAGCAAGTACCTGGTTAATCTCAATCGCCTGTTTATTCTCGTGCTGACGCTGTTCGGTATGTTCATGGATGGGTTTCAGGGCGCCGACTTGCCCATGGGTCTCGCTCTTGCGTTCTGGTTGTGGCTACCGGTGTGCACTGAGCTTGAGGAGCGGCTCGTCACTTTTCTCGAAGATAGGCGACAGGGCTCGGGTGCGATCGGAGGTGGCCTCAGTCTCGATGTAAAAACCGCGAGGGGTTAACGACGAATTTATATAGGAGGCGGAAATGGGAAATCGAAATGCGAAGGCAATACAGTGTGCGCTTAGTCTGAAATTGAAGGGTTGGATATTACGCGTCGCTACGTTGTTGCTATCTAAATTAATGAACTGGCGACGGATTAAACTGAGGGAGAAATATCTCCACACGCCATTCGTTCAGAAATGTGGTTGTGGTTGCTGAATCGAGTACAAGTCAATTTATCATTTGTCCTAAATGGCAAGATCTTACTGTGATTCTTCGCCGTCTTTCGAAATGCCGAAAGTCTTTATTTGGTAGGCCAATGTTGTAGGTTTTACTCCCAGTAATTCTGCTGCACCCTGTTCGCCCCACACTTTCCACTGTGCATGCTCCAGAGCCGCCTTGATGTTCGCCTTTTCCAAATTCTTAAATTCTTCCGCAGTCAGGAAATCCGATGTATCCGGCGGGCTAGGTGTGTCGTTATCGCTTTTTGTCGAATTAGTATTTGGCAGTGCCAGGTCTAATCGGAGTCGATTGCCCGTGGAAGATATGACGGCTCTTTCTATTACATTTTTCAGTTCACGGATATTGCCCGGCCATGCCTGCTGTTCAAGTGTGGTCAATTGGTTTCGCGTCAGCGGGAGCGGGTCGCGCTGTAATTCGCTGCAGAAACTCTCCAGGAAGTGAGCTACCAGGGGGGCAATATCCTCGCGGCGTTCACGCAGGGGAGGTACTTCAACGGGGAAAACGCTAATACGGTAATACAAATCTTCCCGAAAACGCCCGGCCTTGATCTCCGCCAACAGATTTCGATTGGTGGCGGCGACGATACGGACATCTACCTTCGAAGTTTTGTCATCTCCGATCCGTTCGAACTCGCCCTCCTGCAGGGCGCGCAGCAATTTACCCTGCTGTGAAAGGGGTATTTCACCGATCTCATCGAGAAATAATGTACCTCCATCAGCCAGCTGAAGCCTGCCAATGCGGTCCTGGTGTGCGCCGGTAAAGGAGCCCCGCAGGTGTCCAAAAAATTCGCTCTCAAATAAATCTTTTGGAATAGAGGCGCAATTAACTTTTATCATGGGCTTGTCTGCCCTGTCACTCCTGGTGTGAATCGCCCGTGCAATCATTTCTTTGCCGACGCCAGAGTCTCCAAGAATCAGTACGCTGACGGGTGTCGGCGCTACGGTATCAATTTGGCTGAGGGCGCGTTTTAGCGCCTGGCTTTCGCCGATAATTTCCCCAAAATTTACCGTCACGTTGATTTCATCGCGCAGGTAATCTCGTTCTTGTTCCAGTTGATTTTTAAGTTGCTGGATTTCTACAAAGGCCTGCTTTCGCTGTGCCTCCAGGTTCTTTCGCTCGCTTATGTCGCGAAACACCACGACGGCTCCATCGGGTTTGCCCTCGCGCATGATCGGTGTGCTTGTGTACTCGACGGGAACCGCGTGACCGTCGACATGCCAAAACACTTCGTGATCAACATTGTGGGTCACACCGTCACTGAGCGCAGCGTAAATTGGGCAGTCATCCCGCGGGTATTCTGAACCGTCGGGGTAGGAGTGGTGGTGTAGGCCGTGTGATTTTTTCCCCAATACTTCGTCAGTGCGCCAGCCCAGAATTTCCTCGGCCGCTGCGTTGCCAAAGGTGATACGCCCCTCTTTGTCCAGGCCGTGGATGCCCTCTCCAGCGGCACTCAGAATGTGTTGGTATTGGGATTGGAGTTCGCTTATTTGCGCCTGCGCCCCTTTGAATTTACTGACATCAGTCGCTGCGACAATGATACAGGGGGGATCCCCTTTTACCCGTTGCGCACGCCAGGCACCGAATCGCGCAGGCAATACACCCTCTTCCATAAACAGGCCAGCGGCGTGATTGACGATTGACGTGCCTTGCTGAGCTAGTTCGGTGAACTTCCCGTAAAGCTCCGATTCATTGTCTAAATCGAAGAGTGCAGAGGCTGGAATCACTTTCTTGGCCCTGAGTGCTGGGTTCAGCCTGGCTCGCCAGACGTCTGCCATGTGGTGGCAGTCGAGATTGTCATCCATCAGAAGGAGTAGTGAGGGCGAGTCACGGAGAAGCCAACCTAGATCTTCATTTGCCATGGTTTCACTCCAGTTATTTGTGGATATAACCACGGAATCTTGTGGAACACAAATATTTGTGGTTATCGATTTTACCTAAGTTGTTGTAATTAAATAATTATTTTACTTGGCACGATCGATGCTAAGTATCTAGTTGCTCAGAGATGTCTTTGGTAAAGGCCGATCGTGAGAAATCTGTGCGCGACACTCGATCTTCGGATCGGAAACATTTAGTTCTTTGACTTCTCAACAAGAGGAATACGTCATGCCATTAATTCAAGTTATCGCTCCACAAGGTGTCCTTAACAAAAAGGATCAGGATGCTCTGATGTCTCGGGTATCCAACGCTGTACTCACCGCCGAATGCGCCCCCCTTGAGGACCCCGGAGCACAGTCTCTGGTTTGGGCTTACTACCATGAAATGAACACTGACACCATTTATGTGGGCGGTGAGAACCTCGAAACCTCGCCTATTCGCGTGGCGATTACTACGCCCGAAGGTGCACTTAACGAACAATCTCGTCGCGTCCTGGTAGAGGACATCGGCGTAATTGTGGATGAGCTCATCGGTCCTTTTGAAGGCCGCCTAAATCACTGGGTCATGTTGACTGAACTCGATGAGGGCGGATGGGCTGGCGGTGGGCAGATTTTTCCCCTCGCCGGGATACAGGCCGCAATGAACATCAAAGCAGCTTAGCTTCACTTAGCAGGCGCTGAGCATACAAAAATCAACTATTTAAGCGGCACTCGGTGCCGCAAAGGAGAACCACAATGAGTCACTACGTATTAGTACACGGAGCATGGGAAGAATCACAATCATGGGAGGACGTTGTCCCTGTGCTGGAGCAAAGTGGTCACACAGTCACTGCTATCGACCTGCCTGGACACGGCGCGAATATGCAGCCTGTTACCGAAATGACTATGGCCAACTACGTCGACACGGTTATCAACACAATTGATGAAATTGGTACGCCCGTCATCCTGGTTGCCCACAGCATGACCGGTTCCGTGGTGTCCTTGGTGGCCGAGCAAATACCCCACAAGCTTGAGCGATTGATTTATGTGGCGGCGTTCCTATTGCACAGTGGCGGTACGGTTTTGGAAGCCATGCAGAGTGATGATGGCGAGTTTCTTCCCAATATTATTTTCTCTGAAGATGAGTCTTATGCAACTCTTCCAGAGGAAACTTTGCGCAGCGCGGGCTTTCACGATGTCGATGAGCAAGTGATTGAGAGGTTTCTGCCCCTAATCGTTGAAAAACAATCTACGGAGCCCTTCATGGCACCAGTGGTAGTAACCGCAGAAAACTTTGGCACGGTACACAAGACCTACATTCGAACCACTATCGATAGAGTCACCACTCCTGATTTGCAAGATCGGATGATAGAGAGCTGGCCCGTAGATGTGGTTCACAACCTTGTGTCGGGCCATTTTCCCGCGTTCTCGGTGCCTCAAAAACTCGCTGAATTGATGCTTTGAAATTATAACCACGCGCTTAGGGGTGTTAATGCCACCGCGGGTTTCGTTCCCTGGCGTCCACCGAAAAGGAGTACTGAAATGCTATCTGAAAATTTTATAAATCGCGCTTCTCAATGGCTGAGTTTTTTTGATGAGCCCGGCCTGGGTTACCAAGCTGAGACACTGCAAGCCCTCGAGCAGGAGTTGCTGCGTCAGCGCGCGCGGATAACTGAATTGGAGCAAGAGCAGGCAGCCTCGATCGCACATCAAACTGCTCAAATTGAAACTGAATCTTGGAGCATTAAACAATGGGGATCTTAGTCAAAGGAAAATGGGTTAACGCGGAGGAAGTATCCAGCGAGATAAATCTGGCAATGACAGAATCGCAAAAACACCTACGCAATTGGATCACGCCCGACGGTCTTAGCTTTTCAGGCGTCCGTGAGTTTGCAGCAGAACCTGGACGCTATCATCTCTACTACTCCCGGGCCTGCCCGTTTGCACAGCGGGCAATGATCTTTCGGCACTTAAAGGGGCTTGAGGATATTGTCTCTGTGTCCGAAGTTGAGCCGCTGATGCTCGACCAGGGTTGGGTGTTTTCTGAAGCGTATCCGGATCACCTCTACGGGCTAAATGCACTTCACGAAATATACACAAAAAGTGGCGGTGATTTGACCACAAGGGTCAGCGTTCCCGTACTTTGGGACAAGTATCGGCAGGTGATAGTCAGCAATGAATCGGCAGAGATCATTCGCATGTTTAACTCTGCTTTCAACTCGCTTACTGACAGTCGGTATGACTTCTATCCCTTGGATTTGAGAGAGGAAATCAATGCACTCAACGACTGGATAAACCCAAGGATAACCCTGGGAGTGTATCGCGCCGGATTCGCTGAAACTCAGGAAGAATATGAGAAGGCTAGCCGCGTAGTGTTTGATGCGCTCGAGGAGCTCGATCGAAAATTATCCAAAGCGCGGTACCTAAGCGGCGAGGTCCTAACAGAGGCCGATTGGCGCCTGTTTACAACGCTGCTTCGATTTGATGCTGTGTACTATGGATTGTTCAAGTTAAGCCAGAAGCGACTTAAGGATTATCCCAGTTTAATTGCCTACACTCGCGATTTGTATCAGATCGAAAACGTTGCCGCATTGGTTGATCTGGAGCACACGAAAGTTCACTACTATGGCAGTTTTTTGTCAGTGAATCCTGGGGGGTTGATTCCCTTGAGCGAGCCCTACGATTTTTCTGCGCCCCATGATCGAACTGCAGTAGCGGCAGATTCGCAGGCCGCTGCTTGACCGTGAGGTTCCCTGCTTGATTCCTGGCACTTCGGCCGTGGGTTGGTGTCAGAAAATTTTTGCCTTGTCGATAAGGACAGCTAAGTTCCAATAACTTTATTCGAGAACTTAACGAAGCCACTCTAATTGTTATCTTTGTTGTTGCGGGTATAAGATTGTTGTATTCCTTTCTGACCACCTGAGTCTTAAAGAAAGATCAGCGCTGGTGAGTCCAATAGTTTTCATCCAAGAGCAGCAATTTATGAATGATATTGATCTGGCGGATTTAACACAGCGTTTGACTCGGCTAGAAGACATAGACGCCATCAAGCAACTAAAAGCGAGGTATCTCAACGCCTGTGATCGCCAGGACCCCGAAGCGGTTCGAGACTGCTTTGCACAGGGTGAGGTGGTGATCGATATGTCCTATTTTGGCCGCTGCGAAAACCGTGATGAGTTTGTTGACGGTATATTTGTTCCTAGAGGCTGTCATGAATATGTTCTGGATATGCACCATTGTGCCAATCCTGAAATTGAAATCCTCGATCCCGGTAATGGCCGTGGGCTTTGGAGTTTGAACTACCGGAACATTAACACCCATGACCACACCGTGACCCTCATGAGTGCCCTGTATCACGATAGTTACAGGAAGATTGATGGACAATGGAAGGTGAGCGAATCCCGCACCGAGTATCGCACGGTCTTGCACTGCGGATATGAACCGGGAAGCCTGGAGGTACAAGTGGCAGCCAGATCTCTCCAGGGCTAAGCAGGACTTCACCGCCCCCGATGGCGGCGTCCGCAATTTCTTGATAACGTGAATCAATATTGAACCGGCACAAGAGAAATAATATGAGCGAACAAACAGAAGCCTACGAGCATCCTCTCGAGCAAGTGGTCAGCCCTTTTTTGGGTCCGGATGCCCTGCCCGTCGTCGAAGATGCCTACGCTATCCCCATTGAGGACATCAATGTTATCGATGGACGCTTGTTCGAACACGATTTGCACTGGGACCACTTCAAGCGATTGCGAGAGGAGGACCCGGTTCACCTGAACGAGATGGAAGGCGCGGGCCGATATTGGTCTATCACAAAGTTCGAAGACATCATGTTTGTGGATACCAATCACCAGTTGTTCTCCTCGGCCCATGGGATAGTACTTGGGCCTGAAGTGAAGGACCCGTTAAATCCTGCAGTCATGGATTTTCCTAACTTTATTGCTATGGATCCCCCCAAACACGATCTACAGCGAAGTACGGTCAGTGGCGTTGTAGCGCCAAAAAACCTCGCGAAACTGGAGCCGATTATTCGTCAGCGGGTAGCTGCCATATTCGATAGCTTGCCCATCGCAGAGACCATCAATTGGGTTGATCTGGTATCCATTGAATTGACGACTCAAATGCTGGCAACTCTTTTCGATTTCCCTTTTGAGGATCGGCGCAAGCTAACCCGCTGGTCCGACGTGGCGACGTCTGTTCCGGGCACAGGTCTTGTCGAGACCTTCGAGGAAAGAAATGCGGAATTACTGGAATGCCTGGAATACTTTACCAGGCTGTGGAACGAAAGAGCACAGCAGAAGGAGCCGGGCTCAGATCTGATCTCCATGTTAGTTCATGGCAAAGACACCAGAAATATGGAACCACTGGAGTTTCTGGGCAATCTGATACTGCTGATTGTGGGGGGCAATGACACGACCCGCAATTCTATCAGCGCCGGAGTTTTGGCCTTGCATCAACACCCCGCCGAGTTTGAAAAGCTAAAAAAAGATCCATCGCTTATTCCCAACATGGTTTCGGAAATAATCCGTTGGCAAACACCGCTTCCCTATATGCGTCGCACCGCTCGGGAGGACGTCAAAATTCGTGACAAGCAAATTAAAGCCGGTGACCAACTGTTGATGTGGTATGTGTCGGGAAATCGCGACGGCGAGGTGATCGATCGTGCCGACGAATTTCTCATCGACAGACCCAAAGCGCGTCATCATCTGTCATTTGGTTTCGGGATTCACCGATGTATGGGAAATCGGCTGGCGGAGATGCAATTGCGGATTGTCTGGGAAGAAATTCTAGCGCGCTTTAGCGCGATAGAAGTGGTGGGTGAACCTCAGCGATTACAATCGAGTTTTGTTCGAGGTATTACCGACCTTCCGGTGAAGGTTCACCCACTTTAGCGATTAAGCCATGCGGTGCAGAGCGCAGATTTTGTTGCCCGATGGGTCACGCAGATAAGCGAGATACAACGTACCTGTAGAGCCTGTGCGCGGCCCAGGAGGTTCTTCGCAAGTTGTTCCGCCGTTTGCCAGACCTGCAGCATGCCAGGCGTCAGCCTGTGCTGGATCAGCTGCGGCGAAACCAATGGTACTGCCATTGCCGTTACAGGCTGGCTCGCCGTCAATCGGCTTGCTGATAGAAAAAATGCCCGTAGGCGTGAAATAAAAGCACCTGCCTTTGTCGTCAATGACTCCAGGCTCGTGGCCCATTGCGCCTAACACGGCATCGTAGAAAGTCTTTGATGTTTCGACGTCGTTTGCGCCAACCATAATATGACTGAACATTTTGATTCTCCTGGTGTTTAAAACTCAATGTTCTGCGCCGATTTTGGCTGCAGATCACAACTCGCGAGAGGGTTGTATACCCTACGCGGCCTCTTCTTCAGATTTATCAGTATCTTCGCTTTCTTCGAATTCTGCCAGCTTGGCTTCCAGTTCTTTCACCCGCTGCTGCAGTTCCGCTTTTTCAGACTTGGCTTTAAACGCCGTCTTTTGCAGCAAATCGTTGGCTGTGGTTTTCTCAGTCAGTTTTTTCTTGCTGGCGTCCAAAGCTTTCTTCATTTTTGCTGGATCAAACTGCTTCAGTGTCTTCAACTCTGCACGCTCTTCGGCGAGATCTTTTTGCAAGCTTTTTATGCGCTTCTTCTGGGTAGCGACTTCTTCGGCCAGGTTCTCAGAGCGCTGATTCAATTCACGATTGAGCTGCTCTGTGCGCTTGTTTACGGTTGCTTCTTTCGAAAGGCTGGTGATTTCTTCCAACTGCTTGTCCAACTTAGTTTGCAGTTCGGCCAACTTCTGATCGGAGTTGGTTTGCAGTTCTTGCTTCGCCTGGACAAGGCTTTCTATCTCGGCAGATTTGGCGTCCAGTTGTACCTGGTACTCGGCTCTTAGCTTGTTTTCCAGTTCTATTACTCGTTCTAGATTTTTAGCAGTCAGCATTCAGTCTTTCCTGTGTTTCGTCGATTTGAGTTAAAGGGTCCAATAAGGTGTTCTCGCGGAGCGTTTGGAGTTCCACCGGCACACTTACAAGAGGACGCGTTAACTGTCATCGAAGACAGCTTAGACCTACGTTACGGTGCGTCCAGGGCCGCGGATTGTACAGAAAATGCTCGCCGAGCGGAAGAATTCTGGCGCTTTTTTAACTGTAGTTGTCAAAAAGTGTGGTGCAAATTTGACCGGCTCAGGGTGAGTGTTTACCTTGTGTTTGGTGTGGTGGCTGAAATTTAATCAATCTCAGAGGGAATTGTGATGCTCTATCGAGGAATGTTGGCGGTATTTGTGCTGGTGGTGCTGGTTGTCGGAGCTTGCTCGGATGGATCTGACCGCCGCTCGGCGGTAATTCCAGAGGTTCCTGAAGCGCCACAGCCAGCCAGTGTGCGCTCGATCGTGGAAACTCTGGCCTCTGATGAGTATGAGGGACGGGATAACCAGTCGCCGGGCTCGGCGTTGGCCCGGGAGTTTCTCTATAAGGAGCTGTCCCAGTTTGCCGATCCCGTAGACCCCGATGCCGAGGGCATAGACGGTTATCTGCAACCCTATGCCAATGGCACCAATGTACTTGCGATCGTACCCGGCGGTGATTTGGCGGATGAATATGTCATGATTGGCGCTCACTACGACCATCATGGCCGAGATCCCGTCAGCTGCGCAGGAATGACAGAAGAAGACGACATCTGCAATGGCGCGACTGACAACGCGACAGGGGTCGCCGCCACGATTGATATTGTGCGCGCCATTGTCGCTGAGGGTACACCTCGCCGATCCATCATCATTACCCTGTGGGATGGCGAGGAAGATGGTTTGGTGGGGGCTCAATACTATGTAGAAAACCCGATTGTGCCCCTCGAGAAAACGATCACTTATATCAATTTCGATATACAGGGGGTGAATTTGCTCCCGAGCCTCAGAAACTTCACTATTTTAGTGGGTGCGGAGACCGGGGGGCCCAATTTGATCGACGCGGCTAACAGCGCTCGCGAAGTCTCCAACCTGGAAACGGTCATGCTCAGTTTGTTGTTTGGCCAGGGACGTAGCGATCACGCCGTGCTGGCGAGAGTCGGTGTTCCCGTGGTTTTCCTGACAGATGCCAATAACGGTTGCTACCACACGGTTAAAGACGATTTTGCTGGAGTGGATTTTCCCAAACTGGATCAGCAGATGATCACCGCGAATGCTTTGACTCGTGACTTGATCGCAACCGATAACACTCCGGTGTTTGATGCCACAGCGCCGTTGAGCACTTTTCGCGATGCCGCCGAACTGCTCCCTATCGTCGTGGCTTCGCAAGCGGATTTTGCTCGCTTCACTCCGGAGCAGCAGGTGGCTTCCGAGCAGTTTCTGATCGATCTCCAGGACATTGTCGATGCAGGTGAAGCCGCTTTCGATAATGCTGCCGTTGGCACCTTGCTCGGTGGTGCGGGCGCACTGGTATCGACTCTTAGAGCCCAGGACTGTGACCCCTATCTTGAAGATAGTTGAGTCATGCGAAGGTTTTTATTGCGCTAGATCAAGGGGTAGTTATCGCTGAAGCCTCATACTGAGTGTTCCAGAATAAGCCAATAGTGGGCCTATGCCGAGCACTGCCGTTCAATCAAAACCTCGCTCCAAGTCTTCCTCTCGCACTCCAATGATGGCGACGCTATATGCCGAGCATCGGCATATGGCCACCATGTTGAAACAGTTGGAAAAGCAGCTGAATCTCATCGAGAGCGATGGCAATGTCGACACGCATGTTTTGTACGAGAGCATGCATTATATGACGAAGTATCCCGATCGCTTTCACCATCCCCGCGAAGACGTTATTTTCCAGCGCGCTGCCCAACTGAGCGCGCAACTGGCTGACGACGTTGATTCAATGCAGCGTGATCACGATCGAATGGCTATCAGTGGCAAGAAGGCCCTCAAAACCATTGTGGAGTGGCGGCAAGGGAAGTGCGATACCGATAAAGTTGTCAAAGCTGGCCGAAAATATATCTCAGACCTCTTTCGACATATGGAAACCGAAGAACAACTGGTTTTCCCCCAAATTGAAGCGACTCTTGGGCCCCTGGATTGGCGAGAGTTATCCGAAGATGACTCCTTGCTGCCCGCGCCGGATCCTGTTTTTGGGTCCCGTGTCGATCGCGAGTTTCGCAATGTGGCTCGGGGCGCTCGTCGAGCCCTGCGGCACGGCGTTGAAAATGCGGTGATGACCGAGTGGTTGGGTTTGGAAACACTGATGGAGTCGTTGGAGGTGTTATCTATAGCGCGAGATCATTCGCGCTCCAGCACCCGCGAACATGCCAGGGAGACCCTCGAACAGTGTCGAGAGATTGTCTCCGAGGGGCTGCT
This sequence comes from Halioglobus sp., assembly GCA_045110675.1. Lineage (GTDB taxonomy): Bacteria > Pseudomonadota > Gammaproteobacteria > Pseudomonadales > Halieaceae > JBALVT01. The sequence continues at coordinate 29,827 of JBGCGJ010000017.1, read as the reverse complement.
ATTGTCGCCGATTAAATGTGCGGCCTGCACAGCGCGTCAATATGGCAGCTGGCTCTGGGACCAGTTTGAGATTTCTCGAGATACCTTGGAAGATATGGGCACGGTCAGAGATCGCCTGCGTACAGAAATCGGGACACTAAAAAACTAACTAAGGGAACCCCGTTTAAGGCCACCATTGCGCCTCGTTAATTGGAAACAGTGCGGCCTGTTCCTGTACCGCCGTCGATTCACCCTGCGGATCTTTTCCAGCAACCGTGGGCGGTAGTGGCGATGCTTGTTGCACCGGGTCGACAACTTCCAGTTCCAGCGCAGCGATGCAATCTGTAAAGCGCTGCATCTCGCCCTCGTGGTGATCACTCGCCTGGTGTTTCCAGAATGAAATGCTGTCGGAGAAAGACAGCAGGCAGTAGTAAAAGCCTGGCTCTTGCCCGCGCCAGTATTCGTAGCGAAGTACCTCTGCTTCGGTGCGATGAGTTTCCTCGTACATGAAAGCCATGAGCGACTCGAAATCGGCCTCTTTTCCGGGGTGTATTTGTATTTTCGCGAGTAATGTACTCATGGTCAGGTTGTTCCTCGAAGGTTATTTGGCTTTTTGAAACCGCAAATTCAGCGCTAATGTCCCCAGCATGATACCGGGCTGATGTTCAAAGCTATTGTCTGGCGCATACTCAAGTTTATTCACACGAGCTGCCAGTCGCTCCCAGGCAATAACTTGCTCGAGACGTGAGATGCCCGCGCCGGGGCAGGTTCGCGGCCCCTGTGAAAAGCTGAGGTGGTTGCCTAACGCCTTGCGTTCCATGTCCAGCTTGAAGGGGCAGTCGTATTGATTTGGATCCACATTGCCCGCGCCGAAGCGAATATGCAAAATCGATCCGGGCGGCACTGTCACATCCTCGAACACCTCTTCCCGTGTGGTGAGGCGAGTAGACAAACCCTGAGTTGGGGCTCGAAGGCGCATAGACTCTTCGGTAAATGCTCGGATTTTTTCAGGCTCAGCTCGGATTTGGCGCAATAGCTCCGGGTTGTCACACAGCAGCTGAGCTTCTTCTTCCAGCGCATATTGGGTGGTTTCCAGACCACCGAGCACCATGAAGTAAACAATACCGTAGACCTCTTCGTCGGTGAGTTTCCGATCCAGGGCCTTGTAGTGAATCTGTGTCAATGCGCTGATCATGTCGTCCTGAGGGGCCGCGCGTTTGCTGGCGACTTGCGCGGCAAGGAAATCCGCAAAACCCTCGAGGCCTTTTGCCTGAAATGCCAACTGCTGCTCGCTAAGTTTGTTGAGATGGCCTGTGCCGTAGACGTACTGCATCACCTGAGCAGAACCCCAGTCGGCTAATTTGGGCACATCTTCTGCTGCAAAACCCAGCACGTGTGCCATCACTCGTTGCGGTAGGGGTCTCGCGAATTCCTCAACGAATTCTACGGTTCCCATCCCGTCACCGTCGTCTCGGTCAATCCACTGGTCGATCAGTTCGTCGGTCACGTCCTCAATCATTTGCCTGTGACGTTTGGCGCCCGGTCCCACCCAGGGATCGGTCAGTTCCTGGCGGTGGGCTCGCCATAGTTCGATAGTCGGGCGCAGTGTGCGTACAGAGTCCAGGGCCAGATCGAATCGTGAAGCGTCTTGTGGAACGGGCTCATCTCGATCAATTGCGTTCTGCAGTTGATCGACCATCATGCTCATGACCGGTGGAAAACGCTCGGGGTCTTTAACGACTTGCTCGATGTGCTTGTAGCGGTTGAGAACAAAAGCGTCGCTCACACCGTCCATTCCCTCACCGGGTAACACCAATACTGGCGCCTCGCGGTGGAGAATAGGGTAAGCTTCATACCAATGCTCCTGGCTTCCGGGTGCAAATAAATCTACGTCTTCCAGATTGACTGGGCATGACATTTGACTGTGCTGGTGATTGGGGGTTTTACTATTCATGATTGTTTCGTTCTACCTTGAAGCTCCAGAGATACTATTTAACTTTTAGTCTTTGTCTTTTGAGGCTTTTTCTTCGTGCAGCATTTCAAAGTAGCTTCGCAAAGTGGTTGTGCCCCGCTGTGGCCCGACGCCATCAATTTCTCCGGCGGTGACAATAAAATCGGCAAGATCGCCAAACTGGCGCGATAGTAAACCGATCAATTTTGCCAGTCCTCTGGCCATCCACATTGGCACAACCGAAATTTTTACAGGATTCCCTGCGACTTGAAACGCCAACTCCGCCGCCTCGCGTTGGGTCATTATATCGGGGCCACCCGCCTCTACTTCCGGTTCGTTTGCCTCAAGTGTGTCAACACACACTTCAGCCAGATCCGCACCGTGAATTGGGTTCATATTATTCGAACCATCGCCGACTAAAAAGCAACGACCCTTGCTCGCCATATCGTAAAGCACACCCATGTCCGAGAAGTATCCGCAGGGTCTTACAATTCTATAGTCCAGGCCAGAGTTTTTAAGATCTGCGACCACTTTCTCATGCGCCTGAGTGATCGCGAGCTGCATGATGTTTTCGGCGCCTTGCATCGAAACATAGAGAAATTGACTGACCTCGGTTCCTTTGCATAAATCGATCAGATTACGATTGCACTGATAATCGACCTGTTCAAAAGTGAGCCCATCCCGCTGGCGAGAAATTCCCACTGAGGAATAGATGGCGTCAATACCGTCAAGCATTCCCGCAAGTGTATCGGCTTGCGTAATTTCTCCGATAAATACATCATCAAGGTCGTCGGGAACAAGTGCTGGCGCTGTAAACGGGCCCGCTTCAAACAAGCGCTCCTTGCTGCGTGTCAGAGCGCGTACCCAATAGCCGCGTTGTTTAAATGCTTTTACTGCATATTTGCCCAGATAGCCTGTGGCACCCGCAACCAGTATTCGTTTGCTGTCGTTGTCAGGCATCGGGAATGCCAGTGTTAAAGATCGCCATCAACGCGCATGCCCTGTTCCATTAATAAGGGCTTCATCTCGCGATAAACCGCCGGGTGCTTGTTCAAAGGAATGGATGGAAACAGGTGATGGATAAAGTGATATTCCATGCCGGATGAGAGCAGCGTACCCACCGGAGACTTCCAGATTCGCGTATCGCGGTAGCGCCCCTGTTCCTGCATCGGGTGATGAGGTGCCCATGACAAGGTAACTTGTGTGTAAATCATGGCGATTTGCATCGGCAGCCACCATAGCATCAGAGCTTCCAGGGCAAAGCCCGTCCAACACAGCAACAAAAGAGCAAACCACCACAAGCGTGTCATGAGAAAGCCATGCCACACCAGTGACTCTTTTTGCGGGTTGTCATCCAGTACGTCCGGAGTGAGTCCGCCTAAACTGTCGGGCTGTCGAACACGCCAGGCCTGATACATTGCCCCCCAGATATTGTGAGCGCGCATTCCAATATCGGGATCTTTGCTGGCGTCATTGGTGTGAGCATGATGTTTCAGGTGAATAGCTCGGTGGAGCGGGTAGGGAATTCTGACCGGAAACATCGAGGTGTGACCGATAAATTCGTTCAGCCAGCGCCAGCGAGACTTAGGCCGTCCAATGTTGCCATGCTGGGCCTCATGGCTGGGCAAATAACAATACGATTGCACCAGAAGGGAAAGCACAAAGCCCGCCCACAGTGGCAGGTGGCCCAGATGTACCAGCGGGAAAAGCGACAGCCACAAGAAAAAACCGCCCACCCCCCAGATCACCATAAACCAGGGGAAGTGACCGATGTATTTTTTAGCTATCGCGCGCTCCGCTTCCATACTCATAGCCAACGGCCTCGCTGCATCGCAATAAAACCCCAGATCACTCCCACCACCATGAGAATGGGCAAACTGATGTTTAAGGCGGCTGACCACATGGGGGCGAATACCAAGCCTCCAAAGAAAATCGGTCCCCAGTGGACCAGTTTTTCTATGACTGTTTTCATTATTATCCCTGTCCGGATTTTAGCCGGTTATTTTGTGTTTCAGACCGTCTCATATTTGTAGTGGCAAGGCCAGTGATGTGCGCTGGCCGCGGGTGGATTCCGGGTTTTGGCTAAAAATAAAATACTATAGACTGACGTTATCCCAAAATATGATTCGAAATCATTCAAAAAATAGAACGTAGTAATGCTTCGCGTGAGCTAAAATAGATTCATGATTTCTCTCAAACAAGTCAATTACGCCCTGGCGGTAGAAAAAACCCTGCACTTTAAGAAGGCTGCCGAGGCCTGCAGTGTCTCGCAATCTGCGCTTAGTACAGCTCTGTTGGAGATGGAAAAACAACTGGGTTTTCAAGTCTTTGAGCGAAACAACAAGAAAGTCATGGTCACGCCGCTCGGGCGGGAAGTGCTCGAAAAGGCAAAAGTCATCAAGCTGCAGATGGACGATCTGTCCAAGTTGTCCCGCACCCAGAGCGAACCGCTTAGCTACCCGATTTCCATAGGCATGATCCCAACGATTGGTCCCTATATACTGCCGATGGTGCTTCCCACGTTGAACGAGCAATACCCGAATTTGCAATTGGGCGTGGTGGAGGATCAGTCACACGTTCTGGTCGACATGGTGAGAAGTGGTGATATCGACACCGCTATCCTCGCGCTCCCCTACGATTGTGCCGGCCTGCTAGCCTTCGAGTTTTGGGAGGAAGATTTCTACTGGGTAACCCACTGCGACGATAAGATGGGCGAACGCAGCGAGATCGCCAGTGATGAGCTGGATCAGGCAAAGCTCATGCTGCTCAAAGATGGCCACTGCCTTAAAGATCACGCACTGGCGGCCTGCAAGTTGCCGAAAGAAAACTCAGCACACAGCTTGGGAGCGACCAGCTTGACCACTCTGGTGCAGTTGGTGGCCGGGAGAGTTGGAACCACACTAGTGCCGCAAATGGCCTTGGACCAACTTATCATTGGCAACCCACGTTTGAGTTCGGTCCACCTTAAAGAGGCCGGGCCCCATCGCAAGATAGCTTTTATAGTGCGCCCAAATTATGCGCGTTTGAATGATATTGAGCACTTGATGGCTCTGTTTAGAGAGCAGCTTAAACAATCCGCAGCCTAGAGAGGGTAGACTTGGGGCCATGCCGATTAAAAAGTTATCCAATACAGCGATTGAGGACAATTTATCCAGATTGTCTGATTGGTCTCTGAACGACAACAAGCTTTACCGTAGCTTTACGTTTGGCAGTTTTGTTGATGCATTTGGCTTTATGACCCGTGTCGCTCTGCTCGCCGAAGCCGCGGATCACCATCCCGAGTGGTTCAATGTTTACAACAAGGTAGAGATTTATCTAACCACTCATGAGGCGGCGGGCCTCACCGAACGCGACTTCTCCCTGGCGCTGAAAATCAATAATTCAATCTAAGGCAACAGCTGTTCACCGAGCTAACTGAATATAGCTTGAGCTAGGTCAAGTGATCCGGTGCTGATATCAACCATTATTGGCGGCTGTTTAGAATAAGCAATTAGCTATCGATAAATCAGCCGGGGAGATTGATGATGCAAGATGAAAGTTGGCAAGTCCTGAATCTGGAAGAGCTTACAGGAAAGCTCAAGGGAGACGCCGTTGAGTATATGGAATTTCTTAAAACACCGAATTTAAGCTGCGGGCTTTATTCCTTGGCCGCGGGCAGCAAAGATATGCAGGCTCCGCATGATGAGGATGAGGTCTATCTAGTGCTGAGCGGTCGTGCTCAGTTTCGCCTGAAGGGTGAAACAATGGAGGTTAAACCAGGCTCATTCCTGTACGTACGTGCTGCTGTTGAACACTCATTCTTTGAAATACAAGAGGATATGACCTTGCTCGTGCTGTTCAGTACTTCAGCCCGTCAGTATGCTTAGCCAGCGAAGTACCATACCGCTACGGCCATGCTGGCAGAGGCGACGCAAAATAAGGCAATCGTTTTTGCCAGGCCCGTCATAATTTCGTGGTCAGAGATCTCGTGTGTTTCAACCATGCTATTTCTCCCATTTGTCCTAGCGCTTAGGCTATCGGACCACACTTTTTTTACCTTGATTGAGATCAACTTTGCGTTGAAACCGCTCTAATTAAGGTATGATTGTGGGCCTCGTGGCGACCGAGTGTCGCTGCGCTACTCAACAGACTACTCGAGCGCAACCGTTTATGTTTTCACAGTTAACACCTCGCCCAGCCGATCCCATTTTGGGTTTGTCCATCAAATTTAAGGCCGATGATCATCCCAATAAAATTGATCTCGGCGCCGGCATTTATAAAGACGAAATGGGTCATACTCCGGTTTTGGCATGCGTAAAGGAAGCTGAAAAACGGCGGACTGAGCAGGAATTGAGCAAGGCTTATCTGGGTTCAGCCGGGTCTGCGTTGTTCAACGAAAAGATCGCTAAGCTTAACTTCGGCGACCACAAGGTCATACGTGAAAATCGAGTTCGCACCGTATCCACCCCTGGGGGAACGGCTGCCCTGCGCGTGGCTGGCGAGTTTATTAACACCTGCACTCCCGGTGCTACTATTTGGCTGAGCAACCCGACCTGGGCGAATCATCCCGGTGTGTTTACCGCTGCCGGTCTGACCGTGAAGACTTATCCCTACTATGACCATGAAAACAAATGCCTGGATTTTCCCGGGTTTGTGGCAGCTCTGAAGGAAATACCAAAGGAAGACGCAGTGTTGCTGCACGCCTGCTGTCACAACCCCAGCGGCATGGACCTGAATAAAGAGCAGTGGCAGGAAGTGGCCGATATTGCCAGGCAAAGGGGTTTCACGCCGGTTATTGATATGGCTTATCAAGGCTTTGGCGAAGGTCTGGATGAAGATGCCTATGGGTTGAGGTTGCTGGCTGATTCAGTTGATGAGCTTATCGCTTGCAGTTCCTGCTCGAAGAACTTTGGCCTTTACCGAGAGCGTATCGGCGCCTGCTCCATTATTGGTAAAGACGCTGAAGCCGCAGATATTATCAGCTCGGTATTGTTGCCCGTGGTCAGGACCAATTACTCAATGCCGCCAGCTCATGGTGCGGCTATTGTGGAGACCATTCTTAGTTCGGATGAGCTCACTGCGCAATGGCACGTGGAATTGAAGGAGATGCGCGATCGCATTGCCGGCATGCGCCAGTTATTGGTTGATAAACTGGCAGCCAATGGCGTAACACAGGACTTTAGTTTCATTACTCGCCAAAACGGTATGTTTTCGTTTCTGGGTATAGATACGGATCAGGTGCAGCGCTTACAGGATGAATTTAGCATCTATATGGTTGGTTCTAGTCGCATCAGCGTAGCGTCTATCTCACCCGATAATGTCGATTACCTCGCACAGTCGATTGCCAAAGTGCTTTGATCTGCACTGCGGCTAGACAATTTTCTCGGCGGTGACAATCACGCCGTCGGTATCCGCGTAGAGGTAATCACCGGAGTTGATGTCGATGCCGCCAAAGGAAAGTGGGCTATTTCTTTTGCCGGAGGTGGTGGGAATGTATTTCCTCGGGCATGTCCCGATTGCATAGAGAGCAACGGGAATGTCCCGAATTTGCCAGGTATCTCTGATATAGCCATTGACGATAATGCCGGCATAATTATTCGTTTGCGCGAACTTCATCAGGTTTTCACCAACCACTGCGAAGTAGGCTCTATCGACGTCGACAACCACCACCTTACCGGTGCCGTCTTCGTCTCTTAAAAGCGCGATCAGGTCAGCGTTATTTCTATCTAGCCTAATGGTGACTATTTCACCCTGGCACTTGTCTGCGCCACCATAGTTTCTGTACCCTGCGTCCAGCACAAATACCTTGTCGCTGTGTTCATCACAGATATCCGCTGTAAAAAAATCCATAAGTGCTTCCTGATTGAATTTGGGATCGGCATTTTAGCAGCATAGCGCCAGTTATTACATAAGCTTTTGAATTTGCTAGACTTTTAGAGATAGGCAATACACGTTATGAAGGTAGTTACCGGTGTGGTGGGCAATGATATCCACGTAGTCGCCAATAGATTGATTGATCTTTCCCTGAGGGCGAGAGGTTTTGAAGTGTTCAATCTCGGCGTGAACACCTATTTAGAAGAGTTTTTTGACGCGGCTGTTGAAACAGGCGCTGAAATATTGCTGATTTCTTCTCTTAACGGTGAAGCCGAAGGCTGGGGGCGAGAGGTCAAACCGCTCAAGGCAAGCTACAAGACACTGGATGATTTAATCATGATGATTGGTGGGAACCTGGTTGTCGGCGCGGGTAAGTCAGAGGACATTATCCCTCGCTACAAAAAATACGGTTTTGATCTGGTGTGTCATCAGGTGGATTTGAACACCGGGCTCGACTCACTGGAAGACTTTATCCAACACAGGAAAGTCCAGTGAGCTTGCTTCAAGAAGAGCGCGAAATCATTCTTGGTAACGAGTATGTCGATGCGTTTGATTTTGCCGAGGTGGCGGAGTTTGTAAAGAGTGCCAATAAGGAGCTTTTTATCTCCCACCATTTTCAAAGAAAGAGCCAAAACAAATCCAAGATGCTCGTCCAACCCCGAGGTGGTTTTCCTACGTACAAACAACAGTACGCGCTCTACGAATTTTTCGTCGACGCCAATGTGGACGTGCTGCCCCTCACCATCGATTCAAACACTCGGTTAAATGACTACGGCACCGCAAAGAAGATGTTGAGGCTGAGCGAAGAAAATGACATGGACATGCTCAACGGCTATCCATTGGTAACCCACGGTTATCGCACGACCCGCAAGATGATTACTCATTTTAATAAGCCGGTGAGTTTGCGGCACGGAACACCGGACGCCAGATTGCTGATAGAGACCGCAATCGCATCGGGTATTTTCGATATCGAAGGTGGGCCTATCACCTATCTTTTACCCTATTCGAAAAACTTCCCGCTGGACAAAGCCTTTTTGTATTGGAAGTATGTTGAGCGGGTATGTGCTAATTACTCAGAACTGAATGAGCCGATTAATCGAGAATCGTTTGGTCCACTGACAGCGACACTGGTGCCGCCCTCAATCACCATTGTGATTCAATTATTGGAAATGCTTCTCTCCCTGGAAGAGGGGGTGAAATCGTTTTCTGTTTCCTTTGCGCAGCAGGGCTCGATGATTCAGGACGTTGTCACCGGGGCGGTGCTCAAAAAGTTGGCACGGTATTATGCTGAGAAAATTGATTGCGGTGATGCCGCCATTCACTTGGTGTATCACCAGTGGATGGGTGCGTTTCCAACGAACAAGGATTACGCCGAACAACTAATTAATATGTCCACCACGATAGCCTGCATGGTGGGCGCCGATAAAATTATTACCAAAACGCGTGAGGAAGCCACGGGTATTCCCACCAAGGAAGCGAATGCGAAAACGGTTGCCAATACACAGTACTCGCTACGTATTCTCAATGGCCTACCTGATATATCGGATGAGGAGGAAGAGGAAATTTTGACCGCCGAAGTTCACGCTATCATGGAAGCGGTGTTCAACGATCCTGCGGATACGCTGTGGCGAAAAGTGTTTAACTCGATCAAAAACGGTACGATCGATGTGCCTTTCTCGCCCCATATTATCAATCACAATGAAATGATCACGGTAAGAGACGCAAAGAAAAACATCAGAATTATCGAGCGAGGGAATGTGCCCATTCCCGATCGCTGCTATGAATATGAAAAATCTCAATGTGATCTGGCGAAAGACACCACCAGTATCGTCAACGATATTGTCCACGATATAGGGATTATGCAATGAGCACGCTCAGCGATAAGTTGCTAATTGATATCGGAAGCACCTACTTCAAGGTTAGTACCGCCGAGCATATTGAGCAGCATTTCAGAGACTTTAATAAAGATATCATGGACGACCTGGTCCATCGATGCGGTAACACCCTGGAGCGTTTTGATAAGAAAGACGTGCATATTTGCTCTTCGGCCAATGGCGGGCTTAGTACCCTTATTATCGGCGTAAGCAATTCTTTCTCGTTGAAGTACGCGACTAATATTGCTTTCAATTCTGGCATCAATATCATCGATACGATTTTGTATCAAAATATTGAAGAGTATTCGGTACCGAGCGACCTTGTCGATGTGGTTATTGTGGTGGGTGGAATCGATACCCACTCCGGCATATTTTCATCGAGCTTGTTTGATTATCTGTCCAAGGTGAACTACTCCAACATTGTGTTTGTAGGGAGTGAAAAGGACGCTCCGAGACTGAAAGATCAGATAGACGATTTGGTAGTACTGCCCAATGTGATCGATAACCGGCTTCACATTGTTGAGGAACATCTGAAGGAATACCTGACGAACCTTTACCAGCAGGACATCATGGGTAAGGAAGATATTAAAAATCTGTACGACATCACTGCCAATCAAATTTACTCGACGCCTTACATTGTTAACAAGGCGCTGCCGATGATCGACGCCAGGTATTCGGTGGTGAACCCGTTTATCCTGCTCGATATCGGCGGAGCTACCACCGATATTCACTACTCCAAGGATTTAGTGGATGACAATATTGTGACTGAAAATGAATACGACAGACTAGTGTTTAAAAAACTGGGTGTTTACAAATCCAGGCAGTCTCTAATATTTGCCGCTCAGAACAATGAGTTTGTTTACGAATTGCTAATGCATTTGAAGGTCACTGAGAACATTTTCTCCGAGCAGAGCGAGAAGGCCACCCGAATTTTGATGCAACTCGCCATTTTTCTGGTGCTGTGCAAGATTTCCAACCATCAAAAATCCTATGTCAATCTCAAACTTCTCGCGATCAATTCTATTGTTTTGACCGGTGGAATAACTAAGGTGTTGGATGCGGATGATATAGAAAACATCATCGCTTTTTTCTACAAGAAAATTCTTACTTCAGATCACAAACCGGCGGCGGTTATCGACAGCAATTACGATATCTGGACGCTTGGAGCGGTGGGGGAATAGCCATGTCAATCAATTGTATTCGGACACTCCTGGAAAGCGCAGCGTCCACGCACACTGATAAGACGGCTCTTGTCTATGACGAGCAGAGTCTGACTTACGGAGAACTGCTCACCAAGGTTGATCAGGTGGCGTTTTACTTGAACGAACTGAACTTGGAGAAGAATTCGCGGGTGGGAATTTACTCCAATAAGGGGATAGAGCAGGTTGTTGCCATACTTGCGATTTTGTCTACCGACTATCTGTTAGTGCCGCTGACCAAGTTGCTACAACCCGAGCAGGTGGAATACATTATTAACGACTGTGACATCAAATGTATTATCACCGATAAACTTAAACTCGAAAGTATTGAAGAAATTGATTTCGAGGGTCATATCGTTTCCTACGAAACGACGGCAAAGGAGATCGCGTCCTTTGAAGAAATTTATAAGTATTACAATAAACCCCATGTTTGCGATATCAGCGGCCACGACAATGCGGTTATTACCTATTCGTTCGGCGTCACCGGTACACCCAAAGGCATTGTAATATCACACAGAAACCTGATTGATTCCGCGCGCGTGGTTTCTCAGTATCTGAAATTGGAACGGGACGACGTTATTTCCGGGTTGCTGATCTTCAATCTTGATTACGGCTTGAATCAGATTTTTTGCACACTCTACAAAAAAGCGACTCTTGCTCTGCATCGCTTTATTCTTCCGGAGGATTTTTTCAATCATCTTATTGATGATCAGGTGACCGTACTGCCGCTAATGCCCATCAATATTTCCCAAATGTTTGACGACGATGTTCAAAGGATACCCAGTCCGGAGCTCTTCGATAATGTGAAAACGATCACCTCTTCGGGTGGGAATGTTACCGGGAAGATGATTGGCGATTGTAAGCGTACCTTTCAAAAAGCAGAGTTTTACTCGATGCATGGACTCACCGAGGCCTTTCGTTCTACTTACCTCGATCCTTCTCAGGTGAATATACGCCCGGACTCTATTGGTAAGCCTATACCCGACGTCGAACTCTACGTGCTCAATGAGGATGGTAAGGAGTGTGCGGTACGTGAGGTGGGCGAGTTGATTCACCGGGGTGGCTATATCTATCGTGGATTCTGGAATGCGCCAGAGGAAAACTCCCAGCGCTTTAAATCGGTTCAGATCCTAAAAGATGTGATCAATCTTGAAGGGCAGTTAACGGATGAGTTTGTCGTCGCCTCCGGTGACTATGTCTACAAAGACGAGGAGGGCTATTTCTATTTCGTCTCCCGGCAGGATGACATGATCAAAACTCGTGGATTCAGGGTTTCTCCCTACGAAATTGAGTCTGTGGCGACAAAAAATATTCCTCAAATAGAGCAATGTGCGGTGTTCGCTATCGATAACGAGCTTATTGAGGAAGAAATCGTTCTGGTCTATTCAGCACCGAGTGAGATCACAGAGAAGGAAATTTTGTTTGAGCTTAAGAAACATCTGGCGTCGTATATGATACCCAGTCGGGTAGTTTACCGAAAATCCCTGCCCCTCGTGCAGAGTGATAAGAACAAAGTCAATAAAGATGAGCTGAAGCGTGAGCTCTCTCAAAGCTAAAAATTGATTCCAATTGATCGGAGGAATATGTGAGTAAGGTCCCGAGTGAGCAATACCGAATTGAAGGCACAGTAGCCCCTGGGTTTGAATCGGTGAAAAAGTTATATGAACACAATATGCGAACCTTGGCCGAGAGAGAAACTCAGCTGTGCGTTTATCATGGTGAAGAAAAGGTTGTCGACCTATGGGCTTCGGTGGCGGGTGACAATAGCTTCTCCCCAGATTCACTGATCAATGTTTTTAGTAGTGGCAAAAGCCTCGCAGCCATAGCCGTTGCTTCTTTAGTGAGTAAAGATCTACTGAGCTACGATGCAAAAATCACCGAGCACTGGCCGGAATTTGGCGCGAATGGTAAGGGTGATCTCACCGTGGCCGAGCTCATGCGACACGAGGGCGGGCTCGCCGCCTTTAACGTAAGCATGGACCCCAAGTTTTTGTTCATCGATAACATTAAGCAGAACAAGGTCGGGGCTATCATTGAAGGTCATCCACAAAAGTACAGATCCGGTGGCAGCCGAAGGGAATACCATGCCATCACCAGAGGATGGATTATCAATGAGCTATTCCGTCGCGTAGATCCTGCCGGAAGAACGGTAGGCGAGTTCCTTCGCGAAGACATCAGCGGCCCGCTGGAAGTCGATGCCATTGTCGGGGTTAAGGAAGAAGAGCTGAAACGGGTTAAGAAAGTCTCCATGCTCGGTTTTGGCTTTCAGTTTCTTGAGAGTTTGAAGCCCAAATTTCTTGGCAGGAGAATTGAACTGAATATATTTCAGATTATTCTGAAAATTATCCGCTTGATTCCCGCCATCAGAGGGGGCACGACAGCCGGAGCACCGCCTCCGTATATGGGCATGAAGAAAATCGAGTTTTTCAATGACCCGAGCGTTGTGATGGGTGAGACGCCATCTGCCAACGCCAACTGCTCAGCCAGAGGCCTGGCAAAAATTGCTGCGATGATGTCATCCGGTGGTCAATGGGCGGGTAAGTCGTACTTGAGCGAGGAGGCTTGGAACGCGCTACACGCCGATCCTCTTAAAGCGAAAATGGGGGAGTTGTTTACCACAAATTTCACACAGGGAGGCGTTGATTTCTTTACAGCACCTACGGCCGATAGCACTAAGCTGGAAACCGCGTTCAATTCGGGCAGAGAGGGCTTCTATGGCTGGATGGGCTTGGGTGGATCGATCTTCCAATGGCATCCCGAGTACAAGATTGGCTTTGGCTATGTGCCCACGTCACTGAATGTACTGGACCTGGTGAATGAGAGAGGAAAGGCCTACCAAGCAGAGGTTCTGCGCTGCATAGAAAAAACCGCCTAAGCCAGAGTTGGCTATGTCGCTAGCTGGCTAACCTTCTAGTCCTAGAAAATGACTGTAATGACCCCGATTTCGTCGGGGTCCGATTTTTCTCTTTAATTTCCTTCAATTTGTCATCCTTTTGCGTCCTGCCCCGTTAATACCTATGACGAAACGTCAATAACGAGGGAAATGACCATGAAAATTAATAACTTAGGTAAATCTATACTCGTGCTCGGCCTGACTTCAGTGCTTGGCAGCTACGTTAATGCGGATGAAATCCGCGGTTCCAAGAGCAAGACCTTTACCAATGATGAAGGAAATACCGTCGAGTTGCGCCGCAAAGCGGGCAGCAATGACGCCGGTGATGTCGGGTTCCGCAGGGGTTATCGCGTGACTGATGAAGACGGGAATGTGCTGAACCGGGGTGGTACAGCAGGACGCAATAACAGCGATGGTTCCAAGAGGCGAATTCAGGGGCATGAACGCACTGATGCAGAAGGTAATACCCAGCAAGTCCGCCGTCGCGGTCAAACAGATGGAGAGGGCAATGCCAGGGCGCAGAGCCAGAGACGTGCAATGAATAGTGATGGCGATGTCGTTGCTCGCGCTCGTGCGAAAGGGCACAAATCAGCAGACGGTAGCAGAGCCGGACGACAGCACAAGCAGTTTACCGACCAGCAAGGCCGAAGAACGGACGTCAGAAAGAGTGCCAGGGTTGACGCGAACGGCAACCGTTCGGCGCGGAAGGTGGTTCGTAAGAAATAATGTTGATTCAGTGTGCAACTGGGCTCGCCACCCTCAAGGGGGTGGTGGGTTTTTTCAACAGCTTTCCATTCTTTGTGCAATGATTATGATGGTTCTGGAAATGGCGTGTGCTAAACAACACTGCCTCCGCGCAATTGCTGATTAACTTGGACATCGTGATGTTGAAAATTGAAAGCTTGGGTTTGCTGATAGTTTTCGCTGCGGCGGGAAGCTGTTGTTGCGCAGACCCCCTGGAAGCGCACGCGCAAAAGCTTCAGAACTTAGCCAGTGATCTAGAGTTGATTGAATTTTTAGCGGAGTTCGAAGAGATGGATGATGAAGAATTTGAGCTGTTGATCTCCTATGCAAAGAAAGACAGTGAGCAAGATTCGAAAGAAGGTGAGGTGCAGCAAAATGATTAGTTTACGGTTGATACTTTTACTAGTGCTGCTAGTTCCGGTTGCGGTTCAGGCGGTGGAATGGGAAGACCTGTCAGAGAATCAGCGATCTGTACTATCTCCCTATTCGGATCAGTGGTCTGAATTGTCTGAAGATCGAAAAATGAGTTTGCGAACAGCAGCAGACCGCCTTCAGGGCATGAGTATCGAACAGCGAGAGGAAGCCCGTGAACGAATCGGTGTTTGGGGTCAACTGACACCTCAGGAGCGAGATAACTTCCAGCGCCGCTACAGAGAGTTCAGGGCTTTGTCACCAGAGCAAAGGCAGCGGGTCCGCAGCCAGTTCCGGCGCTTCCAAAAACTTTCTCCGGCGCAAAAAGCTAGGTTGAAACAGCGTTGGCAAGACCTGCCGATCGAGAAAAAGAAGGCCATTCGACAACGGTTGGGCAAGTAGTGAAGACCGTGGTGTGTAAAGTAGCGTTGTCGAGTCTGTCCATGATGCTGTGTCTAGAAGCCAATGGATCTGATTGGGATATCGGCGATCAGCCGCAAAATTCCCTGGGAGTTTCCGCTGGCTATGGTGATGAGTTAATTAAAGGTATCGACCTTGTCCTGGCATTGCCTTTTATGGCCGAGCTACGCGCCGACTACGCGCAAAGCGATTTGGAAGTCGGGAACGATACCCAGAGCTTTGATCGATACTATGTCAGCATATCCAGTGATCCTCTTGCCAACTGGTCTCTATCTGCGGATTACACCTACAGTGGAAACGATGACACTTTGGAGACGAAAGATCTTGGTGTTGCGGTTCAATACTATCCAGGCAAGTGGCTACTAAAAGCACGCTACCTGGAAGGGGATACAGAAATTTTCCCCCGACAGGAGGCGATTGATTTTGGTTTGGTGCGCCGAACAAGCGTCGAGATGGAGCGTGACGCCACTGAGCTGACATTTCAGTACTTTTACAACAACTGGGTGTGGACTGTCACGGGGTCGAATTATAGCTACAGCAGCCGATTCAATGTGGATCCAAGTACTCCAAGAACACGATTGATACTCGGTGATGCAAGCTTGCAACAGCTTTTTGGTTTGCTGGATTGGTATGCCTCACTGGAGGCTGGCTATTCGAAGGGCAACCATCTGTGGCAGTTGGGATATGCGAGTTACGAATTGGAGTTGAGTGGTGATGAGGGTAAAAGTCCTTACGCCTTTTGGGGCTACAGTTTGAATGAGACGCTCTCTGTTGGCATTCTAGGTGCCTTGGGCTTGGATGACTCTGACCACTATGGCGAAATCTCGCTGCGTTTTCATTTTTAGGCGCCTGGGATAACGAGCCGTCTATGTCGCGCCAATTTGACCACTTCTTGAAGAGTGTGCAGAACAGGGCCTATGCGCAGGCGGAGTGCGCTGTTGGTGATCGAGATGAAGCGCTGGATATTGTGCAGGACAGCATGATGAAGCTCGCCAAAAAGTATATGGACAAGCCGGAGGCCGAATGGCCTATGCTGTTTCAACGTATCTTGCAGAATAAAATTCGAGATTGGTATCGAAAACAGAAGGTACGGCGAATCATATTTTGGTGGGAGCAGTACCAGAGCGACGATCAAAGCGTTCCCGAGTTGTTGGGTACAGAGCGATCTTCGCCGACCGAGGAAGTATTATCCGATCAAGCGTTAGATAGACTGGATGCGGAAGTGAAATCGCTACCTCTTCGTCAGCAACAGGTTTTTATGTTGAGAGCGTTTTGGGGGCACAGTATCGAGGAAACCGCAGGGATCCTCGACTGTACAGTGGGCACAGTCAAAACACACTACTCTCGTGCGATAAATACGCTGCGAAGTAATATGGAGTCTAATTGATGAGCGATGACAGAGAACCAAAGATCGGGGGTGACCCTGGTTTGACTGAGCAAGAGTTGCTACTAAAAAGTGGTGAGTCACTCCGCAAGCGCGCTGAAAACCTTGATGAGGCAACTAGCGCAATGCTTGACCAGATGCGAATGGAAGCCGTTGAGTCCACTCGGCGATCTACCCGTCCCTGGTTTATGCAGCCTGTTTACGGAGGAGTGTTGGCTGCGTGCCTGGTCGCTACCGTGGTTATGCTAAACCTGAATTCGGATCACACAGATCCTGATTTTCCGGTCATCGAGACCGTGATGCTAAACAATGACTTCGAAATGCTCTCAGAAGATTTAGAATTTTACGAATGGCTTGAACAGGAAATTGTTGAAGATGATGTTTAATCAGCGGCTTTGACATGGCAGACGGGCGTCGAATGATTCGTATTGTCACCTATTTCTGTTTTCTGCTGTTTGCCTGTGCTGCGGGAGTAGTGCTGGCGATCTTTCTACCTTTGAAAGCTGCACCCGTCGTTGCTGAGAAAGGTAATCTCGCGATCATTGATGTCAACATCGTCGACACAATCGCGGGGAATATTTCGCTCCGCAAGACGGTACTGATTGAACAGGGGCGAATCATTGAAGTTCTCGCCGCAGGCGAGTATCAACCTCGGGCTAATTTTCGAGAAATTCCAGCGCGGGATAAATACCTCATGCCGGGACTCTGGGATATGCATACCCACAGTCTAAAACTCTCCCCGCAATTACATCATCCTCTTTTTATTCGCTATGGGGTTACCTCGATTCGCGATATGTCGGGGTGTCTGACTGAACCAGACAGTTACTGGGCCTGCCCTGAAGATCGGCGTCGATGGGAGCGAGAGGCGATAATAGGAGAGAGAGTATCACCACGCTATCACTTGCAAAGTAGCTATCAAACTAATGGAGGAAATGAGGTTCCCAAAAGCTACCCCGACTTCTTTCGACTTGATGGTGCTGCCGATGCTGAACAACTAGTCGATTTCTACGCTGGTCAGAAGGTAGATTTCGTTAAAACCTACACCGAATTGAGTGCAACTCAGTTCGACAGTGTTGTGCGGTCCGCGTCTGGAAGGGATATTTCTCTGGCGGGTCACAAGCCCCTGGCAATTTCCTTGCCCCGAGCGCTCGCTGCTGGCATGGACAGCATCGAGCACGGCAGGTTGTTTTTGTTTGAGTGCTATGCAGGCATCGAAGCGTTCAGGCAGCTTGAGAGTCCTATTTCTCACTACGACGCGCAATTTATGCGCCAAATGCTGCAGAATCAGGACCGGGAGCTTTGCAGCGAGCTGATGGAGGCAATGGCGAAATCAGATGCTACGTGGGTTCCTACTCTGACTACCTTGAAGATGAGTGCAAAGTCTCGTGAGCCCACCTTTCGTGAAGATCCTCGGCTCAAATACATTCCCTACATTGTTCGAAAATTGCTGTGGGAACAGGATATCAATAGGGCTTCTCTCAAGGGGTATGATGCTGAACAGCGGTTTGTGCATGAGGATTTTTTTGCCGCGGCGAGCGAGCATGTTGGGCTAGCGAATCGATTTGGGATCAAACTTCTGGCAGGAACGGATAATATTGATACCCATGTTTTTAGCGGCGCGAGCCTGCATGACGAATTACATATGCTAGTAGAGGCCGGGCTAAGCCCTCATGAAGTAATCCAATCTGCCACTATCGACGCCGCGAGATTTGCGGATCTGGACACTGAATTTGGAACTGTAGAGCTTGGCAAAAATGCCGACCTTGTATTGTTAAACGCAAACCCTCTGGTGGATATCCGCCACTCAAAGAGCATAGAGGGTGTTGTTTTTGCGGGTCAGTATTTTGACAGTAATGCACTGAACGAACTCGACCAGTATGCCGTCGATATGGCGGGTAGCCTGCAGTTAAACGTGAGGTTTTTGTTTGATATTCTCGCCAGTCCTCTGATGCGGGCACAGTTGGCGGACTAAACTTGAGCGACACTGGATTGCTTTAACGAATCCTAAACGTTGGCAGGGTACTCACCCGAGTCTATTTTTCGCCGGCACAAAATACTCTGCGGGTTCGGCAAGGCAAAACCCCTGCACCGGCAGCTCTCCCTCCCCGCGTTCTATCACCACAAAATTCTTATTGCATTTGATGGACGGAATAATATTGGGGTTAATGGTAGAGAATTCCAAAATCTCGTGTACAAGGCTGTCGAGTCTCGGCTCAGAAGCCGCCCCTTTGACACGTTGGACTGCAAGGAGAGATGCCCGCCAATCCTCCAGGATATAAAGGCCACCGGGTCGGATCAATGGAAACAAAGCTTCGAAGGTGGCGAGAGAGGGGGTGTAAATATGGGAGGCGTCATCTACCACCAGGTCTATAGGCTCGCCAGAGAAATCCCCGGCCACAAATTCGCGTAGTTTTTCTTTATCTGCCTGATCGACACCAAAATGGGTGTGAAGGGCTTTGTCGAGATTGGACCTGGCGATGTAGGAGCTCAGTTGTGGAGCGCGGGGGCTCAACTCGATACAACAGAGATTTTTCAGCTCCAGCAGATGCCAGAAAAAGATGGCGGAACCACCGTGCTTAACGCCCACTTCCACCATATTTCGAATGCTGTGATCCCGCAGACAATCGACATAGTTAGCTACGAAATCGGGGTCTTTGAAAAGACTGATGGACTCATTGGAAGAGGGTTTACACGCCAATCCGGGCATCAGTTGGAGTGTGATGTCCCCACACTGCAGGGACATCTCATCGATCCATGTGAACTTCGCCTGATCTGGAAAAGTGATATTGCGCATCTAGCGCGCTCGTACTAAATAATAACCGACCGAATTTACAGCGGTGGCCACTAACTCAAGCAGTCCCGCCGAGCAGTTCATACTTGCTCAGTGGAAGTTCTCTAACACGTTTTCCCGTTGCCGCAAAAATCGCGTTGGCTAGTGCCGGTGCCGTACCCGGTGTGCCGGGTTCTCCGGCACCACCCCAGGGTTCAAGGCTGTTGATAATATGGGTTTCGATGACGGGCATTTTGTTCATGCGCAATGCCTGGTAGGAATCGAAGTTGCCTTGTTTCACTTTTCCATCTTCGATAGATATTTCTCCGTAGAGTGCAGCGGTCAGTCCGTACACCACCCCGGATTCCATTTGCGCGGTGAGTCCATCGGGTGACACAGCAAAACCTGCGTCAATCGCCACGACCACTTTGTCGACGTTTAGCTGTCCGTCTTCAATTGTCACCTCTACGACCTCAGCAACGATGCTGCCGAAGGATTGTTGTAGGGAAATTCCGCGGCCGCGATTCTCGCCTAACTCCTGGCTCCACTGGGCTTTCGATGCTGCCAGGTCCAGAACTTTTAGGTGCCTGGGTTGTTTTTTCAGCAACTCCCGTCGGTACTGATAAGGGTCTGCGCCGGCCTCATAGGCCAATTCGTCGATAAAAGACTCGGTGAAAAAACCGTGTTGAGAATGATCCACGCTACGCCATGGCCCAAAGGGCACATGGGTCGGGCTGTCTGTGTAGTGCACGTACTGGTTTGCCACATCGTATAAAATATGGGGCGCTTCTACGGGTTCGTGCTTGTCTACGAATTGGTTTTCCCAAGCCACGGGTTTTCCGTCCGCACCCAGAACTGCCGAGAAATTTGACAGTACTGCGGGTCGGTAGTGATCATGGCGCACATCTTCTTCTCGCGACCAAATCAGTTTTACGGGGTGCCCACAGGCCTGGGATATCTTCGCAGCCTGGATAATCGTGTCTGGAATGGCTCTGCGCCCGAAGCCACCACCCATTGTGTGGTTGTTGAACGCCACATTTTCCACGTCCATATCCAGAGCTTCAGCCACAGCGTGGCGATCCCCCAATGGGTTCTGGCTGCCGGTCCATATTTCGCACTTACCCTGTGAGACCTTGGCCAGTGCGTTCATAGGTTCCATGCAGCTGTGAGCCAGATAAGGTACCCGGTAGCTTCGCTTGACGACCTTGTCACTGGTGCTAAATACGGAGGATACATCTCCAATTTCCAGATCAGTCTTTGATTCTCCAGCTGCCGCTGTCTTGTCCATGTCAGATTGAAATTGCTTGAAAATACCGTCGCTGGAAATTTGATCGTTGTCGGTATTGGTCCAGTTGATATCAATCTTTGTAAGGGCTTGCTTGGCCTGCCAATAGCCTTCTGCAACAACTGCCACCGCATCTTCTAGATTGACTACTTCGATCACGCCGGGCATCTTTCGCGCTGCGCTGTCGTCAAAGCTCTTGACCGAGGCGCCAAACACCGGTGCGGCTGTCAAGGTAGCGTATTTCATCCCGTCTACTTGCGCATCAATACCAAAGGTCGCTGTTCCATCAACTTTCGCGGGTATATCGTGGCGGGGTTTGCTGACTCCCATTATGTTGAATTCATCAGGTGTCTTTAAGCGTGGATTGCTCGAAGGGGTTAATTTGCCTGCCGCCGCCGCAAAATGTGCAAAGGTCTCTCTGCGCCCGCTTGCACTGTGGCTGATGATTCCCTTGCTGGTGGACAGGTCAGATACTGAAACCTGCCATTCATCCGCAGCACTTTGCAACAACATCTCTCTTGCCGCAGCCCCTGCGACTCGCATTCCATGCAAGCCGGTCGCTCGGATACTGGCGCTGCCACCGGTAATTTGCAGGTGCATTGTTTGAGTGGCGAGCTGGAAGGCGCCATCAACAGTTCCAATAAGTACACTGGGTATTGGGCTTGATCCCAGGATGAATCCTTTTGCGAGAGGACCGTTAGCATAACCGTCCTCCGCTGGCGCCTCCATAAACGAGACATCGTCCCAGTTGGCGTCCAGCTCATCTGCCAACATTTGGGCGAGAGCAGTCTGAGCGCCTTGACCCATTTCAGAGTGAGCGACGATGGCCGTCACTTTGTTGTCTGTGCCAATCTTGACCCAGGCATTAACCAGAACTTCGTCGCCTTCGGTAACGTATTTTGCCAGGTCAGGTGCGCGATGGCCCGGCCGCAATGCGACACCTACCAGTAGAGCTCCGCCGCCCACAACGCCTGCGGAAATAAATCCGCGTCTAGTCCACTTACCCATTTTGAATCTCCTCGCCCAATTGTGGGTCGAACACTTGTACAGGAGAACTTGCGACACGCTTGATGGCCTTGCGGATTCGGCTGTACATTCCACAGCGACAGATATTGCCCGCCATAGCCTGATCGATTTCTTCATCGCTGGGAGAGGGTGACCTCTCCAGCAGAGCCGCCGCGGACATCAGCTGTCCCGACTGACAATAGCCGCACTGTGGAACTTGTTCTGCAATCCAGGCTTCTTGTACCGGGTGCAGTCCCTCGTCGCTTGATAGGCCTTCGATGGTTGTTATGGTCCTATTGACCGCAGCGGACACCGGAGTGACACATGAGCGTATGGGATAGCCATCAAGATGTACGGTGCAAGCGCCGCATTGCGCGATGCCGCAGCCGAATTTGGTGCCTACCATGGCGAGGTTTTCTCTGATTACCCATAGTAATGGGGTGTCCGGAGAGACGTCCAGCGCATGCTCGCGGCCGTTAACGTTTAGTGTGATCATGTTTTACCTGCAGCGTGATTGTTCAATATCGGACGCTATGATACGACAAAGTTTAAAATTATTCTCTGAACGTTATCTTGCTCGCCATGCCTGGTGAGTGCCCTGTTGGCGCGTGTTCCAGGTCTGTCGGGTTGAGCAATACAGGGGTAGCAAGTTTACGAAAATTGTCCGATCCGTCCTGATAATAGATTTGGTTGTCGTCCCCTCGTCCGATAAATAGAGTGGCGCGGTTTTCCCCGGGGCGACGAAATAGCTCAGAAGTTACCGGTAGCAGCCGTTTTGAGCGGCCGCCGAAATCTTGGGAAAACAAGCGCCCGCCCTTGGAATAGATTTGCATTGATGGCGAAGTGCTTAACTGTTCTGGCCGGGGGAAGCGCCTGGTTATGCGCTGATATTGGCCGGATATCAACTCGATCTCTTTTGGGGACAATGCGACAACTGTGGGTATGATCTGCTCGCCCCGCGTTTCCGCCAGATAGCGTTCTACCCGTTTCTGCATTTTGAACAAGGTGGAACTTTGGAAGGCGGTAATTACCAGAAAGTATCCGCTATCGTTTCGGCGGGTATATCCCAATTTGGACAGATAGCCATCAGCGTCTCCTCCATGACCGTGAAAAAGTACGCCGTCGGTCAGCCATTGATAGTTTCCCAAGCCATACCCGTGAGTCAAACCTCGTCGGGCGGCAAGAGAGGTTTCCGGTGTTTCGATACGGTCGATGACTTCTGCGGGGAAGATTCGCACTCCATCCAATTGTCCGCGTTTAATCAACATTCTTACCCATCGTCCCATGTCCCCGAGTGAAGAATTGATAGCCGCAAAGGGACGAAATATCTGATGCCAATAGGGAATCAGCGTGTTGCCATCGGTATCGTAGCCGCTAGCCAGCCGTCGGTGAGAAGGTTTGAGTACTGTAGTGTCCGACAGGCCCAGGGGTTTGAATATCTCTTTTCTCAGCAAGTCTTCCCAGGCTTCTCCGGTCGAGTTTTCCATCACATATCCTGCCAGTCCGGCTCCGGCATTGGAGTATGAATAATGTAGACCAGGCGGCCATTTGACCACTCGAGCCTCAGGATAGAGGCGTAAAGTTTTGCGAAGCGGTGGTTGTTGGGGATCTGAGAAATCCCATTCGGCCTGGCTTAGCCCCTCCAACCCAGCGGTGTGTTCGAGTAGCTGGGCAATCGTGATCGGATGCTGGGTCCGCCACGGGTTACTGTAGGTATCTTGTGTCGTTGCGGAATGCACCGGAGCGTCCAGGGAAATCACACCACGCGATTCGAGGTTCGCTGCCGCCAGGCCCGCGAACATTTTGCTGATCGAGCCTATACGAAAAATGGCATCGTTTTTAATTGGGACTGCGGGGTTTCTGCTCGACAGGCCGCGAACTTCCAGCAATTTGATCCTGTCGTCTTTGACAATAACAAGCCCCAGTGCCGCGACGTTGTGCTGTTGCCGCAGGGTTTCAAGATCCCTCATTAGCTCTTTTTCGGCTTCGATGCTGACTGTACCGGCGGCGTGGCTGAAGGTCGCAGTAATTGTGGTACAAACTGATAGCAGCGCTTTTAACAGCACTTTGGCGGCGAGCCGCCTAAGTCGCGAGACTGTTCTGTGTGCTTTTACACAACGACTAATATTCAACCACCCTGTCTCTCCCTTCATACTTCGCTTTGTACAGTACTTCATCGCGCTTAACATGTCCGTAGGTGTCGTTGAATTGTTTGAAATAGTCAAGATCGCACAGAACGAGCGACTAGGCGGCGTCGCGCCTGGCGTGGCTCGCCTACATCGATGATGCTCAGAGCCAGTTGGCCGTTGTTCTCGGGTAAGATCATTTGGAGGCAGTAAGACGCGTAGCCATAGCCTGTACTTCTCGTGTTTTCAAGGGGAACTCCATCCTAGGAACTGGGCACGGAGATATAGTTTCCAGGTGTATTTGAAGGCTCAGCAAATGTAGCGGAGGGGTCCAGGAACTGCTGCCAATGGAAGCGCCATTCGCCGTTTAAGCTCACTGTGCCGCTGTCCTCGAAATTCCAATTGGACAGATCTAGTATGCCCTGTTTTGCCGTAGGGGGAGTGGAGGACTCAGAATAGTTGCAGCCATGGATAACAGTGAGCAGGCTACAGATGCCAAGCAATCGAAATAGAGCTTTCAAGAACAATTTGGCCGATCCTCCGTCGCGCTTGCCATTCCCTGGTAGCTGAAAGATGGGCCAATTGGTGGATAAAATCAATCCCGGTTAGAATTGCAGCTGCCGTTTCAATAGGACGGCTGAACGACTCCAAGCGCTACTCACAAGGATAATATTATGAATTTGCTTCCCTCATTTCGCCTCGATAATCAGATCGCTGTAGTTACCGGCGGTGGCAAAGGTATCGGTCGCGGGATCGCCCTGTGTCTTGCCGAGGCCGGCGCAGACGTCGTTGTTGCATCGCGCAGTCAATCTGATCTGGATGCGGTAGTTGCCGAAATTGAAGGGCTTGGTAGGAGGGCGCTTGCCGTGCCGACTGATGTCACTAAAGGTGAACAGTTGCAGTCGCTGGGTGATCGCGTCCTGGCTGAGCTGGGAGCACCTACCCTATGGGTGAACAATGCTGGAGGTCTGCCCGATGCAACGCCGCGTTATCTTGTGCGCACCCCTGAAGATCGATGGGATGCCCAGATAGATCTCAATCTGAAGTCGGTTTGGATGGGATCAGTCGCTGCGGCAAAACACATGGGAGCGGGAGGTGTGATTGTTAACATATCCTCTAGAACAGCTTTTGGTCCGCAAAAGAAAAATGGTCCCTATGCCGCATCAAAGGCAGCAACCAATAGTCTTACTCAGACCCTTGCCGCCGAACTGGCGCCAGGCATTCGCGTGAATGCGATAGCACCTGGCCCCGTGGCATCGCCAAACTTCTTCGATTCTACGGGACTGACCGAAGAGCAGGTGGCACCTGATGCCGGTGCGCTGGGTGTGCCTCTGGGTCGAATTGGTACGCCGGAAGACATCGGTGCGGCCGTGGTGTTTATCGCCTCGCCGGCAGCGTCCTGGATTACCGGGCAATGCCTCTATGTCGATGGGGGTATGTGAGGCTCTACTCGACAATCATCGACATGACTTCGGCAAACGCCTTATTGGCTATTTCGGCCATTTCTTCATCGGTGCGATCCTGGATGGGGTGTTCTACAAACACCTTATTCGCAGTAAAGCCCAAGGCTTTGGCCTGCGCGAGATCGGCCTCTCGAAATTGTTCCGTCAGAATATAGCCCCCGGGAATCCCGCGGCTTTCAAGATCCATAATGTCATGCAAACTGCACGACGTGCACGAGCCTCAGTCGGCTAGTGCTTCTACCACAGCATCGCACTCTTGTGCGATTTGCTGCTTCACCTCCAAGGGCGCGACTCGAGTCATCGTGGGCTTGGCATAACGCTTGACGATGACGCCTTGCTCGGTGAACAGTGTTTCCAGGCGATCCAGCAAGACATCACCCCGAGGTTTATTGATATCCAGTAAACCCAGGGTCTTGCCCTCTAAGCTGGCTAATCTGGGCAGTATGTTTTTAGCAGAGGGATTTAACTCCGCAGTTGGATCGAGAAACACTTCGTTCATGATTTTATCTCCTTGGTGACGGGCGAGCTGCCCATATCCCCACTGGCTAGCCAGCCACCAACAATGGCTGAAAAAAGTCCTGCAGTACCTCCAGCGCGCACAATGTTCAGGCCGCCGGGTTTGAATTTGGGTAGGTCCATATCCTTCACGTATTCTGGCATGCCTTCTGCGATGCCGTCTATACCACCGATGATGTCGCTCCCGGGGCGCGTCGTAAACTCGGATATTTTGTCCAGCACCTGTTTCTTGCTCCACTGAGCATCGGAGAAAATACGTTGGTGTTCAGGGGCAATAATAATAAACGCATCACTGACCATGGCAAACTTGGGGTGTCCGACGCTGAGCAAGCTGGCGGCGAAGGAACGGCACAGGGATTCCGGTTCGCGAGACTTCTGGTCGGCCATACCCTGAACACCGTCGGCTGCAAACAACGACACCGTGGATGCACCTTTATCAAAACCTCTTTGTACCGCGAGGGATTCCCAGCAGGAGTTGTCTTCGTCTTCGGCAAAACAGAATGTATATTTGCCGGGATTGCCGATGGTTGATCGGTCTACACCACCGGGTTTTCCTCCACCGACATTACGGATAACCAGTTGCAGCGCGCGTCCAATGGTGGCGTTGGCGCGATTTCCCTGACCGAGAGCATTGGTGCCGCTGTTCATGCCGATGGCTTTCGCGATGGGGCCATTGACGATCAGCATGGGACCGGAAAACCAGGTGGTTGCCAGCAGGCCATGCATGCAGAACTCTTCGATGAGACAGGCTTCTACAGCCGCAATCACTACCGGTAGATATTCTGGCTTGCAGCCGGCCATGACAGCATTGATAGCTACTTTCTCTATGGTGCACGGTTGCAAGTCGGGAGGTATTAGGCCGAGTACTTCCTTGGGATCTCTTGTCGTTCCAGCCAGCATGCGCACTACGCGAATTTCGGTGGGGGGCACAACAGGAAGGCCGTCACTCCAGCCGCGCTCAAAACACGATTCCATAGGATCTTCGAGATCCGCTATCTCGATACGTCTGGAAGCCAGATCAATATCCCCAAATCTTAGGGCTAATGTTTCTGCCATGCCGGGGCCGACGCTCATTGAGCCACAACCGGGACGGAACGCCGGGAGATCTTCTGCCAACTGATCCACCTCGAATAGACGCTGCCACTCGGTTCTATCCCATCCCACTGTGCGCTCTACCTCGCGCTCTCGATTCATGCGAATCACGGTGGGTACCGTCTCGATATCGAGTCGCCAGGACTGTTCGAGATTCCGATCGTCTCCCACCTTGGATAGTGTGGAGGGAAAATCGGGGTCGTCCTGAGTCCAGATCTGTATCGACCTCCCCGCCGCTTCCAGTTCAGCGAGCGCGGGCTCTACCAACGTGCAGGTGGGGCAATCTTTTTTTAAAACGACAATGTAGTCTGAGGGTAAATTAGTCATCCGGTGAGTATAGGTTATTTATTGCCGATACTATACTCGGCGGCGGATTCTGCAGGCTCCCACTCAGGCCGCCTGACAATGCGTTGCCAGAACTCGCTGACAGACTTTGAATTCGATAAGTCACTAAAGAACTGCGGGAATTCAGAGAACCAA
This sequence comes from Halioglobus sp., assembly GCA_045110675.1. Lineage (GTDB taxonomy): Bacteria > Pseudomonadota > Gammaproteobacteria > Pseudomonadales > Halieaceae > JBALVT01. The sequence goes on along the minus strand of JBGCGJ010000017.1, from coordinate 2,382 downwards.
ACTTTCAGTGGATTCACGCTATCGAACTCGCTCGCCAAGCCGTAGCGAGGACGCTTGCCTTCCTCTTTGAATGTGGAAAACAATCTATCCCATACAATCAAAATACCGCCGTAGTTCTTATCAACATATTCATCGTCGCTACCGTGGTGAACACGGTGGTGGGAGGGAGTGTTAAATACCCATTCCAAGGGGCCTAATTTATTGATGAGCTCGGTGTGAATCCAGGTCTGGTAGGCGAGTACCACCAAGTTGCCAAAGATGATGAGCTCTGCTGGGAAACCAACCAGAATCATCGGGAACAGCGCGAACATAGACCAGATACCTTCAAAAGCTCCGAAGCGAACGCCGACAGTCATATTCATAAATCGAGAGGAGTGATGTACTGCGTGGTGTATCCATAGGCCGCGTATCTCATGGGCTATGCGATGCTCCCAGTAATACAGGAAATCCGCTACCAAAACCGCGAGTAAAATCGTTGTCGCGTTGGTTTCGAAGGTCCATGAAATGAGCGCTGTTTCGACGTAGAGGTACCCAGCGTATGCGGCACTAAAAACGAATATCGTAACAAGCGTAAACGGTATCTGGGTGGAAATATTGGTGAGCATATCGGCGATGCCACGCCAGCTGAGGGTACTTTTTGACATAGCCGCGAGTATTTCGATCAGCAGTATGGCGACGCCGATCAGGAAGAAGGACTCGTCTATAGATGCGCCAAGTTGGCTGAGGTGTTCACTGTTCATGCTGAGTTCCTGCTCCATTGATAAAGGTATTCCACGCAAGCTCCGATGCCTGCTTGGCGGTCGCGTTTTCTTTTCTGACCATTTCCCAAGCGGCAAATAAAAGGCCGTCAAAGACCTCACATAACCACGAGGTAGGCAGTTGAGGGTTTAGGCCACCCTCATTTTTGGCCTGCTCGATCAGGTCTGCCGTCTCTTGCGCCTGCCTCTTGTATTCGCTCTGAACGGCCGGGTCGTCCCCCGTTGTTTGATTGCTCAAAAACCAATACCGATCTGCTAGTGGTATCAGGGCAAAAAGGATCAGTTTTATCGCCTCGGTATAGGACGCCGCTTTTTCTGACGCTATCTCAGCCGCTTCATCGATTTCTTTGACGGCGGTCAGAGCCAACTCAACGGTTAGATCTTCTCTGCTGGGAAAATAGCGGTGCAGGGTGGCTCTGCCAACGCCGGCAAGCATGGCGATATCGGCCACGCTCGCGTTGGGGTCAGATTTGTAGAGTTGAAATGCAGCTTCAACAATGGCGCTTCGTGTTTGAGGTCGAATCTTCATGAGACAATAATGTCTCATATGATACATATATGTCAACTCTTGATTGAGTGTTGTAGCCAGTTTCATTCACTATCGATAGGATACAGCCCCTTATGGACGCCTTTCACTCAATCAGCTCTGTCTACCGCGCTACCTGGCGCTCCTGCTTGCGCCTAAGCATTGTCTGCAGCATTTTACTGTCCGCTCTTGGCCTGCTTTTGGTGCCCTTTAGAGAACAGATTCTGGATGCGCTGTTTGGATTATTTCTGCCGGCTGATTGGTTGGCTTCATTTCATATGGCGAATAATGCCCTGTTTGAAAAAATGGGCGGAGTACTACTTTTTCAAACTGTGGCGATTGTTTGCTTCTCAGCCGTGTCATTGTTTTTCTTTCCCTTCAGAGATCGAATTTCTGTGCAGGCGGAAAGGCAGTTAACCGGCGTGTCTTCAGGCGGCGTCAGCCTGATGAAGGAATTGTGGCTTGAAGCGGGTCTGGTGGTTATCGCTTTCAATGTCTATAGCGCTTCCTATTTGCTAGCGTACTTTATAGGCCAGCCACTGTTTGGGTACATTGATGAGCTGGCATTTGCGCTACTGATGTTGTTTTTCACTCTCGACTTGTTGTCGCCGACTTATTTTCGCCGCAATCGTAACTGTCTTTTCGTTCTGGGTGCGTTTCGTGATCGTCCTCTGCCGTTATTTTTGTTCGCCGTGATCTTCTGCTCGCCGATTTTTGCGTTGGAGCTTTTCCTGGGTGATCTAATTTTGAATCAGACTAACAACCTGATGCTGGCTGTTTCTCTAGTTTCGATTATTGTTCTTAATTGCTTCGTCTGCGTATTCGCTTTGCCTGTAGGTACTTGGTTGGCTCTAAAAGATGCCGCTCACCAACAAAATTCTGCTGCGTCTAACCAGCCCGCACGCCCTGTGCTACATAAATTTTTCTATGCAACACAGCTGCTGTTCATGCTCGGCCTCCTGTTGTTTTATGGGGCGGTTGTAGGCGTGCTTTCCAGCAAGGTGCCTCTGAAAACAGCAGACTACGATATACAGTGGACGACTATGGAATACCAAGGCGGGGAAGCGGGGAGTCCTGCAAGGTTGCGGTTCGATATCC
>JBGCGJ010000016.1:0-6119 GCA_045110675.1 Halioglobus sp. | reverse complement strand
GTGAAGGGTGATACAACAACATTGCAGTTCGCCACCGCTTTTAATCTGGCCTCGTCAGACAATATAACCCTAATAAGTAATCAGTGGACGGCGCGCAATGGTCAGTAGAGTTAGCAGGTTTGTGACGAGCCGCGCGAAGGCAGTCTTCGCGATCTTGATGCTGCTCACAGCTGTGCCTGCGTATTTTGCCTACAGCGGCTTATCTCTCAATGTGGTGCTTGAAGAAATGCTGCCGGAGGGCTCGAAGAACGTCGAGTTATTCCAGCGTTTTGGCGCCGAGTTTGGCGGCGCCAATACCACGCTGATAGAGGTGAAAAATGAAAAGGGCAACATCTACTCAATAGATTTCCTGGAGAAGTACAAGGAGATAGCGGACGAGGCCTATTACAATCCTGATACGCAGCGTCACCTCAGCCAGTCGTTGGTCTTGCGTAAAACCAAAGCGATTAGCGGCGGGGGGGGTAAGGTGGAAATCAGCGCCGTTTTATGGCCAGACTTGCCCCGGGATGAAGAGGCCATGGCGCAGTTCCGGCGAACAGTCAATAACCAGTACCGGGGATTTCTGGTCTCCGACGATGAAACATCGGCGATGGTGATTGTCGATTTCAAAGACGATATTGACTTTGAAAAGACGCTGGAATTTTTCCAAGAGCTGCGCACCAAATATGAAGATGACAGCCTGACGTTGCAGGTCGTGGGCCGACCCATATTATTGGGTTATATCTACCAGTCGCTGGATTCAGTTCTTTTAATTATGCTGACGTCGCTACTCATTATTGCGGCAGTTCTTTACCTTTACTTCAGAACCTGGATCGGTGTATTTGTGCCGATGTTTACGGCGACCATCGCCACCACCTGGGGGCTTGGCGCAATGGGGTTCGCGGGGTATAACCTGGATCCGCTACTGATTCTGTTGCCGGCATTTATTTTCGCCATTGTGTTGTCCCATGGCGTTCAGTTGACAACACGAATACTGGATCACCTGTCAGATGAGGGCGTCAATCCCGAGAACTGTGTAGAGATAACGGAGCGCGGTCTAAGGGGGGTTTTGCTGCCCAGTACCGGCGCGATTATAACTGATGCTGCTGGCTTCGGCGTGTTGGGCTTGGTGGCGATCCCCAGTATCCAGGGCCTTGCGATAATATGCGGCGTATGGCTTTTATCCATAGCGCCAGCACTAATTCTGGCATCGGCGACAATGTGTCTGCTGCCGCCTCCCAAGTCGCATAATACAGGCTCGGTTCTGCTTAATAAGGTGTGGACCTCTGTGGTGAATATTGAGGACCATAAATACATCGTGATTACCATTGCGGCTTTGCTGTTTGCTGGCGGGCTGTACTATTCAAAAAACCTGACGGTGGGCGATACCAAAGGTAGCGCCATTCTATGGCCGGATTCTCGTTTTAACGCCGATTCCGAGGCTGTAAATTCGCGTTTTTCGTTCCTTGGATCAGATGTTATGCAGGTGTACATCGAGGGGGATAAAGACACCATGCTGTCCCCAACCGTCTATCAGCAGACCGAAGCGCTAGACCGCTACATGTATGAGCATATGCCCGAAGTACGTCCCGCGCAAAGCCTTGTGCCAATTATAAAACTGGTTAACTCGGTATTGTTCGAGGGTGACCCCTCTTATGAATTATTGCCGGATAACAAGGAAGAAATTGGTTTTGATATCTATATGTATCGCTCCCGGGGGGAGCCGGGTGATTTTGCGGCCTATACCAATAAAGATTGGGAGATAGGTAATGTCTCGTTCTATCTTCAGGACCACAGCATGCCCACCATTGGCAAACTGAGGAAGCACCTTGATGACTTCTTTGGTGATGAAGCGAATATCACCAGTGAAGCTGACTTTTTGTATTCAGGAGGGCAGGTAGGCATCACTGAAGCTCTCAATGATGAGATCTCGACCTCGAATCAGAAAATCATGGTTGCGATTACGCTCGTCATTGCCGTGTGCATCATGACGTTGTACCGCTCGATATCTGTTGCGCTAATACTCATATTTAGCCTGGCCACTGCAAACGCGCTCACCTACGCCTTTATGGCGTGGCAGCAGGTTGGCCTCAATATCAGCACATTGCCCTTGGCCGCGCTAGGTGTCGGCCTAGGGGTGGACTACGGAATTTATATGATGGATCGGATTAAGGAAGAGTTCAAGCTATGCGGCAGCGTGATTGAGGCGATGCACCGTGCGCTCATGACATCGGGTAACGCCATCGTCATTACAGCTTTAACGATGATACTGCCGCTGGTGCCATGGATAGTCATGTCTCCGCTGCGTTTTCAGGCGGAGATGAGTATGTTGCTGGGCATGGTGCTAATGATGAATATGTTGGGCTCGTTGTTGTTTGTTCCGGCGGCACTGGCAGCCCTGAGACCGAAGGCAATTTTCCCAAAAGAAATACATTGCGACTCGGAGCAAAAAATAGCGGCGTGAAAACGATCATTTTACCTGCAGTTCTGTATGGGTATTAGCGTTAAAACTGGAAAGAGTAAAGATATGAGTATTCTAATAATGAGAGGTGATGTATGAAACTGAAGAAGATTCGAATTGGTCTACTTTCCCTATGTGCGCTTGCAAGTTCGTCAGCTGTGTTTGCACTGGATACCGGGATAAAAGGCTTTACCTTGGATGGACGTTTTGTCCAAAGCTATTCAACACTCTATGACCTGGACGAGGGTGGGTCTGAGGAGGGGCCTGCCAACTACACTGGCGAAGTGAAATTCTCCTTTAGGCCCGACCGGAAATTTACTTTTGTCGGCAACTTTTGGATTCGTGGGAACTGGAATGACCCGGACTGGATAGAACCCGAGGGTGGTTTGAAGAACCTGTTCAACGGTCCTCAAACCGGATTCTCAAGCGGGAGTTTTCAGCACGGCACCAGTCGTTGCGACCTCAATGCCAGGGAGTTTTGCGCACCTAATGACCAGGTCGATATTTACGATGATTTCAACGACGACATTATCCGTGAATTGTCGATGAAATATCGTGACCCCAAGAACCGTTTTACGGCCAAGATTGGTAAATTTCAACGCGGATGGGGCCAATCAGATGGATTGCGATTACTTGATATCGTCAACCCTCAGGATCTTCGCAGTCACTTTGTTTTCAAAAATGCAGATGAAACCCGAATTCCTCTGTGGATGCTTTCCATGGACTTTAACCTTAAAAAAATGGGTCTTTCCAAACCTTTTGAGGCAATTGGTATGAACCGACCCGTTCTGGAGCTAAACATAGCCCCAGAAATTCGTCACAGTGAAATAGTCGTCAATAACCCGACTCCTGGCGCTAATACAGACGGCGGTCTCTTCGGCTTGCCGTGGCCTGATCTGGTTGACGCAGGCTTGCCGCATCAGTCTGGTTTGGGCGCAGTTGGATTTGGTGCGGCGCTATCTGATAACGAGCGCGATGATTTCGAATGGTCCGATCCGGAAGTGTCCGTACGACTAAAGTTCGAAACCCTTGGCGGTACCGCGACACTTAACGGGTTTTACGGGTACCAGGATCTTCCCCTGGTACTGCTGCAAGGCGGAACAGTGCATGTTGGTTCCGGCGTCAATGATGCGTCAGCAGCAGTAGCTAACCAAGATGTAAGTCACCAGGATTTGATAGGCGCAATTTGGGCTCCCAGCTTCGACGGCTCTCCCACTACCGCCGGTACACCCTCGGGGTACCTGCCATTTCTGCGCGGGGCTGCAGGGAAAGGTCCATTGACCACCAGCCCGCTGACTGCCCTAACCGGAGGTGCGTGTAATGACCCGGTGAACAATCCCGGCGGTGGGGGCCTAGAGTGCTCTGTCACGGCCAACCTGGACCTGGATTACACTTTCAGGCAAAAAGTTGTGGGCTTTAGTTTCACGCGCGACATGAGTGATTTTATTTCGGTCGGCCCTAAGGGCACGGGACCGGCTCTCCGGGCTGAGGTTTCCCACGAATTTGACAAACCGTTCAATTCGAGCTTGGTACAGAACCCGTTTAATCCTGCGCAACTCGAGGCGGGCAGCCCTGCTTTGTTGGTATCTCCGAGCGCTGCAGTGGTGGAAAGAGACGTGACATCGGTAATGATTGGGCTGGATTATCCCCTTTGGGTTCCAGGTTGGAAGTCTCAAGAAAAATCCATTTTCACCAGTATCCAATGGTTTAACATCCATACGGAAGATGCAGATAACTTGTTGGCGCAGGCTCCTTATGCCTTCACCGAGGTAGAGGAAGATCAGAATTTTGTCACCTTTCTCTGGGACATGAAGCTTGACAACCAACGCCTGGTTGCTGAGGGACTGTATATCCACAATATACAGGGGCATGGTACCGCCTACAGGCAGCGCATAGACTTCAATTATTTTGGAGGCCACTGGCGTCCGCGCATTGAAGTGCAGAGTTTCAGCGGTAGAAAGGAAGTTGCCCCCGTAGGATTGTTTGACGACAAGGATTACGTCGAAATTTCATTAACCTATCAGTTCTAACAAGTACTCTTTTTATTAAAAAGGATATAGCGATGAATTATTTAAAAGTTTCAATTCGTGCAGTTCTGGCAGGCACTGTGTTTACCAGTTTGTCTTTGGCTGCTGATACCAACCGCGCACTGGATGCGTGGAAGGCTTACGCAGCGCAATCGGGGAATCCCGATCACGCCAGGTGGGTGGAAGAGATTTCAAAGCCGGAAGCTCTGCGCTTGGCCAAAGAGTGGTCGGAATTAAGGGGTTACGATGCCTATGACTTAATTGATAAAGCTGAAATACCGGCTGATTTGAAGCCGGGGTTGAAGATCACCAAAGACAATGCCGACAAATACCCTTGGCTAAAAGACTACTTGCCAGCTGAGCACCTTGCTGCGCTGACCTCAGATTGGGGAAACATAGCTGAGATCACCATTGTGCCAACCAATACCTATTACATGCACGAAGGGTATTTGAAAGGCACCAGAGAACTCAAGGAAAAGGGGGTTGAAATACAAATCTCTGACAAAGGTGAGCTGCTTTATCCGGATGGCTCCTACGCTTTGATGTCGGGTGCGGCGGCGACGGCCATTCCTTTTTTAGACCCGAAGAATGGTCTAGAGCTGAACTGGGATTATGTGGCTCACTCGGTGGGTACCGATACACTGGATTTTGAGCCCATTCACATGCGCGCCTGCACACCTGATGGAAAGATCGACGTTGATTATAAGGCCGACCTGTGGTGGTGGCATTATCACAATCGACAAAACGTGGGACCAATGGGTGAGATCGAAGGCAAAGAAGATTACATTGAAGGCGGTTCCATCTTCTTTAAGGAACCCTACGATATTCGCGGCCTAGCCGGTGTTCGTCAACGCTACCCGGAAGCAGGGAAGCCCGATGATTTCAAGGTCTTTATTCCCAGTCTGAGACGAACGCGGACTCTCACGGGGTCAGACGCCCAGGACCCCATCGCTTCGGGCTTGGAGCTGACCTGGGATGATTGGCGGGCCTACTGGAGTAAAACAGATGTCGACAATTTCGAGTATAAAATGGTTGGCCAAGGATTTATCCTCGCCTCACCCGAGGTAGGCTATGTCTACGACTCCATGGTGTGGACCGAGAATGCATGCAATGTCAAGTCGCTTGAGTTGGAACTCAGACCGGTCTGGATTTTCGATATTATCGATAAAACGGGCAAATACATGTACTCCAAGCGCCGCACCTGGGTGGATAAGGAGTTTTATTACATGCAGTACCATATGACCTGGGATCCCCGCGGAAATCCGCTTCGCAATTGGGATGATGTAAGAGCCTGGCGTCCTTCTGTAGGAGACGCACAATGGAAATCTGTTATCGTCAATAACTATGTCACTAAGCGCTTTAGTTCACTCAACATGGACTCGCAGTGGGAAGACCGGGAGGACCGGGTTTCAGAAGAAATGTTCGATGTCGACCAATTGCGTGATTATCAATAAACGCAGTTAGAAGCTGTACTTTTCTAGAACCCTGTAGACTTTTCTACAGGGTTTTTCGCTATTTGGTCCTTTGTAAACTCGGGGATACTCGCGGCTAATTGTTTGTCTTAGTTTGAAATTATTCTTTGCTATGCTAGCATGTAAGTTGATTGAAAAGACGACTTCATGTCTGCGGAGACTCCCATGGGAAAACAAAAA
>JBGCGJ010000015.1:0-146487 GCA_045110675.1 Halioglobus sp. | reverse complement strand
GGCGCCCTGATCGATGCCCGCCTGAATCAAGCCCTGAATCTTATTAAACTGAACTTCCGAGACGACAGGCCCCATAGTCGTTCCCTCCGCGGTCGGATCACCCACGACTACCGACTCAGTTGCCTTCGCAGCGATCGCTTCAGCTTCGGCCAACTTGGCAGCGGGAACCAGCATGCGCGATGGCGCGTTACAGGACTGACCGGTATTTTGATACATATGCATCAAGCCACCTACCACCGCTTTCTCAAGATCAGCATCTTCTAGAATAATGTTCGGCGACTTGCCGCCGAGTTCCTGAGTCACACGCTTCACTGTTGGCGCGGCGTTTTGCGCAACCAATGTCCCTGCGCGAGTCGAGCCGGTGAAAGACATCATGTCGACGTCGGGGTGCTTGGACAGTGCTGTACCCACTCCAGGGCCATCGCCATTTACCATATTGAAAACGCCCGCGGGAACACCAGCTTCATGCATAGCCTGTGCAAATAAGTAGGCAGACAAGGGAGCCACTTCACTGGGCTTTAACACAACCGTGCAACCCACTGCGAGAGCGGGAGCCACCTTGCAGGAAATCTGATTGACCGGCCAATTCCAGGGAGTGATCAGTCCGCAGACACCGATTGCCTCTTTAAATACTCGGTGTTCACCCATGACTTCTTCAAATTCAAATGTCTTTAATATTTTTGCCGCTTCCTGCAAATGACCTAATCCGGTGAAGGCCTGTGCCGTATTCGCCAGGGCCTGGGGCGCACCCATTTCTTCGCGAATGGCGTTGGCAATATCGTTGTAATATTTCTGATAGACCTCGGCACAAGATTCCAGCAATTCAATTCGCTCGGCTTTCGAGGTACGGCTGTAAGACTCAAATGCGGACTTGGCGGCCGCGACAGCAAGATCAACGTCCGCTTCGCTGCCCAGCGATATCTGCGCACAAACCTCCTCCGTAGCAGGATTGATAACGTCCAATGTATTGGCCGTTACGGGATCAACCCACTGCCCATTGATGTAAAACTGTTTGTAGTCACGCATTATCATTCTCCGGTATCAAAAAAATTCGAGGCGTAAGTGTAGCACTCCCAGTGCCGGTGGGAAGCACCCTCATTGAGGTATACCGATATTAGTTTCTGGCTTTGCGATACGCCAGTGGTGTCATACCTGTCCACTCTTTAAACGCGCGACTAAATGCGGGTTCGGTCATATCCAGGGTTCTTGCAATGTCTCCCACCAAAGTGTTCCCTTCCAGCAATAAACCGATCGCTCGCTCGCGCCGAACCTGTTCAATTAAGCGACGATAACTACTACCTTCACGCTGCAGTTTTCGGTGCAGGGTACGAGCACTCATGCACCAGGCCGAGGCCAAACTGGTTAGTGAGGGGAAGTCCTCACTGTCAGCCATCGCTTTTAAAACGCGATCACTGACACTGTGATCAAAGTCCTGCTTGATAAACCATTCATCGGGCAATCGCGGTAAGTATTGGCGCAGTTCACGGGAGGTACGCACGACAGGAGCAGACAACCAGGCTGGATCGAAAACCAGGGAACTGTATTCGAGCCCATAATTCAGGGAACCTGGAAACATGATGCGATGTTCCGCGGCGTGGACGGGTTGTGAAAACCGAAATTCAGTACACACCAGTGGCACACGTTCACCAATTAACCAGTTACAGAAGCGGTGCCAAATCAGCAGCAGAAGTTCTTCAATAAAATGATTTTGATCATGGCGGTCATCGAGCAATTTTACGGTGAGCCTCGCCTCGGCACCCTCATCGATCTGCCAGCAAAGAGCCCCGGAAGTCAGGTTGTAAAAACGCGCCGAATAGCGAAGCGCATCACCCAGGGTTGCACTGGCGACCATGTGTCGCGCCATCAGCGCAAACGTTCCAAACCGGTGTGGCGCTATCCCAAAACCCATCAATTCATCATCTAACTCTCGCCAGACAAGTCTGATCAGGGCACCGAGCTGAATCGGTGTGATCCGGGTACGGCCGTCCGACACCAATGCGGGACTCAAGCGCACCGCTTCCAGCAACGCCTGTTCGGGAACTCCCAGGGCTTTCGCTCTGGCGAATATGACCTGCACAAAATGCACGCTAATGGCGGGTCGACGAACGGCAGATAGTGTCATCTTATGGCAATAAGCTAGTGAATGAGACGCCTTTATAACCCAAGACAGCGCTTAAAGCCCAGCGCTATGTCCTTTAATATCAATAATTGGCTATTTGAATCATTGTCTCAGCGACTCCTAAGGCGCACACTATCCCACCGAATTTTATGCCACTCAAAGCGGAGATACCTGACAATGGATCAAGAAGAATTAACGCTGTTTAGAGACATGGCCCGCAAGGCCTTCGAACAGGAAATCGGCCCCTCCTTCGAACAGTGGGAAGATGAGCATATGGTGCCCAGAACCCTGTGGAATACGCTCGGAGAAGCCGGCCTACTCTGTCCCGATATGCCAGAAGAATATGGCGGCGCAGGTACCAGCCCCCAGGTCACCCTGGCGCTCATTGAGGAACTCTCAAGAATGGGCTATGGCGGTATCGCCACCGGTTACGGAATCCACTGCAACATCGTAGCGCCCTACATCAATCATTTTGGCAGTGAAGAACAAAAGCAGCGCTGGCTACCGGCCATGGTTAGCGGTGAAGCCGTTGGCGCCCTGGGAATGACCGAACCCGGAGCAGGTTCAGATGTTCAGGGTATTCGAACCAACGCGGTCAAAGACGGTGACGAATGGATTCTCAACGGATCAAAAATATTTATCACCAATGGTTATCACGCAGATGTGGTCGTTGTGGCAGCCATCACTGATCCGGGTAAAGGCGCTAAGGGAACCACCTTGTTTCTCGTCGACACCAGCTTACCCGGCTTCGAAAAAGGCAAGAAACTGGAGAAAATCGGTCAGCATACCTCGGACACAGCCGAGCTGTTTTTCCAGGACGTACGCCTGCCCGAATCAGCTGTATTAGGGGAACTTAACAAGGGCTTCGTCATTATGATGACCGAGCTACCGCGTGAACGGTTGGGAATCGCCGGACAGGGCATCGCCGCGGCAGAGGGCGCTCTGGATATCACCGTTGACTATGTACTGGAACGCAAAGCCTTTGGCCAGACAATCGCAAGTTTTCAGAATACTCGCTTTCAGTTGGCCACCGTAAAAACAGAAATCGCTTTGAACCGCGCCTTTTATGAAAAATGCGCCGATCAGTACACCCGCGATGAGTTGTCCGCAGACGATGCGGCAATGCTAAAGTACGCCGCGACTGAAATGCAGTGCAAAGTGATCGACGATTGTCTGCAGTTGTTTGGCGGTTATGGTTATACCGCTGAGTATCCTATATCTCGCTTCTACACCGATGCGAGGATTCAGCGCATCTATGGTGGTAGCTCGGAGATTATGCGGGAGCTTGTTGCTCGGTCTATTTTGGGGCGGTAGTTTTTTGACTCCCCTCGACGGTTGTTGGGGGGGCTGCCGGGTGTTCTGATGAGTGGCGGTATGTGTAGCTACTTTATTGGTGTTGTGGTCGATCCGCAGTTCTGGTGGGCGAGCCTTCTTGCGGTTCAAGGGTCAGGCCCTTCAGAAGGCTCGCCCACCAGAACCGCTAGACCAGTACGGTGACGATGAAATACGTCGCAATTCTAACGACTTAACAACAGTCTTCCCGCCTACGTACGAGCAACCCTCAGTGGTGAAACCTTCATAAGGGCCTGCCCCTCGAACCGAATGAAGGTTTCACCACTGAGGGTTGCGGACCCAAAAAAAATCACCAAGATCAACCATCAACCTTCAACCAATCCCAAAACCGACAAAACAAAAAACCCAACAGTAATCGTCACAATAGAAAACAAAGTCGTCAACACAATCACATTCGCCGCAAAACGCTCATCTGCCTTGGCCGCAACCACCATCACAAAACTCGCGTTGGCAACCGGCGATGCCAATAACAAAAACAACACGCCCAAAGGCGCCCCCGAAACTCCCATCGAAAGAGCAATGAGTACACCCACTGCCGGCGAAAGACACAACCGCCACCCTACGGCCTCCCAGGTGATCCCTGCAGAATTGCGCAAGCTTTCCAAATTCATCGCACCACCAATACAAACCAGCGCCAGTGGCATGTAAAAAGTGGAAATGCCCCAGGCAACGGATCGAATGGGATCGGGAACCGGCCAGCGCAGCAACGATGCAACGGCCCCCAGGCCAATCCCCAATAGCAAGGGATTGCGCAACATACCCAATGCGAAGCTACCGACAGATCTCGAGCCTTCGTTGTTACTGTTTAGGACTATGACCGCGAGAATGTTGTACAAGGCGGTTAAAATTGCGATGGGAAGCGCGGCGAGAGCCACGCCCTGATCTCCATAGGCCGCTATGCACAGCGCTATTCCGACAATAGCGAGATTGGAGCGAAAGCTGGCTTGCACGAAAACACCCAGTTGCCGTCTCGGAATATTCCGCCACCAACCGTAGAGCCAGGAAGAGGAGAAAATCGCCAGTGTGCAGGCTATGCCTGCGACGAGATACGACACATCGCCGAGGGAGTAAAAGTCGACACTACCGGTGCCGGTAAACAGCAGCACGGGCAGTGCAATTTGAAAGGCGATGCGAGAAACTGCGTTGATAACTGCCGCGGTCAATAAACCCAAACGTCGGAGCACAACGCCGAGTGTGACCCACGCGAACGTAGGCCCCGATACCGCAAGAGCTCTGCTTAACAGTTCAAGTAAATCTACTGATTCCGAAATGGGTGCAACAACCGATCACAAAGAGCGACATTATGACAGTTCTGTCAAGGTGTCGCCCAGCGCACTGATCAGGCTATCGATCTCATCTTTGGAGATGACAAATGGCAGACCCATCTGGATAGTGTCGCCACCGTAGCGAACATAAAAACCTTTCTCCCACATGCGCATGGCGATTTCATAGGGACGACGCGCTGGCTCACCCTCGTACGGCTGTATCTGCAGAGCGCCCGCAAATCCGTAGTTACGAATATCTGCGATATTGGGGTGCCCCTTGAGTTGATGCAGCGTCTGCTCAAAATGGGGTGCCATCTTGGCCACCCGTCCGGGAAGGTCCTCTGACTCGAGAATATCCAGTGCCGCCAGACCCGCTGCGCAGGCCACCGGGTGTGCCGAATAAGTGTAGCCGTGAGGGAACTCCAGCATATACTCCGGTCCGCCCTGCTCCATAAATGTCTGGTAGATCTCGTCCTTGGCAATGACTGCACCCAGTGGTATCGCACCATTGGTGATTTGTTTGGCGATATTCAAAATGTCCGGCACGACACCAAACGCATCGGCACCTGTCATAGCGCCGCAGCGACCAAACGCGGTTATCACCTCATCGAAGATAAGCAGGATATTGTTGGCGGTGCAGATGTCGCGCAATCTCTGTAAGTAGCCGGCAGGGGGTGGTATGACACCCGCTGATCCGGCCATCGGCTCTACGATAACCGCAGCTATATTTGAAGCATCGTGAAGTGCGATCAAATCACTGAGTTCATCGGCGAGGTGCCATCCGTGATGTGGCATTCCCCTGCTGAACGCGTTTTCGGCCAACAGTGTGTGGGATAAATGATCCGTATCGATTCCCTGGCCGAATAGTTTGCGATTTGCTGCAATTCCACCGACTGAGATTCCGCCAAAATTGACACCGTGGTAACCCTTGGCCCGACCGATCAATTTGGTCTTGGTGGGTTGGCCTTTTAAGCGCCAATAGGCGCGCGCCATCTTTAACGAGGTATCAGCACTTTCGGAACCGGAATTAGTATAAAAAACGTAATCCAGACCCTTCGGAGTCAAACCCTTGATACGATTGGCCAACTCAAAGGACTTCGGATGCCCGAACTGAAATGCAGGTGAATAATCGAGTGTCTGAAGCTGCTGGGTAACAGCCTCTGTAATCTCCGGGCGATTGTGACCCGCGCCGGTACACCACAAACCGGATAGGCCGTCGAGAATTCTTCGGCCTTTATCATCTATAAAGTGAATTCCATCAGCCGCGACGATCATTCTCGGATCGTCTTTGAACTGGCGATTGCCCGTGTAGGCCATCCAGTGAGCTTCCAATTGCTCCCGTGTGAGATGCTGGGACTGCGGCATGTTTGTCATTTTTCGTGATCCGTCCAGGTTGGTTAATTGTTATCAATCTACGTGATATTACGCAGTTTCTAATGTTGCACAAATCAATATCTATCAACATTAAGTTTCAATATCATACACCTAAGGAATAGGAGGCATACCATGGCCAGCAAAGCCTTGCTAGGCAATGTGACTGACAACGATTTGCGACTATTGCGGGTGTTTCGCTCTGTGGTCGCCTGTGGCGGTTTTGCAGCAGCGGAGCTGGAATTGAACATTAACCGCTCAACCATTTCCCGCCATATTAAGGATTTGGAAATACGGTTGGGGGTAACACTTTGCAGGCGCGGTAGAGCGGGTTTCTCCCTCACTACAGATGGAGAAACAGTCCACGCCAGCGCACTAAAAATAATGGCTGCAATGGAAGAGTTTCAACATGAGGTCGATGATCTTCACCAGCGACTCACCGGGTCTATTAATATCGCTATTTTCGATAAAACGGCGAGCAATCCCAACTGCCGTATTCACCAGGCGTTTGCGCAATTCGATCGACAAGCGCCGGGAGTTCACCCGGAAATATACGTCGAACCCATAAACGAAATTGAAAGAGGCCTGATGGAAGGTCGCTTTCACATCGGAATCATCCCCAATCATCGCCCTTCGTCCAGCCTCAATTACCACCCACTTTTCGAAGAGCAGATGTATTTATATTGTGCAGCGGGACACCCACTGTATGACTTACCCGGTGAACAGCTAACTCCTGCGGCCATTCGCGATTCGAAATACGTTGGCATTGGCTACCATTCTCCCAATATGGAAGTTGGTCGGGAGTTGGGTCAGGTGCGCAGTGCCACCGCTTACGATCAAGAGGCAGTGGCACACTTGGTTTTATCCGGACAGTACTTGGGTTACCTCCCGCAACACTATGCCGAACATTTCCCGACGCAAAGCACACTGAAGCGACTGATGCCGGAAGTTTTCGCCTATGTCTGCCAATTTAGCGCCATCGTCCGCCACTCCCCCCCGCCCAGTCGCGTGGTTCAAACCCTACTTGATGCTCTGATTGAGACACATATCACACCCGATGATGGACTATTAGAATCCCAGCAGTAATAATACTTTTTAGGGTGCGAGCCATGGATTGGGAAATCGTTCCGATGGGAGTGTTGTTTCCACGAAATAGGGGGCATGGAGAGATTTGGTTCTTTTTAACACTTTAATAGCTACACATAAAAATATGCTAAACAAAATACTTTTGCTCATCTTTTGCTGCGTTTTTTCATCGGCTATCCAGGCCCAAAAACTGTATAAAGTTCTCGATGCAGATGGCAACGTTACCTTCTCACAATTCCCTCCGGTTGAGAAAAAAGAAAACAGTACGATGGAAGACATCACTGTTGGTCGGAGCCCAAAAACGACGATCACCGAAGGGGTCGATGGCAGTTACTGCGGCGACATAAGATTGCCTGTTCGCTCCTCTTCGGGCAGTTCCATGCAATCCTACGTCAAGAACCTGGAGAGAAGGAGAGCATCCTGGCGGGAGCAGTTGGACAGACTGAGCCAGCGCGTCGATAGGGAAAACCAAAACGCCATTAAACGAAATCAGGCCAACTCAAAATACCGACGCTACAACGATCAGTATGGAAGCAGCCAAGACAAACGCTATCAAAGTTCCATTGAATCCAACGGTGAACGCCTTCGCGATCTTCGATGCGCAATGAGCTGGGCTAATAAAGAATATTCTGGTGTCGGGGACTTCGTCTCCAAGAACAAGAGCGAAAGAGGACGACTGGAAAAAATCCGCGATGAACTTCAGGCCAGGTTGGACCAAACCTGCGGTGAAATCCCGGCCTACGATCCGAATATCAGAAGCAATGAAGCCGTCCGCAAACGCTGGTACAACTGCAGTGAGTCATTGCGACGCGAAATTGACCTCGTAAAACGAGAAATCAGAAAGACCTAACATAACAGCTTGCGATACTTGTTGTATCTCACTAAGCCGACTCCGCCTCTATTTGCAGGAGCTGGGCAAGCTGAGAGGTTCTACATTAGTGCGGTTGTCGCCCGCGGCAACCATTTTATCAGGCACGCTGTCATTGCCGCAGATCCACGATATCGGCGCGTTGGGTGTATCGGGAACAAAAACCGGTCTAATACTAACGATCTTGCCTTTTAGTTTAGGTCTAATCTTGTTCCCCAACTCCAAGTGCAGTGCACCATCTTCCAGATGAACCGCAGTCAGATAATTTCCTATGACGCTCTGTGGCGCAGGCATACCCAGCACTTCGTTATCGGCTGGAAACTCACCCGTCATATTGTAGTAGCTTTCTATCTGGGGCTGGTAAACCTTAACTAGGTTTAAGGCTTCGTTAATACCAACCTGATCTATCTTCCCCCCGCTGGAGGGAATACTGGCAACGAGAATAATGGCCATGATAGCCAGAACAATCACCAGTTCGATCAGTGTAAAACCTTCGATTGAGCGCTTGTTCACGCCCATCGCCATAGCCCTGTCGTCAAACACGTCATCACCATTCGGCACTACTTATTTCTATAGCGCTGTTCGCGCTCGTATTCAAACAGCTCGCGCTGTTCAGACGCAGTGAGTTCAGTAGAAGAACCCGAAGATTTTTTACTCTTTTTCTTACTAACGGAGCTACCACTATTCAAGGTCACTACTCGATTTTCCCGCTGACCATAACACTTAATGGTTTTATAATTACTCTTGAGACTTTTCACCGCAGCGCGGATGTCCGTGCATGCTACGTCAGGCATATTGGGTAGCGAAACCTCCTTAAGAGCGGGCATGGATTTTAACGCTCGAACGCTTCCCAGGGGGTTGTCCGCAAGGCGAATATTTTTCAATTGTTTTAAATTCGTCAGGGCCGCTAGAGACTTAATATTGTTTTTACTCAAATCGACAAATCGCAAAGCCGACAGTTCGCCTATACCGTCGAGCGACTTAATCTTACTTCCTGGACAATAGAGTAATTCCAACTCTCTGACATCATCGATACCCCCAGAGCTGGTGGGTGGGATACTTGCCCTGTCCGCCGCTGCATTGGTGACACAGTTGAGTAGTCCAGTGTCTGCTATGGGGAGCGTCGCAATCGACTCAGTCACTTTTTGCTTGCGAATTTCTATGGAATTTTCGAATTCCGCAATCGCCTGATCGTGTTTAACCTGCGGATCTTCGATACTCAAAAAAAATAAAACAATAACAGCGACGACGACTAAAAAACCCTTCGAAAAAGGTAATCGGTCCAACAAATCATTCAGGAAGTTCACGCGCCGGCCCCATTTCAATATTCAGCTACTAATCTATTTAACATAGTGGCTAAAAATAAAGAACCAAAACCTCTAGATATCTAGGGATTACCAGGATTGTGGGAAATACATCACGGGCTTATGCGCCCTATTCCTTAAGCTTGATATGTAACTGACCCTCTTCGAGCTCGATTAACTCAACACCTGCGGAAAAGCTTTTCCAAAAACCGGGATCAGTACCAAATTGTTCAACCAGATCTACATTCTTGAGATTACCCAACCAGGCGTTGGGCACCGGAACACCCATAATGCTAACTCCGCGTAACTTCACGATCGGAAGTCCGTTTTGGAAACCCAATTCGACTCCCGTATTAACTCTTAGGGTTTTACCGCCCATAACAGGCATGTCGGGATCCACATGAATCAAAAGTTTTGCACTCGCCAGGTTGTCGGACAAATCAACGGCAAACCGCTTCGCGAGATCCGGGTTGCTCGCCAGCATGGCGTTTAGTTCGCGCTCGCTCATGCGAATTTCACGATTCTCAGGGGTTTCTGCGTATTTTTCAGGTACCAGCCTACCCTGTTGGTCAAACTTATCCTCTCGTTTGGCATCGGGCAACAAGTCTCTGGGATTGACCCCCAGTTGCTGAAGCTTTTCATCCAGGGCTAACTGCTCCTTGGTCGATAACTCCACGGGTTTGAAGTCTGACGGCTGGATGTAGGTGCGGAACACCCAGAAGCTCAGGGCTGCCGTGAGCAAAACTGCAAGGAGCATGAACAGCGCTACCTGTGTACCGCTGAAACCTTTACTTGAAACTGCTGAATCAGATTCTGTCATAGGCAACAATGTAGTCGAGATTGTCCTCGAAGTCGAACCATGTCAGCCTCTAGTCCCGGTAACCCGTAATGGCTTTCGCCGCTTGATAGGCGAACGTCATCGAAGGCCCAAGGGTAGATCCAGGGCCGGGGTAGCATGGCAACGTGGGCGCGCTGCAGTTACCGGTCGCGTATAAGCCCTCGATAATTGATCCATCCTCACTCATCACCTGTGCATTGGCATTAATCACCATGCCACCTTGTGTACCAAAGTCTCCAGGATCGACGCGCATAGCGTAGTAGGGAGCTGTATCCACAGGACCCAAACAGGGATTCGGTTGCGATCTTGGGTCTCCATAGTATTTATCGTAGGCAGAATCCCCACGCTGAAAGTCCAGGTCTTCGCCACTTGCCGCATACTGATTCATCTTGGCAATCGTGTCTTCGAGGCCATCAGCATCGACATCGATTTTCTGTGCAAGCTCTCGAATAGTAGACGCCTTGGCGAAAAATCCCTCTTGCTCATAGCGCGCAGGTACCGCCCAGTCGGGCCGAAACTTACTGTTGTAAAGGGGCCCGACAAAGTAGCGGGCACGAAAGTTAGCGTCGAAAATTTGCCAGCTGGGATTGCAGGGATTTTCTTCTGTATGGACCTCAAAGGTCTCCAGCTGAAAAGCCATGTAATTCTGTGACTCATTGCTGAATCGCTTGCCGGCTGGGTTTACGACCACAGAACCAGGATAAGACTTTTCCATGATACTGAGTCGCGGAATATCTTCACCTGGAACCGAGATGGTATTGCACCACCAGGCTTCATCGAGTCGATGCATCTTCGCACCCAGGCGGATACCTTCACGTATTGCATCACCGGTATTGTCCTTAGTCCCCGCACTCCAGGAGTGATTTGTGGGCTTGGGGAGATACTGCTCGCGCATTTCCTGATTGTGTTCAAACCCGCCCGCTGCAAGAACAACCGCTTTTCTCGCCTGTATTCTCAATGGCTTGCCGTTGCGGATCACTTCAACACCAACCACCTTGCCATCCTCATCGACAACTTTGGTCATGGCGGTATTGAGCCACAGGGGAATATCACGATCCATCATCGACAAGCGCAATCGTGCAATTCCAGCGCAACCCGTGGCCAGGCGACGATCAAAGCGGTCTTTAAGCCGCCAGGGAATATCCACCAGGTACTTGGCCACCATCTTCACTGCGGTTTTCCACCAACCGGGCATTTGGCCTATCAGTAATCCGGCTTCGACCTGAGTAAACCCGATCACACCGCCGAGATGCATCATAGGGTGCGTGCGACGCAGTCTTCGCCACTCCTCACCCAATTCACTTGCATCGATGGTCTCTGGCTCCATAGATCGATGTCCAACCATGGAACCTTCCAGGTTGGTGTAGTAGTCGGGGTAGTGCTCGAGGGTCACATAGCGGACCTTTGTTCTCTCGTGCAGGAAATCGACCATTTTGGGTCCGTTCTCCAGATAGGCATCCAGCTGATACTCAGGCACCTCCTCTTCGGTAATGAGCTGCCGCAGGTACTGTTTGGCCTTGTCGAACGAGTCTTCGGCACCGGCCTCCTTCGCATAGCGGTTTCCCGGAATCCAAACCCCACCTCCGGAAATCGAACTCGTGCCGCCATAAAGGTGAGACTTCTCGATCACCAGCACATCTTTGGTTCCCATTTCGTAACTGCACAACGCTGCAGTCTGTCCACCGTTCCCGGAACCGACAACTACGACGTCGTAACTGTAATCCCACTGCTGTGTTGTCATTTCAAAGCCTCATATATTGAATGCCGCAATGGTAGCTCATGGAGCGCGCAAAACCTTAGCTGCATCGGGGCTTATGGTGAATAGGTTTAAGAAATTGGTCGATCTGAGTCGGAACACGACTGAACATGAATCTTTAAGCCACTTGCTACCTGCCCCCCGCTATGGATACCATGCTCTGACGACGCTGCGAGCCTCCTATCCCAAACGCAAAAAAGGACAAACAATGAACAAGAAAAATTTGAGAATCGTTACCGCCATTTCCACCCTGAGTGTATTGCTGCTTTCACCAGCGGCTATATCCCACTTTGATGACAAGGAAATACCTCAGTCCTATCGCCAGTCATACTTCGCTTTGGTGGCTGCAAATTTCGGTCCCATGGTGGCAATGGTCAAAGGAGAAATTGCCTGGGATCAGACAGCCTTTGAAAACTACGCCAATGACCTTGCTACGGTGACCACACTGAACCTCTCCCGGGGATTTCCAGAAGGGTCAGAGTCGGGGAAGACCAGAGCAAAACCGGAAATTTGGGAGAACAAAGAAGACTTCGAATCTAAAATAAACGATTTGAAAACTGCTGCCTCGGAATTACAAACCGCTGCGGCAAGCGGCGACAAAAAGGCCATCATGGAAAAATTCAAGGCCACTGGTGGAAGTTGCAAGGCCTGCCACGACGATTACAAGGCTGAAAACTATCTAAACTAAGTGGCCTTCGCTCAGTAACCTGAACAGGATCATCTAAACAGAGTCACCTGTTCAGAGTCACCTATTCAGAGTCACCTAAACCGAGCTACCACATAAGCTGCGGTTTAGGTGCCTGACTAATTGCCCACCAAAGTAAGACTGCGAAAACCAGGATTATTGTCAGCGCCCACCACAGGGGCGTCGGTGCATTGCTACCACTGCGATCCTGCGTTCTCCCCCAAATCATAGCCTGTACGATAGGAATCTTCCGAATCCACTGGTAATAGGCTACCGCCAATAGATGCAGTGCAATAAACCCCTGCAACAGATAAAACGCATACTCATGGACAACGCCCATAAAATCACGGAAGTCTCCGGAGGCTGCAAAATAAAATGGGCCATCAAACATTATGTCGTCGCTGTTAAACAGGCCACTGAAAGACTGGACGAGTAGCAGTAACAATAAGACGGCAACGGACCAACCACCCGCGGGACTGTGTCCCGGACTGGAATAGGGAGCACCGCGGAGGTACGCCCAAACCGTCTTTGGGCCATGCAGAAAATCCGTGAATCTGGAGTGCTGGCTACCTACAAAACCCCAGATGATACGCCAGCTAACAAGTACCAAAAGCGCGTACCCCAGCCAAGAATGGTAAGTGAACTCACCCTGTTCGCCGCTCCACCAGGACAGCCCTACCCCCACAGCAATGAGCCAGTGAAATAACCGAGTGGGTATATCCCAAACAGGGTGTTTGGCTGCCACGCAAGACCTCCTCTTAAGCCACGCCAGACTTTACAAAGGACGGGAACTCATGATCGACCCCGTCGTGAACGTACTCCCATTTATTGCCGTCAAAAATAGCGCGGTGGTGAGCACCCGATACTGACCCATCACCTTGTTCATAGCCCGCATCTCCTCGAAACATCACCACCATAGCGCCGGCCGCTTCACCAAACACGGGGAATACTTCATCCGGGATTCTGTCGCGCTCTCCTGCAGACATTTGCTCGAGGTTTTCGTAGCGAGCCAAGTCGCACAAGGTGATATAGGTCGGCGGCAACATGCCCAACTCACCAGACTCGTGTGCACCGATCGCATCTCTCACTCCGATCCATCTGGAGTCGTGAATTTCTCCGCCATCAATAACGACCTCCCCATCCGCGGCTACGGGAGCTGCATAGATCCAGGTATAAAAGCGCTTGGGTTCTACTACAGGCGTAGTCCAGTGACTCAACTGAACCATTTTTTCGAGATCTGGCTCCAGCCCGGATTCCTCCATCGCCTCGCGTGCGGCGGCAATTCTCGAAGCCAGCTGTATATCCTGCCCCGCTTCCGCCAAATCCTCGGCATCGATAGCACCTCCAGGAAAAACCCAGAGTCCGCCGGCAAACAGCAGAGCCTTATTTCGTTTCAGTAACAGAGTTTCCAGCCCCCCGGGGCTGTCTCGAAGGAGTACTACAGTACTTGCTGGACGCGGTTCGACTGCGCTGGTTTCGCCTTTATCTGCCATGGTATCAACTCTCATAATTGGCCCCCATCATAGCTCAGCCACGCAGCAAATTCATTGCCAGCAATTGAAGAAGGATGAATGAAAAAAGTCCGCTGTGGGGTGCTTTTTTTATGGAATATTCTCTATGCTCTGTGATAATTTTCTACGGATGCAGGAATTGCTGAGCAGATTTTCACTCGATGTTTCGCGCACCAGCCACCCAAGCCGGAGGGTAGCGCTAGTACTAATCGGCTTGGTAGTCGCTGCAATGGTTGTCAGTGTAACCTGGCTGCTGTCAGTACAGGATGCAACCGAGCTAAAACAACTTATTGAGGATAGTGGCCCCGTGCAAATGGTCGGCCAGACCTGCATAGGGTTGGCATTTGTCATCGCCATATTTTACGCCACGCTCGACGCCAGCCGCAGAAAATCATTCCTGATGCTCAGTTATATACTTCTTTTCTACACACTCAGAGAAGCAGATTACCATTATAAAGTCTCTGATCATGCGAAAGTCAGTCAGATTAAACGCTTCTATCTGCACGATATGATTCCACTGTCGACCAAGTTACTAACGGCGACAATTGTCATACTGCTACTGGTGGTTATGTATCGCTACGTGATGCGCGAAAAAGATCACTTTATTGTGGCTTTGAGGCAATTACTTCCCTGGTCAATGGCGACTTTCGTGTGGGGCGGAGTACTGGGAATTTCACAGGTGATTGATCAGGTGCCGATATTTCACAACCTCACAGGGCAAGTTTTTGAGGAGGTATTTGAATCCAGCGCTGAAGCACTTGCTCTGATGGCCCTAATATTCTATCTAGTACATGTTTACTCAATTCGAGCGATGTCGGAACACCGTCAACCGCCGGAAGGCGGCCAGTCAGCGTTCTAAATTCTCTCTAATTTTTTTGCGAGGACATGGCCAAATCGTAACCGAGTGAGCGAGCATGCATCACTGCTTCATCCCTCGCATCACTCGCTCTGGTAGTAAGCCACAAATTCGTCGAACGCGTTCCCGTTCGGCAGAAAGCCAATACCGGTTCTTCAGGATTATCGAGTAGCGATGCCATCAGCTCCAGCTCCTGCCCAGGATAATCAGCAGCCGTAATGGGAATATGGAAATAGGCAAGACCTGCAGACCGCGCCGCCGCAGCTACTTCATCGCTGGTAGGTTGGTCAGCGACTTCGCCGTCGGGACGATTATTGATAATCACCTTAAATCCGGCGGCGGCAATGACAGGGACATCACCCGGTGTAATCTGCTCGGATACCGACACCGATGCACTGAGTTTAACAATTTTCATAACTAGATCCGTATCCAGACACACAACCTTCGGCTGAGCTTATGCACCAGTTTACTCTCCCTTAAATTGAGGTGTACGCTTTTCTTTAAACGCTCTTGGGCCCTCTCGAGCATCTCGGCTCATCATAACTTTGCCCGCCTGTTCCATTTCAAATGCAAAGGCATCGGCCCAGGGCAAAGTATGTGTGTCCAGGGCTGTGCGCTTAATAGCCGCTAACGCCAGCGGCGACTGGCGACAGATATTGTCCGCATAGTACGATGCTCGCTCCTGCAGTTCCGACGCTGCTAACACCTCAGAGATCAACCCCATCGACAGTGCCTCCTCGGCACTGACAGGCTCACCTCCGAGCAATATCTTCATCGCATGAGCCCAGGGTAATTGCCGCGCCAGCCTTACCATTGAACCGGCTCCTGGAACAACACCCACTTTTGGCTCCGGTAGAGAAAATTGCGCATTTGACGCGGCCAAGCGAATGTCCGTAGCCTGCAGAAGTTCAGTGCCACCTCCGAGCGCTCGACCATTGATCGCAGCAATCACGGGTTTATACAGAGGCTCGCCCTTAAGCATGATCCTATCCGGGATCATGGGATCGGCGACCAGGCGCTCTTCCATTGGGTTCTGAGGCTGTCGTGCACCAGTCCAAAGCGGAATCACCTCCGACAAATCACCACCACAACAGAAATCATCTTCCCCCGCGGCGGTAAGCACCGCGACGCGAACATTATTATCGTCGCGAACTTCATCCCAGGCATCGGCAAGCTCGACGAACATTTCGCCATTGAGCATGTTTTTCGCTTCGGGCCTATTGAGTGTGATCCAGGCTTCATGCCCCCGCTTCTCAAACACAATGGTACTCATCCAATCACTCCGCAAAGATAATCACTACACGTTACCTGAGCCCTCACTCCCCCCCAAGCAGAATAATAGGCATTTCCCATCGCGGTTCAGGCGTCTGTACCATTTAGTATAGGACCTTGTCGGCAACGGGCGCATAGCTTGAGTTGTATACCGATTTGGATACACTGACTCTCCGGCAACACACCACAGGCAGAAGATCATGTCCGACCCCAACAGTGCTTTGGAATTACTCATGGCGATGCAGGATGGCCCGGTTATCTCCCGGGATGATGCGCGTGAAGCAATTTTAATTCACGATGAAGATCTTCCCCAAGTCAATCTACCCGATGGATCTACATTGCAATTATTGCAAGTCGATCTCAATCAAAATATGTGGATTGTGCGCAACCGGTTCAAACCTGGAACCGATGTTGTCGATACTCATTATCATACCGGGCCCGTCTTCGCCGTCACACAGTCTGGAGAGTGGTTTTACAAAGAGTATCCGGACAAAATTAATAAGGCGGGGTCGTATCTTTATGAGCCTGCACACTCTGTACACACTATCACTGTCGCCGCAGATGCCCCGGAAGATGCGGTCGTGTGGTTCGCCATCTTTGGCAGCAACGTAAATATTGATGAGGCGGGAGACGTGACCAGCGTGGTAGACGCCAAAACGATACTGAAAGTTTACCGTGCACTGTGTGAACTGGAAGGAAAAAGCGCTGACAAAGTGATTGTAATGGGTGAGTGAAGCACTAACCATATCTCCGTCGCCGAAGGCGGCGACAGAGTTAGATTCTCCGGCTATTTTTTGTTCACGGTTTCCATGATCTGATCCACAGTAAACGTCGCCGGACGCTGACGCGGTGGAAACTGGTGTAGGGAAGTCACGAACTCAGTGACCGCACTTAGGCCCAGCATTGCAACCGAACCCACCTTCTTGTCCCACCACAGATTGTAACTATTGGAATCGGTATCAGCGCGCTCGAAGGGATCGCGGCGCAAGTGAAAGATTTTTGGAATTCGAAGGGTCACAAAGGGGTCGCGCCACACATCGAAGCGCTTCGCTCGCTGCTCGGCGAAGACAAATTTCCAATCTCCCACTCTCGCGGAGGTGAGTAAGCCGTCGTCACTGAAATAGAAAAATTCACGCCGAGGCCCACTTGGCTCGGCTGCCGTTAAGAATGGCAGGAAGTTGTAGCCATCCAGGTGAACTTTAAAATTGTCGCCACCGACTCTCTTGCCCTTTTTCAGTTCAGCTTTGATATTGTCCTGGCCGACTGCAGCCATTAAAGTCGGCACCCAATCCAGGTGCGACATTACTTGATTACTAATAGACCCTGATTTTATTTGCCCCGGCCAACGCACCATCGCCGGTACCCGGTAGCCACCTTCCCAGTTGGTGTTTTTCTCTCCGCGAAAAGGGGTTATGGCGGCATCCGGCCATTGATTGAAATGCGGCCCGTTGTCGGTCGAGTACAAAACAATGGTGTTGTCGGCTATCCCCAGGTCATCAAGCTTGTCCAGCAAGGCTCCCACATGGCCATCGTGCTCGAGCATTGCATCATTGTAAAACCCCTGCCCACTGGCACCTAACTGCTCTGGCTTCACATGGGTGTAATAGTGCATACGGGTGGAATTAAACCAGACAAAGAAAGGTTTGTTATCTTTATGAGCTCGGTCGATAAATTTAAGTGATGCAGCGAGAAACTCTTCATCAACGGTCTCCATCCGCTTGCGGGTGAGCGGCCCACTATCTTCGATCTTGCCATCTGCGTAGCTGTGTATCACACCGCGAGGGCCAAATTTTTCGCGAAAGCCAGGTATTTTTGGGTAGTCGGGATCCTCAGGCATTTCTTCAGCGTTCAGGTGATACAGATTCCCAAAGAATTCGTCAAAGCCATGATTGGTGGGCAAAAACTTATCCTGGTCACCCAGGTGGTTTTTACCAAAATGTCCACTGGTATACCCCAGGGGCTTGAGGAGTTGAGCCAGGGTGGGATCTTCCGGCTGCAAGCCCAGCTCAGCTCCGGGAACTCCTACCTTGGTCAATCCCGTGCGGACGGGGTGTTGACCTGTGATAAAAGCAGATCGCCCTGCGGTGCAGCTCTGCTCGCCGTAGTAATCCGTAAAAACCATTCCCTCGTTGGCAACTCTATCTATATTAGGCGTTTGGTAGCCCATCTGCCCCATACTGTATCGACTGATATTCCAGATACCAATATCGTCTCCCCAAATAATGAGTATGTTGGGTTTGTCAGCGGCCTGCAGTAGCGGCGACAGTAGTAGGGAAATGATGAGGACAAGGGTGAGGTAAGCGGGTCTTATTATTCTCACTATGGCTATCTCCTGATGGTTAAGTAATTTTTCGTTTTTATCATTGTAGTGTAATTTCCTGGGAGCGGGCCAAGAAAGTCGTAGGTCCGATACAACTGTCGTGCCGAAACCGCTGTCCCAATACTACAATGTCGCCTGGTCCAAACCTTCGCGCAACTGCTTCGTCCAACGGCGTATCGAACGATCAAAATCTGCCTGGTTGCTCACACTGGCGGTAGGTTCCAACTGATGATTTTCAGTATCCCGCCGCCGGTCAATGGCTCTGGCGATCACCTCGCCCGTGGCGCTATCCACAATATCCAGGGACAAGGTCATTTCACCCGTCGAACGCGTAAACGTTCGGGTAAATCCAGCCCCGCGCAAGTCCGGCGCGTGCACATCCAGTTCTATAATAGACGGGCGAAGAATGAGAACAGAGTCTTCGATCTCAGAGCTATCGATTAACGTGTAGGCGGTACTTTGCTCAAAGGCCTCATGGAACTTGTCGTTGCACGAATCAGTCATGCGATCTAATATTCTGGTCACATCACTCTCAGTAACGCGGCTGCTGAGATCGGTACGATGGCTGTTCTGATCTCGCTGCCAGTTTTTTCTGAAACTGACTTTACACGGCTCGATTTCTATTTTTCTGTAACTCGATAAGTCCGCACCAGACTTACGATAAAACTCCTTGAACTGAGTGTCCGGCACCAGGGTAAGACCGTCTACCTGCTCGGCAGTTGAGGCTGTGTTCACATTCGAGCAGGCCGAAATGAATACGACAGCAAAAGTTGATGCCAATGCTCCAAGCTTGATTGTAAGATTCATTTGGAATACCTCCACTTGACGGGTTGACGATGCCGTTCAGACTATACTCGCAAACCTCATATTTGCAATTTACACAATCAAACGTGAAGTGGAGAAACAGCAATTTCTCAACGGGCGATTAGGAAACGGAGTTGGTCAATTCTCTGATTCGCTTATTCTCGAATGGAACTCGTCCGCACAGTAATTGTGCGCCTATCAGTCAATTTCTTCATTGAATCAGATCAAAATCTTCTCGCAAAATTTGAATAATCTCCGCCTTGGGATTGTGAGATAATTCCAGTTTCACACCGGTTATCTTCTCTGCAATACCCCTGTAAGTCTCGGAGACCGCCATCAGCACAGATATCGGCAACTCATTCTCGGCGGCCAATGCTTCACGTTCAGGCATGCGCGCTTTATTCAACAAAATATCGGGGTCGGGAAAATGAGCGAGAAGCATTTGCCGGAAACCTTCTTTGGAATTTTCAACGATTTTACCCTCTTTGTAAGCGCTACCGTCCCAGATTCGCGAGGAATCCGGTGTTCCCACTTCATCCATGTAAATGAGCTTTTCGTGTCCCGATTTATCCGTGACATAGCCAAACTCAAATTTGGTATCCACGAAAATTTGGTCCAGATTCTCCAGAGCGTTACTAATGGTATTAAAGCCCTCCGTCAGCAGTGTTTCATAGCGCGCGATATCCTCGACTGAACGGAACTTAAACGCCTCATAATTGTTTACGATATCAGTGCGACTGATATTTACATCGTCTGCGGCGGGAACCCCGGGAATACCTTCCAGTATGCCTTTAGTCGAAGGAGTGATCAGTAACTCATTCAGCTTCTGATCACGTTCGAGGCCATCTGGAATTCTAATGCCACAAAAATCTCGCTCGCCTTTGGCATAGGATCGCCACATAGAGCCGGTAATATAGTTTCTTGCGATTGCTTCGATCATCACCGGTCTGGCTTTTTGAACAATCCAGACAAAGGGGTGAGGTATCTCCAGAATATGGCTCTCGGCCAGACCCTGTTGCTTGAACAGCTCGAACCAGTGATTGGAAATTGCGTTTAGCGCAGCGCCCTTGCCAGGCACCCCAGCCATTCCGTCTTCCCCTCGCCAGATACATTCGAAGGCGGAGATTCTGTCGCTAATGACCATGATGGCTAGCGGTGCATCCGCGGCCACGTCGTAGCCTCTTGAGGCAATTAGTCGTGCGCTGTCGGCTTCCGTTAACCAGTAAACGGAGCGCACTTTACCGCTGTGAACCGGTGCGTCGGTACGGATGGGTAGATCATTGTTTATGGCCAATACTGTGTCGGCAAGACTCATAGCTATGTCCTGTTTTGGGGTTTTTAGTGTAGAATAAAATCGGGTCTTTCGATTATTAACGGCGCGTAACAACGGCGCTCCGCCGCAGCTGCGGTGGAATTCTAGCAGAATAGTATCTCGCTACACCAGATTCACAATCCTTATGCGGATTGCCCCCGGTTGGAAGTTACTCTAAGATCGCCCCTGTCAGGAAACAATTCAAAGAAGTGGTAAATTGAGCGCTATTCGACCGGATAAAAAAATCTCTATGGGTGCTGTTGTAGCTGGTCTTTTCCTGCTGCCCGGGCACAGCTCAGCTCTCGGCCTCGAAGAGTGCACAGGGATCGAAGACGATCTCCAGCGCCTGGAATGTTATGACCGTCTCGCTCGCCCCGCGCCGGCCAGCAACACGCTCGTTACTGAACCACTACAGCCACAGACCATTGCCGAGGATAGTCCGGCACCCGCCAGGCTGCTGTTTGAGGAACGTACGAGGGAAGAAAAAGCCGCTGCCGAAAACCCTTGGGTCATTACCCCGCATCGAAGAAATTATCTGCTACCGGTGACTTTCAACTCGGATATCAACGACGAGATCTGGACAAGTATCTATCCCGAAGCGGAGATGGATGATTACGAGGCCAAGTTTCAAATCAGCTTTAAGGCACTCGCCTGGGCAGATATTCTGGGCGAAGGCACAAACTTATGGGTGGCCTACACCCAGGAAAACTGGTGGCAGCTATACAACACGGAGGAGTCATCTCCCTTTCGCGAAACCAACTATCAACCGGAAGCCACACTGACCATCGAAAACGATTGGCAGTTTTGGGGTTTCACCAACACGCAGTTGGGACTGACGCTAAACCATCAGTCCAACGGGCGAGGGGGAGATTTAATCTCTCGCAGCTGGAACCGTGTTATCGCAGGCGCGGTGTTTGAGCGAGACAGGATGACTATGAATGTCCGAGCCTGGTATCGCATCCCGGAAAGCGAGGAAGATGACGACAACCCGCGCTTGTACGATTACTACGGCTACGGTGATTTACAGGGCGTATGGAAGTGGAACCAACAGGAATTTGCGCTGACCTTGCGCAACAATCTGCGCAGTGACAACAAGGGCTCGATCCAGATTGACTGGACCTTCCCCTTGAGCAAACGCTTTAAGGGCTACGTGCAGTATTTCAACGGCTATGGCGAGAGCCTTATCGACTATGATCACGTGTCTAACCGCATAGGCATTGGCGTCGCCATGACGGACCTGCTGTAGTGGCGTTCGCCAATCTCATGGCACAACACGGGGTAAACGAGCTAGACTGGCCAAGTACGATGGCTCACACAAACCTTTTGAGACCCACAATATGACCGAGGCGCAAACTCCCTTCCAAATCCTTCGAGAGGATGGCATACAAGAACTTAGTAACGCCTTTTACGACATTATGGATACCCTGCCTGAAGCTGCAGGAGTGCGCGCCATGCACGCAGAAGATCTTGGTCCGATGAAACTCAAATTGGCCGAGTATCTAACCGGGTGGATGGGCGGTCCCCCCATCTACTCAGAGAAATATGGCACAGTTTGCATGACCTCCCCCCACGAGCACTACCATATCGGCCCCGATGAGAGAGATCAGTGGCTGATGTGTATGGACAAAGCGCTGGAAAAAATAAACGCCAGTGAGGAGTTGGTAGAAATGCTGAAAGTGCCCATGTTTCGAATTGCCGATGCCGTTCGCAACCGCGAAGGGGTAAGCGCAGCCGCTACAAATTCGAATATTATCGCTGCGGGTTAGTTTCTTTATCTACACTCACTTTTATGGGCGCAGGCTATAGACATGTAACGGAACACTGTACAATTCCGCACAACTTCAAAATCTGGATTTTATCGCAATGCCCCCCACTCTCCGCCCTATACTAGGACTGGCGGCAAGTCTGCTATCGCTTTCTACCACTGGCTTCGCACAGGAAAAATTCCTGGAGCAAACTCTTGTCACCGCCACCAGAGAAGAGACCAACGCATCGAGCATAGCGCTGTCCTGGTCTGTTGTTGACACGGAGGCACTAGACCTCACGGGCGCGGTACACATCAACGAGTTGATGCAACGAGTTGCTGGTGCCTGGATTAGCAGGGGGAATGGGCAGGAGAGCCTTGTCTCACTTCGCTCACCGGTTTTAACGGGTTCCGGAAGCTGTGGTGCTTTTTTTACCGCCAGTGATGGGATTAGTTTACGCGCGCCCGGTTTTTGCAATGTTAATCAGTTGTTCGATGCCAACGCTGAACAGGCCGAACGAGTCGAAGTGATAAAAGGTCCGGCGACAGCTCTGTATGGTTCAAACGCCATGCACGGAGTTATCAATATACTCTCTCGTTCACCGACGACCTTTGAAGATAACCGGATTGCTGTCGAGGCTGGCCCCAACGATTTCTATCGAGCGAGATACCGCTACAGCAATACAATGGGGCAACATGGCGTTACCATCAACCTCAATGGCACCAGCGACGGCGGATACAAAGACAACGCCGGCTATGATCAGCAGAAAGTCACACTGCGCCACGACTTCTCTGGTGACACAGTGGATACAAAAACTATTTTCGACTACTCGAATCTCAATCAGGAAACATCAGGCTTTGTTCAGGGTGAAGATGCCTTCGAAGACAACCGCCTCAAGCGGAGCAATCCCAACCCAGAGGCGTTTCGCGACGCATGGTCCATGCGGCTACAAAGCAGTTTCAGTTGGAATCTCAACGATAGCAATCGACTGACGATTACGCCCTATCTTCGCGACAACGAAATGCAATTTCTTCAGCACTTTTTACCCTGGCAACCCCTGGAAGAAAACGGCCATCAAAGCATCGGGGTGCGCAGTTCCGTAGAGACACAAGGTGAAAACTATACCTGGATCAACGGCGTCGATTTGGAGTACACAGACGGTTGGCTTAAAGAAACCCAGGCCGAGGACTTCAGTCCCAATCAGCCTCGCGGAGTACACTACGATTATCAGGTGGACGCCACCGTTTCTGCTTTATACAGCCAGCTACATAAATCGCTGGGTGATCGCTGGGAATTAACGACAGGGGCCAGGCTGGAACACACACGCTACGAATACGACAATCGCACTGAAGATGGTTCCGCCTGCGCGCCCGAGGCATCTGCCTGCCGCTTTTTCCGGCCCGCAGATCGCGATGACGATTTTACCGATTGGAGTTTGAATGCCGGTGCCAGTTATGCCTTCACCCCCTCTCACTATGGGTATTTCAGGTTTGCCAAAGGTTTTCGGGCTCCGCAGACGACTGAACTGTATCGGCTGCAGTCCGGACAGAGCGTCGCCGACCTGGATTCGGAAGAGATCACCAGCGCAGAGTTGGGCGTCCGCGGCCAGACTTTGGGGGGGTTACACTACGACGTCTCCGCCTTTTCCATGAACAAGGACGAGGTTATTTTCCAGGACGCCAATCGGCAAAACGTAAGCGGCGCCAAGACGACTCACCGGGGAATCGACGTATCCTTAGACTACCCGATCACAAACCGTTGGCAGGTGTCCGTGGATGCAAGCTTTGCACAGCATGAATACGATAGCCAAGTATCGCTGCTCGGTAGCAGAAGCGACATCAAGGGAAACGACATCGATACTGCGCCCAACTTTTTTGGGTCCGCCAGGTTGATTTGGGACTTTTCAGAGCTGAGCAGAAGAGATGGCCGAGCAGAACTGGAGTGGGTTTACCTGGACTCCTACTATCTGGAGCCCGACAACCAACACGAATACGATGGTCACTCTCTATTGAATCTGAGAGTCACTGGAAAACTTGGCAAGCGACTTTCCGCCGGTTTACGAGTGACTAACCTGACCGATGAAGACTACGCCGAACGTGCGGACTTTGGTTTTGGTAACTACCGCTACTTTGTCGGCCAACCGATGGGTGCCTATATTGAATTGAGCTATCAGCTTGGCGGTGGCTAAGCCAGCTTAAGACATCGGAGCAATGCCAACCGCTTCGCGAACTTTAGCCATAAGAGGCGCACTTTGCTCCCTGGCGCGTTCGGCACCGCGCTTCAATACCGTTTCAATGTGGCCGGGATCATCCATCAGTTCCAGATAGCGCTCTCTAGCCGGGGACAATTCCTCATCAATCATTTCAAACAGTTGCTTTTTAGCCTCCCCCCAAGCGATGCCATTGGCGAACTCCTCTCGCATTCTACTGATTTCGGACTCGGAGGCAAAAGCGGACCACAATTGAAACACCGTTGAATCATCAGGATCTTTCGGCTCGCCAGGTTCCAGAAGATTAGTTTTGACTTTATTGATGGCCTTGCGAAGTTGCTTGGATGAAACAAAAAGCGGAATCGTATTATTGTAACTCTTACTCATCTTGCGTCCGTCCAAACCCTGCAAAACAGCCACATTGTCATCCACCGCAGCCTCGGGAAGAGTAAACACATCAGCAAAGTTGTGATTAAAACGCTGGGCGATGTCACGGGCCATTTCAACATGTTGAATCTGATCTCGACCGACGGGAATTTTATGGGCATTGAACATCAAAATGTCAGCCGCCATTAACACCGGGTAAGAAAATAGACCCATGGTGATTCCAAAATCCGGATCTTCGCCGTTCTCTTCATTGTGCTGGACAGCCGCCTTGTAGGCATGGGCCCTATTCATCAGGCCTTTTGCGGCGTTGCAGGTCAGTATCCAGGTGAGTTCTGGTATCTCGGGTATGTCAGATTGGCGATAAAAGACCGCCCGCTCAGTATCCAGCCCCAGAGCCAGCCATGCGGCGGCAATTTCCTTACTCGATTGTTTCACCTGCTCGGGAGCCTGATTCTTAATCAGTGCGTGGTAATCGGCCATGAACAGGAAAGACTCCACGGAATCCCCCCGCGAAGCGACGATGGCAGGTCGAATGGCACCCACATAGTTACCCAAATGCGGAGTTCCTGAGGTGGTAATCCCTGTTAGAACGCGTTGCTTTTCCATGAAATTCCGAAGCCCTAAAAAAGGCGCTAATGATACGGGGATTGATTTAGAATGGCTACGGGGTAGGCAGTGATCCGGACGAAGCAATGGATTCAAATACCGCGCGATAACGTGAGCCGATTTCGTCCCCAAAAAAAGCGGAGATATTCGGAGTATTCACTTCACAGGCACGGATTTGTTCAACCAGAGAAAGCACCAACTGTGCGGCACCTAGTGCCTCGAGGTCAGGGTTTTCAGGGTTTGAGGGGTATCGGTATTCGCTAGAATAGATCTCCGGATACACCAGGCGATCTGGCACTACCGGTATACAACCTTCGCGAACTGCCTCCAATAAGGCCAAGCCCTGGAACTCGTGCAGTGCAGTCGATAAAACGATATCTGCCTCGGCGAGAATTTGCCGATAAGTTTCTGCACTTTCTACGAAGCCAAATTGCACTAAGCGATGACTAAAGGATTCGCTGATGGCCTCAAAGGCGGCGGGTGAATTTCTGAAGCGCTGCCCGATAACTGCCAGAGCGTAATTCAGGCCGGACTTTTCCAGCTGTCGCAGGGCCAGCAATAATCCATCACCACCTTTGTCGAATTCAAAGCGCCCCACCCAAGCGATGCGAATGGGGTGAGGGGTTTTCATTTTATCTTCGCGTAGCCAAACTCCCGAGCTAACCGGCACTTCAGGATCGACGTTCTCAATAGGTACTGGAATTACCGAAGACTTTCCTCTCAGGGATTCGACAACTGTTGTGGGCACCTTGTCGGGAAATCGAACCAACATCGCCTGGCAACCCTGCATAAAGCTGTCGCGATTGTAGTGCGAGTTAAACAGCAGGTGATCAGCGGCCATGCCCGAATACAAACTCACCATCTGCGGCTCAAGCAAATTTCGGTCACCTGCGCCCGCAGGATAGGCAAATTGATTTTCGTGGAAGTAGACAACAGTTGGTATCGTTGCGAGATTGGGGACCAAACCTCGCAAAGTAGCCAAATCCACCATTGACGTCGCCAGCACCAGGTCATATTCCCTATTCAAGGTCTCGCGTTCAGCGACGGACCAGTAAAGAGGGTTGCCTCGTACGCGCCAGCTAAAATGCCGCGGCGGCAGTGACAAATCCTGCCATTGCCAATCGGGAAAGAGCCGCAACAATTGTCGCTGCCAGTAGATGTGGCTCTGAGCGGCGTAGGCCGAAAGCAGTAGAACCTTCACTGCGATTGATTTACGGCTGTACGCCCAGGGGTCCGGGGTGGTTGTAAAACAAATTGAGTACCCGGCTCAGGTTCCAGGCATCTTCAGCTCCAGCCAGCTCACGAATAGAGTGCATTGCAAAGGTCGGAACGCCAATATCAAGCGTGCGAATTCCTGTGCTGCCTGCTGTGATCGGTCCGATAGTACTGCCACAGCCCATATCGCTGCGCACTACGAAGGCTTGGACGGGTACGTCGGCTTGGGCTGCCAACAGCCGGAACAACCCTGCGGTTTCACTATTTGTCGCATAACGCTGGTTAGCATTTCTCTTAATGACCGGACCGGCGTTTAGAATTGGGCCGTGGTTGTCATCGTGCCTATCCAGGTAATTCGGATGGATACCGTGGGCATTGTCCGCAGAGATCATCATCGATCGCTCTGCCAAAGCGAGATATTCCGTCTCTGAACCCGCCAACCTTTTCAAAACTGATAGCAATAGCGGCCCCTGAGCTCCCGCTGCGGATACACTGCCCACCTCCTCATGATCATTGCACACCAGCAGCGAACTCATCGATCCATCACTTTCTATAAGCGCACGTAAACCGGTGAAACAGCTGAGCAAGTTGTCCAGGCGGGCCGAGGCGATAAATTCCCGTTTCAAACCGATAACGGCCGGAGCCTGTGTATCGTAAAAACACAGTTCGTACTCCAGTACCTGGTCAATGTCGGATTCAGGATGTTCAAGCAACAGTCGATCTTTTAAGAGCGCGTGAAAATCAGGGGTATCGCCACTCGGTACCTGGCATAACACCGGTAAAATATCGGTTTGGGGATTTATACTTCGCTGCTTGTTTGCTTCTCGATCTAAGTGGATCGCCAAACTGGGAATAGTCGCAATCGCATCGCGAAAATCGATGAGCTCGCTCTTCAGCTCACCCTGTTTCGATTTGAAGGTAACTCGACCCGCCAGTGATAAGTCCCGATCAAACCAGGGGTTGAGCAATGCACCTCCATAGACTTCAACACCGAGTTGAAAGTAATCTTTGCGGTTGTTTTCTGATACCGGCTTTACCATTAGACAGGGGCTATCGGTATGTGCTCCCACCATCCGCATACCTTCGATGGGCGCACTATCGGACCCCACAATAAAAGCAGCCAGTGAGCTGCCATTGCGGCAAACAAAGTACTTGCCTGCGGGTTTGAGGTCCCAACTTAACTGATCGTCAAGCTCCTCAAAGCCCGCCGCACTGAGTTCACTCTTCATTGCACTCACTGCGTGAAACGGCGTTGTGGATCGGCCGATAAAGTCGCAGAGCTGCTGATTAAAAACCGTTTGAGTCATTGTCATTTCCATTTCATCATTGAGCCAGCCACAGCAAGTACAATCCCAGAGCCAGAACGATACGATAGTAAACAAATGGCATCATCCCCACACGATCCAGTAATTTCAAAAACCAGGCAATGCAAAGATACGCCGTAACACCAGAAACCAACACTCCGACGGCGAGCATGGGCCAATTTACGTCGAGGGCGCTACGATACAAATCCCAGGATTTAAGAGCCCCAGCGGAGGCTATGATGGGGATCGACAGCAAAAACGAAAATCGCGCCGCAGCCTGCCTGGGCAACCCCATCAGAAGACCCGCTGTTATCGTCACACC
This sequence comes from Halioglobus sp., assembly GCA_045110675.1. Taxonomy (GTDB): domain Bacteria; phylum Pseudomonadota; class Gammaproteobacteria; order Pseudomonadales; family Halieaceae; genus JBALVT01. The sequence continues at coordinate 117,979 of JBGCGJ010000015.1, read as the reverse complement.
CGACCGAGACACGCCTGGTATCAATGCGATTGCCTGAGCAACACCGATCAGAAGTGCAATTAACAAAGATAGCGTAACACCACTACTCTCATTGGCAGAGGAGCGCCGGTCTGCGAACCCCAGCAGGAGACCAAAAATCAGCGTTGTTGAGGCGATAACCGGCAGCGAGCGAAATTCCGCAGCGATATAATCCCGCGCGAGTAAACCTATCAACCCGGCCGGCACCGTGGCACAGACTATATACCAGGCTAAGCGGCTATCGGCGCTCGCTGGCCCTCCCGTGACAGAGGACGTCCACGCGGAGGTGATCTGCAACAAATCGCTTCGGTAAAAACCTACCACCGCCAGGAGCGTGCCAACATGGACCGCCACATCAAATGCAAGCCCTTGATCAGGCCAGTTCAGTATCAGCGATGGTATGACCAAATGCGCGGAACTGGATATCGGCAGAAATTCGGTAAGCCCCTGTAGCAAGGCGAGGACAATCGCCTGGAACCAATCGATCATTTGGATTTACCTTGGTCTGCCAACTTCTTCCAGGAGATTTCGTCGCGGACATAAATGGGCGCCACTTCTGCGGCGGATTGCACCTGACCCTGGCTCAATAATTCCTCAGCCAGCGGTATGAGATCCATGGCATTGGGTAAAACATCAAGTTCGGTACTTTTCAAGCGATCGCGAATGTCTGCGGGAAAAGATTCGAAATAGGCGAGTCCACCACCGACGCCATTCAAAAAACCTACACTGCTATCCAAATGGATGTCATTCGGATGGCACACTGCAGGTTCCGTGACGGATTGTGCCAAACCCTCGTCAAAACTGAACACCGCCCAGTAAATCTCATTGATCCTGGCATCCAGTGTACTCAGAGCGCAACCGTCCGAACTGATCAGCGCCTGCCGGAATGCAGTCTGGGCTAGACAGGCAAGCGTAGAAACTGGAATTGCGGGAAGGTTGTTAGCGAATGCAAGGCCTTGAACCGCACTGGCTGCAATGCGAAGTCCGGTAAAAGAACCTGGACCCACACCATAGGCGATGGCGTCGACACCGGCAGCTCGTAAATCCCCGTTAGGTAACAACTCCTGCAACATCGGCATCAAACGGCCCGAGTGATCGCGGGGCACCACTTCGTGTCGCTGTGCCAGTTGTCCCTCCACAGACAACGCCACGGAGCACGCGTCCGTGGAAGTATCAATTGCCAAAATGTTAGCCATAACCTCTGTAAACCTGCCCCTGAAATACTGTTATCTTAATCGCCCTCGTCGTATTCGGTTTGGGGCGGCGCTAATTATCCCATAGTCTGGTGGCTACCAAGAAATACAATTGCAGATTAAACTGCGTCTTTCAGACTGAGTCAGATCATGACAAAAGAAAACAACATTACAGGACTCATTCTTGCTGGTGGCGCTGGCCGGAGAGTTCAGGGACAAGACAAGGGTTTACTCCCCTGGCGTGGCAAACGGTTAATCGAACACGTCGCGGAAAGACTCGATCCACAAATCGACCAGCTCATTGTAAGTTGCAATAGAAACATACCTGCCTATACCGAAATAGGGGACCGACAGGTTCAGGATAAATACCTGGACTTCCAAGGCCCGCTGGCGGGGATCGAAGCGGCAATGGAGTATGTGGTGAACAATATTCTCATCGTCGTAGCCTGTGACACTCCGTTGATACCTCTAGACCTCGTCACTCGCCTGGGAGATGCTATTACGGTTGGTGGTGCCGAGCCGACACTGCTTGCGTACGCCAACGATGGAAAACGCGACCAATATTTGTCCTGCGCAATACACCGCTCGCTTTTCCCATCACTGGGCAGTTATCTCGAAGAGGGTCACAGGGCTGTGCGTCACTGGATTGCGCAACACCCCAATGCCAGGGTAGATTTCTCCGATCAGCCAGATGCATTTCACAACTTCAATACTATGCACGAAGTTTCCCCAGGCCAGACCTAGATAAAAATTTTCCAGAAAAAAACCCGTCGAAGTAATTTCAACGGGTTTTCTTATTACACAAAGAACTAATTGAATCTATCTTTTCGCTTTAGCCCTTGGCTTTGCTCTAGCTTTTGCCTTCGCCTTAGCTTTTGGCTTTGCTTTAGCTTTTGGCTTTGCTTTGGCCTTTGGCTTTGCTTTGGCCTTTGGCTTTGCTTTGGCCTTTGGCTTCGCTTTAGCTTTTGGCTTTGCTTTGGCCTTTGGCTTCGCTTTAGCTTTTGGCTTTGCTTTGGCCTTTGGCTTCGCTTTGGCCTTTGGCTTCGCTTTGGCCTTCGGTTTAGCTTTAGACTTTAATTTAGCTTTGGCGGCTGCTTTTTTAGCGGCTGCTGCTGCTTTCTTCTCAGCGGCTTTGGCTTTGGCGGCCACTTTTTTCGCTGCTGCTTTCAACTGGGCTGCGAGTTTCTTTTCTGCAGCGGCAAGTTTCTTAGCGTCGGCTTTCGCACGAGCTTTCGACCACTTAGCTGCGTACTTGGCCAGTGCTGCTGCCTTATCGGCTTCAGCCTTGGCGGCTGCTTCCGCTTTCGCGGCGGCTAACTTCTCTTTTGCGGCCATTTCGGCGGCTTTTGCTTTAGCCTTGGTTGTTACATCGTTCAAACGCGCTTTCGCATTCGCTGCGCGTTCTCGCAAAGCTTTCAATCTTGCAGAAGCACGCGATGAGGCTGTCGATGCAGACTTAACCGCACGCTTGTTGGCTGCCGTCGATTGTCTTTTCGCTTTGTTGCGAGCCGCAACAACTTTTTTGCGAGCAGCTGCAACTGCTTTTTTCTCCGCGGTAATCGACTTTTGAATTTTTGCGAGAACCTCAGTTGCTTTTCCCACCGCAGGAGAAATAGCTACAACTTTTGGAGCTGCTTTCTTCGCCGGTGCTTTGCGGGTTGATTTTTTGGCTGCAGTTTTTCTTGTAGCCTTCCTGGGTTTGGTTGTCGCTTTCTTCTTAGCAGTTGCCATTTCGCCGTTCTCCACGGTTGTTATTTGGGTTTTACAGTTCAAAAGTAACAACTATTTTATGACGGCACAATACGCTGAACCGCGACAAAATTTTGCGAAAAACAACGATTAGCGTGGGCTGAAAGCAGACTTTCAGCGGTTCACGATACGAAAGAAGTATAGCAGATCAGAAAATATACTATTTTTATAGGGTTAAACTAACGTAACGATTATTCAAAACTAAAATCAGTTATGCTTTTTAAGTAATTTATCAAAAAAAAATGGAATTTTTTTAAGAAAAAATTTTTTGTGCATTTTTCATAAAAACATAAAAAAAGGGAGCTAAGCTCCCTTTTTCACAATTTTAGCATTTTCTAACCCAGAGAAGAAAAAACTTTGTCGCGAATACTTTCCATCGTGCCAACACCTTCAACGCGATGATAAACAGGTGCATTGTCACCACCCATGGTCTGGTAAAAATCGATTAGAGGAAGCGTTTGCGAACTGTAAACTTGCAATCGTTTTCGTACGGTTTCTTCAAGATCATCTTCGCGTTGAACCAACTCTTCACCAGTTTCATCGTCGAGCCCTTCTTGCTTGGGCGCGTTGTGAATGACATGATAAATTCGTCCCGATCCAGGGTGAACTCTTCTACCACTCAATCGACTGACAATTTCATCATCATCAACCGCAATCTCAACAACGTGATCGATGTGAACACCCGCAGTGACCATTGCCTGTGCTTGAGGAATCGTCCTTGGAAAACCATCAAACAAAAAACCGTCCTTACAATCATCCTCCGCAATGCGCTCTTTGACCAAGCCAATGATTATCTCATCAGATACCAGACCACCGGCGTCCATAACTTCCTTCGCCTTTATACCTAACTCGGTTTGAGCTTTTACAGCCGCTCTCAGCATGTCTCCGGTGGAAATCTGCGGAATGCCATACTTTTCAACTATGTATTGTGCCTGGGTGCCTTTGCCGGCGCCGGGAGCACCCAATAAAATCAATCGCATCAGGAAATATCCTCATGAATTCTAAGAAAAGCGATGGACAGCATCGCCGGTAAGTTTGTCTGTATTAACGGGCTTTTGGAGGGCCGTAACGATACACAGCGTGTAGAAATTGTTCAACCCCTAGTCGCGTGCTTCAAAGCGCTGCTTGACCTCCATCCACAGGTCCTCAAGAGAGATCGCATTCATTGAATGAAGGGTCATTTCGCGCTCATCGGCCATGGATTCCATCGCCCGAAAGCGAGATTCGAACTTGCTTGACGAGCGTCGCAAGCTGGTTTCCGCATCGATCTTCAAATGTCGAGCAAGATTGACGCAGGTGAATAGCACATCCCCCATTTCGTCCTCAATAGAATCAACAGAACCGGCCGATACTGCTGCGCTTAACTCGCTCAACTCTTCTTGCAACTTGTCAAAGACTTGGCTGGGGCTATCCCAATCAAAACCAACGGCCGCTGCGCGTTTTTGAAGCTTTTGCGCTCGCGGAAGGGCCGGGAGAGCGCGAGGTACGTCCTCCAACAGGCCTGTTAGTTGTTTTGCATTGCGCTCATCCTGTTTGATCGCCTCCCAGCTGTGTGCAACCTGCTCAACCGAGGACGACTGGGAAACAACCCCTTCGATATCGCCGTTGTTGAAAACATGCGGGTGCCGGCGTAACAATTTTTCGACCAAGGTGTGAACAACATCATCAAAGGAGAAAAGCTGTTCCTCGGATCCTAGCTGAGCATAAAAAACCACTTGAAACAGCACATCACCCAGCTCTTCAGCGACATGCTGGTAATCTCTGTTTTCAATGGCAGCGGCCAGCTCGTAGCACTCTTCGAGCGTTGACGGGACAATGGTTTCAAAGGTCTGCGCCACATCCCAGGGACACCCGGATTCCGGGTCTCGAAGACGCTCCATGACTCGCAGCAAATCGACGGTGGTGAAACGCGGTGTTGAAAGCGTCATTTCAGACGACTCTCATCCATCAAACGAACCGCCGATACCACGTTGTTAAGACGATTCAGGCGCTCCAACAATCGCGACAAGGCGCTGAGATTGGGTACCTCCACTCGCAGACGCATCGTCGCTGTATGACGTTTCTGATTGGTTTGCGTATTGATAGAGAGAACATTGATGCGGGCATTGGCAAACAACTCAGTAATATCTCTCAACAAGCCCTGGCGATCGTAGGCTTCAATGGCTACATCAACTTCAAAGTTATCCTTCGGCGCTTTCGGACCCCACTCGACCGCTACGATTCGATCCTGGGAATGCTCTTGCAGTTTCATCACTCGGCCACAATCGTTTCGATGGACACTGACCCCACGGCCCTTGGTAATAAAACCAGTAATGCCATCGCCTGGCAGCGGCTTACAACAGCCAGCGAGGTAGGTGAGCAAATTGCCCACACCATGCACCTGAACCTGGCCACGGTAGGAGTTACTTCCGGATTTTGCCAGTTTTAGCTGTGGTCCATGCCGACTCTCGACCAACCCCTGTGCAACGTTCAACACTGCCGCAGACGAGATGTCTCCAGAGCCCACCGCCGCGTACATATCATCCACCGTCGTTTGCTGTAGCTTCTTGGCAATACGCTGGTAATCAACACTGGTCAGGGCCAAGCGTTTGAATTCCCGCTCCAACAAATGTCGGCCCGCGTCGACATTATCTTCTCTGGCCTGGGCCTTGAACCAATGTTGCACTTTGGCTCTGGCTCTCGATGTTCTGAGATAACCCAAACTGGATTGCAACCAATCACGGCGCGGAACACCCTGGGCGCTGGTGAGCACCTCAACCTGCTCACCGGTTTTCAGTGCATAGGTCAGGGGAACAATGGAACCGTTTACCTTCGCACCACGGCAGCGATGTCCAACTTCGGTATGAACATGATAGGCAAAATCCAAAGGAGTAGCACCCTGCGCCAGGTTGACCACATCGCCATTAGGGGTAAAAACGTACACCCGATCCTGGGCGACATCGAAACTGAATTGTTCAACCACCGAATCGGCATCCCCGGTTTCCTCGTGCCAGTCCAGTACTTGCCTTAACCAGGCTATTTTCTCCTCATAAGTGCTCGCCATGCGGCTTTCTTTATCTGCGTCTTTGTACCGCCAGTGAGCGCAAACCCCAAGTTCCGCCTCATCATCCATCTGATGTGTACGAATTTGAATCTCCAGTACTTTACCCTCAGGGCCTATCACAGCGGTATGCAGGGAACGGTATCCGTTTTCCTTGGGGTTGGCGATGTAGTCATCAAATTCATTGGGAATGTTGCGCCACAGGCCGTGAACCATACCCAGGGTCGCGTAGCAGTCCTTCACTTCGGGAACCAAAATGCGCACCGCTCGAATATCGTACACCTGAGAAAACCCAATGCCCTTACGCTGCATTTTTCGCCAGATACTATAGATATGTTTGGAGCGGCCCGTAATTTCTACTTCCAGGCCTGCATTTCGCAAGGCGCGATATAACTCCTCTTGCACCCGGGCAATAAACTCGTCGCGCTCAAGTCGTTTGCTATCCAACAGACGCGCTATTTTTCGGTAGGCGTCGGTGTAGATATAACGAAATGACAGATCTTCGAGCTCCCATTTCAGGTGCCCAATCCCAAGTCGGTGGGCCAACGGTGCATAGACATCAAATACTTCCTGTGCGACGCCCCGACGACGCTGCTCGTCGTCCTTCACAGCGCGAATCGCACAGCTTCGCTCCGCCAGTTTAATGAGAGCCACTCGGACATCGTCTACCAGAGAAATCAACATTTTCCGGATGTTATCTTTTTGCCCGGAGGCCTGCCCAAGCACGGGGGATTCACTCTGGTATTGAAAGTCGCTGATAGCCGCCATTCTCAAAACACCCTGGATCAGGGTGGCGGCCTCATCTCCAAAGTTCTCTCTCACCTGCTCTAAAGTGAGTTTGTCTTCGCGCACAGAACGATAGAGCAGCCCCGCTACAAGAGCGTCTATCCCCACGTGGAGGTCAGCGAGGATTTGAGCCATATCGAGCCCGGCAATAAAGCAATCTGATTGTGTGGACCAGTCGGGTAAATCCAAGCCGGGTGTGTTTCTTACATCTCGAGCTAAGTGACAGGCATCGAGCAGGTGTGAACGATCTGCTCCCTCCAGGGACACCGGCAGTTGTTCCAGCCAACTTTTCAGGTCGATGCCGCCCGAATCGTTGAAGTAAGATTGTTTTCGTACCTGAACCATGTTTACCGAGTCCTCTCAGGACTGATTAAAAACACCGGTCGATAGATAGCGATCTCCTCGATCACAGACAATGGCTACAATCACGGCGTTCTCAAGCTCCCGAGACAGCTGTAGTGCGGCCGCGACAGAACCCCCTGAAGACACGCCACAAAATATTCCCTCTTCCGCCGCCAGCCTACGCATGGTTTGTTCGGACTCAGTTTGCGAGATATCGATAACCCGGTCCACGCTGGCAGAATCAAAAATACTGGGCACATACTCCTTGGACCATCTTCTGATACCCGGAATACTGGAGCCTTCCAGGGGTTGAAGACCAATGATCTGGATCGCCTCATTTTGTTGCTTAAGATACGCAGAGCAGCCCATTATGGTGCCGGTGGTACCCATAGAGCTCACAAAATGGCTAATGGTTCCCTGAGTCTGCTCCCAGAGCTCAGGGCCCGTGCCCTCAAGGTGTGCGAGAGGATTGTCGGGATTGGCGAATTGGTCGAGCACCCTGCCCTCACCTCTGCGCTGCATGTCCATAGCCAAATCTCTAGCACCTTCCATGCCAGATGACTGACTCACCTCAAGCAATACTGCCCCATAGGCAGACATGGCCAATTTTCGCTCCTCACTCATATGGCTCGGCATGATAAGAATGAGTCGATACCCTCTGATTGCCGCAGCCATCGCTAAAGCAATTCCGGTATTGCCACTGGTAGCCTCTATCAGCGTGTCTCCCGGGCTAATGTCGCCGCGAGCTTCAGCCTGGGCAATCATGCTCAAGGCCGGACGATCCTTAACCGAACCGGCTGGGTTATTACCCTCTAATTTGACCAGCAATGTGTTGCTAGTCTCACCCGGGAGGCGCTGCAATCGAACCAGAGGCGTGTTGCCAATACAGGCTTCAATCGTGGGGTATTGGGGCATAAGTGACTACCGCTAGTGACTACTGCTGAACAGAGATTGGAAGTATATAGAAAACTGCTGCGGCTTACATTCTCAAAAGGGTCTGACTCGGTCAAATCAGTGCGGCAAAAGCGACCACATACTCTTCTTCATCGGACAGGCTTAACAAAATCGTGGTGCCACCGCGTGCCTTGGCAACCTCCGCAGCGCCACCGCTGAGCAGCACCCGTGGTGCTCCCATTTCATCGTGATCGATTTGAATATCCTGCCAACTGACGCCACGCCCTATTCCGGTACCGAGGGCCTTGGCTACTGCCTCTTTGGCAGCGAAGCGCTTGGCGAGCAGGCGATTGGGCAATCCACTTTGTGCATATTCTTCGCGCTCCTCGTCTGTGAGTATGCGACGAACAAATCGGTCGCCGAGACGATCGCCCACCTCAACAATTCGCTCCACTTTGAGAATATCAGTTCCCAGGGCAATCAAATTTTTTCTCCACCGACAACCGCTGGTTTAGCCACACGTCGAAACAATTCGCGACTCTTCAATGGTTTATCTCCGAGGTGACCGGCCAGGGCATCACGCAGCAGACGCTTGGACGTCAAACGCGCCGCATCGCTTTGCGCTCCCGCGGCGATGGCCAGTAAATCTTCACCCGAATACACCCGATTGTCAGGGCTAGAGGATGTTTGCTGCCTCACTAGACCGAATTCCTGATGATAGTGATACCAGTACTTTTCCTCGACGGGTTCTCCGCTGTGGCCGTCGACCGCCAAATCGAAGCTGTAGCCGAGTTCATCCAACAGCTTGAGCTCAAACTGACGCAGCACATCATCCAAGGGCTTATCTTCGGCCAGCGACGCGACTGCATTACCATAAGCAATGAACAAATTTGGATGTGCATCATTTCGGTGCAACAATCTAACCACAAGCTCATTGAGATAAATCCCGCTGAATAAGCGCTCACCTACCAGTGTGTTCGCCAGCCCAGCGACCTCGCTTCCGGTCAGTGTCATAAGCTCATTGCGACCAGTGAAGGAAATCAAAAGGGGGATAAAAGGTTGCAGGATGGCTCCTTTAGAGCGACCGCGCACCGCCCGACGAGACCCTTTCGATACCAGCGCCACTCGACCGTATTGCGAGGTCAATACCTCCAGCAGATGACTGCTGTCGCGGTAGTTGCGACTGTGTAACACAAAGGCTGGCTGCAGTTGAACTCGCAAAGATGACACTCTTTAAGATAAGGACCTTGAAGATTTCAGTCGAGAGATCGCCCTCGCCAACAAAACACGTTCATGAGGACAGCTACCGGTCATCATAACCCAAGCTACGCAAGGCGCGCTCGTCATCTGACCAACCCGATTTGACCTTAATCCAAAGCCGCAACATTACTTTGCTGTCGAACAAAGGCTCCATATCTTTACGCGCGTCAGAGCCAATAGAGCGAAGTCTTGAACCACCCTCGCCGATGAGTATCTTTTTCTGTCCTTTTCGCTCCACAAAAATCACTGCGGATATATGCAGTACCGCACCCTCGGTCTTAAATTCCTCTATTTCGACAGTAACAGAATAGGGAAGCTCGTCGCCCAGCTGGCGCATAATTTTTTCGCGCACGATTTCCGCCGCCAAAAAGCGCTGACTGCGATCTGTGATCTGGTCTTCGGGGAAAAAATGCGTAGCGGTGGGAAGTGTTGCAAGGATTTGGTTCTCCAGCTCGTCGACATTGTGGTTAGTGAGCGCCGATATAGGCATTATCGCGACGAACTCCCCTTTGCTGGCAAGCTCCTGCAAATGGGGTAGAAGTCGTGTTTTATCCTCTAGAAGGTCGGCCTTATTGACGGCCAGTATTACCGGCGCGTCCGAGTAGCGAACGCGCTCCAGCACCATTTCATCTTCATCCGTCCAGGCTGTTCTATCAACAACAAAAACGATCACATCGACGTCCTTGATCGCCGAGCTGGCGGCACGATTCATATAGCGATTAATCGCCTTGCTTTCGAGTTTGTGCAAGCCAGGAGTGTCGACAAAAATAATCTGGCTATCTCCCTCGGTTTTAATACCCAGCACCTGATGTCGAGTCGTTTGCGGTTTGCGGGAAGTGATACTGATCTTCTGCCCGAGGATATGATTAAGCAAGGTGGATTTGCCCACATTGGGGCGCCCGACAATGGCCACATAGCCACAGCGTTTTGGCTCAATCTCAGAGGGCATTCATACTCTCCAGTGCCGCTGCCGCAGCGGCTTGTTCCGCCTTACGTCTGGTGCCGCCCTTGCCAATCACCCGCAGCTCAGGTTTTGCAATATGACATACCACTTCAAACATCTGATTGTGATCTTCCCCAGAAACGCTGAGCATTTCATATTCCGGCAACGGCTTCTTTCTGCCTTGCAAGTATTCCTGCAGACGAGTCTTGGGGTCTTTGACGGTGACGGATACATTCAACTGCTGCAAACGCGAAGCAAACCATGTGAGCAAGTGAGATCTAACCACCTCGACACTACTGTCGAGCAATATTGCTCCGGCCAGTGCTTCGAAAGCATCGGCAAGAATCGAGCTGCGACGATGCCCACCACTTTTCTTCTCACCGGGGCCCAGAAGTAAAAACTCCCCCAGCCCCAATTCCGTGGCGAGCTCAGCCAAGGTGTCGCCCTTGACCAAAGCGGCACGCATTCGGCTTAGCTCCCCCTCTCGAGCTTGTGGGAATTGCTGATAAAGTGCCTCGGCGATGACATGATTGACGATGGAGTCGCCCAAAAACTCCAGGCGCTCATTGTTGTGACTGCCGACGCTGCGATGGGCAAGGGCCAGCGAGAGCAGTTCAGTATCGGAGAATTCGTATTTGATAACCCGTTGCAGGCGCTCGAGGTCATTCATCTACAGAGCTCACCCGCAGATTAAAGAACGGGCTTGCCGACTTCAAATTTAAGATCATCGAAGCTCATGACCGCGTCTATTCGGCCAATGACATGAATTCGAGCTTCGTAGTTCGCGTCGATAAACATTTTGCCTTCTTTGCGATATATTTCGATGTCTTTCGAGTTAATACCGTATATCTGGTTAGTATTGAGGTTGGTAGAAATGGATCGGTGTAATTCGCGAGCAGTCTTGGCCTCAGCCCCATATTCGGTCGCAACCTTGGTAATCAGGTCTTTGACGGTTAGGTATTCAAAATAACTCGGTGCCATACGCAATCCGCACATTGCGAAAAAACCTACCATAATCGCTATGGCCAACATACCCAGCAATGATATTCCCGACTGATGACGATGTGTTCTCATGCCATATCTCCCCGTTCTATTATTGTATTACTTACTCAATTACGCCTACCCGACTAAAACTCGGTAGGCTAAAAAAGTTGTCCCAGTGCATCCAGATTGCGAATGCTTTACCTACTATATCGCGTTCTGGCACCTGACCCCAACTGCGACTATCGGCACTATTATCCCTATTATCACCCATCATAAAGTAGTGCCCGGGCTTGACCACGGTAGTATGACCGCGGCCTGGTCTTGCATCGTTGACTTGCATGAGGTGGTCGGATTCACCTAGGGATTCGGTGCTGATTTGATATCGGTCATTGCCAGCGGGTAGCGTCGCGATGTGTTGCCGCTTCACTTTCACCCCGTTAACGTAGATTTCTTTATCGCGATAGAGGATTTTATCTCCCGGTAAACCCACCACACGCTTGATGTAGTAAGTGTCATTCTTATGGGGCGGGAAAAATACCATCACGTCCCCGCGTTCAGGTTTATTGAGATCGATGACCTTGTCGCGAATAACAGGCAGGCGCACGCCATAAGTGAATTTGTTGACCAATATGTAATCTCCCACCTGCAAGGTGGGCACCATAGAACCCGAAGGAATTTGAAAAGGTTCAACCAGGAAAGACCTGAGGAAAAAAACGACGAACAAGACAGGGAAAAAAGATTTCGCGTACTCTACTACGGTGGGCTCTGTCGCCGACTGCGCCAATTCAGCGCGAAACTGAGCAGCCTGATGGGTATTTTCGGATTCCCACTTGGGATATTTCTCCTGCAAACTCACTATGGTTTTCTTCCTCTGGGGCGCAAAAAAAATCGCGTCAATCGCCCAGATCAGCCCGCTGACAAAGACGAGAATCACCAGAATGAGGGGGAAATCTATATTCATCATAACTTCCTGTGCGCTATCAATCTTTAACTGTCAACTTTCAGAACCGCCAGAAAAGCAGATTGCGGAACCTCAACGCTACCAACCTGCTTCATCCGCTTCTTACCGGCCTTTTGTTTTTCTAATAGTTTGCGTTTTCGCGATACATCACCGCCGTAGCACTTTGCCGTCACATTTTTACGCAGGGCTTTCACCGTTTGCCGGGCTACCACTTTACTACCAACCGCCGCCTGAATTGCCACGTCAAACATTTGTCTAGGGATAAGCTCTTTCATTTTCTCGGTGAGGGCCCGTCCGCGAGATTGCACTTGATTGCGGTGTAAAATAATAGCCAGCGCGTCGACACGTTCCGAGTTGATCAACACATCCAGACGCACTAGATCGGCCGCTTCAAACCGCTCGAAGCTGTAATCTAAAGAAGCATAACCACGACTCACAGACTTCAGGCGATCGAAGAAATCCAGCACCACCTCGGCCATGGGCAGGTCGTAGGTAACCGATACTTGAGAACCCAGGAATTGCATATCTTTTTGCACGCCACGCTTATCAACACACAGGGTAATCACATTTCCCAAATAGTCTTGCGGCACTAAAATATGCGCACGAGCGATGGGCTCTCGCATCGATTCAATGTCGCCCAGATCAGGTAGAGATGAAGGGTTGTCCACGGTGATGATATCGCCGTTTTTCTTTTCCACTTCGTAGATTACGGTTGGGGCCGATGTAATGAGGTCGAGGTCGTACTCACGTTCCAGACGCTCCTGAATAATTTCCATGTGGAGCATACCCAGGAAGCCACAGCGAAAACCGAAGCCAAGAGCATCGGAACTTTCGGGTTCGTAAAACAGGGAGGCATCGTTCAATGTGAGTTTGGCCAGTGCATCCCGGAAGTCTTCAAAATCATCGGAGGATATTGGGAAAATACCCGCATATACCTGTGGCTTAACCCGTTTAAATCCGGGCAGCGCCTCGACATCCGGCTCGCTCGCGTGGGTCAGTGTATCACCCACCGGCGCCCCTTGAATGTCTTTGATTCCAGCAACGACAAATCCCACTTCCCCGGCTCGCAGTACACCGGTTTCGTGGCGCTTGGGGGTGAAAATTCCCACGCTGTCTACCTGGTGCGCTTTACCGATGGATTTTGCGACGATCTTATCTCGCTTTTTTAATTCTCCGTGTTTGACCCTGACCAAAGACACAACGCCGAGGTAATTGTCGAACCAGGAATCGATAATCAGTGCCTGCAGAGGTGCGTCCCGGTCGCCCTCCGGCGGTGGTATTTTCTCTACCAGGGATTCCAGCGCGTCTTCAACACCCATACCCGACTTTGCGCTAACGGGTACCGCATCGCTTGCATCGATGCCGATAATTTCTTCGATTTCCAACTGTACTTTTTCTGGGTCGGCCTGGGGCAAATCCATCTTGTTCAAAATGGGCAAGACCTCCAGCCCCTGTTCGATGGCGGTGTAACAATTCGCCACTGACTGTGCCTCTACGCCTTGACCGGCATCCACAACCAACAAAGCCCCTTCGCAGGCGGCCAGAGAGCGGGATACTTCATAGGAAAAATCGACGTGGCCAGGCGTGTCGATAAAGTTGAGCTGATAGGTGGTACCGTTTTTTGCGGTGTAATCCAGAGTGACACTCTGGGCCTTAATGGTGATGCCCCGCTCCCGCTCGATATCCATGGAATCGAGAACCTGCGCATCCATTTCCCGTGCACTCAGGCCCCCACAATGCTGAATAAAGCGGTCTGCAAGCGTGGATTTGCCGTGGTCAATGTGGGCAATAATTGAAAAATTGCGGATATTACTAAGGTCGCTCACTCACTCAAGCTCGATTCTGTGTGGCACATAGGCTGGTGCCCGATACGGGCGACAACGTGGAGGTCTCAAAAGACGCGCGATTGTACCCTATCACGGGTTCAATCGCTACGACCCACATGCCTGTTCGAGGGGAGTTACGAGTGCTTATTTAGGCAGTTTTAAACCGATGAATTGCGGGGCGCCGCGGCGGATAAGCCGCAGGGGTACCGAGGCTCCCGCTTTGAGCTTGTCAGCCACTTCCTTGAAAGCGCGCTCAGACTTAATTGGAGATGACCCTAGCAATGTGATTACATCACCGGCGATAACACCGGCTTCGCCTGCGATCGATCCAGCCACCACTTCGCGCACAATGACTCCGCCGTTGATGCCCCATCGATCCAGAATCTCTGAGGGTGCCGCCTCTACGACCAGCCCGAGACGGCCGCCATAGCCGTCGACACTCTGCTTACGATTCAGGGCGAAACTGTCGTCAGCGCCCAGTCCGCCCACTTCCACTTTGAGGGTTTTACGCTTTTGATCCCGCATTAGGTCTACCGAAACTTTGGTTCCTGGTGGAATCAAACCCACCACATGGGGTAGATCGGCCGAAGTGAGCACATCCGTGCCATCAAAATTAAGGATGACATCGCCGGGCAAAAAGCCGGCCTTATCCGCGGGCCCGTCGGGAGAAATCTCTGCGATCAGCGCCCCCCTTGGCCGGTCCAGACCGAAGGAATCTGCAAGGGTTTTATCCACATCCTGAATTGTTACCCCAAACCAACCACGAGTCACTCTGCCTTTGTCCTTAAGTTGTTCCACAACGTTTAACACTACGCTTGAGGGAATGGCGAAAGACAAACCAATGGATCCGCCGCTGCGTGTAAATATCTGGGAGTTGACCCCCACCACTTCACCTTGCAGATTGAACAGTGGACCACCGGAGTTGCCCGGATTAATCGCAACGTCGGTCTGAATAAAAGGCACATAGTTGGCGTTGTCTTTAGTGGGCAAACTGCGACCCTTGGCACTGACGATGCCCGCCGTCACGGAATAGTCCAAACCAAACGGGGAACCGATGGCCAATACCCACTCGCCAACGTCGAGATCATTCGCTTTACCAAGCTTCAGCACGGGAAGCTTCTTAGCATCGATCTTCAACAAGGCCAAATCGGAGCTGGGATCCGTACCGATGACTTCAGCTTCATACTCTCTGCGATCACTGAATCGAACCAATACATCGCTGGCGCCGTCGACCACGTGATTGTTGGTGACAATGTATCCATCGGAAGAAAAAACAAAACCTGAGCCCATCGATCTGCGCTCTTGCTGCGGCGCCGGAGTACCGCCGCGCTGTTCAAAAAAACGTCGCAAGTACTCGGGAATCTCCTGAGTATTAGGGGCGCCGTTGGATGCTCGCTTACCACGGTGTTCAACCAAAATCTTTACCACAGCCGGGGAACTGCTCTTCACTATTTGGGTAAATTCCGGCAGCTCCGCAAACGACGCGCTGGCTGCCCCAAGTAGTAAAACCGTTGCAAAAAGGTTTGAGAAAAATCGTGTCATAGCATTCATAGAGTGGTTCCGATCATTGAACAAAAAGAAATAGCCCTAAACCGCGCTCGCAAGAACAGATTCGGGCCTGACAATTTCAATTAGTGTGGGCTGAAACTGAGTGTCATCGCGATGGCTCCAGGCATGCCAGCGCACCGCGCCCACGCCGACCAAAAAACCGACGCTGGCACCGGCGATGGCCAGAAGATCCGGATTCCCGGTAAACCATTCAACTGCAGCAACAGCAGCGATCAACATGGCTAGCAGGGGAATCATATAGACGATAAAAGAGCCGCGCAGAATAACTTCTTCTGGGATACTGATCCGAACCTGATCATTAACCTTACAGGCGCTGGACTCCAGTTCAGCACACAGCACCCTGACGTAACTTCTGCTACCGTCCGAAATTTGATTGATCAAACTGTGGCCACAACCCTTTTGCGCAGCACAGCTCCCGCAAGTGGTTTGGCGAATCGTTTCCACCCACAAAGAGTCTGCTTCAACTGCAACCACACGGCCGGTTTCGGTCAGCATCAGGGCATCCAGCGTATTGAGTCGGCTACCATTCTTGCGGTATTGACAGGAACCTCACCGATGACTGTAACCAAGACAGAATTGCCGGATAAGATCATACCGCGCGAATAGGAGGTCGTACCACCGTGTCGAACGACACCTTCTCCAGGGCGAATTTCTTTCGGAAGTCGCTCTAAAAAAACTGAGAAAACGGCCAGCCCATCAGTAAAGGTTTGGCGAGAAGCGCCAACCTCGGGCTTGTCGGTCTCAGTAAAACCACCCGGCAGCCAGTGAATATTCCAGCGATTCAAAGGCAAAGCAGAATTACTCTCAGAGATATGCGCCGGATGCGACGCTTTGTGCACCAGCTCCGGCTTAGCAACAGCGGCATTGCCAGGTCCATAGCTAAGTTTGGCAAATTGAAATCGCTCAAGGATTTTTCGCCCGGGTCCGAGGGTTTGAGTTTTCAATAACAACCCGGTTTCTCGATCCAGTTCCATCACATAGCCGTAGCGATACATATCTCTGGAATCGACTTTGATACGCACAGCTTTACGCCCTGCAATGCGCTCACCTTCGGTTACACTGAGCCGATAGTATTTGGAAATTCCGCACTCACCCGATTGCAGACCTTCCCCCAAACGCAGCAGGCGATGTCCGGGATGCACACACTGCAGAGGGTGATCAACTCTAACAACCTGAGCGCCCTGCCCCGTCAACTGGGTAAGACTTTCGGAGCTAGTACCTTCGACCACTGAATGGACTATTTGCATAACCTGCATGTTATCGCCGCGCTGAAACGTGACGACGCCGTTGTAGTTGACCTCGTTGGAGCTGCGAGACATCTTGTCCAACCACTTTAATGCAGCGGGATCTGCTTGTGGGCAGGCGGCCGCGTGGCCCTGAAAAGAAATGGCCATCAAAATCAGGCTTGCAAACAATGCTCTGAGTGTATTGGTGTTAGAACTCACTGTACTAACACCTTAACAACCACCTTACGAACCGCCTCAACAATCACCTTTTGAGCCATTTCTAAAAGAGCCACATCATCCATGTCCAAATCACATTCCACAGCCAGTTCCACCCGTGATTTACTCCTTAATTTCCTGCACCCGCGTGAAGGGCAGCAATCCCTGAGGAGAATTTAGTGCGGCCTGTTCAGCGTGTTCCTGCATATATTTTTGCATTCTCTGACGGGCGAGTTCCTGATAGGCGCGGCGCGCTTCAGGTTGTATTGTCGGGGCAGCTCGCGTTCCGTAGTTCGCTTGCACCGAAGTGGCACCATTAGTATTGACCATCCCTATCGGTGAGCTAACCCCGGCAAAGGAGGTTTGCGAAGACAGTGAACCGCCCTCACCGACCTGAGCGATTTGTTGACCACCAACGACCACTACCGCAGCAACCGATGCAGCTACGGCAAAACTGGCAAATGGTTTAAGCAGTCGGCCGATTTGACTGGAAGATGCCGAGGATCCCTCCGCATCAATCGCCTCGCGGACACTCTGAGAAATATCAAGTGACAAGTTACTGATTTGCTGACCACTGCAAGCCGCACTCACCGCGTTATAACGCACCCAAGTCTGTCGCAGATCTCTATCTTCGCCAACCTCTGACAAGACCCGCTGTAACTCCAGCTCGTTTGCCTCTCCATCCATCAAAGCCGAGAGGGACTCTCGCATTCTTTCAGTCATTTATTCACCTTTGTTGCGCCCTCGCGCATAGCACGTCCAACACCCATGAGGAAAACCTCATCAATTCGATTCCACTTTATCTATTGGCTTCTAAAACTCGCCATCAATCTGTGTTTTCACTTGCTTATCGATCGCTTCGCGCGCCCTGAATATTCGCGAGCGCACCGTTCCAACCGGACAATCCATAATTTCTGCAATGTCCTCATAACTCAGACCGTCAAATTCGCGAAGAGTTACCGCAGTTCTCAAATCATCTGGCAATTCTGTGATCGCCCCCTCAACTACCGCTTTCAATTCCGCACCAAAAAGGGCATTTTCGGGGGTATTGAGGTCCCGCAGCGCCGCTCCGCCGTCGTAATATTCCGCGTCCTCCACTTCCACGTCAGACCCGGGAGGCCTGCGCGAACGAGAAACCAGATGGTTTTTTGCGGTGTTAATTGCAATGCGGTACAGCCAGGTATAAAAGGCGCTGTCGCCGCGAAAACGCGGCAGCGCCCTGTAGGCCTTAATGAAAGCTTCCTGTGCAACATCCTGTACTTCATCCGAGTCGTGAACATAGCGACTGATAAGGCCAAAAATTTTGTGTTGGTACTTCAAAACCAGTAGATCAAACGCTCTCGAATCACCCTTTTGAACTTTGGCGACCAGCTGTTGATCCGTTTCCACGGCGCTCATGCCCTGTACCCCTCCCTAGTCCATGACATTATTGCCGCGGCAGTATTTTTCCAACTGCTTGAATAGACAGCGAAAACAGACGTTAGTTCGCCTGGTTTGTCACTCGTTGCATTGTAAGAGAGATATCTATTGATAAAGTTCCCCAGGAACAGATTTTCTAATTACTATCGACCTCGTATATACTCAGCTGCCAGCTGAGGATAGAGCCCTAAGTCCTTGGGCCACATCATATATTTCACACCCATAGGCGGCAAGTAGACACTCCATGCCCAAACACTATCAGCACGATGTATTGATCATCGGCAGCGGCGCCGCCGGCATGAGCCTAGCCCTGCGTCTACCGTCTTCCTACAGCATTGCCCTGCTGACCAAGGCAGAGTTAAATCAGGGGTCAACCTATTGGGCCCAGGGTGGTATGGCCGCTGTTCTGGATGACGAAGATACGGTTGATTCCCATGTGGAAGATACACTTAAAGCCGGAGGTGGCTTGTGCCGGCGAGAAGCCGTTGAATTTACGGTGCGCAACAGTAAGCGTTGCGTGGAATGGTTGGTGGATCAGGGGGTAGATTTCGATTTACAGGAAGACCAGGAATACCACCTGACCCGCGAAGGCGGCCACAGCCATAGACGAATCATCCACGCAGCCGATGCCACAGGTCGCGCCATTTCAGAGGTTTTGTCGGACCGGGCCGTCGCGGCGCAAAACATTGAAATATTGACCAATCGGGTGGCAGTTGACTTGATTGCGAACAACGGCCGATGTCAGGGCGCCTATATACTAAACAGGAAAACGGAACGGGTAGACCTGTTTCAGGCCAAGTTTGTGATACTGGCAACAGGTGGCGCCAGTAAAGCTTACCTTTACACCAGCAATCCGGACGGAGCGAGCGGAGATGGCATTGCTATGGCATGGCGGGCAGGCTGTCGCGTTGCCAACCTGGAATTCAATCAATTTCACCCCACCTGCCTCTACCACCCTCAGGCGAAGTCCTTTTTAATCACCGAAGCGATTCGCGGCGAAGGAGGCAAGCTCCTGTTGCCAGATGGCAGCCAGTTTATGGATCGGTTTGATGAGCGCCTGGAGCTGGCACCTCGCGACATTGTCGCCAGAGCTATCGACCACGAAATGAAGCGTTTGGGACTCGACTGCGTATTTTTGGACATCTCCAACAAGCCTCCAGAATTTCTAAATACTCACTTCCCGACTATTTTGGCTCGCTGTTTGGAACTGGGAATTGACATCACAAAAGAACCGATTCCAGTCGTACCAGCGGCGCACTACACGTGCGGCGGAATCGTTGTCGATACCAATGGCCGAACTGATATTGAAGGCTTGTACGCGATCGGGGAAAGTTCCTGCACCGGTTTGCATGGTGCGAATCGAATGGCGAGCAACTCTCTACTTGAGTGTATTGTCTATGCGGAATCAGCAGCAAACCATATTCAACAGTGTATTAACGAGGCACCGGAACCCAGTCAGCCGCCCCTGTGGGACGAATCACAAGTTACCGACTCCGACGAGGACGTGGTTATTTCTCACAACTGGGATGAACTTCGACGTTTCATGTGGGATTACGTGGGTATCGTCAGAACAAACAAGCGTCTCGCGCGCGCTGAACATCGGGCAGCGTTGCTGCAGTCAGAAATCGCTGAGTATTATAGCAATTACAAGGTGAGCACCGATTTGTTGGAGCTACGAAATTTGGCCATGGTCGCAGAGCTCATGATTCAATGTGCGTTGCTGCGAAAAGAAAGCCGCGGCTTACACTACACATTGGACTACCCGGATCTCCTGGATGAAGCGCGAGACACCGTGCTGGTACCAAAGAATTCACCGCTCCAGCAATAATCTGGACCTCAATCGCCTCAAGTCTTCCGGATCCGAACTGTCGGGGAACAGTGAGAAGTTATAGCGCTCTCCAGTGGAATGCGACAGCAGAGTAACCCGGACACAAATAGACAAGCAAATGGGTCGCCCGACGAGCTCGACCGCCTTTAAAGAACCCTGGGAAAACACATACCACTGCCCTTCGCGCCAACCAAAACTGCAACCCACCAGGGGTTCTCGAATCATTGCCAGAATGCTAACTGCAGATAATGGAACAAGCGCGATGGCGAATAACGCATTTTCGCCGATCCAAATCCGATAATTCGAAAAGCCCGCGGTGACCCCTAGGACGACTGCAATAAAACGACGGTATACGGACGGCCTAATCGTCAGAGCGAGTGCGGGCGAATTCCAGTACTTGTTTAACAATTTGAGCTAACTCCGGATCCTCGGGCTGTTCCCGGCGCAGAAACCAAGCAAACAAATCCTGGTCTTCAGAAGTCATGAGCCGCGCGAACCGCGCTCGATCAATCTCGCTCAGTTCGACATAGCGTGCGTTTACAAAAGGTTCCAGAACAAGATCCAGTTCAAGCATGCCTCTGCGGGCAGCCCAACGCATACGATTGAGTTCTATATCCGGTATCATCTGCAAAAGTTCACTTTCATGGAAGATCAAAAGAAACCATTATCGCAGAAAGCTCCCAACGTAGCGAAAAAGATGCGAAACTAGGCCTGTAAGCCCTACTATCACAACACCAATGCCACTAGAGTACTCCACCTTGAACGCCAATTATTGCGCCACGACTTCCGAAAGCCTGTTACTTTTGAACGGCCCGGATTCGCTCAAATTTTTACAGGGCCAGGCGACCTGCGATACAGACAAATTAGACGAGTACCACGCTCTACCTGGTGCCTATTGTAATCCCCAGGGCCGAGTGGTTTGCGACTTTCTGCTCTGCCAACTTGGTGCCCAGTCCTTCGGTCTAAGAATGAAGAGGGACATAAAGACAAGCAGTGCCGCAGTGTTTGGCAAGTATATCGTTTTCTCCAAAGCTGAACTCAATGAGAATGACGAGGAATGGGAGACACTGGCGTGTTGGGGCGAGCAGGTTCGTGAACAGCTCTTGTCAGCCATTCCAGAACTACCGCAGGAACAATACGGATCGATCTGCGGAGACGGCTTTTGTGTTGTCCAGTTAGATACGGCGGGAAATCAGTACGAGTGTTTTATCAATCGTAATGAGCGAGCGGAGCTGATTGAGACAATAACAGCGGAATTGACTCAGGCCGAAGAATCCATCTGGCAATCCCTGCAGATCAGCGCGGGAATGGGACGAATCGAGAGCGCAAACATAGAGACATTCATCCCGCAAATGCTGAACTATGATATTACCGGGCATGTTAGCTTTACCAAGGGTTGCTACACCGGGCAAGAAGTTGTCGCGCGCATGCATTACCGAGGCAAACCGAAACGCCGTATGTATCTGGCTTCTGTATCAAGTGACTTTGAACCAGAAGCAGGAACCGCCCTGTTTAGCGGTGAGGGTTCTCAAAGTGTCGGCAATGTCGTTAACAGCGCCGCGAGTTCACCTGGGGATGTGTCAATGCTTGTGGTTGCGACTGCTGCAGGGGTTGAACAAGGTCTACATCTAGGGGATTTGGGCGGGCCAGTTTTACAGGTCGGCTCGCAACCCTATCCCCTGGAAAAACCCTAGGCTGGCCACCGATTACAACTGCTGTTCCGCCGATGTCCTAAATGGACTCTGGCAGCGTCCAATCAATCGGCGTCTCATTTTTGTCGAGCAAATACTGATTGGCCTGTAGAAAATGCCCGCAACCAAAAAAACCACGGTAGGCGCTGAGTGGCGACGGATGAGGAGCCTTCAGCACACAGTGCCTTGAAGTATCAATAATCGCGCCCTTTTTTTGGGCGTAACTTCCCCAGAGCATGAACACCACTCCTTCCCGCTTGCGGTTAATCACGTCGATGACTTTGTCGGTAAAAGTCTCCCAACCTTTTCCCTGATGAGATCCTGCCTTTGAAGCCTCGACCGACAACACACTATTCAGTAGCAATACACCTTGATCGGCCCAGGAGGTCAGATGGCCGTGCCCTGGAATTGCCAACCCCAACTCATCATGCAGTTCCTGATAAATGTTTCGCAGGGAGGGCGGAATGGCCACTCCCGGTTTGACGGAAAAACAAAGCCCATGGGCCTGCCCCTCGCCGTGGTAGGGATCTTGCCCCAATATAACAACCTTAACCTTGTCCAGAGGAGTATGGGAAAACGCACTGAACATTTCCGCGCCGGCGGGAAAGATTCGCAATCTAGCTCTTTTCTGCTCTATTAAAAAAGCTCTTAGCGCCTGCATGTAAGCTTGGTCAAACTCTCCGGCAAGCTCATTCAGCCAACTTTTTTCCAGCTTAATTGAATGTCCAGGTTCGAGCCCCATGGCGTACTGAAAGCGCTAGTTGCAGGCGGCCATTAACACCACCTGATCTATCGGCGAGGCAAAGTGCGCAAATCGCATTGCTTCGGATGAGCGCAGCTGCAAGCGCTTACTGCGTTGAAGTTTCGCCGCCCCGGCATTTTCAACGTGGATGAGCTGGGGTGCAATCGTGGCAGCGGCGGCCCGCTCAGAGGAAACCTCTCCATAAAGCGTAGTTCTCACTCTTGGGACACGCCCCGCTCCACGGATTTTTGATTTCATAATACCAGGCGACCATTCCTGCCCATGACTAGAGCCAGCTGCACGAGTGATGCTCTCGTTCATGAGGGTGCCGCCCAAGTCATTGACACCCGCATTGAGGCAAGCTTCCACACCCTCACTACCCATTTTGACCCAAGATGCCTGAATGTTGTCGATCAAGCCGTGAAACACCAGACGTGCAACAGCGTGCATTAAAATGGCCTCGCGAAAACTGGGGCCCTTGCGTGAGTTACCTTTCAGATACATCGGCGCTTCCATGTGCACAAATGGCAATGGTACAAACTCGGTAAACCCCCCGGTGCGCTGCTGTAACTTGCGGATAAGTCGCAGATGCCGGGCCCAATGCTGGGGTTGTTCAATATGACCGTACATAATGGTAGCGGTGGTCTTTAGACCCAGATCGTGAGCTGTTTCCATGACCTCCAGCCACTGGGCAGTGTTAAGTTTGTCAGAACAAAGATCTGCGCGAACATCGTCATGCAAAATTTCCGCCGCGGTTCCCGGCAAAGTACCGAGCCCTGCGTCTTTCAACCGTTGTAAAAATTCTCGCAAACTTAAACCCAGAGTCTGTGCGCCCTGCCATACCTCCAGTGGTGAAAACGCATGAACATGCATGTCGGGCGTCGCGTGTTTTACCGTATGGAGAATATCCAAATAGGTTTGGCCCGTATAATCCGGGTGTATTCCGCCTTGCATGCATACCTCAGTGGCTCCTCGGTCCCAGGCTTCAGTGCAGCGGCGTGCAATTTCCTCAGCACTTATATCATAGGGCCGTCCGCGCAAGTTCTCGCTCATTTTGCCTTTTGAAAACGCACAGAACTGACACTTGAAATAACACACATTGGTGTAATTAATGTTGCGATTGACGACGTAGCTCACCTCATCGCCTTTCACTTTTTTACGCAAAGCACTGGCGCGATCGGCCACAAAGCTGAATTCTGAGCCCCTACTGGTGAATAACCGAGTAATATCCGCCTCGGAAAGATCGGCACCCGATTCACAGCGAGCAACGATGGCGCGCAGGTCCTCAGACACATTTTTTTCCGCCGGAGGATTTGCCAACAAATTCGCCTCAAGATCGGGAACGGGCTGTTCTTCACCCGGTGCCCACTGATCGCGTCGAGCGTAACCGCAGGCATCCATTTGTCGCATCACTGGCCCACGCAATTCTGGTGCTAGCCACCGCTGCGAGTCTCTGGCAAATTCCGGATAAATAGTGAGTCGCTGTTCAAGAAATTTTCCCGCGGCGGCGGTCTCATTCGCGAGCTTGTCCAAATGGGGCCAGGGTGCCTCCGGATTTACAAAATCGGGGGTCACGGGCGATACCCCACCCCAGTCATTGATGCCCGCTGCGACAATTTGCGGAAGTACACCGGGGCTGAGATTAGGCGGTGCCTGGATGCTCATCTGCTGGCCAAATATCAGGCGTGTTACTGCAATGGTCCACAGCAGCTCGTTTAAATCGGGCTCCGGCGCGCTTGCCATCAAGGTATTGGGTTTGGCACGAAAGTTCTGAACAATCACTTCCTGCAGATGACCGTGACGCTCGTGAACGGCTCTGAGTTGCAATAAAGACTCAATGCGCTCGGCCCTGGTTTCCCCAATCCCGATCAATATTCCGGATGTAAACGGAACGTTGGCGCGACCTGCCAACTCAAGTGTTTCAAGTCGAACAGCGGGATCTTTGTCGGGGGAACCATAGTGAGGCATGCCCTTTTCGCACAAGCGCTGAGACGCGGATTCGAGCATGATTCCCATGGAGGCGCTGACCTCTCGTAAACTGGCAAGCTCATCAGCAGTCATGCAGCCGGCATTAATATGAGGGAGTAAGCCGGTCTCGGACAACACTTTTGATGCCACTTCTTTGACATAATCCAAGGTAGTGGCAAAACCCAATTCAGCGAGTGCCTTCCTCGCCGCGTTATAGCGCAGTTCCGGTTTTTCGCCCAGGGTAAAGAGCGCTTCCTGACAACCCATCTCAGCGCCCTGGCGACACAACTCTAAAACCTGCTCCACAGGCATGTAGGGCTGTTCAATCTTCTTTGGGGTTTGCGCAAACGTACAATAGTGGCAGACGTCTCGGCACAAGTGTGTCAGGGGAATAAATATTTTGCGCGAGTAGGTGACGATATTGCGAAATTGGCGATCCCGTAATTCACCCGCAACCGTTGCCAACTGATCCGTTTCTGCGAAGTCAGCCAAACTCAGCGCCTGCTCATCGCTGATTCTGCCACCACCGCGCAACTCCTGCTTTATGTCCTGCCACTGGGTCATACTTGTGTCTCGCCGTTGTGCGAATAAGTAGTGCCAGCGTCGGTGTTGCCGACCTGCACCTCGATCCGCTTTCCTAAAGGTGTCCCCAAAAGCAGTTTTGCTGTGTGGCTGCCTACCTGCGGATCCAGCTCCGCCATTAACATAGCCAGATCGGCCGGCTCATCAATATCCAGCCCGATAGCCAGAGTGTGAAACACCGAAACGGCTATGCCCGCTTGCCGAGCGGCCGCGGCATGTTTATCGCAGCTGTGAGAGCCAAAATTAAATTCTGGGCGACTGAGGGAATCAAACATCAACAAATTAGTGCCCTGGCGGAGGCGATCACAACCGATTAAAAGACCGGACGTGGCCTCTCTTTTAGACAGCGCAGCGTCGATATCACCCGCGGAAAGCAACGGGATATCTCCGTGCAAGATCAAGGTGATATCCTCCGGGCCTGTCGCCAAACGATCACAGGCTTTCTCGAGGACCGGATTAAGACCCCGACAATTGAGAGTGCGTTCATCCAGAAAATCGATACCGTACTTACAGGATAACAAATCGGCGCCGGGGTCATCCGACACGAGAGTGACGCGGCTGACCTGGGGATGGCTGGTCAATGTTTGCAGCACATCTTCAACCATCGCCTGGGCGAGTGCGCGACGTTCACTGGGCCGCAGAACCCCACCTAATCTGGTTTTGGCGCTGACCAGATCTTTCAGTGGAAGTAGAGCATGCACTTTGGTTTGAGCCATCGTTTAAACCATAACCCTTAGGGCTCTAACAATCGCAGAACGAACTCTGCCAGTGCTTTTTTATCTTCGCGTGTTTTCATTACCGTGGCGGTTATGTCCGCTACCATTCCTAATTCATTGATCGCAGGGGCTAGTGTACCGTCACTTTGATCGATAACGAAATGGTTCAGCAACCCAGGATAATGCTCCGCATAGTGCTCGGCGACCGCCAATGCAGTCACTGGCATGTTGAGTTCGGCCATCATTTTCGCCGCCGGACCTTTTATTGCCATCCCCGCCACAATCGGACTTACGGCAATAACGGGAACATTGGAGGCTTTAAGAGAATCGTAAAAGCCCGGAAGTTTTAAAATCGGATCAACGCTGACGAAGGGGTTGGAGGGGCAGATCACAACGCCTTTGAGGGATTGGCTGGCGATGAGTTCGCTCACGGCAGGGTTGATCACGGCTCGATCAAGCCCCCGAAAGCTGAAGCCAGTGACCGCTGGTGCGCATTGTCTACGGACAAAATAGTGTTGAAAGGGCAGATCACCTTCTTCGCTGTGAACAAGTGTACTGACCGGGTCATCGGACATGGGATGGATACAGTATTGAACACCCATGCGCTTAGCTAAATTATCAGTTACCTGCGCCAGAGCCGTTCCATCCCCAAGGGCCTGAGTCCTCCACAAATGGGTGGCCAAATCTCTATCGCCAAGGCGAAACCATGTCTCCCCGCCAAGCTGTTCCAGCGCATCCATTGCCGCCCAGGATTCCCCTTCAAGCCCCCAACCTAATTGTTGATTGCTTTTCCCGGAGAGCGTGTAGAGCAGAGTGTCGATATCGGGGCAGATATTCAGGCCCAGGTGGCGAAAATCATCGGCGGTATTGACCACGATTTCGAGCTGATCCACACCGAGTAGGTCTGTTAGACCCAGGGCGAGTTTCGCACCACCAACACCCCCTGTCAGGGCCAGTATCTTGCTTGGATCCATCAGCGAAACATATCCATGGACTTGTCCCGAAGCAGGCTTTTGGAATCGACTTCAGCCGCTTGCAAGCTAGCCCCTCGAACCAATACCACCGGGCACTGCTCAGCCGCCTGACCCATGACCAGAGATGCCGCAGCCGCGAGCTCATCGGCGACCGCTGCTTCGGTAACTTCCAGCTCGTTGCCAAACATATCAATCTCGCCGATCTGGTTGTAAAGAGGCGAAAAGCCGGCTGTACCAATTGCAATTCCAACGGTGCCATTGCGCCAGGCGCGACCCGCGCTGTCGTTGATGATAATCTGCGGCGCGATATGCCCGAGCGCCGCCAACTGCTGCCGAATCGACTGAGCGGACTCATCGGAATCCAGGGGCAATAGCAGTACCTGCGGATCCTCTTTACTATTGGGGATATTGGATTTATCGATGCCGGCGTTGGCGTGAACATAGCCGTTGCGATGCTCGACGATGATGACGCCGGGACGCACTCTAAGCACCTCACTAGATTCACGTAAAACCAGTTCAACCTGGCGTGGATCTTTATCGGCTTCGGCTGCGACGGCCAGTGCCCTTTCAGAGGGTGTTACATCGCTGAGTCTTACATAGCGACCCTCTGCCTTGGAAACAATTTTCTGAGCAATTACCAGCACGTCGCCCGAGCACAAAGTCAATTGATTGCGCTCGAGTGACGCTGCAAGTAATTGCGTTAAATCATCTCCAGGTAAAACGCGGGGGAATTCCTCGAGCGGTATGAGTTCCAACTTCCCGGGCATTAGCCATCTTCCAGTCCACTGATGGTGATACCTGCGTGACAGTTGTACTGTTTGTTGATGACAATCAGCACAGACGTGAGCGCTTCGGCGGCTGCGGCGTTGTTAATCATCCCCGCGTGAAATCCGCGCATACCTGCGGCTTCAACCAGAGTAATCACCGCTTCTCGCGCGACCTTCTTATTGCCACACACCAGCACATCACAATGTATTCCGCTGCCTTCTTGCAAGTGGTGGGCAGCGACATTTTGAAAAGCTGAAACAACGCTGACATCTTCACCCAGGAGTTCCTGTGCGATCTGACCAGCACTGCCCTCTGGCGGCATTTGAACTCTGGCAACCTTCGGGGGTTTAAGAGGAACCGTGACGTCGATAAGAATTTTGCCCTGCAGCGCAGGTTTCACCAGCTCCAAAGTGCTCGATTGATGGCTGAAGGGAACAGTCAGGGTGACAATATCAGCCGCCTCGGCAGCCGCTAAGTTCTCCATCGCCTGCACGCTAATTTCAGCGACACCGCGCTCGGCCATCACTTCGCGCAAGTCCGCTGCCGCCGTCTCAGCCTTTTCAACTGTTCTAGAGCCGATAATGACTTGATAGCCGGCCTGTGACCAACGGCGAGCCAGTCCGGTTCCGAGATCTCCGGTACCACCAAGTATGGCAAGTACGGGTAAACTTTCTGTCGTCATAAACAATGTTCCCAATGAGTTTTTTCTAAGTGAGATACAGCCCAAACCAGCAAGCGGAGTGAATGCTGCACCGAGGACTGATTAATCGAGGCGGTAATTTCCAGCCTCCCCAAATTGAGTTAGGATGGGCACCGCTGAGGCATCTTATGTAAATCACTGTCCAATCACAAGCGCGGGAGCCGGCCTTACCTCCAGGCTCGCGCTATCGGATGTAAGGAGTTAGGCTAAATGGACAACCCACTGGATTTCACGGGCAAATCGGTGATTGTTACTGGTGGTGGCAAAGGTATTGGCGCCGGGATTTCCCAGTCTTTCCTCGCCGCCGGCGCGAAGGTTTTGATTTGTGGTCGCAGCGAACCCGAAGAAATGCCGCGAAGTGGTGATAATGAAGCCGTATTTACTCAATGTGATGTGCGCGATTTCGAGCAAATTGAAGCCTGTATTGAATTCGCCCAGAAGCAGTTTGGCTCCGTCGACGTACTGATCAACAATGCCGGGGGCGCACCTTATGCTGAGGCCGCCACCGTTTCACCGAGATTTTCGGAGTCTATCATTCGCCTCAACTTGATCGCTCCATTGAATTTTAGTCAAGCCGCAAATCGTATTATGCAATCACAGGATTCAGGCGGAAGCATCGTCAATATAGCGAGCGTGAGCACTATACGCCCCTCCCCTGGTACCGCTGCATACGGTGCCGCTAAGGCTGGGCTGGTTAATCTGGGAACATCATTAGCCGTTGAATGGGCGCCCAAGGTCAGAGTCAACGCCGTAGTGGTTGGCCTGACGGAAACCGAACAATCAGAACTGCACTACGGCGATGCTGAAGGTGTGGCAGCAGTAGGCGCGACAATCCCATTGGGACGCATGGCAGTACCATCTGACATCGGCAACGCCTGTCTTTTTTTCGCTTCACCACTGGCTTCGTATGTTAGTGGCACCAATTTTGCGGTACACGGAGGTGGTGAAAAACCTGCATTTCTAGACGCCGCCAATGCCGAGAAGTAAACCGTGGCGCGCGTGAATAAGCGCCCTAGGAAATCTGTTTGAACACACATTTACGGCCTATCCGAGCCACTGCGCTCGCTGCTCTGGATTTCGCCAGTGCACTAACCCAAATCGTGGCATGGTTGCGGCTTTCCGAAAAACCGCTGCCCATGGTTGGAATACCGAACGACTACATCGGCATCAACGTTGCGCCCTCCTCCGACCCAGCGGTAGACAGTTATATTCTCGAGCGCCTCGCGGATCTCAATATCAAACAGGTTCGAATGGACTTCAGCTACGACAGCCTGGGTGGCAATGGGCAACGACTGTTGGAAAGACTGCTAGATGACGACTTTGAGGTGATGCTGGACTTGTTTCCACCCTTGGATGAAGCAAAAGCTTTGTATCGAGACACCCAGGCACAGCTCCGCTGGCGAGAATTCCTCGGGGCGGTATTTAGTTGCTATAGGGGCAAAATCTCGCAGTTCGAAATCGGTAGCACACCGAACCGAGGACGCTGGTCCGGGTTTTCATTCCTGTCCTACCAAACGGCTTGGGATGCGGCGGTCGAATTGACACAGGGGGAGGATTTCCAGCTAGTAGGGCCCAACGTTTCAGATTTTGAACCCCTGTACAACGCCAGCTTTCTGAGGTTTATGAAGCGGCTGGGTCGCTCACCAGATGTTCACAGTGACAACCTGTTTGTCGAACGCGTGGTAGAACCGGAGGCTTACGACCACAGAGTCTTCGGCAAATTGGCCTCGCCTTTGTTGAAAATGAACTTGCTCAAGAAAGCCCGCATTCTTAACCATATTGGCTCCAGCAACGGCAGCCCAGACACCATCTGCACCTACAAATGCTGGACCTCAAAACGCCTATCAAGACGCTCGGCCTGGCCGGAACAAAAACGGGTTGACTATCTATTGCGGTACTTGGCCCTGGCCGCCAGTAGCGGTGCACTAAGGCGAATCTATTGGGGCCCTCTGATCTGCGCAAGAGACGGTCTAATCAGTGATCAAGTTGATCAATACCCTGTCATAGATCAGGTCAGTTACTACCAGAGCGTTCGCGGCGTCCTGGAGGACTTTCAAATCACCGATGGGTTTCGCGCACTGAGCTATGCGGTAAGCCGCCTGTCGGGCAGTGAGTGTCGCGCCGAAATACATCAACCCCAGGGGTTGAGCATAATGAGACTCGAATCTGAGGGGAATAGAGTGTCCTATCTGGCGTGGTGCCGTGACGGTATGAGTTGGCCTGTTGATTCGATTTTTGAACAACAAGATTTGGCAGCTGCGCAATTTTTCAACGCCTGCGGCACTGTCCTGGAGCGACAGGTAGTGATCAGCGAGCAGCCTGTGTTTATCGAATTCTCCAACCCCGGGGCCTTTCCGGTTTTGGCTCGCGCCGCAACGACTCCCGGAAACAACACCATTCATTTAAGCTCTCCTCACCATCGATCTATCCCCGACTCCGAGGACACTTGGTGCGGCGCCGCCATGTTGCGAGCGGACGCACAACTATCTGACGCAGCTACGATCCACAGACTGCGCCCGAGCATTATTCCCACACTGGAAGAGACCGGGGTATTGAGAGATGCTCGCAATCGAATCTGGAATGTAAAAGATACTAGGGGCTTGTGCGATCAGGTCTCAGTAAAACTCAATAGAGTTATGGGTTTGAAACGGTTGACCTATCGCTTCAGACCCAGCAAGGGCAAACGGCACTGGAACAACGCTTGCGAAATGCTCAGACGCGGTGTGAAAACACCCATGCCAATTGCTTACTATGAGCAGTCTCAGAAACCGGGAATTCGAGATTCCTGGTATTTGTGCGAATTTATACCCGGTGCATTTTCCGCCCGAGACGTCTACGGAGCAATAAGGGATGGGGCCCGCGAGTATCGCGGTGTAGACAAACACACCTGGTTTAAAATCCTGGCAGAATTTACCTGCGAGATGCACAATAAGCAGATAGTTCACCGCGATCTCTCCGCTGGGAATCTTCTACTGAAGCAACTGGGCGATGGGTCAATTCAACCTTATCTTATTGATATTGGCCGCGCGTGGCTAGGCAATGGGTCGGGTTTAAAACAACGACACAGACTGCAGGATCTGATGCGTATTTGCTACAAGTTAGACTGGCTTGACAGACGCCAATTTGTGGAGTGTTATGAGTCTCGTATGGGCAGGAAATTTGCCAGGGGATGGGCCGTGCCGTTTCACTATTATGACTACAAACAAAAATTCAAAAAATCACTAAAACGCAAACGGAAAAGGTAGGCCGTAAACCTCTTGCTTCCTGCCCTCTATGGGTCACGGAGCCTTGTGGCCAACACTAAGGACAGTGTAATATGAACGGAAAGCGCCCGTATAAAAATAGGATTCAAAGCCTATTGCGAAGTCATCCTTGGTTACCTCTGCCGAAGACACAATATGCCTGACAAAAAAGCGTCCGCCCAGACTCTACCAGCGACATTAGAACTCGCTAGTTCGGCGCGGCTGTCCGGCGATGTTCGGGCGATTGCCAAAGGTGGCTTGCGCCTGTCCTCAACGCGAGCCCTAGATGATTTCGGCCTTTCAGCGAATTTTAAAATCTCGGTGGGCGAATCGGCTCTGCTGAACATGGGGACACTGCGTGACAATATCGGCTTTATCGACAACCTAGAGGTAACGATCAGCGAGGTCCAGGGAACGGCATTGCAGCTGCAGCTTGTCGACCCGGAGGGCGATTTGGAACAACGCTGCCTGAAACTGCTACCGAACACAAACAGTGACAGCACCGCGCAAACCGAGGATTCATCACCTTCAAGCTATCGACCAGACGATTGCCTTCCCGTTCTGCAAAAACAAAGTATTGCCAAACTGGAAGAGCTCTTAAAAGACTATCTCATCGACCTGTGTAACCATCTATTGGATTTATCGGCCAAATCCAAACAGATCACCTCGGGTGAAAATGTACACTACGAAGCGATGAATGCGGTCAAAAAGCACGGCATGAAAATCATTGCCGCCGTGACTAAACAGGTGAACGAATATTATAAAAACCTGACCCCAAACAAGAAAGCCCCGGAGCAAACCCAGAGTGATAGTGACGAGTCCGCACACCTGGACCTGGTGGATATCAAAGAATTTGAGGATGATCTAGCGGTCGCCAGAATAATAAAAGTGGGTGAAGAACTGTATGGCACTTCTCTTGAGTGCCTAATCATCAGGCTGGCAGACATCATCGAGCGCGACCCACATACTGTGCGCCTACCGGTCCATGTAGCGCAACTGTGCGGTGCTTTCCAGCATGCGATCGAAGGACAGAGTATTCCAGAACGCGCCATGCCAGACGTGTTGGACTTCTTTGGCCAGCAATTTATTCGCAGACTGGAAGGCTTCTACCAGACGCTCAACGACTTTCTTGTGGAGCAGGGTATATGCCCCGAACTAGAAGCTGAAATTGCAGCAAAGGGCTCGCTCCTGAATCGACCAGGCCCGATTAAAAAATCACGGGAATCCAAATCTGCTGGCAACTTAACAAATGAGGTGCCACCTCCCGAACCCGAAACGAACGAACCAGCCGCAGCACCTTCGCTTGAGCCAGACCAAGAGGCTAAACAAAAACAGTATTTAGAAGATCAGGTCGACGCAATTGCCGGGGGCGTGATTAAAAAGCTCAATGATCGGTTTAGTCCGGACAACCTGTACCAATCTGTCATTGATGCCCTCAATTTCAAACGAGAGGCCAGTGGCGGCAACGTGGCCGGGCCAGGTGCGGGAGGTGCAGCGAGTGGCGGCCAACCACAAGCTTCAGGCCCAGCGTCAGTTCAAACATCAGGTGCGGGCGTAGCACAGACCGCCGCTCCTGCTGGCAACCTTGCGGATGCAAGTTCCATCGCTCGTGTACTCGGACAGATGCAGCAAGACTCGAAGCTTCGCGATGCTGTTCAGGAAAGCCCATCGCTGCGGGAATACTTGGCGAATAATCAGTCCGATATTCACGGACTCGAGGACACCGAGGGACTCTCCGCCGAGAGTCTGAACCAGTTAGACCTGGTTGACACCATGTTTGGCAGCATTAAATCACAGATGGATGTCACTGCTGATTTGAAGCCAGTGTTGGGAAATTTACAAATACCTCTGGCGAAACTTGCGCTGCTTGAACCTCAGTTTTTTGTCGACCGCGACCACTCTGCACGCGGCGTCATGGATAAGCTCGCTCAATTGACGACCTCCGCCAATTTCCCGAACAAAGTCCTTGAGGGTCGAATCGAACGAATAGTCGATAACATTGTGACCGACTACGAAACAGACAGCACGGTGTTTGATTCTGCGTTGGTTGAAGTGAATAAGCTGGTCGCGAAGCAAGATCAAGCGATTACGCGCAACGTCGACCGAGTTGTAAAAACCCAGGAGGGCAATGAAAAACTCCGGCTGGCTCAGCTGGCAGTTCAAGAGATACTCGCTGCGAGAATCGCCCCACCCTCAGCGCCGGAAGTGCTAATCAATCTGATCGACAGCGGCTGGCAAGATCTACTAATCCTGACACACGTTAAAGAAGGTCCAGACAGCCAGCTGTGGAAAGACCATATTAAAACACTCGACACACTGGTCCAATGGCTTGGAGAGCAAGAAGAAGTGGTGCTGGACGAAGATGTTCTGATGCAGCGCTCCAACGAGGCCGAACCACTAATCGATCTCATTGATCAACAGATCTCCGCGGCTCTGCCTACCAACGTCGATCATCAGCGAGTTTTGGAACAGCTCAAAGATATTTTAGCGGGTAAGAAACCGATCAAACTCGTCGAGGTCGCGGCCCCTGAAAAGGACAGCGCCCCAGCACCGGCGGAAGTGCGATCAAAGATAGAAAACCTACCGCGGCTGCGACGCTGGATCCGCCGAGTCGAGGAACTCAAAAAGGGCACTTGGCTAACGTACAAGGACAGCCAGGGCCAAAAGCGAAGAATGCAATTGGCCTGGGTGAGTGAAGCCAAGGACAGGTACATTTTCGTCAACGAGCGAGGCCAGAAAAATGCCGACCTGAGTTCAGTGCAGCTTGCCAGGCAATTAGGCCGTGGAGTTCAACCTCCCCCACCCTCAGACAAACTGTCTCTGGTAGACCGCAGCATGTTTGAGACGCTGGAAGATGTTCAGAAGTCTCTCAGCTTCAATAAAAATCACGACACCTTAACCAGTCTCATCAACCGTGAAACCTTTATTGACCAGCTGGCACGAGCGTTAAGACACGCTCAGAGAAAGCATTCTCAGCACGCTGTCATGTGGATGAATATCGACAATTTTGCTCTGGTAAACGAGGTTTACGATAGAGTGAATGGCGATCAGGTACTGACAGAATTTGCTCGCTTGCTATCACAGCTACACGGTAAGAAATCTTCTTCAGCGAGATTGCAGGGTGACGAGTTCGCCGTGTTGCTTCTCGATCGAAGCCTGGAACAAGCCAAGCTGTACGCCGAAAAGATTCGCAGCGATATTGAAGCCAGCAGTGTCGACATCGAAGGGGAGAAGGTGACTTTCACTGTTTCCATTGGTATAGCACCCGTTGTCGATTACTACCCCGAGGTAGAGGAGATTCTGCAGGGTGCTCACAACGCGATGAAAATCGCCAAAGAAAACGGCCGCAACTGCGTCGTCGTCTTTGAAGAAGACGGCCAGCAAGCACAGACATATCAAAACCTGCAGGCCCAGGCCGAAGCTGAAATCCGCCAGACTATTGAAACCGATCGTTTTGCGCTTCGCGCTCAGCCCATTGTCCAAACTCAGATCGAAAGTGGCACCACTGTGTCTCAGCACTTTGAGTTGCTGCTGGCACTCACCGAAGATGATGGCAGCCTCAGTTCACCGGTCAAATTTATTGAGAATGCGGAACGCTACGGGTACATGACACTGGTAGATCGCTGGGTGGTAAAAGAAGCCTTTAAATGGATTAGCAATCTTGTCGACAATCAGAAAGTTGTTCCCAATATTTCCATTAATCTTTCAGGGCACAGTGTCACCGACGACGCGTTCATGGAATATCTGCTAGAGCAAATTTCCGAATTTGGTGTAGGCACTAATCGCCTGTGTTTTGAAATTACCGAAACTGGGACAATTTCAAATCTAGTTAAAGCCGCGGACTTTGTCAGGACGTTCAAAAATATCGGCTGTAAGTTCTCTATTGACGATTTTGGAACCGGCATGGCAAGCCACAACTATCTAAGAGAACTACCCGTAGACTATGTGAAAATCGACGGTACTTTCATAACCAGCATCGATAAAAATAGAAACGACTATGCCATGGCCCGCTCCATTAATGACTTGGCCCATTTTCTTGGCCAGGAAACGGTTGCAGAGTCAGTTGAAAACGACGGCATCATTAACTGTCTACAAGAGATTGGAGTCGATTATCTACAGGGCTGGGGCATCAGCAAGCCGAAACTTCTGAGTGACATTACGGATGAACTGAGCACAATCGAGAAATAACTATCATTGAACACCAGTACTATGACCGACTGATCGGCTTGATCTACCAGGGTGCCCTGGATCCAAAACCTTGGGAAAGTGCCCTGCCTGCCCTGCGAGAAGCCTTCGATGCACAAGTTGCCTCCCTTGTTTTAAGACCGCCTGCAGAGGGCGATGGTGGCGTTATTCTCAACAGCTTAAGGCCAACTGATAACGGCACTGGTGGGGAAGCCAAGATCGCCGACCCGGGAGACTGGCAATTGTCGGCCTATCGTGAAGAGTTTTTCTCCCTGGATCCCTTTGTCAACCTTCCCCCCGGAAGGGTGATTGCACTGGAGGATTTGTTGCCAGATGAGCAGCTAGTCGCCTCGGACTACTATCAGTACTACCTACAACCCATTGATTTGTTCAGAATTCTCGGTGTAGACACCGTCGAGCCTGGTGGCATGCTGGCGCGGCTGCGATTTTCTCGCAGACGCGAGGAGGATCGATTCAGCGACGCGGATAGAAGTCTTCTAACACTGATCACTCCGCACCTACAACGCGCCACCCAATTTTACGCCAAGCTCAGCAGAACAACGACAGAGCGAGATGTCTACGCGGGTGCTGTAGATCAACTATCAGTCGCTACAATTATTCTCGACGAACAGGGACGGTTACTCAACAACAACAGTGTTGCCAAACATCTGCTCGATGAGAACGACGGCTTGCACCTGCGAAAAAAACACTTACACATAGATGATCGGCAGATTGACCAGGCGTTACAGAAAGCGCTCAGCACCGTCATTGAGGCTCAGCAGCGAGGAGAAACCTCGGTGATTCGCGCGCTGAGAGTTCCGCGCAGCTCCGGTCGGGCAGATCTTGGTATGGTGAT
This sequence comes from Halioglobus sp., assembly GCA_045110675.1. GTDB lineage: Bacteria > Pseudomonadota > Gammaproteobacteria > Pseudomonadales > Halieaceae > JBALVT01. The sequence goes on along the minus strand of JBGCGJ010000015.1, from coordinate 81,301 downwards.
ACGTCCGGTACCATCGTCGGAATGGAGTGAGGGACAATCCAGCCCCTGCGCAGCCTTGTTTATTAGTGATCCTGACTTACGGGAGTCCGCCTCGCAGCTGATCTTAGGTGAGCTATTTAACCTGACGCCCGCAGAAGCCAACCTGGCAATACTACTATCTCGAGGGCTCAATCTGGCCGAGGTATCTGAAACTCAGAGTATTTCGCAGCACACCGCCCGCGCCCAATTGAAATCTATATTTGCCAAAACCAATGTTTCACGACAGGCCGAATTGGTAAGACTAGTACTGAAGAGCGTTGCTTCTATGGGGTGATAGACAGGCTGTGAGTGGTGCGATGTCAGTGACTTGATCTGGATCAAGGAGTGATTAGATTGAGCTGATAAAGTGGGGGCTGTCGTCTTTTCCAGCTTGCCCTACTACTTATGGTTTCAACACAATTTACCACTCACACATCGCCTAAGATCATCACTGGCGAACAGACCGAGCTGGCTTCACACTACTTTCGCATTGCGCCGCAACATATCTCCTACCCTACCAATGGGCTTTTTAGACCGGACTTCCCAGCATCCGAATTCGATACCTGGAAGGAAGAATACAAGAATCGCACACCCGCTCCACTCTCTTTGTATGTGCACCTACCTTTCTGTCAGAACCTCTGTTACTTCTGCTCCTGCAATAAAACGATTACCCATCAGGAAGGTGCTGTAACAAAATATCTAGATCACCTTAAAAAAGAAATTTCACGGCGCGCGCTGGACATAGGAGAACAACGTCCAATCACACGAATGCACTGGGGAGGGGGAACACCCAGTTATCTCGACAATGCTGAAACCACTCGATTGATGCACACACTCGCCAGCCATTTCAATCTATTGGCGGATGAAACCAGAGAATACTCGATTGAGATCGACCCGCGATGCACAGATCTAACCGCAATGGCTCTCCTAAAAGGACTGGGTTTCAATCACATCAGTATCGGGATTCACGACTTCGACCCACTGGTTCAACGAGCCATAAACCGAGTACAAGCCTTCAAAAAAGTGGCGGAGTTGGTTAACAGTATTCGCGCGCACGGTTTTGAAACTGTCACCTTCGACATGATTTACGGCTTGCCACATCAAGATAGTTGGACTATTTCCGAGACTTTGAAGAAGGTGGTGGAACTTAAACCAGATCGTATTGCATACAGGGCTTATACTCATGCGCCAAATGAATTCAGCGCCCAGTACGGGATAGACGAAAGTGCATTGCCCAGTAGCGAACAAAAAGTCGAATTCTCCAGCTTAATTCACACAACGCTCCAGGCGCTTGGCTATGTCAATATAGGGGTAGACCACTTTGTGTTGGCAAAGAATATTCCTACTATGAACAGCACAGCAGAGGCAACGCGAAGAGCTCATTTGCTTAATATGCCAAACGACCTGTTGGGATTGGGTGTTTCAGCTATAAGCCACATTGGCGATTATTTCCTCCAAAATGTAAATTCTCTGGAGAGTTACTACAATCGAATTGCACAGGATGAAATGCCGGTTGAACGCGGATTAAAATTAAGCGAGGACGATAAGATTCGTCGATATATCATTCTCAATTTTACCTTGCAACTGAGCTTGAAATTCGCCGATTTGAACAGCCGGTTCAGAATTGACTTTCAAAGAGACTTCGCAGCGGAACTTTTAGCATTACGGGATCTGCAGCGACAAGGTCTGATCGAAATTACCGCAGACGATATAAAAATCACAGCAAAAGGACGTCCATTATTACGCACTATCTGCTGCTACTTCGACGCCCACTTGCACTCTCAATGCGCAGAAAAAACCGCATCCGCAAATACTGTCGCGGCCGTTTGAAATCGAATGGTTAGGCGAAAATGCGCTACAATATACAGAGGAACATAGCTTGGAAGGCACTATGACATCAGAGTTAACTCGGTCCCCTCCTTTGGATAACTCCCGCAAATGTGCACACGCCTATCAGGTGAGTTGTGGCAACTGCCGGCTCAATGCCATTTGCCTTCCTTTGGCGTTGGAAAACGACGACATACAGCAGCTGGACGAAATCATACAGCGCAGCAAGCCTATTCAAAAAAGTAAGCATTTGTATCGCGAGGGTGACACGTTTCAATCGGTGTATGCCGTGCGTTCAGGCTCGCTCAAAGCCTACAAAACGACTGAAGATGGTCGAGAGCAGGTAACCGGTTTTTACTTCCCTGGTGAGATACTGGGAATGGACGGCATAAGTAATAACACTCATGCGTCCTCTGCCCGAGCTTTGGAAACCGCCTCGGTATGTGAGATACCCTTTTCGTCGCTGGAAGAACTGAGCGCCTTAATGCCCACGCTGCAGCGGCATTTTTTTCAACTCATGAGCCGCGAAATTACCGAAGACCAGCAGCTTATTACCCTATTAAGTAAAAACTCCGCAGAAGAGCGTGTAGCAGCCTTATTATTAAGTATTTCAACGCGCAATGCGCGACGCAAACTCAGTGCCACGCACTTTCGACTGCCGATGTCGCGAGTAGACATCGGCAACTACCTGGGACTGACAGTGGAAACCATCAGCCGTGTTCTGGGGAGAATGCAGAAACTCGAACTGGTCGATGTGAACAACAAGGAAATCGAAATTTTGGATATTGACGGACTGCGCGATATCGCCACCGCCAGTAACTGATCTGGCGAGTATTTCCCACTCTAAGAAAGTATTTTCGAAGCCCATAAATGACTTCATATTAACGCCGAACCGATGATTGCCCCGGAGCAAACTTCAAGATGATCCAACACACATTTGGTTTACTGCTAAAACCCAGTTCAACCTGGCAGACTATCGCGGATTTGCCCGAGAAATCACTGAACACCTTATTATTGTACCCCTGTATTTTTGCGATATTTCCCGCAGTCGCCTGGTACTACGGCACCAGCGTGGTTGGCTGGACGGTTGGCAATAGTACGGACCACATTAAGCTGACAGCCGATAGCGCCAAACAGATCACTATCTTGTTCTATTTTGGTATGCTCGGTTCAGTGACAGCCATCGGGTATTTTATACACTGGATGGCTGAAACCTACGGTGCCAACTCATCTTTTGCTAAAGGCGTCGTCATTTCAGGCTTGACTGCCACGCCTTTGTTCATCAGCGGATTGGTGGGCGTACACCCACTGTTGTGGGTAGACCTATTGGTCGGCGTCGTCGCTGTGAGCTGGTCTGTCTACCTGTTGTATTTGGGCATCCCCATAGTCATGGGTATACCAGAAGAACGAGGTTTTTTGTTTTCCAGCGCCGTTTTGGCCATCGCCATGGTCATTTTAATCTGCCTGATGGTCGCTTCCGTAATTTTGTGGGACATGGGAGCGGCGCCCCAATTTACTGATTAGTTGGCTATGAAAACTTTGAGAGCGCTCCCCTGCGGTCGCTAGCGCCAGAGGTCGTTGCGCAAGATTCTAACGACTAAAAGCAAACACTAAAATATTGAAAAACTACAACCGGAAAAAACAATGAGTGAGCTGAATTCAGCATTGGAGCATCCCGTCTACAATTACAAAGTAGTCAGGCAGTTTGCGGTGATGACCGTCGTGTGGGGCATCGTCGGTATGTTAGTGGGAGTCATCATCGCTGCGCAACTGGTATGGCCCTGGCTTCACTTCGATCAATCCTGGCTGAGTTTTGGTCGCCTTCGCCCATTGCATACCAATGCGGTCATATTCGCTTTTGGCGGATGCGCGCTCTTCGCCAGCTCCTACTATATTGTGCAACGCACGACTCAGGCGAGGTTGTTTTCAGACACCCTGGCTGCGATTACTTTCTGGGGCTGGCAATTGGTCATTGTCGCCGCTGCAATAACGCTGCCAATGGGATTTACCAGCTCGAAAGAATACGCCGAGCTTGAATGGCCAATCGATATTTTGATTGCCGTGGTCTGGGTACTTTTCGCAGTTGTTTTTTTTATGACCATTGCGAAGCGTAAAACGAGCCACATCTACGTCGCCAACTGGTTCTTCGGCGCGTTTATTATCGCCGTGGCGGTGCTTCATATCATCAATAGTCTTGCCATACCCGTCACCGCCACCAAATCCTATTCCATCTATGCCGGCGCGGTGGACGCCATGGTCCAGTGGTGGTATGGACACAATGCAGTCGGCTTTTTCCTGACCGCGGGTTTTCTGGGAATGATGTATTACTTTGTCCCCAAGCAGGCCGAAAGACCTGTGTACTCCTATCGATTGAGTATTGTGCATTTCTGGGCACTGGTAGCCGTCTACATCTGGGCAGGACCTCACCATCTGCATTACACCGCCCTACCAGATTGGGCACAAAGCCTCGGCATGGTGATGTCAATTATTCTGTTGGCACCTTCCTGGGGAGGCATGATCAACGGAATGATGACCTTATCCGGCGCCTGGGACAAACTGAGAACAGACCCGATTTTACGTTTCCTTGTGGTCAGTCTGTCCTTTTACGGGATGTCGACTTTCGAAGGCCCGATGATGGCGATTAAAACCGTCAACTCTTTATGCCATTACCCGGATTGGACAATCGGCCATGTGCACTCGGGAGCGCTGGGGTGGGTGGCAATGATTTCTATCGGTTCCATGTATCACCTCATTCCTATTTTGTTCGGCAAAAAAGGCATGTATAGCGTCGCCTTGATCAATGTGCATTTTTGGATGTCGACCATCGGGACGGTGCTCTACATTACCTCTATGTGGGTCAATGGCATCATCCAGGGCCTCATGTGGAGAGCCTACAACCAGGACGGTACGCTAACCTATACATTCGCCGAATCGGTATCCGCGAGTTATCCAGGCTACCTCGTAAGATTGATTGGCGGGGCAATTTTCTTGGGAGGTATGTTCTTGATGGCATACAACGTGTACATGACGACCCGAGACGAAACGCTAAGCGACATCGCCACCGCAACGCCTCAAGCGGCTTAGGGAGAAGAACTTGAATCACGATATCGTAGAAAAAAACGTCGGCGTGATGATCATTCTTGTGATCGTGGCGATTAGTTTTGGCACCTTGGTGGAACTGGTACCGCTTTTCTTCGACAAGCAGACCAACGAACCCATCGCAGGCCTGAAACCTCTTCCGGCACTGGCGCTCGAAGGCCGAGATGTTTATATTCGCGAAGGTTGCAACACCTGCCATTCACAAATGATTCGCCCCTTGCGGGCCGAAACCGAACGCTATGGGCACTATTCACTTGCGGGCGAGTCGGTCTACAACCACCCACACCTCTGGGGGTCCAAAAGGACGGGACCCGATCTGGCTAGAGTGGGAGAACGCTACAGCGACGACTGGCACCGGGCCCATCTATACAATCCAAGGGATGTAGTGCCGGAATCGAATATGCCCTCTTTTCCCTGGTTGTTCGATGCAAAAATTAATTCGGATATCACCGGAAAGAAAATGGCCGCGTTGCGCGCGGTGGGGGTTCCCTACACCGATGAGGATATCGCTGGCGCTGCGGAAGCAGTGAAAGACAAACACGAAATCGATGCAGTCATTGCCTATCTTCAACAACTCGGCACTTTACTGCAAACGAGGCGCTAATTATGGATATCAACGATTTACGTGGCCTAAGTACCGTGTTTTTAATGGTTTCCTTTCTCGGTTTGTGCGTTTGGGCCTACAGCGGCAAGCGAAAAGCGCAGTTCGATGAAGCGGCCAATCTACCATTTGCTGACGAGGAACCAAAGCAATGACGAGTTTCTGGAGCTACTGGGTCATTATTCTTACCACGATTTCAATCATTGGGATGACGTGGATACTTTTGGCCAATAGAAAAACTCAGCAAAAGAATGCCGACAACACCACTGGCCACGAGTACGACGGCATACAGGAATACGATAACCCTCTGCCAGCCTGGTGGTTTTATATGTTTTTGATCACCATTATCTGGGGGGTGGGCTATCTACTGGCCTATCCGGGCATGGGCAATTTTCCAGGGTTTCTGGGCTGGACTCAAATTAGTCAGCACGACGCAGAAGTCAGTAAAGCAAACAGCAAATTTCAGGAGATGCGCGACAAGTATCTAGCGATGCCAGTGTCAGACATTGCCTCTGACCCGGTGGTGCGAAAAATGGGCCAACGAATGTTCGGCAACAATTGCGCCCAGTGTCACGGCGCAGATGCAAAAGGTCGATATGGTTTTCCCAATCTCACCGATGATGATTGGCTTTTCGGCGGCAGCCCGGACAACATCAAGGCTGTAATTCGCGAGGGCCGCCAGGGAGCAATGCCCGCTTGGGGCAGTATCATAGGCGATTCTGGCGTAACCGAAGTGACAGCCTACCTGATCGCCAAAAACGGTCGAGATGCGGACGCCAATTTAGTGGCCGCCGGTGAAAAAGTATTTCAAACCTATTGCAGCGCGTGTCATGGCAGCGAAGGGCTTGGGAATCCAGCGCTGGGTGCGCCGAATCTTAACAATGGAATTTGGCTCTACGGTGGCAGTGAATCTCAAATCGCCCATTCGGTGCGCGCCGGCCGCAAGGGCGTAATGCCAGCGCACAAAGAAACACTCAGCGAAGATAAAATTCACATTATCAGCGCCTACGTGTACGGGCTATCCCAGTAGGGTATAAACTCGAGTGCATTGCTTTGCGGCTGAGCGTGCTTGTGTTCGCTCGGACGCTGTCCACGGAATTTCTTAATGTCTGACCCAGATCTCATCGACGTTCAAGAGGTTGTCCCGGCGGAAGTCGCCGAGATTGACCTCTATCAACATCGTGAAAAAATCTACACCCGAAGGATAGAGGGCTTTTTTCAACGCCTGCGAGTGTACACCGGTTGGCCGCTATTGTTGGGGTATTTCCTGCTACCCTGGATAAGCTGGGATAGTCGGCAGGCGGTATTGTTTGACCTTCCGGACAGAAAATTTCATATATTAGGTCTAACGCTGTGGCCACAGGATTTTCACCTCCTGGCCTTTCTACTGATTATCGCCGCGTTCAGCCTTTTTGCCGTCACCGTTGTTGCCGGACGCGTCTGGTGCGGATATACCTGCCCCCAAACGGTATGGACCAGTATCTTCATGTGGCTGGAGCAGCGAACGGAAGGCAGTCGCAACCAGAGAATCAAATTGGACGCCGCGCCCTGGAGTGTGGCTAAGTTCATCAAGAAGTTCTCGAAGCATACAACTTGGATGTTCGTCGCCTTCGCCACCGGAATGACCTTTGTTGGATATTTCTACCCGATTCGAGATCTTCTCTACGAACTGCTTACCTTAAACACGGGTCAGTGGCAGCTCGCCTGGACAGTTTTTTTCACACTGGCTACCTACATCAATGCCGGCTGGATGCGCGAGCAAGTCTGCATGTACATGTGCCCCTACGCCAGATTTCAATCGGTGATGTTTGATCACGATACTTTGATCGTGTCATACGACAGCAAACGCGGCGAACCACGAGGGTCACGCAAGCGCACAGCGGATCGCAAAAGCCTCGGACTGGGCGAATGTATAAACTGCGAACTGTGTGTGCAGGTCTGCCCCACGGGTATCGATATCCGCGATGGACTGCAATACCAGTGTATTGGCTGCGCATTGTGCATAGACGCCTGTGACTCCATTATGGACAAAATGCAGTATCCGCGAGGTTTGATTCGCTATTCCAGCGAACGGGAGCTAGAGGGCGAAAAAACCCACTGGCTGAGGCCCCGTGTTCTGGGTTACTCCGTGGTACTGGCTATCATGATAGGTCTGTTCTCATACACCTTGTTTGATCGCGTGCCGCTTGAACTTACCGTCGTTAGGGACCGTACCGAGCTGTTCGCCATCGCCGACAATGGAAATATAGAAAATATCTACACACTGCAACTGGCCAACATGGATAAATCACAACGCAAGTTTGAAATTAGCATTGAAGGAATTCCTCAAGCGCAAATTGTGGGCGAGCGTATTCATACACTAATGGGGGGCGAGGTTCGATCCCTGACTCTGCGGGTGAGTACCGAGCCCTCTGTTTTGAAGAAGCCCAGCACCACGCTCTTTTTCATTGCGAGAGATCTCGGCGAAGCTAACATAACAGTGAGTGAGGAGTCCCGCTTTATGGCTCCCTTTGGCAAATGAACTCCGCGAATATTTCAGATCAGACACCCTGGTTCAAACAATTCTGGCCATGGTTTTTAATTACCCTACCCGCAACAGTGGTCGTCGCAGCATTTGTGACGCTCTATATTGCCAATAAGCACTCAGACGATCTTGTTTCAAAGGATTATTACAAGAATGGCCTCGCCATAAACCTTCAACTGGAAAGTAAACAGCTGGCGGAGGAGCGGAACATTTCTACCGAATTGGAGTTTAACCAGCTTTGGGTCACCGCTACTGTTGGCGGCGATATTGAGGATGAGTATCTCGACCTCGAGCTGTCACATCCACTGGAAGCAGATCGAGACTTCACCGTCGAGCTCGAACGAATTGAACCCGGAGTCTACGCGGGACTACTCAAGGAAGCCATCGAGATTCGCTGGCACTGGACATTGAAAAACCGCGGTAAGTCTATTTGGCGACTGGATGGTACAACCAATCGCGAGGGATAGCACAGTGACTTTGTCCAGTAGCCCGGCATGTGTTGAAAGCCCCGACTCCGAAAATTATTGTTTCCACTGCGGTGAAGTCATTCCCGAGGGATCGAGCTTCACAATAAAACTGTTGGGCGTCAATCAAGCGATGTGCTGCCCGGGTTGTCTCGCCGTCGCTCAGCTTATTCAAAACAGCGGCTCAGAAAGGTTTTATCAACAAAGAACCGCACTGAATCAGCGCCCTGATTCAATTGAAAATCCAGCTGACACCGATTCACTGTACGACATCTACAATGATCTTGAGGTCAATTCCGAGTTTTCAAGGGTAGAGGAATCCGGAACCACACATTCAAGGTTACTGATCGGCGGAATTACCTGCGCGGCTTGTACCTGGCTAATTGAAAAAACACTACAAGAATTTGACGGCATTGATGGTGCAATTGTAAACCTGAGCCAGTCTCGACTGGACGTCAGCTTTGACGCCAAGCGAATGCCCTTGAGCCGAATTTTCGAGCACCTGGAAAAGCTGGGCTACACGCCCCGTCCGTTCAAAACCAGCGCGCAGGCTACGATGATGTCTGCGGAGTACCGCCAACGATTGCGCGAACTTGCCGTGGCTGGATTGGGGATGATGCAGGTGGGCATGTTTGCTATCGCACTTCATGGCGGGGAAATTCAGGGCATCGAAAACGAGTATCGGAATTTGCTGCGCTGGGTCAGTTTTCTGGTTGCCACCTTCGTAGTATTCTACAGCGCGCGTTCTTTTTTTTCCTCTGCCTGGAGACATCTGTTGTCCGGTGCCCTGGTAATGGACTTACCCGTTTCACTGGCGATCTCTTTAGCATGGGCTGCTAGCGTTTGGGCCACTGTTAGCGGTGGGGGTCAGGTGTATTTCGATTCCGTGGTGATGTTTACGTTCTTTCTACTACTCGGGCGTTTTCTCGAGTTGCGCGTAAGGAGGAAAGATCAACTTGAATGGGTCGACGCAGAGTCCAGTCTGCCCGATAGTGTCAGAGTATTGCGGCGACAGACCTGGCGCACAGAGGCTCGCAAGGCGATCAAACCCGGCGATATCGTGCTCATCGCTCAGGGAGAGACCGTTTGCTCGGACGGCGAGATTGTAAGCGGTGTCAGCTCCATTGACGAAAGCACACTTAATGGAGAGCATATCCCAAGAGCGGTTGCCGACGGTGACATACTCTATGCAGGGACTATCAACCTGGAAAATCCTGTTGAGCTAAAAGTTCTCAACGAGTACAGCAACACGCGCCTGGCCGCCCTTGCGCGCTCCCTGGACTATGCTCAAGAGGCTAAACCGGCACTGGTGCAATTAGCCGATCGTATTGCCTCACGCTTCGTAGCATTTGTGCTGTTGGCGAGCTGCGCCACTGCAATCGCCTGGTACTTCAAAAGCCCGTCGGATGCCTTGTGGGTTGCTCTGTCGGTTCTTGTAATAAGTTGTCCCTGCGCGATGGCGTTGGCAACGCCCGCCGCCCTCACCAGCGCTGCGAACGGATTGCGTCGGGCAGGAGTGATTGTCCGAGGAGAGAATGCTATCGAGGCTCTGGCCAGCACCACACATCTTATATTTGATAAAACCGGAACACTCACTAGCGGCAACCTAAGCCTCGATAAAACGGAACGTCTGTCAACCATTCCACTGCGCGAAGCATGGCGTATCGCAACGTCGTTACAAGTCTATTCCAATCACCCCACGGCATCTGCTTTTAACGCTATCCCCGCCGATCTCATTTTCGAGCGAGGCAAGTATCACGTCGGCCAAGGCGTTGAAGCAACCCTGGAAAAACAGCGCTATAGAATTGGCAGCCGAGAATTCTGTAGTGAACTTTCCCCAAACTTCCCTCCCCCTCCCGATTCAGAGCACTACTGGGTGGGGCTCTGCAGCGAACATTCACAACTTGCATGGTTTGGACTAAAAGACGCTAGCAGAGACGAATCCAAAATTGTCATTGAAGAGGCAAAAAAAGCGGGTCTGCAGGTAGAGTTACTAACAGGTGACAACTCGCCCCAGGCCGCTGCGATTGCCAGCGAGCTTTCGATTCCAGATGTATTCACTGGAGCTAAGCCCGAAGACAAGATGCACCATGTGGAATCACTGCAGGCGCATAATGGCATCGTCACTATGGTGGGAGACGGGCTCAATGATGCCCCGGTGCTGAGCATCGCCAACGCCTCATTCGCGGTTGCTGGGGCGACAGATCTGACCCGTTCCCAGGCCGACTTCATTCTAATCAAGAACGATCTTCGCCAGGTCACTCGCAGCTTGAAATTGGCAAAAAAATGCCGGTCCGTCATCAGGCAGAATCTGAGCTGGGCTTTTTGCTATAACCTATTCGGTATCCCACTGGCTGCCATGGGCTATGTGCAGCCCTGGCTTGCGGCTATAGGAATGTCTGTGAGCTCACTGTTTGTGGTTGTGAACTCCCTGCGCCTGCGCAAAAATATAGCTGAAAAGTGAATCGTCGCTGTGCCTAGCCTTTATATTCTCATTCCTATTGCATTAATATTTTGCGTTGTCGCGATAAAATTACTGCTATGGGCGATCAATGCGGGACAGTACGACGACCTGGACAAGGAGGCCTGGCGTATTATTACAGACGAAGATATCCCTGCGGAAAAGAAAAAAAACGAAAGTCGCCAGACTGACCAAAGCAATGAATGAAATACAGCTCATCAGTGCTTTTTCACTGGGCCTAGCGGGGGCTGGCCACTGCCTAGGAATGTGCGGCGGCATTGCATCTGTACTGAGTCTGGGAGGCAGCGGCGGACCGGCAACAACCTTGAGTTATCACGCCGGCCGCTTGTGTAGCTACACCATGCTGGGAGGCCTGTTGGGATTCGCCAGCGCATCGATCGATATCAGCTTCTGGACGGTGTCGCTACGCTATATCGCAGGTCTCTTATTGATAGCCATGGGTTTGTATATTGGCAATTGGTGGCTAGGTATGGCTACGTTGGAAAAAGCGGGCGCGCAGCTCTGGCAGCCAATACAGCGCATCTCCTCACGTTGGCTACCGATTAAACACCCTCGGCAGGCATTGGCCTTGGGGCTCACCTGGGGAATGATGCCCTGTGGTTTGATCTATAGTAGTCTTGCCTGGGCAGCAGCCGCTGGCAATGGCAATGGTATGAACTCGGCGCTGTTAATGTTCGTATTTGGTTTGGGTACACTCCCGGCGATGCTGGCAACCAGCTTTGGTGCAAATCGCGTACAGCATTATCTGCGCTTGCGCGGATTGAAAACCATTGTCGCTGTGCTTCTTATTTTGTCGGGATTATGGACGCTCTATGTAACGCTTCAACACGGCGACCATCAAAGTCACGGTCACGGTCACGGTCACGATCAAATAAAAATAGAGCAGCTACACCACTAGCCACCGCGCCAAGAAATACGGCGCATGTTTTGTGCGGTCATAAGGATTAGCCCAAGCCATACCAAGCCAAAAGAGAGGAGAGTTACCGGTGTAAAACTCTCCCCCAAAAAATTACCGCGGCGTGAATCGCTCAGTTGCGAAATCAAAATACTTCCCTGTGACAATTAAAATAGATGCTGCGCGGAGAGCGCAACCATTCGCAGTGCCAGTAGCGATAAAAGCCATTTAAACCAACGCTGAAAGCTCTGCTGAGGAATATGAGCTCGCAATCGCGTTCCAACCCATGATCCGAGCACCCCAGCGACGACCATACCCAAGATCAACCACAACCAGGGGGCGAAACTAAACCCGAGAATGCCGAACGCAACTACCCGCAATGCATGGTTAATGCTCATATAAACTGCAGTATTAACCACCAACCAATCGCGACCGGTATTGTAGTACCTGAGCACAGCCGCTCCCAATGGACCGGTCGCGCCGACCAACATACCCAAGCCGGTTTGATAAAACCCCAACCCAACCAACGCAGTGTTACTGCCACCAGAAACCTTCGGCAGAGGTGCCCAGGTTATATAGAGAATCAACAAACCAATTATCCCAGGCAGCCAATTCAGATTAAGATCCTGATAAACCTGGCCACCCAACCAAGCACCTAGTAAGGCGCCTACCGAAAAAGCGGGAATGAGGCTGTAGTCGATATGTGATCGACCAAAGAATACTCGCGAGCTATTGCTGGCAAACTGAGTAACAGCATGTACAGGAATAATTGCCTGTACTGGCACTAACCCCGGCATCAACGCGATAAGTAAAATGCCTCCTCCCATGCCCAAGGCGCCGGCCACACAGGAGCTGATAAAGGCGATAAAAATCAGTGCGACATCAGCCATTGTCGCGATCAACACCAGCCTCGTCCGCTTCTACAATCCAGGTCTCTTCGTCTGCCTTTTCGCACCAATCAACTACGTCACTATCGTTCCACACATATTCGCAGTAGCTCGAGATATCCTGCGGCAGCGAAATACCATAGGTCCTAAACCGCATGGCAACAGGTGCGTACATGGCATCGGCAATACTGAACTGCCCCAATAACCATGGACCATCGTCACTATGGCTGATCAGGCTGTCGCCCCAAAGAGAAAATATTCTATTGATATCCGACTGGAGTGCGTCGTCCATTGCTACATAACGATTGCGCGCACGACAATTCATCGGCAGCTTGTTTCGAAGATCTGGAAAGCCACCGTGCATCTCGGCTGTCATCGCTCTGCCCCATCCTCTACTGTAACTGTCATCGGGCCACAGACGACCCTGAGCAAAGTTATCGTTGGCATATTCGCAGATGGCAAGGGAATCCCAAATACACTGATCGTCATCCCACATAACGGGAACACGACGAGTAGGAGAGTACTCCCCTATTCTCTCATCAAACTCAGAGCAGTCCAATGGCAGCACGATCTCTTCGAACGCGACGCCGCTCTTGCGCAGGCACAACCAGGCGCGCAGTGACCACGAAGAGTAGTTTCGATTTCCTATAACCAGCTGAACATTACTCATCAAGAATTCCCACTTAACTGAGTCGACAGCGTTTGAATGTAACTGATACTAGTAGTGCCCTACAAGACGCGGAGTGAATGTCTGGGATAGGCGGTGGAAATCTAACCAAGATTGAACTCGTTTTCATCCTTTCGACATTGAAAGAATTTTTGAACTAAGTAGTGCACCTTGAAATAGTCGATCCTAGAAATTCGGACCTCGAAATCTGATAAATGTATACTGGCCAAAGGGCGAGAGTCGGTTTATAAAACTTCTTCTCAAGGCCGTCAGCCGCAGGGACGCGGCTGCCGAGACTCCATGGATGGATTCACGTCGTGTCTTTAGAAGAAGTTTTATAAATAGACGGCAACGGATTGGTTTATAACCAATCGCCAATGCCTAAGCGAAATTGGGTGACGCTCAGAGGATGGAATAAGTTTTCCAAACACGCCGTAAATACGTCCATGTAGGCTTGTCTAGCGGGAGGCCGCCCCCAACATCCATGCTGTAGACAGTTTTGAAAACTTATTCCATCCTCTAAGCTCAGCTTTAAGCATCGATGCTCCTAAAAAAGAAATTGTTCAGCTTAGTCATTTGAGCACATGCTAAATAGTGCCTTTTTCCCTCGCCATGTCCAAAGCCAAATCCTCAATCATATCTTCCTGACCACCAACAGTCCGACGCTGTCCCAACTCCATCAAAATATCCCGAGAAGAAAGATTATATTTCTCTGCACTACGCTTGGCGAACAGCAAGAACGAGGAGTACACGCCCGCATATCCCAGTGTCAACGCGTCACGATCGACCCGCACCAGGTGATCCATCATAGGAATGATTAAATCCTCGGCGATATCCATAGCCTTAAACAAATCGACACCAGACTCGACACCCATGCGGTCCAGTACCGCTACCAGGACTTCCAAAGGTGTGTTCCCTGCACCGGCGCCCAGCCCCGCTATCGAGCCATCGATGCGATTGGCACCGGCCTCGATTGCCGCCAGGGAATTGGCGACGCCCATGGCCATGTTGTGATGACCGTGAAAACCCAGCTCTGTGGCTGGATTCAATTCCGCGCGGGCCAATCCGATGCGCGCCGTCACATCATCCGGCAGCATATAGCCTGCCGAATCGGTGATGTACACGCAGTTGGCGCCATAGGATTCCATCAACTTCAGCTGGGTTACTAGCTCATCGGCTTCAATCATATGAGCCATCATCAGAAAACCCACGACATCCAGGTTGTTAATCTGTGAAGCCATTTGCAGGTGTTGTTCCGATACGTCCGCCTCAGTGCAGTGGGTAGCCACCCGGATTGTCGAAATTCCGCAATCAACCGCCATCTTCAGATGGTCGACGGTGCCGATGCCCGGCAGTAATAGCGCCGACACTTTGGTCTGCTTCATTTCCTTGCACACGGCGGTGAGGTATTCCTCGTCGGAATTGGCGGGAAATCCATAGTTGACGGACGCACCACCCAAACCATCCCCATGTGTGACCTCTATCATGGGCATTCCAGCTTCGTCCATGGCTTTTGCCACGGCGACCATTTCGTCCACTGTGATCTGGTGTTGCTTGGCGTGCATCCCATCGCGCAGGGACATATCGTGTAAGGTAACGTGCTTTCCGGTTAAATCCATGATCGTGTTCTCTGGCTATTCGCTAATCGATAAGGTCTGAATGGCTTGTTCATCAAATGATCAATCAAGCTGCGGTGGGAACGAAACTGCCGCTAAGGATTTCCTCGGCGTACATCTCAGCGGTTCGCAATCCAGCCGCTGTCATGATATCCAGGTTGCCCGCGTATTTAGGAAGGAAATCACCCAGACCCTCGACTTCCATGTAAATCGACACGCGGTTGCCATCAAACACGGGGCCATTCTTAAGAATGTAACCTGGCACGTATTTCTGGACCTCTACAATCATCTCGTCAACAGACTGTCGAATTGCATCCTCATCGGGTGTATCCACAGTTAAGCAATGGACGGTATCGCGCATAATCAGCGGCGGCTCGGCCGGGTTGATGACGATAATGGCCTTGCCCTCGGTGGCCCCACCGACACTGGATATGCCGTTGGCCGTGGTCCTGGTGAACTCATCAATGTTTTTGCGAGTGCCGGGACCGGCTGACTTTGAGCTGACGGTGGCGACAATCTCACCGTAGGAAACAGCCTGCACTCTGCTAACAGCCGCGACCAGGGGAATGGTGGCCTGGCCTCCGCAGGTCACCATGTTGACGTTCATGGCGCGGGCCGCGACGGCATCAGATAAGTTCACTGACGGCACACAAAAAGGACCAATAGCGGCGGGTGTAAGATCGATCATTACTGCACCCTGATCATTCACCTTGCGGCTGTTTTCCGCGTGGACGTATGCTGAAGTAGCATCGAAGCAAATTTGCACACCATCCGCCTTCATCGTGGGCAGCATGCCATCGACACCTTCGGAGGTGGTTTTCAGACCCAGTTCCCTGGCCCTGGCCAATCCGGGCGAATCCGCATCCACGCCCACCATCCAAACGGGCTCGATGACGTCGCTGCGCATCGCTTTCACCAACAGGTCGGTGCCGATATTGCCCGGACCGATAATGGCGGCTTTGATTTTGTTACTCATATAAACTCACTCAGGACCTTAAAAAAGGCCCGTAACCATTTGATAAATAAAAATTAAAAATCAAGGAAGTGCACAAAGCCTCTCGCTCTACACAAAACTGCAGGATGCTGTACCAACGCCTTCCAATTCCAAATGCATTTTGTCACCGGCGACCACGGGAATGAGTGGCACCAAAGACCCCGAGAGAATAACCTCCCCTGCTTTGAAAGGTATCCCAAACTCTCCCAAGGTATTGGCCAACCAGGCGACCGCTGTCAATGGATTGCCCTGGACCGCACTGCCCTTGCCCTCACTGTGCAGCTCACCATTTTTATACACTTTCATGTGCAAATTCGGCAGATCCAATTCTCGAGGATCTACTTCATTGCTACCGAGGGTATACACACCGCAGGAAGCATTGTCTGACACCGTGTCCTGGATTTTGATTTTCCAGTCTTCGATGCGCGAGTCGACGATTTCAAAACAGGGCATAATGGTTTCGGTTGCGTCTAAAACATCCTGCTCCGTCACACCGGGGCCGACCAAATCTTTCTTCAACCGAAAAGCGATCTCTCCCTCAGCGCGAGGCTGGATAAGATTGCCTTCTATGGGAATCTCGGCGTCATCTTCATAGTGCATTGCATCAGTGAGGAAACCAAAATCCGGCTGAAAGACGCCCAGCATTTCCTGGACCGGCGCACTGGTCACACCAATTTTTTTGCCGACTACTGTTTCGCCGTCGTTCTCTACTCGGCGATTGAGCATGTGCAGCGAGACGTAATAGGCATCTTCAATCGTCACATCGTCAACCCGATCAGTAATCGGTGCCACGCTCGATCTGCTGCGCAGTGCCGCGTACAACTCGTCACCCAGAGCTTCGATTTGTGTTTTATCCATTGTTTAAAAAATCCAGGCAGGTTCGGTTAAACATATCCTCGTGCTCAACCATCACCCAGTGACCACACTCTGTGACAAGAACAAGGCGCAAGGACTGCACGTTTTTGGCCAGCGCCATGATGCCATTTTCCGGCATCATGCGCTCGTCCATACCCCAAAACCCCAGCACGGGACAGGCAATTTCTTTGAGTCGGTCCGTCAGGACAGGTACTTGCATCGTCGCCATCACATGGCCATTCATAATTTGCATGATCTGTAATCGTTCAGCAACCAACTCGTCGGTGGCGAAGGATTTATCGTGCATCAAGCCGGTGGAAAACAGATCTTTCATCACCTCGTGAGTCACGGGTTCACCGGAACCAAAGACCTGAAATATCTTTTGCATACCGGGCATAGCCTGATATTCAGGCAATTCACTTAATCCGCCGGGTGCCATGAGGATTAATTTCTCGACCAGATCCGGATAATCAAGCGTCAGGCCCAATGCGATAGCGCCGCCCAGGGAGTTGCCCACCAAGGTACAGCGATCTACACCGGCACAATCCAGAGTCTGTTTTACGCACTCCACAAAAAAAGACAGTGGATGATCGACATCATCGGGTTTATCCGAGAAGCCGTAGCCCACTAAATCAGGTACCAGGCAGCGATAACCCGCATCCACGAGGTAAGGGTAATTTCCTTTGAAATTACTGTGTCCACTCGCCCCTGGGCCCGAGCCGTGAAGAAACACAACAACGTCACCATTTCCCTCATCGATGTAGTGCATGCGGTAACCATTAGCACAGTCCGCATAGTGACCCTCAGGTAGTAGCCCATTCATTCCCATATCTTATTCCTTCGCAGAACCTCAACAACGGTGTAAATCGCAACAGCCTCTCAATAGCCTGGTCGGCCTCTAAATCGCATAGTCAGCGTTTTCAGCACCAAATATTGTGCCGCCCAAATTCACGCCGAAAGGATTTACATTATTTGCTACGTGAGCCTGACTGGCAAGAATATCTAAATGGCGCGCCAGCAACTCACTGCCGACGCGAATACCGCCGCTGCCAGAGGCTTTCAGCATCTTTGAAGACAGCTCCAGGCAGCGATCTGCAACCACCGCAGAGTCATAGCGATACCGGATGCGATCGTCGATCGGAATCGGTACACCATTTCTGTTGCACTCCATCATGGCGTCAAAGTTGCGGAACAAAGTGAGTTTCATTTCCTCGATGGAGGCTTTTACCTGAGCTGCCAATACCCGGGCAAAGGGATCATCACTCATCTTGTTGGGGCCAACACGGCGGGTTTTGGCCACTTCGATAAACGCTTCGAGAGATCCTTCAATTGCACCCAAGGATGCAGTGCAGACCGCGCGAACAAAGACCTGCATAAAGGGCATGCGGTAAAGCGGAGCTGTATTGACCGCATTGCCGGGGTTGTCACACAAAAAGCCGTCCATGGATTTATGCGTTCGATGTTCAGGGACAAAGACGTCGTCCACTACGATGTCGTTACTGCCGGTTCCTTGCAAGCCAACAACATCCCAGTTATCGACAATTTCATAGTCGCTAATAGGCACCAAAAATGTGCGGTAATTGGCCATATCAAACGGGGCTTCAGGCGTTGGAACGACTGCACCAAGAAATGCCCACTTACAGTGCGCAGAACCACTGGAAAAACTCCAGCGACCGCTAAGGCGATAACCGCCGTCAACCACTTCAACTTTTCCAACCGGAGCGTAGGAAGAGGAAATCAATGTGGTAGGGTCTTCAGACCAGACATCTTGCGCCGCCTGATCATCAAACACCGCCAACTGCCAGTTGTGAACTGCCACCACGCCCAGCACCCAGGCGCTGGACATACAGTGCTTGGCAACCTCCAGACCTATCGCATAAAAAACCTGCGGATCCATGGCATAACCGCCCCACTGCTCGGGTTGCAGAACCTTAAAAAATCCGGCTTCGTGAAAATCTGCAATGGTTTCCCTGGGCACCTGCCCGTCTGCCTTACACTGCGGAGCTCGTTCGCGTAGGACAGTCCCCATAGCACGTGCGGCCTCCAGCAGGGATTGTGCCCTGGGGGATTCTAAGCTGTAAGCATTCATAGTTTCACCTTTTCAAATTGGAGTATGTTAACTGCCAGTTCGCTGTCCCGGCTTGACCGGCAAAGATCTAGGATGCTATTTATACGGCAGAGCAAACCCCTTTACATCATCCATTTAGGGTATCCAGTAGGTGATTATTCAACCACTGCATCCCCGAAAGTCGTGGGTTCACCGAAGAACGCTCTGTGTGAGGCGGGAGCCTGATTATTGACATCCAGGATGCCGTACTCCTCACCCAGCTCAGCGCCGATCCAAACCATGCCGGATTTTTCGATCAGTTCGGGGTCGCTATACAAGGCTTCTATTACGCGACCGGTAAATTCGGGATGTTCGGCCGTCGCCGCGAGATCTCGATACATGTCCGGGTCAGCGGCAAACACCGCTTGGGTTCGTTCCGTTAGCAACAAGCCCATCCAAATAGACACGACGGCAACATTGAAAGGCTTAAAGTCTACGGCCATATCGTGGGCCATCTTGTCCACCGCTGCTTTTCCCGCACCGTAGGCTGGGCCGTGCATATAGATGCGCCCACCGAACGATGAGGTATTGACCACCAACCCTCGATCAGCCGCAATCAACAAACGCGCCGCATACCAGGTGGCACTGTAGTGCGAGCGTAGCCCAACATTCCAAAGCTCGGTAATCGCCAGGGGTTTTTCCCAGAAGGGGCCCTTCTGGGTCAGCTCGTCTGGCAGGCAGGTGGCGTTGTTAACCAGAATGTCCAAATGACCGTGCTCGCGTGCCACCTGCTCAAATAATGCCGCTAGCTGGAGATCATCTGAATGGTCGCAGTGCACTGCGATTCCGCGGCCGCCCGCGGCGGTAACCGCTTCGGCCGTTGCTCCTACAGTACCCGGCAGCGGCGCATCCCCTTCGAGATGACTGCGCCCGGTGACATAGACCGTCGCGCCTGCCGCACCTAGTGCCAGGGCTATACCCTTACCAGCACCACGACTTGCGCCGGTAACAACCGCAATCTTACCCCGGGGGTGGCTCATATTTTACCTCTCAAAAAATCCTGTGGGAAAACCGCTTCAGAGTCGCGACTGGCATCCAGCAGCACGTTGGCCTACTATTCGTTTCGCGTCCCGTTGCCAATGTCTTCAATGCTAGTCCCGAGGCACTCCGAGGCCAAGAAGTAGTTATCACGCCTTGATCAGATTGTTATGCCAAGAAGAGATTTTCATCATTAAACCGCAACCCATTCCAATAGCGCATCTCCCAATAGTGCTTTTGATCTCGCTCTTTTGTTGTTCCTCAAACGCAATAGCTGAGATTACCGCCGTAGATGACAAAGCCGATTCCCGCAAAATATTTTCAAACACCTCACCGAAGTGGCTCGCGGCCGTTGGTAAGCTAAAGGTTCCCAGTATCAAAATAATTGAGGGGCAGCGCCGCAATCACCGCGAAGACTGCAGTGCGACGTTGATTTCAAGACCAGGAAAGAAATCAGCCGACACCATTGTCACTGCGTGGCACTGCCTGGAGTTCTATACAGACCTCAGTAAAGATATCACTTTTACTTTGCTACCGAGTTCCGAGAACCCCATTTCCGCGCTGGTACATCGTCTTGCAGATGGAGGAAGCATGCACGCTGACTGGGCCATTCTCCGACTGCAAAAACCCGTGGCAGCAGAGCGCGTGCTGCCATTGCTTATTCACCCGGATAGAGCCAGCATCGAAACATTGATCAGTATGGCGGGATACTCTTCGGACCCGGGCCTGGGTCAAGGCGGAGCATTGCTAACCTATGATCCGAGCTGTGCAGTCACGCTTCACACTCCAAACAGCAGCAACACCAACTGCAGAGCATTCCGCGGCGCCTCGGGTGGTGCGGTTGTTCAATTAACCTCAGCCGGCGAACCGAGACTAAGCGGTGTAATATCTCAAGGGGACGGCGAAGAACTGAGCACTTTTATTCCTGTAACGGGATTCCGCAGCGCTCTCAATCAGCACCTGAACTAGAACTGCTGTGTTTGGCCTTTGCCGCAGCGGCCCTTCTGGCAAGTTCTTCTACCGCCTCATCCACCGTAAAGTGGCCAGCATCGCGGTGCTCATCAAACAGGTTAATGACCTGATCAGATTTTCGGCCCAACAGCATTAGTCTCAAGTACAAACTGTCTTCCAGAGCAGGTTTTCGCAGCGCGTCTACAAAAAAGACCAGCACGCTTACGGGACTCATGAACAGATCCCGAAGTGCATCTGCAGCTAACTTCAACTGGAAAATCAGCAGATGCCGAAGTGCGCTGTAACCGCTGACTTTTGCATTCGAATCATCTGGGGTTTTAAAAAACATCTGCCTACTCCTCATCCATTGATGGCAAATTCATTCTCGCTGGCTTTCTCCGGCGGAGTTGTTCGTATCCTGGCGAGCTGGCGGAGGTGCACCAATATGAGCTTCATTGCGTTTTGCAGCCAACTCAACCTGTTTCTGGCGCTCCGCAAACCGATTTTTTTGATCTTCAGTAAGACTGTCATAACAACCGGGGCAGCAAACACCCTTCTCGTATACCGGGGAGAGTTTATCGAGTTCAGTTATTGGGTGTCTGCATCCATAGCACTGATCATACTGGCCTTTTTCCAATGCCTGATTGACGGCGACGCGATTGTCGAACACGAAGCACTCACCTTCCCAGGTGCTGTCTTGCGCGGGAACTTCCTCAAGGTATTTTAAGATACCACCCTCCAGATGGTAGACCTCTTCAAAGCCCTCTCCCAGCATGAAGGCCGACGCTTTTTCGCAGCGAATACCGCCTGTGCAAAACATGGCTACTTTTTTATTTTTCTTCGGATCGAGGTTCTCTCGCACGAAGGTGGGAAATTCTCTGAAAGTCGTGGTCTTTGGATCGAGCGCGCCACGAAAAGTACCAATGCCTACTTCGTAGTCATTTCTTGTATCGACAATCACTACATCAGGATCTTCCACCAGTGTATTCCATTGAGCAGGTTTAACATAGGTGCCCACACGAACATTGGGGTCTATGCCCGCTAGGCCCATGGTGACAATCTCCTTTTTTAGCTTTACCTTCATCCGATAGAAAGGCATGTCATCGTCGTAGGACTCCTTGTGCGCCAGATCACTCAAGCGGGTATCACTGCGGAGATACCCTAGAACCTGATCGACACCCGTGCGGGAGCCGGCGATGGTACCGTTAATACCTTCCCTGGCCAGCAACAACGTTCCTTTCACTTCGGCTCGCTGACACTCGTCAAGCAGCGGCTCTCTAAGCTCATGAAAATCTTCCAAGGTGACAAATTTGTAAAGTGCTGCAACGACTACATCTGACATAAACACCCCGGCCTACTGAGCATCTTGTTTGCTACCACCTAAACAGGCGGGAGAATCTGGCGCGAAATCGCGTTCAGCCCATTCCCCTGGACTGTAGGTGTGCAGTGCGAGAGCGTGAACCGGGCCCTGCAACTGATCCGCCAACACCTTATAGACAAGCTGATGTCGCGCGACGCTGCGGCGCCCCTCAAACTGCTCACTGACGATCACTACACGGAAGTGAGTTTCTGAGTTTTCCGGCACACTGTGCTGGTGACTCTCGTTGTCTACCTCTAAATACGTGGGTGCAAGTTCGGCCTTCAACCGGTCTTCTATTTCACTCTGAACAATCATGGAGGACTCCAATTTCGAGGAGCGAGATTATAACTGAGGGGCTACGCCCATTACAGCGACTTATATCAAAAGCGGGCGCACGGAGCACAGATCAGGAAATGGCCATCTCGGTGCCGCGACGACGGTTCATCCGAAATTGACCCGGTGTGAGTCCAGTCCACTTTTTGAAAGATCTGTGGAACGCACTCGGGTCGGTAAAACCCATTTGAATCGCAACTTCGTTGATGGATAGCTCCAATCGATCGAGATACAGCTTTGCAACATCGCAGCGACTATCATCCTTGAGTTGCTGAAAGGTTGTACCCTCCCTCTTCAGACGCCGTCGCAGGGTGGGCGCTGACATATTCAGTGCGGCGCTAATGGTCTCGAAGCTCGGAAAACCGTCGCTGAAATCATAGCCAATCATCGCTTTAACTTGAGCGGTCAGGTTTTCACCACCTACGTCATTTTCCATAATCAGCAGCTGGTAAGGAGCGGTCCTTAAAAACTCACGCAAGGAGTGCTCGGTATGCACGACCGGCCAGGCCAAAAAAGCGCTGTCAAAATACAGCAAATCATTAGTCTGATTAAAATACAGCGGACAGCCAAATAAGGCCTCGTATTTCTCCAGTCTATCGGGCGGATCTCCAGCGAAATCCACCCTGCTCAGTTCCAGTGGTCTGCCGCAAAGCCAGCCAAAAAAACGATGCCACATGGATAGACCATAGGCATCTGCAGCGGCGACCTGGGCATTCCCCGACATACTTTGAGTTCGATACCCAACCCGGGTGTACTGCTCACTAAAATTCGAATAGAGCTGACTTCTCTCATCAAAAAATGTGCGATAAAACTCAGAGGCGCGTTTGATAGCCTGACCGAGGTTTTCACAGGAGATAATGCAGTAACACATCATGCGGAACGCGCCAGGGGCGACCAGGTCACTGCCATTGGCACCAAAGGTTTCGTCCTGAAGAAGGCTTAGTACCTGCTGGTAGGTGCGAGTATATTGCATGGCGCTGATTTCGGGTCGGTAGCCATCGCTGTGCTCGTCCAATGGATCAAAATCAAGCCCGGCGTGAGTCAGAATAGCGGAGAAATCATAGCCCTTATCCCCGGCCATATTCAGCAGGGTTTTTACAAATTTGGTTGGAACACGATCACTCATAATGAAACGCAGATAAGGTTTTAGCGAGCGGCATAGTAACAGATTCGCCGCCCCTATGGGGTGCACTCGATCGTGGAATAATAAGTTGGCCCCGCCGCCTTGGCGACTTATACTGCAAGAATCAGCTATTTCAGAGCCTGAACCATGGACCCTATTTACGATGTTTGTTTTGCCGGAGAAGTCCTCCAAGGACAGGACTTGGAAACCGTTAAACTTAAGATCGCAAAGTTATTTAACGCCAACGACGCCACACTGGAAAAATTGTTTAGCGGTAAGACTCAACTGCTAAAAAGAGGCTGTGACCGAGAAACTGCACTGAAATACAAAAAGGCAATTGAACAAGCCGGCGCCAAGCCCGTTGTTAGAAAAGGGGTTCAAACAACTACAACTGAATCTCCCAAAACTGCCCCCCAGCCAGCATCACCACCTCCGCAAGAACCCAAACCCAAGCTGACCGCTGCGGAACGTATTGCTCTGTTGGCTGCCGCCCCGGATGTTAACAGCGGCATACCGGAGACGGTCAATGATGTTACAGGGTCCACACTACCGCCAAGCTCGGACGCAGAAGCCAGCGCTTTTGATCTCGCGCCCACAGGGGCAGATATGTTGCGCCCGGAAGAGCGGCGAGCCGACGTGACCGCAGACATTCAAACCTCTGATATGGAGTTAATGTCGGTGGGAGTAGATCTATCTGACGTGGCTGCAGAGCAGGCATCAGCCCCAGATGTAAGCCACTTGAGCATGGGAGATGTCGGCGAAGACATCCCGAATTTGGCGCAAACCCAGGAACTGATATCACCCGATATCAGCGCTATCGCGCTTTCGCCCGAAGACAGTGATTTTTCAGATTGTGCAAAGGCACCCGCGGCCGAGCTAGACCTGGATCTTTCTGCCATAGAGCTAGCACCCAGCGGCACAGATATGTTGGACAGCCAATACCGCACCAGCACGGTCGAAGCGCCCCCCCAAACAGATTACTTATCCTTGGAAGACTAAACACCTGGCGCGCAACGCAACAGAGCCAACCTCAGGGGAGAAGCACTTCTACCGTGAGCCCGGGATTGTTGGCCCTTAAACTGACACTCCCGTCGTGATACTGAGCGATGGCTTTTACAAGGCTCAAACCCAAGCCATGACCGGGTTGCTGACCGCGGCTGGATTCCACGCGATAAAAGCGGCGAAAGGCATTTTCTCGTTCCTCAGGGGCGATACCCGGCCCGGAGTCACTAATAGTGATACGGTGACTGTGTCCAGCCCCGGCTTGCAACTCGACATTGATGGAGCCACGCTCAGGTGTGTACTTCACGGCGTTGTCCATCAAATTGGCAAACATCTGGAATAACAAATCAGCCTCGCCCTTGCACTTCCCCGGCGCGGCTTTGAAGTTCAAGGCGATATTTTTTTCCTGAGCCACCGGTTCATAAAGCTCATAGACATCTTGCAGTAAACCACCCAGATCTACTTCAGCGGCAGCGGAACTCGATCGCGCTGAACTTTCGAGCGTCGATATCCGCAATAGAGCATTAAAGGACGCCAGGAGGTCATCACACTCGGCCACCAAATGGTCAACGTCGGGAGCCGTGTCTAAATGACTTGCGCCCTGCAGCCCGATCAGTTGGTTGCGCATGCGTGTCAAAGGAGTACGCAAATCGTGGGCGATATTATCCGAAACCCTCCGTACCCCATTCATCAGGCTCTCCATCTGATCGAGCATGGAATTCATCTCCACCGACAAGTCCCTGAGATAGCCTTTCTTCTCGTCGAGAGTCAACCGCTTACTGCGATCTCCACGAATAATTGTCGACAGCTCGAGGTTGAGATTTTCGATCCGATCCAGGGCCGAAGAAGCGCTAAAAAAACCGCCTATTAAGCCGAGTATGAGCGTGGCGACCAAGGCCCTGAACAGGGTGCTGAACACCAAGCTCGATTGCGTGATTACATCTGCATACTTTCTCGCGACCATCACGCCGAAGCCGTTGCCCAAAGTCGCCCGACGGGCCAGAAAATCTACATCGAGTTGCTGCCCCCACCTAAGGAAAGCGAGGTCAAAACCCATCCAGCCGCTGCTAAATTCCCTATACCGGGGTGAGGCATCGAGATCGCCTGCTACTTTGTTGCCCTCACGATCCAGCAACAAATAGTAAAAATGATCGGCGGCGGGCGTGCGATATTGGTCTTCAACGTAGGCGGTGACACCGACAACTGATTGCCCGTTATAGATGATCTCCAGGGTCTCAAGTTCTTCAACAATCGCCTCATTGAGGCCGCCGAAGTAGGTAAAACTGAAATAGATATACAAAGCACCCTGCAGCATAAAGACCGAAAGCGTTAATACAGCGAGATACTTAGCGATATAGCGAAAAGTCAGGCTGGTGAGAACTTTGGCAATTTTTGCCAACGGGGAGGCAGGTGATGCACTCACGCCGGCGCTTCGCCCAAGCGATAGCCTGATCCCCGCACGGTGGCCAGCAATGGTTCGTCAAATTCCTTATCAATCTTTTGCCGCAGTCTCGAAACGTGAACGTCTATGACATTCGTTTGCGGGTCGAAATGGTAACCCCATACATGCTCTAACAACATCGCTCGTGTCACCACCTGCCCACCATGGCGCATGAGATATTCGAGCAATTTGTATTCTCTGGGCTGAAGATTGATGATTTCGTCATTGCGTCGGACCTCTTGATTCAGCAGGTCCATCCTCAAATCACCGACTTCCAGCGTTATCTGTGATCCGGACGGGGGCGCACTTGCGCGGCGATACAGAACGTCCAATCTCGCAACGAGTTCCTCCATCGAAAACGGTTTAACCAGATAGTCATCGGCCCCGGACTGCAGGCCTGTTACTCGATCATCTACCTCGCCCAGCGCACTCAACACCAACATCGGCGAATTGTTGCCCGAAGCTCGCATTGCCTTGATAAATGACAGTCCATCCATCTTGGGCAGCATTCTATCGATGATGAACACATCGTAGGCGTTCACTTTGGCGGATTTGAGCGCCTGCTCGCCATCGAAGTAATGGACACATTCATGGCCCTGAACCCGCAGCTCACTGGCGATAAACTCGCCCACATCAAGATCATCTTCTAACAACAGTACGTTCATGGCAGTAAACCCGGACTTGAAGAATCAATGTAGCACGAGCTCAGAGCCCGGCTCAATTTACAGATCGTTAATACTTGCCCGGAGGATTGTGTGGGTTAAACTGCCGCCCCATGACCGCCACAGAAGCAAATCCAAACCAACAGGAACACCCGGCGCTGCCGAGGCGACTCGCGGCGATATTGTACGACACGTTTCTGGTGCTACCGCTGATTATGGCGGGCGTTGCCTTGGCGATGGGAATTCGCGCATGGTTTTTCGGTGCTGTTGAGGGCGATCTCGGGCAGGCTGAACTAAACCCTCAGCTGGTACAGCTGATCATCCTGATCGTGATAGCGGGCTTTTTTAGTTGGTTTTGGATTCGCAATGGCCAAACTCTGGGAATGCAGGCCTGGCGAATTAAACTGGTGAGCAACGAAGGCGGCCCGATAACGGTCCGCATGGCGATCGTTCGCACACTGGGTGCGACCTTCTCGGCGGCTTGTCTGGGGCTGGGCTATCTGTGGAGTCTGGTCGATAGCAATCGGCGCTGCTGGCACGACCATTTATCCGGCACTGAACTTATTCTGTTACCGAAACCCGAAAAAAAGAACAAAAAAGCGTCGAAAGAAAACCCCTAACCGGTTTTTCGCAACAACAAAATCCCCGCCAAAAAACACAGCGCCACGGGAATGACCGCCGCATAGAGTGGCGAGAACCCGAACACCAAACTCGCCGGACCAAGCAAATCCTGACTGGTCCGAAATACGATGCCCACGAGAACGCCCGCAAATATGCGAAAGCCCATGGTGCCATCGCGCAAGGGGCCAAAGATGAAAGAGATCGCAATCAAAACCAAGCCTGCGACAGCCAGGGGTTGCAGTAGCTTTTTCCACAATGCCAGTTGATAGTCATCCGAATCCAGGCCCTGCTGAAACAAATAGGCGCTGTAGCGATAGAGATCGGCCACCGGTAAGTATTCCGGAGCGACCACCACCATAGTGAGCAAATCGGGCGAGATTCGGGTGTCCCAGCGCAGGGTTTCGTGTTCGCTCCGACTCGTTTCCCAGCTTTTGAAATCGGTCTTTACCACCGATTCCATTGTCCAATAATCACCGTGATGTACCGCGTTAGCCGCCCGCAATGCAGACTGCAATCTTCTCTTTTCGTCAAACTGCAGCAGCGTCACACCGTGAGCTGTTCCACTGGATTCCACCGCGTTGAAATGTAAAAAAGTATTTCCCTCTCGATTCCATAAACCGTGTCGCCCGACGAACCCTTCCTGACGACTTTGAGCAATCGCCCGCTGACTCTCCGCATACTGCTCGGACACAGGGGCCACGTACTCACCCAGTAAAAACCCCGTCAGCGCCACCAATAAAGCGGGCTGCATGACGATCCAAACCAACTTCCCAGTCGAGACACCAGCACTTCTCATCACCACTAATTCACTGGAACTGGCCAACTGGCCCAAACCGATCAGCGAACCAATCAATGCGGCAAAGGGAATAAACTCGTAGCACCTGCCAGGCAAGGTCATCAGCACATATAGAGCAACCTGGCCGAAAGTATAGGTTTCCGATATATCTTCAGCCTCGTCAATAAAGGCCGTGACCGCATCCAGGCCGACAATGATTGTTAGCACAAGACCAATAGAGACCAGAACGGTTCGCCCTACATAGCGATCAAGCCTTCGCACGTAAATATCTCCAATACTTTAGGCGACGAACAATATCCGGGCCGAACAACAGCAGCAGAGCCAGAGTCAGGAAAATCAAATGCACACCCCATACACCTGGGAAAAGCGCCAAATCCCCTTTTTCCAGTCCGGAACGCACGTTGGTTAACAGCAGTAAATATCCCAAATATATCAGGAACGCTGGGGCCATCTTTACGTAGCGGCCACGCCGATGATCGGTTCTACTCAGGGACAGTGCAATCAGAGCGACAATCGGCACCGTTAATGGAATCGACAGCCGCCATTGCAGTGCGGCGATATCTTCGCTGCGTTGCGATTCCATTAATTGTGCCGTGGAACGCCCGTCAACGGGAAACGCTTTGCGGATACTGTCTTTCGGTTCGGGAATAAGCTCACCGAAACGTTCAAAGCTCACAATCTTATAATCGAGTTGACCGGGAGTTCCCTGATAGCGATAACCATTGCGCAATTCCAAATAGCGAGCCCCAGACTTTTCATCCACGGTAATTTCACCTTCCTCGGCGAAGGTCACCGTCATCGTGGTATTACCTTTGGAATCCTCTTCACGTTGCGATAAGAAAACCGAGCTCATGCGGCCCGTTTCAGCGGCAACCGACTCTGCGTAACTGACCATGTCGGAACGACGCTGGGTTTGAAACCGGCCCGCGGTCAGCGCATTGATTCCCTGGGATGATCTGGGGTCATCAAGCAGAGCTTGCGAACGGGCCGCACCCAACGGGGTTATGTAAAGGCTTAGACCGGCAACGATGATCATCACCAGGGTCGCGGGTACCAAGGTGTACCAACCCAATTTTGCCGGGCTGATGCCGCAGGCGGAAAAAATGACCATTTCACTCTCGACATAGAGCCGGCCGTAGGACATCAAAATACCGATAAACAATCCAAGGGGAATAATGAGCTCCAAAAAACCTGGCATTCGATAGAGCATCACTGGCAGTAATATGTCAGCGGCGAGGTCCCCCACCGCCGCTTCGGCCAAGTACTTCACGAAACGACCACTGATGATGATGACCAACAAGATAGCGCTCACCGCGACCATATGAGTGAGAACTTCCCGATTCAGGTATCGAAGGAGTTTCATGAACTTATTTGCTTATCCAATTGGGCGGTTTGTGACTATAACGTTTCAGTTTCGCTGCGCAACATCATACACTACGGGGCTTAAATCGAATAAAGGAAAGCCCCATGAGCGCGATCAAATTTACCCCAAAAAATATTGCCGACGCGGCCAAGGCGACTACGGCCTGCGCGGTCGTACCGATCTTTGGTTCCAAAGGCTTGTCAGAGGCCGCCAAACAGATGGACAAAGCATCATCAGGGGCTGTGTTGTCGGCCCTTAAACTCGGTGACTTCACCGCAGCTAAGGGCGAGACCCTGATGCTAGCGGGCGTCGGTGCCGCAAAACGGCTGCTTTTGGTTGGATGTGGTTCCAAGGGAAAGTTTGATCGTAATGCAGCGCGCAAATTTATCCAAAGCACCTATTCTGCACTCAATGGTACTCAGGCGAAGGATGCCATTATCTATATTGGAGATTTAGTGCCCTCGGACGGAGATACCAGCTGGATGCTTAGCACATTGGCCCGCCAGCTAACCTCTGCCAGCTACCGTTACAGCGAAACTTTAGCCAAGCCCAAGAGCGCATTCCGCGCGGTCAGAATAACCGTAGGCCTGGGTAAATCCCTCTCGGTGGCAAAAGCACAGAACGCCCTGGATCAAGGAAAATCCACAGGGCTTGGTATGAGAACTGCGCGTAAACTGGCAGACCTACCGGGCAATATCTGCACGCCCAGTTACCTCGCCGATCAAGCGCGGGCTCTGGCCAAGGGCCGGGCAAAATTCACTGCGCAAATTATTGAAGAGAAAAAAATGGCAGAGCTCGGTATGGGGGCACTGTTGTCCGTGTCTGCAGGCAGTGACCAGAGCGCCAAACTGATTGTCATGAATTATAAAGGTGGCAAGGCCAAGCAAAAGCCTCATGTCCTGGTGGGTAAAGGTATTACCTTCGATACCGGCGGAATTTCCCTCAAGCCGGGGGCGAAAATGGATGAGATGAAGTACGACATGGGCGGCGCCGCCAGCGTCTTCGGTACCATGGAGGCAATCGCTGAAATGGGCCTGCCACTGAATGTCGTGGGTATTGTTGCCGCCGCCGAAAATATGCCCAGCGGCAGAGCCACTAAACCTGGCGATGTTGTCACCAGCATGTCGGGGAAAACGATAGAGATTCTAAACACGGATGCAGAGGGCCGACTGGTGTTATGCGATGCACTGACCTATGCAGAGCGCTTTGAACCCCAGTCAGTCATCGATATCGCGACACTTACCGGTGCCTGTGTAGTCGCCCTGGGCGCCCACGCCTCAGCGCTTTACGCCAATCACGACCCCTTGGCTGATCAGCTACTGGCGGCCGGCATCGAGACACACGATCGCGCCTGGAGAATGCCACTGTGGGATGACTATCAACGGCAACTCAATACCAATTTCGCAGATGTATCCAACTTAGGGGGGCCCGGAGGCGGCAGCATTACCGCGGCGTGTTTCCTTTCACGCTTCGCGGAAAAATACCACTGGGCGCACATGGACATCGCCGGTACTGCTTGGAACAGCGCTCCAAAAGGGGCAACAGGCAGGCCCGTGCCCCTGCTAACGCGCTATCTGATGGACAGAGCTGGAAAGTAGTCAATGACGCGCGTCGGGTTCTATGTGATTCAGAACAGCGATGCCGGACAGCGATTGTTAGTCGCCGCCCGGCTCGCTGATAAAGCCTTTCAACAGGGCCTTCGAATTTACATCAATGCGGCGGACGAGCCCCAAGCTCGGCAGCTTGATGAGCTGCTGTGGAGTTTCCGTCCGGCGAGTTTTTTACCTCACGGTGTAAACGGCGAAGAGCACAGTGACAAAATCGCTATTGGCTGGGGGCAGGAGCCTCAAAATCACGATGACTTGCTGATTAATTTACAGTTGAGTATTCCACCTTTCTTTGGGCGTTTTCGGCGTGTTGCTGAGGTGGTAACTCAGGATCCTGAGAGTTTGGCGGCTTTGCGGGAATCCTGGAAGTACTACAAGGAACGTGGGTACGAGTTGGAAAAGCATGATCTATAGATAGGTCCTGTTGGAAGCTGTTTTCTCTACGGCATTGAAGATTACTACGGCTATTTTTTTAGTATTCCAACGAGGTACGTTTTTACGATCTGGCCGCAATCAGCAGTGCATTCACCCTCAATCGGTTGAAGGTGCACGCCCTCTTGAGGGTGAATGCACTACTGATTGCTGGAACTGTGGCACGGGCTCGTCCGCAGCGGTACAGCCTTCTTTAATTCGCGTATAATCTCGCGCCTTGTAAACACACTTTGAACCACCCGGAAACTTGAGACTGATGGACAAGACTTTTCAACCTGCAAACATTGAAGCTCATTGGTACGCGGAATGGGAGGCTAAAGGTTACTTTGCGCCTCAAGGCGGTGAAAAAGCCTATAGCATTATGATCCCTCCTCCCAATGTGACAGGTAGTTTGCATATGGGGCACGGCTTTCAGGAAGCTATTATGGATGCCCTGATTCGCTACCATCGCATGGCGGGTTTTAATACGTTGTGGCAAGTGGGAACCGATCACGCGGGCATCGCGACGCAGATGGTCGTGGAGCGGCAGTTGGAAGCTCAGGGCATTGAGCGCCATGATCTGGGCCGCGAAAAGTTCATTGAAAAAGTATGGGAATGGAAAGAGGAATCCGGCGGCACTATTACCCAGCAACTGAGACGATTGGGTTCTTCCATGGATTGGTCGCGAGAACGCTTTACCATGGACCCAGGTTTGTCCACGGCAGTGCAGGAAGTTTTTATTCAACTGCACCGAGAGGGCCTGATTTATCGCGGCCAGCGGCTGGTGAACTGGGACCCTGCTCTGCACACCGCCATTTCTGATCTGGAGGTGGTTTCCGAAGAGGAACAGGGGCACCTGTGGAATTTGCGCTACCCCTTATCTAATGGTGAAGGTCACCTCATTGTTGCCACCACCCGCCCGGAAACCATGTTGGGAGACGCGGCGGTTGCAGTCCACCCTGAGGATGAGCGTTACAATCACCTGATCGGTCAAACAGTGGATCTTCCTCTTTGCGACAGGAAAATTCCGGTGATTGCCGACGACTACGTCGACATGGAATTTGGCACCGGTTGCCTGAAGATCACTCCGGCGCACGACTTCAATGATTATGACGTGGGCAAACGTCACGACCTGCCGCTGATTAATATCTTTGACGATAATGCCGCAATGGGTGGCAATGCGCCCGAGGCGTATCAAGGCATTGACCGAGTTGAGGCCCGATCGCGTATTGTGGCGGATCTCGACGCGCTTGGACTACTGGAAAAGGTGGAGGATCACACGCTGAAAGTACCGCGTGGAGACCGTTCCGGGGTCGTTATAGAGCCGTACCTCACCGATCAATGGTATGTGGACGCCAAGAAGTTGGCGGGACCAGCGATCTCTGCCGTCGAGAACGGCGATATCGAGTTCGTCCCAAAACAATGGGAAAACACCTACTTCGCCTGGATGCGCGACATTCAGGACTGGTGTATCAGCCGCCAACTGTGGTGGGGGCATCGAATTCCGGCCTGGTACGATGACAAAGGCGAGGTCTATGTCGGTGAGAGCGAAGCCGCCATCAGGGCTGAGCACTCCCTGGACGACAGTGTAACCCTGCGGCAGGACGACGATGTGCTCGACACCTGGTTCTCCTCAGCGCTGTGGACGTTTTCTACCCTTGGCTGGCCGGAAGAAACCGACGACTTAAAAATATTTCACCCCAGTACCGTTCTAGTGACAGGCTTCGACATCATCTTCTTCTGGGTGGCGAGAATGATCATGATGACCTTGCACTTTCGCAAGGAGGTGCCCTTCCACACGGTTTATGTGCACGGCCTGGTACGCGATGCCGAAGGGCAAAAAATGTCGAAATCGAAGGGGAATGTCATCGACCCTATCGATCTTATCGACGGCATTGATCTACCCGATCTCGTCGCAAAGCGCACTTCGGGAATGATGCAGCCCAAACAAGCGAAGAAAGTCGAGAAGGCTACACTGAAACAGTTTCCGGAAGGGATCGACGCCTACGGAACAGATGCTTTGCGTTTCACCTATTACTCTCTTGCATCTACGGGCCGAGATATCATATTTGATATTGGCAGAATTGAGGGCTACAAGAACTTTTGCAATAAGATCTGGAATGCCACTCACTATGTACTGATGAATTGTGAAGGCCATGATTGCGGTGCGCAGCTCGATGCGGAAGTGGAACTCAGCCTGGCCGATCGATGGATTATCAGCAAACTGCAGGAAACCGAAGCCGAGGTTGCACGCGCGATCGCCAATTACCGCTTCGATCACGCTGCCCAGTCCCTATACGAGTTCATCTGGAACGAGTACTGCGCCTGGTATCTGGAATTGTCCAAGCCGGTTCTATGGGATGAGAACGCCAGCTTAAACGCACAGCGTGGAACCAGAAGAACACTAATCAGGGTATTGGAAACCTGCATGCGCCTTTTACACCCCTTTATGCCTTTCATCACAGAAGAAATTTGGCAGACCGTCGCACCTTTAGCGGGAAAATCTGGCGACACGGTGATGCTGCAGCCATACCCCATCAGCGATGACAAAGCGATAGACACCGCTGCAAATGCGGATATAGAATGGCTGAAAGGTGTGATTGTTGGTATTCGCTCTATTCGTAAAGAGCTGAACATATCTCAAGGTGCCGAGATTACAGTACTGTTTAAAAACGGCGATGAACAGGATCGCGGCAGGCTAGACGAAAACCTACAGTTTTTGAAAAAGCTGGCCAAACTGGAGATCATTCAGTGGCTGGAAAGCGCTGACGAGGTACCCGTGAGCTCTGCGGCGCTGGTAGGCAATCTTGAAATATTAGTTCCGATGGCTGGACTAATTGATAAAGAAGCAGAGTTAGCACGGCTTACAAAGGATATTGATAAAAAGGATAAAGAGATATCCCGGCTACGCGGCAAGCTGAGCAACGAATCGTTTGTATCAAAGGCGCCAGCTGAAGTCGTAGCAAAGGAGCAGGAAAAATTGCAGGCCCTTGAACAGGCCATGCTGAAATTACAAGAGCAGGAACAGCGCATTAGAGCGCTGTAACCGCGCAAAGACTCGGATAACAAGATTCTGGTCACTGCCGATCCTTTAGGGCCGGCAGTGCATAATAAAAGCAAAACCAAAATCCGAGGAAAGTAGTATGAGTGAACGTGTAAACGGCACGGTGAAGTGGTTTAACAATGCAAAAGGCTTCGGCTTCATCACTGTTGGTGAATCCGAGGAGGATGTATTCGTACATTTTCGTTCGATACAGGGCGACGGTTACAAAACCCTCGATGAGGGTCAGGCAGTCGAATTCGCTCTGGTGGAGGGCCCAAAGGGTTTGCAGGCCGAGGAAGTTTCGAAAGTCTGAGTTTTAACCCCTGGGACGCCAGGTAACTCCGTTTCCCAAACCTAAATCAGCTAAATTGAGCCTGCTCAAGACGCCTGTTATGGTCTGTCAAGCGTTCCACTGTAAGTTACCTCTATAAATTTTCTCAGAGTCTTCAAACTCCACGTATTAGTGGTAGAATCCCGCGCTGTATCTCGCCCCCTAATAATGAGAGGAAAATTATGAGTCTTTTTGGCAAGCTGGTTGTCAGCTTATTTGTCGCGGCCATTGCTTCGGCCATCGTCACTACTGTAGGTTCCCACGGCGCTTTTTTAACTGTATTTGGCGCCTTCGCCGCAGCCACTATCGCCACCTCACTTCTGGGATCTATCAAAGCGCCCGCCAGCGTAGCCGCCAGCGCTACTCCCCAGGAAAAAGCCCCAAAACCCAAGGCGAAAAACCCCAAAGCCAAACCCCAAAAAGCCAGTAAGCCAAAGTCAAAGGGCGGCAAGCGAGAGGAAGGGGAAGTAAAATGGTTTAACGTATCCAAGGGATTTGGTTTTATCAGCAGGGAAAACGGTGAAGAAATTTTTGTGCATTTCCGCTCCATACTCGGCGAGGGAAGACGCAGCTTGCGCGACGGCCAGAGAGTATCTTTTGTGGTTGCCGACAGCGATAAAGGGCTGCAGGCGGAAGAAGTGGAAGCCGTGGACTAATCTAGAGAAGGCTGGTTCTGCAACACGTCCCGCCAATAGGCCTGAATCATAAGAGCACCCTGAGACAAAACTTCATCGCTGGACAGGGTGCTGTCTTCCATCGCAAGTTCAAC
The DNA here is from genome assembly GCA_045110675.1 of Halioglobus sp. Classification (GTDB taxonomy): domain Bacteria; phylum Pseudomonadota; class Gammaproteobacteria; order Pseudomonadales; family Halieaceae; genus JBALVT01. The sequence goes on along the minus strand of JBGCGJ010000015.1, from coordinate 45,474 downwards.
AACCGCGTAGCCCATATCAACACTCAACCTCGATTGCATGGTTAACACCGGAGTGAGAGGCCATCCCAAAACTTCGGCGATAAGCGCCGCAAACTGGTCCGCCACCAGCCTGTTCGACTGCAAACGCAACTCCTGCAAGGGGCCCACAGCTCGCAGTGATTGAATGATCTCCAGACCAGCAAGTTGCTTGCAGGTGACCTTGTAGGTGAGTTTGAGAAGTTCTTCGATATTCTCCAGCAATAGTTCAGGCTGGCTAAGCGTCTCAAGGCGCTCGAACCAAAGCAGGCCCACTTCGTTCTGTTTGTCCATCATCGCGGCGCCCAGGGCATGTAACACCGCGTATTTATTGGGAAAATATCGGTATAACGCCGGTACAGTAATGCCTGCGCGCTCAGCAATAAGGTTGGTGGAAATCCTCTCCACCCCCACCTCGATAAGTAGCTGTGCAGCGGAAACCAAAATGGCCTCGTAGGTTCGCTTTGCTCTTTCCTGTCGAGGCCTGTTCTTTTCCAGAACCTCAACTTTGCGACTAACAGAAGTCATATCTGATATTCGGCCCCTGATCATTATTCTAATAAGTATGCCAAACGCTAGTTTCTGGTAACATGCTTGTTCGTTACATTGCTCTTCACGTTTGGTCCAACTATACCAGAAATTTTACGGCAATCTCGTGACCGGGCATTTTACCAATTCGATTTGATGTATGCGTTTTTCCTCGACAGGGGCCGTTTTAAATTGGTTTTTTCGGCAGCAGAAAATCTAGTTAAATTAGTCTAATTACTCTCACTCAATCCTATTAGTCCGTAGCAATAAGAACCCATCGTGAACACAACAAATACTGAAACCGCAATCCATTTTCACGGGGCTATTATGCCTACCGCAAAGCATAGAGCTATTCGCGACTTGAGATCAGAGGGCATTGAGCCCGGTATTCACGGCAACAAGTTATGGAAGTCCAGCTTTTTGTTGGTGGACTATCTGAATGCGAACCCACCTGAGCACGCCAAAACTGTCATCGATGTAGGCTGTGGATGGGGTTTCGGCGGTGTCTGGTGTGCAAAACGCATGAATGCGGAAGTCACCAGTGTGGATGCCGACCCAGACGTTTTTCCCTATTTAAATAGTGTCGCGGAGATCAACGGGGTAGATACGCTGCCACTGAAATCCCGTTTCGAAAGCCTGAGCATACGGCAGTTATCTGAGTTCGACATGCTCATCGCCGCAGACATCTGTTTTTGGGATGAACTGGTCAACCCCGTATGTAAGATGATAGATCGTGCGGTAGAGGCCGGGGTGAAGCACATTATCATTGCGGATCCCGAGCGCTCCTCCTTTTTTACCGCTGCCCAGCGATGCATGCAAAAACACTACGCTGAGCTGATTGAATGGGAAGTGGATACTCCGGTCACGGCGCGAGGCGCCTTGTTAGTCATCGAAAATGCGTAGCGATTTGGAACCGATGGCGCATGGAACGTTACAGCGAGAATGGTTGTGTACCGCTCAAACTTCACGACGATCCATCCTTATAACGGTGCAACTATTCGAATCATTGTCTAAATTTTGACCAGTCTTATAGTGTCGCTTTGATATCGGTGATATAAAGCACGCCTATTTTCGGCTCTGCTCAAAATGCATATCTTGGGGAAATTTCGCACACCACATCGAGCCTGCTACATGGCGATTTCCAATAGCGGCAGACCCCACCAAGATGAACTATTCTTAAACAGGTAAACAATACCCCAGGGTACTCGAACACTATGAAACAACTCGGCATACTCGATAGCGCATTTATCAATCTTGAACAGACAAACACCCCTCAGCACGTCGGTGGCATGGGGATATATGATCCGTCCACAGCGACTGATGGCACAGTTCGTTTCAAGCAAGTCATTTCCACGTTTGAGCGCCGCCTGGGAGAGAACCCACTGTTTAGAACCCGTTTGGTTGAGGTCCCGGGTGGTCTGGACAGGCCCTACTGGATCAAAGACGCTAACTTCGATGTAGAGTTTCACTTGCGACATATTGCCCTGCCCTTCCCTGGAGACTGGCGTCAACTGTGTATTCAGGTCGCTCGGCTGCATTCTCGTCCACTGGACTTATCCCGCCCTCTTTGGGAAGCCTATATTATTGAAGGTCTGGACAACATCCCCAACCTGCCCAAGGGCTCGTTCGCGGTTTACACCAAAATGCACCACGCGCTCGTCGACGGCGCTGGTGGTGCCAGTTTTATGGCTTTGCTGCATGACCTTTCAGCCAACCCTGATACACCTGAACCGGCACCCAGCGAAGCCATCATCTTCGACAGCGAACCCTCGCGTAGGGAGTTATTATCGAAGGCCACCATTAACAGCGTAAAAAACACCGGGCAGGTACTGACGGGCACCGTGCGCGGCGCGCGCGACATGGGAAAATACGCGCTGCAGATTGCGCGCAAAGAAATTCCAGCGCCCGATATCTCAGCTCCCAAAACCTCCCTAAATAATCCGGTGGGACCGCACCGCGTATTCGATGCGGCGGAATTCCCACTGGAGGGCTTCAAAGATATTAAAAATGCAGCAGGCGTTAAATTGAATGATGTGGCGCTCGCCATTATCGGTGGTGCCCTACAGCGATACCTGGAAGCAAACAACGAATACCCAGAAGGGTCTCTTGCAGCCAGTCTTCCGCTCAATATGCGCACCCGCCGAGGTGTGACGGACGATAACAATCAGGTGGGGTCGGTTTTCGCATCACTGCATACCGATATCAAAGACCCGCTGGCCCGTCTGAGTGCAGTACACGAGTCCACTCTTGAGGCCAAAGAATATGGGGAGGCAAGCCCCATGGTCGATGTACTCAAACTGGCGGGTGCCTTTTCTCCATTCATCGCAAAATCAGTGGCCGGGTTCTGGTCGCGCAACAATTTGTCAAAGCATATCCCGGTTAACATCTCCACCGTGATCTCCAACGTAGCGGGCCCTGACTTCCCGCTGTATTGCGCCGGAGCCCGAATGGTTGATTACTATGGTCTAGGCGTGTTGACTCCTGGCATTGGAATCTTTCATCTGGTATTCAGTTATTCTGGCAACGTGACACTCTCGGTCTTAGCGGACAGAGATATCATGCCCGACCCAGAGTTGTACCACGATTGCCTGGTCGCCTCTTACGAAGAGATGTACGCGGCCACCACTGCATTGACGCAGCCCGCCAAGGACGCAAAGGCAAAAGCGGCAGTACTGGCGAAGGCTAAAATAGATTCGCCCAGGCGAGGGAGCATCGAGGGCGCGGCGAAAGATAAATCGAAGCAAAAAAAATCGGGTAAAAAAACCAAGGGGCCTAAGAAAAACAAGATCAGCAAAAAGCTGAAGGCTTCTGACGATAAAAAAGTCGGGAAAAAATCCAGTTCGATCGGAAAAACCAAGCTCAAGAAAAAGGCAAAAGCTACTGCGAAAGTAGACACTGGAAAAGGGGTAGCCGCAAAACCTAAGGCCAAAGCAAAAACCAAGGAAAAACTATCGGCCTCTGTAAAATCGACACGCAAAGCAACTCCAAAGGTTGCCGCCAAGAAGAAGGCGGCCAGCAAATCGCGCCGGCCAGCAAAAGCAGCGGCCTCCGCGCCGAAAACGTCCAGACCCAAAATAGTGAGACGCAAGCAGACGGCCAGTGCACCGAAGTTGCAATCACCCCCCGTAGGAAGATAGATGGCGCGGAAAATGCCAATCTCATCACACTATTGGTAACTTTCACCCAAAATCGAGGCTTTTAGCGCCAATCTCGGTGGCCGGAAAAAATATCTGACCGATAAGAGAACCTCTATCTGGCATTATTTGAGGTTATACGTGCGTCTGGTAAAAGTCCCCGCAATGAAGTTAAAGCCCGGCATGTTCATCGCTGAACTTGATCGGCCCTGGTTAGAAACACCGTTCGCTCTGCAGGGCTTTATGGTGCGCGACAATGAGGAGATTCTGTACGTTGCTAATCATGTAGAGCATGTATTCATCGACGCAGAGTACAAGGGTGGGGTCATCACCCTGGAAATGGCCATAGCGCCAACCGCCGGCAACGCCAAAGAAAGGTTAAAGCTTAAAGACGAGTTTCAACGTACAAAATTGTCTTTCGACAGTGCCGCACAAACCCTGGACCGAGTGTTTGACGCCCTGCTTAACGGTGAAAAAAGCGATATACAAGCCGTGCAAAAAGCGGTCAATCCTCTGATCGAAGGTGTCTTTAGAAATCATGAGGCAGTGTCGGCTCTCGTCAGACTGAAGGAAAGCGGTGATTATCGCTACCATCACGGCGTAGCAATGGCCGTATGGGCGGCCATATTGGGGCGCCACATAGGCCTAGATCGGCACGAACTGGAAAAACTGGCAGTGGGCTGTGCGATGTGTGATGTGGGAATGACACAACTTCCCGGAAAACTGCTACATCAGGCCGAAAACCTGACGGAGAAACAACAGGCAATCATCCACGCACATCCGCAAATGGGCGCCCAAATGGTTTCGAAATCACCCCATGTGGATATGGAAGTACTTTCCATTATCGAGAATCATCACGAACGGGTGGATGGCACGGGTTATCCCCGGGGTCTGGAAGGCGCGGCAATTCCCTTGCTCGCCCGAATAGCGGGCCTGGTCGATACCTACGATGCGATGATCACACCGCGTCCCTATGCGCCAGCTCGGACATCGCATGAAGCAGTGCAAGAATTGCTGGACTGCAAAGGGAGTTCGTTTCAGGAGGCGTTGGTAGAACAATTTGTTCAAGCAATCGGTCTTTTTCCCACCGGTACGATGGTGGAGCTGAATACCGGCGAGGTCGCGATCGTCGTAAAACAGAACAGCAGCCGGCGTCTAAAGCCAGAGCTGGTTTTAGTGCTCGATGCGCAGCAACAAAGACTCGAGTTTCCGCGTGCTGTTAATCTTGCACAACAAGACAGGGTCAATGATGTGGAGCGGTGGATCTCCCGAGAGCTGATCGCAGGAAGCTTTGGAATCGACAACGAAGAATTTTTCATATGATCAATTCCGGAGTCAATAGCTTCCTCGGCGTGATTGAATTGCGAGAGGATGAAAACAGCACCGATATATACTCCAGTGTTGCTTTCAAAGAAGCCCAGGAAGTGTTCGAACAACGTTTAAAGGGTTGGATACGGCCCAAAGACGAGTGCGGCGGTGTTAAGAATAATCGTGTCTGCGTTGTTCTCAAGGACATCCGAAGCACCAGTGAGTTAGATTTGGCCGCGGCGAAACTGGCGCGCGTATTCCGCGAACCACACCACTATCTGGGTAGAGAGATACCACTTTCTGTAACCGCAGGCTTCGCGGCATTCAGAAGCGGTAGCAAAGATATGAGCGTGCCCATGCGACAAGCCAGTATCGCGTTGCGACAGGCAAAAAATGCATCAAGTCTCTTTGAAGTCTACTCTGCAAAGACCGGGTCGAGTGCTGAGGAAGATAAGAAACTTCTTAAAAGATTAGAAATCGCCCAGGAGCGAGGAGAATTCCAGCTGTATTTTCAGCCCAAAATGCACGCTGGATATCGCACATTGCTCGGCGCCGAAGCGTTATTACGCTGGCACACAAAAAACCAAAAGGTGATCTTTCCGGATAAGTTTATCGATCTGGCAGAGCGCAACGAGGTTATCAGGCCGATCACGTGGTGGTCGATCAAATCCGCTATAGGGCGTTTGGCACTATGGCCTGAGGAGCTATCGATCGCAGTAAACGTAACACCGGCACTACTCATCGATGATGATGTGGTGGAGGTGGTCCGTGACGCCCTTGAAATATATGGCGTTAAACCCTCACGACTGACCCTGGAAGTTACCGAAACAATCATGATCGACAATCAGGAGCAAATGCTGAGGCAATTGACCAAATTGCGGAAGATGGGCATTCGAATCGCTTTGGACGACTTTGGCACCGGGTATTCCTCCCTCGCCTACTTTCGCGACCTTCCCGTGGATGAAATAAAAATCGACCGGGTTTTTGTTATGCGCATGCTCGAGTCCAAGAAGGACTTGGCCATAGTAAAAGCAGTTATCGATTTGGCCCACAACTTTTCGATGAAGGTAGTCGCCGAAGGGGTGGAAACCATGCCGATGGCAGACAAATTGACGGAAATGCGCTGCGACGTGTTGCAGGGGTATGCTTTTGATAAGGCGTTGCCAGTGGAGGAGTTTGAGAAGCAATATGGTGTGCGTTAGGGACCATATCCTAACTATTCACCGACCCGCTCAGTGATCTACTGGAGTCGCTTTCTCAGTGAAATATTTAACGCCAATTTCAGAGGATATACCGCCCCTTCCCCGAGAATTCACAGCTTGAACTCAATTGCCTTCGGCAATTTGGAACCGGACCAACGGCTGCTAGAAGTTTACCCTTTTCCTATCGGTAGCTGAGTTGTGTATTTGATACGTTTAAGGGCAAACGTTGAATTTACCGAAGCGACATTTGGGAGATGAACCAGAGCCGATTTGAGCAGTTTTTCATAGTGGCCTACGCTCTCTACTACGACTCTGAGTACATAATCTCTATCGCCGGAAGTCGAGTAGCACTCCACTACGTTTTCCAGTTCCGTAACGGCCTTCTCGAAATCATTGAGTGATTCTTCTTGGTGGCTCTCTACGTTGATGTAGACATACACTGTCACCCCAAGATCAATACTATCGGGGTCGAGCAGTGTCACTCGTTCTTTGATAACACCCGTCCCTTCGAGGCGCTTCACCCGACGCCAGCACGGCGTATGCGACAGGCCCACCCTTTCTCCGAGCTCGACCATTGTGCAATCCGCTTGCCCCTGCAGGGTTTGCAGTATTTTACGGTCCAGACTATCTAACGCCATGCATATTTATCCTAATATTATTATTTTTAAGTAAATTTTATCCTAAAAAATAGTATCATAAAGGAAAATATGCAACATAAGCGCCCCGGTTTCGTCATAGACTGCTTATCTAGGTCCGCCACAAGATTAGCGCGACGCTCTGGCCCAATCGACGTTCTTCTAAACCCTAAAGAGGATGATCTCCGGCCACATCAAAATCAAAAGACAAGGTTGTTGCTATGGATATAAATATTGAACTGTTACCGGCCGATTCTCGCGGCTCTTGTCCCAAAGAATTGAAATTTGGGTCGTCATTCTCTGATCACATGTTTACCCAAGAATATGACAGAGACGAAGGTTGGCACCACTTAGCTATATCCCCACTGAAAAACTTCTCCTTACATCCAGCTGCATCGGTCCTACACTACGGGCAAGAAATATTCGAGGGCTTGAAAGCATATCGCAGAGCCGACAATGGAATAAATCTATTCAGGCCCGATCAAAACGTTGCTCGATTTAATGCTTCTGCAGATAGAATGGTTATGCCTAGGGTAGACGAACAATCACACATTCAGGCGATCAAACAATTAGTTCTTGCAGATCAAACTTGGGTGCCAAACGAACGGGGCTCTTCCCTGTATATTCGGCCGGCTATGTTCGCCACCACCCCACAACTGGGTCTGGGGGCAGCCTCCGCATACAAACATTTTATTATTACCTGCCCAGTAGGTCCTTACTTCAGTGAGGGCTTCAATCCAGTATCAGTTTATGTATCCGATGTAATTCGAAGAGCGGTAAAAGGTGGTGTTGGTGAGGCCAAAACAGGAGGCAACTACGCAGCAAGCCTGTTCATGGGTGAACAGGCAGCAAGCGAGGGTTACACGCAGGTTTTATGGCTGGATGCGATCGAAGGTCGGTATGTGGAAGAAGTAGGCGCGATGAACATTTGTTTTGTGCAAAAGGATGGAACTATTGCCACTCCTGCTCTTTCGGGCAGCATATTGGGAGGGATTACCCGAGATTCAATTCTTCAACTGGCACCAAAATTGGGATATCCAGTGGCTGAAGGACGACTCGATATCGAACAAATTCTCATCGCGATAGAATCCGGAGACATTACAGAAGTATTCGGCTGCGGCACAGCCGCGGTAATCTCACCTATCGGTAAGCTTGGATACAAGGGCAAAAACTATTTCGTCAACAACAACCAAGTCGGGCCTGTTGCGAATCATATTTTTAGCGAGCTGACAGCGATACAGTATGGACTTTCCGAAGATTACTTTTCCTGGATAACGCCGGTCTAATCAGCAGAAAAACCTGCGGACAACGCCGACAACTTCACTCAAATTAAGGTCAGAAGGTCATGTCGCGTCGATTGAAACAGACCACTTTAGGCTGGGTCATTTCCTCGACAGCAAAACGCACACCTTCCCTCCCTATACTGCCAAGCTTGAAGCCGCCGAAAGGCATAGCGTCAAAACGGTAGTCAGATGAATCGTTAATCATCACACCACCCATTTGCAGTTGCTCGGCGGCGTTCAGCGCATCCGACAAATTCTCGGTAAATATGCCACTGTGCAGGCTAATTTCTGGCCCATTGGCCAAGGCCAGTGCCTCTTCCAGATCTCGAAACCTACTGAGTATGACGATAGGCGCAAAGATCTCTGTAGTCCAGATTTCTTGCTGTGCTGCAACGTCTTCTAAAACTGTGGGCTGATATAGACTTCCATCACGGTTGTGCCCAGCAAGCAAGGTCGCCCCTTGTTGTAACGCTCTATCGACTGCGGACTCCGCTCCAATCGCCGAAGCCTCATTGATCATAGGGCCCATGTCCGTGGATTCGTCGATTGGGTCTCCCACTATCAACTTGCCAACGGATTCAATAAAGGCCTGGCGAAATTGTTCGTAGATATACTGATGAATCAGGATTCGTTGAGTCCCTACACAATTTTGCCCGGCAGCCCAAAAGGCGCCTGACACGCAGCCGGCGACAGCATGATCGAGATCACAGTCCGCCATTACAATAACCGGTGCATTGCCGCCCAGATCCATGCTGTATTTTTTTACACCCGCCGCTTTGACAATGGCATTTGCCGTCCTAAACCCGCCAGTGAACGAAATCATGCGAGCCTGCCATTGTGAAACTAGCGCAGAGCCTGTTTCTGCATCTCCTGTAACAACCCTCAAGGCTTCACGTGGGAAGCCCGCATCCCAGAAAGCCTCGCAGAGCCTCAGGGCCGAAAACGGCGCTAGTTCAGAGGATCTCGAGTAAAATAGCCCTGCCTGGATTCTGATCCAGCAAAGGCATCGAAAGGGATGGTTTCACCGCAAAACCGCTTTGCTTCTTCCGCTGATAATCTGAGTGTATTGATACAACGAGCAACTTCCTTGCGGGCTTGTATGATTGTCTTCCCTGCTTCCTGGACGATGAGCTGTGCATATTCTTCACTATCGCGAGCTACACGATCAGCAACCTCTAAAAGAATTTGTGACCTCTTGGCCCGACACATATTCCGGCACTGCTCCTGTTGCCCCGCCGCGAGTTCCACTGCCTGAGTCACGTCTGCACCAGAGAGATTGGGAACGTATCCAATCAGTTCACCGGTGTAAGGGTTCATGACACCTATGGTGGTGCTTGCCATTAATCGCGCGGTGGTCATTTCAGTTCCAACGTGCGTTTTCTGAGATCGATAGCAAGAATGTCGGTCAAGAGTGCGTAAGCCGTTGCTGTTTTCCCGGCGCCGGGACCCGAAACCGTAACGTCACCGAGTAAATCTGTTTGGAAGCAAACTGCATTCAACGCACCAGAAACGCTCGCCAATGGATCATAATCTGATAAGCATAAGGGGGATACTGAAGCCTCCACTAGACCATCAGGATGGCGCGTAGCCTCGGCAAGCAATTTCCAGTGCTGACCGCGCTGAGCTGCATGCCTAATCACAACCTCACTGAGTTCAGAGATACCTTCTCGGCTCACATCGCCGGGGTTAAGATTGGCTCCTAGCAGAAGGTTGGCTAAAATTGTGACTTTCAACACCACGTCATAACCTTCAAGATCTGCCGTCGGATCTGCTTCTGCGTAGCCGAAATCCTGGGCCTCCTTAATCGCCTCCTCCATTGTGCAACCGTCTTCAATGCGACCAAGAATGTGGTTTGCTGTGCCATTCAAAATTCCCCTAAAGCCAGTAACATCACAGCCTCGTAAACAATTTTCGGCTAAGCCGATGACTGGGGTACCGCTCATTACAGCACCTTCATATCTAATGAATACATTATTTGTGGCAGCCAAGTTAGACAGCTCCTCGCCAAAAATAGCAATCGGGCCTTTGTTGGTGGTAACGACGTGCTTGCCAGCGCTTAGCGCAGACCGGCAGTGACTCGAGGCAGGTTCGCCTGTTTCAGGATTGGTAAACGTCGCCTCAACGACAATATCAGCATTACTGCCGCCTATCACATCGTCGTTGGCCGCTATCTCACTTCCCTTAGGAAAACGCGCTAACACTCCTTTTTCAGGTGGAGCTGCCATTAGTGCTCGCATATCCAAGCCGTTAGGATCGATAGTACTACCAAAGTACATATCTGAAATGGCTACAATATCGAGGTGCAAATTGTGCTCGTTTTTCAAGATGCGATTTTTTTCGAGAATCAATTCAACCAGGGCGCGGTTGACACCGCCGAAACCAATTAGGGCGAGATTGTAGTGCATAATAAACTCCAGTAGACATGCTGCGATAGAAAGTTAAGTGATCGCTTTTACAGTGCGCGGTTGATCACTTTTCGGAAACCATTCCCGAAAATTAACCAGCTAACGAGGCATCGATATATCTCGTGTTTACGTCGAGATAAATCTCTTTGATCAGCTTATTGCGCTCGTGCCTTGCCAGAAATTTCTCAGAAAACCCTGGTACATCGGGGTCGATGGATATCCTCGCCGCCGAAACAATATGCTCAATAAGGTCTGTGGGCGCCTCAATACCAATCGCGAAACGAATGGTGTAAGGAAAAATGGACACGTCTTCACGATCATTTGGTTCCAACTCAGAATGAGTGGTTAATCCTGGGCAGCTGATGATGCTGTTGGTCTGTCCCAGGCTGATCATATGACTGAAAGTTGGTTCCAAATTGTCAAAGAAGCGTTGGAAGGTTGTCACCGGCAAAGTGGGTAGATTTACGGTAAACAAAGGAGCAGGTAAGCCTAAGAACAACTGGGCTTCACTTTTCCTTTTGTTCACGCCGTTATTCAGACTACTACAACTAACCTGAATGTCGGGGTGTTTACTGAAAAACTCCGACAGAATCACCGTATTCGTGCTCTTCTTGAGCATACGAATTTCCATTGTGCGCATGCCTTGCATCACTTCAAACGCCGCATCTGCTGATAGGAATGCGCCCTTCACGTAATAGACATTCCAGAACATGGTTTTATCCCATCCAGGCGCGCCTTTGGCATTAAACATGTCGGCGTTACGCCCAATAACGCAACCGGCAATCACTGAGCCACTGCCACAGATATCTTTAGTCAGGCTATGTATTAGAAAATCCGGCCGCGCATTTTCGTTTATTAATTGCAATGGTTGCTGGAGAAAAGGAGTGCCAACACTGGCATCCAACATAACGCTGATGCCCTCACTGTGAGCCACCACGCAAATACCCGGCACATCTAAAACATAGCCGTGAGGGTTGCAAGGGGATTCCAGATACAAATGAATTTTACTCCCTTCTAGCAAACGATCTGAATACTTGTCCTTTACCAGAGCGAGGCAGCTCTCAAAATCGGTGACTTCATCACCTTTAAAACGTTCAACTGCAACATTGAAATTGCTTGGCTTGGCAAACCAATCGTTAATCAGTTGGTGTGCACCGCCGTAAATATTCTGGCTGGTAATCAAAATGTCACCGTAACTCAATTGATTGGACAAGGTGGCATCTATTGCTGCCATACCACTGTTGAAGTTCCATGCCATATAGTCGGCTGCATAGGGTCCCGCTTCCAGATCGACAATATGATTCGCCAATGAAATGGACGTTGGATTGAGTAGACGAGAGTATATTTCCAGCAATAGATCTTTGCCTTCAAAGGCATCGGCTATCCATTCAGCACACGCGAATATGTAAGTAGCTGTTCTGGCAATAACAGGCGTAGCGGAGAACAAGGCTGTAACGTTGTCAAACACTGGATAAGGGCCTTTGGCCGAGAGCGTTTGATTCGTATACCCTAAATTTTGATACGTTTTTCTAAAGGGTTGCTGCAGGTTGTCCAACACTTTCGCCAACTGGAACGAAAGCAGCTTCTTGGCATTAAACAAGGCGATACTGTCATCTTTATCCAGTTTCTGCATGCCACGTTGGGCGAGGCTCCACATTTGGTCCACGTTGTCGTGGCAGTGATAAATATCTCTTATTGTGCTTGCCAAGATCTTGCCTAACTCTGAATTCTCATCAATGCCTGCATGCCGAATCTGTTCACTGATGGCCTGAGGTTCACTTGTGGCTTCGCTGCTATTCCTTCTCGGAGAAAGTGGATTAACTGAATAACTGTTTGCAACATCATTGCGGGAATTACCGCTCATCTAAACCACCCCTTCTGTTCGGATAAATGAATGAAATACTTCTCTAAATACTGCCTAATCGACTAGAATGATAGCTATCTTCAGCATTGAAATATTATTTCCGAATTATATTTTTTCCAGGGGCTTTATGAGTGATCTCGACCGAATCGATTTAGAAATCCTTAACCATTTATCAAATAATGCTCGGTCAACAAACAAAGACTTAGCAAAAAAATTAGGCGTTGCTCCGTCCACTTGCTTTGAACGGGTGCGGGTTCTCCAGGAAAAACGAATTCTAAAAGGTTTTCACGCCGAGGTTGATCCGACGGCCCTTGGCATTACCTTGCATGCCATGGTTAGCATTCGCCTTGAGGCACATTCTAGAAAAACCGTCGATTCGTTCTATAAGCATGCGGTGCAATTGAAGGAAGTCACCGGCGTGTATTACCTAAGCGGTGCAAACGACTTTTTGGTAAAAGTGGCAGTGAACGACGCCGAGGGTCTGAGGAATTTCGTTCTGGATGCTTTCGCCGAGCGGCCTGAGGTTGCGCACATTGAAACCTCAATAATTTATCAGCAAACCACTAAATACGGCATCCCCTACGATATAGAGGCGTTTGCTGAGGACTAGGCAGAGAGATCTGAATTCTGGTGAGATCAGGTAAGTTGCACATCGCCGAACGTAGGATGCACATGAAACCAGGCTGCATCATGTGCACTAACGCCCTCCTTAGACGCGCTCCTTAGAAGTTGAACCGTACATCAACGCCGTAGGATCGCGGCTGCGATGGAAATCCAATATCAGTCGCCGATCCGGAAAATTCCGCAGGATTATAGTCCGTGTAGTATTCTTCGTCTGTCAGATTTTCACCCCACACCACTACAGACCAGGATTCACTTTCAAGCCCGATTCTCGCACCTAGTAAGTTTAGAGAATCCTGCACGTCCAAGTTATCTACTTGCCAATACTTTTTGCCACGATGCTCAAGATCAAATCGAGCTCTGAGCGCCCATATATCAGTCAAATCTGTACGATACTGAGCCCCCACATTGAATGTCACAGGCGTATTTTTGGGTGCGCGTGAACCGGGAATGCGCGACACATCGACTCCTGAGGCCGCCAGGGCAGTTGATGTTATCGAACCCACTTCCTCAATGTCAGTTTCCGTAAAACCAACTCCGCCAAATATTTCCAAACCTGTTGCTGCCAAGTATTTAAAATCCGCATCAAGGCCGTAAATCTCAACTTCCTCCAGGTTGCCGATAAACTGGGCGGCAGAGACAGCATCTACGAAGAAGAACTGATAGTCATCGCTTTTGGAAAAAAACACAGCAGCATTGAGAAGGAGGCGCCCGTCTAGCAGAGTGGTCTTTGATCCAAACTCCAGGTTTTGTAAATATTCATCCTCGAATTGGGAGAGGCCGAGTCCAGGCGCATTAAAGCCACCCGAACGAAACCCGGTGCTATAGGTCGCATAGCCAAGTGCATTGTCACTGAAACTATAACTGATACTTATCTTTGGCTGTACCGCATCAAAGTCATCTTCCAATCTCGCACCACCATTGACATCTTCTTGCTCACGTTCATCTTTGTCATAACGCAATCCAAACTGAACCGTTAGTCGCTCAGAAATTTCGTAATCCAATTGGCCAAACACCGACCAAGCCTTATTGTCATTTAGCTCATTGCGATTAATGAACGCGAAATCAGCCGGCGGTGTGAGAGGTAAACCAAAAGCTAACTCCAGGAATGATGCACACGCTGGGTCGTCATCACAACCGGCAATGGTTTCCAACTGCCTGTCTGTCTCGATATAGAACGCACCGACAATCCACTGCAACGCAGAGTCAGAATCAGATACCAGTCGAAATTCCTGACTTAGCAGCTCTACATCGAGGTTTTGTAACTGTCTTACCTCACCGAAGACGCCTTGAAATCCACCTAGAGCGGTAGGGTTGGAGAAATCCAAATCGCCCGTGTAGTTTTCACTAAGGTCCGTATAACCAGTAATAGCAGTGAATACAACATTTCCAAGATCCCAGTCTGCTTTTAGCGTTAGCTCATCTGTTTCACCCAGTGTTCGTCCCAGGTTATTTGAATCGGGCGAGAAGAAAGTATTTGCATCGCCTGAGCGATAGGCCGGATTGAACTGCGAAGTTGTCACCACGTCATACAAACCGCCAGCTTCGAACTCGGAGGTTGCGATTCGGAAATCAATAGCCAGATCTTCAATAGGTGTGTACAGGAAGTTCGCTCTCACGCTGTAATCTTCGTCTACGAAATCAACCTCTGTGTTCAGAAATCTGTTTTCAATCAGGCCGTCTCGATCGAGGTATGTCCCGGCGAGACGAACCGCTAATTTGTTTTCAATCAAGGTTCCGCTAGCAGCACCAGAAAGATTAAGCAACCCACCATTTCCAACTTTAACACCCAGAAATCCTTCCACCTCTTCAGTGGGCTTTTTGCTGACGATATTAATAGCCCCCCCGATTGCGTTACGCCCGTAAAGAGAACCTTGAGGTCCTTTAAGTACCTCAATCCGTTCGATGTCAAACAACTGCATTTTGAATTGCTTCTGATTATTTTGCGGAACACCATCGATGACTATAGCAACAGGCGAGTCAGCATTGTTGATTTGAGAAACACCTCTTATTGAAACAAAGGTGTTTCCATAAGTGAACGAGTCATCCAAGGAGACGTTTGGCGTCAAGTTAATGAAATCCTGCGTATTTGCTATTCCTGCATTCGTGATATCAGCCTCTGAAAAAGCTGTAATCGCAACGGGAACCTCCTGCAAGTTTTGAGCGCGTAGCTGTGCCGTCACTACAATCTCCTCCAAAACCTGCTGGGAACTGACAGCATTCGCCAACAGCAGGCTTGTCCACAAAAGCGAGTGTAAAAAAGGCTTAGTATAAGTAAGCTGTTTCATAATTTCTGACCTCTATATGTAGTTTTTATATCGCCCAATTTCTCTAGCTGTTTTTCAGTTTGTCACTCGCGAGCAAGAGACATCAAAATTGCATTACAAATCTTCGATCGGCACGAAATCTTCATCCAATCCAAAATTACGCGGCCCGAAGACGGCGAGGGACGCCGCGGTTCTCATCGTAGGAGCCGCACTCACACCCAGTATTTTTAGTCGCTGGCCGTACTTTAGTGATTCCACTGGAATAGGTTCCGCCGTCTCTCGATCAACCATGCAAATCAGGTCAGGAACAATCGCTTTTACCCGTCCGTTGACCCTTGCCACCAAATGTTCATTTTGAAAGGTGACCTCCATTTCCTCATCGGACCCATCCAGCGCGACCAGTAGACAGTGTCCAATCGCAAAGCCCTTCGTGGTTTCCCGTCTAACATCAGTGACTTTTCCATCGAATATCACTTTGCATTGGTTGTAGTAAGGTGTGCTTCTCAGGTAGTGCACCAACATGTTTATGGGATCTCCCTCACGGCGCCCTAGATCTATCGCGCGACCAATGCCCAGGGCAAGAGATATTGTCCCTCGCACCGCACAGTCCTTTAATTGCCTTCCCGTCATTGGATAAGAAGAGACAATGACACTACAGCCCATCTCCACCGAACTGACGCGCACAATATCTTCAGCTCTCTTCGCCTCATCAGATTCGATTATTAGTGAGTTCAGATGGTCATCGACCACAACGACAGGAGAACAGGACACGCCATAGACGCCGAATGTCACCATTTGAATCTCAGGAAACGCTCGGCCCATGCCATCGGCATCAACCAGTGGAAGCCGTTTTCGCGCCGCCGCCATAATGGGCAGCATCGAATTTACGCCACCGATTTCAATCGGAACCAAAGCGTCAGCTTTGCGGCCTATATGAGCCTCCATCCTTTCTATTGCCAAATCTACATCATCTCCGCAGGCGGCCTTTTCTATTAACACCGTTGGAGCACCGAGCATGGCGATTGTTAGAACGGTTGCATCATCTGCAAGTGATTCCGCGTTAACAATGACCGGCATGTCGAATTCTTCTATGGCGCTTGTCGCGAGCATTCGGCCGATATAGGGGTCGCCCCCACCTCCTGTACCAAGGAACGCAGCGCCTCGTGCCAAATGTTCCAAATCTCGTATTGATAGCTTCATTCGATCCCAGTTTACTTAAGTCGAGAATTGCAAATCGCCTGCCACTTTTACCCGGAGGCGAACGGCCCCACCAGTGGTATAGGCGAGAGGGACTTCTTCAATATCCAGTACTTCGATACTTTTTTCGCTGGCGCCCGAGCTGATTGCCTTGTCTGTAGCTTGCTGCTTGGCCTGTTTAATGGCGTTTTCCCTTCCGATTTGGTCGTATGAAAAAACGCTGTCGACCTCCCCTCCAACTTGGGCAATCGAGGCCCCAATGGCGTTGGCCACGCCCGCGTGTTCTGGAACGATAATGTCGGAGGTTCCCGAGATCTCACGATTTATCAGGACTGAACCACCACCGACAAGAACCAGCGGAACAGGTTCGGCGCTAGTCTTCATACGATCCACGCCATCGGATACTATTTCGTGCATGCGCAAAACGGCCTGTTCAACAAATTGAGGACCGAGGTGTCCCAGGAGTGAACTATCACCAAAATCGGCATAGCCTGCCGCCACAGCAATATCACTGGCGGTCAACACGTCACCACCGAAAACCACGCCCATAGTGAGCAATTTGTAACCGAGAGATTTGGGCCCAATACGTAACTGCCCATTTTTCTCGTTGACCGTAGATCCACCGCCCAGGCCTAAAGCCAGTACATCTGGCATACGAAAGTTGGTGCGCACACCTCCGATATCAACGGTGACGGAAGATTCGCGAGGAAAGCCATTGCTTAACATGCCGATATCTGTGGTGGTGCCACCTATATCCGCAACCAGTGTCTCTTTTAAACCGGAGAGGTAAGCGGCGCCTCTCATACTATTGGTGGGCCCAGAAGCAAAAGTCAGAACCGGATATTTCTCTACGTAGCCAGCGTCCATCAAGGTGCCGTCATTTTGACTGATATAAAATGGCGACTGAATGTTCAACTCGGACAGTGCCTGCCGAAAAGAACCCACGACGGCAGCAGATAAGTCAGCCAAGCTGGCGTTCATGATCGCCGCATTCTCGCGCTCAAGAATTCCGGATCGCCCGACCTTGTGGGACAAGGTAATTGCAACATCACCCATTTCATTGCGAACAATGTGTTCTGCTCGAGTTTCCATGTCGCTGTCGACTTGGGAGAACAATCCTGTCACAGCAACGGTTCTTATCCCTTTGCGCTTCAGTTCACGCGCCGCCGAGGCGATTCCCTGTTCATCCATTTCAGAATTCAAGCGGCCATCAAATTGATATCCACCTTTGACCAGATAACGATGATCACCAACCGATGCCAAAAGATCTTCCGGCCAATCGATTAACGGCGGGATACCTCTGGCGGCAGGTAAGCAAATTCGTATCACACCAACATCCAGCAAGTGCTTTCGCTCCACAAACGCGTTGGTGAAATGCGTAGTACCAATCATGGTCGACTGAATTTCGCTGGAATTGACACCAGAGCCCTTGAGCACTGACTTTATCGCGTTAACAATTCCATCACTGACATTGTCGGTTGTCGGCTCTTTGCAAGACGCCACCACAGTCGCACCATCCATCAATGCTGCATCTGTATTTGTGCCGCCTACATCGACCCCTAACCTCATTCACGTACCTGCAATATCCGCTATGTTTTGTTAAGGCCATCGTAGCTGCTCGCAGCCCTGGGTCTCTATCGGCGTGAGGTGTAGTTGAAGAATTAAGATGGGGGGGTGTTGAGTTATCCAATCCATAAACCACCCTACCCGTTTGAGTAGTTTCTGCCTTGGCAGATTCAGCAGGTCCAAAATCGAGAAGGCTTATCTCTATGATTAATATAGACTTATTGGATGACTGTGCAGCTCTGGCCACTTAACGGCGATGATTGCCAGCAATTTGAACACAGCCAGTCGTAGTGAAAGCAGGCAAAGCCATCAATGCAAACCAAGCATTCGCTGGTTTGGCGGCTTGTATCTCCATGAGGTTTCCCTATGATTGACACAATGTACGATCATTCATCCGCTCCAATTAAACCAGATTTTCCAACCTGGTTGATACGTTCGAAGGTTTACCCTACTCGACAGAGAATCGATATTCTTGAGCGCCCTTCTTTGGTTGAGCGGCTTTGCCATTTTAAAAGCTCGGTACTAACTCTCGTTCATGCCCCAGCTGGCTACGGGAAAAGCACGCTGCTGTCCGCCTGGCGCAATCAGCTTATAGAAGGCGGAGCCAAAGTATGTTGGCTCTCTTTAGACAAGGAAGACAACGAGTCTTTTCAATTGTTAACCTATATTGCTTTTTCTCTCTCCGAGGGGGGAATAGATTTTCAAAAGGCCGAGGCAACAGATCAGTCTCTCTTCCAAGATTCGTCACAGCAAAGTTTACTCAGCATGGTGAACTACGTTATCGAATTGCAACAAGAGGAAGTTATTCTGATTTTCGATGACTTTGAAAACCTTGAACAAGAAGCGATTCAGTCGGTTATCAAACCCCTATTAGATTATGCTCCTGAGAATTTGCACATTGCGATTGCCAGCAGGGACGATCGCAAACTCAAAATCACTAACCTTGAGACTAAGGGCCTTGTTACGAGAATTCAGGCGGAACACCTCTGTTTTAACTTTGCAGAGCTGGTCGATTTCTTCGCCGAACAGATACCTGAAGAAAGGATTCAGCATATTTATCAGGTAACCGAAGGGTGGCCTGTCACCATACAAATGCTTAAGAACTCAAGTAACGTTGATTTGGATATTCAGAGGATACTAGATAATTTCTCCGGCAGTTCTGATTTGATAACAAGTTACCTCTCCGAGCAAATATTTGACAACCTTGAGGAGCAGCTTCAGTCATTCCTGCTAGATATTTCTCTGCTGGATAGAATTAGTTATGAATTTGCAAACCACTTGCGCAACAGCAAGGACAGCATTACTTTTTTCGAATTGTGCAAGCCGCTGAGTACTTTGGTTTTGCCCGTAGACCAGATTGATAACACCTTTAGATTACACCCATTATTTCGAGAATACCTCTATGATCGCCTGCTGATTGCACAACCCTCGCGCGCAATCGAGTTGCACCAACGAACGGCTCAATGGTTTGATGAACAAGGGGATATTGTCAAAGCAGTGAAGCATAGCCTTTTAGCGGCCGACCCTCAGCGAGCCATTCAAACGGTCAACGACCACGGTGGTCTTACTATTTGGCTTAGAGAAGGCCTCACTCGACTTCGTGCGGCTCTGAAACTGATGAGTAGGCAAACCATCAATTCCTCCCCAAGAATTATGGCCGTAAAGTGTTTGATCAACATAAAAGATGGCAAGGTTTACCAGGCGCGCCTGGAGTATGACGAAATGCGCGAAAACTATGCGCGCGCGAAAAGCCAGTACGACCCTAAAGAACAAGGGCATATTGATCATGAGTTTATCCTTCTCGAGTCAGTACTTTCGATGTGTGAAGGAAAGGTTTTATCTGAAGAATTGTGCGACCATCTGAACCACAATATTGCGAGGATTGAACCCTCGGACCACATGACCCTGGGGCATCATTACACCTTGTTATGCATCACCCAGGTACAGAGAGGCCTCTTCACAGAAGCTCGACACCACGCAGAACAGGCGACTGATCAGTTCAAGCGATTCGGCTCAATCTACGGTGAGGCGTATATCAATTTCCATCTGGGTGATATCTCTTTTGCCGAAGGGAATTCAGTTTCCGCCGAGCAGTTCTATCAAATCGGATTAAACCTGGCTCGACAACATTTCAATGACGACAAAGGCATGAAGTTGGTCGCGAATGTACTAATCGCGGAGCTCAAATACGAGCAAAACCAGATCAATAAGCTGCCTTCCAGCATAGAAAGCATGCCGAAACAGCTTGAGGAAAGCGAAGCGTGGTTTGACGTTTATGCAGCAGGTTACGTCACGATCAGCAATATCGAATATCAACGTTACGGCTTGGATGCAGCTCTACGTGTACTCCAAATTGCTTCGATTTATGCCGAAGATCAAAAGTTGGTACGATTAATCAACTTGCTCACACTGCAAAAAGTCAGTTTATTGATACGCGCCGGGTTGAATGACCAAGCGGCCAGAACATTCAATGATTCAGGCATAGAAATACAGACCTACAGTAACCCCGAAGAGATGGATATCGCATGGCGAGAACGTGACGCAGCTGTTCTCGTTATCACCCGTTTGCAGATTCGGCGGCGAGAATTCGCTGAGGCACTGAGCTTTCTCGAACAATTTTCGAGTTATGCCAAGGAGAAGGGGCAGATTGCTTCTTGTATTCGGTACAGTGTTTTGGAATGTATCGCTAACTACTATCTTTGCGAGTACGAAGACGCTTGGTCACAGCTACATCAGGCATTGAGTTTATCGCTTGAATCCGGATTTGTTCGATCGTTCTTGGATGAATCCAATGAACTAGGTAACATTCTCAACGAATATCTGACCACAGATCTACAAGACGACGATGGGACGAAAGCTCACGCGATCAAGATAATCGAAGCATTTTCTGGCAGCAAAGGTTCATCCAGACAGGAAGATCTTCTTAGCAAACGCGAACAAGAAATACTTGCGCAGTTATCGCATGGCTATTCCAATAAGGTCATCGCCCGCAATATTGCTGTTTCGGAAAACACAGTGCGCTTTCACTTAAAGAATTTGTTTACAAAACTCCATGTCAGAAATCGATTGCAAGCGGTTTCAGAGGCTCGAAAGAGAAATATCTTATAGTCGGTAACAGGCCTACCCTACTATCCAAACCCATAAAAAAACCCGCCATAAGGCGGGTTAAAAAAACTCTAGTAGACCTGGATGAGACTCGGCAAACAACGTGCCGACCTGGAAATCAGTCAGTCCGTGACTGCGTCTGATTTCAACTTGAGAACAGAATACCCAGGACTCTGATATAGATCCAATGTATTATCCTTATGAAGTACATGAATCAAATTCATAATGGTCGAATATGGCCACTAAACTACTGGCGAAAATAGATCTTAACCTATTGATTTCGCTACAAGTTTTGCTGGAAGAACGAAACGTATCACGAGCGGCTGATAGACTTTATATCACTCAGCCCGCCATGAGTAAAACCCTGTCTCGGTTACGCCAGGTATTTGGTGACCCTCTATTTATTCGCGGAAGTCACGGTATACAACCGACTCCACGCGCCCAGGAATTGGCGGCAAATCTTGGGAGTATTCTGACGAACATCAACCACCTGGTGGCGCCCGCTACTTTCGATCCGGCTTCCTTCAACGGTGAGATTACGCTTGCGTTGTCGGAGTACATCGGTGTCGCCCTACTCCCACCATTAATCCAGAAGCTGCATAAAATCGCTCCGAGCCTGACCATCAAGACCCTAACTCGCGTTGAAAATCAGTTGGAACAATTGAGCAAGGGCACGCTGGATTTTGCAATTCAAATAGAACAGACGCTGTATTCAGATGACTTCCGTGTAGAACGCGTAGCCAGCAATCCACCCGCTATACTGGTCCGCGATGCACACCCTCTGAACAAGGGCAAAATTACCTGGAAGCGATTGGCCGATTATCCAGTCATACGCCTGTATATCTCAGATCTTGAACAGATCGAGATCGTCCGCACCTCAGATACCTTTAATCGTGTGCGAAACCAGAACCAAAGCTGCCTGGAAACTTCGCACCTACTCACCTCTCTGGAGGTTTTGCGCACCACGGACTATTTTATGCCCGGCCCAGCATCGCTGCTCCAGAATACCACGGTCGCAGAGCACCTGGTGGCCTTGCCGCTCCCTGCCGGAGGAGAGTACACCATGGATTACACGCTTGTTTCTCATCGTCGAACAGAAGGTTCTGCAGTACATCAATGGTTCTGGACACAGATTCTGGATACACTTGCGACCCTGCGAACCGACGCAGAACAATAGAATCAGGCTAAAGACATTAAAGAAACAGTGGACACAGAAGAAGCAACAAATCGCTTTCAAATTTGGGTCGATGCGGATGCCTGCCCCAAGGTCATCAAAGAAATTCTCTTTCGTGCAGCGAACCGCTTGAAAGTTAAGCTAACGCTCGTGGCCAACCATGCCTTGACCACGCCACCCTCACCGCTTATACGATCACTACAGGTATCCTCCGGATTTGACGTAGCCGATGATTTTATTGTGGAGCAAGTCGCGGGCGGCGATATTGTCATCACGTCGGACATCCCTTTGGCAGCGGAACTCATCGCAAAAGATGCCCTAATTCTGACGCACCGAGGAGAACGGTATACCGCCAACAACATCGGCGCGCGTTTGAATATGCGAGACTTTATGGAGGAGATGCGATCGACCGGCGAAGTCCGCGGTGGTCCCCCTCCTCTAAATCACAATGACCGGATGCAGTTTGCGAATGCCTTGGATCGCTTACTGGCCCAGCAAATAAAAGCCAGCAAATGAGCCGTGAGCGATCATGAGTAAAAAAGCACGACGCGAGATTCCTACCTTTGAGACTCCGATAATAGAAACCCATTGTCATCTGGACTATCTAGACGCAGAGCAGCTAAGCGCAACACTGGCAAAGGCCAATGAGGTGGGAATCGAAAAAATAATTACCATCGCAGTCTCTCCGGAAAACCTTGCCAAGGTTCGCGACCTTACCGAGCGCGCCGATAACATTTGGGGCACACAGGGCATTCATCCCCACGAGGCGGAGTTATTCAATGCGGACGTGGAGGCCGAGATCCGCCAGGAGAGCTCCGGCCGAAAGATTCTGGCGATTGGCGAGATTGGTCTGGACTACTTCTACGACCACGCAGACCGAGCGGTGCAACGGATAGTGTTTGAGAAGCAGCTGCAAATGGCGGTCGATTGCAATCTGCCGGTGGTGATTCACACCCGCGAAGCCGATGAGGATACTCGCAGCATATTGGAAAATTTCAGCGCTAGCCTGGGAGGACGAGGCGTCATCCACAGCTTTACCTCAGGCCTGCCGCTCGCGGAATTTTGTATCAGTGAAGGTTTCAGCATCGGGTTTAATGGGATCACCACCTTCAATAGCGCGCAGAACGTCCGCGATGTGGTAACAGCGACACCGATGGAAAAAATCGTGCTGGAGACCGATGCTCCTTACTTGACGCCTGTACCTTATAGGGGAAGACCCAATGCACCCTTCTACCTACCGTTTATCGCCGAGACAGTTGCCGGTCTCAAGGAAATGGATATTGAAACTTTCCTCCAACAGGTTTATCTGAATAGTGAGAACCTGTTTTTTCAGGATAGCTAAATTTTCCGAGCGCGCGAGAAATTGAGATCAAGGAGCATGCAGTCGTTCCCACTCTTTTGGCGATCGAGCCATTTCATCTCGCAAACAGAACCGCAATCGGTGTTAAACTGGCTGCACCTATTTAGCAATATTTGATCGACGCAGCTCACAAGATCGAACCAACTCAGGGAACAATGCTTTTTAATGGAATACATCATTGGACAACGCTGGGTCAGTCATGCAGATGCACAACTTGGCTTGGGAATCATCATTGAGGTTGAAGGACGCAGAGTCTCAGTAACCTTTCCCGCTGCGGGAGAAGAACGCACCTACTCACTGGACAATGCACCACTGACGAGGCTGCGATTTAAAGCGGGGGACAACATATCCACGATTGATGATGTGGAATTGAAATTAATCCATGTGGAAGAGCATGAAGGCCTGTTGTTCTATACGGGTATAGATCACCACGATCAGGAAATGACCGTTTCAGAACTTGATCTGGATTCTTTTGTCCAGCTAACGACTCCGCAACAGCGATTGATGAACGGCCATTTTGACAAGAGCCACCAATTCGTCCTGAGATTTGCCACCTTCGCCCATGCCGATCGACTTCAGCATTCCGGCGCAAGGGGTTTAATGGGGTCCAGGACCAACCTTCTGCCACACCAGATCTATATCGCCAATGAAGTGGGCCAACGCCACGCACCACGGGTACTGCTGGCAGATGAAGTCGGGCTGGGAAAAACCATTGAAGCTGGAATGATTTTACAGCAACAGCTATTAACGGGTCGGGCCAGCCGGATTCTTATCATTGTGCCCTCAAGTTTGCTGCATCAATGGTTAGTTGAAATGCTCCGCCGATTCAATTTGCGATTTGCACTATTCGATGAAGATCGAATCGCAGAAATGGATGAAGACAATCCCTTTGAAGCGGAGCAGTTGGTGTTGTGCAGCCTCGAGCTGTTTAAGGAAAGAAGCGATCGACAAAACCAAGCTCTGAATGCCAATTGGGACATGGTGGTGATCGATGAAGCACACCATTTGCATTGGTCTGAAGATAAAGTAGGTGAGGACTACACCTTCGTCGAGTCGCTGGCACAAAACACGGCTGGTTTACTATTACTGACAGCAACGCCGGAACAAATCGGACAATCCAGCCATTTCGCCAGACTGCGACTGCTAGATCCCTCCCGTTTTCACGACCTGCAACAATTCCAGCAAGAAGAACACAATTTCCGCCTACTGGGAGAGCTGCTAGAAGCGGTAGAATCTGGAGAGCGCCCCAGCAGCCTGCCGGCGGATATCGATCCAAATGCAGACGCCAAAACAATAATCAGCAGTTTACTGGATCGACACGGAACAGGCCGTGTGTTGTTTCGAAATACCCGCGCGGCCATCAAGGGTTTTCCCAAGCGCATTGTCCACTCCTATTCACTACCTGCTCCAGAACAGTATGTTCACGCGCAACTTGAACTGGCGGA
Organism: Halioglobus sp.; assembly: GCA_045110675.1. Lineage (GTDB taxonomy): Bacteria > Pseudomonadota > Gammaproteobacteria > Pseudomonadales > Halieaceae > JBALVT01. The sequence goes on along the minus strand of JBGCGJ010000015.1, from coordinate 20,365 downwards.
AAAGTTGCATCCTGAGCAACCCTATCTGGATGATAGCTGGTTGGAGTTTGACCCCAGAGTTACCTGGCTGGAAAGTACCCTGAAGGAACTGCGACCGGCGAAAGTGCTTGTAATTTGTGCGCAGGCGAGCACCGCACTGGCGCTGGAGCATCATCTTCATATGCGCGCGGGTATCCGATCGGCCGCGTTCTACGAAGGCCTTTCGATCATCGAGCGCGACCGGGCCGCCGCCTATTTCGCCGACGAAGTGGGAGGTGCGCAAACCCTCGTGTGTTCAGAGATCGGCAGCGAGGGCCGCAACTTTCAGTTTGCACATCACCTGGTATTGTTCGACCTGCCACTCAATCCAGACCTACTGGAACAACGAATTGGCCGCCTGGACAGAATTGGACAAAGCGAAGATATCCAGATTCATGTGCCCTATCTCGCCGGTACAGCTCAACATACTCTCTACGAATGGTATGACCGCGGCCTAAATCTCTTTAGGGAAAGCTGCTCGGCGGGATTTGCAATCTATCAGAATTTTGAGACAAGACTGACCAGTCAATTGCTGGAGAAAGACGACAGCTTCGAATCGCTAATTCAAGACACCGCGAATTTTACGGATGAGACGCGTCTGGAGTTGCGCGAGGGTCGGGATAAATTGCTGGAAAGAAATTCCTGTAATCCCGAAATCGCCACTCAGGTCATTGAGGAGATAAACGGCCAGGAAAAGAACGATGAACTACAGGAGTATCTCGAATCCCTGTGCGAAACCTACGGAGTGGAAACCGAATACCACTCTGAGCAAACGCTAATTTTACGCCCCTCTGAACATATGCTAACCGGCCATTTTCCCTATGTGCGAGAAGAGGGAACGACCGTGACTTTCAATCGGGAAAAAGCTCTATCCAGAGAGGACATTGAGTTTCTCACCTGGGAACACCCGATGATTGTGGAAGCGATGGAAATGGTTCATTCCACAGAACTGGGCAATGCGGCAATCGGCACCATCAAACTCAAAGGTATCCCCGCTGGCACCATGTTGCTGGAGTGTCTATACACAGTGAATTGCGTTGCACCAAAATCCCTGCAGGTCGAACGCTTCTTACCTCTATCTCCCATGCGCCTGTTGATGGACGCTCGCGGCAAAGATCTCTCCGAACTACTGCCGCATGAGCGACTAAACGGCTTGGTGGAACGTTTAAAGAAACCAACAGCCTTGGCCATTATCAAGCAGGTCTACAAGGAGGTTGAAACCAAGATGACCATGGCCACAGCGCAAGCTGAAAAAAATCTCAGCGACATCCTTTCTCAAGCCGAAGCGAAAATGCGAGCCGAACTAGGTGGCGAGCTAACGCGCCTGGAAGCATTGCGGGCAGTGAACCCCTCTATTCGGCGCGAAGAGGTGGATCATATGCAATACACGATCGACGAGTGCGCCATACACATTGCTCATGCCAATTTGCAATTGCAGGCCCTGAGACTGATTGTCACCACCTAGCAGCCCGCTTTGCGATTGGTTTTGAAACGCCTTTTTTGACGGCAGCCAGGGTCCTTGTCCGAAGACTCGCTCAGAGAATCCTGAGTAGGCCCTTCCTCCTTCGATACGACTGCCTCGGCACCGTCGCTCGTCGCTTCCGGCGCGATACCCTCTCGCTCGAACGCAGCGATGTCAGCAACAATTCCTGCAACCAATTCATTGGGAACCGGCAAGCTCAAATTGTATTGCACAAGCTTCCACTGCCCATCTTGTAGCACAAGCACACCACTGCCCCTGCACTTACCGAGCTTTTGGTTGATCAGTAGTTCATCAAACCAGGCTGTTTGCCCACCTGGAGCAATGGTGATGTGTCGTTCAGTGGATCGATAAGTCCAGCCGTTACCCTTGGAAAAGTGCGGGCGCGCAAACTCGCGGAATTCTCCGGAGTGCCAACGCTCATTGGCATCGGTGCCCAAAAACACAATGTCCGCTGACATTGTTTCGCTGTAGGTCTCGAAATTCGATTCGGCGGCGGCACGATGAAACGTATCCAGAGCAAGGGATACGTCGGACTCAGCTCCCGCTCGAACGCCCGAGTTGGCAACTAGACACAGCACCAGTACAACACAGGTTTTTAATTTCACAGGACAGTATTCCTAATCACTTAATGAGTGAGCGAGCCTAACATGTGATATCAAGTTTTGGGTGGGAGTTCTCGCATATTGCTATCCCCCCAAAAAGCCTTCATGGACGTAATTTTTCCGATTTCGTCAAAGGTCATAACATCCAGCGTCTCAATCACCATCGCATCCTCTGCCCCCTTAGGGTAGGCAAGCATTGAGCAAGCTCCCCACGACCCCCTAACGCGGGGGTTTCCCTCCAGCTCCATTCGCCCCACACTTTCACAGGCCATTGTATAAAACTCTCTCAGGGCTGCGTGGCCAACTGCCGGATCCGATCCAATCGGGTCTTCCACGACAGCATCAATCGCAAAAAGGGCGACAACGCCATCGCGATCGCCGGCGCTAATGCAGTCCACATAGGTCTGCATAGTCTTGGCGATATGTTCGTCTGTCAACACAGGCATAGGGTTCTCCAATGTAGTGGGTCTGGGTTTATTGATATTTTAATACGAACGGATTAATATAAAATTTAATACATCACCAAGGGATTATCAAGCTGCGGCTTTGAAAAACCTTTGCTGAACTGCCGAAGCCAAGGCACCACTGGGAGATCTTCACCATGAAATTTTGGCAAGCCGTAACCTGGGCCGAAACCGATCAGTTGGTCGAAATCGCCAAATTTGCGGAAGAAGTAGGCTTCTACGGGATTATGACAGGGGATCACGCTCTGTATCCACAGGATATGCGGCCCGACTATCCCTATTCGGAAACAGGTTATCCGCCGCAAACCGCCGAGTCTCAATACCCCGATCAGTGGGCGTTGTTCGGCGCGATCGCCGCGGTAACAACCAGGCTAAAATTCACTTGTGGTGTTTACGTCTTGCCACTGCGAAACCCTATAGAAGTTGCCAAGGCTTGTGCAACGCTCTCTATTCTCAGTCAGGGTCGATTTATTCTCGGGGCGGGAGCCGGCTGGATGCGGGAAGAGTTCGATTTGTATGGTGTCGATTTCAAAACTCGCGGGAAACGCCTGGATGAAACCCTGGAGGTACTGGAAAAACTCTGGCAGCCCAATATGGTTGAACACCACGGGGAGTTTTTCGACTTCCCACCCATACAATTGAGTCCGTCGCCGACCGAGAAAATTCCGATCTACATTGGGGGTGCCAATAAGCTCGCGCTCCAGAGAACGGCTAAATTTGGCGATGGATGGATTGGCGCGGGCAACCAACCGGAGGATGTTCCGGCGTTGATGAATGAGTTACATCGCCTTCGGGTGGAAGCTGGACGCGACCACTTGCCCTTCGAGACCATGGTGGGTCTCTACGCACCCATCGAGTTGGAGACCTTTACCCACATGGAGGGCAGCGGAATGACTTCCGGTCTTAATATGCCCTTCGCCTTCAGCCTCGGCGAGCGTTCCAGCCTCGATGCCAAGAAGCGCTTTATGGAAGATTTCGCCGAGCGTATTATCCGACACTACCCAATCGACAAAAATAACCAGGACTAGAGTGAGTTAAGGAATGGCCACCCGAAGGTGGGCGCCGCCCATACAACTTTGCGCCAGCTCCAGTGTACCCAAATAGCTTTCCGCCAAATCAGCGGCTACGGCGAGGCCAATCCCATGTCCGGACTGTTGACTGTCGGCGCGGACTCCCCGGCGAAAAATCGCTTTTCGCATGGACTCTGGAATACCGTTGCCATCGTCCTCCACAGTGATCAGCAGCGGTGCGGCGCCCCCACCAGAAACACTGACCCGCACGAGTTTGCGGCCATATTTGCAGGCGTTGTCCATAATAATACCCATCAGCTCCAGCAAATCACGCTCGTCACCTTGGAAAACACTTTCGGCGCTGGCGTCGAGTTCTATCGAGACACCCTTATCCGCATACACTTTTAACAGGCTGTTTTGCAGGCGCGTGGCGACTGGCGCAACAGGGACCATTTGCAACAATTTGTGAGAGGCTCCCACTGCGCGTTGTAATTGATAAGACACGGTTTGCTCCATTTGGCTTGTCTGTTCGTTGACTAAATCCGGATAATCCGGGTCGCTGGTATCGGCACTGCGTATTACGGCTAAAGGGGTTTTCAGACTGTGAGCCAAATCGGAAAGTGTATTCCGGGCGCGATCACGCCGCTTTTTTTCACTGAGCAGCAAGGTGCTCAGGCTATCGGTAATGCCTTGAACCTCATTGGGATAGGTGCCCATTAAGTCCTCCTGAGCACCCGCTTCAATAGCGGATATTTCATCGGCCAGACGTCTCAGCGGGCGCAAACCCCAGAGCAAGATAATGGCCTGCACACCAACCAACAGTAATGTCGCCCCCGCGAGCCACAAGAACAAACCTCGCCGGTACACTTCCACCTGACTCTCGACAGCCGCGATCGACTCCAACACTGTAAACATCAGCGGCGCTTCTCTGCCCGACTCCGTTTCCCACACCACCTGGTAGGAATATTGAAAATATTCGTTTCCGCGCATGAAATCTCGCTCTCCCACTGCCAGCGACGACGCAGCAAAAGTCGACAGGGAATCTTTAATCGACATTGCAGAAGGAGAGGACCAAATGGTGCGGTAATTCTCATCGGTGACGAAGGCGTAAAGCCCCGAGTCCGGTCGATTGAAGCGTGCTTCGACCAAATTTTCTGGCAGCGTAAATCTGCCGTCGAACTCGGCTTCCGCCAATAGGGTCAGCACTTGCAACTGCAGGCGCTGTGACTGTGCTGTTTCCAAACTGCGCTGATGATTCTGATCCAGATACAGTGCTGTGGCACCGAGGAAGAGTGGTAAAAGAATGGCACTGGCCAACAACAATCTCCCTGCCAGTGAATTGAACGCGGGCATCATCGTGTCGCCGCCTCCAAAGAAAAGCGATAACCAGCGCCGCGCACTGTTTTTATAGGTTTAACCTCGTTCTTGGGATCGAGTTTTTTTCTCAACCTGCCTATAAACACCTCGATGACATTGCTATCACGGTCAAAATCCTGATCGTACAAGTGTTCGGTAAGCTCCGTTTTGGAGATCACTTCCCCCGCACGATGGACCAGGTACTCCAGGGTGTTGTATTCAAAATTGGTAAGATCGAGAAGCTCGCCTCCCCTATGGACTTGCTTGGCACTAAAATCGATACAGATCGAACCGTAGTCAACCAGAGACTGAGACCGGCCCGCTGCGCGGCGCAACAGGGCATTTACCCGAGCGGAAATTTCCTCCAGATGAAAAGGTTTGGTGACATAGTCATCAGCACCCGCTTCCAAACCTTCCACCTTGTCTTGCCAATCGCCTCTGGCGGTCAACACTAAAATGGGAAATTTGCGCTCCGCGGCGCGCCATTTGCCGATTAATTCGATGCCGGACATTTGCGGTAAACCCAAATCAACCAGCGCCATATCGTAAGGATGCTCACTGCCCATGTAGAGTGCTTCAAGTCCGTCTGAAGCCTCTTCAACCACCCAGCCGAGATCGCTAAAATAGCGCGCCAGCTGCACACGCAGGCGAGCTTCATCTTCAACGACTAACATACGCATGATTTATCCCTTGATATTGACGGTGATAACGCGACCGGAGTCGGTGAGTAATTTCACTCGATATCCCCGTCCGTTGCGCGTTACTTTCAATACTTTACCGCCGTGGCGGGCCTTGGCTTTCGCGGCAGCCTGCGCCGGACTCATCGAAGACTGACTCTTCGCATTGGGCGCCTTGGCCTGAGCGTACGAAGCAGGCGTCGTCAGGCAAACCAAAGTGCTCAATAGCAAAACTGTGAGGATTCTTTTTGAGTTTTTAAGGCGCATTGTGTAGCTCTCTTTAATCCGCGGGGCTCAGTTCAACCCTTAACTGTATCGTGTCACCCGGGTGATCTCGGGTCTGCGTGTGATAGATATTATCGCCATACAGGTAGCCAACGCGATAGCCAATAATGTTTTCTGCATCACGCAATTCATAATCAATTTCACAACGCTGCTCATTCACATAGTAGTGACGTCGGTGTTTATTCCGGCTGACGTCGGAACCTACTGATGCGCCCAATACTGCACCAGCCACGGCGATCGCCGGTTGTGCTCGACTATTGTGCCCGAGTGAACCTGCCACTGCCCCTCCAATCAAAGCGCCGAGAATACTTGGAGTCGCTGAGCGACTACGGCTGGCATGCTCAACTCTCACTCGCTCATCCCGGCATTTTTCGTGCGGTATTTTATGGGTGACCACACGCACCAGTGGCTCAACCGTTGTGACTGGAACCTCAACAAGTGTTCTATGCGTCTCACTGTGGGCCGACGTTGTTACCAGACTTGTTGAGAGAATGACGCTTGAGTAGCCAGCCAATTTCAATAGATTGTTCATCTCTACCGCTCCTTATTTAACCGTTGTAGAATTCCAAGATACCGTATTTTTCCTGAACGGTAGCTGAACATGATGCTTTAGAAAAAGCTGCAATGGTTCAGCTTCCATTCAGTTACCCATTTGTATGCTGGGAACCGTGAAAGCCACACAACGGAGAAATGTCATGAGAAAACTCACACTGTACGGATTGGTCCTACTGCTGATAGCCAGTGCCTCCAGCGCCTTCGCAGGAGACAGAGACCATAAGCGTCACGATAAATACGACAAGCATGATCGACACGCCAGCAAGCACGAACGGCATTACAAACGCGATCGGCACTATAACCGCCACTACAATCGCCACTATAACCGTGATTACAATAGGTATTACAACAAACACTACAATCGGCACTACGGATTCCGCAGTCACCGTGGGTATCGGTCGCACCATGGCTTCAGAAAGTTTCGAGGAGGCTATCATCGAGACCACTACTATCCCAGTGCGTATCTAGGTGCAGCACTCATTGGTTCAGCTATTAGTTATAACCTGTACCACCAACACAACGGTGCCACCTGTTATGAAGACCATTCCTATGACCGCAATCGATCCCGGGATAGAAACTACAGCGAGGTGGTAGGTTGCCACCGTATTGAGCGACTCGCAGATGGCAGTGAGCGACGCGTTGATGTGCCAATATCTCAATGCCAGTAATCTGACTTAGTTAGTACTCAATGGGGGCTTTTTTAAGCCCCTTTTTTTTCAGCTCTGTTGCAGAGATCGACACCCCCAAAAGCTCCCGCGTCCATGATAAGATGCTGCCTGTGTTGCTTCGGGAGATAGCACGATGCAGTCTCGGGGTAATCCCACCACGGAACAAACAAATCGTAATCTAGTATTGTGTGTTGTATGCCTCGGGTCATTTCTGTCCCCATTGAGCATGGCCGCGGTAAGTATTGCCATACCCAGCATGGCCGATGAACTGCGCGCTGATGCAATATTAGTATCCTGGCTACCCACCGTTTTCCTACTGAGCAATGTGGCGCTAATGCTGCCCTTCGGAAAACTCGCCGACAACTACGGCCGCAAAAAAATTTACGCGCTGGGTCTGGCCACCAATGCCCTGGGCTCTCTGGGCGCCTTCTTCGCTCCCAGTATTGAATGGATTTTGTTTTTTCGCTTTATTCAGGGTGCCGCTTCGGCAATGATTTTCGGTACTGCCCTGGCGATTATTACCTCAGTTTTTCCGGCTCGCGCGCGCGGCCTGCCTCTGGGCTTGAATACAGCCAGCGTTTACATTGGTCTAACCGCCGCGCCTTTGATTGGTGGCTTCGCCACTGAGGTATTTGGTTGGAGGAGCGTCTTCCTGTTACCCATACCCTTTGCGACAGTGTTGCTGACACTGATTCACTTCGCCCTGCACGACGAGTGGCGTGCACAAAAACACTCTAAATTTGATTGGGCTGGTACCTGTATTTTCGCAGCCTGGTCCGGGAGCTTGGTGGTCGGATTGGCCGGCTTACCCGATTGGCCGAATATTGTTCTGGTGGCGCTGTCCTTTGCATTGTTACTGCTATTCGTGAGGCACCAGGATAGTACTACCGAACCTCTTATTAGAATTGGATTGTTCAAAGAGAGCCGCTTGTTCTCGTTTTCACTAGCCTCTGCCTCGATGATGTACGGGGCAACCTTCCCTATCATCTTTGTTCTTAGCCTGTATCTACAGTATATCCGAGGGCTCAGCCCTTTCGAATCTGGTCAGGTCATTATGGTGCAGAGCGTGGCAATGGCAATACTTGCGCCGATATCCGGAAAGCTGTCTGACCGTATACAACCCAGATTCATTGCAACACTCGGGTGCATCAGCGTAGGCGCCGGGTTTGCAATGCTGACTCAACTGGACCATGCGACGACCACAGATTATGTTAGCGCGTCCGTGGTTCTTATCGGCATAGGCTTCGGTTTATTTTCCGCCCCGAACCACAATGCGGTTATGTCTAGCGTACCGCAAAGTGAAGTCGGAGTAGCTTCAGCAAGCATTAGTCTGGCAAGAGTGTCGGGGAATTTGGTGGGTATCAGTGGGGTTAACTTACTGGTTCATATTCTTCTGGGCGACACTTTGATTACGCCGGAGCGCTATCCCGAGTTACTAGACGTCGTCAAATACTCTATGACCATAGGCTGCGTCTGTGTGGCGGCCGCAGTTATCTTGTCTGCGTCACGCGGACGAACACCATCGGCACCTCCGCCAAAATCGTCGACTAATGATAACAGCCATTAACCATTACTGACGCCAATTTAAATGGCGCCAGATCTATCAAATACTAGCAAAAGGGGCTAACATTTCGCCCTGCTTTCCCAACCAACTATAAGAAGGGAAATATGAAAGTTACGATGGTCTGCATGGAAGACGGCATCATGGCATGCGGCTTCAGAAAGTTTGCAGGTCATGTGGAGCGTCTTATCCCCGAGGCGCGCTTTTGTTTCGTGTCTACCAACAATTTGCGTTCTCTCACCAGCGCACTCATCGGCAATACCGGCGGCGGTGGCGGCCTAGATGAGCAAGCGGTCGATGAAATTGCTCAAGACCTGGCCGACAGCGATCTGCTCGGGTTTTCCAGCATGACCGGGTATGCGGACCTCACCAAAGTAGTCATCAAGCGAGTCCGGGAGATCAATCCCAACTGCACCATTATCTGGGGCGGTATACATCCCATCATTCACCCGGAAGACGCTATTCTGGCGGACGTAGATGGTATTTGTACGGGAGAGGGCGAGTTCGCCTTCGAACAGTTTTACAGTGCTCTATGTGAAGGAAGAGACTATAGCGACACGCCGAATTTCTGGTTTCGCCGCGGCGACGAGATTATTCGCAATGGTTTTCTGCCATTACAAACCTCTGAAGAAATGGAAACTCTGGCGTTTGCTCGCCACTCAGGAGAGGAGTTCTTATACGAGCAAGGTGTAGGGTTTCGACCCATGCGCCTGCACGATCGTTTAACCAACAATGGCTTGAGTTTTAATACTGTCTGGTCCATTGGCTGCCCCTTTAAGTGCACCTACTGCGGCAATACGAAGTTCATTGAGAACGATGTCGGCTATCGCAAAATTCGCCACCCCAGCGCACGCTACGCTGTGGCGGAAATCAAAGCAGCACTGGCCGCACAACCCTACCTGAGTACCGTGTGTTTTCATGATGACAGCTTCATGGCTATACCCTACGACCAGCTGGCGGAGTTTGCCGAGATATGGCGCGAGGAAGTGGGTATTCCCTTTGCGGTATATGGCGTCATTCCCAACTACGTACGACAGGACAAATTACAGGTGCTCACCTGGGGGGGCATGAATCGTATTCGAATGGGCGTGCAAAGTGGCTCCCAGAGAATATTGGATTTTTATCAACGCCCGACACCACCTGAGCAGGTTTTAGAGGCCTCGCAGATCTGCGCGGGGTTTGCGCCCCGTTACCAGATTCCCCCGGCCTATGACATCATCATGGACAATCCCATTGAAACCCGCCAGGACGTGGTTGATACACTGGAGCTTATTTACGCCTTTGGTCGACCCTTTACTCTCAACGTGTTTTCTCTAAAAGTCATACCCAACACCCATTTGGAAAAAACCCTGCGCGAACAGGGCGTGGACATTGAAGAGATCTCCTCCAACTACGCCAACATCCCTCCCCGCTGGGCCAATATGGTGCTGTATCTGCTGGTAATCTGGCGTCCACCACGGTGGCTGTTTGACCGCTTACTGGTGCGGGTTAGGGCAAGCGCCGATGTGCAGCCACTCTACCCGGTACGCGGCGGATTATTGCGTGCGGCTTATATGATAAAGCGAGGCCTGGATCACCTGCGTCATTTGGACTTTTCTACTATTCCCGGCTACCCAGGCTATATAGCGTGGAAGCTTGGCTTGGTGCGATTTTGGTGGACTCGAGTGATTCCAAAAATGGAAAGACCCGCTCGGCCAATCAAAAACCGCCGGGAGACCACCATCGAAGTTATCGAAGTCGCCTAACGACAGTAGCTAGATATTCAGTACAAGCTTTTCCTGAATTTCACTTGCCAGTCGCGCCGGCACATCCACTCTTTTCGCATAACCAGACCAATGAGACACTACCTCAACCACCTCTTCGATAATCTGCAAAGCCTCTTTTGGAAATGTCTCGGCCAGCACCATTAGATCTTCGCGTTCAAAATCATCGCGTTTGCCGTTGAGCGACAACTGGTGGGAGTTGACCCATTTCGACCCCGGCTTGTAACTGTAGGCAACATCAAATGCCGGGGCCAACTCCCATTGATATTCGTCGTTGAGAACAAAACCAAAATTCTTGGTGTGATCATCATGGTTTCTCGCGGCAATGTTAAACACCGTTCTTCGAAACATTTCCAAGGCCTGGGACTTACTCAGACGCAGTGATCGCATCAGCGAAAATAACTGCTCGTAACTGTACTGCCCGGGCATTTTGTAATCCGCATGATCCATGGCGCACAGAGACTGGTAGTGCAGTTTGGTATTTCCCCTACGGTCAAACCTGCGGGTCATGAAATGAGCTCGCTCTCCATCGGGCAGCAGTTCGCAGGGCGACATATTGATACCGGCATCCATTGCCATCAGATAATAGGCGTACTCCATTCGCCCGTAACCCTGAGGGTCGCCGAAGGTTTCCTGTCCCGAGGAGTGCTCGACAATACCATCAAACTTCAACAGGTAGTGTTCGAACCCGGCAGGCAATTCCACCTGGCCGCTGCGAATCTCAGTGCGCTCTGCATTGATACCTATAACCGCCTTTGGCCTGGCTCCCCCCGCAGAGGTTCCCACCTGAAGAATTGCCGCCAGCGCCTCATTTTCCTGTTTAGCTGATGCTGCAGGCGCTATGGGTGCAGCGAGCTGGCTGCGCTGGTTGAGAACCGCCTGAGCGGTCTCAATCAAACTTTCCAATTGCAAGGCCTCGGATGATTCCAGGTTTCTATCGATAGGCGGTGTATATTCCAGCGCACCCATACCGCGTGTGCCGGTGTAAAGTAAGCGCTCCAAGGCGGTAAACGAATGTTTGTCTCTCCCGACTCTCGCCAGCCAGGCATCGATCAGCGCATTGCCAAAGTCATCTGGGAGGGTGTCCGCAAATGCACCCGGCAAACCTTTGTAGGTTTCTCGGGAAAGACCGGGAAATTGGAAGATGCGGTCGGACAAAGGGAGTTTAATCGGGCTGATTTCAATACCGCCACTCACCCAGGTCGGATCATATTCGAAGGCGCACAAGCCCGTATCGTGGTTGTAGGACAGCGCGCCGACCGTTCGACCCCACATTTCAACTCGCGCTACATTATGGCCTACCAATCAGAACTCTCCCCGGCGGCCTTGGATCTACGTCCCCCAGCACGCTGGCGTTTCTTTCCCTCGTGCTTGAGTAATTCCATAGGACTGTAAGGCAGCTCTGGAAGAAATCCGTCAATATTGTCCAGCTTACCAAGGACCCTCAATATGCCAATAACCACTTCAAGCCTCGCCTTACCCTTGATGGCGCTTCGGTAGGTGCCCTCGGATATACCCAGCTCCTCGGCGATTTCTTTTTGTGGCTTATTCGCCTCCAGCCGGATTTGCTCCAGCCGCCTGCCCAGCTCTGCGGCAATGGCTGAATCTGTCATCGCGTAAAAATTTGGCCCGTCCATCTCGAAACCTTTAACATCAATTTATTAACGCTAAAAACTTTTTATGGCAGTTAAGCCATAGAATATTGATGATTATATCGAAATTTCCAAAAAAAGCAATAAAATACCAATAAACATCATTTTATTGACTTTTAAAGGCCATATTAATATATAAGCATTAATTTATTAATGCTTATATCTCCTTAAGACAACAGAAACTAGGCAATTGCCTCAACCCGGGCGGGTACATGCTTGTGCCATGGCGTACCCGCAAAAGGGTCGCAGTCCGCTGCGCTGGTTAACTCATTGACAGCAACACCGGTGCGAACCACCCCATCGGGGCCGGTATTGTCCAAACCAAAGCCATTGGGCAGGGAAACATGTCCAGGTTGCATTCGCGCATTAATCTCGACAACAGTCTCCGCAGATCCCGTGGCGGTGACGATTCTCGCCAGCTCACCATCGGCCAAACCGAGCTCTGTGGCATCACTGGGATTGATGCGCAGAGCACCATCGCGATCTTTGCGGCGCCAAGCTGCATCTCGATAGATGGTATTGGCGGTGTAGTCGCGACGCTCACCGGCACTGAGAACCATAGGAAAAGCGGAGTCATCAGGAGATGAAGGGTGCTTGCCAAGCCCGACGAGCTCATCCATCAGCTCGGGAATGAGCAACTTGATTCGACGCCCCTCTCCCATTCGCTGCCAACTGTTCGCGTATTCATCTACCGCAAAAACAACACCAGAATGACCCGCCACGATGGCGTCAAACAAGGCGTCAGCGTCCGCATGACCGGCGCGCTGCATAGACTCTGGCTCTGCCATAGCGAACGTTTGGGAGATAGCCCACAGGGGAGCAGCTGCAGCGGCCCCTTCTGGCAACACCTCTCCGAGGGTGCGATAAAGTATGACCGGAGCGAGTGCAAACAGCGACGGATCCTGAGCTAACGCCGTCATAACCGCATCGCGGAAATCTGCACGACTCTGTTTGAGAGCGGCGCGCAACTCGTCCAATAGACCAGCGGGAATGGCATCCATCTCCTCCAATAAACGAGCGTGAATTTCAGCCTCGGGCAGGCAATTTTCCGGGCGCTCAAACAGCGGCTTGCGCATATGAAAGTAATTGTTTGGAAATTCAAAATTAAAAAAAGTCGCCTCCCACTTCTCATACTGCGTGGCGGCGGGAAGCACATAGTCAGCGAGCTTGGCGGTTTCCGTCATTGCCACATCGATCACAACCACGGTATCCAGGTCATCCAGAGCCCGGGCAAACTGCTTGCTGTCCGCCAGGGAGTGCGCGGGATTGGCCGCCTCCACTATCATCGCTCGATAGCGGTCCGGATGATCACTGAGAATTTCACCGGCAATAACATTGCACGGAACCAATCCGGAAATAATATTGGCGCCCGCGACCGGACTCTTGGCAGAACTCTTGCCACTGCCAGCAATATTAACCAGTGATGAGGGCACATACTGCCCTCCAGCATTGCCAAAGTTACCGGTTAATACCCAGACAAGCTTTTCAAGATAACTGACCAGGGTGGAATGGTGATTCATTTGTACACCGAGATCTTCAAAGAATGCCGCGCCTTTGGCATTGACGATACAGCCGACCGCCTCGCGCATTTTCTCCTCGGGAACACCGGCTATCTCACAGTAGCGCGAGACAGGAATGTTGCTGGCAAAGGCACACAATTCCTCAATGTTCTCTGCATGAGCTTCGAGCCAGGGGGCGTCGAAAAGCTCATCCTGAACCAACACCCCTATCATGGATGCGATTAGCCAGGCATCTTTTCCCGGCTTCACCTGTAAATGAACATCCGCAAGCTTGGCGGTCTCAGTGACCACAGGATCAATGACAATCATTTTGCGCGAATCATCTTTACTGATATGGCGCAGCAGTTCTCGGGCTCTGGGCATGCCGTGTGAATGCCAGGGGTTTTTGCCGATGAACACGGCACAATCTGTGTGTTCGAAATCACCTTTGACCATGGTGCCGAACATTTTTCCATTGACCCAAAATTCCCCGGTCTTTTCCTGTGCCAGTGCGTTGGAGCGGTACCGCGAGCCAAGCACCTGACGAACTCCCGTGGCATAGCCGCCGGGCAGATGATTTCCCTGGCCGCCTCCACCATAGTAGAAAATCGTTTCGCCGCCGTAGGTATCGCGCACTGACAAAAGCCGCTGGCTTACCTCGCGAATAGCGGTATCCCAATCAATGGTCTCGAAGCTGCCGTCCGGCTTGCGTCGCATGGGGCTGGTAATTCTATCCTTGCCGTTTTGATACAGGTCGAGGCCGGAGGCTTTCTGACAAAGATAGCCCGCGCTTGCAGGGTGTTGTTTGTCACCACGGATACGCACAATATGCTGCTCGTTATCATCGAGTTGAACTTCAATACCACAATTGCATTCACACAAAATGCAGGCACTTTGTTTCCAATCCGTCATAGCGCTAACTCCGTATTAAATCAAATAAACATACTCTGCAAACCAGCCACTGGAAAACCGGCTAAGCGCCGAGTGCCGATTCAATAAACTGCATTCTGTCCTGACCGAAAAACATCTGCTCACCAATGAAAATTGTCGGTACACCAAAGAGCCCTCGATCAACAGCGGCTTGTGTATTGTCAATCAGTTTGGCTTTAACCGCTGGATCTTGTGTCATCGCCAACAGCGCCTCAGCATCAAGACCTGCATTGGTCAATACTTCCTGGACAACAGCGAGATCACCCATATCTTTTCCATCCACCCATATAGCGTCAAATACAGCATCCAGATAAGTACTGAAATACGGATGGTCCAAGGCCGCAACTGCACCTCGCATGAGATTGAGCGTATTAATGGGAAAGTATGGATTGAAATTTAGAGGTGCACCATAGGCCGCAGCGAAACGCGGTAAGTCCTGTTCCAGCATGTACTTTCCCTTGGCGGGAATGGCCACCGGAGACATATTTCCCGAGGCCTTGAAGATTCCGCCCAGCAGCACCGGCCGATATTCCAGGGACGCATCATATTCCTCGCACAACTGCAGCAGCCTCTTGTTTGCGAGGTATGCGGTGGGGCTACCAAAATCAAAATAAAATTCTATGTTCTTGCTCATTCGCGGTTCTCCTACCACTTTTCGTCCCAGGGGCGGACATCAAGTTCGAATGTCCATGAATTTCTTGGCTGCTCATGCAGCATCACATAGTTGTCTGCGAGATCATCGGGGTTGACGATGCCATCGACGGCCTTGCGCTCTTCATAACCTGGGAAATTCTCGGCTATCCAGGCGGTATCAACGCCGGCGTCCACAACAACATGTGCCACGTGAATATTTTTGGGGCCGAGCTCTCTAGCCATACTCTGCGCCAAAGCACGCAAACCATGCTTGGCACTGGCAAACGCGGCAAAGCCCGCTGCGCCTCGAACGCTCGCCGTAGCGCCAGTGAAGATAATGGTGCCACGGCCGCGCTTGGTCATATATCGGGCCGCTTCGCGACCGCTCAAGAATCCAGAGAAGCAGGCCATTTCCCAAATTTTGAAAAATTTGCGACTGTCGGTTTCGAGAATGCCCATGGGAACATTGGCACCAATATTGAAAACGACAACCTCGATTTCACCGATATCCGTTTCAATCTCGTTAAATAGTGCTTCGATCGCTTCTTCCTTGCGGGCATCGCAGCTAAAAGCACGGGCAGTTAAACCCGATTCTGTAAGCTCAGACATTAGGGGAGCCAGCTTAGTGGCGTCGCGCCTGGCGGCACAGACGGCCATGCCACGCTTAGCAAACTTGCGGACGATGGCACTTCCGATGGCATCTCCGGCTCCGAGTACCAGTGCGACTTTTTCGGATGGGGCGTTGCTCATAGCGTAGCTCCGAGATAGAGGGTTTAATATTTAAACTGACTATAGGTTTAAATTTTGAACCCGTCAAGATAAACTCAAGGACAATGCTGCGTGCAATCCAAATAGGGTTAAAGAAAAATGAAGTGGAGTGAACTCGACAAGGAAACCTGCTCGGTGGCGCGAACGCTATCCGTCGTTGGGGATCGCTGGAGCCTGTTGATACTCAGGGATATTTTTCTGGGTAGACGCCGCTTCGAGGATTTGTGTAAGCAGTTGGGCATCAGCCGCCCTGCTCTCACCACGCGACTGCGAAAACTTGAGCAGAGCGAGGTACTGCAAAAACGCGCCTATCAAGACAACCCCCCGCGATATGAATATCACCTCAGTGAAAAAGGCGTCGACCTCTACCCCGTCATAATGACCATGGCCCAATGGGGCGACAAATGGCAGGACGATGGCAATGGTCCACCCATTGAGTACCAACACAAGGCCTGTGGCCACAAAACCAAGCCCGTCATGTGCTGCAGCGAATGCAAGGAGCCCTTGAACGCCTGGGAAGTGGCTCCCAGAGTAGGCCCCGGCTTGGAAGCAGCGATCAAGAAAAGCTCAAACTCCCGGGCAGAGGAAAACTTACCGCCCTTTCTTCGCCAGCAGACCAACACGCTGTAATCGGTGGACCCGACGCAATCGATACTGCTGGAGCGCCACTTAAGTACAGTCCAAGGCGCAGCCCAAGCAGGTCCAGTTCTCGATTTAGCCTGTGGTAAAGGCCGCAATGGGCTGTACCTGGTAAGAAATACTATTCCCGTCACATTTGCGGACGTCAGCGCTGAAGCTCTGAACAGTGTTCAGCAACAATTAGAAGATCCAGTATTTAATAGCAATCGGCAGCTCGCTACCCTGTGGCCAGTGGATTTTGAAACCGAGCCACAACAGCAGCTCAAGAAAAACAGCTTCGCCGGCATTATGGTGTTCCGATACTTACACAGGCCGCTTATGGCGAGCGTGAAAGACGCTATACTACCGGGCGGCCTGATAGTCTATGAAACCTTCACGGTGGATCAGCCACTATTTGGTCGACCGAAAAACCCGGAATTTTTGTTGCAAGAAGGCGAGTTGAAGAATTACTTTTGCGACTGGGAAGTATTGCATCAATTTGAGGGCCGGTTTGAAAACTATGCCGGCGACAACCCCGCAGCAATCGCACAAATCGTGGCCCGTAAGCCGCTCTAAACTGGAGAACACATGTCCCTAAAAATGCCTGTCAAAGCACTCTTCATGGCCGCACTAAGCAGTATCGCTTTCCAAGTCTGGGCGGATGCACCGAGCCCTGCCAATACACTGATCAGCGACCTTGAATTGCGCGCCGCCAAAGAACCAATGTCAAAAAACAGCGCCTGGGACCCCAAGCGTGTTGTGGTTAATTTACCCAGTTATTTCTCGGCGCAATTGCCTACTTTCGAGGAACGACTGAAGGAAACTGCTGGCGACGTCGAACTCATCATTGATCGATCTGACAATTTTTTACTCGACAAGGAGGTTCTCGCCGGTGCAGATGCGATCATCGGTCTGTGCTCTCCTCCCACGATGAAAAATGCCGACGGGAAATTGCTGTGGCTGCACAACTACTTTGTTGGAATGGACCGGTGCAAAGGCCTCAGTGAGGAGCAACTGGAAAACGTTGTCTTTACCAACACCAAACGCCTCTCAGGGCCGGCAATAGCGGAACACAGCATTGCAATGCTAATGACACTCAGCAAAGGGTTCCCCAAATACCTCAGAGCGCAAAACGAAGCAAAATGGGACCCAAACCTGGTGCGCTCTTCGCAATTTGGCGAACTCAAGGGCAAGACCCTGCTAGTGGTAGGCCTGGGAGGCATTGGTACTCAGATAGCCTTAAGGGCTCACGGCCTGGGTATGCGCGTGATAGCAACGCGAAACTCCTCACGCAGCGGCCCCGAATACGTTGAGTATGTTGGACTGGCGGACGAGCTACTGACCCTGGCCGGTAAAGCAGACGTGGTGGTGAACGCATTACCCCTGACCGAAAAAACCACCGACGTATTCGACAAGCAGTTTTTCGCAAGCACCAAACCCGGCGCTATCTTCCTGAGCGTAGGTCGCGGGAAAAGCACAGTAACCACCGACCTGATTGACGCGCTAAACTCCAAGCACCTTTATGCGGCGGGTTTAGATGTAACAGACCCGGAGCCGCTACCCGAGGATAGCCCGCTGTGGGCGATGGACAACGTGATCATCACCCCCCACATCTCCGCCGTCACCGGACAGAGCCTTGAGCGAACGGCAATCTTAACGGTGGAAAATCTGCGGCGATATATCGCTGGGGAAGCGCTGATCAATGTGGTGAATATCCGAGCCGGATACTGAGGGTCGCCGGCTCTGGAATTTACGCTCGAGGATCTAGAACAACTTTTATAGATCCTGTCTCTCGCTTGGAGGCGATGTCAAAAGCCTCCGCTGCGCTGCTCAAAGGCAAACGGTGCGTGATCAGAATGTCGGCAATCTCAGGGCGCGCCGACATTATCTGAGCCGCCACGTCGACGTCGCGCACCAAACCACTGCGACCATAAAGACCTGAGGCAAAGATCTTTAAATTCTTCATGGAAACTTCCATCGCCGGGAGCATGACGCCCTCCCAGTAGGTCGCCAGCAACACTATAGTACCTCCGGGTTTTGCTAATCTCGCCGCACTCTCCAGGGCCGCTGTATTTCCGGCACATTCAATAACCACGTCGTATTCCCCCGAGGGATTCAAACCCGCACCCAGCCTCTCAGCGGCCTCCTGCTGGGCCTGATGGCGGGCGGCGATGTCCACTTCCTTCAGGTGTCCAGTTAAAACGGCTGCGGCCGATAATCCGATGGCGCCTGCGCCGACAATGGCTACCCGACTCGATGGGGTTAATGAGAGCATTCGTATACCGTGCGCTGCGACGGCCAAGGGCTCTACCAAACAGGCATCCGCAGCGCTGACATTGCTGGGCAAGGTGACAATACAGCGTTCGGGAACCAGAATTTGCTCCGCCATTCCGCCATCTCTTCCCAGGCCGTGAATCATCCCTGGGCCAAGGCGACACAAAAAATAATCTCCCGCCACGCACATATCGCAATGGCCACAGGGCGCGATAGGCTCGAGGGCTACCGCCGTGCCATCGCTCAACACACCCCCCACTTCGTGACCCATAGTCGAGCCAATTTCAAAGCCGGCCGCTATCATATGCAGATCGGAACTACAGATACCTGCTGAATGAACAGACACGCGAACGCCTTCGCCGCTGGGGGTCGGAAGGTCAACGACCTCAACATGTTTTTTGCAGCAACGAACCGCTTTCATACTAATCTCCTAGCCGACGCTCGAGTATGCCATTT
Organism: Halioglobus sp.; assembly: GCA_045110675.1. Classification (GTDB taxonomy): domain Bacteria; phylum Pseudomonadota; class Gammaproteobacteria; order Pseudomonadales; family Halieaceae; genus JBALVT01. The sequence continues at coordinate 1,093 of JBGCGJ010000015.1, read as the reverse complement.
TCCCAGCTGAGCCATTGAAAAAAAACACCGCTTTAGCCGCCGGTGGTTTAGCTATTTGGCAAGCGAAAACATGTTCCAAACCTGATGCAGTATAAGATACAGAACAGAAAGGCCTGCCAGTTCAGCGAGGCAACACAGACCACACTATCGGGAGCCGAAAATGAGTGACGCACAACAGAGAATTCTAGATGGCAGCGCATGGAATGATTTTTGCGATGCGCTCAAAGAAGCGGGGGATATCGTCAACAGTGAAAAAGCGCCCCAGGACGCCTTCACTCGAGCAGAAGGTTATCGCTACCTGACTCGATTATTGCGCGGCGGCCTGGAGAGCTTCATGGAACATCGGGATCCCGCGTTTCCGCAGCTTCGCTGTGGCGCACATGAAACCATCAAAATGGGAGCCGACAACCCGGACAACCGCTACGAAAGCGCGCCCTTAAATTCGAAATATGACTATCGCCTCAGCGGCAGCCGCGGCACCGTTGACTACCTGGGTCTAAGCAGCATTATCAACAAATATGCTTCTGGCGGAACCATGGAAGTCACCGGCCACGTCGACGCAAGACAACTGGACATCAACCCCGATGGCAGCTTCGAATTAATCATCAGTCAGCGCGAGCACAGTGGAAATTGGCTGCCAATGGGACCCGACACCAACTCAATTACCGTGCGACAAACATTCCAGGATCGGATCAACGAAAAGCCCGCAGAGCTGAAAATTGAGCGCGTAGGTGCCGGCGATGATCGCCCCAAGCCACTGACTCCAGAGAGCCTCGACCGTGCCCTACAGGGAACGACAATGTTTTTGAAAGGCACCTCCGGGCTGTTTGAAAATTGGGCCGAGAGTTTTCTGCCGATTATGAATCAACTTCCGGCAGCCGATCAGGATTACTGTCAGTCCATCGGCGGCGATCCCAACATCTTCTATTTTCACAGCGCCTGGGAGCTTGCCGACGACGAAGTATTTGTGATCGATGCACCGGTGATACCCGAATGCCAGACCTGGAACTTCCAGTTGAACAACTGGTGGATGGAGTCACTGGACTATCGCCACCACACCATCCATGTCAACAAGCACACCGCCCACTATGAA
>JBGCGJ010000014.1:0-14914 GCA_045110675.1 Halioglobus sp. | reverse complement strand
CCTATAAGGTCGCCGTTCTTAGTTTAGCTTAGAGAGTTGCAATTACTTGCGACGTCTCGCACCGAAGCCTAGAAGGCTAAGGCCCAACCCCATCAGAGCGATAGAAGTAGGTGCTGGTACTCGGAAGACTACGTCCAGTGAACCATTGATTCTCTGTGTGCCAGCAACGGTGAAGTTGTTAAGCTGACCAGACTGGAAAGACATGGAGTAGAAAGGGTTTGGCGCTGTGAAGAAGTTGGAACCAGCAGCAGTCAGACCAAAAGTGGTGCTGTTGCCGAAGCTTCCGCAGTTAATGCCGCCACCGCCGCAAGTTTGCAGGCTTGGATCAAGAAGACCACCGCCAGCAGCAGGTGTGCCGGTTGCGATAAGGATGTCATCTGCATTGTTGCCTATGCTCCATGCTCCGGCACCAGATCCAGGCGCTGTGAATGTACTGTCTGCGTCATCGTCGATGTACATGGCGATGCTACCGGATCCAGCATCGGATACGAAAGTAGTAGCTCCGCTCAAGTCAGTGCTGAATGTACCAGAACCTTGATACAGAGCATATAAATCGTAACCAACATTAAGGCTAGTATCGACAACTGATACGGGGTCAACGCCATCGTTCGCAACAAACTGTCCCGCTTGCCATGACAAGGAAACGTCGAAAGTTCCCATGCCTAGACCAGTAGGTGTGAAAGTAATAACTTCCACGTAGTTACCAGTGATCTTGTCCGCTGTAAAAGCCGCTCCGGGCAGAGCTGAACCAGCTGCCACCCCAGTTGGATCTACGTCGAAATCTTCGAACGCCATTGCTGACGAGCTTGCAAAGCCCAGAGAAGCGGTGAGGGCCGCGCCTGCTGCGATTTGCTTGAAGGTACTTAAGTTTTTCATGATGTAACTCCTAAATAAAACCGATTGCTTGTGTACTACTTAAATCAATATTTTTTTGTTTCGCTAATAGTAATACACTAATCGTGCCAAAAATTGAAAATCCTTTAAAAACAACAGCTTAATAATTTTTCGAGAGGCGGAAACATACAGAATGTAAAGTTTTTCGACACCTTTACAGGGATTTTACAGGTAACATGGTCCCACGGATAAAGTCATTATTGAATCTGCTGCAGTTTCGCTGCTTTGCCCTGTTGTGCTCAGACATGGCGCTAGTAGCCATCACCATAGATGAAAAAGCAGTGGGCCAGAGCGGATTCGATGAAAATATTGCGATTTTGGAGATTTATTAGTGAATGATAATAAAGATGATGCTGAACAACTGACCCTGGACAAGGTATCCAAAGCCTATTCTTCGCCACCGTGGTGGTATGACGTTCGAGGCTTTTTTATTCTGACGTTTGCCTATCGAAGCACTCTTTGGGCTCAGATTCGCTTTTTCGGAGACAATATCGCCTCCAATCATATGGAGGTTGCGATAGGCAGCGGCACTCTTTATTCCTTTATAGATAAGTGGCGTCGTTGGAAGAAACAACCTCCAGCTCAGGTGGTCGGGGTAGATTATGCCGAAGCCATGCTAGCTGGCGCGATCAATCGATTTGCTGACAACCCCGATATTCAACTCAAACATGCCGACGTGGCGGAATTGCCCTATCCGGACGAGTATTTTGACTCGGTTAATATTGCGAACGCGGTACACTGCTTTCCAGACGTGGATGCGGCCTTCAAGGAGGTGTTTCGGGTAATGTCGCCAGGGGCGAACCTGGCTGCCAACGTGCTGCTTTATCCAAGGGGCCCCCAACCCCTGCGATGGATAGCGCAAACGATAGATGATTGGGGTATTAGAAAAGGAATCCTATATTCTCCCTACGAACAGGAAGACATCCGCAATCGAATGTTACAGCAAGGCTTTGAGTTAGTGAGCGAGCAGGTTACGGGAAATACCTACAACGTTATGGTGAGAAAGCCCTCTTAGCCCTATCCTGTTAACCTATTAGGGCAATTGGGACTCGATCGATACCCTAACCGGCGCGCCTGAAAGAACTAACCATTTTTTAGCTGCCGTTTCGCGATCATAATCGCCAATTGCTGAATGGGATTGCGGTTTCCGAAGGGCCGCCAGGTTTTCGCCATTTTGTTTCGATAGGCATCAAAGTGAAAACCCCTGGGTGCACAACTCACTTTGCCACGATTGAGTAATATCTTCAGAGCTTCGGTTGCCGCTACTCCCGCGCACATATCACAGCCCATAGGCGTAGAGGGGACTTGTTGTGTGCCGAAATTTGCCGCGCTCGCATCTGCTAGGTAGGTGCGTTGTAACAATGCGGGCGACAATCCAATTAGAAAGCGAAGCGCCATTTCATCGTCAGTACAGCCATCCCAACGAAAGTAGTCTTCAAAGGACATTGAGCCCGGTAGAAAGTTAAGGATAGCGGTACCCATACCCATCGGCGCTGCGATCGTCGCCGGAATCGATTTTCTCTCGCAGGCAGGGAAAACTGTTTTGCGTGCACCAAAGGCAAAATAGTCCAGACTGTCCACGTACAGATCTACGCCATCCAGAAACGCGTCGACATTGTTGTCATCGACCCCCTCTGGAAATACTTTGATGTCGAGTTCAGGATTGATATCCAGAGCCATGCGTTTTAGTACTTCCGCCTTTGGCTGCCCCAGTGTGCTCACCATTGCCCCTGCCTGGCGATTGAAATTGTGAATTTCAAAGGAGTCGAAGTCGGAAATATTAAAGGCGCCAATACCCAATCGGGCGAGAGTTAGCAGGTGTACACCACCGACACCGCCGAGCCCCGCAATAGCGATTCGTTTCCCTCGAAGTGTTTCCTGCTCTGCTTTGGTGATCCAGCCAATGTTGCGGCTGAACGCCTGTGTATAGTCGAACTCATTCGTGGGAGTCATAGTGAAATCCGTATTAGGTCGAAAAGCGGTTTTTTATTCAATCAGGTTTCTTATTATAGCTTAGCGGCGACCTTGGTAGACGCATTCGGAGGGTAAACCAACACCAAAATTGCTGGTAATAATAGCAGGTCGAAAAGTAGTGCAGCTAACAGGCCGATACTGGTTAGCAAGCCGAAGTTTTGCACCGGGATGAAATTTGATGTCGCCAATACCAAAAATTGAGCACACAAGATAATACTGGTGGTCACTATGGCTCGCCCCGCCTGACGATAGGTCCGAGCGAGAGCGATGGTGGGCGATATTCCTCGGCGCACGCGGTGTATGAAGCCGTGGTAGACATGTATTGTATCGTCGATGGCAATGCCGACTGCGACGCTGGCGATCATCGCCGTCGCCACATCAAGCCATATACTGAACGCGCCCATGAGAATGAATATCAGCAGCACGGGTGATAGGTTGGGCATCATGCAAATCACGCTGTCTTTAAAAGATCGCCACTGAATCATCATGAGAACGAAAATCAGAACAAGAGCGCCCAGCATGCTGACCACTTGCCCTTTGACCAACAGGTCGACCTGATCTGCAAACAATCGGCTGATTCCCGCGATTTCCCATTCGACTGAATTGTTGGTACTCCCTCTCAGAAACTGCCTTGCTCTTGCCATAAATTGGTTGATTTCACTGGCGCCATGGATATTGATGCTCAAGCTTACCCTTGAATGTTGGTAGCTAGGATCAATGAAGTCGTATAGGTCGGTGCCATCATAAATCAATAAATATTGGCTGATCAGTTGGGCGTTTTCGGGAATACTGCGGTACTCAGGGCTTTGAGCGTGGAAACCCCAATGCATTTCTTCAATAAAATCCGGGAACGATCGAGTTTTATCTACCTCAGGTTGCTGGTCTGCCCACTCCTGAAAGGCCTTAATTATTCTTATGTTTTCTGGAGTGGTGAGTGTGTCGCCATCGCTCGCGTGAAATACAATATCCAAGGACCCGGTGCCAGCAAGTTTTTTTTCTATCTGTTCAGTGGCTACTCGGGTTTTGTGTCCCGGTGCAAAAAATTCCAGCAAATTCGTTTCAACCACGATATTGCGTAAATAGGGTGAGCAAGCGGCAATCACCGCTGCGCTCAGCAGCAACGTGGTAACCGGTTTGCGCATGCCTACGTGGAAACATGCACCCACAAATCGATCGATATAATTGCGTTTTATCCGCGACGCTCGCCAGGGTTGCTTATCAAAATGCGCCAGGATACGGGGGAGTAAGTGGTATACCACCAAGTAGATAAAGGCGACACCCGCTGAGGTAACCAAGCCTAAGGATTTGATCGGTGGGATATCGGTCAAACCCAGGGAGGCGAATCCGGCAGCAGTTGTTAGCGCATTGAACAGAGCCGGCCTGCGAATTTCATTCATGGCCGAGCTGACGCGATCCGGGCCTGTTCTACCTCGTTTGGAGGCGTAGACCATTGCATTGAATAAATGTACAAGCGCAGCGATGGTCAGAGCAGCCAATAGCGGTGCCAGGATAGCGGAGATAAGATTGAAAGGAATTTTAAACAAAACAAATAGTGCCAGCGCTGCACTGATAACCGTACTAAGTGCCACTGCACTGAGCACCAGCGCCAGTACTCGACGAAACAACAGCCAGACCATCAATAGGCCAATGAATACAACCATGGGTATAAACCGGAGGTTTTGGCTGATCGATTCGCGCATTTGTTCTACGTCAGTTGTAATTTGCCCCGCTTCGGCGGTTAGTTTGTCATCAAGATTGTGCAATGCTAGCAGCGAGTAGATATCATCTTGTAGTGCCATTCGCGCCATACTGTTGTCGATTGCCTTGGGAAGTATAACCACCGCCAATGCACTGGCGTCTGCGGCGATTAAAAACTGCTTGGCGAAACGGTCGCCTAGTATCCGCTCTTTTCTTTGACCCTCGGTGAAGTCAGCCAACTTATCGATGTCGATGAGGGGGCCGACAATAAAACCATCCTCGGTGCCTTCAATGTGGTCTTGGGAGGTGACGCTGACCACGCGCTGAATGCTTTCCCTTGCCTCAAGTGACTTCGTCAAGTTGTGCAAGGAAAGTAAAAATGAATCTGAATAAAGAGCATCATCTTCAAACAGCAACACGATGCCTTGGTCGTTGGGAAATATTTCACGAAGGTTGTCGTCAATAATAACTGCCGGTGCGTTCTCCGGAAGGTAGACCCTGGGGACATTATTAATGATCATTCCAGGTAGAACGGCTACCGATAGTAAGGTAGCAATCAAAAGAATGGCTAGGCTGATAAACGCGCTTTTTTTGTAAGAATTTGTCTCGTTCATCGGGGATAGTCTGCGTCTAGAATTTGATTCGCCATCCAGAAGATATCATGGAATGGTTTTGGTGGAACCCACCCGGTGTTCCGTCGTCACCATCAAAGTAGTGCGCCTCGATGTATAGCTCTTGAGACGGCCAGCCAATGTAGGCTAATTCAGGATTGATGTAGTAATCTTTTTCTCGAAGCCCCAGGTAGAAACGGGTGTTGAACCTCCAGCGGTTCTTACTGAAGGGTGTTTCGAAGGAACCGCTTAGAGAATAATCCTCGGTGCGATCCAGCACGCTCTCGTTGCTGAATAGTGTGCTACCCATCAACTGTATATTGATTCGGGCATCGCCATCGCCGGGGAAAAACTCATAGGAGCCTCCCCAATTGATGCTTTCTACGGTGGAGAACTCTCCGAGTGGGGTGGTCACTGGTGTATCTGATAACCAGGCCATTTCAAATCGCACAACGCCATTGAAAGCTTCCATTCCAAGGTCTCCTCCCAATATCCAGCTCCTGGGATAGATGTCCTCGATGACAAGTCTGGACGGATCATAGGTGAAGTATGGAGTGTTGTGTCGAACACGTTGTATGCTAAGTCCAAAATCGGTGTTGGCTGTCATTCCGGTATATCTCAGACCGGCTCCCCCGTCGGAGTCTGGTTCGTTTAGGTCGAGCGTTGCGCTTTTAACCAGTGCTGATGTGAGCGCTGTGCTCCTTAGTCCGAACACTTCACCGCGCCGTTGATCGATAGGGAACCAAATACTCTCTTCCTCTGGCAGCTCTGCTGCCCTAAACCAGGGAAGATAGACAAAATCCAGCTTGCCGTTTACCGAAAAGTGCTCGATTCTCATTGCGGCTCCAGCGCGGCGCCGATCGACGAGTTCGTCCAAGACAAACCTCGACAGATCCTGAGTACTCATACGATCAATGGGGGGGAATTCATCAATTCTCCCCCAGACAACTTTTTGCGCCCCAAGTGTTATTCGCAGATCGTTGGAATTGTAGCGGATGTAAGTTTCTCCAAAGTCTGTCTCAAACTTATCGGAATCCCAGTCGCCCGATTGATAGTAGCCATCGAGTCTCCCGGAGAGTTGAAGCTCCCAGTTTTTATTGGGCCACCAGTTTGCCGTTGCGCTGCTTCTTATGTAGCCCTGGTGATCAGCTTCCGATAGTCGGTCTGTGAAGTGGCCATATTCAGCCCAAATCTCATCTAGCTTTACATTTACTTTCTTAGTGGGGGGGGTGGGACGTGCTCTTGGCCTGGAATCTTGTGCGAGACTGTCTTTTACTTTAGCTTGAGCTGTCTCGGCTTGTACTTGCAGTGCCGGCGACTGCTCCCGATTGGGCCAAGCGGTAAATGTACGCACCCAGTAATCGATAGCGGAGTTATTTACGGCCAACTCTTCGGCGGCTTTTTGCGCTGATTTCTTGTCGGCATAGCGACCGGAGAGCAATAGATAGAGTTCCCCCATCACATCTCGTACTTTTACTATCTCTGCACCGGGCACGTTTAGTCTCGCAAGAGCCCGCTCAGAGTTTAACCGGTTTCGGTCCGCCGAAAGCTGTACTGTATACTCGCCTTGTGAATCTGAAGGTTTGCTCGTGACGGTCTTCTGAGACGGCGTATCATATGGTTGACCGGTGAGATTGTAAGAATCACCCAAGAGGAAAATCAGGTCTGTCGCAGGTCTAATCCAATAATTTGCGCCGGGGTTGTTTGTCGAAAAGATCTTTGCGGCAGAATCGGCCACTGTTCGATCTGAATAGCTTCCCGAAATAATCAGAAACATATCACCTTCGGTGGTCGTGGTTTTGACAATGTCCGCATCCGGAGCGTCGAAAGAACGCAAGGCTCTTTGTGCATTTGCCAAAAATCGGTGCGCTGCAAGTTGAAGTATGTACCCCTGTTCGGAGTAGAGATGGACTTTTGCACCCATGCCCAAAGGCCTACCTGCTGGCGCTGCATGAGTTTGATCGGTGGATTGCGCGACTCCGGCTCCCAGGCAGGTCAGGAGCAGAACCCATTGACTGCAGAAGATCGCGGCGGACTTATATCGAGATACAAACTGCATAAATCTAAAATCCGTATTTCGAAGGTCTAGGGGCGAAACTGCGCTTCTCTGCGATCGTCTTCCAGGGCGCGTTGAGTAAACAGTTCATCCGGCAGCCCTTGGTCATAAACGATCTGCGATGTAATGAGTTGTGTGTAGCTTCCCGATTCGAGATTTTCCATCGTGCTCTCGAAAACGGTCCAGTGGTCTTGAATGAGTTCTATCTTTTTCGCTGTGAGTCGTTTCACGGGTGTGAGTTTGTTTTCCTTAAAAAAGTCCACCCGAAGCGGAACTAAGGTCTCTGGGTTTATCCAGCTAACCCTCTTTGAATACACTGAGTTACTTGGGTCAACCGGAACGCTTTCGAGTCGCTGGCACTGAATCTCATCGATGACTTCACTCCCCAGCAGTTTGTGCCTGTCCATGTCCACTTCACGATCCATCAGATCTTCATAATAGAAATCTGAACCCACAAAGTGGCCTCCTTTTCTCGATGAGGAAATACGTCTTACTCGATCCAGTGCCGGAAGATAGAGCCATTGAGTGCTGTTGTCTCCCTTATAATCGAGAGTTAATAATCCGGTACCGGCGATATCGTTGGGCTCTACAAAGCGCAGCAGTGTCCACCTCTCAGACATCCCCTTGTCTTTTGCGTAGCTGTAGAAGGTCCTGCGCCTGCTTTCAACATTGTCGTTATAGAGCACCATTTGTGCGCGAGTAGTGGCATCTACGGCTGCTAGCCTGTCATAAACTTTGGACGCTAGTGGCGTTCCGTCTGTATTTTCATGCTCATTTTTGTCAATTGCATGTACAGGGTTTGCGAGTGAGAGCGCGCAGTAGATGAACGTTAAAGATAAAAAAAATCGATACATGCGGGGTGCTTGCAAATTGTCAATCCTGGGCATAGGTGTCTTTAGGCTGGAAATGTTGTTCGCACTGTCAATTTGGAGCTTTCGCATACGTTTAATTGCAGTTTTGCAAACCAGGTCACAGTATCCCATGATGCGCTGAATAAGCAATAGTTCGATCGGAACCCGCAATGGTCTTGCGTCGAGGCTCTGATAAGGTAAGCGTTTGAAATATAATGCATTAATTGCTTTTCGCATTGGGCTCGAGTCCGTCATTTTCCCTTCCAAACGTGGCTTTTCCGCGGCGCCGTGGGATGCCGCCTGGTATGGCGACTTGACCGTGAAGTGGTATAGTAACTCTCTTTTGTGATTAACCATTTTTAATCGTCATTAATAGACCACAAAGTTTCAAAAATAGAAGGATTTTATAGCATGAAGCGAACTCTAAACCTTTTTTCAACGCTAGTTATGTGCATTTTTGTGGTCAGCTGCGGGACCAAAAAGTCCGGTGAAGACTATCTGGCATCGGCCCAAGCGTTTTTAGATGGTGGAGACAGGACTGCGGCGATCATTGAAATGAAAACAGCCCTGCAGGCGGATGGTAGCAACGATAGTGTGCGCATGTTACTGGGCAAAACCTACTTTGAAATGGGGGACTTTGTCAGTGCAGAGAAAGAGTTGTCCAGAGTTTATGAGAGTGGCCTATTGCGAGAGCAGACCTTGCCTATACTGGCTCAGACGTTACAGGCGATGGGTGAGCACGAAAAATTGGATGGGCTGCCAAGTGACTCCAATGACCCTAAAACCAGTTCCATAGTATATACCGCGAAGGGTATGTCCTTGCTTGCTCAAGGTGACAATTTTGGTGCTGCATTGCTTATCGAGGAAGCGTTAACGCTGAATCCCGGTTCGCCCTATGGATTGCTGGGCGCCGCTTATTTATCCTTGGCAGACCAGGCCGAGACAACTGCCCGAGACCAGCTGGAGCAAGTTTTCGCGCTCGAGCCCAACTACGCAGCGGGTTGGAGTCTTAAGGGGGATATTGAAAACCGTGCCGGCAACTATGAATCTGCGGCCGAGGCCTATGGCCGCGTTATTGATCTGACCTATAACAATATCACTGATAGACTCAAACGAGCCCTTGTTCTACTGCATATCAAAGAAAATGATCTGGCTCTTGCCGATATTGCGGCGGTTAAGAAAGTTGCGCCGGAGCATCCGGGCGCGCACTTTGTTGAAGGGCTGGTATTTCTGGATGAACGCAACCTGGAAGAAGCGCACTCCTCGTTTTCGCTCTCGGCAAGGTACGAAGACGCCTATCCGCTTTCTTTTTATTATTTGGCGGCAATTGACCAAAAGCGAGGCAGCCTGCTGCTGGCAAGAAAGAATATAGAACAGTTTTTGGCTAAGAGGCCTGACTACGTTCTCGGCCTGAATTTAGCAGCTACCATCGAACTGCAGGAGAAAAAATTTAAGCGGGCTGAGAAGTATACGCGCCATGCGATTTCACTTTATCCACAAAACATAGCAGCATTGAATTTGCTGGCTAACGCACTGTTGGCCCAGGGTGAGAACGACGAGGGTGTAGAGCTGCTAATCACCGTGGCCGAGCTGGAGCCAGAATCTGCAAAAGCAAGAGCCAGGCTTGGCGCGGGATTCTTTGCGCTTGGAGATCAGGAAAAGGGCATCCAGCAACTTCAGGAAACAATCATGATGGATTCCGGCTATCAGCAGGCCGAGGTTTTGATTGTACTGAGCCTTTTGAATCAACAAGAATTCGATGAAGCGCTCGAGGCAGGCAAAGAATATGCCGAGCGCTATCCCGAAAGCCCAACTCCGCATAACCTACTTGCTCAGGTTCATTTGGCTCAGGGAGAGATGGGGAAAGCGCGCGAGTCCTTAGCAACAGCTCTGGAACGGGCACCGCAAGACCCTGCGGCAAACCATAGCTTGGCGGGAATGGCCTTTGATAGAGGTGATTATGCCCAAGCCAGAGAATTTTACCAAAAAGTACTTGCTGGCAATCCGAATAACCTACGTACGATGCTAAAACTTTCTGCCACTTATGCAGCCGAGGGAAAGCCTGAATTAATGGTTGAAACGCTAGAGAACGCGGTGAAGGGGAACCCGCTATCCGCAGAACCACGATTGGTGCTCGCCAGATATGCTTTATCTCAGGGTACACCGCAAAAAGCCCAGGAACTGTTTAGCGATTTACCTGAAAATAGAGTTGAGGTACCGAGCGTGCTTCATGTGATCACCACCGCGCAACTCGCACAGCGGAATTTTGGCCAGGCATTGGCTACTTTGGAAAAACTGTCAAAGGTCGGACGCGAATATGCCGAATATCACTACTTGAGGGCAACAGCTTACGCCGGCCTGGGCGAGGACGGTAAGACCCTCACATCCTTGGAGCGAACGGTGGCAATCACCCCCGATCATTTCCTGGCGAATCTCGCTCTTGCGCAGCATGCCCTGGTAAATGACAAGCTGGATTTGTTTGAACAGCGAATGTCCAGACTTAAAAAGATCGCTCCGGATGATAGCAAGGTTCTAGGCTTGGAAGTGACGCATGCACAACATAGAGGAGATCAAGAGTACGCCACGCAGTTGTTGGAAGATTTCTTCGGCAGAAGTCCGAGCTCAAATTCATTGGTAAGACTGGCTGATCAAATGGCTGATACAGGTGATTCTGCCGGTGCTGTGTCTCTGCTACAGACCTGGCTGTCCAAGAATACCGGCGATATAGGAGCACGATCAGCGCTGGCAAAGGTTTACGGAAAGACCCAGCGATCTGAAGAATCCGCGGAACAATACGAGCTGATACTCAAGGAAAATGGTGACAATGTGTTCGCTTTAAATAATCTCGCCTGGCATTTGAGAGACTCTAATCCTGCGCGAGCTCTTACTCTGGCGAAGCGTGGTAGTAGCTTAGCTCCTGATTCAGCTTCTGTTCTAGATACGCTTGCAATCGTGTTGCTTAAGAACAAAAAGCTCGATGAGGCTCAACGGACCATTGATCGTGCTCTTAAGCAACTCCCCGATAACCCCAGTATTCTGTTTCATAGCGCTCAGATAATGGTGTCCCAGGGGGATACTGGCAGCGCCATTTCAACGCTGGAACACTTGCTCGCGAATAACGATTCATTTTCAGACCGGAAAGAAGCCGAGAAGCTTTTAACTCAGCTTCAGTAGTTGCGGGATTCGGTAGAACAAGGCGGCAGGGAGCCGCCTTTTTTTATTTAGGTTTTGAGGTCAAGTTTCTCCATCAGGTTGTAGAGTGTAGGCCTGGTTACTCCTAGCACACTCGCTGCATCTGAAATACTGTTGCTGCAGTGGTTTAGCGCTCGTAATACGGCTTTGCGCTCTGCAATTTCTCTGACTTCCTTCAAGTTGAGTGGCATCGACTCCTCGCCTGGATCTTCCAGCTGAAGATCGGTGGGTGAAATATACACACCATCGGCCATAATAATTGCTCGCTTCACTCTGCTTTCCAGTTCTCTTACGTTGCCCGGCCATTCGTATGACTCGATCGCCTGAATGGCTTGTGGGTCAAAGGATTTAACATTGCTATTGAGTTCACGCGCGAACCTGGTAAGGAAGGCGGTGGCCAGCACGAGTGCATCACCATCTCTTTCCTGTAGTGTTGGAATGTTAATGGTTATCTCACTGACTCTATAATATAGATCTTCTCTGAAACCACCGCTCTCAATCAGCGTGGGTAAATTCTGGTGAGTTGCGCAAATGATGCGAACATCAACAGGAATTTCTTTGCGTCCACCGACTCGTTCAACCACTCGTTCTTGTAAAAATCTGAGTAGCTTGGCTTGCAGGGAAATAGGTAGATCACCAATTTCGTCGAGGAACAAGGTTCCTTTGTCCGCATATTCAATTTTTCCCGGAGTGGTTTGTGAGGCGCCGGTAAATGCCCCTTTCTCATAACCAAACAGCTCGCTCTCGAGCAAATTCTCTGGAATGGAGGCGCAATTTATGGCGATAATTTTCTGGTCTGACCTTCCGCTCAGTTCATGTATCGCCTGGGCGAAGCGCTCTTTACCGGTGCCGCTTGCTCCCAACAACAAGGTCGTTACGTCAGTCGGAGCCACTTTCTCTATCGTTCTGCACGCTTCCAGCATTTGGGGACTGGTTGCTATAATCCCTTCCAGTGGCATTTTATCCTGGTGCTGACTCAATCTCCGGTTTTCAATTTCTAATTCGTAGACTTGATACGCACGCTCCACGATAAGCGCCAAAATCTCGGGGTCCGCTGGCTTCTGATAGAAATCATAAGCTCCCTGGCTAATCGCCTTCACTGCATTTGCACGGTCATTATCGCCGGTTACTACTATCACCTTAGTTTCTGGGACCAGAGTCAGAATTTCACTGAGCGTGGCAAGACCCTCTGTAACGCCGCCAGGATCTGGAGGTAGGCCCAGATCCAGAAGCACCACTCCGGGCTGAAAACGGCGCAACTGAGTGATCGCTTCTTCTCGATCGCCCGCGATCGACACTTCAAAGCCCTCGAAGGCCCAACGCAGCTGGCTTTGCAGCCCTTTGTCGTCTTCAACGACCAAAAGGTGTTTCTTACTTTCCTTCACAAATGGATCCTCTGCATTGTTTGAATTCTATTGTTTGATTCAATCTTCGGCTATGCAAGGTAGGTGGATTCGAAAAAGGGATCCAGATCCCAGCTCGCTTTCCACCCGTACATCTCCTCCCAGCTCTCGTATGTATTCTCGGCCCTCAAAGGCTCCGATTCCCATACCGGTTAATCCCTTGGTGGATTCGAAGGGCTTGAAAAGCCGGTACTTGATGAACTCGGGGTTCATTCCCACCCCATTATCCTCGATCTCAATGACGACCTTGTCTGCTTGTCTGTTTAGTCTAACGTCTACTTTACCTGACTTTTCAGTAGCTTCCTGCGCATTTTGTATAAGGTGTGAAAATACGGTGTGCAGCCGTTCGCGGTTGGCTCGGATTTGTATGTTGTCAGTGCTCGTCGTCAGTGAAGGTACGGGCGCGGTATCTAATCGAGCAGCGACGACCTCTTCGACCAGTTCTCCGATATCTACGGATTCCGGTTCCGACCCTCTGACTCCGCTGCGCATCTGTTCCATCAAATTGGTCATTCTGCTCACAGAATTACTGACGGTCGCTATCATATCGTCGACGAACTCCGGGTTAGTCTTGTGCTTTTCGGCGTTCGAAACCATCAGCGATTGCTGAGCGAGAATGTTTTTTAAATCGTGAACGACAAAGGCGGACAGGCGATTAAAAGCGTCGAACTGACGTGCTTCAATGAGAGCATTGCTTGCCAGATACTGTGCGAGATAGCTTGCAGCCTGCCTTCCAGCAGTCTTGAGAAGATCGCGATCCTCCCAATTAATCGTTTTTTGGAGATCTGAATGTCTGAGCAGTAGAATACCTTGAAGCTTATCTCCAAAAATTAATGGGATGATTAACCAGGCGTTCGGTATAGATAAGAGTTCCGAGGGAAGCGCAAGATTTCCATACACATCCGGTTCTCGTCGAAGTTCCTCCAGGTCTATGACCCATTGGCTCTCTTCAAGCCACCTCGCTAGATTACTCATCTCAGGGTATTCGTCGGGCTCGGGCATTTCCCAATGTGAAAGTGGCTCAAATTTTCCACCTTCCGTATTCGCCCAAAGTAATCCGGAGGTGCTGTTAGCAAGTGGCGCCATGGCCTGAACAATACCGTCGGGAATGTCTTCCTCGATTCCGGCCAGTGCGCTTGTAAAATTTTGCCACTGTTCTCGGTAATCATACTTGTAACTAAAAAAGTGTTTACTTAGGAATACTCTGGTGTGCGCTCGAATTCGTCCTGAGAAGAGGAGGCTAAGTAGTAAAAGTGCTGCAGTAACTAAAAAGAGGATCTGTAGGACTGCCCCCCATGTGCCGCCCAGGTATTTCAAAAAATACCCGGCTACCGACATCAGCATCAGGTATGCACCGGCACCGAGCAAGGTAACGGTATGAAAAACGACTTGGCGTGAGACGTGAAGGTTTAGTTTCCAGTCGGAATTTCTTGCTATTGCAATCGCTATTAGGGGGGTAGCCAGAGCATTGACCAAACCTCTGGCCTGCCATAACTCGGGGGACAATTGTCTGAAAAGCAGCGCTTCCGCATACATAAAAAAATCGTAGGCAAATATCGCGCCTAGACCCAGGCAGATATACTTGATGGACCAGAGCTCTCCTGCGCTGGAGTTTCTGAACAATTGCTCCAGTAATAGCAATCCAGCTACGGCCATTGCTAGCCACGTGGCGAATACTATATCTTGATACAAGACCTCCGCGATGTCGAAAGCCTCGGCAATGGAGGGTGCCAGCACCAGAAGCGCAAATATCAGTGTGACAGCTGTGGCAAAGAAAGGCAGCCAGTTCCGACCGGCTAGAACGTGCGGATCACCGCTGAAGCGTTGTGCCATGAGTTGTAATAGGCAGTAAGTCCAACTAGCATTCCTAAGGACCTCTGCGGCTCTCATTAATTCGATCGGAGGATATTCCATCAAATTTCCGGCGACGATAACACCAGCCCAAATCGCCGATAAAGTGCTTGCAACAATCAGCACTCTGCCGAAAGGCCGCCCGCGCCAAGACAGAATCATTAGCGAAGACAAAGCCGCAAAGCAGAGGCAGCCTGCCAAGTAGCTAAGCATTCCTACATTAATGATCATCGTTGGATCCAATTAGATTGTTTCAGGGTCGCTTTTAAACTATCGAAACGTGGTTCACTTCACGCTTTGTCGTAGTCTGCTCTAAAGATAAACACTATACTCTGGCTCGATAGCTGTAAATGCCTTGCGTATTGGAGTGAGATCCAGTCCACA
>JBGCGJ010000013.1:0-47483 GCA_045110675.1 Halioglobus sp. | reverse complement strand
ATGGCAGGCAGCACCGCCTACTTACTATGGCGCAATTATCAACATGCCAAAGCCAGCGGTGCGCCGAAAAAAATCCTGTTGATGCTGGATTTCTACATGTTTAACGTTCACATGGTCCAGCGCCCTACCTCGGGACACATCAGCCGGTACGAAGAGCGTTTGGCGGTTACCCCGGAATTTGAAAATAATCGCGGTTATCCAATTCGGTTTTTCAAAGATACACTGACGTCCCTCATTTCTTTCGAAATGCTCTATGAGAGCTGGAATACAGTACTGGCCCAGGGGAAAATCGCCCGCGAAGAACTGTATAAATCAACGCTGACACCCAGCGGTTTCTGGATCAATGACCCTCAACCCAGGAAATCTCAGCGCGGAGTGTTTCGGCAGATCGAAAAACAATATATGACAATCACCTGGTACCCCAACCCCGCAAAGAAATTCGCCATGCAGCGTGAGGATGGTTCCTCCAACCTGGTATACCTACAAAGAATTATTGCAGATGCCCACCGCTCAGGTATCGAAGTGACACTTGGCTTCATGCCATTTCACGCGCGTCTGGCAGAATCTATGCGGGCGGTGGATATCTGGGACGATTTCGAGTTGTGGAAGAAAGACGTTGTTCAGCTAATTGAAGACGAGGCCGCAAAACTGGGTGAGCCGCCCTACCCCATTTGGGATTTTACTGGGTACAACTCAATAACCACTGAATCGGTGCCCTCATCCAAAGATAAAACAACGCGCATGAAGTGGCATCTGGACCCCAGCCACGTTAGCCGGGCGACCGGTGACCTCATGCAGAATGTGCTTCTGGGGACAGGCGGCGAGCGTTATGAAGATTTTGGACAGCGGGTGACTAGTAAAAATATTGACTCGTATATTGAGCGTAGCCGCAAAGATCGGGAGCGCTATATACAGCAAAATCCAAAGGATCTAAAAGAGGTTTTAGCTAAATCGGAACAGACTCGTTCCTGGCGCAAAGAGTCCTAGTTACCCAAGCAAGTAACTAGTCAGGCTAAGCTTTTCAATCATCAAATTCTTCAAGCACTCTTACTACCTTGGCATAGAACAGATTTATCGTATTGGCCTCGTCGATGTCGAATTCACCCAAATCGATATCTAACGCGGACTCCACTTCAAGAACCAGGCTAATACCGGTCAAGGAGTCCAGACCGTAGTCGCCAAAATCATCGTCATCGCCGATCGTGACCTCTTCCTTTTTCTTAAGCACTTTTTTAATTCCGGCCCTTGTCGCGTCGCGAAACTCATCCAGCGTAAACATCCAGCTACTCCTCTTATTATAAAATTAAGTGCGTTCAAGAACCGATGTGGCCCAGGAAAGGCCAACACCAAACCCCGAGATCAGAATATTTTTTTCCTGCGTATCCATGTAGTGCTCAAGCATCAGCGGGATAGAGGATGATACCGTGTTGCCTGTCTCTGCGGCCAGGAACGGTACTTTGCTCGCATCCACGTCCAGAGCGGGAACGAGATTATCGACAATGTACTTGCTGCCTTGATGCAGTAGATACAGGTCTATATCGTCTTTATCCATGCCGTTTATCTCGAGACACTTTTCAATTTGTGGGGGAACCTTCGATACAGCAAACTTAAAAACGTTGTTTCCCAACATCGAAAGTATTCCCGTCGCTTCATCCACCTTGATCGAATGAGACAGCTTGGCATTGGTCGAAAAAGTAGATTTTTTGGAGATAAAAACCGGGTCTTCCGCGATGTAAGCAACCGCAGCCGCATCACCAAACAGCAACTCCGTATTGTAGTCTTGCGGATCAATGACCTTTGAATAGGGGTCCGAGGTAAACAATAGTCCGTGCTGCAGATCCTGTGCATTCATAAAAGACTGAATAATATCCAGCGCGTAAACGAACCCGGAACAACCCAGCGACACATCAAAAGCCGCCACATCTTCTGACAAACCCAGTTTGTGCTGCACTATCGCGGATGTATGAGGCAAACCAGAGCCATCTGGGTTCTGGGTGACTACGATGAGACAGTCGATCTTCTCACGCTCTATATCCGGCATCTTGGCGACCAGCGCCTCAAAAGCCTTAACACAGAGATCGGAGGTATCTTCATCATCACTTTTGCGCAGCAGGGAGGTAAAGCCCACTTTGTCTACGATGAAATTTTCGTCTTTACCAGCCTCTTCGGCACGATCGACATTGCTGACCCGCTGTTCGGGCAAATATCCAGCAATTGCTTTTATGCCAATCATTCCTCTCTCCAAGGCTTACTGTGGTGTATTTGCAGACTCTCTTTTGATGCCTCAAACTGCCCCGTCAACGGCGGCAGCGCAGTTTCGATAAGTTCAGAAGCTGCTTAATGGCAAACAGTGTGCGAGGTCTGCGCGGCAATTGTGAATGATTTCACCGCAATTGTGTATCCCATTGTGCCTGGAGGGGTGTTTTGTTGGCAGCAGCACGAGGGAACTTTTTGCTCAGATTAGTCTCAAAAATGCTGTTGATAAAAAGAAGAGTATAAAATGACTTCGACACGCACCATCACTCTGATACTACTTTCTCTAGTGATCTTATCGGGTTGCTATCAAGCCCAGATTAAAGGACCTGTAGCGGCAGCTTCGGTGACTGTGTCGGAGATTAACCAAGAACCCTCGATTACCCAGGCGAATAGCTGGGATTCGTCCATCCTGCTGGCAATACTTGGGCAGGAGACACTGGACAGTTTCAACGATTTCAATCGCCTGGTTCTGCTGGGCGTAGTCAGCGCAGACGTCAAAAAATTCAAAAACAATCGATATTACTTACTAACCGCCAGTGGCGGGGAAGATTTCGATACTGACCAGGATCTGGCTACCGATGCCACAGGCACTCCGGTGCTATCCGATTGGCATACGATAGCAACGGGTAAAGACCTCAAGAAAGCAGGCGTACAAGTATCGGTGTTGACCGAGGTCGTATATCAGTATCTGTCCCCCAGGCTGTCAAACCTCACCACTGTAGATCTCAGGTTACAACTGAACCTGTTGGCAAAACGACTGGTCAGCGATATTACCGACGACAACAAAGTGAATTATCGCGATCTTTTGGAGTGGAGCCAGCTATTTGATCGAGATGTACTTCGTGTGGACGCAGCGGTGTTGGCAGACTTCGAAGATGCACTACTGGCAGGAGCGGAGACCTTCACGCTTCGCCAGATGGCAAACGCAGTGATCGAGTCGGGCGCTCCTCGTAGCGGTGAGATGGTGTATCGATTCACCCAGCCGACCGGGAATAGCTTCACTTGCGCGTCCTGCCATGCTGTCGTGGAGCCCTCAAGCAACGGAATTCGGCGAGCGGGGCACCCCCTGGGCAGTTCAACCCGTCGTCCCAGCTACAAAAATGGGCAGCTGACCGAGATGCTAGACGCGGTAAATTCCTGCCGGGACGAATGGATGAATGCCGACCTGTGGACGGAATCAAGCCCGGATTGGCTCGCGCTCTCAGACTGGCTGGAGCAACGTGCAGCACCGGGAGAAGCCGAGGTTGTTGATATCCAGATTGCCGAAATACCCGCAGACCTCTCCGGTGGAGATGCTCAAAACGGGCGCAGTTTGTTCAACGAGACCTGTGCAGGTTGCCACGCCACCGACGGCGCCGGCAGTATTCAGGCGCCTCCCATCGTCGGCTTTGGCATCGATCCAGCGTTGATCGCCAACAGAGTGCGTCGCAGCGGCAGAGCAAATAGCGGTGTGTATGAAGGATTAACAGGCGGCATCATGCCATTTTGGGGTAGCAATCGGCTCAGCGATCCAGAACTGCTCGACGTCATTGCCTATGTATCACAGGGCGAGGACGCAAATACCGGCGGTGACGGTGGAGGTGGCGGAGACACCGGCGGCGATACCGGCGCAAGTGGCTGCGGAGCAGATCACCCTAAAGTAGGCCAATCAGCCACATTGATCACCCGGCAACACGATGTCAGCGGAACTGCGACCATTGTAGATAACTGTACTATCGAGATTGAGAACTTCACCTACGATGGCCGGGGCATTGTGGTACAGGCATACACCGGAGTAGATGGCAATTATTTCGGGCCTAACGCAGTTGCGATCAGCCCCGACCTGGTAGGACCTAGTTACGACAACACTACACTCACTATAGACGTTCCAGACAACGTGAGCTTAGACAGTTTTAACTCTCTAAGTATTTGGTGTGTGGAAGTGGGGATCAGTTTTGGTGATGGGATATTCAGGTAGGAAGGCGCAATGACCCTCGTCTACCCTCGTCTACCACACCAAGAAATGGCCGGGCGAACGTACGACGAAAAAAGCAGTGCGAAAATTCGTTAGAATATCAAACTAGGATGATTTTTTAACGACCACCACATCCAATTTACCCGCGCTCTGGCTGAGTATCTTCAAACGAAATCCCCCAAACTTTTTGCGTGCCAAGGCCTCTGAGAAGTCGACTACTGGAATTGCCAGCTCCGCATTCAAGCGTGCTACGTCGCCAGTAAAACCCAGGGTGGAGAGTTTCGTCAGGTCTGGAAAATCTCGCTGCAAAATTCGCTTTAAGATGGACAGTTGCTGGTAATTTACTCCGCTGATAGTCATTCGAAGTTGAGAACCAAAACGGTTGTTCACCAGTTTAAGTTGGGCGAGAATCTGATCGATAGCGCTTCCCGCTGCTTCCTCTAAAGCCAGCTTTGAGCCAGTTATTGCATTGACGTGAGGATACATTCCCTCTCCAGAGGCCGAGGCTAATACTCTGCCGGAATCACTGGCAACAGCCGTCAACGCCACATTGGCACCATAGGAATTCATCCCACCGCCGCTGATTCCGGACTTCTGTGCCACAGCCCTTCCGCTAATAACAATATGAGCATCAAACTGCAATGCGATAGCCCGCGCAGAAGCTAGATCGTGATTCAAGACACTCTGCACAGCCTGATCGTGTTTTGAGGCCCGTGCAGCTGCAGTGGTATCAACCACCAGGTAATCGGCTTTAAGCAGTTGATTATTCACCCTGCCTTGGCTGTAGGGAAAGCGATTCAGCGCGCCATTAATTTCCTCGGCCATCACGATCATCACTGTCGGTTTATGCTCGCTTTTCTTAGCCACCTGCTCGGCAGTGGCCAGACCCTGACTACCGAAAAATAGGGCCAGTGACTTGCTGTCCACTTCAACCCGCAACTGCATCTTTAAAATCGGCGATTCAATTTTTGTAGATAGTACCCGTTCGGCCACGACAAAATCATGTTTGGCCCTGAGCATGGCACCTTTTTTAAGGTTGAATTGGTGACGATCTACTTGAGCATCGGCTACGTACGCCTCCATCGCCTTCACAATGGCCGAACTCCTCGCCGAAGCCCTGGCAATATTTTCGGCAGCAGAGCGATTATCCGCAATAATTACAGCCTGCCCATTGCCGACAAAAACACTTTCGGTTTTGGCATTGGCTGCATAAACACAACTGCAGAGAAGTAATCCAAATAACGCAAACCGGCTCATTGAGCAGCCACGCTGGCCGGGCAGGCGACCCGAAATTCCCATTGGGAATTCGTGGTCTGTGCGCAATTGGGTTCCACGATGACTTTTATCTGACCGTAGTTCGTCAGGCTCAGCTGCGCGTCGCCCTCAAGGTTCATACATCCAGAATCAAAAACCACGGCACCTCCTGAAATCACCGCGAGGCGATCTTTAACCCCGTAGTGATCGAAGGTCAATTTTGCCGACCCTCCAAAACCGCCGGAGTCGATGCTAATCGATGCTGGGTTATTGCCCCCAGCTTTAACCACGTCGTCACATTTTGCCTGACGGACATCAAAGCCACTTTCATTTCCCGCGACTGCGGCGGCGATAGCTGCACCCCCATATTGCCCGCCTTTGCTGGGGTCCAAGGGCGCAGTCGCATTGGGATCAGCCACACATCCACCCTTGGAGGGTTCGAAACTATGTCCTGGGCACTTGCATATAAAATCACTGGGACTAAAGTCGTAACGGCACAAATCTGTACCAGCAGTTGGAATTAACCCAGCGGCGTTCGGATCGGTAACGGTTGTAGTGCTGCCGCCCCCCGGGTTCATTAATATGCGGGTCTGTTCCGCGTCCAGTAAATCTGCTTGTCTTTGTAAGTCGGACACCTGAGCACTGAATTCACCGGCAGACATTCTGGGATCTGGTCTGTTCGCCGCGATCTGTAACTGCGCTTGTCCATCTCGCCGAGAAGCCTCAAGGGATTGTTGAGCCAGATGATCCTGCTCCAAAGAAGTCGCGTCCAGGCCATCCATAGTTGCTGCCCAAAGCGCGGCATTGGCCGCCGAATCCTGGGACGAACCACTCTGTCTAGCTAGCTCTGCAGCCTCGGCACGTTCGCGTTCCTCACGCAGCACCTGATCCATATCCATCACCTGTACACTAGACGGGGCAGAGGTCAGAACATCTCTGGCATCCTGTACTTCCTGAGAGCTGGCTGCCGCGCTGGAAAAACCTTCTGCATATTCATCGGCGCCTTCGAGAATCATGACATCCATATCGGACGCATCATCTCCCGCTGACATGAATTCATCATCTAGGGCGTCAAGATCTGCGACTGAGAAATCGGATTTACTCTCTGCGCTCTCACGCTGCTGCCGTAGATCGGTCAGGGGTGCGGTGTTTCCGGCCGCGAAGGCCTGCGCGATTTCAAGTGCTCGCTCAGGATCAATACCCTGGCGATGCAAGCTGTCGAGCAACTGTTGTGCCTGGTTTATCCGCTGCTGTTCTGCACCAGCGACTGTTGCCTCAGCAGCGATTATCTGGCCACTTTCGCTTACCGTCGCAACGACGTTTCCCGCAGAATCGATAATAAACTGACCCGCGCGCAACGTGCCCTCGACAATACCCGCTCCAGTGTCCCAAATCCTACGGGGCAACCCCGTGACCAAGCCTGCATCAACCGAATAGCCTTCGTCCGGCTCAGTCCAATAGGAGGCGGGTTGTTCTGGCAAGGTAAACTCGACCCCTCTTTCACGCATTCCATCAATCAAAGCCTGTGCAGCAGCTGCGTCGCCAGAAGCAAGGGCTTCCCGCAATGCAATTCCCTCCTCCTGTGTCGCACCCCCAAGGCGTGCCTGCCGCTGTGCATCATGGGTCCAACTGTTCTGTATTGCTGCATGCGCTTCGTTGGTTGAGGGTTGGGCGTACACTCGATCGGCAAAAGATTGGCCAAATTCCTGCCCAGCACCATAGGCATCGCCCACAATCGGAACGCGGGAACCGAGGCGACTCATCAACTCGCTACCGCTAATACGGCCGGCATGGTAATCCACCACGTCAGCCCCGGCATTCAGCGCGTCCACACCCTCCATCACTTGACCACCGAGTTCTGCTGCCTGCCCGACGCGTGCTCGCAGTCCTGACGCGTCCATTGCGGAATTTGTTGTCCAGCGATTATTTGCACTATCAAAAACGTCCGGGGTGGCGTTCCTGCGCATTTCACTCACCAGACGTCGCGCATCCTTGTCGGCCTGAACACCAGCAAGGCGATCAATTTCTGCAGGGTCCGTGACCACGCCGGATTCAATTAATTGACTGCGGTGTTGTTCGAAGGCAGCCGCCCTGGTCTCATCCACGATTCGTCCGCGGGTGCTGGCATCCGCGTTTCTAGCTACTTCTGCTGCCGCCTCAATCTCACCATCTAACATCAAAGTACGGGCCCCCTCTACCTGCTGATTGCGAATAGCATTTTCGGTAGTAGCAACAATATCCGCAGATTCTTGTGTAACAGAGAGATCGCGGGTCCCGCCCACCGCATCAATAGCGGCCTGACGTGTGGGGGATATTTCTATACCCTCGGTGCCTGCCTGACCTGCCGCTTGATTTATCACCCGGTTGGCTCGCTCCTCATACTTCCCAATCAGGGAGCTGCCCTCTCCTTGAGCTTGCTCCAACATGCGACGCCCTCGTTCCAAATCGTCGGGTGAAGACGCTGGATCAGACACTAGTCGATTGCCTTCCTCGAGCATATGCTGTGACTCTATCGCGTGCGCGCGCTGCTGGCGTATTTGCTCTTGTAGGTAGGCAGCCTTGGTCTTGGCATCCGTGGTATCACCCTTCCAGGAACCGTCGGGATTGCGCTGCCTATTGAGTACCTCCTGGCGAACCGCGTCGGTGTTTTGGTACATCACTCCACCGTCGGGATTGATCTTTCCCTCCACTGCACGAAACAATTCCGGATCGTCGGTGATGGGCATCAAGTCACTGCGCATCCCAGCTGCGGGGTTCTCCATAGTTCCCAGGCCAACCGCGTCTAAATCTCTATTGAACTGGGCATTGAAATCCTGCCTCGCTCCTGTGAATTGCTCCACAGACATTTCACCGACTTTGCCCGCTGTCTTACCATTACCATTGCGCCACACAGGGCGACCATGACCATCTACGTCCGAGTAGGTTTTCTGAGCTCCTGAAGGGTCCTGTAAAGAAACTCCCAAACCATGCTTATTGCCGGCTTTTGTCATACGCTTTTTCATATCGATGGAATGATCTACCAAAAACCGGCTGTTGTCCTCAGCCGATATGTTTCCCTTATGCGCCTCAGCCTGAACATGATCCCAATCGCGTTGCAATCTTAGAAAATCGCGTTTCCGCATGGTTTCCGCTGCGGCCGAATCGCCGTAGGTATTGGCTTTGTATCTATCCCAGGCCTTGCGTGTTTCCGGGTGCATAGAATCCTGCGCCATTTGAGCCTGCCGCTGGGCTCGCAACTCTTGTATCCGCCGATTAGATGCTTCCAGAGTTTTTTGGTCAGCGATTCTCTGGTCTGCCAGCTTTCGAAGCTCAGCTGAGGAAAGTTGGTCATTTTGTCCTAGAGAACTCACTGGCATTGAAAACAACACCAGTAAGGCTACGAACTTTATATTGGTCATGTGATTCGACATAGCGTGGCTCTCTCAGTTGAAATACCGCGTTGCTTTACTTTTTCCTGCGCAGCAACTGGATCCCCAACTGCTCGTACAGGTAATCATTGGCGGCGCGCGCCTGAAGACTTTTTAGATCTGCTCCGGAATACAGGTAACGAATATAATTCTCTACGGCCGAGTCGCTATTGCCATCCTCGACAGCAAACTGAGCCTGGCGAAGGTAGTTTCCCGAACCGGCGCCGAGCTGCACCTCGAGACCTGAAATAAGTGATGCCATCGCTTGATCCAGTAACTGCTTCTTAAACACTTCCTGCCCGGGAAGTTGAATCGGGTCTGTTGCTATACCTTTGCCAGGATCTCCTGGCACATAGCGGTCGCTGATCAAGTCGACGGCATTGACAGCCTGAGCATCGCCCACTTCAGAAGTTGTGAAGTTGACAATCTTATAGGACAGAATCACTTCGCCGGACAATTCCAAATCAAATATCTTATAGCGAAAATCCGAGTAAACATCCTCCTCCACTTGCGGCTGCTCGCCAGCCAGAGCGTACTGAAGGTTTTCCAGTTCGCGCTTAGCGGCAGTATGGCCTGAACTGGCGCCAGCAGAACTAAAGATAGACCCAATACTGGCGATGGCAGTTGCCGCGTCATTCGCTCCGGCCTTACTCATACCCAAAAGCCGGTTCTGATCGGCCTTGGCCTTATTTGCATTTTGCTGAGTTTCAATCACGCGTTGCTGGGCAATAGCAACTTCCTGCTGTAACTGATTGTGGCGAGGGTTGGGAACGAAACGTGTGCCGCTGACATACTGCACCGAGCCAAATGACGGACGGTCACGGCCCCTTTCATGAACAGACATCTTTACCACATCGATGTATAGCCCGGCCTGAATACCTTTGATTTTTTTCACTTGCACTGCTGTCGCCTGGTCGAAAAAGGCCTGCCCCAATCCTTGCTCACGAAGTATGTCGTCCAGTGTCTCACGCTCCAAAACCTTCACATGATTTAAACTGGAACCCTTTAGCGCCGATAAAACATTATCTCTGACAATGCCGGAAGCACCGGGCTCACTCGAGCTATTTTTGACATTGAGTGAAATACGGAACTCCAGGTCTTCTCGCAGTCTGGTCTTGGCGCTAGAAATCTTACTGTAAATATCCGGGTATAGGCTGGCCTGCTGATCAGCGGCGACCATATAGTAGGCGAGTGCGCGTCCTGCAGCCTCGCCCTTATTTTCTCTCATGAGGGTTTCTGCGCGCTGGTAATAGTCAGATACCAGGGTCTGATTCAACTGATTGAGTTGTTCGCTCACATCGAGATAACCAGGCTGGTATCGCGAAATCTGAGTAAACTTACTGCGGGCCAGTTGCAGTTGACCTTGACCGCTGGCGGCAATCGCCTCGTTATACAACATGCCCAACCACTGACTTTCAAAACGCGATTGATAGGCCAATAGCTCTGGGTTATTGGGTTCGAATGACAGCCCCTGATTAAGTTGTTCAAATGCGGCGTTGGAGCGACCGTCGTCCCAAGCCAGCTGGGACAAAAGTAGATGATGTCGGGCCAGTTTTTTATTTTGCAGTTCTGCTGAATCGGAGTATCTGACCGCTTCAGATATTGCTTCCAATGCACCCTGATAACGCCTCTGAGACAGCGCCAAATCTGATTGCTGGGAATAAAACGAAGCGGCTTCTGATTTAAGTTGGTCGAGAGAAAATCGCACTTCGGGAACGGCGCTACTGGCGCTGAGAGATTTGAGCGCGCTAAAGGAACTGCCCCAAGAACCGTTGGTCCGCGCACTCGATAGCAGCTCTTGAGCCTGCGCGCGAGCACTATCCAATGTGCTATCAAGTCGGGAAAAATGGGCAGAGTATTCGGAATTTTCAGGAGCGTACTCGGAAGCCCTACGATAAGCATTGAGAGCACCGATCTCCTCATCGGCGGACTCCAATTTCTTACCCAATCGAAATTTCTGATCAGCAATCAATAGCTTCAATTTCACTACATCGGCAAGCGCTCGTTCACGTTTACGCCCACTTAGTTTCGGGTTTTGCAACGCCAGTTGAAATTGTTCCAATGACTGAACATGAGCACCAATATCGAGATACTCTTTGGCCGCCTTAAGTTCGCTCTTATAGGCTTGTGCCGGAGTACATACGATCAATAACAAAAACAATAATGAGCGAATCAGCGGCACCAATGCTTTTTTATTAGTTTGGCAATCATGCATCTTTTTTACTCCGCGAGTACTCCAGTTAAATTCGAATTAAAAAGCCAACTCTACGGCATCATCTTGTGTGTCCACGGGCACCGGATCTTGCGCCGCCGAAACCGGCACTACCATTTTTGGCACGCTCGCCATCAGCTGCACTTCTCCCCCGGGAAGAACTTTCTCTCTATCAATCTGCATTTGACTAGCAATCGTGGCGGGAGAAGCACCAGCGAGAGCGGCCAATTTTCCGATTACATCTTCCATTGCCAACTCTCGGTAACGAGCCATCTGTGCGGCGTCTTTTAGCACCGTCTCGGGAACATAAAAGCTGTGACTTACCTTTAGTCTTTCCTCAATAGCGCGGCCAGATCGATTGAGAGCAAAACTCTTCAGATTCCCCCATTCATCATCGGCTACCAGTACCATATCTTCGGCGACTGCCAACGCGGTGATGTTCCCCAACTGACCGGGCCCCTCACCTCGAGAACCAAATCGCATAGTCGGCTTTCCATTTGGATCAAAGATACGCACGCAATGACAGCCATTATCAGCAACATAAATATTGTCGTCTTCATCCACGGCAATATCTATCGGCGAGAGTAGCCCTCGTATCTGCTGCAGTGGATCGCCCTTGGCTGTAAATGACGCCACACGCATATTGTCGCTATCCAGGACATGCACCCTGTCTCTGGAGTCCAAAGCGAGAGCGATCGGCTTGGCAAACATATCGCCGGCCGCCAGCTCTTCTCCACGCGTTTTACCCTTTTGCCCGAACGTATGCATAAAGATTCCCTGGTCGGTAAAAATCTGAATCCGCGCATTGCCTGTATCGGCAACGTAAATAGTCCCTTCGGAATTCACTGCGACATCGGCCGGCTTATTGAAAAAGCCAGGCTCCTTTCCCCGCTCTCCGACCACTGTAGCCGCTCCACCATTATTCAAGATCTGAAAACGATTGTTTCCAGTATCGGCGACGACTATGCGCTCGCCCGGGAGTACATCAACGCCTCCTGGATCACGAAACTGCCCCGCTTTTTTTCCTTCAGCCCCTATAGCCTGTGTTTCCAACCCGAGCTTGAGAACTCTCCCTGAATCCTGAAAAAGACGTAGCTGTAAATCTTCAGAAGAAATCACCAGGTCACTGATGGGTTCCGATAGTGAAGTCATACCGGCGAGTGAAACATCTGCGGGTGATTGCCCGGACACCGCTATGCGATCTTTAGAGTTACCACCCATGGAGAACTTTTGGGCGCGCTTGTTCTTACTGTCAAGGACATACAACTCGCCGTCGGGAGTTCCATCGAGGCGAGTCGGCAGGTTAAAAGCACCGGGGCCCTTGCCGCGAGAACCAAAGGAGGCAAGGAGTTCGCCCGAGGTATCAAATTTCAAAATATTGTTCTTTGCGCCTTGGGAGAGGTAGATATCTCCTTTGCCATCGACGAAAACACCCGTAATAGATCCCACCTTGTAGCGAAAACTGAGAGGGTTTTGCGCCGCAGAACCACCGTCAAAAAACAACTGCGTGACCGCTACCGAACGAGACATCATTACGTAAACTCTTCCACCGGCGTCCAATGCCAACGCACTGGGTATTTGTGGAGCCACGCTTGACTGACCCAACAAAATACCTGAGGAACTGTAGCGGGAAATCACCTTGTTGCCAGCATCCGCTGTGTAGATAAAACCGAACCGATCTATCGCTACATCGCTAAGGGTTTTGAACTCCCCTGGACCTGTACCGCTACTACCAAAGGAAAGCACCACACCACCACTTTCGTCCAACACAAGTATTTTCTTGAGACGCTCATCGGCAACCGCAATTTCACCATCGGGGCCAGCAGCCACAGCCACAGGTTTCTTGAACAATGCTTTGGATCCGAATTGCGTTCGCAGAGCCCCTGTCGAATCGAATATCTTGAGTTGGAGGGTTCGCTGATCAAGCAGCAATAGCTCGCCATCGGATGTAACAGCCAAATCGACCGGGCGCTCAAGTCCGGAACGAATCTCTTGTTCAAATCTAACCGACTCAAAAGTGGAGCCATGAGACTGGGATACCCAAACAGACAGAAGCGAACAAATGCTCAGTATTTTTATCATTATTTTCATGAGGGTAAGTGTAAGTCTTTTTGGCACGACCGAACAAACTCAGGGAGGTCGTCGACCGCTTTTTTCCTACTCCGGTCAACGTGATATCGGTCAAATTGTGACCCAGTCGACAGTTTTCCCGCGAAACGCGAAGGCTAAGGTGTCAATTCGGTTTCGGTAACAGCACTCTCTTCCCACCCGTAGCGGACCGCTTTCGCCTCGAAGCTCTGCCCTCTTGGCAATGGCACCGGACCGCTGTACAAACGCCACGGGCCCTCGCCAATACGATACGCGATAGATGCACCCTCATCAGGAGTATCAATCCGTAAGCCACCCGCACGGAGATGAATATTGGGTTGCGCCGTGACTCTTCGCTCACCCCCTGGAGCAAAACGCTCCACCATTTTTGCCTCTGGGTCTTCGCTCCAGTCTCCAATGTATGCGAGCCTGTTGATTAAAACCCCACGCAATCGAGCAAGCTCAGGCTGGTATTGAGGATCATCAACAACGTTATTCAGCTCAAAAGGATCTTTCTCCAGGTCGAAGAGGCGCTCTTCACCCGGCGCTTCAAACCAACGGCTTTGTGCGGCATTTAATCTTCCGGCCCGATACATTTCACGCATTTCTCGCACCATGTCGATATTGTCCCGGTAGAGTAATTCATGCCCCTCGATCTGATCGGGTTGCCAACTACGAATGTATTTAAAGCGCTGATCGCGGACGGCTCGCTGTCGGTCTGGCACTTCATCAATCCGATCTCGCGATGCGAAAATGTACTGTCGTGGGCTAATGAGCGGCGATGAAAAATCTTGGCCATGCAGGTAGGCAGGAACCTCTGCACCCGCAAGCTTCAAAAGTGTCGGAGCTAGATCCACAAAGCTGATAAGGCGTTCATCGAAAGTTCCCGGAGCCACTCCTTCTGGTTTGAATGCCTCGGGCCACCGAACAATCATCGGGACTTTAATGCCTGAATCAAACAATTCGCGCTTTGCTCTGGGCAAGCCATCGCCGTGATCTGTCGTCCAAATAACGATGGTGGAATCCGCCAAACCATCCGCTTCCAACTTCGCCAGAATCGCTGCGACTTCTTTATCCATAAAAGCAATATTGTCGTAATGCCGCGCAATATCCTGGCGAACCGTTGGCGTATCTGGATAGTAGGGTGGCAACTCAATCGCATTAGGGTCGGTCAACTGCTCCGGAGTGCCATCAACTTTCCACCAGCGCATAAGCTGCATTACAAAGTGCATAATGCTGTTGGGCATTTCACCTAAGGGCGTGAAAACACCACTTTCATGGGTGACCATGAAATTCCGAAATCCGAAAAAAGGCTGGCCTGGTTCGCGACCTCGCCAGTCTGGATCGTCCTGTCCCTCCTCATCCCAAATCGTGAAAGGTCCGCTGTTGGGAAATGCGGAGCTGAACTGATAGTCCAGCTTGGTATCTGTAAAGGTGTAGTAACCAGCTGCGCGCAAGAACTCGGGGTAAGCTTTTACCTGCGGCGGTGGCACTGCGAAATAACCTCCTTCCGGACGCGAGCCCGTTCGCATATGTTGTGCGCCTGTAGAAATTTGATGCATACCCAAAATATGCGCCGCCCTGCTCGGAGCGCAGACACCTGCGGTGGTGAATGTGTTTGGGTACATAACACCCCGAGACGCTAGAGTGTCCAGTGTGGGCGTATGCGCGACGCTATCTCCAAAGGCACCGACTCGCGCGCTCATGTCCTCGGCCATCAGCAGCAAAATGTTCGGCCTTTCCTGTGCGTAGAGACTTTGGCCAAAGAGCAATGCCACAAAAAACCAAGTGAAATGATTCACAAAAGGAACTCTCATCGGCTTTCCAAAAAGATTGGCGATGACCAGGCTCGCGGCTCAGCTTCCGCCAGACAATTTTTATCTGGCGTTGCATTGGCACCAATACAGTAATTCCGTTTTATGCAGTTGCCCTCGCTATCGAACTCACAGCCAAAGGGGTCGCCTACAATCAGATTCTCGGCCTCCTGAATAACACGCGCATAGTAAAGTGTGGGTCGTGCACCACTGACATAATCGGGATCTTCAAATTCGAAGACGCAACCGTCATCCGCTGTAGGACATTCAAGTACCTTCCAGTTTTCCTGGATCAGTGGTGCAATTTTTTCATCCGGTTTGATCTGAGGTTGAATACGAACAATTTCGATGCGACGGAGGGCTTTGCGTTCATTGCCGGGGTTGTAGCACTCACCACCACACAAGGACTGAATACGCTCACTGCCCAATGCCTCGTTGGCGTACTCGGGGCAGCCCTCACGCTGTTGAAATGCACCCAGGGCACGCACACGGAACTTTGGCGTTTCGGTCATTATCACTTCGCTGCCCATTGGCACTTCGCCTGAAGGTCCGTTGAGCAAATCAAACCATACAAGCATACGATCACCCGAAGTTGCATAGACATTGCGTTTGTCCAAGGCATCCCAGATCGCGTCTCGGTCTCTACCAGTTGCATGAACAGCTACCAGACCTCCGGTGTAATAAAATCCCCCTGACTCCTTGTCCGCTTTGTAAAAGTCAGCTCCGGGGCCGGATTTTCCAGTGTCCTTGTGGTCGGTGTAGAGCAATCGATTGGATTCTTTATAACTGCTGCCGGGGCGCGCCTGATGACCATCACTGGATCCTATCAATCCCATTTTGACTCGGCCGGGGTCGCCTTGGGCGTCAAATCCCAAGGCCATATTATGCTGAGCCGACATACGTGGCACGTACATCGAGCTCGGCTGGAAATTATTCTGCAACTGGCCGCAACCCTCCCACTCTTCCAGCGTTGCCTCTTTGAGCAGTGAGCGTCCCTTTGGCGCGCCTGATGCGAGAAACTCGGCGGTGATCGATTCGACCTGCGACCTACAAGCTGCCGATTCTGGATCTTCACAGCGATCGCGGGTAATGATTGCCGCCTGTTGACAGCAGGGCGTAAAATTTTCCGTACTTGGCGGGCAGAACAATTTGCCCGCTGTCGTTTTCCCCACTCGTTCAAAGTCTTCAAATACTTCTGAACTACCGTGACCGGAGTAAACCTCTAGCAGCTTCTGATAACGTTGGTCGTGCTGATCGAGCTGACTCTTGAAATTGGCCGTCAGTGGATTGGTAGTACCCCAGGACAAACCATGGGGAATAACCAGCGCGTCAAACCCCCACTCGTCCAACTTCCGATAGAGACTCTGTGGAGTTAATGCCACTTCACGACAATCATTGGGAAGCTGATCTGCAGGTACATCTGGGGAACATAGGGGCGTATCCCTGGACTCCTGCATATACCAGGCTAAATCGGCGGTGTTAGACACACTTTCTGAGAGGCTTATAAGACCCAGGGCTGCGCTCGGAATCCGCGACCATATATTTCTCTCTTGAGAGCCAATTGGCCGCGTGGGCGTCTCGCCCTCTTCCCAACTGCGAAAAATCACATTCTTGTGGCCATAATGTTTAGAGACATCGGCTTTGCTCGTGTGAGACCACTCCCACCCCACAAAGGAAACCATATCGGGATGACTCGGATCGCCGGCTCGTTGATTACAAGCGCGGATCGAGGCCAAGGTGTCATTCCACACTCGCGGCGTGAGCCCTTCGGCGTGATCGTTAATACTCCAGAAATCCAGTGCGGAACAATAGCGCGCGAAATCACAGGCGTCTGCCGGTGTTACCACTCCACCCCCTTTGACGAGTGAGGTATTGAACAGGTAGGCATCCATGGAGTAATTAGTGTGCGTATGCAAATCGCCAAACAGAACCTGCGACTCGGTCGCGGCGTGCTCAACACTATTATCGCTTGGCCTTGGGCCCGAGGCCGGCGCCACTGGCGACCAAGGGTCTCCCAGCCAGCCTTTGCCGACTACGTAGAACCACCCGAGGCCGAAAACTATCAGGAAAAGTAATCCCAGTAGTATTTTTTTCATCGTTAAAACCACTCTCTAAGGGATAGAAGTTTCGGAAAACACTGCGACTCCATTTCCACCAACCCGTTTCACCCAATCATCAAGCATGTGGTTATTCATACTAGCCCAATGTAATCAATTACAACAAAGCATGAACGCATTTCTGGGGTTGCGACATCACTCATCTAAATCACAGCTATACTACTATTACTCTCAACTTTCATTAGTTCAAAAAACTGTGCTGTTGTACGCGGCACACAGGGTGTTTAAGCCAACCAACGAAACAATTGTGAATCACGCCAGTATGGACTCGCAAAGAATTTACAGATTTGAACGCTGAATAAAAATACCTTACGTCAACCGGGGATATACAATGATAAGTAGCAATCTCACTCGTTCACCCAAACTACTGCTTGTCGCTGCGCTGGGTAGTGCAGGTGCCGCGCTGGCTGCAGCGCCGGCGCAGGCACAACTGATGCTTGAGGAGGTGATTGTCACCGCGCAGAAACGAGAGCAGAGCCTGCAAGATGTGCCCATTTCCGTCGCGGCCATGAGCGGGGAGAAGATTAACGACATTGGCATCACAGGGCTTGAAGAACTGACTTTGTATACACCCAACGTAAATATCAACAGCGGCCAGGCACAGCCCAATATATTTATTCGAGGTGTCGGATCCGGCACAAACGGCGGCTTCGAACAGTCAGTCGGCCTCTATATTGATGGGGTTTACTCAGGCCGAGGCCGTTTGGCAGCTGTGCCGTTAACGATGGATTTGGCCAGAGTGGAAATTTTAAAAGGGCCACAGGGTATCTTGTTCGGCAAAAACACCATTGGTGGGGCAATCAATATCACCAGCGCCAAGCCAAGCGATGAGTTCGAAGGGTATGTAGACGCACTCTATGAGCCGGAGCACGGTGAACAGCTGGTCAATCTTGTTCTGTCCGGCCCTATCTCAGATACACTTTCCGGCCGTCTGGCAGTGCGCTATGACGCCTTCGACGGTTGGTGGGACAATGAACAACTTAACGAGGAAGGCCCCGACAAAGACAATCTCTACACCCGGGCGACCTTACGCTGGGAACCCACTGAATCTCTGGAAGTATTGGCCAAGATAGAACACGGCGATTTTCAGACCGACGCCAAGCCGGCAGTGGTCTATCGGTCTGATCAACCGTTAAATTTTCTAGGCCAGGAAGTATTCCCGATCATCGATGACAACGACAGGGCCGCTTTCGATTTCTCGGACTGGGATGACACTCAAACCGATGTATTTGCCCTGACGCTCAACTGGTACCTGGATTTTGCTACTGTGACTTCCATTTCCGCCTATTCCGCATACGATTTCGAATCGGCGCGCAATTCAGATTTCTCCGCTACACCCAGTTTGCATCGTCAGCCGATAGAAGAATACAAGCAGTACAGCCAGGAACTGCGATTAGTGTCTCCGGGTGGTGAAACCCTGGACTGGATTGTCGGCGCCTACTATCAACAGTCAGAGCTCGATAGAAGTAGCCCGAATATTGCGCTGGATTTTTTGCTGTCCGGGCCGATATCGGTTCCCGCGCTGGCAACCACGCAGGATGGCCGGCCGGGATTTTACGCCCAGGAATCCGACAGTTGGGCGGTCTTCGCACAGGGTACCTGGAGCGTGGCGGATACCGTGCGAATTGGCGCTGGTATTCGTTACAATGAAGAAACCAAGGAGTTGGACAAGCAGACCTTTGCTCCCGGACTAGGCGCGCGCGCTGGAGCCGCCCTCCCCGCAGCGAACACTATCGTGTTGGCTAACCCAGCCTCAGGTGGTCTGATAGAGGACCTACGTTCTCACAATTTCAGGGGGCTGGAACGAGACGAGGAAAAATTTACCTGGTCTCTCAACGTTCAGTGGGACGCAACCGATGACATGATGGCCTACGCCAGCGTGAGCACCGGTTTCAAAGGCGGCGGATTCGATGCAGCCTATACCGGCCCAGGGCCCGTCATCCGCACCGGAAATATTTTTACGGGCGAGCCCGATGGTGGCAGCTTCCCCGGGAATGATGCCTCAATACTCGAATACGACGACGAGACCGTGGTGGCGTACGAAATAGGTGCCAAAATGACCCTTGCCGACGGTGCCGCCGAACTCAACGTTGCCATATTTCGCATGGAATACGAAGACCTGCAGGTTAGCTCTTTAGTCGGCGATGTGTTCAAGGTAGGCAATGCTGGCGAATCCGTCAGCCAGGGCATAGAGTTGGACGGCCGTTGGCGCCTGACCGAAAGCTGGACTTTGGGTGGCTCGGTCGCCTATCTCGATACCAATTACGAGTTTTTTAATACCGCTACCTGCACTATTCCTCAAACAACCGACCCCTTGAACAATCCCGGTTGCCTGCTTCCCGATGGCAGTAACATCGCTCCAGGCGGTTCAGGCTTGCAAAACCTCAAAGATGAAACGCTGTTGTTTGCACCGGATATGAGCGCCAATCTGAACGTCGAGTATATTCACCCGATCGGCAGTAGTCTTGAGTTGCGAGCCAATCTGGATCTCAACTACACAGATGATTTCTACTCGGCGCTGGACCTGGATCCCAACACAGTTCACGACAGCTATACCAAGGTGAATGCGCGCCTGGCGCTCGCCAGTGCGGATGACATCTGGTCAATTGCCCTGATCGGCAAGAACCTGACCGACAAAGAGACTCGAGTTTGGAACAACGATGTTCCCCTAACCGATTCAAATAGTTACTTTGGTGTTCCCGAACGACCACGATCCATTGCGATACAGGGACGCTATCGGTTTTAGGGTTTTTCTAGCTGGACACACAACGAGTCCAGCGCACCAGACGGCCGATATGGCCCGGCCTGTCACTGCCAGTAACGTTGCATTATCCCTTCTCGCAGGACGTAGATGCGAATCAAATGCTCAGATCAAGCAAGTTGTAATCGCGCAGTCCTTCCTTGGCAGCGGAGTTCCAGACATAGGTCTCGCCACCTTCAACAAAGGGCTTGTAGACATAGGGAGTTTCGTCAGAGTATTGCTGTTGGCGCGCAGCGATGGCCAAGCCAATCACGCGCGAACGTTCACGGATCACCTTGTCATCATAAACCGCAGCAGGGCTATGAATACCCGCACCCTTCACATCGAGCACAGACGAGCGACGATGGAAACCAAAGTTAATTGTCAAACGCGGCTCAAAACCCGTGTTGGCAAAAGAACCATGGACAAGCTGTCGATTGCACATCACAACATCGCCGGGCTCACAGACGAGAGGAACGGCATCGCGCAATCGTTCACTGCCAGACTCTTTCACCATCTCGACAATATCCACTTTGC
Source organism: Halioglobus sp. (assembly GCA_045110675.1). Taxonomy (GTDB): domain Bacteria; phylum Pseudomonadota; class Gammaproteobacteria; order Pseudomonadales; family Halieaceae; genus JBALVT01. The sequence goes on along the minus strand of JBGCGJ010000013.1, from coordinate 27,104 downwards.
CAACTTTGTGAGTACCGGGTACAACCCACACGCCGTTGACGGGCGTGCTGCCGTAGACCTGCGCCATAAAATTGAAGCCGTGAATCTCAGGGTCAAAATCGGGATTGTCCCAGTGAGTATCACCGTCCTGGTGCCAGGAAACCGCAGCACCCAGACCGGGATCCTTAATGAACAGCACCTCGTTGAACGGTGCGAAGTCCTCCCCGTTGATATCCGCCGCAACTCTTAGTAACTGCGGGTGGCCGTATATCCGCAGGGCCGCATCTGAAAATTGCAGTGATCCCCACAAGACAAACGGCGCTTCATCGGGAGCATCGTCCGCCGCCGTCAATTCCGTAAGTTTTACCTGGTGACGCCCATTTGCAATAGCAGTTCCGCCCAAGGGATCGCTCAGAGGTTTGACCCACACGAGCCCATCTCCTATGCAATTGACTCCCAACGCAGGACGACCCTGAGCATCCACTTTCGAGTTGGGATGGGTCGGAAACCTAGAGCGAAGCTCGGACATATCCGCTTTAATATCGGCCATCTCGCGAGGACTGATGACGCCTTCAAAAACATAGAAGCCATATTTACCATAGGCCTCTCGAATGCTTTGATGTAGAGAGCCGTTATCGTCAAATCGAACAGGACCACGGTTTGGCAGTGCCAAGGCCTTCTTCTGGCCCTCATACATATAAGATCTAACCGCGTCTGCATCTTCGCCGTAGTGCGCAGCACAAGCTTCAATGGATGCCGCATAATCGTTGTAAGGCATGGGAAATCTCCTGAGTTATATTTTTAACATTGTTAAATTTTAAACATGGTTAAAATCTTGTGTCAAGCCTCCAGATACTCTACGATTGCCCCATGACACAACTAACTGCCCCAACACCGGAATCGACCCGCGCAACCAATATGGAAAAGCGGCGTATGGCTATCATGTCGCACACTCGCAAAATCATTGCAGAGGAAGGCTTTGACGCCCTTAAACTTAGAGACCTAGCCAAACGCGTCGGCGTAACGGTGCCAACCATCTACAACCTGATTGGCGGAAAGCCCGAGATACTCTCATCGATTATTACTGAACTCGTTGAGCGACTAGCACAGGTTCAACGTCGGGTGGAAAATGATGATATAGAGCTGGCTTTCGAAGTGCAGATCGAAAAGCTCGCTGAGCTCTTTGCGAGCGATGAACGCTATTACAAGGCAGCTTTCATAGCGGGCGACCGCAGCGGCCTCTTTGAGCAGCGCTCCAAATCCGGGATTTATGCTCGATCAGTTCAGCTCCCAATCGACGCCTGCTTGGAGGCACAGCGTGTTGGTCTCTTGCGGGGTAAGATATCAGCCACTCAATTGGGTACGCAGATTTATGGTTCCTATCGACTGGCACGACAGGACTGGACTCACGGCTACTTCAATCTAAAAACGTTTCGCCAGCAAGCGCTGACCGGTGTGTTTTTGTGTTTGGCTGCAGATGCCAAACCAGAGTTTCACAAACGATTGGTTTCGCGCATTGCGGCGCTAAAATAGCCACATGCACACCTAAACTAAGGTCAAAGAAGATCGGCACTGGCTCGATCGATTTGCTCCACACTCACTTTTTGCGCCGTTGGATACAAACTAGGACCAAACTGATTGTAGACTGCGACATCTGCTGCATCGCGCCCGTATCCCAAAGCCACGTAGCCACCTCTCTTGCAAGCTTGAGTAGCATCAAAGGAATACCAGCGATCTCCAATATAGGCCTCAAACCAAGCGTGCAAATCCATAGGCTCTAGAGCGTGTAAATAACCGACGACCATGCGGGCGGGAATACTGAGACTGCGAGAAAGAGAAATTCCCAGGTGAGCAAAGTCTCGGCAAACGCCCCAGCCCCTCGCATTTACATCAACAGCAGAAACTTGGACATCACTGTTAAAAGGCTCATAGCGAATGTTATTGCGCAACCAGCTTTCAATAGCGGCGACTTGGTTATAACCCGGTGACTGACCAGCCGTGATCGTACCGGCCATCGAACAGAACAAATCGGATTCACAGAAACGACTAGGGAGCAAGTAGTGGAGCATTTCGTCAGGAAGACTTTGTATCTCTACGAATGCAGCCCCCGGTGCTTCATCGACCGTATCGGATATCATCACCTTTGCGGTTGTGTGAACGGAAAAATACCCCGGGGGGGCGATGAGCCGCTGGCAAAGATTCCCATAGCCATCAGTGAACTCAAACGCAGGGACGGTGGGAGTAAGATTGTATACCTCAGTGGCAACCCATTGCTGCGCGCCACTGCGCGGTCTTAGCATCAATACAAACGGTGTCGGTAGCTCTATGTCAAACTCAAGATCGCAATTTGTACGTAACCACATGTGGTACACCTGTCGAAGAAAACGATCTAGAAGAAACCGCTAAACGGAGATAATTGTTGAGCTGGCGTTAGCTCTCCGCTATCCGGCTGACATCAACTGAAACACTGAGTATGGGGTTTTTGCCGCCGCCAAAGATAACGCCTTTAACTGGCGTTACATCGAAAAAATCCCGCCCGAATGCGGTCACAATGTGTTGGCTGTTCGCCGCCGAATTATTGGTAGGGTCAAACTCAACCCAGCCTTCCCCCGGTGAGAAATAAGCGATCCATGCGTGCGTCGCATCGGCGCCAACCAGCTTCTTTTCGCCTGGTTTGGGTAGCGTTTCAATGTAGCCAGATACATATTTTGCTGGAATCCCCATGGCTCGGAGGCAGCCAATCTGTAAGTGGGCGAAATCCTGACATACGCCTTTTTTATGCTCCAAAACATCAGCAAGAGGCGTCGCGATGGTCGTAAATTCCGGGTCGTAAGAAAAGTCAGTAAATATGCGGGTGGTCAATTCGCTGACACAGGCCTTGAGCGAGCGGTTGTGGTCAAAGCTGGGGCGAGCATAATCCGCCAGCGCAGTACTGGACTCTATCATCGGTGAGTTCAACAGAAACTCGCGAGCCTGAATAGTATCGTCGTTTAAGGTATCGCGAAGCGTTGCTAAGACCTCGCCGTAGGACACACCTAGATCGAAATTTAACTCATGATCTCTGTCACTTATCTGAACATCACTCTGAGCGGTAATGACCAACTCAGTGTGTGGCTTTTGTATTTCAAAGTGATAAGCGTGATTGCCAAAATAATCGCTGCGCTTATGCTTGGTGATCGGCTGTGGCGACACTGTAATTGTATTCTTAAGACATTGCTGACGCTCAGTGTCTCGCGGTATGACGTTGGCGAGATTATAGCAACGTGTCACACGCTGGGCGTATTGGTAACGAGTGGAGTGTTTAACGCGGAAGCGCATTACTGACCTCCCCACTCACTGGTGACAAGCTGCTGTGGATCAGCTCGGTGTTCAAAGTGTTTCTCACTAATGAAACGATTGAACGCTTTCAGCAATTTCTCCAGGTGCTCAAGCAGCAAATTCAACTCATCCCGATGTTCAACACCACTTTCCAATAGCTCGGAGATGCGCGACAGTTTTAGACTGGTAATCGCTTCCAATAGTGCTCGCTCTTCCTCTTCGAGTTGACCGCCGTGATTATCCGCATTGGGCAGTTCTCCGAGGTGTTGTTGCAAGCGCTCCAACTGGAAAATCAGTGAACGTGGGTTGCTGATGTCTAGCATAACAAGCTCCAGGCCCAGCTCTATGCCTCTGCGCTCACGGCCACCACGACGATAAGTCATGAAGGCTTCCATGGAAATAAGTAAGGCAGTGAGCAGCGTAGCGTTGCCACCTTCGCCAATTACCGGCGTCATCAAATGTTTAACGGTACTGATGGTTTGCAGCGCCCGTTCAATACGTTTTCCCAGTTCCATGAAGCGCCAACCCACACTGCGTATCATGCTTTCCTGCATCAAGCCCGACAAGGCGGCCAGGGCTGTTACCAGCGGATCCAATGCGTCTTCCGGTGCTGAGATCAAACCATCGGCAAGTTCGATATCCATCTGATCCAGCGCATCGCGCAAATCGTTGATAACACGTATGGTATCGCTGGAAAACAACTCCTTAGACTCATCGGCACTGGATAACATGGAGTTCAGCGTAGACTTAATACTGCCGATTCGACCATCGTCTTTAATGATCAACAGTAACTCTTCATCCGGGTTCGCCAACAGATTTTCCGAAGCATTCACAAAACCTGGTAGCGTTGCTGTCACATGGGTAACCGTTTGCAGCAGTATTCGGCGCGCATCTTCTTCTATGCGCTCTTCACCATTGAGTAATAAGAAAACAGTCCGCAGAAATCGCAGCGATACCTCTGCTCTTTCTGCATAGCGACCCATCCAATAGAGGTTCTCAACTACGCGACTGGGTAGGCTAACCAGTTGAGAGTCGATATTGATTCGATTGGGCTCAGGGTTGTGAGCGAAATCCGGAGTGCGCTCGGGCTCCGATGCTGTCACCCAAGTATCTTTGCTGGGACTACCCGACTGCATATTAATGATCAGGCCGTGGGTATTCCGACCGATGCGCGTAAGGCCCCCGGGAAGCACGGTGTAAGAACTATCGGCCGCAATAGAAAACGTTCGCAGCAGCGCCGGCCTGGGCTCCAACACGCCATCGGCAAAGGCGGGAATATGTGGTTTTTCCAAACGCTCCTGCGCAACATATTGGTAGCGGTTACTACTGATAGTCGCGAGCAGTTCACTTTGTTTTTCGGGACTAAGATCGCCGCCCCATACACTTCCGACACCAATACCCCGGTAGGCGGGTTTGACGAGGAGTTGCTGGATATTGGCGCACACGTAGGCAAAGTCTGTATCGTCACCACACCAAAATGTCTTGACCGACGTCAGTCTCGGCTCCCGCCCCAATAAAAATTTGCTGATTTCCGGAAGGTATTTAAGCAGTATCGGGTTTTCCAGCGCGCCCGAGCCCAGAGGATTGGCGATCACCACCCGACCACTTCGAACCACCTCCAGCAAGCCAGGAACGCCTAACTGGGAGCTACTTCGCAATTCGACCGGGTCACAAAAAGCATCTTCAACCTGCCGCAGAATAACATCGACACGTTTTAAACCGTCCAGGGATTTCATCCACACAAAGCCATTTCGCACAATGAGATCGCCGCTCTGTACCAGGGGGAAACCCATATAATTCGCCAGATACGCGTGTTCAAAATACGTCTCGCTCTGGTTGCCCGGCGTTAGCACAGCTATCAAAGGGATCTCACCTGAGGGGGACAGGGACACCAGCTTCAGCCGAAGCCGCTGATAAAAACTGGCCAGGCGATGCACATGGCTGTCGCGATAAAGACTGGGAAAAACCCTAGACATCACAGTTCGGTTTTCCAGTATGTAACCGGACCCACTGGGGGATTGGGTCCGGTCAGACAAGACACACATACTGCCGTCCGGTTGGCGAACCATATCAACCGCATGCATGATAAGTTCATGCTCCCCAGCCAACTGAATTCCTTGACAGGCTCGCACGAACCCACCGTGGCTGAACAGGGCTTCGGGGGGCAATATACCTTGTCTGAGCAAAGTTCTCGGGCCGTAGATATCGCGCAGTATCAAATTAAATAGTTCGGAGCGCTCCAGCAAACCGGCCTCTATCCGACCCCAATCTTCACTGCCGATAACATGCGGGACCGGGTCCAGCTCCCAGCTACTGCTGGGGCTGCCACCTCGACCGTAGATATTATAAGTGGCGCCATCATCGCGCAGAATCCGGCGAGCTTTTTGCTCTCGTTCTGCCATAACCTGGGGGCCCAGATTGCGCAGACTGCTCAGCAGATAATCCCACTGAGGTTTAACACTACCATCAGCGAAATAGACATCATCAAGCAGCCCACTCACCTGACGATACTCAAGAGAAGTCGGCAGTAACGACTGGCTCTGAGACTGTAGCTGATTGACCGCTTGTGGAGTACGGGAGTTGGGCACGCATTTACCTGTTACAAGTCGTAATAATTATCGCCGGTATTATATACGTATTGAACCAGGCATGACTCACTTTGCTAGATTTGAAATGGGTCGCCTTAGTTCATTATCGGGCTGCGCATATCGAGTATGTAGGGATACTCCCCCGGCGCTTCTTCCGGAGGTGGCTCCATCGGCTGGTGAGGCTTGCTATCGGGGAAAAACTCCCGCAACGCGTTGACCTCCGGCCGAGGAATAAAGACGCCTGGGGTATGACTGACGGTCTCGAATCGATTGGTACGCCGGGATTCAGCTTCATAGGAATTCACTGGGAAAGTATCGTAGCTGCGGCCACCTGGATGGGAGACATGGTAACTACAGCCGCCAATAGAACGCCCGTTCCAGGTATCAATCAGGTCAAAGTGCAAGGGAACATGGACACCAATCATAGGGTGTAGCGCCGAAGGCGGTTGCCAAGCGCGATATCGAACACCGCCGACGTATTCGGCGTGACGCCCGGTATTGCGCATGGGCACTCGACGACCATTGCAGGACAACACGTAGCGTCCGTCTGTCAAACCCGTCGCTTTGATTTGGAGACGCTCAACCGAAGAATCCACGTAACGAGAGGTGCCAAAACTACTGTTCTCTTCTCCAAGTACATGCCAAGGTTCTACTGCCCAGCGCAGTTCAAGCTCGATGCCATCCAATTGCACTCGACCGTAGTGCGGAAAACGGAATTCTTCAAAAGGCGCCAGCCATTCAAGTTGAAAGGAGTAACCGTGTACCTGAAGATCCTCAACAACATGCTTCATATCCTGCCAGAGATAGTGCGGCAGCATAAACCGGTCGTGGAGCTCGGTGCCCCAGCGCACGAGAGGCTTCTGATAGGGATTATCCCAAAAACGGGCGATCAGGCAGCGGATTAACAAGGCTTGTACCAAAGCCATACGGCTGTGAGGTGGCATCTCGAAGCCACGAAACTCGAGAATACCGAGCCGCCCCGTGGTGCTGTTGGGAGAGTAGAGCTTATCGATACAAAACTCAGCGCGGTGAGTGTTACCGGTAATATCAATTAACAAGTTGCGCAATAACCGATCTACCAACCAAGGCTGCGGGACCTCCCCATCGGACATTTGTGAAAACGCCACCTCGAGCTCGTAGAGCATCTCCTCTCTACCTTCATCGACTCTCGGCGCCTGGCTCGTGGGACCGATAAACATCCCGGAAAACAAATACGACAAACTAGGATGATGCTGCCAGAAAGTAATAAGACTGCGCAGCAAATCCGGACGCCGCAACATCGGGCTGTCCGCCGGTGTGGCTCCACCCAGAGTTATATGATTGCCACCCCCTGTACCCGTGTGGCGACCGTCTAACATAAACTTCTCGGTAGACAGTCTCGATAAACGAGCCTCTTCATACAGCGACGTTGTGGTGGCAACCAACTCATCCCAGTTATTGGACGGGTGCACATTGACCTCGATAACACCCGGGTCGGGTGTCACGAGTAGCTTCTGTATTCTGGGATCACGCGGCGGCTCGTAACCCTCAACAATCACGGCGATATTCAAACTGGCTGCGGTGTTTTCGATAGCAGCCACGAGTTCTACATAGTCTTCCAGGTAATCCAGCGGTGGCATAAAGATATTCAAACGCCCTTCTCTCACCTCGATACACATCGCTGTGCGCACGACCAATTCGTACTCAGTGGGCGCTTCTATGGGCTCATCCTGCGACTCGACCGGATCGGAGAAGCTCATATCCTCACGCTTGACTAAGTCATCGCGTGGTTCAAATGGGTCGCGCTGCGGAAGGACTTTGTCAGCTTTATTCGCCACTTCTGGTAAGTTGTTGAGCGGTAGGCGTAGCCCCATTGGGGAATCGCCGGGAATCAAAGTGATTCGCTCGCGCTTCATCGGCCAAAGACTGCTGTTCCAGCTTTTCTGATTTTCCTCGATCGGCCACCCCGTACTGCGACTCAGTGGAATAACAAAGCCAGAAGGAATTTCAATCCCACGTTCGAGTAATTGGGCCAGCCGACGCCTTTCGAGATCATCACCCAGTTTTTGAGTGAGTATATCAAGGTCTTTTGGCAGGTTTTGCTCCTGCATCAAATAGTACAGGCCATCCTCGTAAGCGGCCTGGCAGCAGGCTCGGGGAATAGAAAGCAAATCACAGAGATGACGCCCAAAGTTGCTGGCATCGTTCACATCGTATTCGTAGTTCTTATCAATTCTCGCCAGAAAATCAGCGTTATCCCACAGTGGCTCGCCGTCTTTGCGCCAGAAAACCCCCAGCGCCCAACGCGGAACCTCTTCACCCGGGTACCACTTGCCCTGACCATAATGCAGTAGCCCCTTGGGTGCATAACGATCGCGCAAGCGCAGCAGCAAGGTCTTGGCCAAGCTGAGCTTATCGGCACCCAGTGCAGCGGTATTCCACTGCTCGGATTCCATATCGTCAATCGATACGAACGTCGGTTCTCCTCCGATCGTCAGACGCACATCGTTTTTTTCGAACTGCGCATCCACCGCTTTGCCCAGCGCCATAATATGCTGCCACTGATCTTCGCTGTAAGGTTTGGTAACCCGCGGATCTTCCAACACGCGCTCTACCGTATTCGAGAAATCGAATTCGACCTCGCATTCATCAGTCGCACCCACAATAGGTGCAGCGGACACTGGACTTGGGGTGCAGGCCAGAGGAATGTGTCCTTCACTGGCAAACAACCCCGAAGTGGGATCGAGACCAACCCACCCTGCTCCGGGCAAAAACACTTCGCACCAGGCGTGTAAATCGGTGAAATCCTGTTCGGCGCCAGAGGGACCATCCAAGGATTTCTCATCAGGTTTAAGCTGCACTAGATACCCCGAGGCAAAACGGGCAGCCAGCCCCAGATGACGCAGTAACTGCACGAGTAACCAAGCAGAATCCCGGCAGGAACCTTTGCCTTTTTTCAGTGTTTCACCGGGCGTCTGAATACCTGGCTCGAGGCGCACAAGGTATTCAATTTTTTGTTGGACGTGTTGATTAATCTCAACCAGAAAGTCATTGATCGTACGCTCTTTACGATCCACTGAGTTCAGAAACTGCTGAAACAGTGAACCACATCTGAGTTTTGCCAGATAGGGTCGCAATTCAGTTTCGAGTTGCTTGCTGTAGCTAAAAGGGTAGGTCTCTGCATAGTCTTCAACAAAAAAGTCAAAGGGATTGATCGTCGTCATATCCGCAATCACTTCAACGTCAACCTCAAACTCGGTGCACTTTTCGGGAAAAACCAGTCTGGCAAGATAATTCCCAAAGGCATCTTGCTGCCAGTTAATAAAATGCTCCTGAGGCTTAACTTTCAGGCTGTAACTATGGATAGGTGTGCGTGAGTGCGGTGCGGGCCGAAGCCGAACCGTGTGGGCCGACAGATTAACAGGCCGATCAAATTTGTAGGATGTGCGATGATTAATCGCGACGCGGATGGTCATTGAGATCTACCGCCTTTGGCGAAGTGAATACACTGAGGCGTCCAGAAGAGAGCTGCAGCTAAATTTGGGTTGCTCACTCGGGCTCCTTGAGAAACCAGGTACTACCTATTTCGGCGCTTATATCGATCAGGCTTGCCTGGAACACATCGATAAACACATGCAATTGCTCTCTTGTACTCGCCTGGGCGTCAAACCTCGATAATTTACGCCGCGAACGATCCAACAGCTTAAGCGCACTCTTGTTGTTTTTTAGGGGTAGTAACTCTTCGCGCATGCCATTGAGACAAAACTTAACTGAGCGAGGTAAGTCGCCATCTCGCAAAACTAAATCGACCATTGAATTCGCTTCGACCTGGGGACCAAATTGACGTCGGTACGCTCCCATCGCAGACAGGGACTTTAGAAGACTTGCCCAGATCAACGGGTCCACGGTGCTGTGATGCCTATCCTCACCCAGAAGGGCAGCAGCACCCACATCAATAACCCTGGTGGTCATATCCGCGCGCTCAAGTAGATGTCCCAACTTTATAAAACGATAGGCGTGATCGCGTGACAAGGTAGACATCATCATGCCGTTGATGGTCTGACAACGCGCAATAACGTTTTCCAAAAATGCATAGCGATTGCGTCGACCCACCGACTTTTCCGCATACTCCTGGGCATACAGATAGAGTTCATTCACGTATTCCCAGGCCTCCACAGGTAACACATCGCGTGTGGTACGCACATTTTCCCGGGCAGCACGGATGGCATGGTAGATCCCTCCCGCATTGTCCAAATCCGCTATGATAAATTTCAATACGTTTTGTTCATTGTAGACGCGGTAGCGATCACTATAGACCGGCTGGGCGTCCTGTATCCGGATGAGGGTGTCCCAGCCGGGCTCTGAACCTCTGGGTATGTCCATCGCCATGTGGGTGTAAGCATAGGTTAAGCGCGCCGTATCTTCCGCCCGCTCGAGATATCGGGCCATCCAATAAAGTCGCTCGGCCACCCGCGATAGCATTGTCATTTGTTGGCCTCCACGATCCAGGTGTCCTTGCTACCACCCCCCTGAGAGGAATTCACAACCAAAGACCCCTTAACAAGTGCAACACGTGTCAAACCACCCGGCGTCACCCATGCATCCTTACCTTGAAGTATAAAAGGCCGCAGATCGAGATGCCTGGGCTCTACGGTATCGTCGATATAGGTTGGCGCAGTCGACAAGGCCAAAGTGGGTTGAGCGATATAATTACGCGGGTTCTCTTCTATCAGTTTTGCAAAAGTTGCTCTTTTGGCCTTGGTGGAATGGGGTCCGACCATCAGTCCATAACCTCCAGATTCGTTCGCCGGCTTTACGACGAGCTTATCCAGGTTGGCCAAGACATAATCACGATCTTTGTCATTCATGCACAAGTAAGTTTTGACACTGGCGAGAATGGGTTTTTCTTTTAAGTAGTATTTGATCATATCAGGGACATAGGCATACACGACCTTGTCGTCGGCAACCCCAGAGCCAGGGGCGTTGGCAATGGCAACGTTACCGGCCTTCCACGCTCGCATGATTCCGGGAACACCCAATTTCGAATCTTCTCTAAACTCTTCTGGGTCGAGAAAATCATCATCTATACGACGATAAACCACGTCGACTCGAATGGGCCCATCTACTGTTCTCATGAAAACAACGTCATCATCGCTGACAAAAAGATCGCCGCCCTCGACCAGTTCAGCCCCCATACTCTGGGCCAGGTAAGCGTGTTCAAAGTAGGCCGAATTAAAAATGCCTGGAGTCAGTACAGCGATACACGGGTGTCGTTGGCCGCGGGGAGAAAGCGAAGCCAGTGTGCTATGCAATCGTGAGGGGTAGTCGTCCACGGGCAGGATGCTATGATTTTCAAACAACTCAGGTAAGACCCGCTTGGTCACTTCCCTGTTCTCGAGCATGTAAGAGACGCCAGAAGGTACGCGAAGATTATCTTCCAGTACGTAGAATTTGCCGTCTTTATCACGCACCAAATCGGAGCCGCAAATGTGAGCCCATGCACCATAACGGGGCGAAACACCGACGCACTGAGATTTGAAGTTTCCCGAATCCAAGACGATGTCAGCAGGGACAATACCGTCGGCAAGAATGGATTGTTTATTGTAGATGTCGTCTATGAATCGATTCAGTGCACGACTGCGCTGTATGAGTCCACGGCTTACTTTTTCCCAGTCCCGGGCGGGAATTACTCTGGGGATAATGTCGAAGGGCCATGCCCTGTCGATATTTCGTCCCTCGCTGTAGACGGTGAACGACACTCCCATTTCCTTAATAGCCAACTCAGCCGCTGCCCTGCGAGTATGCATTTCCTCCATGGATAGACTCTGCAGCATGTTAATCACTTGCCGTGCAACAGCCCTGGGCCTGGCCGCGGGGGTAATTAGCTCATCAAAAAATGCGCCGGTGGTATAGGATTTCCAGCTTTTGTTCATGGCAGCAGCCATCGAGTTAGACTTAGTAGCCAAAGCAATTCCTGTGCCAGTGTCACGATAAATTAGCCTGCCACTTAAAGTCTCGCTTGGCAAAGGGTTTGTGAACAGATGGTCCTACTCTCTAACTCCCTTCGACTGACAGGCCCTTCGCCTCCATCCGCCGCTTCAGCGTCCGTTGGAGGAGGTCGATCTGTTCGTCGCTCAATTCGTTTTTGATCGCTATAAGTAATTTAAAGTGCGCCAGCTTAAATTGCGACTCCAAGCTCAGGACTCGCTCAACCTGTTGCAGCGCATCTCCACTTGCTATGGGATGACCTATAAGCGTCTGACGCATAATTTGTTGTTCGTTTTCCAAAGACCACTGCAGCTCGGCGATATCAGATTGAAAGGCTTTTACCGCTCCCGTAATTTTTTTGCGCTGCGCGACACTAACACCCAACTTCTGCTGATGCCGCATAATGATATCCGGCGGATACAAACCCATTTTGAGGATATCCCGCTTCCCCTGCCATCCCTCAAGGTCTGCTGCTTGGGCCATCGTTGCAAGGTAGAAACTCAGTGCAATCAAAAGCGCTTTAAAAGTGTTCATGATTAAACTCCCATCATTCGTAAATCATTGTCTTGCATCAAACGTGTCATCAAAGGACGAGTCAAAATCAAACAGCCCAGGCACCTCTAAGCTTTGTGGTGCTAGTGTGCCACTCAGCGATAGCAGAGAATCCGTAGCAACCGTATTTGCTCCCATAATATCGGCGTACAGTTCACCTGGGTCTTGCGACACAGTGGGTTTAAGATACAAAAAGACCGCGAGCAACACCGAAGCTGCCAAGGCAAACTTGGGCACTGCATTCAACCATGCTCCGGAAATCGCGGCATCCGCTGACGCCCTGATCAGTAATTCCTGGCCTGTCGGAAATGCTGGCGCGTGCAAAGCCTCAACCTCACGCTGCTCTCGAAAACGACGGGCCAGTGTTTTCTCTACGGGGTCGATGATGTCGTTGTTAATTTTCATCCGAAACTCCTTCGCTATCAATTTCGGCTTCTTCCAAAAGCTGAGATAAACGCTGTTTCCCTCGGTGATAATGGGTGCGGGCAGACCCTAGAGATACCTGCAGCACGGCAGAAGCCTCTTCCAGAGTCAACTCGCTGTAAAAAATGAGATGCAATACTTCGCGCTGCCGTTCGGAAAGCAACATTAAGCATGTCGCAAGCTGTCGAGAACTTTCCTGCACTGATAGTGATTCAGCAAGGGTACAATTCTGCGCTGTATCATCTGCCGCGTCAGACCTGTCGTCATCGGCCACCAGGCGCATGTTGAGCTCTGACTGGCGCTTTTGTTGGCGATGAGTTTCCATCGCGACGCGTTTTATGACGCCAAAAAACCACGTTTTAGGAGAGGACTTCCCTGCAAACTTGGCCTTGCCTTCCAAAATACGTAAATAGGATTCCTGTAATACATCCTCCGCGGCATCACGATTCCAGAAGCAACAGGCCAGCGCCCAACCGAAACTGTCAGAATGATAGGCCCTGAGGCTTTCAAGCGAAGGCTGTCGGATCTGAGCCGCTGGCACTGCAGGTACTCGCTTCTGATTCAAAGACCAATTGTACCGCGCGGTGGCGCTATGCAAATACATGGTTCTCTCAGTTCCTAAAGAAAACCGAGACCGCCTTGTGGAAAGGCAGCGAGACCTGGCAGCGCCAGATTCAGTTCACTTTCATTCAATCCATACCAGGCCCCAAGGGGTGCAGCGTATTGTTCCACCGACACCGACGGAATCAAACGTCCATTGCCGGCATCCTGATCGTGCCCGAGTTGGGAAACTGGAATATCGCCATAGATATCCCCACCTTTAACTGCACCTCCTACAACAAAGTGATGGGAACCCCAACCATGATCTGTACCATCACCGTTAACTGTAAGCGTGCGGCCAAAATCTGCGGCGGTAAACGTGGTGACATCGTTGGCAATGCCCAACTCCTGCGTCGCTGTGTAGAAAGCCGCGATGGAATCGCCAAGGTCTTGCTGCAAGCCCGGCAAATCCGCCGCTTGCGCGGAATGTGTATCAAACCCGCCCAAACCAACAAAGAATATCTGTCTGGCGGCACCCAGAGAATCTCGAGCGGCCATGGTCTGGGCCACCGCGCGCAACTGCCCTCCCAAAAAACTTGCAGGAAACGGGGTTGAAATTGAGGAGGCACCGCGTAGAGCATTGTCCAAAGTGTCATTTGCGTCCAGTGACACCCCGCTAAGTTTGATAAAATCACGCTCAAACAAATTACTGCGCTGGGCCCCGGTCGATGCGAAGTGGTCCCGCAACAAATTGCGCTGCGCTCCGCTGGTCAACTCGAGTAGTCGAATTGTGGGAACACCATCTACACCGATTTGATAGGGAGAGACCTGTTGTCCCGTTAGAAAGACCGAATTTCCAAACAGAGAAATCTGCGAAAAGATACTCTGGGAATTCGCGCCATTTTGCGCAACAGCATCGCCGAACCGACCACCCCACCCCAGTTGCGACCCCTCGGGCGCAAAAGACATCCAGGTGGATTGCTGGTCGTTGTGAGAAAACAACCGCGCCGGTAACGACACAGACCCATTGTCAAAAGTGCCGCGCGTTGTCGGCTCACTCAACGGGCCAACATTCCCCACAATGGCCGCGTTGCCTTGTTCAAAAAGCTGATGCATCGCACCCATTTGAGGCGGCAGAGCAAATTGTCTACCACCGAAGCTGGCCGTCGCGGGATCCAAGGCCAGCAAGGACCCGCGTGTTCGGCTCGATCCTCCCGGTTGATTGGCGTAGGACGCCAACAGTGAACTGCGAATCTGACTGTAGTTATTGTAAGAGGAGGTATCAAAAGGCAGAACAGTGTCGTGGCAATCCATTCCTCCGAATAGAAACACGCAAACCAGGGCTCGATACCCTTCCACCTCTGCGGCCTGCGCATTGAAAGCGCCCATTGTTCCCAGAACCGAACCACCTGACATCATCATGGGAAGTGCGAGCGAGGATTTAACAAAGTTTCTTCGATTTTGCATCATCTAATTCCTGTGTGGTTCGGGCTTCAGCGCAGAACGATGTATTCAGGTGAGGTCATCACCAGCACACTGGCGATTTGGGAACGCAGCAATAATTCATCTTCAGTTTCACTGCCCAGCTCACTCAACAACTGCGTAATTCGAGTGCGAGTATCATTTTGCAAACTTCCGTGGGTCAAAAGTTCGTCGAGGTTGGTCAATAGCGCCTCCGTATCCGCGGCCAGCGCTACTTGGGTTGAATAGTCAGCCCTGAAGGCAGCGGCTGGCTGACCATTAAGTTGGGGGGTTACACCAAGGGCAAACGCGGTCATAAAATTAGGGTAGCCAACCAGTGTACTGGCATTGGTAATTTGCAACTCAGGTGCTGTTAACTCAGCATCGCCCGTTTCAGTTCCCGGGGCGATATAGCCCGGGCGGTAAAAATTAAACACAGAGGGTGAACGATAGGGGTGCTGCCCAAGAAGATCTGAACGACCTGTATCCTTTAAAATCAGTTCATTCGTCGCATCAGCGCTGTTGACCTTGAAGGCCCGCGCCCAATGGGTAAAACGCAAAACGGGTTCGCGCAATTTACCGAATGTTGGATCGGTGACCATGTCATCATCACGCGCTTCACTGTCGAACAAGACCGCAGCGATAACCGCTTTCATATCTCCACGCTCACCACTACCGACCGATACACCAGAAGGAAGCGTATAGGCACCCATGTCAAAAGCTTCGGTAACACGACTAACATAAGCAGGCGATGGAGCACTGGTCACAAAGCGCTGTATGAGCTGACGACCCAAGAAAGGCCCGACGTTGGGATGTGCAAACACGGCATCCAAGGCAAGATTGATAGTTTCGTCACCAGTCGTCCCCGCCGGAATCGTTGTGCCGAGAAACGTCTTGCTCTCCATCGAATGAAAGTCATCGAACATCGTCAGCGGCGAGTAGTAAGCGGTCAGAGGTATCAGTTGTAAAGGCGAACGAAAACTCGTCCCACTGGCACTGAGCCCTGTGAAGACTTTGGCAAACTCGGTGATATCCGAATTGTCGAACAGCTCTATCTGTTTGCCCTCGGCATCGAGCACCGGGGTACCATCGGGATTGAGCTCTACCAAGCCGAGAGTGAATAACTGCAGGAGTTCCCTGGCATAGTTTTCGTCGGGGACTCGACCCGTGAGCGGATCCGCTTTTTCATTGCGCAAATACGTCAAATAGATCGCCATTGCTGGAGAATAGGTGATGTCCTGCAGCAGATCCCGGTAGTTACCAAACGCTCCTGTCGTCAACAGATCAGCGTAATAGGCAACAGTTTGCGGCAGTAGAGCCAGATCACTGTCAGCCGATATCACCAGAATTTGCGACAGGGCAAAAGCCATGCGTTGGCGAAGTTGGTCGCTGCCTTCAATGGCGGTTTGCCAGAAGGAGTCCGACGTCAAAAAGATGACTCCTGGTAAGGGCATCCCTACCTCATCTAAGAACTGTCCATCTTCAGGAAATTTGCTGAGCACTTTTTCAAGATGTAGTGAAGCAGGTTTTTCCAGTTCATCGAGCAACCAGCGTTCAGCACCCGACTCTATCAGCTGATCAACTGCATCAGCACTAGGGCCAAAGGTGGCTTGGCTCAGGAATCGAGTAGCCTCAGAACTGCTCAAAACTATTGGTTCAGGCGCTGGTTCAGGAGTGGGTGCCGGTGTGGGCTGGGGTGGGTTTTGCACCGCAGCTCCACCGCCACCGCTGCCACCACAGGCAAATAGCGCAAGAGTGCTGATCAGCAATAACAGGTGCCGAGATTGAAAGATAATTGCTCGCTGCATGGGAACTCCACTGTTAATGTCGGGACTGACAATTAGTGGTGCAGTGTCGAGAGTTATATGACAGCGTCTCGGAATTTAGTTCGCGTTAGAACATCTAAAATCTTAGAAAGAATAACTTGTCCCACCTCTTACCGGTGACAACGAACTCCTCACGGTCCGCAATGTATGCTATTCCGTTTAGAACGTCCTCCGGACCCAGTGGCGAAACCTTATCGAGCAGAATACTACAGTCAATAATACTGATGACGGACCCCGTCAATAAACTGACTTGGTATATAGATGCATCACCCAAACGGTTGATGAAGACGGTTCCCTGAGCAAAAACAAGATCATTTAGCCACTTCAAAGCAAACCCATTGATTTTGACCTCTAGCGTTCCAGTAACTGTGAAAGCGTCATCACGAAAAATGAGTCTCTCGGAGCCATCCGTGCTAATAAAGCCAGTATCGCTTGATGTCAGCCCCCAGCCCTCGCCGTCGAGCTCGTAACTTCTCAACGCATCAAATTTGTCAGCGCCAAACACAAAGGCCTTCATAGATGTCCAGGTTAGCTGTACTATCTCTCCATTCTTGTAGGCGATACCCTCCGCCCAGTGCTCGGGCATTGGTCGAATTTTTTCGATTTCACCCGTTTCAACACTGAGTTTTCTTAGCGAAGAGCTATTTGTTAATCCCGTGCTCTCATAAAGTTGCCCGTCATGATATGCGAGCCCCTGAGTAAAGGCGCTTGGATCATGATCGACCATCCGAACGATTTTTGGAATTTTTCGCGGGACATTTAGTGTCCAAACGCGCTTCAAAAGCCGTCTCGCTTTTTGATAACTCATACCGGTACTGTCACCTTCTGAAACCGATAAGAGATTTCACTTTCTCCAACGCCACCTCTTTGAATCGTCCTGTCACAAACAGATATTTTAAAATTCTTCCCCTGAAGGTGTTTTCATTGAAGCAAACCAAGCCATATCGTTCTCGACGATTAGACAACCAAACACCTTTATAGGAATCGTCATCCGTCCCGAAGTCAATTTCAGAGACGCCATCAACATCAATAACATGTTCGATCATTTTCATTATCGCTATGCTTCCGATCGAGTCACGTCGGTATTGTGGGTCGTAGGCTGTGCGCATAAAGACACATTGCAACCCCGTAACCACGGCAAATTCAAAAGCGACGGTTTTCCCATCGACACTAATCACTAGAAACCTGAGACTACCATTGGCCGCACACTTATTGATGAGTTCTGGGTAAAACGCTGGAAAATAGTCATCCTCCTTCCAGCTAGCGCTATATACTGATTGATAAGCGGCATGGATCTTTTCAAGATCGTTAACTGTTGTAAGTACTGTAGCGGACACATCAAAAGACCTTTCGAGTTTACGCAGCTTCCTCTTGTAATTCTGAATCTGTTTTCGATTTTTCGAGGTGCGACCAGCCAGGTATTCGGAAAATGTATCTGAGGTGATAGCCTCAAACCAATTTCCCTTGTAAAAATAGCTGTAACAACGATAACCCGCTTTCCCAAGCGACTTGGATAGTGCCTGATAAACGGGACCCTCTTGATCCATCAAATTGAAATCAATGACATACCAAAGGCCAGTATCTGGCTCTGCTATCTCAGCCGCAAACACGGAAACTACGGCATTCAAATCGCCAGTTTTATCGCTGACAACAGGTGAGTAAAAGCTCGTTTGAAAATTCGTCATACTTGCCAACGAGCGCTGTTCATTGCCGAAGTGGCCGAATCTAGAGCCATTTTGGCCTGCGGGTGAACGCAAAAATAGCAGCGCTAAAGTCTGATTCAAAGAGGGGTTTTCGACTTCGAAGATTTCTAGCGAGGCGTTTTGCTCAAGACCAAAGTCAATAAGATTTCTAAACCACAGATCTGACAAAAACAGGTTGGATGACGATGTTTCAGCGATGAGATCGTGACACCGCTCTGGTAGTTCGCTGTATGCTGAGTATCGATGGCACTTCACAAATTCACCCTTTGACGCCAAGCCTCTACCTCAATCATAGGTACGAGAAAAAACTTAAGCCATCACGGATTATACAGCTAAGGGCTACTGTTGAATCAAGGACACCCGTCACAAGATTGATCCAATCTATCGCCTGATCCTAATGCCGAGGACGTGCGCCAGATCCGCCATTACGGTTTCCGCGAGCGGCAGGCTTACCCGTCCCAGATCGACTATTGCCCCGCCCGCCATTACCGCGGCCACCGTTGCGACCGCCACCACCACGTCCGTTTACAATTGGCTCGGCTTTGATACTTGGGTCAACGTCGTAGCCCGGTAGATTGATCTTATCAATGTTCTTACCCAGCAGTTTTTCAATATCCCGAAGCAACTTAAGTTCATCGACGCATACCAGGGATACGGCGTTACCGGCCTGACCGGCTCGCGCTGTTCGCCCGATGCGATGCACATAATCTTCAGCGACATTGGGCAACTCAAAATTCACCACATGAGGCAACTTGTCAATGTCGATACCGCGAGCCGCAATATCGGTGGCTACCAGAACCCGGACATCACCTGATTTAAAGCTCGCGAGGGCTTTGGTTCTGGCGCCCTGGGACTTGTTGCCGTGGATAGCGGCAGAGGTAATTCCATCTTTGGCAAGTTTTTCTGCGAGCTTGTTAGCAGCATGCTTGGTTCGCGTAAACACGAGTACCTGCTGCCACTCTTCCTCACCGATTTTGTGTGACAGCAACTCACTCTTGCGCTTCTTGTCAACGGGATAGACGATCTGACTGACAAGTTCGGTCGCGGTGTTTTCTGGTGTGACTTGTATTTGCGAAGGTTGCTGTAAAAACTCCGACGCCAACGCCTTAATTTCCCGAGAGAAAGTAGCTGAGAATAGCAGCGTCTGATGCTGCTTGGGAATAATATTCAATATTTTTCGAATATCGCGAATGAAGCCCATGTCGAGCATCCGGTCCGCTTCGTCCAGAACAAGTATCTCGATCTTCGATAGATCTATACTGCGCTGCCCTACGTGATCGAGCAGGCGACCGGGCGTGGCGACAACAATGTCCACACCCTTGCTGAGCTTTTGCTTTTGCGGGTTGATGCTGACACCCCCAAAAATAACCGCTGAACGGAAGGGTAGATTTTGCCCATAGGTCTCTACGCTTTCGTGCACCTGGGCTGCCAGCTCACGGGTTGGGGTGAGTACCAGCACTCTGGGATGACGCTTACCACCTTCAATTTTTTTGCTTTGCAGCCGTTGCAACACCGGCAGGGTAAACCCGGCGGTTTTACCCGTGCCTGTTTGAGCTCCGGCCAGTAGGTCTTTCCCCTCCAGGACTAGAGGTATGGCTTGCGCCTGGATCGGTGTAGCTTCATCGTAGCCTTGTTTTTCCACCGCGCGCAAAAGTTCAGCCGAGAGGCCGAGATCTTTAAATAACATGAATGTCTTGCTCCTGATTCTCTCGATATGAGAGCGCCTGACCAGTATGCGAGCCAATAAATAATCAATCGCGAATGGGTCGGTCCAGGCTTGGAATTGAGAATAGTATCCGCCGCAAAAGATTGTGGCGGTGATGTAAGGCGCAGACCGAAGTGCGCCAAGCCGGGGCACTATACCAGCGCTGGGCGTAAATGCTACTTCATTTACGCTTTACCTTCATTGAATTGCGCCTGCGAACGGGCCCTACCCCCCGGTCCGCTATAGGCCATGCCGAGACCGGGTTCTATTTCACCTTCCCACTTAGGGAGCGATTGACAAGCCGCCAACCAAGCATCGATCAAGCGGTCTTCAGCAGCATAGTCGAAAGGATCTTCCAGCACCATTTCTTCCATACCACCAGGCTGTGGGGGATTCGCCAACAACCAATCTACAGTTGCACGCAAGGCCTGCTCAGGTGCCACCTTGTCGCTGTAACCAAGATCGTACGCCAGCGCGCTGGTATCCTGCACTCGATGGCTGGTCTGAGGTTGCATGACCAGCGGACGGGCGGGTGTCGCCAGCTCCCAGGGCATGTTGATAACTTCCAACTCAACATCCATGTGCGCGGCAATAATTTCGGTAACCTGACGCAAACTCAGCACAGTCGCGTCTGCAACATTATAGATCTTGCCCCTGCAGGCCATTGGTTGATCGACCGCGAGCAAAATAGCGTGGGCAACATTTTCGGCATAGCCAAAACTGTGCAGGGTGAGCCCGCCATCCGGCAGGATGATGCGACACCGGCCATCGAGGAAACGTCGCACCAGCAACCATTCCCGTGGTACCAGCTGATAACGCCCGTAGACATACGGGTAACGGAAATGGGTGGCATGGGGAATATCCGCAAACACTGCTCGCTCTGTTCGCACGATGCGCCAGCCCTTGGAATCCTCAAGCTCATCCTCCACCAGGGTGTGATCTTCGCGAAGGGGCACCGGCATTCCTCCAGGCCCATAAAGTGCGGGATTCATGTAACCGCGATACGCAGGACCGCCGCCAGCCGACAGAAAATACTCGCAGCGCTCGTCCATGACATTGGCAATGGCTCGCAGACGACCATAAGTGGCAATACAGACATCAAAGCGGCGTTGGGAGAGAGCCTCTGACAGGCAGGCCTCATCGTAGGGGTCGGTGTGGATGTGCTCCACTTCGGGTGGGATCTCATCCACCTCATGAGTGCCGCGATGTAAAATGGCCACCTGAAAGCCGCGTTGCAGTAATCCGTTGACGATGTAGGGGCCGGTGGGACCGGTGCCGCCGACTACCAGTGCTGTTTGTGGCATTGTGATGTCTCAGTATTTGCAGAAGTATTGTTCTATCGTAACGCACCACAGTTATCCGTGAACCCATTAATGAATTTGTTGCTCGCTAAAGTGAACTGCCAGGTAGCGCCGTGAAGAGGTCGATGGTAAGTTGAGCGTATGTTGGGTTTAATACTACGAACACTGATTATCGGGCTAGGCATCTGGCTCGCTACCTATCTTGTCCCCGGCGTCAGCGCGACGTCTATCGGCGCCCTGATCTGGGCGGCAATAGCGCTAGGCCTCATCAATGCTTTCGTGCGACCCGTGCTGGTTTTACTGACACTTCCCCTTACCGTTGTGACACTAGGCCTGTTTTTGCTGATTCTCAACGCTGGCATGCTAAACCTGGCTGGTTGGTTTGTCGACGGCTTCGAGGTAGTAGGCTTCTGGAGCGCCGTGTTTGGCGCTGTCGTGGTCAGCCTGGCAAGCGCGCTATGCTCTAAATTTATTGGAGCAAAGGGGCGCTACGAGGTATTGGTAGTCAGGCGCCGCGGCTAGCTTCGCGAATTCGTTCGCCCACAAAACTACGAGGAATACACCCATGAGTCGTATCAGTAAAATACCAGTTGAAAGCTGGGACCCCGAATTAGTAACAATGACAGCTGGGGACACTGCGACGGTCATCGAGCAGGGCATTACGCGAATGCTGGCTCATTGTCCCGAAATGGCCAAAGGGGCCATCGGTTTTGGTGCTGCAATTACTATCAATAGAACATTACCAGAGCGGTTGATTGAGTTAGTCCGGCTACGTGTGGCTTTTCACAATCAGTGTCGCAGTTGCATGGCCATCCGATATTCCAGTGCCGCCGATGAGGTGAATGAGGAATTGGTGTGCTCACTGGAGCGCCCCCAGGAAGCTCAAAATCTGACGAGCGCTGAGCAAGCCGCTCTCGATTTTGCGGATCGGTTTGCAAACGACCATTTGTCGATAACAGATGAGCGTTTTTCTGCCTTGCGGGAGCATTTCGATGAAGCGCAAACCATGGAATTGATGCTTCACTTAGCGCTCTATGTGGGCATGGGGCGATTGGCGGCAACATTGGATATGACAGAAGAACTTCCAGCGGACTTTCAGGCAGACTTTGGTAAACCTGTCACACCCTGGGGTGGGGAGCCCATCGGGGTGCGTTGAGCTTGGTGTTTTTTAAGGATTATTTACAGGAGTAGTTAGTGTCTTTTCATTCGAGCCGGTGCGAGAGATACATCCCGGTACTTCTCTTATTGGCATGGTTTATCAGTCCTACCGTATTACACGCTAGCGATGCTGTACCCGTTAGAATTGCAGTGGTTCAGGAACAGGCCATCGAACAAGCTTTGCAGTTAACGGGTACGGTTGCATCGGCTCGCTCTGCACGTCTTTCTCCCTCTACCGCAGGTCTGGTGACAGTGCTGAATGTTGATGCCGGCAGCGCCGTGAATACAGGAGATGTACTTCTCGAGCTGGACGCGGAGTTGGCAAAATGGGAATGGCAGGGCTCGCAAGCCAGCGTTTCGTCCACCCAACTGGCACTTACCGATGCGCGCCGACGACTGAAGGAGGCCAAAGCGCTCGCTCCAAAGCAGAGCATTGCAGAAACGGTCGTCCGTGATCTTGCCTCTGAAGTAGCGGAAGATGAGGCAGCGCTACAACGCGCGCAGGCCGATGCCAAGTATCGCAAGGGTGTTTTTGATCGGCATATTATGAAGGCGCCCTTTGCCGGCATAGTCAGCGTCAAACATACCGAGTTAGGTGAATGGGTTACTCCCGGAGCGGCCGTCCTGGAATTAGTTGCGACCGAGGATTTACACATCGATTTTCAAGTATCGGAAGATTTTCTATCAGTCATTAAAACCGATGCTCCGGTAACCTATACACTCGGCGATAGCGCCACAGCTCCAAGATTAGGCAAGATCGCAATGCTGGTACCCGTCGCAGACCCAGGCGCGCGCACTTTTCTAGTGAGAGTTGAGCCAGATCAATCTCATAAGACAATGAGCCCAGGAATGTCGGCGCGAGCCGTACTGAATTTGGATAGTGGACGCCGTGGTATCGCTATATCCCGGGATGCGATTATCAAATATCCTGATGGCCGCGTCGTTGCGTGGATCGTTAACACAAGCCAAAACGGTGACGTGGTAGCTGAAAAGAGTCTTAATACCGGCCTGGAGTTTGACGGCATGGTTGAGATTCTCCAGGGTCTAAGGGCTGGCGATAGAGTTGTCGTTCAAGGGAACGAGAGATTGCGATCCGGTCAGCGCGTAGCGGTTTTGGCCAGCGAGCAGGACTGATGCTGTGTTCGAAAAAATAATCCAGCGAGGCAACATCATGACGGTCACGGTGCTGATCGTCTGCGTTCTCGGTATTGTGGCCGCCCTACGAATACCGGTGCAAATGATTCCTGATTTGGACGTTCGTGTCATCAGCGTCCGCACTAACTGGCCAGGTGCAACACCGCAAGACGTTGAGAAGGAAATACTGATCGAGCAAGAGGAATACTTGCGCAACCTGCCCAATCTTTCGCGTATCACCGCCAGGGCGAACTCCGGACGAGCAGAAATTGAATTGGAGTTTCCACACGGCACCGACATTACTCAAATGTTAATTCGCGTGAACAATGCCTTGAGCCAGGTGCCCTCCTATCCGGAGACCGTCGACGAACCGCGAATTTATGCGAATTCGTTTTCCAGCAATGCTTTCATGTTTTTTAGTATAACCCCCCTGCCCGACAATCCACGGGCAATCGACATCGGTTTATCCCTGGATTTTGTGGAAGATACGGTAAAACCCCGCTTGGGAGGTGTGCCGGGAATTTCTGAAGTCGGCGTTTGGGGCGGTGTTGAGCGTCAGATACAAATTCTTATCGATCCGGCAAGATTGGCTCAGCGCGAACTTACATTGACCGCCGTCAGGGAAGTGATACGCAGCAGAAACAGCGACCGTTCGGGCGGAATGATCGACGCGGGCAAACGGCAATATCTATTGCGCACCGTCGGTCGCTTTGAAAATCTTGATGAGTTGTCCGACCTGGTTCTGGCCCGTAGAGGTGATGCTGTCATAAGACTTTCCGATGTCGCCACGGTGCAGCTGGATCACTTTGAAGAGCAGTCTATGACATCCTTCAATGGCGCGCCGAACCTCTTTGTCACCCTGCGCAGAGAGGCGGGATCTAACGTAATTGAAATCAAAGAAGGAATCCTCAAAGAGGTCGAGACTTTAAATCAAAATGTGCTGGAACCCGCCGGATTGCGGATGCATCACATGTCTGATGATGTCGTCTATGTCAGCGAATCACTGCGCAATGTCTGGCAGAACTTAATTATGGGCGCGATTCTGGCAAGCGTGGTGATGTTCCTATTCCTTCGCTCGATTCCCGTGACACTGGTCGGCGTAATGGGGATACCCATCTGTATTATCGTTGCATTTCTAGGCCTGATGTTGGCCGGACGCACCATCAACGTTATCTCACTCGCGGGTATCGCATTCGCAATTGGTATGACCTTGGACAATAGCATTGTGGTACTCGAGAGTATTGCCCTGGAACGACGCAAGGGAGCAAAACGCTTTCAGGCGGCCGTGGAGGGTGTTCGACATGTATGGCCAGCGGTCCTGGCGTCGACGCTCACGACGGTATTGGTGTTTATTCCCGTCGCTTTTGTCGAGCAGGAAGCGGGTCAACTTTATTCTGATGTCGCAATCGCTATCTCTGCTGCGATTTTAGCTTCGATGCTAGTCGCAGTAACCGTTCTGCCCACTGCAGCTGCACATCTGAATTTTTCCAGCAAAGAGAAAAGCACGGGAGATCCAGAGGTTTCCAGAGGGAGACATCACAACCAGATACACCGTTTCACATTGTCTTGCGTACACGCTGTACTCGCCACACCGCGAAGCAGAACGAGCTGTATCGCCATCGCCGTCCTGTTGAGCGGCGGTATTATCTGGTTTCTCACTCCCCCGGCGGAGTACCTACCCGAGGGCGAAGAGGCCAAGGTGTTTGCGGTTATGAGCGCACCTCCGGGATACAGTTTAGAAACAATGAAAGATATCGCGAAAGACATAGAGGGGTATTTGCTGCCTCACGTGCGAGCTGACCGCGCGAATTTTCGCGCCGGTAAGACCGATTTTCCTCCCATGGCCTACAGCAACTTGCGCGTGGGCTCTGGCTCACTTCGCATCATTTCCGAACCAATGGAGGCTGGAGACGTTGAGGCCTTGATGGATGCACTGGCGCGCAAGTTCGGTGAATATCCGGGGATGCGTGCATTCGCCTCTCGGGGATCGATTATCAGTAGCAATAATGGCGGTACGCGCAGCATTAATCTGGATATTGCGGGAAACGATTTGGGCGAAATTTACACCGTCGCGGAGGCAGCTTATCGTCGGGCAGAAGAGGTTTTCGACAATCCGCGCATTCAGAGTCAACCCTCTGCATTATCACTGTCACAACCCTTGCTGGAGATCCGCCCAAACTGGGAAAGAGCCGCCGAGCTGGGCCTATCCGCAAGCGATATCGGTTTCACGGTTGCTGCACTGACCGATGGCAGCTATGTAGATGAGTTTTTTCTGGAGGACGATAAGCTGGATATTTACCTGTACAGCGAACTGGGGCGTGGCGTGGAACTGGAAAGCTTGAGCCAGCTGCCCATCTACACACAAACTGGAGAGGTTCTTCCCCTGGGTGCACTGGTAGATGTAGTGGAAACAGTGGACAGTAACTCCTTCCGACGCGTGAACGGACGTCGTACTGTGAGCTTAAGTATTATTCCGCCGCGTAGCATCCCCCTGGAAACCGGTGTCGAAACTGTGCGCGAAGATATCGTGAGTTATCTGCGCAATTCCGGTGACCTTCCTGCCAATGTCGATGTTGTTATCTCCGGTGCGGCGGATCAGCTCGATGCTACCCGCGAGTCCCTGATGAGCAACTATATGGTCGCGCTGTTGATCGTCTACTTGCTAATGGTGGCGATATTTAATCACTGGTCTTATCCGCTGCTTATCATCACGTCTATCCCCCTGGGCATTGCAGGCGGTATTGTTGGGCTTAGCCTGCTCAATGGCATCGGCGGCCTGCTTCCTGTGTTCGGCGGAACAGCAATCGTGCAACCCTTTGACATGATTTCCATGCTGGGGTTTTTGATACTCATGGGCACAGTGGTGAACAACCCCATTTTGGTAGTGCATCGGACTGTAGAAAACGTTCGCGAGAAAGGCATGGACGCGCTTGCTGCGGCCACTGAGGCCGTGGAAGTGCGTCTTAGACCGATAGCAATGTCCACTATCACGACTCTGGTGGGTTTGGCGCCGTTGGTGCTAATACCCGGTGCTGGTACTGAGCTCTATCGTGGCGTTGGGGCCATTGTTATGTTCGGCATCATTGGGGCGGCGTTGGTGACATTGACTGTTCTGCCGGCTATGACGGTTATTGTGTTGCAACTGGGTAGAAGCAAAGTTTGAAGGAGACAAAGCTAGGGTCCGGTCCTCGTAGCGCTGTTGTGGCTACTTCGGGCAGCACGATCTAGTGAGGAGAGAAACGGGCTGGTGAGTGCGGGATTGATCACAACACCCTTTGGGGTGTTGTGACCCTACGGGCACCTGCACTGCGGTGCCTAAATTCGCCTCTAAGGCGAATTTATCGAACCGGAGGCTTGAACCAAGTCCTCGCGCTTCGCCCCTAAAGCAAAAAGGGCACCCGATTGGGTGCCCTTTTTGCTTTAGATGGCGGAGAGCGAGGGATTCGAAC
>JBGCGJ010000012.1:0-67856 GCA_045110675.1 Halioglobus sp. | reverse complement strand
CTTCTTGGCGGGCGTACCGCAGACATATTGGCTACCACCACAGTCGGCACCACCGAGTGCCACAGGCTCGCCGATTCGAGTTGGATCACAACTCATGCCCTCGCTCGGTCCATTCAGGCACTGCCAGGCGCCCCAGGAGGGATCTAGTGGCGGTGCCTGTCCGACATAGGCATCGATAATACTGTGGTGAGATTGAGGGTCTTGCGTTAATACCCGCCGCTTATAGGTAAAGCATTCACCGTCGTAGTTGTCGTAGACACCACCGACGCACTCGGTCTTGGACGATTCCGGCAACACGCCCGGCATCTTGTCTAAATCGTAATAGGTGGCGAAACACACTTCATTTTCACTATTGGGCAGCACCGTCCAGGGCCCACTATTAAATTGAACGCCCTCGCCCATTGCCGGTGGTTCCGGAGGCATAATTTTATTCGCCTGGGGAGGCGTAGCTTCGCCGCAGCCGAGCAAGGTAGCGACGTCATCTACGTCAGTGGTTTCCGGCGCTCCGGCGCGTATCCACAAGCGCATCGCTTCCAGGTGGTCGGTGGTTAATGGCGAGCCGCCAAGTGGCATCGCCTGCCCCCCGCCTTGGGGTAATGCTTCACCGAGCGTTCCCGCCGCTAATTTGTTGTACAAAAAGCTCAGTTTCTGTTCACCGGGGTAGACCCGTTGCATTGGCTCAGCCAGGTTCGCAGTGGAGTTAACTCTGAACAAGTTTTCGAAGGAGGCTCCAGCGGTTAAGTCCAACTGTCCTGCGGAATTTTCTGCGCTGTGGCAGGCGCTGTTGGTGCAGTTGTACCCTTCAAAAACGATTTCCTGAATACGCTCATAGCTGCCGCTGAATTTGCTGCAGTTCATGTCACCAGGCGTCGTCTCGATCTTTTTGAAGACGGGTTCCAGGTAATAGACATCGTCGGAATTTAAAATCCCCATCAGTAACTCACTGGCTTCAAAGCCCGTGGTTAAGATATCCACTTGCGCTTTCTTGGCGCCGCCGTACAGGCCATTCGCGCGCTTCTTCCAGCGCTTAAATTCCCAGCCTTCATAGGGTACGGCAGTGAAAGTGTCGGTGAAGTTGGTGTCGTCTATAACGATCTCACAGGTGGTTTTTTCGCCGTCCTCAGCGGCAGCTTCGACATTGGAACCCACCATGTGGGCAACATGCTTTGATCCATGCATATGACTGGAGTGCAAAGACGCCTGAGTTACCTCGGAACGACAATCGTATTGGCCCGAGCCTGAGAGAACATACCCGCCTTCTGGAACAACTACTTCGACCTTACAGCCAGCCGCCATCAGGGCTACCGACGCGATACTCAGAACCTTTCCTACACGCAACATCTCAACTACCTCTACTCGAGCTCTACTCGAGTGTTCTTCTTTTTATAGATATAGGCACTATATCAGCATATTGAGCGTGAACAAATGCTGCTGAGACCTTGTCCAGAAGCTGAACAGGCTGTGAAAGGGGCTTCTAGGCGTATTCCTGGAGCAAATATTGCTGAATATCTTCCGATTCAAATAGGCCTGAATCACTATTCGGGTCATACAAAAACGGGATAGACACTTTTCCGTGATTTTCCAACAGGAATTGTCGGTTATCGAGGGGGCTGTCAGGGGAGATATTGAGGGCCTCGCGAATAGGAGGCAGCAGCCAGTCGGTCAGTTCGGAGCGCCCGCAATTGCGCACGATATAGGGTATTTCCATGCGGCACAGCAGCTCGCGCACCGGACGGGCATAGGGGCTGGATTCAAAACTATACAGCTCCAACAGCAGTTCCGGCATGCGCCCTGTTTTGGCCTGCATTGAGCGCGTCGCTCCAGGAGCACTGGCCAGCATCGAACCAAACACCTGCAGCCCACCGGCACGCCATTTTAAGGGCAATGGTTTTCGGCCATAGGTTTCATACAGGTAGGCGACGATATCCAGGGATTCATACATTTCGACTTCGGTATTGGGGTCCACCAGATAGGGAAACTGAGCTTTACCAGCTCGCTCAATCAAGTCTTGTCGATAACGCGTACCGTTCTTTGGGCAAGGAAGTATTTCTAGATCCAGATTCAGCTCTGTGAGTGTTTCCCTAACGAGTCTGCAGTAGGGGCAATTTTCTATATCGTAGAGCTGTAACTTGATCGCCGGCTTCAATTCAGCCGGCCTGGTGCTAATACCCGCCGTTCCGCGCACAAGGGTTGAAATCATGGAACCGGCAAAACCTAAGTTGGCCACGGTCTACGCTCCCGGCAATTGTTGATATTCTTTTTCGAGGCGTTTCATCGCTTTCTTGGATACGCCCCCCAACACTTCTATGGCATGACGAATTCTTGCGCGGCTCATATCGGGGCCGAGAAGCTCCATTGAATCGACAACCGAGAAGGAAGCATCAGACCCCGAGATGGCGATAAACAGCGGCGCCAAAAAGTCTTTTACTTTTATCTCTTGCGCGTCTGCGGTGTTTTTTAACTCAGACCAAATATTGTCGCGCGTCCAAACACCCAACGCTTCCATACGCCACAGTGCGAATTGCAAGCCCTTTACCACAGTCTCGTTGTCGGCTTTGAGGCCTTCGAAATTCGCCGGTGTTAGCGGCAGCACCCCCGATACCAGAAAGCTGGCCAGTGGGGCAAAGTCGCTGAGGGTTTCCATGCGCTTTTGCGCGTGGGGCAACACCTTTTTCAGATTCTCTTCGTTATATGCCCAGTTAATTAATCGTTCCGCTAGATCCGATTCGCTCAACTCCTCTCGAATCCACATACCGTTAAGCCAACTCAATTTCTCAACATCAAAAATCGGCCCGCCGAGGGACACGCGTTGAATGTCAAAATTCTCCAGCATTTTCTCCAGCGAAAACTTCTCGCTTTCATCGGGCATGGACCAACCCATACGCCCCAGATAATTAATCAAGGCCTCGGGCAAAAAGCCCATGCGCTGATAATACAAAATGCTGGTGGGGTTTTTACGTTTACTTAATTTCGACTTATCGGGGTTGCGCAATAAAGGCAAATGGCACAGCTGTGGCATATCCCAACCGAAATACTGATACAACAATTTATGCTTGGGCGCTGAATTAATCCACTCTTCACCGCGCAGCACGTGGGTGATTTCCATCAAGTGGTCGTCAACCACATTGGCCAAGTGGTAGGTGGGCATGCCATCCGACTTCAACAAAATTTGCGCGTCGACCATGCCCCAATCTAATTCAATGGTGCCGCGCAACATGTCTTCCACGGCGCAACTACCCGACTCTTCTGGGACCATCATGCGGATAACATAGGGGTCGCCTGCTGCGCTGCGCTTTGCCACTTCTTCTTCAGGTAATTTGAGGTCGCTGAATTTCAGGGCTGTGCTATTGCCTTGCTCACGGCGCGCCTCACGCAGCTCATTGAGTTCATCAGAAGTTCTATAGCAGACGAAGGCGTTGCCCTCTTCCACCAATTGCCTAGCGTATTTGCCGTACAAAGGCATGCGCTCGCTCTGTCGATAGGGGCCGAAATCTCCGCCCTTGTCCGGGCCCTCATCCCAATCCAGGCCCAACCAACGCAGCGAGTCCAGAATCGCCTGCTCAGATTCCGGGGTGCTGCGCTGTTGATCAGTGTCTTCTATACGCAGCAGAAACTCCCCCCCATGTGCTTTGGCGAAACACATATTGAACAGTGCAATATAGGCAGTTCCAACGTGAGGATCACCGGTGGGAGAAGGGGCAACGCGAGTGCGAACAGTCATGTGTATCCGAAATGAATGAGTGATTTTGAGAGCGGCGATTATACGGATTGGGGCTGGTGAATGCACGCAGAGTGCGCATCCCCCGCTTCGATGAACGCTGAGCCAATTGGGCCTGGCTGCGCGGAATCTCGCAGACTTCTAGAGCGTATCGGCGATCAGCTGAGCGCGCATGCTCAGCTCGGCCGCCAGGAAAGCATGTTCCTGTGTCATAGCGTTTTCCGTTCGATTGAGACAGTCCAGAATGAGTTGCCCAAAGAAGGGAAATCCGGTGGTTCCCTGGCACTCAATCACTTGTTCATCTGTGCCGTTGACCAAGATCAGTTTAGAACAGGGAACCTCTCCGGTGCCCACATCCAGATACTTACGCAACTCAAGCGTACCCTGTGTACCGACTATGAAGGTTCTGCCGTCACCCCAGGTGCGCAGGCCTTCGGGCGTAAACCAATCTACGCGGCAGTAGAATGAGGCTCCGTTATCACCGGTGAGAGACATTTCACCGAAGTCTTCCAGATCGGGTTTATCTGCATTGGCCATATTGGCCACTCTGGAAAAATTTACCTTGGCATTGCGACAACCGGCATAAGTCAGAAACTGCTCAACCTGGTGTGAGCCGATATCGGTCAGGATTCCCCCGTACCGTGATTTTTCAAAGAACCAATCCGGTCGAGTTGATTTTGAGAGTCTATGGGGCGCCAGATTCAGAACCTGCAGAACGTCTCCTATCGCTCCCTCGCGAATCAGTTCGCCAGCGCGCCAAGCTGCGTCGTTATGCAAGCGCTCGGCGTAATACACCATGTACTTTGCGCCCGTTTCATCGACCACATCTCGAGCATCTTCAAGCTGCTGCAGCGAGGTAAAAGGCGACTTGTCAGTGAAGTAATCTTTACCGGCGCGCATCACCTGGTTGCCAATTCCAGCGCGCTCGCTGGGAATAGCCGCACTGGCAACCAACTTGATGTCTGGATCTTCAAGGATAGTATTGAAACTTTTTGCAACCTGGGCCTGAGGGAAAGATTCAAGAAAAGACTTCACGCGCTCAGGGTCGGGATCGTATACCCACTTAACTGTAGCGCCGGAATCGCGCAGGCCATTGCATTGCCCGTAAATGTGGCCGTGGTCGAGATAGGCCGCCGCTACCTGAAACTCTCCAGGGGCAACCATCGGCTCTACAGATGCCGAAGGCGCGTAATTGGCTCCGTCTTTTACATCCACCATGCTAGAACTTCCACCGCTGCCGCCGCTACCACCAACCCAATTTAACCGAGGTGCTGTAGACCACGCTGATCAGCACCACCCCGATACACACAATCATTGCGGTGTTAAGCACCGCCGCTCTGCCGCCCGAGGGCGAATCCTGCCCCAAATAGTCCGGGCGATTGTTCAGCACCAACCATCCCACATAGGCGATGGGTAATAGCAGTCCACAAATAGCCGAGGTGGGTAGCACCACATAGGCTCCCATGGTCGACCATACGAAAACGCCCAGCACTGCCGGTGTTGGCAACAATAACGCGAGGCGGTATTTGTGGGAGTTGTGCTCCCATCCAAACATCTCCGCCGCCGCAGAGCCACAGCACAGCATATGCATCACCAGGGAGCCTACCGCCATGCCCAGAATACCAAAGGCAAATATCAGTCTCCCGGTTATCTCACCCAACCCCACTTGCGCAAACATGACACCGGCCTGGGCTGGGCTTAACTTACCCTGGATATCCAAATCACTGCCATAGAAAGCACCTGCGGCTGCAATAGAAATCAAACTCGTCACTAGAATATAGGGCAGGACTAAGCCGATCACAATATCGTAACGAGACAGTGCACGATGTGACCTTCCCCAGCCCCGTTGCAATAATGTGTAGCCGTAAATAAAGGTCATATTGATACCAACCGCAGTTCCCAGCGCCGCCATCATGGTGGTCACTCCCGCGGAATCATCGGGCAAAGAACGCGGAATATAGCCCGCCGCCACCGCTCCCCAATCCACCTGATCGGCCATTGATGCAGAAAAAACAACCGCAGCAAAGCTCAATATTATCATCCCGGAAAGTAGTTTGATGGCGTTTTCAAACCATCGCACGGCCCTGCCGCCACCGCCGTAATTCCAGGCGGTATAGGCGCAGACCATCCACACAAGAATCGCCAAGCCCAGCAGGTAAAAATCTCGGGCCAGGCCACCGGACTCTTTTAAACTAAAACCGCTACCCACCAATACAATTTCTTCGAGCATTCCAGCGCTGAGCGGATAATGGGAAAAACCCCAGATAATACTGGAGGCCAGAGCCGCGATAGCCCAGGCCCAGGCGAGACCTGGATGCACAAAATCGCGCATCGCTTTGAAGGGAGACATGCCCGTACTCAAGGTTTGATGAGACAACGCGAACAGCATTATGCAGCCAATGATCATCGACAGGGGCTGTACCCACAGTAACTCGTAACCGTAAACCCCGCCAATGGTGAGAGAGGTAATAGCACTTCCCCCACCCAACGTCATCGCACCTTGCAGCCAGCCCGGACCACTGAGACGAACATAAGCGGGAAATCGTTTTAACCAAGTGGCATCGGCTAATTCTTCGAGCAATTGTGCTTCTTCAGCGGCAGCTTGGCTCATCGAAAAGAGGCTCCCATATCGACGTTAACTTCAGTATCAGATTTTTTGCGGAGTGTGGAAGTGGAAATCTTTTCTTGCAGTGCGCGTTGATAACCGGCGCTGTCCAGGGGAAGAGAGACCGTCTCTCTTTGCCAGGCTGACCACAATATAGCGTTCGCGATAGCCAGTGAATGGATGCCCTCGGAAGCCGGAGCGATCAACGGCTCATCTTTGGTAATGGCGTTGACAAAGTTCTCTATGAGCTGGGCGTGTTGGTTGGGATCACCCGAGGGCGTGATGTCAGCCGTATCACTATCCGGTTGTCCAAACATATCTCGAGTCTCGACATTGAACTGCGCTGTTCCAGGCACATTTCGTGTGTGCAACAGGCGTTTGCCATCAAAACTCAGCATGCCTTTGTCGCCGACAATATCCAGGCGATTCACACCGGGAGCTTCACCCGTCGAGCCGATGAACACACCCGTCGCGCCGTTGCTATATTGGAAATAGGCTGTCGCCTCATCTTCTACTTCAATGTCGTGGAACTTTCCAAAGCCACAGAAACCCTCAACAGAAACAGGAACACCGCAAAGCCACTGCAGAATATCGATATTGTGAATGCATTGGTTGAGAAGCAGGCCGCCGCCCTCTCCACGCCAGGTGGCCCGCCAATCAGACACCTGGAAGTACACCTCAGGTCGAAACCAATTGGTCATGGTCCAATGGCTGCGCTGCAATTCACCGAGTTCTCCGAGCTCCAGTAATTCCTTCATCTTGCGAAACACCGGAGAGACACGCTGATTGAGCATCAAGCCAAACACTTGATCGGAGGAAGCAGCGTTTAACAACTGCTCGCCTTCGGCCACGGACAGCCCCATAGGTTTTTCCATCAAGACATGTAAACCTTTGGAAAGCGCGTACAAACCGATGTCCAGATGACTCATTGTCGGTGTGGCAACCAGCACTGCGTCGCAGCGACCCGAATCAACGAGCTCCCGAAAATCCGCAAAATACAAAGCTCCGTCGAGATCCTCCAAAGCCACATCGCCACGCGCCGACACTGCCGCGACAACACAATTGGCCACCGCGCCGCTGCGAACATGTTCAATATGCTGCCGGCCAATATTACCTAGACCGATGATACCCAAGCGCAATGGGTCACTCATTCATCAATCCTCTATACGCTTCACAGGAATTTTCTCGGCACCGCGATGCATAATAAACTCGCCCACCGACCCGTCTTCTCCTACCAGGAACTCGACCCGGACTTTCTCAGCCCCAGCGGACGCTTCGAACAATGTTTCAC
Source organism: Halioglobus sp. (assembly GCA_045110675.1). Lineage (GTDB taxonomy): Bacteria > Pseudomonadota > Gammaproteobacteria > Pseudomonadales > Halieaceae > JBALVT01. The sequence continues at coordinate 60,242 of JBGCGJ010000012.1, read as the reverse complement.
TCAACGGGGTCATGAGCCCCTCGCCATACATCGGCACTTTCATGAACAAGCCCTCCGGCTGCTCGGAAATAGTCACGGTAAGAAAACTCACCGAGTACTTGCCCAAAAACCGATTGTAACCGCGATCAAAGGGAACAGCTTCCAGTTCTGATACCGTCCAGGATTTACTTCGAGCGGCGCTCGCCTCGCGGATACTGGCCACCAATTCTTTGCTGACGGGATCGGCCTTATTACCCCAGGCACGTCTCAGGTAAGTCATTAATCCCGCGAGATTGGAGTCGTCCAGATGTGCCATATGGCCATGGGGCGGCATCAGCCCATCCCAAATCTCGCCGTCAATTTCAACCGGGCCATTCATGCCCTGTAAAATAATACGGCCCAACCATTCCGGGGGGCCCAACACCCAGGGTGAGTTCGCCAGCATCGGCGCCAACCCCGCAATGCCTGCGCCGTTAGATCCGTGGCAAGCACCACATTGACCATAGAACTGTTTCCCTTTGGCCATGAGAGCCATCTGCTCCGGACTCAATGGCGTGACCCCCAGAGCCAGCTCATCTCCCGGCCAGGTAAACGCGGCCCTTCCCGCCAGGCGCGCTGGCCACAGCGGGTTGTTTTCGCCAATGGAAGAATCCGCAAAAATATCGGGCACTGATTCCAAAGCAGCCGGTGTGAACGAGCTGGTCAGAGTCAAATTTCGAAATCCATCGAGCATCGCGATTTGCTGCCAGTCCAACTCACCTCTCCTTGACTCAACGAGACTCAGCAGTGCGTTTAGGACCGGGTTTGCGGCATCGTCAGAGGTGAGGTCACCTCGCAGCGTTCGATAAGCGTTGGCGGCCAAAGTCGCCAGCAGCTCTTGGGTGATTTCGCTCTGCTCGTTCAAACCGTCATCGGCAAGCGCCTGGGAGAGAAATTCAAACTCGACCCCGTGCACTGCTCTGACAACTGCCTGGCGAACATAATCACTTTTTGATTGGCCAAGGAGAATCTCGAGTAACGCGTCTCGTACCTCAGGCAGCTGCGCATGATCTCCCAGGGTAAATGCTAACTGCATTTGTAAGCGCTCAGAATCGTCGCGCAAATTCTCCGCAAGGGACAGCATATCTTTCGCCTGCAAGTTCGCGCGCCCGGCTCGCAGGGCTTGATACTGTCGCTGCGGGTCATCAATCGCCAACAGCTCAAGCGCGGTACTTCGGGTTAGCTCATCGCGTCCTTGCAATGTCCACAAGGCATGAATGGCAGACAGGGTATCGTCACCCTTGGCCACTGCAACAAGTGCCGACTCAATCTGGCTATTGCTTGCCAGTAACATCCGTTGGGCGGTATCTCTTACCCAGCCATTGGGATGAGACAGATAAGTGACCAACTGTGTATCGCTGGCCTCCGCTAACGTTGGTCCGACGCGGTCGGCGCTGCCACTGGTATGGCGCACACGCCAAATACGACCGTGTCCCAGAGGCTTGTCCAGTTGTCGCTGAAAGATCTGCTCTCGCAACTCATCGGTTAGAAAATGTTGGTCTTGCGCAATGCCGCGATACATATCGATAACATAGAGGGCACCATCCGGGCCGTTCATTGCATCCACGGGTCGGAACCGTTCATCAGTGGACCCCAGGAATTCTCGCTTGCCCCAGGTCTCGTCGTCATACAGCTGATGTTCAGCAATCAGCTCCATTCCCTCTTCAGCCAGAGAAATTTGCGCTACCACATTGCCGGCAACCTCCGGCACGAAAACGTCGTTACGATAACCAACGGGAAATTGGTCACCACGATAGGCCACCAGACCGCTCGCTCCCGTCGCTTTGTGAAGTCTTCCATCTTCGCGAAGCGTACCGGGCAAATACGCGCGATTAACACCGGGGTTAACACGCACCGAAAATACTTCGCTCAGCTCAGTGAGATTAGCGCCCAATCCTGCAACGATGTCACCACCGCCTGGCGTGACAATATCCTCCGCCGGAAAAAGATCCGCCTGAACCCAGGTGGAATTGTGGTTGTACAGCAGACGACCGTAGTTGTCCCGAGTAATACCCCATTGCCCGCGAGGCAGGTTTTCTTCAACCTGAAGCTCGCCGTTTACCATGCGATGCTTACGCTTGGATTTCGAATTATGTAGCCAATTATCCAGACCCAGCCTAAGACCGTTTTCAAGGTGTTCGACACTCGCCCCAACAACATTGGGCGCGTAGTCACCCACCCGCTTCTTGTCGCTGCAGATTGCCTGCGGCGAGGCTTGCTTACACAACCAAAGATTCGGAGGCTCGCCGATTAAGATACCTTCATTGACCACTGCCACGGCCCGCGGGTTAACCAGCTCGCCCAGAAAGACTTCGCTTTTATCCATACGACCATCGCCATCGAGATCCTCCAGACGAACAACCTGGCCAACGGGATCATTGCGGCCTGTACCATAGGCGTCGGGCATGTATCCGCGTAGCTCAACCACATACAGACGCCCATATTCGTCCCAGGCCATCGCGACGGGATCTTCAACCAGTGGTTCCGCGGCAACCAGCTCCACCTCAAAACCTGGAGCCACTCGGAAACTTTCGATGGCCTGTTCCGGCGTTAATACCGGGGCGGGCTCGTTATCCAGTGTCTGGTAGAACAGCACTTCTTTGTTTTTTTCTTTGAGATCAATCCAGCTGAAATCGCTGATTTCAAATTGCTCGCCGCAGCGCGCAGGCTCAATAATAAATTGCCCGCGGGATTCCAGCGTGAGTCCATCCAGGCGGGCAATATCGCGTTCACCCACAGTAAACGTCGCGCGATTGCCCACAGTGACCAGTGTGAGTTCGTGACGCTCGGCTTTATTGAGTTCAACTGTTTCGTGCTCGGTTTCACCATCGGTCGTTACCGAATTCACCAGCGCTCTATCGGCAAATACTTTGAGCTGCACATAGGAAGGCCCTTGCCCATCACCGGGGCTGTGGCGCATACGAATCGTGGTTGGCTCCTCGCAGCTCTGTACGGTCAATCGAACAAGCGCATCATCGAGCTGGCGTCTCGCCGTCATGCGAGCCACACCTTCTGAAAAGGTCCCTGAAAACCTGTTCTCGCCCAACTCTAGCGAAGTAATGTATTCGCTGGCCCAATCCGTTTCGGTTGCCATTGTGGCTCCCGGATGACCGCGCGGTTCATGCTCCATAATCTGAATATGGCGCCAGCGCATAATGCCCACATCGCCGGCGTGCACCTGCAGCGCGATAAAACCGTCGAAATCCAGACCATCCACAATGTCGGCGGCAAGCACTCCATTGATCCAGGTTTGAATATTCGCGCCCCGCGCTACTACAACAATGTCGTTCCAGTCGGTTAGGTTTATTGCCTTGCGCACATCGGGTTGACTTTCCAGGTTCGCAATCCAACCTCTTCTGGCCTCATCGTAAACACCGCCACTCCAGGCGCGCTCCGACGAATCCAGCTCAAATTGATAACCGTAGGCTCTACCGTTTTCCGGCCGCTGCTGAGCGCGAAACAGTACGCCGGAATTACCCAGTTCCTCCCAGCGCATTTGCAGTTTTAGCGTGAAGTCACCGAAGGTTCTATCGGTTCTAAGAAAAGTGTTATCACCCGGCCCGTGTGTGCCGATAATTTCTTCGCCGGAGGATTCGAAGGTGGCTTGCCCGCCAATGACTGACCAGCCAGCCAGGGATTCGCCGTCATAGAGAAGCGTGAAACCTTCATCCAATTCAAATTGAGGTTCGGAGTCCGCCGTGAAATACCAATAAAGACTATAACCTGCAAGAATCGCGGCGAGAACAACAGTGAGAGTTTTGCGCATGGATACCTGCCAGGGACTATGGAGTTTCTAGTTATTGGTGAGGTAACTGGCCAACTCTACAACTGGCCTGACCAGTTGTTTACTATACTCGAATGCACTGCGCTGATAAATCCCCAGAGGTAAAACGCGCCTTCAGCTTGCACTTTGCAAGTATTAACTCAATAATTCAAAAATGAACACGACAAGGGTACAGCAGTCAGAGAATACGGAACCCAGATGCCCAATTAATCACTCGATGTTACTGTTTGGCGACCGCTGGTCACTACTCATTATTCGCGACATGCTCTTTCTGGGAAAGCGGAGATACAAAGAATTTCTGTCTTCACCAGAGCGCATTTCTACTAACATCCTGGCGAACCGGTTAAAACAGCTACAAAACTGTGGCCTGGTAGAAAAATTTCCCGATACTTCAGACCGCAAAGCTTCAATCTATTTACCGACCGATGCAGGTATTGCTCTAACACCTGTGCTCGTTGAGTTGATACGCTGGGGCATGGAAAAAAATCCGAACGGCATGATCACCCAAGAGATGGCCATCGCCCTTGCAGATCCAGACTACGATCTCAAAGGCGAGCTTATGACTTCGATAAGAAAACAGCGCAAAGCGCTCACCCAGGGTTAACAATCTACTTGCTTTGACATCTCAAATAGGAATAATAAGCATTCTCAACAAAGGCAGCACTTTCTACAGGAAACCCACGATGTTCTCTCTGCTCCACTCCGTTACCCGCAGCACTATGGCTGTCTCTTTATTCGCTATCCTCACTCTGGGGTTCAGCCCGCTGGCCGCGACGGCAGAGGTCAATCTCTACTCGGCGAGGCAAGAGGCACTGATCAAACCGCTTCTCGATAAATTTACCGAAGAAACCGGTATCACCGTCAATCTCGTCACTGGTAAAGGAGATTCACTGCTTGCCCGTCTAAAAAATGAAGGTCGAAACTCCCCCGCCGACATGCTGTTAACGACCGACGCCGGGCGACTCTACCGAGCGCAGGAAGCCGGTGTTTTACAAGCGACCAGTTCCGAATATCTCGAAACTCATATTCCCTTACACTTGAGGAGCGCGGAATCGTATTGGTACGGTTTGTCGGTGCGTGCGCGCTTTATTGTCTATGCTAAAGATCGGGTAAAACCCACAGAGTTAAGCAGCTACCAAGCATTGGCAGGCGATGAATGGCGAAACAGAATTTGCGTTCGCTCGTCCAGCAACATTTACAACCAATCTCTGGTTGCCAGCATGATTGCCCACAACGGCGTAACGGCTACAGATGCATGGCTAAAAGGATTTGTGAGCAACTTTGCGCGACCACCACAAGGCGGAGATCGGGACCAGATCAAAGCTGTCGCGGCAGGACAATGCGATATCGCCGTTGTGAACAGCTACTACCTGGGCGCAATGATCAACTCCGATGACGCAAGCCAGCGCGCCGCAGCGGAGAAGGTCGCCGTATTCTGGCCAGATCAAGCGGCCCGGGGAACGCACATTAATATTAGCGGCGCTGGCATCACGAGCGCAGCCAAGAACACCAGGCAAGCCAAGCAACTTCTCGAATTTTTGGCAAATGATGACTCCCAACGTTGGTATGCCCAAACCAATAGGGAATATCCGGTGCGATCGGAATTGGGAGCGAGCCCACTGTTGGAATCCTGGGGCGAATACAAAGCGGATTCTCTCGATGTTTCCGAACTGGGTAAGCTGAACGCCCAGGCGGTAATGGCCATGGACAGGGCTCGTTGGAAATAAGCACACCAGCTCACGCTCCCGGCAACAGTACTACACGTTCGCCCGCTTCTCCCTGGCGGGCGACTCTGGTTGTGGTGGCCCTTATCATTTCAGTTCCAGTGGTCACTGTGCTGGCGAGTCTGACACAACCCTTCAGCGGTATCTGGCAGCACCTGTTCAACACCGTATTGAGCGACTACATTCGCAACTCCGCCTTGCTGATGATCGGTGTGGGGTTTGGAACGGTGTTTCTCGGTGTCAGCGGTGCCTGGCTGACCGCAATGTGCGAGTTTCCAGGTAGAAAGTTCTTCAACTGGGCGCTGTTACTGCCCATGGCAATGCCCGCCTATATCATCGCCTATACCTACACCGGATTGCTGGATTTTACGGGCCCGGTACAGAGCACAATTCGAGGCTATTTTGAGTTGAGCTACGGGGACTACTGGTTTCCCGAAATACGCTCAGTCGGCGGCGCGGTATGTATGCTGTCACTGGTGCTGTATCCCTATGTTTACCTGTTGGCGCGGGTTGCTTTCATGGAGCAGTCTACAGCGGTACTCGAGGCCAGCCGAAATCTGGGCAAGGGGCCTTGGCAAACCTTGTTTTTGGTGGCACTGCCGATGGCGAGGCCAGCCATCGTGGCCGGCACCAGCTTGGCACTAATGGAAACCCTGGCCGACTACGGCACGGTCGAATATTTTGGTGTCAGTACATTCACAACCGGCATTTTCCGTACCTGGTATGGCCTGGGCGAACTGACTAGCGCGGCGCAGTTGTCAGCGCTGCTGATGGTGTTTGTCTTTACACTGATGGCACTGGAGCGCTGGTCGCGCCATCGCATTCGATTCCATCACACGTCTGCGAGAAGTCGAGCCACAAAAATTCACCTCTCGGGTTGGCGCGGTGCCGCCTGTTTTTCCCTGGTGTTCGCAACGGTGTTCTTCGGGTTTATCCTCCCCGCCGGCCAGTTGCTTGCCTGGGCGATTGCAAAGTGGCAATCGAATATAAACCTTGAATTTATCTCGCTTATACTGAACAGCTTTACGCTCGCAGCCAGTGCTTCTTTTGTTTGTTTGTTAGTGGCATTGTTGATGGGCTATGGCAAGCGAATTCATCCAGGCAAGTTGGAAACCTCGTCGGCAAGCGTTTCCAGTATGGGCTACGCTGTTCCCGGTACCGTAATTGCGGTGGGCGTGCTAATACCGTTCGCCTGGATAGACAATCAAGTGGACGCGACAATGAGAAGTTGGTTTGATGTATCAACTGGATTACTGCTGAGCGGTACTGTCGTCGCGCTGATTTTTGCCTACGTCGTTAGGTTTCTGTCGGTGTCTCTGCAGAGCGTAGAATCGGGTTTACAAAAGATTCGGCCCTCTATTGACGAGTCGGCCCGATCATTGGGTCAAGGGCCCTTTGGCGTTCTCAAACGCATACATTTGCCCATGCTGCGAGGCTCCGTACTCACGGCACTGCTACTGGTCTTCGTTGATGTTTTGAAAGAACTGCCCACCACATTAATATTGCGGCCGTTCAACTTTAACACCCTGGCAGTTCGCACCTATGAATTGGCTTCGGATGAGCGCCTGGCCGATGCCGCAGCACCTGCACTGGCCATTGTGCTCATCGGTTTGCTGCCGGTAATACTAATCACCCGCACTATGACTCGAGAAACAGGCACATGAGTACTCAGCTGGAGCTTGGCAATGTTCATGTGAACTACGGGCCGGTGGAAGCAGTTAAGGATGTTTCGCTGAGCCTTGAAAAAGGCGAAATCGGTTGTCTGCTGGGTCCTTCAGGTTGCGGGAAAACTTCCCTGCTGCGCGCCATAGCCGGTTTCGAAGCGATAGCGTCAGGAAACATTAGTATCCATGGCAATACCGTCAGTTCAGTCACCATCAACACACCACCAGAACAGAGAAAAGTGGGGATGGTATTCCAGGATTTTGCACTGTTCCCGCACCTCAACGTAGAGCGCAATATCGCCTTCGGCTTATCCGCAATGGACCGCACACAACAAAAAAAACGGGTAGAGGAACTCTTGACACTGGTCGGCTTGGCCGGATTAGAGCGGGCATACCCACACGAACTTTCAGGTGGACAACAGCAACGGGTAGCTCTCGCTAGAGCCATGGCGCCGGCACCTGATGTGCTAATGATGGATGAGCCCTTTTCAGGGCTGGACAGCGAACTGCGGGAACAATTAGCAAACGAGATTCGCCAGATATTGAAGAAAAGTCAGGTCACCGCGATATTGGTGACCCATGACCAGCATGAAGCCTTTGCTATGGCCGATAGAATCGCCCTCTTGCGCGAAGGCCGGATTGCTCAGATTGATACGCCCTACAACCTCTACCACAACCCCGCCAACGAATTCGTGGCGCGTTTTATCGGGCAAGGATCAATCGTAGAGGTGTCGGCAAACGAATCCGGTGAGCTTTCCAACGGCATGGGCAAGCTGGATCACAACAATCAGAGTTGGAAGGCTGGCGAATCGATCAGTTTGCTGGTGCGGCCTGACGACATCAAGTTTGATCCGGGCAGCGAACTCTTATTGAAGGTCACTGCAAAGTCCTTTCGCGGCGCGCAATACCTCTACGAACTGGAACTTCCAGACGGAGCGAAAGTGCCCTGCATGACCGCAAGTCATGTCGACTATTCTCCGGGAGATAGGCTGCCGGTAAAATTTGACTTGCAGCACCTGGTGATTTTTCCGAATCAAAATTAATTTTTCCCAAGACCGAGATGCGCGCTGTATGCTTCGCAGCCAATTCTTCAATTGATCGTATAGCCACCATCAATTGTAATGATCTGACCCGTCATTACATCACTGCCAGTAACCACTGAAATAATGCTATCGGCGACGTCTGCGGGAGTGGCGATAACATTCAAGGGTGATGCACTGCTCACCATGGCTTTGACATCTTCCCAACTATCACCCCAGCCTTCACTCGCCCAGCTACCATCAATTAAACCGGGACAAATCGCGTTTACCCGAATATTGTGTTCGCCCAATGCTTTCGCCAAGGTGCGGGTCAAACTGTTCACACCGGCTTTGGAAGCACAATAGGCGATAGAGCTTCCCCCGGTGGTCAAGCCCGCAATACTCGAGGTCATGACAATCTCCCCTCCTCCGGACTTAATCAGTTCCGGAAGCGCAGCTCGACTCATGTAGAAAGGCCCACGCAGATTGATACCCAAAGTTTGCTCCCAAACGTCATCGGTAAGCATATCCAGCGCTTTGTGATCGACATAGGTGGTAGCACCGGCATTGTTCAGCAAAATATCCAGTTGCCCAAAGGCGTTCACAGTTTGTCGCACCAGCTCAACGCACTGGGCATCGACACTAACATCGGCTCGCAGGCATATACCTGCACCACCGACTTCTCGCACTCTTGCCAGAGTTTCCTGCGCTCCCGCCTCGGAGTTTGCAAAGTTGATTGCAACCTTTGCTCCCATTGAGGCAAGCTTCACAGCCAACTCGGCACCCACACCGGAACTCGCACCAGTGATAATAGCCACTTTGCCCCTTACGTCCATAACGCTTTCCTCTAAAATTGTTCGACAGCATAGCGGCAAACCGATTGTGTATTCAAACTCTGCCGATTGAGCTAACCTTTCCGTACTATTTATCCACCACACGGACCGGCTGCGAGTAATTCATGTCTGACATTGTTGAGGCTTTACAAGAAATTTTGGACGCCGGTGGTGTACTCACGGGCGATGACGTCAGCTCTCGCGCCGGCGGGTGGTGGGACGACAGCCCCACCGAGGCTCTGGCGATTGTCCGACCTCGTAATACGGAGCAAGTCGCTGCTATTTTAAAGCTCTGTCACGAGCGCAAACAATCAGTCGTGACCCACGGTGGCAAAACTGGATTAGTCCAAGGTTGTTTGTCCTCAGCGAAGGATATAGCCCTGTCTACCGAGCGTATGACGCAGATCGAGGAAATCGATTCCATCAACGGGACAATGACGGTACAGGCAGGCGTTCCACTGCAAGTGGTACAGGAGTCAGCGAGGACAAAGGGCCTCGATTACCCAATGGATCTGGGCGCGCGGGGCAGTGCGACTATTGGTGGCACTATTTCCACCAATGCAGGTGGCAATAGAGTAATTCGCCACGGTATGACGCGAGCTTTGGTATTGGGATTGGAAGCGGTGTTGGCAGACGGCACCATCGTAAGTTCGATGAACAAGATGATCAAAAACAATGCGGGTTACGATTTAAAGCAACTTTTTATCGGCAGCGAAGGCACACTTGGTATCGTCACGCGCGCAGTATTGAAACTCAGCCCTGCTATGCGCAGCCAGCAAACCTCACTTGTCGCACTGGAAACCTTTGAAGATGTCACCGCGTTTTTGCAACTGTGTCACCGAGGGCTCGGCGGCGAGCTCTGCGCCTTCGAGGTTATGTGGAACAACTTCTTCAAACTCGTCACGGACCCGGGCCCGCACCAGAAGAAATCTCCAATGGGTAATGCTTCCCCTTTTTACGTGTTGCTCGAAAGCATGGGCACGAATCCTGAAAAAAGTACGCAAACCTTTGAGGATGTGCTTTCCGGTGCTTTGGAAAGTGAGCTCATCAGCGATGCGGTCATCGCAAAATCAGAGTCTGAGCGGGATTCGCTTTGGCAAATACGTGACAATATCGAAGCGCTCAATCTAATGAGCCCCTACTATGCCTTTGATATCAGCTTGCCGCTTAACCTTATGCCTGAGTATCTCTCCCTCATAGAGGAAAAACTCATTGCGCGATGGCCCGTTCTTCGACATGTTGTCTTTGGTCACCTGGGCGACGGCAATCTGCACCTTGTGGTCAGCGTTGGCAGCGAATCAGAGGCAGAGAGATTCGCAGTAGAACAGGTTATTTACAGCACTTTGGAAACCTTCAGTGGTTCTATCTCAGCGGAACACGGAATTGGTTTGGAAAAACGTGAATTCCTGCATCACAGTCGCAATGAACAGGAAATCTCACTGATGGGATTACTGAAAACAAGCCTGGACCCAAAAAACATTTTAAATCCAGGGAAAGTCATCGACGCTACAAAGACGAGGCGCTAATCAGCGTCCGGCAGTGATTGCACAAGATAGTCACGGCCATACCAAAGGACTCAAACCGCTGATCTTTAGTCTGACCGTGATAAAACCGGTAATAGATTTGCTGCATAATAACGGCGTTGCGGAAGTAACCGTACACAAGATAAAAATCGAACTGAGATACGTCGCTACCGGTTTGCTCGGCATAATAATCAAGCAGTTCAGCGCGACTGAGCATTCCCGGTGCATCACTTGGCTGTGCAATAAGGGCGCGCAAGCCTGCAGGATCATCCGCTTCCACCCAATAGGCCAAAGTGTTGCCCAGGTCCATCAGGGGATCACCCAGGGCACTGATTTCCCAATCCAATACTGCGACAACATCCATGGGGTTTGCGGGAGATAGAATGACGTTATCGATACGAAAGTCGCCGTGTAGAATAGCCGGGGCATTTTCCGTTGCCGGCAATTTGTCGATCAGCCATTGGCGCACGTCCTCGAAGGGCTCAACATCATCCGTTAGGGCTTTTTCAAAGCGGCCATTCCAACCCTCGATTTGACGTCTGATATACCCGTCTGGTCGCCCGAAGTCCTCCAGGCCAATCGCCTTGTAATCGACTTTGTGAAGTTCGATCAGCTTGTCGAAGATCGCAAGACAGAGCTTGCGTGTGTCTACCGGCGAAAAATCCCAGTCCGAGGGAATTTCCTTATTGATCAAATAGCCCTCTACCCTTTCCATCACGTAAAACTCGGCGCCGATGGGCGAAGATTCCTGATCACAGTAGTACAAGGTCTCCGGGACAGCGGGATAAACCGGCTTTAGAGAGTTCATGATTCGGTATTCCCGAAACATATTGTGGGCGCTTTTGGCGATTGTTCCACTGGGAGGCCGGCGCAGCACGAGCTCGCGGTTTTCGTACTTCAGAGAATAGGTAAGATTCGACGCCCCGCTCGGAAACTGGGCCACTACTGGCACGCCCTGCAAACCCTCGATGTTTGCTTTGAGGCGCTGATCAATAGCTTCAAGGTCAAAATCTTCGCCGGCGCGAACATCAATGGTTGGGTTGCTATCTGAGCTCATAAAGTAATCCGCTTGGTTGGTGTCAAAAAAACGGTTTGAACTTATAGTATGTTTTCTTGTATTTCAAGTATAATTACCCGAATTACGCCTGGATTCTTCCTGGGCGAATTACAGAAACTATCGTCTGGGAGACAGCAATCACAAGGCGTTTGCGTTATTCTGATACATTGAATCGAATTTCTGCCACCGTTTAAACCCACCTATGTGAGGAAACATAAATGCAACAACTCACCGGAATGGACGCTTCATTTCTCTATCTGGAAACAGCTAATGCACCAATGCATATTTCGAGCCTGGCGATTTATGACCAATCGACCGCTCCAGGTGGCAAGGTTCGGTTCAAGGACATCATAGAAAACTACAGCACACGGGTTCGCGGGCTACCGCCTATGACTCGGAAGTTGGTGGAAGTCCCTCTCAACCTCGACCATCCCTATTGGGTATCGGATGGCAGTTATGATCCCGAATTTCACATTCGTCATCTCGCATTACCCAAACCAGGTGATTGGCGCCAATTGTGTATTCTGATCTCCCGGTTGCACGCCCGACAGCTGGACCGTAATCACCCACTTTGGGAGGCCTATATTATCGAGGGTCTGGACAATGTCGAAGGTGTGCCCAAGGGAAGCTTTGCCGTGTTTTCCAAAACCCATCACGCGGCCATCGATGGAACCTCGGGAATGGAAATGACCGCCGCGATTCACGATCTCACGCCAGATTACCAAACAGACCGCAAGCCTATGCTGATTTCGGTCGATAGCCACCCAAGCAAATTTGAGCTGTTCGCCAGAGCGCAAATCAACAACATCAAAAAGCCCTTTAACTTTATCAGTGTTGCGAGAAATACCGTGCCCGGAATGGCAAAGGCATACAACGCTACGCGCAGGGGTGAATTGCAAAGAGTGAGTGATATACCACGTACGCGCTTCAACGGCGATGTGAGCCCACACCGAGTATTTGAAGCGGTTAATGTTGAACTCGAAACAGTCAAGGCAATCAAAAACGCTATCCCGGGTGCAACAGTGAATGATGCTGCACTAACGATTGTTGGAGGAGCACTACGCAAGTATCTGGAGCATCACGGCGAACTACCCGAAACGTCGCTCGCCGCCATGGCGCCTGTGAATGTCAGATCGAAAGACGATGCCACGGGTGGGAATATTGTCTCAACCTTGACCGTAAAATTGCGTACCGATATCGAGGATCCTATGGAGCGCCTTGCCGCGGTTCACGACGGAACCAAGGATGCCAAAGAGCTCGCAAACGCCGTGGGCGCAAAAGCGATGACAGATTACTCTCAATTCATCCCTTCCACGCTGACTGCACAAGCTGCCAGATTGGCGAGCCGATGGGGCTTGATGAGCCGCATAAAGCCTTCATTTAACTGTGTGGTGACGAATGTACCGGGCCCACCAGTGCCGCTGTACAGTACCGGCGCGAAAATGGTGGCCAACTATGGGACGGGCCCAGTTTTCGACGGCCTGGGTTTATTCCATGTTATCAGCAGCTACTGTGGTCAATTTATCGTTTCCGCCACTTCATGCAGGGACATGATGCCCGATCCGGAATTTTATCGACGGTGCCTTGAAGAGAGTATTGCGGAATTGAGCGCAGCGGCGCAACTCGCAGCAAAAAAGATGCCCCGCAAAAAATCGGCTAAGAAACCCGCGAAGGGAAAGAAATGAATCCTCCACATTTAGCGTTGGCGCTATCCGAAGCGCCTCGAGTTCTGATAGAAGCTGGAATATTGGCTGTCGTTAAAAAACGCCTGGCCAAAAAACTACCCCGAGGTGACGGCCATGGCGTCATGGTGATTCCCGGGTTTATGGGAGACGATCCCTTGAATCAATCCCTGGTCGATTTTCTCAATGGCCTGGGCTACCGGGCCTCCGGCTGGCAGATGGGGAGAAATCTGGGCCCAGGCAGTTTTTCTGAAGATGATCTGCAGGCAAAAATTGAGCGACTTGGCCGGGCTGGCGGCGGAAAAATTTCACTGATAGGCCATAGCCTGGGTGGAATTTATGCTCGGGAAATTGCCCGGCGGAATCCGGAGATAGTCCGGCAGGTTATCTCGTTAGGGTCACCCTTTGGCGAGGGGCGCGATGCTGGCTCCAATGCTAGTCGCTTGTATCGAAAACTCAATCCCAAAGACGACACTGACCCGGAACGGCTCGCGCTGCAGAAAGTGTTGGCCAAGGCGCCGCCCGTACCCACCACCTCAATTTACACTAAGGCGGATGGCGTGGTGAACTGGCGCACTTCGATACAGAAAAAGAATCACAGGAAAGTACAAAATATACAGGTCATAGGCAGCCATTGCGGTCTGACGCTGAACCCTGCAGTTTGGTATCTCCTGGCCAATCGCCTTCCACAAAAGGAATCCAACTGGGCTCCTTTCGAGTCGTCCATTTTCAAACACCACTAAGCGAGCGTATCTACCGATACAACAGTGACGGATACAGCTCGTATTATCCCCGGTGGAAATAACAGGAGGCCCCTCTTGCAAGCTGAAACAACTAGGGTAAACCCGCAGGCAACTCTGCAGGCCAACGGTTTGGAATTGGCCTACGACGAGTTCGGCGACGCCAAGCACCCGGCCATTATTCTGATCATGGGCTTGGGCACACAAATGATCGCCTGGCCAGAGTCCTTTTGCGAAGATCTCGCCTCACGAGGGTTTCGAGTTGTCAGGTTCGATAATCGAGATATCGGTTTGTCTGAGAAGCTTGATAACAAGGGCCGTCCCAATCTTGTTCGCGTGGCGCTCAAGCAGCGATTTGGTTTGGTCAACAAAGTACCTTATCGTCTGGTAGACATGGCCGCGGACACCATCGGTGTTATGGACGCATTGAATATTGAATCTGCCCATCTCGTGGGAATATCCATGGGCGGAATGATCGCTCAAACCGTGGCGGGTCACTTTCCGAAGCGCACCCTTTCACTGACCTCCATTATGTCCTCGAGCGGCCACCGCTCACTGCCCTCTGCTTCGTTGAAAGTCACGCGCCAGGTATTCAAACGTCCCGGCGAGGAAAATGAAGCAGCCTATTTGGAGCGAGCACTGCAGACCTGGAAACTAATCGGCAGCCCCGATTATCCCGTTGATGAGGATGTTCTCAGGGAGCGGATGAGAAACAGTTATCGCCGCTCTTACTATCCAGCCGGTGCCGCAAGACAAGCTACAGCCATTGTTGCCAGCGGAGACAGGGTTAAATTGCTTAAGAGAATAGAATCTCCCACCTTGGTCATACACGGGAAAGCCGACCAGCTGGTTCCCGTAGCTTGTGGAATCCACACTGCCGAACAGGTGAAGCATTCAAGACTGGAACTATTTGAAGGCATGGGACACAACTTACCCGAGGCACTGTTGCCGCGCTTTGCGGAGTTAATATCAGATCACGCACATACCGCTGCTGCAACGAACCCCGCGCGCTAGATTACGAGTTTAGGAATTGCTGCTCAGTCAAGGGCTCGCAAAAAAGGTATCCCTGGGCAAATTCGCAATTCATCTCGCGCAGAACATCACGTTGAGTTTCGGTCTCTATACCTTCGGCGACAATGTCCAGCTTCATAACTTTAGCCAGTGTGACAATGGCTTCAATGAGTGGCGCCTTTGCGCTTCGTGAAGTGATGCCCGAGACAAATGAACGATCTATTTTTAAGGTATCAACGGGTAATTTATCGAGATAACTCAAGGATGAATACCCGGTACCAAAATCATCAAGCGCCATTTTAAAACCTTTGCTCTTGAGGTCTTTTACAACTGAAATCGTGCTGCTAAAGTCACGTATTAAAGCTGTTTCAGTAATTTCGAGAACAATATCACTCGTCGTGATGCCGCTCTCTTCAAGAGCCGCATCCAGAGTCTGAATCAGCGATAGATCATGTAACTGATACGCTGATATGTTCATAGACAATGTTTTGTTTTCTGCATTTTTACTGTGGCGCTTGTATTGCGACCATGTGCGAAGCGCCTTGCGGAGCAAGGTATTACCGAGCTGCGGCATCAGTCCAGCATCTTCCGCAATGGCGACAAACTGATCAGGAGGAATATTGCCTCTGTGCGGGTGCTGCCACCGAGCTAACGCTTCAAAGCCAACAACGGCGCCACTGTCTATCGCGACAATCGGCTGGTAAGCCATAGACAGCTGATCGCTCTCGATGGCTAACACCAATGAATCGCGCATGCTTATTTTTTCCCGATAACTTTCGTACATACCCGCTTGATAGACGGTCACGGTTCCTCTGCCAGCAGCTTTGGCCTGATACATGGCCAGATCCGCTTGCTGTTGCAGCTGATCCAGGGAAGCATCACTACTATCTGAAAAAGTCAGACCGATACTGCAGCCTATGCGCAAAATTGTCGCTTCATAGGGAATGGGTTTGTTAATCGCCTCGCAAATGCGCTGCGCAAGCGCATGCAATGCCTCGGGTTCGTCCGCACCTACGGTAAGCAGCGCAAACTCATCGCCGCCGAGACGCGCAACCAGGTCATCTTTACGCGTGTGTTGGGATAAAATATTGGCCACAATCTTCAAAGTGAAATCACCGGCAGCATGCCCATTGCTATCATTGATGTCTTTAAAGAAGTCCAGGTCGACAACCATTAGGCTGACGAGCTGGGAGCTTTCATGCACTGTGGCCATACGCGAGAAAACCTGCTCTGCGAAAAAGGATCGGTTAGGTAGGCCGGTAAGCGAATCAAAATTTGCCCGCTTCTCCAGCTGCAACTTTAATCTGTACTCCTGTGAAACATCCCTCGCCAACAAGAGATACAGCCCATCGGGCGTCTTGGCCAAACAGGCGTCGAAATACCTTCTTTGTTTGCCGGTATTTTCCGAAAAATTAAATTTCAGTGGCTGGCCATTGCCCTCTACTGCAGGCATCGCTTTTTCTAAAGGTTCTTGCAGGAAAGGTAAGGCTGAATAGATGTTCTTGCCAATATTATTTTTGACATCGATACGGTCGGGAAAAAACTTCGAGGCCTGCAGGTCAATTATTTTGCCGTGATTGTTAAAGCGAGCTTTAAAATCGTTGGCAATATCGAGTTCAAACCCCAAAGCCGTCTGCAGTGCTTCAAGTTTCTTACGCTCCTGTTCGGACTGTTCCAAATAGGCAACCATGCGACGACTATCGGCCATCGAGCTGCGCTGTGCCTGATGCAAAAACATGTGTTCCAGTGAAGCGTCATGCCGGGCAAAATGAGAAGCAGTAAGTCCCAGCTCATTCAACTGTGATGAGCTGGTCAGCCAAGGAGCACCAGCAAACAGTATATGATCATTTTCCAGAGCTATAAGCTGACCCCGAATGGTCACCTTGTCGTTCAGAGTCCAGTTATGCAGTGAACTCTGGTGTGCTACAAGGTCGTTATAACTTAGTGCAATATTCGGTTTTTTTACTGTGAAAAAGCTACGGAGGTCAGCCCCTTCAACCAGTTTCGAATCGAGCTTGCAAAGCGAGGGTCCGGTTTTAGATATGCGTAAACGACGATCAAACACAAAAAAGAAGGGAAACAACAGGCTGACAGAATCTATACCTAACTGGAGATCTAGCGATTCAAGACGCCCATTAACAAACAACTGATACTCATTGTGCTCTTGACTAACAGTATTCATAAGCCGCTACTTATTAGCCTATCTCTCTAACAGGCTTCAATTTCTGAGAATACTCTACATTAAAAGTATGGTACCCCTGTGCCTGCTTTGTATCGTGATGCGTAACCAATAGAGGCGTACTGAACATTTCACCAACTCCCTCAAGAAGGCCTACAACCATGGGAGCCAAGCCGTCGCGCTTGGAAAAGTAGCGCACCTGAAAACAATCTGAGCCTAAATCATGACTACTGAAAGACGGTGGTTCCAACTCAGGCATAGCACTGGAAATCCGCGCGTGCATCGAATCCAGTGTGTCGATAAACTCTCGCACATTGGAGCCCGCTGTTTTCAACAAAGTCCCGTAGCCCTCCTGTGCGGTGAAGAGAATCCAGTGCTTTCCAAATTGACGCAGCAATTGATCGGCTGGTATATCGAGAACCTCACTGGCAGCGGACACAAGATCATAGGTTACCTCGTCGGGATAAGGTTGCATGCTTTGAAAAACGACCACATCAACACCCGCTTTGTCCTTGATTGATTCCCAGGTGCTGTAACCGCCTACCTCAATAGCCAGCTCTTCTATTGCTCTATTAACCAATCCGTACATACTTCGCCTTTCAAATCTTATTATTTATGCTCAAAGAATCCCTGCACCAGCAATGGCAGTTCGAAAATCGCAATAATTGTTTCCCTCAGTGACTTTTTATCGACGGCGATCCCGAAACCTTTAGCCAGGATGGCAATAATTTTTGCCCGCCGCAGTGACAAAGAAATGAAGTCTCGGCACCTGGATGAGCGAACAAAAGCATGACAAGTCGACGTTCGCACCCTACTATCGTGACGGCATGTTGGGTTGAGCCTGCGCGCCGCATGGCACCATCCCTCATACGGTTGGCACCTATTCACAAGATCAGTGGGGACAGAGGAAGTACTATTTCCGACTCGCTGGAACCTTCAGGAAAACGCCATGACAGACAAAGTAATTCGAATCGGCGGAGCAAGCGGATTTTGGGGCGACGCGGGTAGAGCGACGCCGCAATTACTAGCCGAAGGGGGCTTGGATTTCATCGCCTATGACTATCTGGCAGAGATCACCATGTCCATCATGGCCAGAGCGCGGACTAAAGACCCCACTAAAGGCTACGCCCTGGATTTCGTTACCGCGGCTATGGGGCCCAACCTGTCAGAAATCGCCAGACAAGGTGTGCGAATAGTTTCGAATGCCGGTGGTGTCAATCCGAAAGCTTGTGCAACAGCACTGGAAGCCTTAATCAACGAGCAGGGCCTGGATCTGAAAGTGGCTTGTATATCTGGCGACGATCTTATCGACCAGACGGAACAACTAGCCACTCAAGGCATTACCGAAATGTTTTCCGGCGACAAGTTTCCGGAAGCCGGCAAGCTACAGAGTATCAACGCTTATCTGGGGGCTTTTCCAGTCGCCCATGCGCTGGATATGGGCGCCGACATTGTCATCACCGGACGCTGTGTAGACAGCGCGGTTACCCTGGGCGCCTGCATCCATGCCTTTGGATGGAAAACAGAAGATCTGGACCATTTGGCTATGGGCTCTCTGGCCGGACATATTCTGGAGTGCGGCCCCCAGGCCACGGGCGGAAATTTCACCGACTGGGATCACGTGCCCAATATTGATGACATCGGCTATCCCATCGCAGAGATTGGCGAGGATGGAAATTTCGTCTGCACAAAGCCTGCCAACTCAGGCGGCATTGTCACGGTCGGTACAGTGGCAGAACAGATGGTCTATGAAATAGGCGACCCGCAAGCCTATGTATTACCCGATGTGATCTGCGATTTTTCTACCGCCAAAATCACCCAAATCACCGCGGACCGAGTGCAGGTGGTCGGTGCCATCGGGCGCCCTGCGCCGAATACTTACAAAGTGTGTGCCACTTACTCGGATCAATTTCGCGGCGGCACCTCCATGACATTTTACGGGGCTGACGCCGACAAAAAGGCCCTGGCCTTGGGTGAAGCTGTATTCAAGGCATCGCGGAAAATATTCTCAAGCCATGGGCTGGCGGATTTCTCAGAAACCAGCATCGAGCTGATTGGCGCAGAGAGCCAATTTGGAAAATTCAGCCGCGTAAATGACGCTCGAGAAGTGGCCATGAAAATTGCCGTGAAGCACCCGGATAGTGTGGGTATCGGTATCATGCTCAAAGAGTGTGTCGGTTTGGGCCTGGCAACACCGCCAGGTTTGTCCGGGTTCCAGGGAGGGCGTCCCAAGCCGTCTCCTGTTGTCCGTTTGTTTTCGTTCCAGCTCGAAAAAAACAACGTTGCCATCAACATCGAAATGGGTGAGCAAAGTGCTCAAATCACGGAAGCACCTGGAGAGACATTTGATAGCAACACTATCATCAGACCTGCAGATCCGGCCTCACCTAGCGCTAGCGAATGGGTGGAAGTCCCACTGATTAAACTGGCCTGGGGACGCAGTGGTGACAAGGGCAACAAAGCCAATGTGGGCATTATCGCGAGAGACCCGAACTACTTACCTTTTATCTGGGCAGCACTTACGGAATCCACTATTACCGAGCGTTTCGAACATTTTCTGGCGGATACCAGTCCGGGAAATGTTGAGCGCTATCTTATGCCTGGCAGCAATGCTCTGAATATCTTAATGCACGATGTGCTGGGCGGCGGTGGCGTCGCCAGCATTCGCAATGACGCTCAGGGCAAGGGCTATGCTCAAATTCTCCTCGCCTGCCCTATTCCCGTTAGCCCTACAATTGCCGAGAGTGTTTCATGACCGTTTTTACCTCAAAGATAAATACCGCCTCGGAATCCTTTAAGAAAAACCGGGCCGAAATGATGGAGCATATTGAGAAGCTTCAAATGCTCAATGCTCGCGCCGCGACGATATCGGAAAAGCGCAAACCCCGATTCGAAGCGCGCGGACAATTGACGCCTCGGGAACGGCTGTCCCGCTTACTGGATCCTGGAATGCCCTTTCTCGAAGTCGGCAATATTGCCGGCTACTTACTCGATACATCGGACCCTGAAAAATCTATTCCGGGCTCAACGGTCATCACCGGTATCGGATTTATCTCCGGGGTTCGCTGCATGGTCGTGGTGGATGACAGTGGTATTCAGGCGGGCTCCTTGACTCAGGCTTGCGCCTTTCGCGTCACCCGCTCCGAAACCATTGCCCTGGAGCAGAAACTGCCCTTCGTGCACCTGGTGGAGAGCGCCGGCGGTGACCTGTTGAACTACACGGTCGAAGGCTTTATCGCTGGCGGCGCCCTATTTGGAAATCTCGCTAAACTAAGCAAAGCAGGTATTCCAGTGATTTCTATTTTGCACGGCTCATCAACCGCCGGTGGCGCCTACATGCCTGGCCTGAGTGATTACGTGGTAGCTGTAAAAGGGAACGGCCGAGCATTTCTGGCCGGGCCACCACTGCTGAAAGCCGCCACCGGCGAAATCGCCAACGAAGAGGAACTCGGCGGTGCTGAAATGCACGCGACGATATCCGGCCTGGCAGAGTATCTGGCCGAGAACGATGGCCACGGTATACAAATTGCACGCGAAGTGGTGCAACGACTGCAGTGGAATGTTAACTGCGCTGCCGCTCCGATGAGAAGCTACCGCGAACCCAATTACGACCCCGACGAGCTGGCCGGCGTCATTCCCTGTGATTATCGCAACCCCTACGACATGCGAGAGCTGGTCGCGCGAGTGGTCGATGGTTCTGATTTTCTTGATTTTCAACCTCGCTATGGCTCGGCGACGGTCTGTCTACAAGCTGAGATTTTTGGTCAGGCCTGCGGCATTATTGGCAACAACGGCCCAATAGATCCGCAGGGGGCGAATAAGGCGACGCACTTTTTGCAGCTGTGCGACCAAGCCAATATTCCGATGTTGTTCCTGCAAAATACCACCGGCTATATAGTAGGTACCAAGTCGGAGCAAGCCGGCATGATCAAGCACGGCTCGAAAATGATTCAAGCCGTCCAAAACCTCGAGGTTCCCCGAATTACCATGATGACCGGGGCAAGTTTTGGCGCCGGCAACTACGGTATGTGCGGTCGCCGTTACGATCCGGACTTCCTCTACACATTTCCCCAGGCAAAACTGGGTGTTATGGGTGGTGAACAGGCAGGTAAAACAATGTCGATGGTTGCGCGCGGCAAAGCCGAGGCAATGGGCCAGGAAGTTGACGAGGCCACGCTAAAAGGCCAGGAAGAGTACTTGGCCAATATTTTTGATAGCCAATCCAGCGCTTACTACACCTCGGGACACATGCTTGATGACGGCATGATTGATCCGCGACAAACACGAAACACTCTGGGCTTCTTGCTCGAAACTGTCTGGGAAACACGCAATCGCAAAGTGCGTCCGAACAGCTTTGGCATCGCAAGAATGTAAGCCGGACAATCACTAGAGAAAAAATTATGAGCCAACTTCCCGACACCACAGCGCTAATCCTGGAGCACGAGGGCAGCGTTCTCAAAATCTGGTTTAACCGACCCGACGCACGCAATGCGCTCTCCGCTGAAATGGTGGAAGAGTTAGATCGGGTGTTGGATAGCATCGCAGATGATCGAAGTATTCGCACCATCGTACTTCGTGGCAAAGGCGGGTTTTTCTGCGCGGGAGGCGACATCAAAGGTTTTAAGTCCGACATGCAAGGTAGCGAGACCGATCACGTTGAAGTGGCCAGGGGCAATCGAACCTTCGGTGACTTGATGATCAAACTTAATGAGCAGCCACAGGTAGTCATCATTCTCGTGGAGGGTGCAGCCATCGGCGGTGGCTTGGGGTTGGCCTGTGTTGGCGATGTCACCATCGTCACCAAAGACGCCCGGTTTCGACTGAGTGAAACCAGTCTGGGCATTCCCCCTGCGCAAATAGCCCCCTTTGTCACCGAGCGAGTGGGTCTTACCCAGGCCAGACGTTTGATGCTCACAGGTGCTCGTTTCAAGGGCGACGAGGCTTTGCAATATGGAATTGCACATATGCTCGCCAATGACGCCCAAGACATGGAAGCACAGTGCCAGGAGGTGTTGGAACACATTTCATTGTGCGCTCCCGGTGCCAACGCCGTCACCAAAGGTATTGTGTTTGAAAGCACACGCAAACCCCGCGCCGAGGCGCTGGATTTCGCGTCCCGTGGGTTTGCCTCGTGCATGTTGAGCGAAGAGGGCACCGAAGGTGTCTCTGCCTTCGTAGAAAAACGTAAACCGAGCTGGGCAACCGAGTGACCGACTCACTGCAGGAGTTTTAAATGACACGCTTTAACAGCATCTTAATCGCCAATCGGGGCGAAATTGCCTGCCGGATTATCCGCACTGCCAAAGCTCTGGGCTATCGCACTGTGGCGGTTTACTCTGAAGCAGACACTGCAGCCCCCCATGTGCAAATGGCGGATGAAGCCGTTTGCATTGGCCCAGGTCCGGTGAACGAGTCCTATCTGGTGGCGGAAAATATCCTACAGGCGGCAGCAGTGAGCGGCGCGCAAGCCGTGCACCCCGGATACGGTTTCATGAGCGAAAATGCGAGCTTTGCACAAGCTTGTGAAGATGCGGGCCTGGTGTTTATCGGGCCAACGGCCGAATCGATTCATCTAATGGGCAACAAGGCGGAAGCAAAACGTCGCATGATCGACGCCGGAGTGCCCTGTGTGCCGGGTTATGAGGGCGAAGACCAGAGCGACGCAACTCTGGTCGCGCAAGCGCAGAATATTGCATTGCCGCTGATGGTGAAAGCCGCGGCCGGAGGTGGTGGTCGGGGCATGCGGCTGGTACACGACGAAAAAGATTTGGCCGATGCCATCAAGCTCGCCAGAGCGGAAGCTGAATCATCTTTCGGTTCTGGCGAACTGATTCTTGAAAAAGCGATCGTTAGACCCCGGCACGTCGAGGTACAAGTGTTTGCCGATACCCAGGGCAATACTGTGCATATGGGCGAGCGAGATTGCTCAGTGCAGCGTCGTCATCAAAAGGTCATTGAGGAAGCACCCTGCCCTATTATGACCGACGAACTGCGCGCCAGAATGGGCGAAGCCGCTGTGCAAGCAGCTAAAAACATTCAGTATCGCGGAGCCGGAACAGTCGAATTTCTGTTAGACGAGAGCGGCGAATTTTATTTTTTGGAAATGAATACACGTCTACAAGTGGAACACCCGGTTACAGAAATTATCACTGGTCTGGATTTGGTCGAATTGCAAATTCAGGTTGCCCAGGGAGAACAGTTGGGCCTTAGCCAAGAGGATATTTCACTGTCGGGTCACGCGATAGAAGTGCGCCTCTACACCGAGGACCCGGCGCAGGATTTTCTCCCCATGTCAGGACCAGTGGACTTGTGGGAGCCTGCGTCCGGCGTGGGCGTTCGCATCGACGGTGGCATTTGCACGGGGCAGGATATCTCTCCCTTTTACGATCCGATGGTGGCGAAAGTCATCGCCGGTGGCCCTACTCGAGAAATCGCCAGGCTACGCCTGCTTGAGGCACTGCGAGAAACGCTGCTGTTCGGCACCAAGAACAACAAGGACTTCCTGATCGCCTGTCTCGACAAGCAGGTGTTTATCGACGGTTTAGCCACCACCGCATTTATCCAAGAGGAGTTTGTTGAAGGGGAAATTTCTGACAGCATCCCCAGCTTCTCCGACAGCGCGGTGGCCGCGGTGTTGGAGATCAACATGGAGTACCTGAAGTCTAAGGAGCGCAGCGTCATCGTTGCCAGTAACCTGAAAAATTGGTCCAGCGCCAGTGCCTTGCTTACTCCGAAAAGATACAACTTTGACGAAGTCAGTTACTCGCTATCGATTACACCCATGGGTGGCGAACAATACCGAGTTATCGGAAATGACGAATCAGTAGTCGTTGAAATTGTTTCGCTGGAGGGTAATACAGCCCATGTAGCCATTGACGGTTCTCAACAGATAGCGCGTTTCCACACAACTGAGACAGGCCTGTTATATCTGTCAATAGAAGGTCGTACAGCGTGCTTTCGGGACCTCGTCCGCTTAGAGGGCAGTGCCGATACAGCTGGCGGTGATGGAAGCGTCACGGCCCCGATGCACGGGATTTTACTGGAGGTGCTGGTTTCACCCGGGGATACCGTCGCTGCCGGGCAAACCCTGGCTGTACTGGAGGCCATGAAAATGCACTACCAGGTAACTGCTGAGATCGACGGAAAGATTCTGGAAGTAACAGCCCAGGCGGGAAAACAAGTCGCAGCCGATGATCTGTTGATACAAATTGAGGTAGACGCTGGAAATGAATAGGTGTTTCAATCCGAAAACGCTCCCGCAAACGTATATCATTCCATCTGAGAATTGATAATACCAAAAGGACAACTCATGATCGGCCTAACGCGCTATCCGAACTTATTTTCCCCACTCGATCTGGGGTTCACCCAGATCAAAAATCGCGCAATTATGGGTTCTATGCACACCGGCCTTGAAGAGGCAGAAGGCGGTTTCGAACGCATGGCCGCTTACTTTGCAGAGCGAGCTCGCGGCGGGGTCGGCATGATCATTACCGGCGGAATCTCGCCAAACGAGGAAGGCGGGCTCGGTTCGAAGCTGGCGACATCCGAAGAAGCAGACCAGCACAGAATGGTCACCGACGCGGTTCACAAAGCCTCACCGGATGTAAAAATGTGTATGCAGATTTTACACTCGGGGCCTATCGGCTACTCGGAAAATTGTGTCGGGCCATCGGCAGTAAAATCCAGAATTTCTCCGATTCTTCCCAAAGCGCTGGATGAGGAAGGCATAGAAAAACAGTTAAGAGACTTTGCCAATTGCGCGGAGAAAGCCAAGGAAGCTGGATACGACGGTGTGGAAATTATTGGCTCGGCAGGGTACTTACTCAGCACCTTTCTGGTAGAGAAGACCAATCGGCGTACAGACCGGTGGGGCGGAAGCTACGAAAACCGTATGCGCTTCCCGGTTGAAGTCGTCAAGCGTGTTCGCGAAGCAGTGGGCGATGAGTTTATTGTCATATTTAGAATTGCGGCGATGGATATGCTGGAAGGAGGCATGTCCTGGGATGAGGTGGTACTGCTGGGGCGGGAAATCGAAGCCGCCGGAGCAAACATTATCAGCACCCATTTTACCTGGCATGAATCCGCCGTCCCCACCATATCAACTCGAGTTCCAAGGGCGGCGTTTGCTGGGGTTACCGGGCGCCTGCGAAAAGAATTAACCATTCCCACCATCACCAGCAATCGAATCAATATGCCAGACGTTGCAGAACAAGTGCTGGTCGATGGACATGCAGATCTGGTCTCGATGGCTCGACCCATGCTCGCTGATGCCGACCTGGTTCTCAAAGCGCTTGAGGGTCGGGAAGACGAAATCAATACCTGTATCGCCTGTAATCAGGCCTGTTTGGATCACAGCTTTACAGGGCGCGAGACAAGCTGTCTGGTAAACCCAAGGGCGTGTCACGAAACAACCTTAAATTATGAAAAGACGAAATCACCCAAGCGAATAGCCGTGGTCGGTGCTGGACCCGCAGGAATGGCTTACGCACACATAGCGGCAGAGCGCGGGCATACTGTGACGCTCTATGAATCTGCCAGCGAAATTGGTGGGCAGTTTAATCTCGCCAAACGGGTGCCGGGTAAGGAAGAGTTTGAGGAAACTCTTCGTTTCTTCAATCGAATGATCGAATTGCACGGCATTGAACTACAACTCAACACCCGCGTGAACGCTGAACAACTTAAGCAGGGCAACTTCGATGAAATCATTGTCGCCACGGGAATCTCGCCTCGCACGCCAGATATTGAAGGGATAGGTCACGAGAAAGTTATAAGCTATGTCGATGTGATTAAGGGCAACAAGCCAGTGGGTCAGAAGGTAGCCATTATGGGCGCAGGTGGAATTGGTTTCGACGTGGCAGAGTTGATTTTGCACAAAGGTGTATCGGCGGCAATGGACATCGACGTGTTCGCCAGAGAATGGGGCGTTGATTTTGAAAATCACCCTCGTGGCGGCGTAACGGGAGTGACTCCCATAGTGGAGAAAAATGACAAAGAAGTCTTTCTCTTGCAGCGCAAGGATACTCCGGTGGGACGCGGCCTGGGGAAAACAACAGGGTGGACTCACAAAATGTCACTGGCCAAACGCAATGTCAAAATGATCAATGGCGTGGACTATCATCGTATCGATGACGAGGGGTTGCATTTACTCGTTAATAACCAACCTGAACTGCTGAAGGTTGATACCGTCATTGTCTGCGCTGGGCAACTGCCTTTGCGCACTCTATACGACGAGCTACAAGATAGCGGTATCAGTACGAAGCTGATCGGTGGCGCCTATGAGGCTGCTGAGCTCGATGCGAAAGCAGCAATCAACCAGGCCTGTTATTTAGCGGCTGTTGTTTAGCGACTATTGTTTAGGCTGTGTTACAGATGCTGCTGAAATGCAGCGCGAACGTATTCCGGGTCGCTGCGCTGCATGTAATCCGGGGACTGATCCTTCCAAACCACTACACCCTTTCCATCCAACAACAAGGTGGTGGGGATTGGCAGACCCGGTAAACCCGGGGGGCGAACCGCAGTATTAGTGTTACGCAGGCCAAATTGGTCGGTAACGGCCAACTCGGGATCTGCAATGAAGGTGCCGCGAAGCCCGTGCGTGGGACGACCCGCCACGATCTTAGCCGATGTATCAGTAGACACCGCCAGGACTTGAATTCCCCGATTATTTAGGTCGGCACCCAAGTCTTCCTCCCATCGCCGCAACTCGGCGACACAGTAAGGTCACCAGTGGCCGCGGAAAAATTTGATTAGTATCGGTGCGCCGTTAAGGGTATTGGATTCGAAGGTTTCTCGATTCTCATCAAGCGCAGTAAAAGCAGGCATGGAATCGCCCACGTTAATCACATCACCAGCGCCCTGCTTGCCCAGGGAATACAGCAACAGAAACAACCCACTGCCGAGGACCACAACGGTCGCCATCACTCCGCTGAGCCACCCTGCTCCAGGGTTGTAAAAACTCGCAACGCCCAACAACAAAGCCGTAAGCCAGCTAGCAAGAAACCCTGTGCGATTACTCGGAATGGCTACTCGTTTTATGCGACCGACCCAAGCCGCTGTCGTGGCTACAAATACCAACAAACCCAGGCAGGCCAAAATAACTGCTATGCTAACCATGTGCGGTTCGGTCACTGATCACCTTGACTCTCATCGCAATACTATTACACAGTTTTCCCGAACTGCCCAGCGCAGAAAAATACTGAAACCTATCGCAGTACCAGCTTCAAAGCCGTCCCGGCCAAGCCGACTCCCTGTGATAGGGCTCTGCGAATTAACGGTGCTGTATCTGCTGCTTCCAGACGCTGTCTGTTCAACTGAGCAGCCCTGGCCTCACCGCTAAGCGCCATCAATACGTCGCGCAATGCATCAATATTGTAAGAATCTACTCCGGGTTTAAGTGAGATAGGAATCACCGTGGTCCCCTGCGAAAAACCGAGCGCTTCGCGTGTATAGGCGGCGGCGGCTACAATCGTCTTCACCTTGGGGATCTGAGTGTCCGAGAGATCATAGGGCGGATTCCATTCACGCTGTGGTTTTAGTGCATCGTTATGCGTTGTTACCAGCAGTACCGGCGGTTTCTTTCTTCCCAGATCGTTCGCGAAATACTGATCCCACTCTTTCAGCAGTGCAATATCCAGCGCCTTTGCCGGTTGATTCGCCTGACTCAGCCACAGTAACAAATCGGCTTTAACTGCGTGTTGTAAAAGAGCCGCAGAAACCTTCTCGCTGCCATCCAGCCCCGGTGTATCAGTAAGATAGATTTCTACACCTTCCGATAGAGAAAAATGATACACATGAAAACCATCGGTCGCGGGCAACACATCTACGCCCGCTACACTTTCCTCTTTCAATACATTCACCAGGGAAGACTTGCCGGCATTCACTTGCCCCATGATCAATACGGACAGAGGCCGGGCCACTGCCTCCTCTGGTTGTTGGATGGTATCTCGATAGATCTGCATCTCGGTATCGGACAATTTTAGGCGACCACCATACAAATCGATGGCAACCTGGGATACCTGCTCGAACAGCATCTGTTTTAAATTCTGCTGCATATGATCACTGAGGCCACCTCCCATTTCAGACAGAAGCCCACCGGCGATTGTTCCCGGAACACTGGAACCTCCCGACAACACAGCGCGGACAACATCCAATACCGGAGAATACTTTTTGTAAAGTTGGTAAGTAGCGGTGCTTTTTTGCGACCAGCTGATCGCGGTGGACAGTTTGACGTTTTGTGAAAAAGGGATGTTCTGCACAACGAGGGCGCGGTACTCGCGACTGCATACCTCCAGCATTAACATCAGCTCGGGAATAGTGAAAGCATACTCTGACTTGGGGTCATCGTGGTTATAAGTGCGTGCCACAAAGCGAAGTTGAGCCAGCATCGCATCCGGCACTTGGTCCCATGCAAGCATCGACAGGTTTTCGCTGGCGATATGGTCTACTGAAGCCTCCCATACTCGATTGTCGTGATCAGACCAATCTGCTGTGGGCTGTAAATGAATAATCCCGGGGGCATCCGCCGTGGCTGCAGTTTTTTCTAGATCGCCATCGGCTTTTTGCTTGGTTTCACGCCACAGTAGATAGCGTGCAGCCATAGTAATACACGCTAGTCCCAGCACGCCCATGCCAAACCACAACAACCAATCATTGGCCCACAACTGTGCAAGCCCCAAAACAACCAGGGCGAGAAGGGGCAGGACAATACTCAACCCGGCAAAGAAATAAAATTGAGTTGTTCTTTGGGAGAATATTTTTCTGATCAACTGAGTCATTTCCGGTCGTCCCGGTTCATTTCCTCTCCCGCAGACTTACCCTCCGACAGTGCTTCCTTGTACAAGTGATGCAGTGCATCATCACTCAGGGGTGTTTTTGTTTTCTGATGATACAAATAACTACAGGCCGCCCGACCAATAGCATAGGTGCTTGCATAGCTGACCCCAAAAGCGAGCGCTGAACCTGCGACCTGCCCTGCCCCGGGCACGAGTTTGGCCAACTGCCTACCCCCAAGACTCATCGCATAGCGCAGAGCAAAACTGGTGCCGAGGGCCGCGGTGAACTCAGAAAAATTCCTCTTACTCCAGGGTATTCCGTAGTGCTGAGCCAGGCTATGCAGCATTTTCCCCTGTATACCGGGCACACTCAGAAGACCGATCGCGGGGATGGTATCGCTGGCTGCTGCGGCACTGGAGTACCACAACACTTCGGAACGCAGCTGCGCGAAATTGGCTTGTTCGGTATCTGCATGGCTGGTTTTCAAAAGCCACTGAGTAAGTTCAGGCAATTTGGCTACTATCATTTCATTCAGTTGATCAACACCCCAATCGTCGAGCGTGACACCATCTTCAAGCTCGGAGAAATCGACCACAACATAACTAAGGGTTTCCCTCCATGTTTCCTCAATCAGTACTTGCTTATCGGCGACGGCTCGCTCTCGATCATGCTCGTTTTCGACTTCCCGGCCGGCCGTATAGACCACCATGGCATGATCGCGTTTTATGGCGGGCGCCAAACGGCGAATTTGGCGCAAGGCTGCCAAGACGGCACTCTGTTCGCCATCGCCCAGGCGCATCACAATGAGTAGGGCCTGACTGGCTTTGCCCAGGGCTTTAATATCCTCGGCGGGGTCGTAACTGGCTTCGCCCAAACCTCGGGTATCCAGAAACCTGAGTAGAGGCTGATGGACAGGAAAATTGTAGTGCCTGGAGTCCTGAGTACAGGGCATAAAACCATTGCCAATTTCAGCCGCGGTTTGACCTGTCATTTTTTGCACGATTGACGATTTCCCCGCCCCTGTTTTACCCAGCAGCCACAAAGTTGGGATAGATTTGTCGGAAAGCTGCCAAGCCTTCTCCAATTCCTCATCAGCGGGAGGATTGATCACCGATTCATAGAATTTTTTGAATATTCTTTTGATACACCGCCCTCTGTAGGATCACATGTCGGATCACAAAAACAGTAGCTGCCAGCAACACAGGTATCGCGAAAGCTGTGAGTAGTGTAGCCGCTCAAGCGCGGAATTATCACCTGTGAGAACAACCGAACCCATTTAAATCCGCAGAGCCGGGGTGTACACTGAAACCATGCTAAAGAAAATTCTCCTGACAAGTATTTCCCTGGTTGTCCTGGTCGTTGGTGGCGCATTTTTGTTCAAAGACCAGATCATCGGCTTAATCACTGACGATATCTTTATAGCCGCAGACACTGATGTTTTTGATCCCGGTTTGCCAGTTGGCGATACTTTTCCCTCAATAAGAGCCGTTTACGAGGGCAACGAGATTAGTAGCATCGATAGCTTTGTTTACGACAAGGGCATGATTTTCATCGCCAATCGCTCGGCTGATTGGTGACCCTACTGCATGGCGCAATTCGTGCAATTGCAAAAGTATCAAAAAGACTTCGCGGACGCGGGTATCGGCATCACCGCTATCACCTACGATTCCCCAGAGTTACAGCAAGCCTTTATCGATAAGAACGGTATTGCCTATCCTTTTCTATCGGATATCGACGCGAACACGGTAAAAGCACTGGGGATATTAAACGAACAGTATCAACCCGGCGATGGGGCTTACGGCATACCGTACCCGGGTATCTTTATCATCAATCCAGATAGAGAAATTGTCGGTAAAATTTTTGTCGAAGGGTATGAAACGCGGGTGGAAGCCAGCTCTGTTCTCGCTACAGCGATGGAACTCCTAAACTAGAATCAAATCTAAGTCACTGAATCTAAGTCACTAAATTTCAGTCACTCAATCTAAGCCACCTAGCCACGGTCGGCGAGAACCACAATGAAATTAGTTTATACCCACGAAAACCGGTTTTTCGTGGCCAACGCCAAGAACATCCTCGAGGCTCACGGATTTGATGTCGTAGTCAAAAACGAATTCGCTTCCAGTGCAGTCGGTGAAGTTTCCCCTTTCGACTCTTGGATGGAGCTGTGGCTGCGTAATGATTCAGACTATGAAAAGGCCTGCAAGGTCATAGGCAATGCACTCAGTAAAGAAGGTGATGCAGAATGGGTCTGCGGCTCCTGCGCCGAAAAAAATGATGCCTCGTTCGAACTGTGCTGGAACTGCCAAAGTGACGCCCTTGGGGTATTGTCGAAATAACGCGCACAGGGGCAATATTTCCCTGCATTATCGCAAATCACCCCGCGAAATTCCGTCCTGGATTTTGGCTTTTGTGAGCCAGTCCACACAACTGACACCAAAGGTAAAACTCGCTTAAAAACGACCGGTACTCGTTATCAGTTTTGATATGTTTTGTTCGTCGAAACGCTTTCTCGCTTTCTATAATGGCTTTGCTGAACATAGGGCCTTTGCGCGTAAACAGAAGCGGCAGAGAGTGTTCAGGCTAACGGGACAAGTGCGGAGAAAACAGACATGGGCGATGCTCAAAAATATACTGTGGTAACGAGCGGTGAAATCGGGCCGGGGCGCGATATTAACAAGGCAAAAGCTGAGTTCGCAGAACTGTTCAAAACGACGATTGAGAAGAGCGAACACTATTTTCAAGGCAAGCGACGTGTACTGCGTAAAGATCTGGGGGAAAAGCAGGCGAAGGCCTACGAGGAAGCGCTTAGCAAAATTGGTGTAATTTCAGATTTGCTGCCACAGCAGGTCGAGGAAGTCGCTTCCAAAACCTCTATCGAATTATCTGTTGTAGATATGAAACCCAGGAAAACACCCGAACTGTCTGTCGTAGAAATCGAGCCCAAGAAAACGCCCGGTCTTAGTGTCGTCGATATTGCGCCGAAAAGCCCAGAGCCAAGTATTGAGGTGGCGGGAGTGGACCGCCCCAAGGCCGCCAACTGCTCCATGATATGCCCGAAATGCAAGACCCACCAAGAGCAGGCAGAAGCGTGTGCTGAGTGCGGTGTTATCATTGAAAAATACCGAAAGATCGCCAGCGCAGCCAATTCTGCACCAGATGGTCAACCAACATTTGGCAACGACGAAGACGATTTTGCAGCCAGCGGCGAGCCTGGAAATCGAAATACCAAGATAATCGCTGCGGCGGCCGCCGTATTGACCACAATCACAGTAGCAGCCGTGATATTACTTTAGGTTTTGAGCGCGATTGCGAGCTCACGCCCGTACGCCACAATTGCCAAATGGGATCAAAACAACCAAACTTGTATCTGGTCTCTTAGGTACACTGCCATGCCAATAAACGTTTCCCCGAGCGGACAAGCCTGCGGCGCCTCCGTAACCGGTGTAGATCTCACTCAACCCCTGAGCCCTGCGGACATTGCCGAAATTCGCACAGCCTGGTTAGAACACCACGTGATCGCTTTTCCCGATCAAGCTATGAGCGATGACGATCTCGAAAGATTTTCAACGTATTTTGGCGATTTCGGCGAAGACCCATTCATCGCACCCATTGAGGGCCGGGAACACATCATCGCGGTACATCGCTCAGCCAACGAGGTGGCGCCGCTGTTTGCCGAAAACTGGCATACCGACTGGAGCTTCCAGGAAACCCCACCGGCAGCTACCTGCCTTTTAGGCATCACAATACCCCCTGTCGGCGGAGAAACCTGGTTCAACAATCAACACACCTCGCTGGATGAGATGCCCGATGAGTTGCGTCGGAAGCTGGAAGGCAAAATAGCCATTCACTCAGCTAAAGCGGCTTACTCTCCAGATGGGATGTACGGTCAGGAAGATAAAGACAGCGATCGCAGCATGGAAATACTGCCCTCAGAATCTGCCAACGCGACGCAATCACACCCCCTTATCAGGAACCATCCAGAGACGGGACGGCCCGGCATCTATGGTTGTATTGGCTACATCATTGGTATTGAAGGAATGTCTGAGGTGGACGCGGTAGATCTGCTGGTAGAATTACACGAATGGCAGACCCGTCCAGAGTTTCACTACCATCATCGATGGGAAAGCAATATGTTACTGATGTGGGACAATCGCTCGGTTTTGCATCGCGCCACCGGAGGCTTTGAAGGCTACGATCGTCTCCTGCACAGGACCACAATAGCCGACACCGCCCGCTAGTGGGTTACAGTGATACCCATTTCACCTGAGCGACGTTTAACTGTTATGCTATTTTAATGCTCCGTTTTCTCAGTGCATTTCAAGTTTACCTGGGTATTTTGCTGCTGGCCTGTACCCTGACCACCGCCAGGCCAATCCAGGCCGATGATCTCTTTCCTCTTCCTTCCGAACTCGAGACCGATGTTGCCTTCTGGATTCGTGTTTACACACAAATCGATACCAACAGCGGATATATTCACGACGCCAATCACGTCGGAGTGGTTTATGAAACACTCAACTTAACCGGTAGACGCAGTGCCGATAACGCGCTCATAAGGAAGAGTCAAGCTCGACTGAGTAAGGTGTTGAATAGGCTAGCAGAGAATCCTGACGTTGTTGACCTAGAAGACAAGCGACTCCTGGAGCTCTGGGGGCCTGATGTCGATTCAGCGGAATTACGCCGCGCAGCGAAAAACATTCGCTTTCAACGGGGCCAGTCCGACCGCTTCAGAGAGGGTATAGCCCGGTCAGGCGAATGGCACGATTATATTACTAAGGTCATGTTGGATCACGGCCTGCCGGCAGAACTGGCCGCCCTGCCCCATGTGGAGTCGTCGTTTAATTTAAACGCCTACTCTAGCGCGGGTGCCACAGGAATCTGGCAGTTTACGCGATCTACGGGCAGGCGGTATCTCCACATAGACTACGTGCTGGACGAGCGCATGGACCCCTTTGCCTCCAGTGTCGCTGCCGCACAATTGCTGAAGCACAATTTACAATTGACTGGCAGTTGGCCTCTTGCTCTCACCGCTTACAACCACGGTGCATCGGGGGTACGCCGAGCGAAAAAAAACCTGGCAACCAACGATATCGCCACCATAGTTCGCCAGTATAAAGGGCGATCCTTTGGCTTTGCCTCGCGCAACTTTTATGTCTCTTTTCTCGCGGCTCTTGAAGTAAGCAGCCACCCTAAACGCTACTTCGGCCCCGTTGGGAAAAGATCTCCCGCGTCCTTTACCGCCGTTGAAGTGCCGGAATTCATACCTGCCGCCGCATTTGCCAGGGCATTTAACATGGATATCGCAATCCTCAAGCGCAACAACCGTTCACTACTGACACCGGTCTGGAGGGGGAAAAAGCACATACCAAAAGGTTTTATCATGCAGGTACCACGACTAGACGAAACCACGGAGGTAGTGGACCTCTTGGCGAGTATCCCTGCAAGTGAGCGCTATGGAGAGCAAACTCTGGACCTGTTCCATAAAGTGGTTCCTGGAGACACTGTCTCCGAAGTGGCGGCGCGCTACGGACACAGTGCCCAGGACATTGTCGCCATGAACGGCCTGAACAGACGATATCAAATACGCGTCGGCCAAGTGCTGCGCCTGCCTATGGAAGGTGCCATAACCAGCTCTGAGGTCAATACCACCGTGGTCGCACAGACCCAACAAGCTCCGCTTGTGACGCCCGAACCGACGGTGCAGCCCGTGCCTTCTGAACGCCCGGAGGAATCGGATGCTGAACCTGTGAGCACCGACATGCTCGCCGACCCGAGTGACTATAGGGTCGACGCAAATCGGACTATTGAGATACAGGCCACTGAGACCTTGGGACACTATGCCGAGTGGCTGGATATACGGGCCAGCGGCTTGAGAAGGCTCAACGGGATGCCTTATGGCCGACCGTTGGTAATAGGACACCGCCTCAAGCTCGACTTTTCGAGAATAAAACGGGAGGAATTTGAGCGTAGACGGTTAGCGTATCACTCTGAATTGCAGCAGAATTTTTTCATGGTTTGGCACATTAATGAGACGAAAACCCATGTGATCGCTCCGGGAGAGTCTCTTTGGCTGCTCACTCGTCGGCAATTCAAAATACCCATGTGGCTACTTCGACAGTACAACCCGGATATAAACCTGGACAAACTGCAGCCGGGGACATCAATCGTCATTCCGCAGTTAGTTGAAGCCTGAATCAACCTCGCAGTTTGATGTTGCGGTCCTTGTGGACACCGGTTCGGAAATTTATACTGACGAGCGTCTAATAGGAATAATGACTGTCCCGTGAATCAAGCAGAACCGTCAGACCTCGTCCACAGCACTGCTCTGGAGGGGAACGTCCCAGATCCTCGTGTCGAAAGAGAGCTTACGAGCTTACTGATGACACATGGTTTTACCGGTGGTGTGGCGGTGATTCTTGGCGCCGTTCTAATGGCTCCCGTGCTTGCACAACCTCCCTTGCAAGAATCTTATTTTCTTTGGCTCGCCTATATGACGGCCTCTGCTCTGGCAAGATTGGCGGCGGTCAATGGATATCAACCACAATTAGACGGGTCTCGTAACTGGCAACTATCGGGTCGAATGTACTACTTGCTATCCATTGCGATCGGCTTGGGATGGGCCGCCAGCCCTCTGCTGTTTATCCAAGCCCTGGACCCGACAGGTCAGGCGTATTTGCTGATCATTCTTACCGGCACCGCTGCGGCGGCCATCCCTTTATTGTCGGCAAATCGCAGCCTCTATTTTGCCTACGTCACTCCTACGTTCGTCACAATAATGATAACGCTGACGCAATCAGACAACCAAGCCAGCACCAGTCTTGCGGCGGTGATGCTCGTGTTCCTGGGATTGTTGTGGTCCTCTGTGACTCGCGTGCACAACGCGCTGCGCAATGCGTTGGTTTTGCGTTTTAGCAATCTGGATTTAATCGACTCCTTGAAGAATGAGAAGTCCGCTGTAGACGCACTCAACACCCAGCTGCAGTACGAGAATGAGGCCCGCCAGCAAGCCCAGCGGGCGATGGAGGCAAACCGAGACGGTCTTGAAGCGGAGGTTTTGATCAGAACGAGAGCCTTCGAAGAGGCAAAGAACGCCGCGGAAGCTGCCAATAGAGCCAAGAGCGACTTCCTGGCGACGATGAGCCACGAAATACGAACGCCAATGAATGGTATTATCGGTACCGCCGATTTACTGCTCAGAACCCAGCTGGAATCCGAGCAGCGCTCCTACGTGGAAACCTGCAAAGACTCCGCGAGGAATCTATTGTCCTTGATCAACGACTTGCTGGATTTCAGTAAAATCGAATCCGGCAAATTGGTCATGGAAACCCAATCGGTTGATCTTGCCGCGCTGGGAGATGAATTGAGGAAACCCTTTGCTGCTGAGGTGAAAAGAAAAGGGCTGACCATGGACATCGCGATTGGCCCGAGCGTTCCCAAGTGGATTTCTGTAGATCTTGAGCACCTGCGACAGATATTGATAAACCTGCTAGGTAACGCCCTAAAGTTTACCGAGCATGGATCAGTCAATTTGCTAATTACTCGAAAAACTCAGAACTTGCTGCAGTTTGAAGTTATTGATACTGGTCCGGGCACCGCTCCAGAAATAGAAAACACATTGTTTAATCCCTTCGTGCAAGCAGATTCCTCCACCACTCGAGAACACGAAGGAACAGGGCTAGGATTGGCCATCTCGAGTAGCCTTGTACAATTAATGGGTGGTGAAATTGGCGTTGAAAACCTTCCCGAAGCAGGCGCAAGATTTTGGTTTACACTACCCTGCCGGGAGGTCACGCGACCACATGAAGACCACGGAAGCCAAGCCTATGCCAACAGCGTTAGACTGAATTTGCAGGTATTGGTCGCCGAAGATAATCCCGTAAATCAACTGATTTGCAGTGCCATGTTAAAGGAGCTGGGTTGCGGTTGTGACCTTGCCCAGAACGGTGAAGAGGCGGTTGATCTGTGGAGCGAAAACAACTACGACGCCATACTCATGGACCTGTCGATGCCCTTGGTAGATGGCCATGAAGCAACTGCTCGAATCAGAGCCCAGGAAAGTTCAATGGGAACCGCAACACCTGTTCCGATCATTGCTCTGACAGCTCACGCGTCCATCCAGGACAAAGAAAACTGCTTGAAAAACGGCATGAATGGCTTTGTGACAAAGCCCATGACCATCGAGGAGCTGGAAAGCGCCCTGAGTGAAGTGGCCTGAACGGGAACTGGTTAAAGATCCATCTCCGCCTTTTCGTGTAACCAGGCAGCGTGCTTAGGTGCTTTCTTGGTTTTATCCCACTCTTCTATCATCTCCGGCGCTAATTCACGCAAGCGCTCTAACATACCAGGCTCAGCGGTGTTCGCCGCAAGCTCTAGCCGATGACCGTTGGGGTCAAAGAAGTAAATTGATTTAAAAATACCGTGGTTGGTTGGGCCCAACACTTCGAGGCCTTCAGCCTCTGCTTTCGATTTGGCTGCTAACAATGCATCCATATCTTCGACTTCGAAAGCAATATGTTGCACCCATTCAGGCGTATTGGGATCTCTACCCATCGGCGGCGAATTGGGAATCTCAAAAAAAGCCAGCACGTTGCCCATTCCCGCATCGAGGAATATGTGCATATAGGGGTCAGGCGCCTGGGTGGATGGAACCCGATCTTCGGCTATCGCCAGCTGAAAATCCATACCCATAACACGCTGATAAAACTCGACCGTTTCTTTGGCGTTGTTGCAGCGGTAGGCAACATGATGTATTCGCTTGATATTCATACTCTACCTCTCAGCCACCCTAGGCTTTAATCACGCCGCGCTCGAGCTGATCCCGTTCAATCGATTCGAACAGGGCTTTGAAATTTCCCTCTCCAAATCCCTCGTCGCGTTTGCGTTGAATAAACTCGAAAAATACAGGGCCTATCAATGTGTCAGAAAAAATCTGCAGCAGCAGGCGCGCATCACCATCCTGGGTTGATCCATCGAGCAGAATGCCTCGAGTCTGCAGCTGATCGACCGGCTCGCCGTGCCCCGGCAAGCGCTCTTCGAGCATCTCATAATAGGTATCAGGTGGCGCTGTCATGAAAGGCACACCGCGGGCTTTCAGTTTATCCCAGCTCGCGACAATATCCTCGCTTTCAAAAGCAATGTGCTGAATGCCTTCGCCGTTATAGGCCATCAAAAACTCTTCGATCTGGCCAGTGCTTTCGGAGGCTTCCTCATTCAGGGGAATGCGTATCAGTCCATCTGGCGCCGACATGGCCTTAGAAGTAAGCCCAGTGTATTCGCCCTTAATGTCGAAGAACCGAACTTCTCGGAAATTAAAAATCTTCTCGTAGAAATCAGCCCAGTAGGCCATTCTACCGCGATAGACATTGTGAGTAAGATGATCGATAGCCTTGAGGCCACAGCCCTCCGGATTGCGATCCACACCCTCAATAAACTCAAAGTCGATATCGTAGATTGAGGCCCCGTCTTGATAGCGATCAATTAAATACAGCGGAGCGCCGCCGATACCCTTAATAGCCGGCAGGCGAAGCTCCATAGGACCCGTGGGAATTTCGATTGGCTGCGCGCCCAACTCCAATGCGCGAGCATACGCCAGTCGGGAATCCTTCACCCGAAAGGCCATTCCGCACGCCGAAGGACCGTGTTCCTCTGCGAAATAGGCTGCGTAACTATTCGGTTCATTATTGATAATGAAGTTGATACCGCCCTGGCGGTAGAGCAGCGCGGCTTTGCTGCGATGTTTGGCCACGAGCGTAAAGCCCAGCAGTTCAAAAACAGGCTCCAAAACACCCGCCTTTGGGGAGGCAAACTCTACGAATTCAAAGCCGTCGAGGCCCATGGGGTTGTCAAACAGATCTGGCATTGGGTGCTCCTGCGCCATCGCGAGAGAGAACTCAGGGCGCGACAGCCTAATTAGTTACAGATGCAACAATATTAGTTTCACCTGTAACTATTGTCAAGCGGCGGCGAAAGAGACAAAAGCACCTGCCCCACTGCAAAACGGAACTAGTTTGCCCGTTTTAAGCCTTCTAAAATGGGTAACATCCAGGGCTTATTCTGGCTAATCTCCTGTTCGCTCAACCCCGTTAGCTCATAGGGCAGAACCAGCCAATTGTCAGTCTCATGGAGGTAGTAGTCGGGAACCCGTCCGGTCACATTTCTCGCCGGCTTATAGAACGGAACCGCCAATCTGAGATCGCCAGGCATATTGCGCTTGGTTTTGGATGCCAGGCGGTTAATCACGGCCTCCACATTGCGCCCGGTGCTGAATACGTCATCGACAATGAGCAGTGAATCCTGCTGATTGAGGTTTTCAATCAAATACTGGAGCCCATGAACACGAATTTCGTCATCGCGATCCAGCCGAGCCAGATAGTCATCCATGCCGCGATAAGACGTACGAATCGCAATATGGTCGGTTTTCACACCCAGATATTGGAGACACTCCTGAACATAAATACCGACGGTAGATCCACCTCGCCACACGCCAACGATAAAGTCCGGGCGAAAACCACTTTCGTATATCTTTACTGCGAGTCGATAGGAGTCCTGAAGCAAAGATTCCTCTTCTATGTACTGCTTTTCAACGACCGGGGGACTACTCACCAGCAAATCCTCTACACATATCCTATGAGCTGACTATACTACGTCTCCAACGCATTAAACCACGCCCCATACACGCTCGACCTATTGGATTCACCTATGACGACAAAAACCTACTTGTCAGCGCAGCAGCTTCTGGAAGAATCCTTCAAGCTAGGCGCGAACATACTGGCAGATGGATTCGAACCCACCATTATCACCGCCATCTGGCGCGGTGGAACTCCCATGGGGATTGCGGTGCAGGAACTGCTAGCGCACCAGGGAATCAAAACCGATCATATAGCGATTCGAACCTCTTCCTACAGCGGGATAGACGGGCGGGATTCCCAGATTCGCATCCACGGCATGAATTATTTAATCAAGACAGTGACCCAGGAAGACAAATTGCTCATCGTCGACGACGTGTTCGACACCGGGCATACCATCAATGCGGTAATCGAACATCTACAGGAAAAAGCCAGATTAAACACACCCCACGATATCCGTGTTGCAGTGCCCTACTACAAACCCACCCGCAATCAAACCGAGCGCGTTCCTGACTACTATCTACACGAGACAGAAGATTGGTTGAAATACCCACACTCCCTGGAAGGCCTGAGCCCTGAGGAAATCGCAGAAAATCGACCCGAACTCTACGGCATAATCAAAAATCACTTGTAAGCCAAAAAGTCGCACGGAGGTGTCGCATTGAGTGGAAGTTGTCGGGACTGTGTGAGGGATGGATGCTGGGGGCGGCCATCCGCAGCCCAAGCCTACAAGGATGTACTTGCGGCGTGTCCAGACCACTTCCACTCAGTGCGGCACCGGTCCCATTCACCAACTCGGACCAGCGTCACTTATAAGCCAACTCAAAAGCCTCAACAAAAGCACCCAAAGAATCACCCGGCAAATCATTAATCCCCGCAGCAGCAGCCCTCCCACCACCCGTAGGAAACTGCATACACAACTCCGCCGCACCACGCTTATTACTCAAAGGCGCCCGAACACTAACAAGGTAATTCCCATTCGCCTTTTCAGTGAGCACTGCATGAGCTCGTTCCGGGTTATCCGTCGCCAGATCATTGCTGTAAACACCGCTGACCCGTCTGGCCCAAGCCTCATTGGGCAAAGAAAATACAGCCGTAGTGTCACTTAGGTGACTCGCCTGAAGCTGCTCGGCCATCGCCATGTCTTGCCGATAACCTGTACTCAGTTTTTCGAAATCGGCAGACGAGCGAACAAATTCCAAAGGACCGGGAGCCGAATAAAGTTTCCGATACAAATCCATTGGATCAAAGTGCAAATCCTCGATGGATGGACCATAGCCGTTGTAATTGATGTAAGTACCCAGATCCTCCAGGGAGGACAAATCAGCCTCCGAGAGATTCAGTGGCTGAGCCAAAGTCCGTGCGGTCTCCTTGAGGTTATCGCCAAAGGCACCCACAACAGCCCAATCCAGAAAGGCGCCCTGTAAGTGGCCATTGACCAGCGCCGCAGTGCACACATCCGGCGACTCATTGACTATCGCTGTGAGATTGGGGTGATCGGGAATGGTGCCAGGGAAATGGTGATCCACATAGAACACCTGGGCTCCTTTGGCCAGTGTCTGAGCGAGCGCCTCACTGTTCTTATCCATGGATACGTCGAGAATGGTGACCTCATCGCCCGCACCCGCATCAACCTTTGCCAGCAGATTAATGTCTCGCTTTACCCCGGTCACCAGCGTTGAATTTCGCGGATCAGCTTTGCGCAGTTGAATCAGTGCGCAGATGCCATCAGCATCGCCGTTGAAAAGATCATAGTAAGACATCGTTTATAACTCCTAAATCGTCCAGTGCCATGTGGCGCAACCTGGTTATCAATCGTGAAGGTGACCAAAGCCTGCTTCATAGTCAGCCATAGAAGCAGCGATCACTTTGAGAGCTTCCTCCCGGCCGTATACATGGTCTACCTTGATGTTGATAGACTTCCCTGGGATCATTTTGTAAGTCGAGAAGTAATGCTGCAAACGCTCGGTCTTGATGGCTGGAAGATCGGCAATGTCGTTGACGTCACCCCAGATGTTGTCTCCCTCGAGCACTGCGATAATTTTGTCGTCCGCCTCGCCGTCATCAACCATCTGGATTCCGCCAACAACTCTAGCGCTCAACAAAATATCCGATTTGGTGATGAGACGCTCGGAGAACACACAGATATCCAGGGGATCACCGTCGGCCTCATCAGCATCATCGCACATCGCCGCAACGGTCTCGCCGCAATAGGTCTGAGGGATAAAGCCGTACAAAGCGGGAGGACTAGAAGTGGTTCGCTGGGGTCTATCGACCATTAAGAAACCGGAGACTTTATCAATTTCATATTTGACCACGTCACTGGGAGTAATTTCGATATAGGCGGTTACCACATCGGGTCGGGCGTCATTCGGGATCGCCTTAAGACCGTGCCAGGGATGCCGGCGCCAGCGATTGTATTCAGTATTCTCGTACATCTTCATTACTCCTAGGTGATCATAAGAGCCGCCCCGATATTGTCACGCAATTCGGGTAACGGCTGAAAAAGTGTAGGTTGAGTCGGGCTAGCTGTCCAAACCGGTTCGTTAGCTATTCAGACTCTGATAGTAGTCAGACAGTATTTTTGCCACTTCCGGCCGGGAAAACTCAGGCGGCGGGGCAATACCCTTATCCAACATTTCTCGAACGGCAGTACCCGACAACAGAACGAAGTCGTCCTTTGTGTGATCAGGTGCGTCTTTCATCATCACGACTTTACCCAGTTTTTTACTGAAAGCCGTATGGTCTGCCCGGTAGATTTCCAACTCCAATGCATCGTCGGGGACTTCTTCATCGAAGATGGTTTGAGCGTCAAATCCACCATAGTAATCCCCTACCCCTGCATGA
Organism: Halioglobus sp.; assembly: GCA_045110675.1. GTDB lineage: Bacteria > Pseudomonadota > Gammaproteobacteria > Pseudomonadales > Halieaceae > JBALVT01. The sequence goes on along the minus strand of JBGCGJ010000012.1, from coordinate 17,767 downwards.
TCGCGGCCAACAATAAGATGGGTACAACCGCAGTTCTGGCGGAACACTGCGTGCAGCACCGCTTCACGGGGCCCGGCATAAAGCATATCGAATCCATAGCCGGTAATCATGACGGTGTTTTCAGGGAAATACAGTTCCACCATTTTGCGAATAGAAGCATCGCGCACATCGGCGGGAATATCACCTGGCTTGAGTTTGCCCAGCAACATGTGAATCAGGATGCCATCGGCGCCCAGGTCTTCCATCGCCATGCGGCACAGTTCTTCGTGTGCTCGGTGCATCGGGTTTCGTGTCTGGAAGGCGACAACCTTGTTCCATCCATTGGCTGCGATTTCTTCACGGATCTGCACAGCGGTTCGAAATGTATCTGGGAAGTCGGCTTGAAAGTAGGATAGGCTCAGAACCTCGATCGCACCAGAGACCATGGTGCGACCCAGAGATTTAAACGTCGCAACACCTGGGTGCGCTGGATCCAAGGTCCGGTAAATCTTCTCGGCCATGAAATCCATCTGCTCTTCGCTGACAGCCTCAACCGCGTCGACATCCATAATCGCGATGACAGGATTGCCCTCGACATTGGGGTCTAGCAGTGCGATTCGAGTATTGGCTTGGATACCGGTTTCATCCGTTAGATTCACAATCGGAACCGGCCAAAAAAGACCATCTACTGTGTGCAGCTTTTCTGCAACGCTAAGCGAATCAGTAAGGTTCATATAACCATTGAGCGGATTAAAATAGCCCGCACCGAGCATCACAGCATTGGCCGCCGCAGCAGAATTCAGTAGCAGCGAAGGCAGGCCTGCTGCTTCTTTGAGTAGGGCTTCACGCTTGGTCTGGTCCGCGACATAGCGTGCATCCAGCTGTTCAGATCCATGAGGTTTAATCATTTTTTTCTCCAATTATTCGATTCAGTACGATCGGTTCAGGCGGGAATAATATTGCGTTCGCGCAATACCGCTAAAATAGTCGCGATTTCTTCCGCCAGGGATTGCTTATCTGAGTGAAGATGGATCTCAGCCGCCCTCGGCTCTTCATAGGGATCGTCGATGCCGGTGAAGTTTTTGATCTCCCCGGCTCGCGCTTTCTTGTACAAACCCTTGGGGTCGCGGCTCTCTGCGGACTCCAGTGAACAATCGACGAATATCTCAATAAAATCCATGCCGGCTGCGTCGTGTAAGGCTCTCACCTGATCGCGATCGGCCGCGTAGGGGCTGATAAAGCTGCTGAGGGCTACTATGCCGGTATCGACAAACAATTTTGAGATTTCACCGATACGGCGAATGTTCTCGGTTCGGTCATCTGCAGTGAAGCCCAGATTTTTGTTGATACCCAAGCGAACGTTGTCACCATCCAGGCGGTAAGACAAAACTCCCATCTCGTTCAGGGTGCCCTCGAGTTCAACAGCGATGGTGCTCTTACCGCTGCCGGAGAGCCCGGTAAACCAGAGAGTAGCGCCTTTATGGCCCAATAGTTTTGTTCGGTGCTCGCGAGTTATATCGCCTTCGTGCCAATGTACATTCGTTGCTTTCTGCTCAGCCATTTCGAGTTCCTTTACTTGTTTTTAGGGCGGTTCATCTCGAGTCCCAATCGAATAGGAAGCGTCAAGACGTATATAAACGGGCGCGAATAATAAGGCCTAGGAAACCAGTTGTAAATCAGGATATTATGGATAATGCTATCGGAATTACCGGTAGTAAATAACTCTCTCGGAGAATCACAATGCGATTCACACTTAGGCAATTGGAAATCTTCCTCGCTGTCGCCAAATTTCAAAATATATCCAAGGCCGCAGAGAGTCTCCACATGTCTCAATCGGCAGCCAGTGAAGCGCTGCTCAACCTCGAGCACACCTACGAGGTAAGCTTGTTCGACCGAGTGAGCAACAAACTGGCGCTCAACGCCATTGGGCAGACGATGCGCAAGGAGGCTGAAAATCTTCTCACTCACTGCCACAATTTTGATCTGTCACTCAAAACCCACAAGGATGTTGGCCATTTGAAAGTGGGAGCGAGTTTTACCATCGGAAATCATCTCGCGACTCGCTACCTGGCGAAATACCTTGAACAGTATCCCCGGGCTGATGTGCAGCTTGATATTGCCAACACGCCAGATGTAGTAGCAAAAGTGCTCAACTACGAGGTTGACGTAGGTATGATTGAGGGTGAAGTTCAACACAGAGATTTGACCCTTATTCCATGGCGCGAAGATGAACTGCAAGTGTTTTGCGCTGCCAACCACCCCCTGGCCAGGAAGAAGACGCTGCAAACCAAAGACATCAAAGAGGCCATGTGGATTCTGCGGGAACCCGACTCAGGGGCGCGCCATACTTTTGAAAAAGCACTCGCGGGGCTTCTGCCCGACATCAACATTTACCTTGAATTTAAGCACAACGAAGCGATTAAAAACGCCGTTGAATCCGGACTGGGTATCGGCTGCCTGTCGGAAATTGTATTGCAGAAGAATTTCGCCAACGGCGATCTCGTACCACTGAAATTACCTAAACGAGATATGCGGCGGACGTTTTACTTTGTGGTTCCGAAAAAGAGAATCCATGCGGAGGCCGTGGAAGCCTGGATGCAAACCTGCCTCAACATGGATCGACAAAAACGCCCTAAATAGGAATCAGGATTTTCGCGATCGGTCGTAAATCCAGATAGCCCCAAAAACAGGCAGTAACAAAATGGGAACAATGGCCACCGACTGAAAAGACTCTACCGAGGCATAGCGAATCACTTCTTCCATTGCCTCGGGTGACAAGCCTGCAAGTTTTTCCGCACCACCGGCAGCCTCGGCCTTGGCAGTATCAAAAATCGCTCCCATTTTCGGCAGCACAAACTGAATCGCCATACCTCCGGCAAAACCCATCATACCCATCGCCAACGCACCCCCTCGGGGAAAGCGCTCCGAGATAATCGCAAGCATCGTCGGCCACATGTAGCACACACCAATCGCCCAAATGGTAGCCGCTGCAAAAGCCGTCGCGGGCGTGGTGGACAAACTCAGCGCATACAGTCCTATTCCCGCCGCAATACAACTGACAAACATCAAACCTACCGAAGAAATACGGGCCACAATCGGGCCGGCGAAGTGCCGCATCACAAACATCAGCGCGCTGACGTAGACCAGAAGTAAAATTCCCTGCATGCCGACAATATTCGACAGCGTGATGTTTACCCACTGCCCAGGAGCCAATTCAGATGCAGCCACTAAAAACATACACAGCCAGAACACCCAAAAAAGCGGCCGGCGCATAAGCTCACCAAACATCTCTCCATAGGTCACTCCGGATGCCACACGCTCGGACACAGGGAACGCGGAACTAGCGACCATCCAGGCGAGGATAAGGGCAGGAATCAAGAGCACAAACATGTTCAATTCCCAGGGCAAATCAAACGCATTGATGGCTACGCCCATCAACCCCCCAACGACAATTCCCGCAGGCCACCAAGCATGTAGAATATTCAAGCGATGTGTTTTTTCTTCCGGATACAAGGAGGCGACCATCGGATTGGACGCCGCCTCTACCGCCCCCCAACCCAAACCAGTGAGCAGCAGACTAATCAGAACCATCATTTCAATGCCACCATCAATGGGCATGGTAGTCGCGTACATTAATCCAGCTGCGCCGACGACGTATCCGAGCGCTGCCAACAGTAGCATTCGCTTCATACCCACCAGGTCAACAAGCGCGCTGCCGAACAGTAGCGTCAGTGCAAATCCGGTAAAGGTGATACCGATCGCCTCTCCCACCATCGCTGCGGAGTTGGCTAGGTCAATCTGGTCGTAAATATCCGCCTGCAAATTGGGTGCGATATTAGCTCGCACGGCAAAACCCAGCCCAATCATAAAAATGGACAGATTGCCCACGTAATAAAGACGTTTCCGATCAATCTCGGTGTTTTTCATGGATAGATCTCCAGCTCACTTATTGTTATTGCGGCAGGTATAGGCCAGGCTATAAACCCAGTATCCTGCGGTTCTTGGCTTCGTCGGATCCCTCACCAGCAAAATCATCAAAGGCGCGATCCGTTGTTCGTATCATATGCCGCTCAATAAACAGAGCGCCCTCTCTCGCCCCGTCTTCAGGGTGCTTGAAGGCGCACTCCCATTCCAGAATCGCCCAGCCGTCATAAGCATATTTTGCAAACTGACTAAAGATACCACTGAAATCCACCTGGCCGTCTCCCAGTGATCGAAAGCGTCCCGGGCGATCGGTCCAAGCCTGGTAACCACCGTAAACGCCGCTTTTGCCATTGGGCTTAAACTCGGCGTCCTTCACGTGAAACATTTTTATCCGCTCGTGATAGAAATCGATGAATTGCAAATAATCCAATTGCTGCAAAAGGAAATGGCTGGGGTCGTATAGGATATGACAGCGCGAATGATTTCCCGTCGCTTCCAGAAATCGCTCAAAGGTAATACCGTCGTGGATATCTTCACCGGGATGAATTTCGTAGCACAGGTCAACGCCCGCATCTTCAAAAGCATTCAATATAGGCAGCCATCTGTTGGCCAACTCTTTGAAACCTGTCTCAACCAAACCCTCGGGTCTCTGAGGCCAGGGATACATCGTGTGCCATAACAAAGCGCCTGAAAAAGTGGCGTGGGCATTGAGTCCTAAATTCTGACTTGCCTTCGCCGCCAGAATCAGTTGATCCACCGCCCATTTCTGTCGAGCCGTTGGGTTACCGCGAAGCTGTTGCGGCGCGAACACATCGAATTGCTCGTCATACGCCGGGTGAACGGCCACCAGCTGACCCTGCAGGTGGGTCGACAACTCGGAAATTTCTACGCCCGCTTCAGCGCACACCCCGTTTAGCTCGTCACAGTAGTCTCTACTTTGTGCTGCAAGCTCAAGGTCGACGAGCCCCAGGTCTCCGGTTGGGACCTGCAGCCCCTTGTAACCTAAATCCGCCGCCCATTTCGCGATATTGGGCAAAGTATCGAAGGGAGCTTGATCACCTAAAAATTGCGCCAAGAATATTCCGGGGCCTTTCATTTTCGACATAGTAGTGTTCGCCTAAAACGGTGTGTAGTAACTGTGCATACGCATGCGCAAAAATCTGCGCCGCAACTTAGTGATTAACAAACGGGTGCCATTTAACATCACTGGCACTGGCGCTTACAGCCAATTCGATAAATGTCATTCCACGCACTGCCTCTGTAATTCCCGGGCAATCTCGTGCGCGTGCATCGGGCAATTCTCCTCGCTCCCGTGCTCTTATCTGTCCCACAAAGGCCATGTACACATTGGCAAACGCCTCTAAGTAGCCCTCCGGGTGCCCCATGGGAGTCCGTGTATTGGCTTTGGCCAAATCGCTCAGATAATCTCCTCCAGTGCGAAGTTTTTGCTCTGGCCGATCGGGCCACTTCAGCAACAGAGTATTCGGTTCCTGCTGGTGCCACTCAAGAGCGCCCCTATCGCCGTATACACGGATAGAAAGGCCATTTTCCTCACCCACACTAATCTGGCTGGAGAGCAAAACACCCTTTGCACCGCTATCAAATCGCAATAGTATCGATCCATCGTCATCCAGTTCACGCCCGGGGACAAAGGCGGACAGATCCGCACACAGTTCGCTAATGCTCAGTCCGGAGATGTACTCTGCGAGATTGGCAGCGTGGACGCCAATGTCGCCGATACAACTGCTTATCCCGGCCTGAGCAGGATCTAAACGCCATGCGGCTTGTTTATTGTCCGCCTCTTGAGACTCTGCCAACCAACCCTGGGGATATTCGACGACTATTTTTCGAATCTCGCCGAGCGCTCCGGCCAGCACCTGCGCACGAGCTTCCTTAACCAGCGGATAACCTGTGTAGGTGTGCGTGAGACCGTAAAGCAGATCCGTTTCGTCCACGACGCTGCGCAGTTGCAGAGCTTCATCTAGCGACAGCGTCGCAGGCTTGTCTGACATGACATGAAAGCCGGCCTGGAGTGCGGCCTTCGCGACCGGAAAGTGCATGTGATTGGGAGTCACAATAGCCACGAATTGCATCCGTTCATCTGCAGGTAAGGCAGCCTCTTCACGGATCATAGATAGGTAGTCTGAATAGACTCTCTCCTTTGGCAGATGCAAGGCAAGACCGGAGCGTTTCGCCCGAGCGGGATCGGAGCTAAATGCGCCGCATACGAGCTCGATCTCACCATCGATCCCGGCGGCCATGCGGTGAACGGCGCCAATAAAAGCACCCTCACCGCCACCTACCATGCCCATTCTGACTTTGGCCACACTTAAGCCCTGCTGTTGTCCTTCAACAGCTAATGTAATCGATTACAAAGGCAAGTGCCAGCTCGCAGAAATGGCCGGGGAGTGAAGCCGCTCTGGAGGTTATTCCAGCGCGGCGACATTCGCGTAGAACTTGCGCGTAGGACTTGGCGTCGGCCTTAACTGCTAGAGCTGGGGCAAAGACTCATTCACCAAACCAGCGCTCCAACCGCCATCGGCGACAAACTCTGATCCAGTGCTGTAAGTCGCTTCGTCTGATGCGAGGAACGCAGATAAAGCGGCAACCTCTTTCGGCAGCCCCACCCTGGGGATGGCATGAGACTGATAAAAATTGCTCGCCTCTTCCTCGGAAATAAAGTCCGAGCCGTGCATGGCGGTGTAAATACCACCTGGATGAACACTGTTGACGCGAATTTTGAATTTGCCCATTTCGATGGCGGCAGCTTTGGTCATTCCCCGCACTGCCCACTTGGTAGACGAATAGGCTACCAGTGAGTTCTTTGACATCAGACCGTCGATGGAAGACACGTTGATAATCGATCCGCCGCCATTATTTTTCATACTTTCAAAGACACTCTGCATGCCCAAAAATACGCCGAGTTGATTGACGGAAACAATTTTCATAAAGTCTTCTTCGGTCGTATCCACAATGGTTTTCTGAAAAATAATCGCAGCGTTGTTGACCAATACATTGAGAGGGCCCAGTTGCTCAGTCGCTTTTACAGCACTCAACCAATCGGCTTTGCTGCTGACATCCAGATGGTGAAAAATCACACCATCACCCAGCTCTGCTGCCAGGGCCTCGCCTGCATCATCCAACACATCGGCAATCATTACCTTGGCGCCCTGTTCCACCAACAGGCGAACGGTTGCCTCGCCCATACCACGTGAGCCTCCGGTGACGATTGCAACCTTCTGCGCTAAACGAGTCATAGTCATTCCTTACATTGATTGAGAAATTCTTCAGCGAGCCAGTATACGGTAGGCACCCGGCGAAATCGTCGCACAATGAGCAAAACCCCGCTGTGGTTTACTGACTTGAATTCTATTTCACAAAAAGTCTTGAGCATCGGGTGGCGCTGCCTGACACTGTGTATGGCAATCTCAGGGAAAACAGCAGATGTTTAATTTCGAAAACAAAGTCGTTTTGATTACCGGTGGAAGCCGAGGCTTGGGGAAGGCTTTATCAGAAGGGTTCGCCAAAGCCGGCGCGAAAGTGATCATCGCAAGCCGAAAGTTAGAAGCCTGCCAATCCCTGGCAGATACTATTAATGGCAATGGAGGCAACGCTCTTGCCGTCGCTGCGAACACTGGCAGTACCGATGATCTGGATCAATTGGTACAGACTTCGATCTCACACTACGGGCAGGTAGACATTCTCATCAACAACGCCGGCATCAACATCGCCATGGGTGAGTTGAAAGATTTGTCGCCCGCCGCCTTCGACAAAATGTACCAGGTTAACCAGCGCGGCCCCTGGTATCTCGCCTCAAAACTAGTGCCCCACATGGCGGAGAATGGCGGTGGTTCCATTATTAATTTTCTCTCGGTTGCCGCTCACAAGCCCCCTGCATTTATGGGTTTTTACGCAGCGACAAAAGCGGCATTAGAAGCACTGACTAAGGTGATGGCACAGGAGTGGGCGCCGCTGAATATTCGAGTCAACGCGATTGCGCCAGGTACCTACCACTCGGATCTGACCGACGGCGTGATAGAGGCGATTCCCGGTATGGAAGATGGCATGCTCGAGGCCAACCTGATCAAAAGAATTGCGGAAGCACAGGAGATACTCAATCCCGTTTTTTATCTTGCCGGGGAAAGTTACACCACGGGTATTACGCTAGTGGCGGACGGTGGCATGTTGACCAAGTAGTCTCCTTTGAGTGCCGCCGAGCTTTCATTTCGCTGCGCTAACAGTCTTCTGAATCACTGCCGTTCACACCGATGGGGTCAGCGCATTTCGAACGTCTGATATTCCTCCAGTTCATTCTACAAATGAATAAATACCATGATTATTTATATCAGCAGTACTGCCCGGCTGGAAGATTCTACGTATAGTGTCGAGGTCAACAGGAGGCAGCCACCATGGAATTTGACCCGTTTGTTCTGTCGCGAATTCAATTTGCAACAAACATTAGCTTTCATATCTTGTTCCCCAGTATCACCATCGGCCTGGCCTGGATTCTGTTGTACTTCCGCATTCGATTTACCCTATCTCAGGATCAAGCCTGGGAATACGCCTATTACTTCTGGGTCAAAATCTTCGCCTTAACTTTCGCCCTGGGTGTGGTGACGGGCATCGCGATGAGTTTCCAGTTTGGCACGAATTGGCCCGGTTTTATGGAGCGGGCGGGCAACATCGCCGGGCCCTTGCTGGGCTACGAAGTGTTAACCGCGTTCTTTCTCGAGGCGGCGTTTCTGGGAATCATGCTTTTCGGTAAAAGCCGAGTTTCAAACCGCATCCATTTGATAGCGACGGGCTTGGTGGCGTTTGGCACATCGCTGTCCGGCTTCTGGATACTCGCCTTAAACTCCTGGATGCAAACACCCACCGGCTACGCACTCGAAAACGGCGTCTTTTTTGCCGCGGATTGGTGGCAGGTAATTTTTAATCCATCCTTCCCTTATCGCTTTGCACACATGATGACGGCGTGCTTTCTTACCAGCGCATTCTTGATCACCGGAATCAGTGCCTGGCGCGCCAGACGAGATGTCGACGGCCCCGCGACCTGGAAGGTGATGAAAACCGGTGTATTCATGGCGGCGGTTCTCACCCCGCTACAGATTACTATCGGCGATTTACACGGTTTGAATACGCTTGAACATCAGCCGGCTAAAATTGCTGCCATGGAAGCCGTTTGGGAAACCGAACGCGGTGCGGCATTTACGTTGATAGGATTTCCCGACGAAGAAGAGAAAACCACCCACTTTGCGGTAAAAATACCCTATGCCGCCAGCCTTATTCTCACCCACAGCACCGATGGAGAAATACGCGGACTGAACGAATTCGAAAATGAACATCCACCGGTGGCGATGGTCTTTTGGTCTTTTCGGGTGATGCTGGGAATGGGCATGTTAATGCTGTTGGTTTCCTGGTGGACTGCCATCGCATTCCTCCGCAAGCAAGAGATTGGACCTAAGCTACTTTTGGTTTTGTCGGCAATGGCTTTTTCGGGTTGGATCGCCACGCTGGCGGGATGGTATGTCACAGAAATTGGCAGACAGCCCTGGGTTGTGTACGGATTGCTAAAATCTGCGGATGTTGTCGCTGACCACTCCAGTGCCACGCTGACCGGCACCTTACTGGGGTACGTGTTTCTCTATGGATTCCTGCTGGTCTCGTATATTTATACCCTGCGGCACCTCGCCTCGAAACCGGCGCAGTCATTGAGTCTGTTGAATCACTATCGACCCAGAAATGCGCATCAGGAGGCGAAATAATGGAACAGTTTCTGCCAGTATTCTTCGTATTCGCAATGGGCCTCTCACTACTGCTTTATGTAATCCTGGACGGCTTCGATCTCGGCGTGGGCATTTTACTTCCCCGGGGCGACGATGACGAAAAGGATACGATGATCGCATCCATAGGCCCCTTCTGGGATGCCAACGAGACCTGGATAGTACTCGGCATCGGCATACTGCTTATCGCCTTTCCGAAAGCCCATGGCATTATCCTCACCTCACTGTATATCCCCGTCACTATTATGTTGTTTGGCTTAATTTTGCGCGGCGTGGCCTTCGACTTCAGAGTCAAGGCCGGTGAGGAGCACAAGGATTTATGGAATAGATTGTTTTTCCTTGGCTCCCTAACGGCTGCGATGGCTCAGGGATGGATGCTCGGAACCTATATTACAGGCCTTGATAACAGCATGATCAACATCCTCTTCTCATCACTCATCGCCCTGACATTACCCGCCCTGTACGTCATGTTAGGAGCCGCATGGTTACTCATTAAAACCGAGGGAGAATTATTCGATAAGGCAATGGGCTGGGCCCGCGTAGCACTGTTCCCGATGGGTGCAGCGTTACTACTCGTCAGTGCAGCCACACCAATTGTGAGCCCCGAAATCGCCGACCGATGGTTTAGTTTGCCGAACGCCATTGGCTTGCTTCCTATACCAGTAAGCTGCGCGGTCACTTATCTGAGCCTGCATTGGTTACTACGGCACCCTGAAATTTTGAAAACCAAGTACAGCTGGATCGTATTCGCCGAACTGATTCTAATTTGTCTCCTGGCCGCCTTGGGATTGGCCTATAGCATCTACCCGGACATCATCATCGGCAAGATGACTTTGTACGAGGCCGCCGCAGCGACCAACTCCCTGCACTTTATTTTTTATGGTGTCGCCGTGACCCTTCCCGCAATCTTGCTCTATTCAGCTTTTGTCTACAGGGTGTTTCGCGGCAAGGCGACGGATTTAAGTTACGAATAGTATGTAATAATAGGACCCTCGATCATCGCGTAGTGGAGCAGAGTTAATCAGTACATCACCACCCAAGCCGTCCCCTCATAGGTTTTCTTTGGCCCCAATGATGGACTGGTCAGATCACCACTGCCGGTTTTTTTGGCGCCTACTCACTAAAGAGGCCCTGCTCTACACCGAGATGGTGACCACAGGAGCACTCATTCACGGTGACCGTGAACGTTTTTTACACTTCAATACTGAAGAACATCCCGTGGCTCTGCAACTTGGCGGCAGCAGTCCACAGGATCTAGCTCTGTGCGCCAAATGGGCGCAGGAGTGGCACTACGATGAGGTCAACTTAAATTGCGGCTGCCCCTCCGACCGTGTTCAGTCAGGCATGTTTGGTGCCTGCTTAATGGCACACCCGAAATTGGTATCCGACTGTATCAAGGCCATGCGCGATAGCTGTGATATTCCGGTGACGGTAAAACACAGAATCGGTATTGACGACATGGAGTCCTACGATCAACTAACCGATTTTATAGCACCCATAGCCGAGGTCGGCTGTGAGACCTTTATTGTGCATGCACGCAAAGCCTGGTTACAGGGTTTGTCGCCCAAACAGAATCGGGAAGTCCCACCGCTAAACTACCCCTGGGTGTATCAACTTAAACGGGACTTCCCCAATCTTACTGTTGTCATCAATGGCGGTATTGAAAACCTTGAGCAAAGCCAGGCGCATTTGGAACAGGTGGACGGCGTGATGATCGGTCGCGAGGCCTACCAGAACCCCTGGATGCTAGCCGAGGTAGACAATGTTATTTTCGGGATAGACAAAGCCCCAGTTAGCCGCGATGATGTTATTGCTGGCTTATTACCCTATGTTGAGCAGCACCTTGATAAGGGCGGCAAACTAAACCACATCACTCGCCATATTTTGGGTTTATTTCAGGGTGTACCCGGCGCTAAGAAATTCCGGCGCCATCTCAGCGAAAACGCTTATAAAAAAGACGCTGGAATTGAAGTTCTCATGACAGCCTTTAACCTAGTGAGCGAAACGAACAATACGCAATCAAGCTCGGCGGCTTAAGCATCAGGAAAACGAAAGTATGAGCAACACCAAACTAGACCAACTGAAAAGCATGACCGATGTGGTTGCAGACACTGGCGATATTGAAGATATAAAACGCTTTGCGCCCCTGGATGCCACGACCAATCCATCACTATTACTCAAGGCGGCCGCCCTACCCCATTACGCCGGTCTGCTGGATCAGGCTAAGTCCTGGGCGGCTGAGCAGGGAGGGTCAGATCGCGACCAGCTAGCCAACTGCTGTGATCGATTTGCTGTGGACGTCGGTCGCGAGGTTCTGGAGATCATACCGGGTCGCATATCTACCGAGGTGGATGCCAGATTGTCCTTTGATACACCGGGCACCATCGAGCGCGCCAAAAAGCTGATCGATATGTACGGCGATGCGGGCGTCGATAAAAACCGAATCCTCATAAAGACTGCCTCAACCTGGGAAGGGATTAGAGCTGCAGAACAGCTGGAAAAAGAAGGTATTAATTGCAATCTCACTCTACTGTTCGGTTTTTGTCAGGCTGCTGCCTGTGCAGACGCCGGTGTATTTTTGATCTCACCTTTTGTCGGTCGAATTCTCGATTGGTACAAGGCCAACACTGAACTGAAATTGGATACTCCCCAGGACGATCCCGGCGTGCAATCGGTCAGCAGAATTTATCACTACTACAAACAGCACGGTTACCAAACCGTCGTAATGGGGGCGAGTTTCAGAAACGCTGGAGAGATTGAAGCACTTGCCGGTTGTGACCGCTTAACCATAAGCCCAGGCTTGCTGGAGGAATTAGCCAATGATACGGGCGAGCTACCTCGCCAGTTGTCACCGGACCTGGCGAACTCGAAAGAGCAGAAAACCGCGCCCACAGAATCGGAATTTCGCTACCAACTCAATGACGACGCTATGGCGACGGAGAAACTGGCAGAGGGCATCCGAAATTTTGTGGTAGACCAAATCAAACTGGAAAAACTGATAAGTTCACGATGATCAATGCATTAAAAGCACTGTTCGAAATACCCGAACGAGAAAGCGAAGAGTCCACAGAGCAGAGAATGCAGCTTGCCGCTGCTGCTTTGCTGATTGAAACCGCGCGAGCGGACTTCACACAAGATGCTGCAGAAGAAGCGGCGCTGAAAAACTTGCTATGCGGCGTGTTGAGTGTAGAGCACTCTCGAATCGACGAGCTATTTGAGCGGGCGACTCAGAAAGTGGATGAAGCGACATCACTCTACGAGTTCACCCGTGAAATCAACGACCACTATTCAGCTGCGCAAAAATTGAGAGTGATTGAGGCGATGTGGAGGGTGGCTTATGCGGATGGCAATCTCGATAAGTACGAAGAACACCTGATAAGACAAGTTGCCGAACTCACCTATGTGCCTCATGAGGATTACATTAGAAGCAAGTTGGCGGCAAAATCAGAAGAATAGTTTTGCCACACGCAAAGCGAGCAGTAAAAACCTGGTCTAAGAACGTTCCAGTGCGGTCATCAGATCTTGGAACCTAGCGCGGTTTTCATCGCTCAGATTCATTAAAACTCTGTGAGCGTCGACTATCTTTTCTTTAACAGCCTGCTCTGTTCCAGCGACCATAGGCACTTCATTACTTCCGCTCTCACCGCCGCAGGCTTCTTCACGAAGGTCAAACAAGCGCTGAAACCCCATACTTCGCAGCAAACGATTGATGCCGGAATCGCTTGAGTAGACTATCGGAACAAACCCAAATTTTTCCTTCACGGTTAACGCCAGCTTGGCCAGCAGGCCCAGAGTGGTGCTGTCGATTCCTTCGGCCTCGCAGACATCTACGGAGACACTGGCAAAGGCTGGGTCCTGGTACATACGGTGAAAGTAATCGTCAATGGTGGTGCACAGGGTGAGGCGCACATCGCCCACAAGGCGAATTACGTAGGCGCCGTCTTGATTTGCCGCTAAAATTTTTCCATCTTGCATTTCAGCCACGCTTGCTGATAAACAGTGCCGCTATATCGTCGGGAGCCGTTTCAACGTTATCCAATCCCAAGCGAGTCACAAGCTCACCCGGTGAATCGGCCGTCTGTTCAAACACCTCCAAAAAATAACGCTCTTTGTCGATCAAATTTTTGGGGGGCAAGATCTCGAGTATACCATCGGAAAACAACGCCAGCATAAATTGTTCGGGGAGATCGATGGAGTGCTCCTCGAATTCCCCTTCGGTCATAATGCCAACGGCTGATCCCTCCCCATCCAGATATCGCGCACCCTCAGCCGAAACCAGCACCGGTAGTGGTAGATGCCCGGCAATGCTGTAACTCAAAGTATTCTGCGCCAAATCGATAGAGCCGACAATCATCGTGGCAAATTTGCCCACGCTGGTGTCTAGCAGTTCTTCGTTGGCCCGTTTCAGCATCATCACGGGGCTGAGCACTGTATCGTCATTCTGTCGCGTGTAATCCGAACGCTTTCTGGCAAACAGATTTTTTAGCAAAACAGTGGCGAACGCAGAGGAACTGCCATGGCCAGAGACATCTGCCATAAAGAAAATAACGTGATCTTCTCCGACGGTGAAGTAATCGGTGAAATCACCGCTGAGGTACAAAGAGGGAATAACGGTATGGCTAAAGACATAGTTGTCCAACACCAACGGGGTTGCAGGCAGCATTCGCAGTTGTACTTGTCGACCTGCCTGCTGATCTTGCTCAAGCATCTTGACTGTGCCACGCAACTCGGTATTTGCCTGCTCTAGCCGCTTCCTGGATTCCTGAAGCTCCCTGCGCATGCGCCGCTGTCTGATACAACGATCAATAGATTTGTTAAGGGCGTCTACATCTTCTATCGGACGGACAAAGAAATCACTCGCGCCGAGTCGCAAGGCTGTCATCATATTGTCCAACTCCGCGGTGTCGCTGAACATTATTGCTGGCACTTGTATATCCATCTCGCTGAGAGTGCGACGGGCGTCACCCCAGGGCACACCCTTTAAATCGAGTTCGCACAAGATGACATCCAAATCACTATTGGTGCTCAAGGAAAAAGAGGAATTAACCACGTCGGTGACGACATTCACCTGATATCCAAACTCGGACACGAGCTTTGATAACGATGCAGCACGAGGGCCGTTGTCATCGATTACAAGCACGTTTCCTTTGGCGGCCATGGGTGGAACTCTGGATGGATTGGTCGGCGTGACATTACGCCTATCGCGGAATGCAGGCAACAGATTTACCTGCAGTTTGGGAAGGATTTCACAGTTTTACTGCCAATTCTTTCTAGCGCTACTTTCGCTCAGAATTCCTCGTCCCAATCGGAATCTTCAAAGTCGGAGAAACTGTCGTCAACCGAGCCATCACCGGTCAATTCTGCACGCTGTTGCAGGTAGGCATCTCTCAAAAAAATATATCGATCGCCGGTGACAAGATCATCGATACGCAATAGGCCGGCGCGCGAATCAACCAGGTCGACACCTCTCATCGAATTGAGTGTCGGAACATGGTCGACCGTCTGGGTCAATGAGGCGAAGGAATCGACAACGGAGCCTGCTCCACTGCGCACCGTGCGCGGCCCCATCAAGGGAACCATGATGTACGGACCCGAGGGTGCACCCCATACGGCGAGCGTATGACCGAAATCGGTTTTGTAAGGATCGATTCCCATGGGAGTTGCGACATCAACTAAGCCCAATATTCCGATGGTAGAGTTGACCAAAAATCGCCCGGTTCCCTTGGCCGCGCCGCCGAGCTCGCCCTGCAAGATCGAATTAACCGCGGCATTGGCATCCAATAGATTTGAGAAAAAATTGCCCACCCCCGCCTGAGCGAAGTCGGGCATGACAAAATCATAGCCCAGTGCAAGGGGCCGAAAGAAGTACTTGTCGAAACCATCGTTGAACGCAAACACAGGACGGTTAATCGACTCAAAAGGGTCTACATTTTTCTCGTCCTCAGCCAGACTGAAGGCCGAGAGAGATAAAAGTAACGTTAGAGCAAAGGTACGGAAGAAGTTCATATTCGGGCCCGGTGGCATTCCTTTGGCAATCGGAGCAAGGATTCTACGCTGTGGTTTATTCACTGACAATATCCGTAGGGTAGTTAGATATGGCAAGCTTTCAGCTTCTTTTGCAGCCGCAAATGATGGATAGCTCTAAAAACTGATTGAGGAGATCCCCGCCGAAACCTAGAACATTTTCTACGGGCATGGAGAGCTCCTGGGCCAGGCTTGTCAACAATTCGGCTCCGGTGGATTTACTATTTTCTCTCACCAGTTCCAGCAGGCGCGCCGTCGCCCCATTGAGCTCCATGAATTTAACGCTATCGCTACGATTTCGATAGACCGCCAAAAAGGTCGGATCTCCAGGCACATCGGGTTGGTAAGCTGCGCCTATTAGATGGACGGGATACTGATAGCTCAACACCCACGCCAAAGGTGAAAGTACCGGCACACCCTGAAGCGGGTCAGCTTGTGGATCTATCGTATCAGAGTCGATATCTTCTTGAGATACATCCAGAGCAAGCTCCACCCATTCGTAATGCGCCAACTCTGCCATAAACGGCGGGTCGGTCTCCCTAGGCTCATGGTCATTCATCAGGAAGTTCAAAAACTCCTGGCTGATCTCCAAAAAATAAGGCGTATGGCAGCGGTGGCCGTCGATAAATTTGCGAACCAGTTGGTGCCAGGCTTCATCGGTATACAGGGTTCTCAGTACAGGAAATCCACTCGAGATGAATCCCTCTATATTGTTGTAAATAAGATCTTGGTAAATTTTTAAACGCCGAGGTTCAATGCCCTCAGGCGCTGGCTCAAGCTCGGGATTTCGCAGAAACCGCGCCATTTGTAACTGGCTGTCCCGCAGTGACGAGGGATTCATACTAAGCCAATGCCCGAGTGGCGATATTCGAATGAAGTTCCTGCAGAGTCCGTATTCGTTCGACCTCTTGAAGCAAGTCTGCGAGAGGGGGTAGGTTAAAGTCTCGCTCAAGCAAGGTTGGAACCGAACCGATACGCCCATAGGCTTCAGCCAAAAGCTGCCAGACATCCTCGATTACATCGTCGCCGTGAGTGTCGACTTTCAAATCTTCTGCTTCGTTGAAATGCCCGGCTATATGTATGTAACGCACGCGCTCCAGCGGCAGTGCATCCAGGTATTTCAAAGCATCGTAGCGATGGTTAATACTGTTGACGTAAATGTTATTGACATCGAGCAACAACTCGCAATCGGCCTCTTCCAATACGGCGGTTACAAACTCACTCTCGGATAAATCGGTGTGAGCCTGCGCATAGTAAGAGGCGTTTTCCAGGATCAGTGGCTGACCAATAATGTCCTGAACTTGTTTCACGCGAGAGGCGACGTAGTGAACCGCCTCCTCGGTAAAGGGAATGGGGAGTAAATCGTAGAGATGCCCCTGCGCTGCGCAGTAGGTTAGATGCTCGCTATAGATCGGAGCGCCTATTTCATCCATTAAGTTGCGAACTGACTGAACCAGCTCGACATCAATAGGGTCAGGTCCGCCAATATCCAGTGACAAACCGTGAAAACCGATGGTATATCGTTCCGCCAATTCGCGGAATTGCTTGCCGAAACGACCGCCCACTCCTATCCAGTTTTCGGGGGCCACTTCCATAAAATCAACAGAATCATGGTCCATAGCGAGCAACGGGCCCAAAAGGGCCCGCCGCAATCCAAGTCCCGCTCCGTCAAGTTCTCGAACGGGGGCTTTCATTAGCCGCCGCACTTACCTTCGCCGCACTTGCCTTCGCCTTCAGCTTTGTCGCCGCCGCATTTGCCTTCGCCGCACTTGCCTTCGCCTTCAGCTTTGTCGCCGCCGCATTTGCCTTCGCCGCACTTGCCTTCGCCTTCAGATTTGGCTTCGCCACCACCACATTTGCCTTCGCCGCACTTGCCTTCTTCGTGCTTGCCAAAACTAACCAAGTCGTAACCACCACTCAGGGTCTGTGCTGAGAACGGGTTAACTTCCGCAGAGGCCATTGGTGCGATTGCGGATGCCAAAAATGCCGTGCCCAGAGCAACAGCAAGAGGTTTCTTTAAATGAGCCATAATAGTTTCCCTATAGGAGTTACAAAAA
>JBGCGJ010000011.1:0-160368 GCA_045110675.1 Halioglobus sp. | reverse complement strand
CCTAACGCTTCAAGCTGGGGCGGCCGTAAGGCCGTCCCGGCGCGAAGCGCCCTCGCAGCCTTGACTTGTTATGGTGCGCCAACCCTAATCCTCCGGCCAGTCTTCTGCACTTAATCCTGGAAGTTCACGAATATCGGGAATGCCCTCCTTATCAAGATGCTTATCAATTTCCTCTACCATCTCAAGAACAAAGATAGGTCTACCAATTCTAGCCCACCATTCGCTCCCTCCAGGAGTCGCCAGAATAGAGACAAACCAATTTAGATAAGCACTATATACAGATTCTTCCAACTGACGCGACCGGTAGAGCGCAATTACGCCTTGGAAAAAAAGCGCTTCATCTGTTATCACTCGGCTAAAATCCGAAATATCCTGAACAGACATATTGGGGTAATTCGATAGCCCTCTGGCCCATGCAGGAACTATCGCTGGGTCACTACGAAACCTAGCAGCCTCCCTCGCTCCCGCCACAACTTCCTGCCAGCTAGCGGCCTTGAGAGCCAATGTGTTCTGGCGAACCTGAACCGCTAGATAGATAAGCGTGATGACGACCGCAATGCCACCGATAAAATCACCTAAATTACCCAATGTATCTAACATTGCGTACACCAATTGGCACCATAACGCCAAGCCAAGGGGCGGCCAAGCCGAAGGTTTGGACGTCCCGCGCAGGCCCGAAGGGCCGGAGCAGACTTGGGCGACTTGTTACATTGCATTAAACACTCCAAGCGACCAACGCCGCAACTGACGAACCGACCGCCCCAACAAGAATGGACACAGTACACGAAGCATAAAGTACTCCATTGTCTCGATAGAAGTATTCCGATGGTCGAAACCAAGGCTTGCGAAGATAGCGAGTTAGTTTTTCAGGCCGAATGAGACCGAGACTAAATATGAGTATTAGAGCGGCCCCTGCAAACCAGAAAAACAGTTCTAACGCAAAATGTATGACTTCATCCATCACTAGCAATGTAACAGCGAGTTATACAGAAGGGCCTATATAACACCCATTCTTTGTATGTAAACTTCATATTGTTCCTAATCCCTTGCAAATCATGTTCTTACCAAGTTCTGCTGCGCGTATAACATTACATATAGAGAATTCCTGAAAATCAATCGCGGGCTCTAGTCCTAGTCAACGCTCAATATCCATACAGTAACCCCGTACCGCCGTATTTCGAGATATTTCACTGTCGCAAGCTAGCAACTTCTAGGCCCAAATCACTTAATGCTTAGGAACGACACAAACACCATACTTGGCTTCTTCCGTATGTTAAAGCGATAATCTATACACATTAACCAAATTAAAACAGAGGCATAGCCAATGCGGACAACCATTGAAATTGACGAAAAGTTGATGGGCGACGCACTCAAAGCAAGCGGACTGAAGAACAAGAAAGACGCCGTTGAACTAGGTCTTAAAACATTGATCCGGATAAACCAAAAGAAAAGTAGTCGTCCTTTTCGTGGTAGGCCAACCCCTTACCGGCGACTTAGATGATCGAAAAAACCTCTCGAGTTTGGTTTTGATCAACCCAGACTAATTCCGATAATCAGGTTTTAATCCCTTTGGAAAGTGGAACAATAATGGTCTGTGGGCTTCCTAGTTGATAGCCGATGGCGAGACCAGCAAGTAAGCCTATTATCAGGCCCAAACCTATACCCAGCCAGTATGCACGGCCTGTCAGTTTCTTGAGATTTTTTACTGTAATCTTTTCATCCATGTTTTACGTTATCTCGGTAATCCGCATCATTGAGTTTATAATACATTTGCACGTAGGCCAGACCCTCCAATTCTCGGTCTTCCGTATGTGATAGAACAGCGCCGAGCTTCTCAACGGCCTTTCGCGAACGAAGATTCACCTCACCTACGTGAAACCACACCGTATGAGCAAAGGTGAATATATGATTTAGCATTAGCGCTTTCATCTCTTGGTTTGTGCCATTTCCCCACCGGTCTCGTTGTAAAAATGTATAGCCAATCGAGATTTCCTGTTGATCAGGTTTCCACTTGTAAAATCGAGAGGAGCCAATGATCGTCCCAGACTCATTATCGATGGCGGCGAAAGCACCTCCGCTGGCAATTGCCCCAAGAAAAAAACGCTCCTCAAAAATGTCCTGTTTATAGCGCGATGAATCTGGGTGTAGTTCCCAGATGAGCGGGTCGGCGGCAGCCTCATAGAGGCCGGGGAAATCCTCGGGGAGTAGGGGACGAAGGGTTATGGTATTACCTATAAGCGTTGGCTGTAGTTCGATTTCTGTCACGTCTATGTACCTCAGATTTTGCTGAGTAGTAACTGGCTTTTTTCCCTCGTAAGGCTGACCGCAAGTCACCTTAAGTTTCGAAAGTGACGGCCAGTAGATATAGAGAGCCTGCCGCTTAAGTATCCAAATAGCCTACATGAATCCCAGAGCGCCTGTCAGCTATATTCAGCAAAGCTTGTGCTATTATGCCCCTCGCGAAAGTCCGAGCAGTGCCCGGCTCAATATTTATTAACATCACAAGCGAAGCAGCAAGGTTCCGACTCAGTGTTAAGCAGTACAACATCCAGTTCCACTTCGTCTACAGGCTACCTTTTTCCCCTTGCGCTTTCTTTTGCTTTTGGGCTCATTCTGAATAAGTTTATGTATTTACGACTTGTTGAGTTTGATATCAAAGCCACCGCCTATCATCTGCAACCGGAATTGTGGCTATTGGTTGCCGTACTTACACTTTCTAAGCTAAGGCAGCGTGGGCTTGAAGTAAACTACCCACTATCGAATAGGCTTGCGGAGCTTTTTATAGCAGTGGTCTTGGGGTTTTTATTTCTTGCCTCTCTGATAAGTTTGGTGGTTTTTAATGTGGTGGGCATGCTCCCGCGTTTTCAACAACTGAGTGGGCTCACCTGGGACATTATCGGCCGCAGCGTCCAGCCTCTTGTCTACGGTTCCAAATATGCTCTGGCTGCAAGCTTGGTTCTGTTTTTGGTTTGGCTATACGGCCTTTCTAAGATGGCCCATTTTTCTCGGAGTTATTATTCCAGCCTTACCAACTGGCTAAGCCTCACGGCGATAGCTTTCCTCCTGCTTCCTTTTTTATTCATTTCGGGTAGCTACGGGAATCTGCGTCTACTCGGCCTGAATGCGTTTGATAATGACCTGCTAAAACCTAGCGTAATGCCCAGCGCCGACGTCGACTTCCGAACATACTTCGCCAATTTTGATAGGGAATTGAAAAACCACAACGGGTTAAAGCCTGAATACGAAAATTCCTACGAGCAAATTAAGGGCGGTAATATCGTATTCCTGGTATTGGAATCAGTGCG
This sequence comes from Halioglobus sp., assembly GCA_045110675.1. Lineage (GTDB taxonomy): Bacteria > Pseudomonadota > Gammaproteobacteria > Pseudomonadales > Halieaceae > JBALVT01. The sequence continues at coordinate 157,063 of JBGCGJ010000011.1, read as the reverse complement.
TGCTAAAGATATTCCGCTGTACGGCGGAGACGTTCCTATGCCCAACTTGATGAGCTTAAGCGAAAACTCCATCGTCTTTAACAATATGTACGCGCAGGATGTGCGCTCAACCAAGGCCTTTGCTGCCTTCGATATGGGGCGCTTTTCTCTAACAACCTGGAATAGCTATTCGAAACACCTAACCTTGTTGGATAAAGAACAGAGCTTACCCTACTTGCTGACACGCGATGGCTATCGAACCTCTGTCTTTACCAGTGGTACGGCAATCTACGATAGGCACAAGCAGTTTCAAAAGCACCGAGGCTACCAGACAGTTCGCTACCGCAAAGAGATTAATGGAAAACCAAAACATCTCGCGGACGATTTGAAATTGCTTGAGAACTTTGAAGGGTATCTGAAGAAGAACGGCTCAACTCCGTTTTATTCCATGCTATGGCCGATTGCCACGCATCATCCTTATGGATATGAGGCGTGGAAAGACAGTAAGAAATGGTTGAAAGAGAACCCAGACGGAGCGAGTTTCTATGGGAAAGACAACTACGCACGCTATCGGCAAGCACTGAAGGATACCGATAACTTCATTGGAGAACTGGTGGCGTTACTGAAGCGGCAATCCGTCTATCAAAATACCACGCTGATTATCGTTGGCGATCACGGCGAGGCATTTAGTGAAATTGAACAGATGAACGTCATTCACGGGTTAAACCTGTATGAGATGTCTGTGCATGTTCCGGGTGTTATCCACCATCCGGCTATTGATCGCAAGTATGAGGATAAGCGTTACGTACCCCACAGAGATCTTGCAGCGAGCATTTACCACATTAGTCATGAAGACAACTATCTATTAAACCATGCTCGCTCTTTGTTCATGTCTTATCAGTCAGAAATGCCGGTGTATATGTCACACACAGGAACCGACGTGAAGGGCATTGTGTACGATGGCTACAAACTGCGAGTTGATGCAGATCATCGAGTGTTTTTTCAAAGTGTTGAAAACCTCAGGAAAGATGATCAGCTTGAACTGACACGAGTTGATGCGTTAGAGGGTCGAAGTGCGGATCTATACGATAAGCTCAGGCAGTGGAGCGGGGCGATGGATGAGCTGAATCGGCATGAATTGAACAGGGGCGACACAGGGAACAAGATTCCTGAGTCGCCGCTATTGGGCTTATGATGTTAGAGAAGCGCTAGCCCCTGGGGTGGTCTATAAGCCAGTCTACGTACAAGTCCTGGGCGCTTGGTACCCAGGGAAAGGGTATGTGCGGTCCACCGACAATCGTCCAAAACTCTACATCGATGCCCTCACTGCAATTGGAATAATTGAGCACGGTTGATTCTGCACCTTCTATATTACCTACAACATCCAAATTGTCTTGCATTACCGGGTTATCTGCATCGCATCCTGCCAGCGCGGCGAAACGACTACTTGTTTCCACTGCACCGGGATACGCCTCTGGCCCAAGGGAGCTCGCTTCATAGCTTATGGTTTCATCCATGTCGCCGTGTATCGTGAGTACACTCACTGGGTTGGTAGCCGGAGAGCAGGTGGCAGGATCATCAAATGTTGAGCCAGCAAGGCTTACCAATGCGGTGACGTAGTCAGAAGATTCGCAGGCCATTCGCAGAGACATGAACCCGCCGTTTGAGTGCCCAATTAGGCCGACGCGGCTGGTGTCTATGCTATAGGTCATCGCGGCTTCCTCAATCAAGCTTCGAATATAAGCCACATCATCGATTTGGCTGTAGTCTTCTCCTGAATTGTCCTCAAATCCCGCAACGCCAGCGCAGCAGGCGGGCGTCGCATTCCAGAAGCGAGTGCCGTTAGTGTTCGCTGTGCCATCAGGCCTGACCATCACGAATTGTTTGCTGTCTACACGACCATCCAGACCCAAATAGCCCGACTGAATGGCGCCAGATGCTCCGTAGCCGTGTAAGACAATTATGAGCGGATAGCGCGTTGTCGCAGTGTAATCAGAGGGGATTAGAACTTCTGCGGGTCGATCTGTTCCTATTGATAGTGGTGGATTGGAGCTGCAACTTGAATCATCCGCACAACCGGGCAATACGATGGCTGGTTGAGGGGCCTCTACAATAGGATTAATACTGCGACGGTCGCTGCTGTCACTGCAAGCGCTGGTGATTAGAATGCACAGTAGTCCTAAGGAGAGCCGGAACGATGGTCTTAGGTCGATCATGAAGTTATTTGCCTTGTTAAATTTGTCTGATAATTAGGCTAACACATGCTTCATATCCTCGTTAAGCTTATCTGCGGAGTGAGGAGCATTTATTAGTAAACAGCGCGATTTGCGCATTTAACACTAAAGTTTTGTTTTACTTACTTGGAGAAAAACCAATGCGGAACTGGCTTTCGAGGATATGGTAAGACAATAAATCTCTCATCCTGTTTATTGTCCTGATGTCCTTTAATTATGAAAATTTTTATATCCCTCGATCGGATCGATTTTTTCGTGCTTTGTGAAATTAACCCTGCGCTTTCGCTCGTGTGATCGAGCATTCCAGGTGACATTTTTCTGTTGTTTGCCTAAACTTCCAGTTGAACATTGGACGTAGGTAGATGATATGGATTTTAACCGCTTTTTAGTCGCGCTCGTTGCTGTACTAATGCTTGCCTCGTGCAAGATTCGGATCGTTGTTCCCGAGGGTGGTGACGTTGCTTCCGTATCAGGTGCTTTTAGCTGCCAAGCCGGAGACACCTGTGATATCGATGTTGTCGATACATTTTTCGATGAAGTTTTTGTAGCCAATGCCGCTCCGGGTTATACCTTTCAGTCCTGGAAACGGTGGAGGGGCAGCAAAAATGGTTTCTGTGGGGGCTCTAAAAAATCCTGTGCGTTGAGCACTGCGGGTTTTGAGGCATTCCCGGCCCTGGTCAGCGTACTCCAAAGTGATAACGTTTTTTATCTTAGCCCCAAATTCAATAAGGCTAATTCGCCGGGAAACTGTTCACCGACTGTCACGTCCTACAACTTGACCCTCAGCGGGGGAGACACTGCGCAAGTTGGCACGAGTCTAATCACCGGTGATAGTGCCTTTGGGCGAAGGGATCTTACCGGTCCCATAGACGCTCTGATTATAATCGACGAGTGTTCAACGATATCAACCGCTCCTGCGGCCTTCCCACCGGGCGATCCACGCAATGTCGCTTCATTCAACCTGGACGACCCCGACAATACCTTTGTGATGGTGGTCAGCGAGGCGGCCATATCCATGTCGATTGTGAGAAATGCCACACCTTATCGGTATGCCTGCGATTCTGATTTCGACGTTTTCATGGATTGTGGCGGGCTTGATTTCGATATTTCCACACAGACGCTCACTATGACCAACGCAACGGTGGAAAATACTGATACGGCTTCTGTTCTTACCATTAACGGAACCGTTAGATGGAACTAGCTTTGTAGGTTGCCGGTACGGTAATGACAAACTGGCTACCTTCGCCCAACTTACTGTTAACCGTAATTTCCCCACCCATCATTTCCACCAAGTCTTTGCTGAGGCACAGGCCCAAACCGGTACCGCCATACTCCCTGGTCGTACTGCTATCCGCCTGAGAAAACAGATCAAAGATGTTGCCAAGATCTTCTTCTCGTATACCCACACCGGTGTCCCGAACAGAAAATTCAAGCATCGTCGTGTTTGTTGCACTTACCCTGGCTGATTCCCTTCTATTAACGGCCAGGACCACCTCTCCAGATTTAGTAAATTTAACGGCGTTGTCCAGTAGTTTATCCAGCACGATTTTCAAAGCCTCGTGATCGGCTACGAGCTCATCCGGTATGCTGTGTTCGAGTTTTACCCGATAGTCTATGCCACGCAACTTCGCTGCTTCTATAGTGGTCGCATTCACATCATGCAGCAGTGCTTTAAGAGAAAATTGCGTATTAGATACTGCTTTCCGACCTGAACTGACTTGGGTAATTACAAAGATATCGTCAATCATACTTAGTAGTATCTGAGCAGAACTCATTACGGTTTCTGTCAAATTCCGCTGTTCCGTCGATAGTACAGTTCTATGCAGCAGGTCTGTCATGCCAATGACACCATTTAACGGTGTTCGAATTTCGTGGCTCATCGTTGCTAAAAATTCGCTTTTGACCCGAGACGAAGTTTCGGCATCATCTAACGCTATTTTCAGCCGGCTTTGCGATCCGTCCAGCTTCGCCGCCAACACGTTAATTTCCTCTGCTAATGTGCCCACTTCATCCAGGTTCCGTGGGCTATATCGAGACGCCAAATTCTGGGTTTCCCGCATATCGGTAACGTGCCTTTTTAACAGGAGTAGCGGTTGTACCATCAAGTGCCGCAGTGCCTGCCACGCCATGGCTATCGCCACAATAATTGCAATGGATAAAAACAGCAGGGCGTTCCGCACTGATGTAGAGCCAACTTGGGTTATTGTTGTAGGAGTGCCTACTTCGATGGTAGCCAGATGCGTGCCGTGAATGTCTTCTATCGAGTGATATTTCAGCACATAGTGGTCTTCGCTACTGCTATCGGATTGCGGCACTTCTGATGCTGAGAGCGGTAACAGCCGCAGCCGGACTCCAGCTCTGTGTCCTATTGTTTCTAGTCTTTCCGAGTTCAGAAAGTGTAACGTTAAAAATCTCCCTCGTGGCGTACCCTCGTAGTTACTATTTAAAATAGGGCCGGAGATTATCAGTAGCAGGCCCTGGGATGTCTGAACAAAACCGGCCATTTCACTAGTTTTGTATTGTGGAGGTATGTCGCTAGTGAAATCACGGTGTTGTGTGGCGAGCTCACCTAAAACCACAGCCTCTACTGAGAGCTCATTTTCAGACGAGGGGTCAAACAGTGTACCGATGACATAGTTGCCTTTTGTATCGAACAAAAGCATGCCGTCAACTTCAAGATAGCTGTCCGGCCACTGTGCATAGCTTAGATTTTCTTTTGCATAGCTTGGCAGCAAAGAGTGATCGGCCATTGCCTCGTAGGTATCGTCCCAAGAGGCATAGTCCGTATTGAATGTCATAAGCCCTTTAATTTGCCGCTCAATGGCAATCTGTACGTGGTTAAGATCTATCGCGCTTTGCTCCGATTCCAGGGATCTGAATACCGAATCAATCGAAAGTTTCAGAATCAAATAACTGCCGAGCACCAATGCTGCGCCGATCAAACAGAAGCTGGCGATGATCTTCTTTTGAATTAGGTTGCTCTGATTTTTCAATTCGTTTTGCTCTTCTTATTGTTTTTAGCGAAGCCGCCAGGCCTCTTGAGACAGAATTTACAGAATGTAGTGGTCTCCAGACGCGCGAATGGTAATGTCGCCAATGGAGACACCCCAGGGCTGGTTGATGACATAGATAATGGAATCGGCTATGTGCTCCGGATCCATTATTTGATAGGCCATGCTGTTTGGGTCGTGCACTTCGGCGGGGCTTTTACCTTCAATATAGGCGCCTATCACTGCACCAAATTCTTCGATGTTGTGTCCCACGCTCCCACCTGCGGCCATAGGGTTAACCACGCCTGCGGCTAAACCCGTGGCCATTACTGCGGTGGGTTTTACGATAGTTACCTTGATGTTACCGCGAGCTTCAACGCGCAAAGACTCGGAGAAGAAATTCACAGCCGCCTTGGTAGCACCGTACACCGCCGAACCTATGACTGGATGATTTCCATAAATCGATGATAAATTGATTATGTGCCCTCGACCTTGCGCCATCATCTGGTCGTAGACTGCTGTTGTCCCATTGACCACGCCCTTGAAATTGATGTCGATGCATTGGTGCCACTTTTCCAGCGCAGCGTGGTGGTCGCTCATAAACGCTAGCGGCATAACACCTGCGTTGTTAATCATCACGTCAATCGAGCCGAAAGCGTCCATGGCAGCGTCGGCTACGTCGCGCATTTGTGCTGCATCTGTTACATCTGCTGTGACTGCCTGTGCTTGGCCACCGGATTCTCTAATTCCTTTGGCTACAGTTTCCGAGGAGTCCGAATTGATGTCCATGCAAACAATTTTGGCGCCCATCTGTGCAGCCTTCTGACTCACGAGAGAACCAAATCCGCCACCGGCACCGGTGACAATGATTGTTTTATCTTCCATATGGTTTTTCAAATCGTATCTCTCCGGCGTATTTTATTAAGCCAAACTGATTGGGCAGTGACAGCATAGGGGCACTGAGATCCATTTCCAATACTATTCTTGCGTGTAGCTCCGCTTTTTCTGCGCGAATATTTCCATGCCTGTCTACAAGATCGAAGCCCGGTTCATTGCTTTTGCGCATACCTAGCCATTACCTAGACTATACAACGGCTTCTGCAGTGGACAGCTATCTTGCCCTGGAGCAGCTTGTTGTTATCCGAGGAATAATTCAAAATGGAGCTCGCTGGTTTTATCAGTGGCAAGGAAGGCCTCACTTTTTAGCTTCCTTGAGATCACAATGTGCGCTGCAAGAATTCACTCTACCTTGGTAAGGACACAGAATTATGAAAAATTATATTGCTCTCGCTGTTATTGTTGCCGCTACCACGGCCACCGCGGAAACAACTTTAGTACCGCTGGATATCGAGTTCGGCTATTGGGAAACCACCACCGAAGTCCAGGAAAGCGAAATGATGAAAAGCCTTCTGGCCAGTGTGCCTGAGGCGCAACGTGCGCAAATGCGTCAAATGATGCAAGGCACTATCGATTCTCAGGTGGGTAGACAATGCGTCACTAAGGAATCTTTTGCCGACATGGAGAAAATGCTTCAGGAGTCCTTTGGCGGCGACAATGGTCCGGGCTGCAAGTTCGAGGTGACCAAAAGCAGCGACACAGAATTTATGGGTTCTATTAACTGTGCGGGTATGCCAACCACGGTGCATACACAGGTGATCGACTCCAAGCAGCATCAATCTACCATGGTCAGCATGATACCCGGGATGGGGGAAAACAGAGTCATTTCCACGGCTCAGTGGAAGTCAGCTGAGTGTCCTGCGGATTTGAAATAGTGCGGTTTATGATGTGTAGGAGCTTGCTACACAGATGCTTTTCTATTAATACCAACGGTTGTAGAACAGCTGGGGTATCGTGAAGCCGATAATAATAGCGGCATCTCTATTCGTTGTCGGTACAGCGAGCTGGTTACTGTTTAAGAGCGAACCGATCAGCGAACCGAATAGCGAACCAGATAACGCTGACATTGTGCGGGTAGCGACTGTTGGAACCGCAACAGCGCTAGACAGGAAACTCTCTGTTTCCAGATCAGACATCAGCGAAGATATCACCTTGCAGCGCCGCGTCGATGATTTGACAGTTGCGCTGGAAGAAGTTGTCGCCGAACGCAGCAGCGCGGAGATACTGCTGCAGGAAGCGGAGCAGGATATCGCTTCGCTAGAACGTTTTATCGAAGAAATCGAAGAGCGTGGTGAGGATCCAATGGATTATGCTGAAGAAGGTCTGGCGATGTTTCACCCGGCAGCAAATGCCTATCAGGATGCCTTAGATCAACTTCAGCTGGCTCAAAGTAAAGAGAAAAGTGCCGCCATGGCGCTTGCAGGCGCCAAGAACAAACTGGCAGATTTCTCCTTAGACGAAGACTCGAAGTAGAACTCCGGTTCGCCTCCATAAAGGCCAGACAAAAAAATGCCCGCGTCCCTTTTGTAGGGAAGCGGGCATATTCGCTTCTACAATTTTTAAAGCTTAAGGCGCTTGACTGCAGGTAGCGCTTCGCAGGGCTTCGGGTGTTACGCCGGAAAGGCCTTCCGTGAATTGACAGCCGAAGAATGGGTCAGCCACCACTTCGGGGTCTAGAATGTCGTCACCCACTGGCTTTACACCGTCGTTTACCCACAACACCAGGTCGTCAAATGTGCGAACCAGCTCCTCGCGAGAAAACTCGCAGTGGCTAATGGCACGAGTGGCGCGTGAAACCAGGTAGTTGGAGCGATTTCGGCTAGCCACGTCCCGCGCATAAATTTGCTGCATAGAAAACGGCACAAACAAATCACCGAGAGTGTGAGTCGATATTACCGGGATACTGATGCGGCCTCTAAGCTTTGGAACTCGCTGTAATACCAGAGGTTTTGAGCGATTGACTCTGCGATCACGGCTGATCCGAAGAATGTTGTCATTCAGAAGCTGCTCGTCGGCATTTAGCGCCGAGTCGCCATCCAATTGATAGACACGTTCATCATTGTAGTAGCCGTTGCCGGACAGAACGCCGTCAGCAGAGCCATCGGAACCTGCAAAGCCAAACAACAATTCCTGGAAGAAAGGAAATGCCACGTCGAATATCGGCCGATCACCACCGGATAACTGGCGCGTTAGATCCCTGAGCTTTTCACCCTGAGGGGTCAGTTGATTGGGAAAGGTATCAAACAAGGTGTCAATCACTAGCGGCAGGGTGTTTGTGAGATAGTCATCTGCGGGCGGAAATTGCGATTGAATCTGCGGGTCTACTTCCGAGGCGAGCGCCTCGGCGGCAAACGAGAAATCACCAAAATATTCAAACAACTCGACGTCGCCCATCACACCGCACATCGGTGCCGCACCGTCGTAGAGAACACCGCCGGAAAGCTTACCCAAAATCCCGGCCAGGCGGCGGCAGGTATCACCCGCTTCGCCATCCTGGCAGCGCTGATTGGGGTACATTTCAATGGCAGCGCCTGTGACATGTCCGCCCATTGAAAACCCGGTGATCAGTGTGCGATTTGGCGCCTCGACGTCACGGGTGAAAATGCGCGCCAGGCGATTGGTGCTCTCGACGCCGGCTTTCACGTCGTAGCAGTTCTTGGAATAGCTGGATGCCGCCCAAGCATAGCCGCGCTCCAGATAGTACTCTCGAAGTGGCGGATTGCTGACGGTTAGCGGTACGAGTCCGCCTTCATCGCTGAAGCACCCTCGAAAGCCATGCGCGTACATGACGAGATCGCCATTCCAGTCCAGTGGTACCTCATAGCGATAAATCGCCCCGTCGTTGTCAATGCCTTCTTTTAAAATAGAGGTCAGAGGTGTGGCTTCAAAAGGACCAGAATCGCCGAGCGGGAAAACACGATCATCTTGCGGTGCGGGTGGGGGGGCGGCAAACGCGGATAGCGCAGTTACCAGTAGAGTCGTTAGCATTAATGTTATTCTAAGCACTATTTATTATCTCCTGCAGAAAGGCGCGGTCGATACTCAGTGGCTGCCGATTCGATGAAAGATACGAACGCGCCGCAGCATGGCCAACTGATATTTTTGTGTAGCAATAATACACCGATACGTGCGACTAACAAGGAATGGGGGTAAATTTGCACGTGCTGCGATACAGCCGCGCCGATTGGAACTCAAAATGAAAACAGGGTTTAGTTTTCGTTTGCGCTGATACCGGCAATAAATGTTAAAACCCCTGTATCAACCTGCCTTCGCAAATCGATATGGCGTTCGAACAGTTGGGGTGTATCCACTTTTAATATAGCCAATCCATGAATGCCGGCCCAGGCGGCATTCGCTAAATAAGCGATATCTTGATCTTTGAAGATTCCCCGTTCGATTCCACGACGAAGAATCTCTTGCACCAGACCATAGGTTTCGCGAATCGCGTCGTGCAACTGAGGATACTTCTGCGTGGGCTGTAGTGTCGGTCCAAACATCAGCTTAAACAGGTCCGGGCGGGTACTGGCGTAATCGACATAGGCATGCGCGAACGCGACGAGTCCTTCGCGTGGGCAATCACCCGCAGATTCACCTGCTGCCCTAAGTGTGGCGAGCAGGTTCTGATATCCACGAGTGGCCAGGGCGGCCAGTAACTGATTTTTATCGGAAAAGTGACGGTAAGGTGCGGTTTGAGAAACACCCACCTCGCGAGCCAGTGCTCGCAAGCTGAGTGCTTCTGTTCCCGTTTCTTCTAACTGCTGGAGCGCGGTGTCGAGCAGTTCCGCCCGCAAATTACCGTGGTGGTAGTTCTTCACGGAAGTAGGTGTTGCACCGCATCCCGCTCTTCTGTGAGCTCTGTTTCTGTCGCTGTCATCTTCGCCTGGCTGAATTCACCGACCTCAACACCTTGGACGATTTCCCAATCTCCATTGGCGCAGCGGCAGGGGAATGAGTAAATCAAGCCTTCGGTGATTCCGTAGGAGCCATCTGAATAGACGCCCATGGATACCCAGTCATCACCTTCAGTGCCCAATGCCCAGCTGCGCATGTGATCGATCGCTGCGTTGGCGGCCGAAGCGGCCGAGGAAGCGCCGCGGGCTTTAATAATTGCCGCGCCTCGCTGCTGTACCGTGGGGATGAAATCGCTCTCATACCAGTCCTGATCAATCAGGCTGATAGCCGCTGAACCATCGACTTTGGCATTAAACAAATCGGGGTACTGCGTAGCTGAGTGGTTGCCCCAGATGGTCATATTGCTGACATCGTTGACGGTTTTGCCGGTCTTGATAGCCAGTTGCGTCATCGCGCGGTTGTGGTCCAGCCGGGTCATGGCGGTGAAGTTGCGAGGATCGATATCAGGTGCGTTGCGCTGTGTAATCAATGAGTTGGTGTTGGCTGGGTTACCGACAACCAATACCTTAATATCACGGCTGGCGCTTTCGTTGATCGCCTTGCCTTGAACCGAGAATATGGCAGCATTGGCTTCCAGTAAGTCTTTGCGCTCCATACCTGGGCCGCGGGGCCTTGCGCCAACGAGCAAGGCATAATCGGCATCTTTGAAGCCGGTATTGGGATCGTCAGTGCAGACAACGCCGGATAGAAGTGGGAATGCGCAGTCTTCAAGCTCCATTTTTACACCGTCAAGCGCTTCCAGAGCAGGTGTAATGTCCAGCAATTGCAGTATGACTGGCTGGTCTTCGCCCAGCATGGCGCCCGAGGCAATTCTAAACAGGAGTGCATAGCCAATTTGGCCGGCAGCACCGGTGACAGTTACGCGAACGGCTTGTTTCATTGCAAAGGTTCCTTTTTGGGTCTGGTAGGTCAATATTTTCGGGCGCTTATTGTCGTGGGAAATTGCTGAAAACACAAGCGACCTGAAGGCGGGCTGAACGAGCAGAAGCGGCGGCATTATCAGCGGTAGACGAGGGCTCGGCCAGACGCGTAAAATGCTCGCCAAATCAAGGACTCATCAAACAATGCCCGTGTTGGATCTGGATCGGAAAGACAAATTGGAATACAACAAGCTGCGCAAGCGCCTGCGTCGCAATGTTGGCAATGCTATCGCCGATTACAACATGATCGAGGAGGGTGATCGCATTATGGTGTGCATCTCCGGTGGCAAAGATTCCTATGGGATGCTGGATATTTTAATCAACCTACGCGACAGCGCTCCCATCGATTTTGAGTTAATCGCGGTGAATATGGATCAGAAGCAGCCCGGGTTTCCCGAGGAAGTCTTGCCAGAGTATCTCACCAAACTGGAAATCCCCTTTTATATTCTTGAAAAAGACACTTACAGTATTGTTCGAGAATTGGTTCCTGAGGGTAAGACCACCTGTGGCTTATGCTCCCGCTTACGCCGCGGTAGCCTGTACGGTTTTGCCGAGGAAATTGGTGCGACCAAAATTGCCCTCGGTCACCATAGAGACGACATCGTAGAAACCCTGTTTTTGAATATGTTTTTTAATGGCAAACTTAAGGCTATGCCGCCGAAACTGCTTAGCGATGATAAGAAAAATGTGGTTATCCGGCCCATGTCGTACTGCAAAGAGACCGATCTTCAGAAGTTTTCGGAATTCCAGCACTATCCTATTATTCCCTGCAATCTGTGTGGCTCCCAAGAGAATCTTCAGCGCGTTCAGGTTAAAGCCATGCTGGCGGCGTGGGAAAAGGAATATCCCGGGCGAACTGAATCGATCTTCCGCAGCATTAAGAATGTAGCGCCTTCACAACTTGCCGATGCCAATCTGTTTGATTTTGGTTCTTTGCAGACTGAAGTCGACACCGATTTGAATCTGCCCGGCATCAGCGTTGTAAATCTCTAGTCTATGCCCATCGAGACTCCCATGAGTCCCTTTTTGAAAGTCAATGACCTGAGCCTTGAGCGAGGCGATCGCGAACTGTTCAACGGCCTTTCGTTTGAAGTCGGCGCGGGACAGCTCATTCAGTTGGAGGGTGCAAACGGAGCGGGCAAAACCAGTTTGCTGCGAATTCTTGCCGGCTTATCGCGATACGGTTTCGACGGTACGGTGGAAAAATCGGTTGGGCTAATGTATTTGGGGCATCAGGCAGCGGTAAAGGGATTGCTTAGTCCTCGAGAAAACCTGGCCTGGCATGTGGACGGTGAGGGCGAGCGGACGAATAAGCAAATCGAACATGCGCTCGCCCAGGTCGGGCTCTACGGTTACGAGGATTTGCCTGCCCACAGTCTCTCTGCCGGGCAGCATCGTAGGGTTAATCTCGCGAGGTTGTATCTGTCGGGCAGCCCACTGTGGCTTTTGGACGAGCCCTTTGCGGCTATAGATGCCGACGGAATTACAGCCCTTGAGAACCTTGTCGTAGATCATGTGAATGGTGGCGGTGCGGTGATACTCACGTCTCACCAAGCGCTCTCGGTAGAGATTCCTGTTCACAGACTGTCATTAACCGGAGGGCTCGCGGCGTGAGTCATCCCGGAAGTGTGAAGTTTTGCCGTCGTTTGTTGAAACGGCAGCTGGTTCTAGCCGTCAGAAGGCCGATTGAAATTGGCAACCCGCTTTTGTTTTTTGTCATGGTCGTATCCCTTTTTCCACTGGGACTGGGGCCTGAGCCTGCAGCGTTGGCAAAATTTGCGCCCGGAATTCTGTGGATTGTCGCGTTGCTTTCTAATTTATTAACTTCCGACGTCGTATTTCGGGGCGATTTTGAAGACGGTAGTCTCGAGCAACTGCTACTTTCCCCGCAGCCGCTGTATTTTTCAGTGTTCGCTTACTGTTTGGCACACTGGTTAATCACCGGCTTTTTACTGGCACTGGTTTCCCCGGTGTTTGCACTAATGCTAAACCTGCCTGTTCAGGCAATAGGGGTGTTGGTGCTTAGCTTGATGCTCGGAACGGCCATTCTCAGCTTGATCGGTTGCATTGGGGCTTCCCTAACTGTGGGTTTGAAACGCGGCGGTATGTTAATATCGCTGTTAATTTTACCTCTCTATGTGCCTGTGTTGATTTTCGGTAGTGCAGCTGTGGCTGGCGCTGTGAACGACGTCGCTGCGGGGCCGTACCTGGCGATTTTGGGAGCAATGTTGTGCATGGCGATTGCACTCGCTCCCTTTGCCATTGCCGCCGGCTTGAGAATAAGCGTCGATGCCTAGTTTTGAACAGCATCTTAGTGTGACTACACCGCATATTCAGTTGTTACTCAACACCTCCACTGTATAATTGAAGCGTCTATGTGGTCACTCTTTCATAAGTTCGGTTCTCCCCCTTGGTTGTACACGCTCTCTGGATCGATACTGCGCTGGTTGCTGCCCGCTGCGGTGGTCGCCCTGATCGCTGGCATGACCTGGGGGCTGCTGTTTACTGCCCCGGACTTTCGTCAGGGCAATAGCTATCGCATTATTTACATCCACGTCCCGGCAGCGGTGGTGGCGTTAGCGGCTTATTACGTAATGGCTATTGCGGGTGCCGTGAGTCTCATATGGAAAATGAAGATGGCGGATGCCGCTATGAAAGCCTGTGCTCCCATCGGCGCAGTGTTGACCTTTATAGCACTGGTGACAGGATCAATCTGGGGTAAGCCCACTTGGGGTACTTGGTGGGTCTGGGATGCCAGGGTGACTTCCATGCTGATTTTATTTTTTCTCTACGTCGGAGTGATCGCCTTGTACGAGGCCTACGACAACAAGGTGGCGGCGGGGCGAGCGTGCGCGATTCTCGCCCTGGTTGGCACCGTTAATATCCCTATTATTTATAAGTCTGTGGATTGGTGGTATAGCCTGCACCAGCCTGCCTCCATTAAATTTACCGGTGAGTCATCCATCGACCCCAGTATGTTGTATCCCCTGTTGTTAATGATCGCCGCTTTTTATGCACTGTTCGTTTGTGCACTGTTGATGAATATGAGGGTAGAGATACTGCAAAGAGAGGCTCGCGCCTCCTGGGTTAAACGACTAGCCAGCGGTGCGGAACATTGACTCCTTACTTCGACAATTTCGCGGCGGCGATGACGATGGACGGACATGGTGGTTATGTATGGTCGGCCTATATCATTGTTATCGTGGCGATAGTTTTGCTGTTGATATTGCCGAGGATCAAAGAGCGTAAAGTTATTGCGCGTATTCTCGGTGAGTTGAAGCGTCAAGAAAGTCAGGTAGATCCTGCAGTGAGGAAACAGTAGTGCATCCCGTTCGCAAACAACGTTTGTATTTGGTCATTTTTTTAGTGGTGTTTTCCAGCGCAGCGATCGGGCTGATGGCCTATGCGCTTAGCGGAAACATTAATCTGTTTTATCCTCCCGCTGAGGTTGCTGCGGGCAATGCCCCTGTGGGTAAGTCGCTGCGAGTGGGCGGCATGGTAGTCGAAGGCAGTATTAAGCGCAGCGAGACCAGCCTGCAAATCGAGTTTGAACTCACGGATTATCAGGCAACTGTACCAGTGGTTTACGAGGGTATTCTTCCCGATCTGTTCGATGAGGGGCAAGGCGCCGTCGTCGCCGGTAAACTCGACGAGCGCGGTGTTGTTCAGGCCACTGAGGTGTTGGCGAAACACGATGAAAACTATATGCCTCCCGAAGTGGCCGATGCCCTTGAAAAAGCGACGGTGATGAAATCGGGTGGTTACGAATGATCCCTGAGTTCGGTCATTTCTCTCTTATCATAGCGTTTAGTCTGTCGATTATTCTTTTCGCGGTGCCCTTGTGGGGAGCCTGGAGGCGCAATTTTGCGGCGATGGATTTGGCCCCGGGGTTGTCGATCGGCTTGCTGGTATTTGTGGGTATTAGTTTTGTGTGCCTGACGACCGCCTTCATGCAAGATGATTTCTCAGTCAAAGTGGTGGCCAGCAATAGCAATTCATTGCTGCCGGACAGATATAAGTTCTCGGCCGTATGGGGCAATCACGAGGGATCACTCTTGTTATGGGTGCTCATTCTGAGCTTTTGGACTGCAGCAGTTGCCCTGTTTAGTCCTTCGCTACCGGTTCCGGTGCGCGCTCGAGTCCTTTCGATCATGGGTTTTATCTCCGTCGGTTTTATTGCGTTTTCGCTGTTTACCTCAAACCCTTTCGAACGGCTTTTGCCGGGCACTCCTGTTGATGGTCAGGATTTGAATCCCCTGTTGCAGGATTTCGGATTGATCATCCACCCGCCTTTGTTGTACATGGGGTATGTCGGATTTTCGGTGGCCTTTGCCTTTGCAATTGCAGCTTTAATGTCTGGCAGGTTAGATGCCGCCTGGGCACGCTGGTCCAGACCCTGGACGAATGTCGCATGGGGCTTTCTTACCATCGGGATTATGTTGGGTAGCTGGTGGGCCTATTACGAACTCGGTTGGGGCGGTTGGTGGTTCTGGGATCCGGTGGAGAATGCCTCCTTCATGCCCTGGCTCGCGGGAACTGCGCTGGTTCACTCTTTGGCAGCAACCGAAAAACGTGGCCTGTTTAAAAGTTGGACAGTGTTGCTTGCCATATTCGCATTTTCATTGAGCTTGCTCGGAACCTTCCTGGTCCGGTCCGGAGTGCTCACCTCAGTGCATGCCTTTGCCACCGACCCTGAGCGGGGTCTGTTCATTCTGGTGTTTTTGTTAATCGTGGTGGGTGGTTCTCTGACACTTTATGCCGTCCGCGCACCTACCGTTCGCTCTAGAGTAACGTTTGGCTGGTTGTCCCGCGAGACCCTGTTGGTGTTTAACAATATTGTGTTTCTGGTCGCGACGCTGACGGTGTTATTCGGAACTCTGTTTCCACTGTTAATGGATGCTCTAGGCCAGGGTAAATACTCCGTGGGGCCGCCGTACTTCAATTCCGTTTTCATTCCGCTTATGGCAGTGCTGATACCGCTGATGGGAATAGGGCCGATCTCACGTTGGAAGAAAGACGATTCCCAGCGCTGGAAAGCCGAATTGTTACTACCCTTGGCTGCGGCGATAGGCGTCGGTTTTATACTGCCTTTTCTCCATTCCGGACCGTACAATATTTGGGTCGCGCTTGCGGTCGTGCTCGCCAGCTGGCTGGCCTTTGGCATGCTTCGAGACTTCATTAACCGCGTGAAAAACGCTTCATCTTTTAAGCGAGGCATTGGTCGACTGACGCCTAGTTACTGGGGCATGTTAATAGCACACATGGGTTTTGCTATGACAGTGGTCGGCGTGGTGGTTGTCAGTCAATTCAATGTCGAACGTGATTTGAAAATGAGCCCTGGAGATCGCGAAGTTGTTGCCGGCTATGAATTTCATCTCATTGAAATTGTGCCTGTCAAAGGGCCAAACTTTGTCGCCGATGAAGCTCGGTTTGAGGTGTTCGAAGAGGGTAAATTGATTGCCACTTTAGGGCCGCAAAAAAGGCGATATACCGCCACTGGCTCGATCATGACAGAAGCCGCCATTGACGATGGCATATTTCGTGATCTGTTTATAGCGATGGGAGAGCCGGTTGGTAGTTCGGGTGCCTGGGCCATACGACTTCACTACAAACCCTTTATTCGCTGGATATGGTTGGGCGCTCTGTTAATAGGCTTTGGTAGTTTCGCCACGGTGTTCGACAAACGCTATCGGACGCGAAAGGCTGTTGCGGGAAGTAAAGCGGCAGTGGGAGAACTCGCCCATGGGAGCTAGGGCAAAACTCTTCATACCGCTGGGCCTGTTCGTGTTATTGGCCCTGTTTTTGTTTCGCGGGCTTTCTTTGGATCCCAAAGCGATGCCGTCGGCGCTTATCGATCATGAGCTGCCGCGTTTTTCTCTTCCCGCTCTGGGAAAGCGCGAGATGATGACCGAACAGGATATTGTCGGTGAGGTTGCCTTTTTGAATGTCTGGGCCACCTGGTGTTTTTCCTGTCGTGTTGAGCACCCCTACCTTCAGAAACTTGCCGATAACGGCGTACCGATCTTCGGTGTAAATTACAAAGACGAAGATGGGGCGGCTTTAGAATGGCTTGAGGAATTTGGTGATCCGTACCGTGCCAGTGTCGCTGATCGCGAGGGTACTCTGGGCCTGGACCTCGGCGTTTTTGGCGCACCGGAAACTTATCTGGTCGATAGCGAAGGGGTTATTCGCTATCGCCATGTAGGTGTAGTCGACGACCGTGTGTGGACAGAAATTCTGCAACCGCTCTATATTGAGTTCGGTGGCAAGAGCTCGCTGGTGCAGCCATGAACAGGATCCGCCGCACTTTTGTGTGCACTTTTGCCCGCACTCTCACGATCGTATTGCTGCTGTTTGCACCCATGGCTCACGCGGTAATTGAAACTTACGACTTTAGTTCACCCCAGCTCGAGGAGCGATACCAGCAACTCAGCTTTGAGTTGCGTTGCCCTAAATGCCAAAACCAGAATATTGCCGATTCCGATGCGCCGATTGCCAAAGATTTGCGCCGACTACTGCACCAACAACTTGAAGCCGGCGCCACTGACAGTGAAATTCAGGACTTTATGGTCGCTCGTTATGGAGAGTTTGTACTGTATCGACCTCGTTTTACGGGTCCTACTATGATGCTGTGGCTCGCGCCGTTAATTCTCTTTGTCTGCGCTGCGGGTATTGTCTTCATTTCGTTCCGTAGACGCTCTGACTTGACCTCATCCTCGGATCCCTTATCCAAAGAGGAGCGAGAGAGGTTACAGGGTTTGTTGGACGACAAAGAGGATCCCACGTGACACTTTTCTTTCTGGCTTGCGCGGGTTTAATTGTTCTTAGCGGTCTATTTTACCTCCTTCCACGAAGCGGTCGCGGTCGCACTTCGGGTGACAACGCCGGGGCCAATCTCGATTGGTACCGTCTTCGCCAGAGCGAGTTGCATGGGGACGAGCTGGAGAGTCTCGAAGCTGATATGGCACTGCGATTGTTGGAAGACGATGGTTCTGAACAGGCAGCTGCTCTCACCTTGCCAGAGTCAGACCGATTTCCCCGCTGGGTATTACTGCCGCTAATTGCCACGGTAACAGTCTCCCTTTATTACTACCTGGGGGCGGCGCCGGATGTGTTGATCAAGCGACAAATTCACGGCATCTCCGAAAGTACAGCGCCGGAGGAGTTGCAGGCGTTGTTTGAAGCGATTGAAACAAGATCAGCGCAGAGACCCGACAATTTACACTACGTAGCTTTGCTCGGTCGCTTTTACATGGATCAACAAGATTACAAACGTGCGGCTCAGGTATACGGTGAGCTTGCGGAAGATTCCCCGAACGATTCTCAGGCACTGGCTTACGCTGCACAGGCTGAATACCTGGCCCAGGGGAGGAACCTGACTCCGCGAGCGCAATTGTTGGCCGAGCAGGCCCTGGCAATTGACCCCGGCCAGCGCACGGCCCTGGGCTTACTTGGCATGGTGCTTTTTGAGCAGCAACAATATCGCGCCGCCATTGCCTATTGGCAGCGATTGGTCGCCACGGAAGCACCCGGGTCGGCAAATGCCCAGATGATAGAAGGTGTGATTGCGCAGGCTAGGGAAAAACTCGCTAAAAGTGGCTCCTCAGTAGCGGGTTCAGACCTGGTAGACGATGTGAAGACACTGGGTGTGACTGTTAATGTGAGCTTCCCGGATGGTGCGCAGGTAAATCCGCAAGATACTGTGTTCGTGCTGGCGCGGGCGGCGGATGCGACAAGCCGCATGCCGGTAGCGGTGGTTCGCCTGCTGGCATCGCAGTTGCCGATGGATGTGCGCCTCGATGACAGCAAATCGATGGCGGGTCAGAAACTCTCTTCGCTGGATTCAATTGCGGTTGTGGTACAAGTTTCGCCCGAGGGTCGGCCTGGAGAGGAGTCTGCCACTTGGCTGGGTTCTGCCGGACCATTGCAGCCGACACTGGATACCCACCCTGTAGAGGTCAAATTAGCTGCCCGTGAGAGTTAAATTTCAGCTTTTACGCGTTCAGGCATAGTGTTGCTGAATTAAAGCCTATACACTACATCTTGTGTTCAAATTCTGTCCTCCCGACGGCAGAAAATGAACAAAAACATTAAAAAACAGCAAGATACAGCGAATACTTAAAGTTATATGCGACTCAAGTCTATAAAACTAGCCGGGTTCAAGTCTTTCGTGGACCCCACCACGGTAAATTTCCCCAGCAATATGTGCGCTGTCGTCGGCCCCAACGGCTGTGGGAAGTCCAATGTTATTGATGCCGTTCGGTGGGTAATGGGAGAAAGCTCCGCGAAAAACCTTCGCGGCGAATCCATGACCGATGTCATTTTCAATGGTTCAGTAAACCGACAGCCCGTCGGCCAGGCTTCCATCGAATTGATCTTCGACAATACCAGTGGTCGGGTAGGCGGTGAATACGCCAGTTACGCCGAGATATCCATCCGGCGAGTCGTTACGCGAGAAGCCCAATCTGAGTACTATTTAAACGGAACGCGCTGTCGGCGACGGGATATCACTGATATCTTCCTGGGCACAGGTCTGGGCCCGCGTAGCTACGCGATCATTGAGCAGGGCATGATCTCCCGGTTGATCGAATCCAAGCCGGAAGAACTGCGGGTATTTATTGAAGAAGCCGCGGGTATTTCCAAGTATAAAGAGCGTCGTAAAGAAACTGAAAGCAGGATGCGCCGCACACTGGAAAATTTAGAGCGCCTCACCGATTTACGCGACGAACTGGAGCGCCAGCTGCAACACCTTCAGCGTCAGGCGGAATCTGCGGAGAAGTACAGCAACTTCAAAGAGGAAGAGAGAACCCTAAAGGCTCAACTACAGGCCCTTCAGTGGCAAGACCTCGACGCCAAGATCAAAACCTGTACTCAGAATATTGCCGAGCTCGAAGTGAAGCTCGAATCCGTGCACGCTGAGCACCAGCAGGTCGATACCGCCATAGAGCAACATCGGGTAAATCACACCGACCGCACCGATAGCTTCAACAAGGTACAAGGTGTTTATTATTCACTGGGTGCGGAAGTCTCGCGAACTGAGCAATCCATCAAGCATCAGCAGGAGCGAAGCAGGCAACTTCGCGAAGATCTAGAGCAAACCACAATGAGTTTTACCGAATCTGAGAAGCTACTCGGTGAAGATCAACAAAAACTGGCGACCTGGGGCCTTGAACTGGCCGCTCTTGCACCCGATCTTGAGTTGTTACAGGAAGTTGAGCAGTCGTCATCAGAAGCGCTGGTTGAAGCGGAAGAGGCGATGCATGCCTGGCAGACCCAATGGGATGAATTTAACCAGCACGCAGCTGAGCCTCGCCAGCAAGCGGAAGTTCAGCAGTCACGATTACAACACCTGGAGCAGGCTTTAGCCCGTGTTCAGAAACGTATTACACAACTTGAAGAGGAAAAGTTGTCGCTCGCCACAGGCTCGGCTGATGTCGAGATTGAGGAATTGGGCGAGCAGCTAGCTGAACTTGAGCTGACCCTGGGCGAGCACGAGAGTTTAAGCGAACAGCTGCAGGAACAAATCGCCTCGACCCGCGACACAGGCGAACGGTTGTCCGGGGAACTAAACGAAGTTCGCTCCTCCTTACAGCAACTGCGGGGGCGTCAGGCATCGCTTGAAGCACTGCAACAAGCTGCTCTGGATTCAGACAATGGGCAAGTGCAGGATTGGCTTGAATCTCGCTCCCTGGCCGATAAGCCTCGCCTGCTTGAACAGCTGGAAGTTGATGAGGGCTGGCAACTCGCGGTCGAGACTGTGCTGGGGGACTATCTGCAAGCGATTTGTGTCGATGATATTGGACCTCTGGGTAACCTGTTAGGCCAGCTGGAGCAGGGGCAGTTACTGCTTCTCGATGGGGCGGCCCGTTCCGATCAATCCACGTCGGAACTACTGTCTAGCCGAGTGCGAGCCGGCAATCATCTTGGAGCTTTGCTCGCCGGCGTGCACTGCGCACAGGATATGACTCAGGCGATGCAGCGTCGATCCTCTCTGGCGCCGCATGAATCAATGATTACTCCCGATGGGATATGGCTGGGGCCGAATTGGCTGAGGGTTACTCGAGCTTCGGATGATCAGGGCAGTGTTATAGAGCGCAAGCAGGAGCTTGAGCAATTGGCTGAACGCTTGGAAATACTCGAGGCAGATTCCGAGCGTCTGGAATCTGAATTACTTGAGTCTCGCGATAGTCTAAAACGCCTCGAAGAACAGCGGCAACAGAATCAGCGCGAGTTACAGGCTGTTACGCGCCAGCATTCAGAGGCATCTTCCACGCTGTCGGCGCAGCAGGCGAAGATCGAACAGATTACCGCCCGGCGAGAGCGCATCAATGCCGAGATCGATGAATCGCGGGAGCAATTCGCCGCGGAGCAAACGGGTATGGCGGAAGCCAGGCAATTGCTTTCTGCGGCCATCGAGACAATGGAGACTGATTCTCAGCGCCGCGAACAATTGTTATCAGAACGTGACGAAACAAGAGGCATTCTGGATAGGGCGCGACAATCTGCCCGCCATGACAAAGACCTCGCCCACCAATCGGCTATGCGTCATCAGTCCCTGCAAACTCAGCTTTCCTCGATGGAGGATTCCATTGCTCGAACCCTGAGTCAGGTTGATCAGCTGCGAGAGCGCCGAGATAGTTTGCAGCTCACCATGAGCGAAAGTGAAGATCCTATTGGCGATCTGGAATTGGAGCTGGAACAGCAGCTTGAACAGCGACTAAAAGTAGAAGGGGAGTTGAGTGAGTCCCGTCAAGCGGTAGCCGAGGTAGAGCACGAGTTGCGCCAGGCCGAACAACAGCGGGCCGCGATAGAACAACGCGCAGAAACGGTGCGCAGCGAATTGGAACAGCAGCGTCTGGGCAATCAAGGATTACAGGTCCAGCGCGAAAATGTTCACCAGTTACTGATAGAGAGTGACCAGGATATTGAGAAAGTGCTCGCGGAAATGCCTGAGGGCGCCAACGAAGGTGAGTGGCAGCGGGCGCTTGAAAAAGTGGCCAATCGGATTGCTCGTTTGGGTCCAATCAACCTGGCGGCAATCGACGAATACAGTTTGCAGTCAGAACGTAAAAACTATCTTGACGCCCAAAATGAAGATTTGGAAACCGCCCTGCAAACCCTTGAGGCGGCCATTCGCAAGATCGATAAGGAGACGCGCGATCGCTTCCGCGAAACCTTTGATCAAGTTAATAGTGGTCTTCAGGACTTGTTTCCACGGGTGTTCGGGGGCGGTAGTGCCTACCTGGAAATGACCGGAGAGGACTTGCTCGACACCGGTATCTCCATTATGGCTCGACCTCCGGGAAAGAAAAACAGCACCATCCATTTGCTTTCAGGTGGCGAAAAGGCGCTGACTGCCATCGCCCTGGTGTTTTCAATTTTCCAGCTCAATCCAGCGCCGTTCTGTATGCTGGATGAGGTCGACGCGCCACTCGATGATGCCAACGTTGGTCGCTACGCAAGAATGGTCAAAGAGATGTCAGACCAGGTGCAATTTATCTACATCACGCACAATAAGATCTCTATGGAATTGGCCGACCAGTTGATGGGCGTTACAATGCACGAGCCCGGAGTGTCCAGGCTGGTGACGGTTGATGTAGAGGAAGCAGCGGAACTGGCAGCTGTCTAGCGCTGCGTCGATAATGCAGGTATTACTAGTGAGTGCGATACAGCTTTGATGGATTTAACAGTAGGTGACTGGATGGTTATTGTTGGCGTAGTGCTTATTCTTGCGGTGCTACTTGATGCCTATCGCCGGGTTAGAACGGAACGCCGCGCCAAAATCCGCATGTCGATGAACACGAAGGCCGCCGCTGCGAGTTCTGCTGCGGACGAGTCTCTATTGTGGCTCAAGGAACTACCTAATGGGGGAGCGCGAGTAGTCGGTCGCAGGGAGATCGAACGCGCCACCGCGCAGTCTAGAGAAAATGCGGAAAATCATTCAGCAATCGATTCAGCAATCGATAGTAGTGCCGATGATGATAATGAATCGGTAGCGGGAATGAGCTCATCCGACGAACCAGAAAATCTGGATTGGTTGGATAAAATGGGCGCCGAGGACGGTGAAACTGCTCGTGCTCAGGAATCTGCCGCACAGCATCATGATATCGACCCGGAAGTCTTCATGGTGAATGTGGTTTCTCGAGAAGCCAGCGGGTTTAAGGGGGAAGATATTCTGCATATTCTTCTCGCCTGCGACCTGCGTTTCGGAGAGATGAATTTCTTCCACCGGCACGAGCAGGAAGCGGGCCGAGGGCCGATTCAGTTCAGTGTCGCTAATATGGTCCAACCGGGTGTTTTTGATATCGACAACATGTCGGATTTCAGCACGTCTGGCTTAGTGTTTTTTCTCAGCCTCCCCGGCCCGGATGACATGATGCAAGCGTTTGACTATATGCTGGAGACGGCGCAGGCGGTGGCTCGGAATCTCAGCGGTGATGTGCTGGATGAAACACGAAGTGTCATCACTAAGCAAACGCTGGAACACAATCGTCAGCAAATTCGTGACCTGGAGCGGCGGATGTTGACTTCGGCGACTCGCTGAACAGCACCATATGTCCGCGCAGGATCTTGCCTCGAAAGCTCAATCGCTCCGAACCCAGTTAGAGCAATTCAATTACCAGTACTACGTATTGGATAACCCTACAGTTCCCGACGCCGAATACGACCGAATTTTTAGGGCTCTAGTTGACCTTGAAACTCAACACCCTGAATTATTGGATGAGGATTCGCCTACCCAACGTGTTGGCAGTAGCCCCCTATCCCATTTTCAACAGGTGGAGCATCACGTACCGATGTTATCACTTGGAAATGCCTTCGATGGTGAAGAACTGGCAGAATTTAACCGCAGATTACTTGATCGTCTGGATGCTGAGCAAAGCCCCTTGCTTTACGCCTGCGAGCCCAAACTTGATGGCATTGCGGTCAGTTTGATTTACCGCCAGGGTAGTCTGGAGCGGGGAGCCACTCGGGGAGATGGCCGCACCGGGGAAGACATCACCCACAACGTCCGAACTATCCCGTCGATCCCTCTGCGATTGCGAGGCAGTGGCTATCCTGAGGTTCTCGAAGTTCGCGGTGAGATCTACATGCCTCTCGAAGGCTTTGAGCGGATGAATGCCGAGGCCATCGCCAGGGGTGAAAAGGCTTTCGTCAATCCGCGCAACGCCGCTGCTGGAAGCTTGCGCCAGCTCGATCCGCGCCTAACCGCGCAGCGACCATTGGAAATGTGCTGTTATAGCGTAGGAATGGTCGAAGGGGGAGTGCTTCCCGATAGCCACACTGAAATTCTTGAGAAGCTACAGGCTTGGGGGTTGAGAATTAACGCCGAATCGGCACTGGTATCGGGTATTGAAGCCTGTGAGGATTATTATCAAAACCTTGCCACCCGACGTCAGCAGCTACCTTACGATATCGATGGTATCGTTTTTAAGGTTGACTCTATCCCGCTTCAAGAAAAGCTCGGCTTTGTTTCCAGAGCTCCCCGCTGGGCGATAGCCAGGAAGTTCCCGGCCCAGGAGGAGATGACGCAGCTATTGGATGTGGAATTTCAGGTCGGACGTACGGGAGCGATCACACCCGTGGCCAGGTTAGACCCGGTATTTGTTGGCGGAGTCACCGTCAGCAATGCCACCTTGCACAACAGCGACGAAATCGAACGCTTGGGACTGCGGATTGGCGATACGGTGATTGTCAGGAGAGCCGGTGATGTCATACCCAAAGTTGTCTCGGTGGTTGAAGCCAAACGCCCGGACGACGCGAGGGAAATCGCTTTCCCCGAATCTTGTCCGGTTTGTCACTCCGCTGTGGAACGCATTGACGAGGAAGCGGTCATTCGGTGTACTGCCGGTCTAGTGTGCGCCGCCCAGCAAAAAGCCGCGATTAAGCACTTTGCCTCCAGGCGAGCAATGGATATCGAAGGATTGGGCGACAAACTGGTTGATCAGCTCGTGGACGAAAAATTGCTTGATGATGTCGCAGATTTATTCACTTTGCAGCGCGAGCAATTGCTGGGGCTTGAACGAATGGGTGAGAAGTCTGCGGACAATTTGATCGAGAGTCTGGAGAAAAGTAAGCACACAACACTGCCGCGTTTTATTTTTGCACTGGGAATACGCGAAGTAGGCGAGGCGACCGCGTTGAGTCTTGCCAAGCATTTTGGCAGTTGGTCATCCCTGGCGAGTGCCAAAGAAGAAAGCTTATTGGAGGTCGAGGATGTCGGTCCGGTTGTTGCCGATAATCTCGCTCAGTTCTTTGATTCACCGACCAACTTGGCAGTGGTGGAGAAATTAATCTCCGCCGGAGTCGAATGGCCAGACATTGAGGTTCTGCCCGCGGCGGAACTTCCACTCAATGGACAGACTTGGGTCGTAACCGGCAAACTCGAAGCGCTGAGCCGCAACGATGCCAAAGCCCATCTTCAATCCCTGGGGGCAAGTGTCGCGGGCAGCGTTTCGGCCCGGACTCACTGCGTAGTTGCTGGCCCGGGCGCAGGCTCTAAACTCAAAAAAGCCAGCGAACTTGAGATATCCGTCATCGATGAGGACGCACTGCTCGAGTTGCTTGCCGAACTGGGAGTGACGGTTTGATGCTGCGAGCCCTTGGCTGTGCCTTTGTGGTTCTGTGTCTTGTCGGTTGTGCAAGTGCGCCTCCTAAAAACCTCCATAATCTGTGCGCTATTTTTGAGGAAAAGGATGATTGGTATGAAGCGGCACATGAAGCCAGACAAAAATGGGGCAGTCCTATCCCAGTCATGATGGCTTTCATGTATCAGGAATCTCGTTTCAAGGCCAAGGCTAAACCCCCGCGTAAAAAGATTTTTGGATTTATTCCTGGACCTAGACCCTCAAATGCCTATGGCTATAGTCAGGCTCTGGATTCAACATGGGATAATTACCGCCGCGATGCGGGTCGCTACTGGGCGGACAGAGACGACTTCGAAGACGCGGTCGATTTCATCGGCTGGTATAACCATCAGTCTTATCGACGTAGCGGGATCGCCAAAACCGATGGCTATCGTCTGTATCTCGCTTACCACGAGGGACAAGGAGGCTACAATCGAGGTAGCTACCGCAATAAAAAATGGCTGGTAAGCGTCGCCAAGAAAGTACAGCAAAAAGCGAACAGCTATGCCGGTCAGCTTAAGCGTTGCGAAAAAGATTTGAAAAAGAATGGATGGTTCTTCGGATTGTTTTAGGGCCGCAGGTTTTCGCGTAAACGGTTCAACATTGCATTATATCGCTGGAAGATCTGACAAGTGCTGGCATAGTCACATTTTTTTGCACGTTCAGGCAATGAAATGGTCAACTACCTGTGCGACACTTCTTGAACTGTGTTTAAGATCAGGATTTTCCTGGATCACCCAACCAATGGACTAGTTTTGTGAAGCCTACAGATATTAAGAATCCAGAATACTTCCACAAGGTTGTCGACTGTCAGTACGCCTGTCCCGCGCATACTCCGGTTCCAGAATATATTCGTCTGATTGCAGCCCAAAGATACACCGATGCGTACATGATCAATTGGCAGTCGAATGTATTTCCCGGGGTTCTAGGGCGAACCTGTGACCGGCCCTGTGAGCCGGCCTGTCGTCGTGTCAGAGTGGAAGAGGAGCCGGTTGCCATCTGCCGCCTCAAACGGGTGGCAGCGGATAACAAGGAAGACATCAGTGACCGTCTACCGAAGATTCCGAAAAAGAAGAATGGTAAGAAAATTGCTCTGATCGGTGCGGGTCCCGCATCCCTAACCGTCGCACGAGATTTGATGCCGCTCGGTTATCAGATTCATATTTACGATAATCAGTTTGCCGGCGGCGGCATGATGCGCAGCCAGATTCCCTCGTTTCGTCTTCCGCTTGAGGTACTGGACGAAGAGGTGGATTACATTCTGGATATGGGCGTTGCAACAACATTCGACACCCAGGTTGAAAGTTTGAAAGAAATTTTGGAAAAAGATTACGACGCAGTGTTTGTTGGCACCGGTGCACCTCGTGGCAAGGGTCTGAATCTGCCGGGTTTGGAAGATGCTGGCAACAGCGTGCACATTGGGATTGACTGGCTCTCCAGTGTAGCCTTCGAGCACACTGAGAAAATTGGCAAACGCGTGCTTGTTTTGGGAGGCGGAAACACCGCCATGGATTGCTGCAGAACTTCCCGGCGCCTGGGCGGCGAAGATGTTCGCGTAGTGGTGCGTAGCCCGTTCGCAGATATGAAAGCCTCTCCCTGGGAAAAAGAGGATGCGATGCACGAAGACATCCCTATTTTTGACAACCATACTCCCAAGGAATTCGTTGTCGAGGACGGTGTTCTCAAGGGAATGCATTTTGAGAAAGTGGAACCCCAATACGACGAGGATGGACGTCGATCTCTGGTCCCCACTGGAGAAGACCTGGTCTTTATGGAGGCCGATGATGTATTGATGGCAATCGGCCAGGAAAATTCCTTCCCGTGGATAGAGCGAGATCTGGGCATTGAATTTGACAAGTGGGATATGCCCGTCGTAAACCCCGAAACATTTCAGTCCACCAATAATCGGGTGTTCTTCGGCGGAGACGCAGCCTTTGGCCCGGAAAATGTCATCACCGCAGTAGCGCATGGCCACCAGGCCGCAGTGAGCATCGACCTCTACTGTAAGGACAAACCCACCACGGATCGCCCCCCGCCCTTTACCAACCTGGTTAGCCAGAAAATGGGAATTCACGAGTGGAGCTACGACAATGCTATCGAGAGCGATAAGCGCTACATCGTACCCATGGCGGACAAAGCCAAGACCTTGAAAGATCGCAAGATGGAAGTAGAACTCGGTTTTGATGTCGATACAGGATTCAAGGAGGCCGAGCGCTGCCTAAACTGCGACGTGCAGACAGTTTTTGAGGAATCTCGCTGTATCGAATGTGATGCCTGCGTTGATATTTGCCCGACGGACTGCATCTCGTTTACTGCAAATGCCAAAGAGGAAACGCTGCGAACACGCTTGGAGGCACCGGCGGGGAATCTGGCACAGGACCTCTACGTTTCTGAACTGCTTCCCACCCAGCGGGTGATGGTGAAAGATGAAAACGTATGTCTGCACTGCGGCTTGTGCGCGGAGCGCTGCCCAACCACGGCCTGGGATATGCAGAAATTTTTGTACAACGTAGCAAAGGCGGGGCAGTAGGTCATGAAGTCTATCGAAGCAGTCAATGACTTTGTCATCAAGTTTGCCAACGTCAATGGTACCGGTTCAGCGAGCGCCAACAACCTGTTTGCCAAGGCGCTTTTTCGAATGGGTTTACCGGTGTGTCCCAAGAACATCTTTCCCTCGAATATTCAGGGTCTTCCGACCTGGTATGAAGTGCGAGTGAGTGAAAAGGGCTATCTGGGTCGTCGCGGTGGTGTGGATATCATGCTGTCGGTCAACCCCCAGAGCATGGCCGATGATATTCAGGAACTGGAACCGGGCGGTTATTTCATCTATGACAATACCAAGCCCCTTGATCTTCGCTTACTGCGAAACGATGTCACTATTATCGGATTGCCCCTGACCCGCATTTGCAATGAGCAGTATACGGATCCGCGTCAGCGTCAGCTGTTTAAGAATGTGATTTATGTCGGTGCGCTCGCTGCCTTGTTGGATATTGATTTCGCCGTACTGACCGCCTTGGTTGGCGACCAATTCAAGGGCAAGGAAAAGTTGGTGCTACCGAATATTCATGCTCTGGAATTGGGTCATCAGTATGCGAAAGCCAATTTTGAGTGCCCCATAGGCATCAGTGTCAGAAAATCGGACAAGGTCGGAGACAAAATTTTAGTCGATGGCAACACCGCCTTGGGGCTCGGCGCTTTGTACGGAGGTGCTTCGGTGGTCGCCTGGTATCCCATCACACCTTCCACTTCTGTTGTCGATGCCTTTGAAAAATATGCCAGACGGATGCGTATCGATCCGGGTACGGGTCGCAAAAACTATGCCATTGTTCAGGCCGAAGATGAGTTGGCCGCCATCGGTATGGTGTTGGGTGCAAGCTGGAATGGTGCTCGTTCATTCACCGCTACCAGTGGGCCGGGATTGTCTCTGATGAGCGAATTTTTGGGTCTTGCCTACTTCGCAGAAATTCCTACTGTCTTGTTTGATGTTCAACGCGCAGGACCTTCAACGGGTATGCCGACCCGGACCCAGCAGTCGGATGTTTTGTCCGCTGCCTATGCCTCGCACGGTGATACCAAACAGGTGCTATTGTTTCCCTCAACACCTAAAGAGTGCTTCGATTTCGGGGCCCTGTCTTTCGACCTGGCTGAGCGCCTGCAGACACCGATTATCCTCATGACCGATCTCGATCTTGGGATGAACGACAATATGTCTGAGCCCCTGGAATGGGATGATGACAGAGAATATGACCGGGGCAAGGTTCTAACAGCTGAAGATCTCGATAAGATTGAAAAGTTTGGTCGCTATCTGGATGTTGACGGTGATGCGATCTGCTATAGAACCTACCCCGGAACTCACCCGGATAAAGGTGCCTTTTTTACCAGGGGTACATCGCGTGACGAATACGCTGTTTACTCAGAGAAGGGCGAGGAGTACGAAAAGAACATGCATCGTCTCATGGCCAAGTGGGAAACGATAAAACAATATGTCCCCGAGCCTGAGGAAGTACCGAGCAAAAAGAAGACTGACGTAGCCGTTTTGTACTATGGCACTTCTGAAGAATCGTCCCTGGAGGCTTTGGATTACCTAGTAGAAGATGGCATCCACCTTAACGCGATGCGAGTCAGGGCTTTTCCGTTTAACCAAGACGTCGAAGATTTTATCGATCGCCATGATCGCGTGTTTGTTATTGAGCAAAATCGCGATGCACAACTTCGCACGCTGTTAATGGCTGAGTTCGAGCTGGGTCCAGATAAACTGAAATCTGTACTGTGTTTCGACGGAACACCGATAAGTGCACGCAACATTCGAAAACAAATTTTGCAGCAAATGCCTGGGCACAATGTTACGCCACTGCGCCGGGACAATGTCGCCAGCGGTAAAGGGAATTAAGATATGAGTTATCAAACGCCGAAATTTCGCCATCCAGATCTACCCGTCAATGATTTGGGTTACACCAAGGCTGACTACGAAGGCTCAATCTCAACCCTCTGCGCGGGTTGTGGACACGACTCTATCAGCGGCTCTATTGTGCGTGCCGTCCACGAGCTGTCTATTCATCCACACAAGATAGCGAAGCTGTCCGGAATAGGGTGCTCTTCCAAGTCTCCCACTTATTTTTTGGGCAAATCTCATGGCTTTAACTCGGTGCACGGTCGTATGCCTTCGGTCGTTACTGGAGCCGCCATGGCTAACCGTGACTTACTGTATCTGGGTGTGTCTGGAGATGGTGATACGGCGTCTATCGGCATGGGGCAATTTACCCATGCGATCAGACGCAACCTGAATATGGTTTACATCGTTATGAACAATGGCTGTTACGGGTTAACCAAAGGGCAGGACTCGGCAACCGCCGATGAGGGCTCGGCGAGCAAAAAAGGCGACGCCAATCCGTTTTCAGCGATTGATCTTCCTGGACTGGCGCTGCAGTTGGGAGCGACCTTCGTTGCGCGGAGTTTTTCTGGGGACAAGGATCAACTCATCCCATTGATAAAAGCGGCTATGACCCATCGGGGGTTTGCTCTCATCGATATCGTTTCACCGTGTGTTACCTTCAATAACAATGCTGCTTCCACCAAAAGCTACGAGTTCGTGCGAGATCATTCTGAAGCCACCGGTACCGTCGATTTTGTACCCATGCGGCAGGAAATAACTACCAGCTACCAAGCCGGTAGTACTCACGAAGTCACTATGCACGATGGCTCGGTTCTTCACCTGCATAAAATGTCTGAGGATCTCGACCCTTTTCATCGTGGTTCCGCCATGATGGCGCTGGAAGAACATCGCTCCAAGGGCAATATTCTCACTGGGCTTATCTATATGGATAAGAACTCTCGCGAGCTACATGAGGTACTGGAGACTTCTCAGCGGCCGTTAAATGAGTTGGGAGCTCCAGACCTTTGCCCCGGGAACAAGCTGCTTAAGAACATCAACGCCAGCTTAAGATAGTCGCTTTCGCGAATGGCATGCTCACTGTGATGGTGGGCGGCTAAACCGCTTTTCTTCATCGAGTCTGTCATAATACTGTCATATATCTCGCTTCTAATAGCCGGGTGAGTACCGAACCGGAAAATTGTTATGGCTGAAGTTACCGTTCTTATTGTCGATGATGATGAATCTATTCGCGATATGCTGCGACTGGCGTTGGAGCTAGCAGGTTTTGTTTGCCTGGAAGCGGATAACACCTATGATGCCCATTGCCAGATCGTCGACGAGGACCCGGATATTGTTCTGCTGGATTGGATGTTGCCTGGGGGCAGTGGTATTGAACTATTGCGGCGTTTAAAGCGCGAGGAGAACACTCGAGACGTCGCCGTGATTATGTTGACCGCCAAGACGTCCGAGGACAATATTATTCAAGGCTTGGAGGTCGGTGCAGACGACTATCTGACCAAACCGTTCGCCCCCAGAGAATTGATCGCAAGAATTCAAGCGATATTGCGTAGAACCGCAGCCCTGGCAAAATCCGAACGTATCCAGTTGGGAGATGTTGTGCTCGATGGTGATAGTCAGCGCGTTTTTGTCGAGGAAGAGCAGCTGTCGGTGGGGCCCACGGAATTCAGACTACTGCAATTTTTCATGACTCACCCTGACCGGGCCTACACTCGAAGCCAATTGCTCGACCGTGTGTGGGGTAACAATGTCTATGTGGAGGAGCGGACTGTGGATGTACATATCCGCAGACTACGCAAAGCCCTTCAATCCGCCTCTATTGACTGCAGCGCTTACGTAGAAACGGTTCGCGGCACCGGATACCGGTTTTATGTTCAAGGCGTGCGTGCAGAATGAGAACCTCAAAAGTATGGTTGACCTCGCTGCGACGAGTTCTTCTCCTGGTATTTTTGGGAATGTTCACAGGCTGGTTATTCGGGCATGCATTGATCGGTGCCAGTTTGAGTATTGCTGCAGTTCTGGCCCATTGGTTTTACCAGCTTTGGCGGATACAGGCCTGGTTGAGCCAGCCCGAGAGCGCCCCACCCGAGGGCTACGGCATCTGGGGAGATGTTTTCGACCGCATTTACCATTTGCGCCGCAAGGAAAAAGAAGCCCGTCAACAACTGCAGTCCACGGTAGATTATCTGCGAAATTCTTTTGCCTCCATGCGCGACGGCGCTGTTATGGTCGACGAGAAAGGGGCTATTGCCTGGAGCAACCAAGCGGCCGAGCGGTTGTTGGGCCTGCGCTATCCCGATGATAGTGGTCAGGCGATACTGAATCTCATTCGAGTGCCAGAATTCCATAAATATTTCACAGCGGGAGATTACAGCCAGTCTCTGCAGATCAATATCGGCGGCGAAGTCGATCTTTTTTTACAAATTGAAGTGACTCGATTTGGCGAGGGAGAGCGGTTAATTTTTGCCAGGGACGTCACAGCAATGACAAGAATGGAACAAATGCGCAGGGACTTTGTGGCTAATGTTTCCCACGAGCTGCGAACACCGCTGACAGTGATCACCGGCTACCTGGATACTATTCTGGACAATGCCGAGAATCTCGAGCCGCGGTACATCAAACCGCTGCAGCAAATGTCCCAGCAATCGGCTCGTATGGAGAACCTGCTCAAGGACTTACTATGGCTGTCGCGAATCGAGAGCGTCCGCAATATAGAGCAGCATGAACCTGTTGATATTTCCCGGATGCTCGAAGAAATCCGCGATGAACTGAGTCATTCACATGCCGACCGTGTTCTCAATTTGGATATTCAATGTTCTGCGAAAATTTCAGGCGACTATCGAGAGCTCCATTCCGCGGTCTCCAACTTGATACAAAACGCGATTAAGTACAGTTCGGATACAGCTCCCGTCACCGTTCGGTGGTCACGTATTGAAAATCAATGTCATTTAAGCGTCCGTGATAGCGGGGAGGGCATTGCGGCGGCGCATTTACCACGGTTAACAGAGCGGTTTTACCGTGTGGATGACAGTCGTTCCTCCGCTACAGGAGGGACAGGCTTAGGTTTGGCGATCGTCAAGCACGTTGCCGTATCTCACAATGCGACACTCGAGGTTGAGAGCACTTTAGGCGTGGGCAGTAACTTTAGCTTGGTATTTCAATGCACTGGGCCGATTGAACACGTCGCTGAAAATATCTCTGGATCTACGGCACCTCTGTAACATTACTGTCACAATTTGTAGTTATCGTATTCTCCATTCAAGCCAAACCAGAATGGAGTTCGCATGAAACTGAGCAAATTTTTTAAAACCAGTAGTGCTGCATTAGCCATCGCTGCTGCCCAAATCAGTGTGGCGAATGAGGCAGTCGACACCTTGCCGGACTACCAGCCAGCCGCTGGTGTATCGGGCAACCTGTCCAGTATTGGTTCTGATACGCTCGCTAACCTAATGACATTGTGGGCCGAAGAGTTTAAGCGTGCCTATCCCAACGTTAACATCCAGATTCAGGCTGCAGGTTCTTCCACCGCGCCTCCCGCACTAACGGAAGGTACCTCAAACATTGGTCCAATGAGTCGAAAGATGAAGGATAGGGAACTGGAGGCCTTCGAAGGCCGTTATGGTTATAAGCCGACAGCTGTTCCGGTGGCCATTGATGCGCTCGCGGTCTATGTGCACAAGGACAATCCACTAGAGGGAATGAGCATCGCACAGGTCGATGCCGTGTTCTCAAGTACTCGTAAATGTGGCAATGATTCCGATATCGCGGCCTGGGGTGATTTAGGCCTCGGAGGCGCTTGGGTGGCTCGTGATATTCAGATCTTTGGCAGAAACTCTGTTTCCGGGACCTACGGGTATTTTAAGAGCAAGGCGCTCTGTAAGGGTGATTTCAAAAATACGGTCAACGAACAGCCGGGCAGCGCCTCCGTCGTTCAGTCGGTGTCGACATCGGTTAACGGCATCGGTTATTCGGGAATTGGCTATAAAACCTCTAGTGTTCGAGCTGTCCCTGTCAGCAAAAAACCTGGCGGCGAAGTCGTTGAGGCGACACCCGAAAATGCTGTAAATGGTAGCTATCCGCTTTCTCGCTTCCTCTATGTCTATATTAACAAGGCGCCAAACAAGCCCTTGTCACCCCTGGAGCGCGAGTTTATTAAACTGGTGTACTCAAAACAGGGCCAGGAAGTCGTCGCAAAGGATGGCTATATTTCCCTGCCGGCTTCGGTAGTTCAGAGAATGACTAAGTCTCTGGAGTTGTAGATATTATCTGTCGAGTTTTTGAATTAATGCAAAATGGCTGCCGTTAAGGTGGTCTTTTTGCGAACGTGGCTACGGCTTTTTGAAACTACTTGAGTTACTAACTTGTCCTCTTTAGCTGACCAGATACCTCCCTATTCAACCGGCTGGCGCCGTTTAAAAGATCGGCTTGCAACCGCCACAATTACAGCGGGTGGTGGAGGCGTACTGTTTGCCATCCTGTTAATCTTCTTTTACTTGCTGTACGAAGTTCTCCCGCTGTTTGACAACGCGCATATCGAACCGGTAGCCAATTATCAGTGGCAGGATTCTGGTGCGCCGCCTCTCTACCTGGCTATGGAAGAGCAGGGCGAGGTTGGCCTTTCTGTCGATGCCCAAAACATGGGGCACTTTTTTAAGGTCGACACAGGGGAGTTGATAAGGTCTGCTCGACTGGCCAAGAACAAGAATTACATCACTGCGGTTTCACCCGAGAGCGCCGATAGCCGACTCCTCGCTTTAGGTCATAATGATGGCGAAGTCACCCTGGTTAAACACAGTTATCTGATTAGTTATCCCGATGACAAGCGCCTCATTACACCCTCGGTGGAAACCGCCTATGCTGATCAACGCTTTGTAATCGGGAGTGCGCAGATCAAGGCTGTGTCCGTTCGTGATACTGAGGATGCGCTAGTTATCGTAGGGCAGCAAAGCGATGGTGTATTGGTAGGTCACCGTTACCTCAAGGATGTCGACTTTTTGACCGACGAACTTGTTCTTGAACAGGAGGTGCTAAATTTCCCAAGCCTGGCCGGGCAAACCGCCGCTCTGCATATTTCATCAGACCAACGCTGGGTTTATCGACTGCAAGCAGATGGGTCTTATAGCATTCTGGATTTAAACGAAACGGATAATGAAAATGCCCTGAGTATCGTAGACACCGGTCAACTTTTTCAACGCGGTGGTGAGCTGACCACAAGCGAACTTTTGCTCGGAGGTATCTCCTTACTGGCGACATCAAGCCAGGGAGAGCTGGCGCAGTTTTTTATTGTGCGAGATGAGCAGGGCGCGCGGCTGGAGCGGGTGCGCGAATTTTTAACTGGCGGAGCCTCTATCGCAAAATTGATTCCTGAGCATCGTCGCAAAGGTTTTCTGGCCTTGGGAAACACAGGACAATTGCAGATTTACCACAGTACGGCTCATCGAACCTTATTCGATGAGCAACTTGAGCAGGAAGTGGCACCTGTGCTATCTGCTATCTCCCCACGCGGAAATAAAATTCTACTGCTAAACAAGGACGGTTTAGCGCATGCCTATCGCATCGATAACGAGCATCCAGATATCTCCTGGTCTGCATTGTGGCAGAAAGTTTGGTATGAAAGCTATGAGGAGCCGGCTTACATATGGCAGTCCTCTGCATCGAACAATGATTTCGAGCCCAAGTACAGCTTCTCTCCACTGGCGTTCGGTACGCTAAAGGCCGCCTTCTATACTATGTTGATCGCCGCCCCGTTGGGGATATGCGGTGCTATTTATACTGCGTATTTCATGGCTCCCAGATTGCGGCGTAAGGTAAAGCCGCTTATCGAGTTAATGGAAGCGTTACCCACTGTGATTCTGGGATTTCTCGCCGGTCTGTGGTTGGCACCCTTTGTAGAAAACAATCTAACAGGTGTGTTCTCGGTGATGATCATCGTACCGGTCGGGGTATTGGTCTTCGCCTATCTTTGGTCTCGTTTACCCGGTGCCTGGCGTGCCATTATCCCCGATGGTTGGCATGCCATGGTGTTGATTCCGGTCGTCTTCGCTTTGGGCTACACCAGCTTCGCTTCGAATGATGCCATTGAATTGTTTTTTTTCGATGGTGATATGCGTGTGTGGATTACTTCGAAACTCGGCGTTTCATTTGATCAACGCAATGCCTTGATCGTGGGTATCGCCATGGGGATGGCGGTAATCCCCACCATTTTCTCGATAACAGAGGATGCAATTTTTGCCGTTCCCAAGCATCTTAGCTACGGCAGTTTGGCCCTGGGCGCAACGCCCTGGCAAACCCTCGTCGGCGTGGTTTTGCCCACTGCCAGCCCTGGGATATTTTCGGCCCTAATGATCGGGATGGGTAGGGCCGTGGGAGAAACTATGATTGTGCTTATGGCCACCGGGAACACTCCTATAATGGATGCCAATATCTTCGAGGGAATGCGCACCCTGGCAGCCAATATCGCGGTCGAAGTTCCAGAGGCTGAGGTAGACAGCACGCACTACCGGGTACTATTCCTTGCAGCCTTCGTGTTGTTTCTTTTTACCTTTGTGGTTAACACAATCGCCGAGTTGGTTCGCCAGCGCCTGCGTTTGAAATACGGTTCACTGTAATGACGCAATCACCTACCAAGAGCTTACGATCCTCGGGAAGCAAAAGTTTTATCGATTGGGTCAAAAGCGGCGAACCGATGATTTGGGGCAACGCCGCCGCGGTCAGTATCAGTTTAATCGCAGTATTGGGTTTGATTGTGTTGTTAGCAGTGCGAGGCTTTGGACATTTTTGGCCCTCAGACGTCCTCTCCACAACATTGAGCTATCAAGGAGAGAGTCGCACTTTGCTCGGGGAACTGGTGGAAGAGCTGGAAGTGTCGGGTGAACAGCTTTCCGACGCGGGCATCGAGTTGCAGGGTGAAGGGCCTTTCTTCAAACGATTTTTGATGAAGCAGGGAAATCGCGATTTCCTTGGCAACGACTTTTTATGGCTAATAGATGAGCAGCTCTCGCAGAAAAGCTACCCGGAAAATGCCATGACCATTGAGCGCCTGGAATGGGGCAATTTTTACGGTTATTTGCAAACTGTATTTGAAGACGGAACTGTTGTCGGCGACGTTCGAGAAGATGAGACTGCGGCCTGGGCTGCTTTCCAATCACTCATCGCATCCACTACAGCCGTCCGCGAAGAAATTCACCACCTTGAGAGAATTGAGATTGGCAGCATTAACTACAGCCTGGAACGCTTGCGCCTGGAGGAGCGATCTCTTGAGTTGGATGGTGAATTGAGTTCCCAGGAAAAACTTCGATTTGCCGAAGAGCGGGATCAGTTGAATGCTCAATACAAGGAGTTTCAACAGGAACTCTATGGTTTATATGACAGCATAGAAAAGCACAGTTATACCGCCGCGCTACCCAGCGGCCAGGTGGTGACTTTACCGCTTTCGAAAGTGGTGAGGGTATATCAGCCTAACAAAATGACAGTGCTTGAAAAAATCGGCATGTATTTTGAGAAGCTCAAGGAATTTCTCACTGCGGAGCCCCGCGAGGCGAATACGGAAGGTGGAGTATTCCCGGCGATCTTCGGTACCGTGATGATGGTGTTACTGATGTCTGTCATGGTGACGCCTTTTGGCGTGGTCGCTGCTGTCTACTTGCGCGAATATGCTAAGCAGGGCATCGTCACACGATCAATTCGTATTGCGGTAAATAACCTGGCCGGAGTACCTTCCATCGTGTATGGCGTCTTCGGCCTAGGTTTTTTTATCTACTTTGTCGGCGGTGAGCTTGACGAGGTCTTTTTTAACGCGGCACTTCCAAGTCCAACCTTCGGTACTCCGGGGCTAATGTGGGCGTCACTGACATTGGCGCTGCTGACACTGCCGGTTGTCATCGTCGCAACAGAAGAGGGGCTATCACGCATTCCCAAGTCTTTGCGCGAAGGTAGCTTGGCCCTGGGTGCAACCCGCGCTGAGACCCTTTGGCGAGTGGTATTGCCGATGGCGAGCCCGGCGATGATGACAGGCCTGATTCTGGCAGTGGCCAGAGCAGCGGGGGAGGTTGCGCCTCTAATGCTGGTAGGTGTCGTAAAACTTGCTCCGACGCTGCCGGTGGACGGAAACTACCCGTTTATCCATTTGGATCAAAAGTTTATGCACCTGGGTTTTCATATTTACGATGTCGGCTTTCAGAGTCCCAACGTCGAAGCCGCACGGCCACTTGTCTATGCCACGGCGCTGCTGTTGGTGGCTATAATTGCCTTGTTAAATTTAGCGGCAGTAGGTTTACGCAACCGACTGCGAGAGCGCTATAAGTCCCTCGAAAATTAATGCCTCACTCACGGAACGGAATTTGAATTATGCAAAGTCATGCGATTGATATCGAGGCGCTAAATCGCCCCAAGCCGCTCGATGCGGAGCCGCCAGAGACGAGCTTAACTGTCGATGGATTGCAGCTGTATTACGATCAGGACACGCATGCGCTCAAAGACATTCAATTGGAGATACCGAAACGCAGAGTGACCGCTTTTATTGGGCCTAGTGGTTGCGGTAAATCCAGTCTGTTGCGTTGCTTCAACCGGATGAACGATTTGGTTGATGGTTGTCGTATACAAGGAAGTATTCGCCTCGAAGGTGACGATATTTACGCCCCTGGCGTCGATGTTGCAAGTTTGCGTCGGCGAATCGGCATGGTGTTTCAGAAACCCAATCCCTTCCCAAAATCAATATATGAAAACGTCGCTTACGGTTTGAGAATTCAGGGTATTAACAAAAAACGTGTTCTCGATGAAGTGGTGGAAAAGTCTCTGCGTTCCTCTGCCTTGTGGGATGAAGTGAAAGATCGACTGGACGACAGCGCTCTGGGTTTATCGGGAGGTCAGCAACAGCGCTTAGTAATCGCTCGAACTATCGCCGTAGAACCTGAGGTGCTTCTTCTGGATGAGCCGGCTTCCGCTCTGGACCCGATCTCTACCTTAAAAATTGAAGAGCTGATATACGAACTTAAGTCGCGCTTTACCATTGTTATTGTCACACACAATATGCAGCAAGCGGCGCGTGTGTCAGACATGACTGCATTTATGTATATGGGGCAGCTAATCGAATACGACGACACTGATACCCTGTTTACCAACCCCGCCAAAAAGCAAACCGAAGACTATATTACCGGGCGCTACGGCTAGAGGAACTTGCCATGTTGAATCAAGATAGTTACAAACAGCATATCTCTGCGCAGTTCAATGCTGAACTGGAAGGGGTAAAAAATCATTTGCTTGAGATGGGTGGCAGAGTAGAACAGCAACTGAGCGCTGCTGTAGAAGCCTTGGTGACACTCGATAGCGGCGAAGCGAGTAAAGTCATTTCGCTGGATCAAGAGGTGAATCGAATGGAGATGAGCATCGATGATGAGTGCTCGCGTATACTCGCTCGACGACAGCCTGCCGCCAGCGATTTGCGGCTGGTTTTATCCGTGGCTCGTGTTATTACAGATTTGGAAAGGATTGGCGATGAGGCGGCAAAAATTGCACGCCAGGCAATCAAGCTTTCTGAGGAAGGTGTTTCCCCGAGCAATTTTGTAGAAATTCGCCATATCGGTCTGCATGTAGCTGACATGTTGCGTAAAGCACTGGATGCCTTTACACGCCTGGATGTCGATACGGCCGTCGAAGTTGTTCGACAAGACAATGCGGTGGATAAGGAATACGGTAGCGCTATGCGCAGTCTTGTCACCTTCATGATGGAAGACCCAAGAGTGATAACTTCTGTTTTGAATGAAATGTGGGCACTTCGAAGTCTGGAGCGGATTGGTGATCATGCTGCCAACATCGCCGAACATGTAATTTACCTGGTGCGTGGGTTGGATGTTCGCCATGTAGAGTTAGACGAACTGATTTCTCAAGTTGAAGATACCGAGTAACGGACTTCATAGCTGTGTCGACTATCTAGGTAGAACACGCGCCCATCCCTATTACTTCTGAGCGTCGGAAATGCTAATGCCGATCGCGGCAATGACAACGCAAGCGACCGCGATCATACTTTGTGTGCCGATGCGTTCCCCCAACAGCACTGCGCCAACCAAGGCTGCTACCGCGGGCTCTACGCTGACGAGCACGCCGTAGTTTCGCTTTGGCATACGTTTAAGCGCGGCAAACTCAAACATAAACGGTAAAGTGGTTGAAATCAGCGCGATGCCCACACAGGCAAGCAACAGGGCCGGGTCTGCTACCAGCACTGCTGATACTGGGGCGGCGAAGGGAAGCATGGCAACGGCAGCGACTGTCATTGCGATAATCAAGCCGTCGTTTCCCGGCACCTGTTTTCCCACCCGAGCTGCCAGAATGATAAAGCAAGCCCAGCCCGCTCCCGCAAGCAGTGCGTAAAAGATACCAAGAGTATCCAAACTAGCGCCTGACAAGGGCGATAAAAGAACAATACCCACCGCTGCTAAGAATACCCAGGCAAAGTGACTTCTTCGCCTGGATGTGACTGCGGCAACTCCCAAAGGACCAATGAACTCGAAGGCTACGGCGGTTCCCAGCGGAATTATCGCAATGGACTTGTAAAAGAAGAAATTCATCGCGGCGATGCACAAACCGAAGAGCAGTAGGGTCGGCCAGTGCCGAACCAGTTGTCTGTGCAGCTTGGGTAATCTCCGGCGCGATGCCAGCAACAAAATCAGCGCAGAGAACAGAATTCGCACCGCAACCGTGCCCTCGGCACCCAATGCTGGAAAGAGACCCGTCGCCAGCGCTGCGCCTACCTGGATAGAGCTTATAGACAGCAGTACCAGTAGCGTGGGCGAAACCGACTGCAATGCCGAGTGGCTTTTAGTATCTTGCAAGATTCCAGATCTCCCTCGCTCAATGACTCTAGGCAAGCAAACGCTCGTCGACCTGTTGCCAGACGGACACCTGCTTCAATTGTTTACTCAGATCTAGAACCTCTTTAGCAATCATACTGTCACTATCCAGGCTCAAAGGAAAATGCTTCTGTGTGGTGACTCCCCGATATTCAGCACACCGTGTTGATCCGATCCTGCGAACCAAAGATCGTCTGCAACTGGCCGTCTAAAGTTTGCAATGAACGACGGCTTCGGTACAATACCGCCGCTGTCGCAGTTTGACTGCCGCAAGCGCGCTGCGTCCCCTTCGTCTAGTGGTCCAGGACACTGCCCTTTCACGGCGGTAACAGGGGTTCGAACCCCCTAGGGGACGCCATATTAAAATTAAGCCCGGTATCTTACCGGGCTTTTTTTATGCCAGAATGGCCCACAACGTTTTGGGTTTCAGGGCATTGAATAACGATTACGGAGTTTGGCATGAGCCGTTACTGGAGCAGACTGGTCAATGAGCTAACCCCCTATGTTCCGGGAGAGCAGCCTCAGCTTGATAATCTGATTAAACTCAATACCAATGAGATTCCTTTTGACCCTGCGCCCGGTGTGATGGCTGCGATTGCGGAAGTCTCGGGGAATGATCTACGTCGCTATCCTGACCCGGAATCCCATAAGCTGAAAAAGGCCTTCGCAGACTTAAACGGTTTGGGTTCCGAGCAAGTATTTTTGGGCAATGGCTCTGATGAAGTGCTTGCCCACATTTTTCACGCCTTGCTCAGGCAGGACCTACCGGTGTGTTTTCCCGACATCAGCTACAGCTTTTATCCTGTGTGGTGTAATTTGTACCAGTGCGAATTCAACACTGTGCCTCTGGCTTCAGACTTTTCTGTAGACGTAAACGCCTTTCCTGTTAACAACGGTGGCATCATTATTCCCAACCCCAATGCTCCGACCGGTATTCTACTGAGCTTGGAGAGTATTAGGGAATTGCTGAGCTTACACCGATCATCTGTCGTGGTGATTGATGAAGCCTATATCGATTTTGGTGGTCAATCCGCGGTGGAGCTCATCGATGAGTTTGACAACTTGTTGGTCGTGCAGACCCTGTCGAAATCCCGTGCTCTTGCAGGATTACGTGTCGGCGTCGCGATGGGCAATTCGGGGCTAATTGAAGGGCTGGAGAGGGTCAAAAACTCTTTCAATTCTTATCCAATGGACGTTGTCGCCCAGGCTGCGGCCCTGGCTTCACTGGAAGATGTTGAGTATTTCAAGGAGTCCTGCGACAAAGTCATTGCCAATCGAGATCGCCTATCAGCGAGCATGAGCGATCTGGGTTTTGAGGTATTGCCTTCAAGTGCCAACTTTTTGTTCTGTCGATACCCCGATCAGGATGCCGGTGAACTTTTTCAGGCCTTGAGGCACCGAGGTATCGTGGTTCGCTACTTCAACGCACCACGGATCGATCAGTTTTTAAGAATTAGTATTGGCACCACTGATGACTGCGACGCCCTGATGCTGGCGCTGAAAGAAATCCTTGCTTAGATCTTTCTTAGCACCACACTGCCTATGCTGTAGCCCGCGCCGAAAGAGCACAGTACGCCCTGATCACCACTGCTAAAGTCGTCTCGGTGTTTGTGAAAGGCGATGATCGAACCGGCAGAACTGGTGTTGGCGTATTCGTCCAATATTGTCGGGGCTTCCATCGAATTTGCTTCACGCCCCAGTACTCGCTTGGCGATCAAGTTATTCATGCTCAGATTGGCCTGGTGCAGCCACAGCCGTTTTAGATCTGTAGCGGGTATGGCCAACTTCTGCAATTGTGTTGAGATTTGGCTGGCCACTGCGGGGCAGACTTCTTTGAATACCTTGCGACCTTCCTGCACAAACAATTTATCGGGCTTGCCGACTCCGGCTTCATCGCCGCGATTGAGAAAGCCGAAGTTATTGCGAATGTTATTGGAGTAAATCGTCTGGAGCTGGCTATCTGCAATTAGATACTGATCATCGGAAGTCGCGGTGTCAGCACGTTCGAGAATAATAGCCGTACATACGTCACCAAAAATAAAGTGTGCATCGCGATCGCGGAAGTTCAGATGCCCTGTGCAAATTTCCGGGTTGAGGACCAGAACGCAATCAGCACTGCCATTGGCAATGCTGTCTCGTGCTTGTTGAATACCGAAGGTTGCCGATGAGCAGGCGACATTCATGTCATAGCCAAAGCCTGTGATGCCTAGAGCCGCCTGAATTTCAACCGCTATTGCGGGATAGGCGCGCTGCAGGTTTGAGCACGCGACTATCACGGCATCTATATCTGAGGAAGATTTTCCAGCTTGGGCCATGGCTTCCTTTGCGGCAACAATGGCCATCTCACATTGAATGGAATTTTCCTCATTTGGTCTGTCTGCCAAAATCGGCGCCATGCGCTTGGGGTCGAGAATACCCTCCTTGTTCATCACGTAGCGCGCCTTTATACCGGAGGCTTTTTCAATAAATTCCTCTGAAGAATGATTCAACGG
Organism: Halioglobus sp.; assembly: GCA_045110675.1. Taxonomy (GTDB): domain Bacteria; phylum Pseudomonadota; class Gammaproteobacteria; order Pseudomonadales; family Halieaceae; genus JBALVT01. Next base: position 113,781 of record JBGCGJ010000011.1, on the reverse strand, counting down.
GCTTATTGCACCAGCTTCTATCGCGTCCGCGTTTTCGCTATTGAAGTTGTCGACGTAGGTATTAAAGGCGGTAACCAACTCAGCGTTGCTGATCGATTCCTTTGGCGTGTACAACCCCGTGCCGCTGATTACGATATCTGTCATTGTCGGTCTCTGTTGTTCCTGTGAATGGTGGTTGCGGATTTTAATCGTAAAAAAGGCCGCAATGCGGCCCTTTGGTATTCCGCTAGCCGGGCTAGCGCTTGTCCATCGGTAGATAATCGCGTTGCTCATGGCCCGTGTAGAGCTGACGTGGCCGGCCAATTCGATAACTGCCGCTGATCATTTCGTGCCAGTGTGCAATCCAGCCAACGGTTCTGCCAACGGCAAAAATAACGGTGAACATACTGGTTGGAATACCAATCGCCTTTAAAATAATGCCCGAGTAGAAATCAACGTTTGGGTAGAGCTTGCGTTCGATAAAGTAGGGGTCTTCCAGGGCGATTTGCTCGAGGCGTTTGGCGATGGCCAGGAGAGGGTCATTTTCGATTCCCAGTTCTGCCAGGACATCGTCTGCCGCCTCCTTCATTACCTTGGCTCTGGGGTCGAAGTTTTTGTATACCCGGTGACCAAAACCCATGAGGCGGAAGGGGTCGTTTTTGTCCTTTGCTTTTTCGACAAATTCGTCAATGCTAGAAACATCGCCAATTTCTTCTAGCATCTCGAGCACGGCTTCGTTAGCGCCCCCATGAGAGGGACCCCACAACGCTGCGATGCCGGCCGCAATGCAGGCAAATGGATTGGCGCCCGAGGACCCCGCCAATCTTACAGTCGAGGTTGACGCGTTCTGTTCATGATCTGCATGCAGCAAGAAGATTCGGTCCATCGCCTTGGCCAGTACTGGGCTTACATTACTTGGCTCACAGGGGTTGCCAAACATCATGTGGAGAAAGTTTTCGGCATATCCCATTGTGTTGTCGGGATACATAAACGGCTGACCGATTGAGAACTTGTAACTCATGGCTGCCAGGGTTGGCATCTTGGCTATCAGCCGGAAAGCGGCGACTTGTCGATGGTGTTCGTCGCTGATATCCAGCGAGTCGTGATAAAAAGCCGAGAGGGCACCAACAACGCCGCACATAATGGCCATGGGGTGCGCGTCGCGACGAAATCCGTTGTAGAAAATTCGCAGCTGTTCGTTAACCATGGTGTGGCTCTTAACGGTGCGAACAAATTTTTCTTTTTCTTCAGCGCTAGGTAATTCCCCGTAGAGCAGCAAGAAGCAAGTTTCCAGATAGTCGGAATGATCTGCCAATTGGTCAATCGGATATCCTCGATGCAACAATATCCCTTTGCCACCATCTATATAGGTAATTTGTGACTCACAGGCTGCTGTGGACACAAACCCCGGGTCGTAAGTAAACATGCCTTTGCTGGTGAGACCGCCTACGTCGACCACATCGGGGCCGATCGCGCCCGAGTAAATTGGCAGCTCAATGGCTTCTTCGATGCCATCTATTTTTAGGGTTGCATTCTTGTTGCTCATAGAGTGTTCTGCGCTGTATATCCGTGGGCCAACAACTATAAAGTGTCGTGAGGTTTTGTCAATTGATCTGGGCCGATTTGGAGCCAATCACAGCAGCTATGTCGCTAAATGCGTCGAACCTGATTGCGGGAGATCGCGGAATTTCGCGACATCAGCGCCTCTAGCTAGTCGAAACTTCGGCAGGCGCGAAGCTAGCTGTGAGCAACTAACTGAACTCGCCTTTAGCCAACTCTAGCCCGAGCTGCGCTCGATGCAACACCGACAGCACAAACACGGAAGTCATTTGTATTTACCTGGGTAAGTCCTTATAATTTCGCGCGTTTTGTATCGATTGTCGCCGTACCGGCGAGATTCGAACTTCCCGGGCTTCGGCCAACCCGATTAACAGCCTTTAGGCGAATACGGCGGTACCTAAACTGTGAAAGATAAACGTCCCGTAAACCTGGACATAGGCTCTATGCGGCTTCCCTTGACCGCTTGGGCTTCCATTACCCACCGCGCCTCTGGCGTATTCATTTTTGTCGGCATGGCCATCCTACTCTGGGCACTCGACGCCAGCTTGAAGAGCCCTGAAAGTTTTGCGCAGCTGCAGGAAGTCCTGTCTAGTCCGCTGAGCAAATTTGTCATTTGGGCTATCCTCGCGGGTCTTATCTATCACACGGTCGCGGGGATTAAGCACCTTGTGATGGACATGGGAATTGGCGAGACCTTCGAAGGCGGTACTTTAGGTGCTCGCTTAGTCGTCTTCACTTCAGCGGTGCTGATCATTTTAGCGGGAGCATGGATATGGTAACGGCGGTAACGAGTTTGGGGCGTTCTGGCCTCTACGATTGGCTGATGCAGAGAATCACCGCTGTTATCTTGCTCGCGTATTTTGTTTTTTTGGGCGTCGTAATACTCGGTGGCGTTGATTACGTTTCCTGGAAAGCGCTTTTTTCTCAGACCTGGGTCAAAATTTTTAGTTTGATCGCGTTACTTTCCCTGGGCGCCCACGCTTGGGTCGGTTTGTGGTCGGTGATCACGGATTATTTCACCGAGCGAATGATGGGACAGGCGGGGAACATTCTGCGCCTGGTACTGCAAGTGGCTTGCGGACTGACAATATTTATCTATGTAATCTGGGGCACCCAGATTCTTTGGGGTTATTAGGATATGGCGGCAATGCGTACAATTTCATTTGATGGCGTCATAGTTGGCGGTGGCGGGGCCGGAATGCGTGCGGCCTTGCAGTTGGCACAGTCTGGTTACAAAACTGCTGTTATCAGCAAAGTTTTCCCGACGCGATCTCATACGGTTTCGGCCCAGGGTGGAATCACTTGTGCAATAGCCAGCGATGATCCGAACGACGATTGGCGTTGGCACATGTATGACACCGTCAAAGGGTCGGATTACATCGGCGATCAGGACGCCATTGAATACATGTGTAGTGTAGGTCCCGAAGCGATATACGAACTCGAGCACATGGGCTTGCCGTTCTCTCGTACCGAGGAAGGTCGTATTTATCAACGTCCCTTTGGCGGTCAGTCCAAAAACTACGGCGAAGGCGGTCAAGCCGCGAGAACTTGCGCTGCTGCGGACCGAACAGGTCACGCCCTATTGCATACCCTTTACCAGGGCAATATGAAGGCCAATACGGTCTTTTTTAACGAATGGTTCGCGACTGATCTGGTGAAAAACCAGGATGGCGTCGTAGTCGGTGTTATCGCGATTTGCATAGAAACGGGTGAGACGGTCTATGTGAAATCGAAAGCCACGGTATTCGCCACTGGTGGAGCGGGGCGTATCTATGCGTCGACCACCAATGCGCATATTAATACTGGAGACGGTATCGGTATGGCGCTTCGGGCAGGCTTTCCTGTACAAGATATTGAAATGTGGCAATTCCACCCGACCGGAATCCATGGCGCGGGCACTCTGGTAACTGAAGGTTGCAGAGGGGAAGGCGGCTATCTAATCAATAAAGATGGCGAGCGATTTATGGAGCGTTATGCTCCCAATGCGAAGGATCTTGCCGGGCGAGATGTTGTTGCACGATCCATGGTCAAGGAGATTCTTGAAGGTCGTGGCTGCGGTCCTGAGGGAGATCATGTGTTCCTTAAGCTGGACCACTTGGGTGAAGAAGTACTTGAGTCGCGATTGCCCGGGGTTATGGAACTGTCGAAAACCTTTGCTCACGCAGATCCGGCGAAAGAGCCCATTCCTGTAGTCCCTACCTGTCATTACATGATGGGTGGTATTCCCACCAATGTTAACGGTCAGGCGCTACTGGTAGACGCCGAAGGTAATGATCAAATTATCCCCGGCTTATTCGCCTGTGGAGAGGTAGCCTGCGTTTCAGTGCACGGTGCAAATAGATTGGGCGGTAACTCTTTGCTCGACTTGGTGGTTTTCGGTCGCGCTTCGGGTATTTTTATTGAGAATGCGCTACGCGGCGGCATTGAAGCTCGCGATGCCAGTGAAAGTGATTTGGAGCAAGCTGCTGCCAGAATGGACAAGCTCAATAATTCTTCCGGTGGTGAAAGCGTTGCGGATCTTCGCAAAGAATTACAGAGCACCATGCAAAATAGCTTCGGCGTGTTTCGCAATGAAGAATACATGCAAAAAGGCGTCGAGCAGCTAGATGATTTACGCGGGCGAATTGAAAACGTAGCGCTTCCCGACAAGAGTCTGGCTTATAACACGGCGCGAATCGAAGCTTTAGAGTTACAGAATCTATTCGAGGTTGCCGAGGCGACCGCTATAACAGCCGAAGAGCGAAAAGAAAGTAGAGGCGCACACGCCCGGGACGACTACCAGGATCGCGACGACGAAAACTGGTTGTGTCACTCAATGTACTATCCGGCCGATAAAAGAGTTGGTAAAAGAGCTGTTAATTTCGAGCCCAAAACTGTCGATACTTTTCAGCCTAAAACACGCGTTTACTAAGGGGTTTACATTACATGTTGCAAGTGAGTCTATATCGATACAACCCTGAAACCGATCAAGAACCCTGGATGCAAGATGTCGAGGTTGACACAGGCGGTAAGGATCTAATGGTGTTGGATGTACTTGAGCTTATCAAAGCCAGCGACCCAACTATCGCCTTTCGTCGTTCCTGTCGTGAGGGTGTTTGCGGTTCCGATGGACTGAACATGAACGGTAAAAATGGGCTCGCCTGCATCACTGCTCTTTCAGAGACCGTTAAAAACAATAAACTGGTTGTTCGACCACTTCCTGGACTGCCCGTAGTGCGCGATCTTGTGATCGATATGAGCATGTTTTATGCACAATACGAAAAAGTGCAGCCTTATCTGCAAAACGATACGCCGGCCCCGGCCATTGAACGTCTCCAATCTCCCGAAGATCGTGAGAAGCTCGACGGCTTATACGAGTGTATTTTGTGTGCTTGCTGTTCAACGAGCTGCCCGTCTTTCTGGTGGAATCCCGATCGCTTTATCGGTCCTGCCGGACTGCTGCAATCCTACCGTTTCCTCGCTGACACCCGAGACACAGCCACCGATGAGCGACTAGCCAATCTCGATGATCCTTTTAGTGTTTTTCGCTGTCATGGCATTCAAAATTGTGTCAACGTTTGTCCTAAGGGTCTAAATCCGACGAAAGCAATCGGCCACATTCGAAATATGCTGTTGACACGCGCGACTTAACATTAGGTAGGTTCGCTAAGTATTTGTATTTAAAGAGGTAAGTGTTAGTATGCTTTGTGCAATGGCGCTTCGCTTATAGAATAACAGTGTTCTTTGGAGCGGTGATGAGCGCAGCTACCTAAGCGCTGCTAGACTCAGGATTAATTCGCCGTATTTTCGGCTACTCAAACCCGAGAAGGGAAACGATGCAAGATAGCTCAATGGAACTCCTTTGGAGGAGCTCGCATATTGCCGGTGGCAATGCCAGCTATGTCGAAGATTTGTACGAATCCTACATGATTGATCCTAACGCCGTACCAGAGCAGTGGCGTAACTACTTCGACAAGCTGCCGCTGGTTGAATCCGCCGTCGCTCATATTCAGGATGTTCCACACTCGACTATTCGCGAGCGCTTCGCGCAAATCAGCAAGATGAGGGTGCGCACTGAAGCGACAGTTCAGCAAGATTCTCAGGCCACCGAGTACGAGCGCAAGCAGGTAAAGGTTGTTCAGCTGATATCTGCCTATAGGCAACGTGGCCATCAAAAGGCGGAGCTTGATCCGCTGGGGCTGGCAGTCCGAGAGCATGTATCCGATCTCGAATTGAGCTTCCATGAACTATCAGCCGCAGACACCGAAACCGTTTTCCAAACCGGCAGCATGCATATAGGCAAAGCGGATGCGACCCTGGGTGAGATTGTAGAAGCGCTTGAGCGTACCTATTGCCACACCATCGGCGCTGAATTTATGCACATTGTCGACACCGAGCAACGGCATTGGATAATGCAGCGTATGGAATCGGTGCGATCTGCTCCCGACTACGGTAGGGATGTACGATTACAGCTTTTGCGCCGATTGATAAAAGCCGAGGGCCTGGAAAAATCCCTGGGATCTAAATACCCCGGTACCAAGCGATTTGGACTTGAAGGCGGGGAGAGCCTGATTCCCATGCTCTCGGAAATGGTACAGCGCTGCGGCTCCTACGGTGCCAAAGAAGTCGTGATCGGCATGGCTCACCGCGGTCGACTGAATGTTCTAATTAATATTTTTGGCAAGAACCCCGCGGAGCTTTTCGACGAGTTTGAAGGGCGAGTTGAGCACGAAAGCTCTGGTGACGTTAAGTATCATCAAGGTTTCTCGTCAAATATTATGACACCGGGTGGTGAGTTGCACCTGGCTCTGGCATTTAACCCGTCGCATTTGGAGATTGTTTCTCCTGTGGTGGAGGGGTCTGTTCGCGCTCGTCAGGATCGTCGCGACGACGACTCAGGCTCTATGGTGGTTCCCATTGTCATCCATGGAGATGCCGCGTTTGCCGGTCAGGGCGTGGTGATGGAAACCTTCCAGATGTCCCAGACAAGGGCCTATAAAACCGGTGGAACAGTTCATATTGTGCTGAACAACCAGGTGGGGTTTACCACTAGTCTTCAAGAAGATGCGCGGTCCACAGAATACTGTACTGATATCGCTAAAATGGTTCAGGCCCCCATTTTTCACGTCAACGCAGACGATCCGGAAGCGGTTCTTTTCGTTACGCAGATGGCAGTTGATTTCCGCCACCAGTTCCAGCGCGATGTTGTAATCGATTTAATCTGCTACCGGCGTCGAGGTCACAACGAGGCTGATGAACCCTCGGTAACGCAACCTTTGATGTATCAAAAAATCCGCACGCAAACCACGACGCGAGATATATATGCCGCGCGTTTGATTGCAGAGGGAGTGATCAGCGAAGAAGAGGATCAAGTACTCGTTAATCGATACCGCGATTCACTGGATCGAGGAGAACCATTAGTCAGCAATTTGGTTTCCGAACCGAATAAATCAACTTTCGTGGACTGGACACCTTACCTCGGCCACGAATGGAACATGCCCTGCGACACCACCATGGATTTGCAAGAGCTGCAAACCCTCGCACACGACACCAATCTGACACCCGACGGTTTTCCGATTCAGAGGCAGGTAGGAAAGATACTTGAGGATCGGCGCAAGATGGCCGCCGGCATTATGCCTGTCAATTGGGGGTTCGCCGAGACGCTCGCCTATGCAACGCTACTGAAAAGCAAATTTCCCATTCGTTTCACCGGCCAGGATATCGGTCGCGGAACGTTTTCGCATCGCCATGCGGTACTCCATAATCAGAAAGATGAGTCGACTTACGTTCCCCTTCAGCACATCAGTGAAGATCAGGCTAAGTTCACCATCCATGATTCTCTTCTGTCTGAGGAAGCGGTGCTCGCATTTGAATACGGATACGCGACAACAGCCCCAACGGGTATGGTGATCTGGGAGGCTCAGTTCGGCGATTTTGCCAATGGTGCGCAAGTCGTTATCGATCAGTTTATCACCAGCGGCGAACATAAATGGTCGAGGCTCTGTGGGCTGACAATGTTGCTTCCTCATGGCTACGAGGGTCAGGGTCCCGAACATTCTTCCGCTCGACTGGAGCGATTCCTGCAATTATCCGCAGAGCACAATGTTCAGGTCTGCGTACCAACGACACCCGCGCAGGTTTATCACATGCTGCGTCGTCAAGGCATTCGCCCTTTGCGTAAGCCTCTGATCGTTATGTCTCCCAAAAGTTTGCTGCGGCATAAAGAAGCAGTGTCTAGCATCGAAGACCTGGCTGAGGGCCATTTCCACAACGTTCTAGATGAAACCGATGATTTCGATAAAACCAAAGTCGGCAGAGTCGTGCTGTGCAGTGGCAAGGTTTACTACGATTTACGGGCGGTGCGCCGGGAGCGGGAAATCGACGATATTGCAATATTGAGACTGGAACAACTCTACCCGTTTCCCGAAGCGGAGTTGCTCGAGGTATTGGCTCAGTACACCAATCTTAAAGATGTGGTCTGGTGCCAGGAAGAGCCAATGAATCAGGGTGCCTGGTATTCGAGTCAACACCACATGCGCCGAGTGATCCATTCACACAATCCGGAGCTTTACCTGCATTACGTAGGTCGAGATGCATCGGCAGCACCTGCGGCCGGTTACATGGCGCTGCACCTGGAACAGCAAGAGAGATTTATAAACGAAGCTTTGGCGCCGATTTAGGTCCAAACTAATAATGACAAATACCGTTTCACAAAGGATACGAAATGGCTACTAAAATAAATGCACCTTCTTTCCCAGAGTCCGTTGCCGATGGTGAGATTGCAGCCTGGCACAAACAAGAAGGCGAGTCTGTTTCTCGAGATGAACTACTTGCGGAGATCGAGACCGATAAAGTGGTTATGGAAGTTCTGGCACCCGAAGACGGTGTATTGACGACTATTCATGCCGCTGAAGGAGAGGTGATTGCTAGCGAACAGCTTCTCGCCACCCTCGAACCCGGAGCGGTGGCAAAAGCGGATACTAGCGCAGCTAGCGCGCCAGACGCAGTAGCCAGCGCGGATGGCGAAGGCGTGGAAGACCAGAGTGCATTGCTGGGTCCCGCGGCTCGCCAGTTGGTCGATGAGCACAAATTGGACGTCAGCCTTATTTCGGGCACGGGGAAAAACGGACGCATTACCAAAGAAGATATCCTAAAGCATCTCAAGGATGCGCCAGCACCTGCAGTCACAGCTACACCTTCTTCGGTTGACTCAGTCGCACCTGCTGCTCCTGTTGGCCCCTCTAGTGAACGAATAGAAAAACGAGTGCCGATGACGCGTATGCGCGCGCGGATTGCTCAACGGCTGCTGGACGCTACACAACAGACTGCAATGCTCACTACTTTCAACGAAGTGAATATGGCCCCGGTGATGGCGTTGCGCAGCAAGTATAAAGATCAGTTCGAGAAAACGCATAACGGCACCCGTTTGGGTTTTATGGGGTTCTTCGTCAAAGCCGCCTGTGAAGCGCTAAAACGTTTTCCTGAAGTCAATGCATCGATAGATGGCAGTGACGTGGTCTATCACGGCTATCAGGATATTGGCGTGGCAGTTTCTACTCCTGGAGGATTGGTCGTTCCGGTTTTACGCGATGCTGATTTTATGAGTCTTGCTGATGTTGAAGCCAGTGTCCGGGATTATGGTTTGCGTGCACGGGACAACAAGCTAAGCATCGATGATATGACGGGTGGCACTTTTACACTCACTAATGGTGGTGTATTTGGCTCCTTGCTTTCGACGCCCATTTTGAATCCACCGCAGACCGGTATTCTTGGCATGCACAAGATTCAGGATCGCCCGATGGCGGTCGATGGTCAGGTGGTTATTCAACCCATGATGTATCTTGCATTGTCCTATGACCACCGCCTTGTCGATGGCAAATCGGCGGTGAGTTTCCTGGTGGCCGTAAAAGATCTAATTGAAGACCCCGCGAGAATTTTGCTGCAGCTTTGACGCGCTGGACTGGGTCACAAACGTAGAATATGGGAAAAGATATGGCTGACAAGTTTGATGTAGTAGTTATAGGTTCTGGTCCGGCTGGTTATGTTGCAGCAATCAAGGCGGCGCAGTTAGGTTTGTCTACAGCTTGTGTGGAACGTTGGCTGGATGAAAAAGACAACATCAAACTTGGTGGAACCTGCCTCAACGTAGGTTGCATTCCCTCCAAAGCGCTGCTCGATAGCAGTCACAAATACATGGAAGCTCGTGATCATTTTACGGTTCACGGAATCTCTTTAAAGTCTCTTGAGATCGACGTGCCTGCAATGCTTTCTCGCAAGGATAAAATTGTTGGCCAGTTGACCGGTGGAATAGCCGGTTTGTTCAAGCACAACGGTGTCACACCGATCTCAGGTGTCGGCAAAGTACTCGCCGGTGCAAACGTTGAGGTGACCGATAAAGACGGTAAGGTGCAGGTGGTGGAAGCGGGTAACGTGATCATAGCGGCGGGTTCCATACCTGTTGCGATACCTCCTGCGCCAGTAGATGAGGAATTTATCGTCGATTCCACCGGCGCACTTGAATTCACTGAAATACCCAAACGGCTCGGCGTTATCGGCGCTGGCGTGATTGGACTTGAACTCGGCAGTGTCTGGTCTCGACTGGGCTCTGAAGTGGTTGTGCTGGAAGCACTCGATGAATTTCTGCCCATGATGGATGCGCAAATCGGCAAAGAGACCTCCAAGATACTTAAAAAGCAGGGGCTAGACATTCGCCTCGGTGCCAGGGTTACCAATGCCGAAGTGAACAACAAAAAAGTCGACGTGTCCTTCAGCACTGCTGATGGTGATCATAAGGAAACGTTTGACAAACTCATCGTTGCGGTCGGCCGCAGGCCCCGCAGCGAAGAATTGCTGGCCTCTGATAGCGGAGTCACCCTGGATGAACGCGGGTTCATTTTTGTAAATGATTTTTGCGAAACTGAAGCGCCGCACGTTTATGCCGTAGGCGATGTGGTGCGCGGGCCAATGCTTGCACACAAAGGTTCCGAAGAAGGCGTAATGGTGGCCGAGCGTATTGCGGGCAAACCAGCGCAGATGAACTATGATTGTATTCCGTCAGTGGTATATACACATCCTGAGGTCGCTGCGGTCGGCAAAACCGAACAGCAGTTAAAGGCCGACGGGGTAGCCTTTAAATCTGGCGTGTTTCCGTTTGTCGCCAGCGGTCGCGCGTTAGCAGCGAACGACTCGGACGGAATGGTCAAAATTATTGCCGATGAGGAAACTGATCGTATCTTAGGATGCCATATCGTCGGTCCTTCTGCTGCGGATTTAGTCCAGCAAGTCGTGATTGCGATGGAGTTTGGTTCCAGCGCAGAAGATCTCGCATTGACGGTGTTTGGACATCCGACTTTATCGGAAGCAGTTCATGAAGCTGCACTGGCCGTCGAAGGCCATGCGATACATATAGCAAATCGAAAGAAACGAAAATAGAATCCGCCCCAATGCGTAAGATAAGAAAATCGCCGACGCTGATGGGTACCAAGCCGGTTGACGCAATGCAGTCATTGCAGCGTCGATCATTCAAGATCGTTAACAACGAACCAGAACGGAACAGAACATGAATCTTCATGAGTATCAAGGCAAGCAATTGTTTGCAGAGTATGGACTGCCTGTCTCCAAGGGCTATGCAGTAGACACACCTCAAGAAGCAGCGGAAGCGGCGGGCATGATCGGAGGGGACACTTGGGTTGTCAAAGCTCAAGTGCACGCCGGTGGCCGCGGTAAGGCAGGCGGGGTCAAGTTGGTTAAGACCAAGGATGAAATTCGAGACTTCGCCACGCAGTGGTTAGGTAAAAACCTCGTCACTTACCAAACCGATGAAGGTGGCCAGCCGGTCACCAAAATTCTGGTAGAAACCTGCACTGATATCGCAGACGAACTGTATCTCGGCGCTGTCGTCGACCGAGCATCTCGAAGAATCGTGTTCATGGCCTCAACGGAAGGTGGTGTCGAGATTGAGAAGGTTGCGGAGGAAACTCCCGACAAAATACTCCGCGCTATCATCGACCCGCTGGTGGGCGCTCAACCTTACCAAGGTCGTGAACTGGCGTTTGCTCTGGGTCTGAAAGGCGATCAAATTAAGCAGTTTGTGAAGATTTTTTTGGGTCTTGCCAAAATGTTCCAAGAAAAGGACCTGGCGTTGATTGAGATTAATCCACTGGTAATCACAGATGCGGGTGATCTTCACTGCCTCGATGCCAAGCTTGGTGTCGACGGTAACGCACTCTATCGGCAACCGGCACTGCGCGAGATGCACGATCCTTCCCAGGACGACGAGCGCGAAGCACATGCCGCTCAGTGGGAACTCAACTACGTGGCGTTGGATGGCAACATCGGTTGCATGGTGAACGGAGCTGGTTTGGCCATGGGAACGATGGACATTGTGGCATTGCATGGTGGCTTTCCGGCTAACTTTCTCGATGTGGGGGGCGGGGCAACCAAAGAGCGTGTTTCCGAAGCCTTTAAGATCATTCTCTCCGATGACAAAGTAAAAGCCGTTTTGATCAATATTTTCGGCGGAATTGTTCGCTGTGATCTAATAGCCGAAGGCGTTATCGGCGCGGTACAGGAAATAGGCGTAGAGGTCCCGGTTGTCGTTCGACTTGAAGGTAACAATGCTGAGTTGGGACAAAAAGTGTTGGCCGACAGTGGTTTGAATATTATTGCTGCCACTAGCCTCACCGATGCTGCAGAACAAGCAGTTAAAGCAGCTGGAGGAGCGGCGTAATGAGCATTTTAATCGATAAAAACACCAAAGTGATCTGTCAGGGCTTTACCGGCTCTCAAGGAACATTTCACTCCGAGCAAGCCATCGAATACGGCACCAAGATGGTCGGTGGAGTTACACCGGGTAAAGGCGGCCAGGAGCATCTGGGCCTGCCGGTTTTTAACACCGTTTCAGAGGCCGTAGCAGCCACTGGAGCTGACGCCTCGGTTATCTATGTACCAGCACCGTTTTGTAAGGATTCAATTCTGGAAGCGGCAAATGGTGGCATTAAGCTGATTGTCTGTATCACCGAAGGTATACCTACATTGGATATGCTCGATGCCAAGGTCGTGTGTGACCAACTGGGTGTGCGATTGATCGGGCCTAACTGTCCGGGCGTTATCACTCCTGGTGAGTGCAAAATCGGTATTATGCCTGGTCATATTCACCTGCCTGGCAAGGTTGGAATCGTATCTCGCTCGGGAACGCTGACCTATGAAGCGGTTAAGCAAACTACGGATGCCGGCTACGGTCAGTCTACCTGCGTAGGAATCGGCGGAGATCCCATACCCGGCTCAAACTTCATCGATGTTTTGGAGATGTTTCAAAACGACCCCGCCACAGAAGCTATCGTTATGATTGGTGAAATTGGCGGTACTGCCGAAGAAGAGGCTGCAGCGTACATCAAGGCTAACGTGACCAAGCCCGTTGTTTCCTATATTGCGGGTGTAACGGCTCCCAAAGGTAAGCGTATGGGCCATGCTGGCGCGATCATCTCCGGCGGTAAGGGTACCGCTGATGAGAAGTTTGCTGCCCTGGAAGATGCCGGCGTTAAAACTGTGCGCTCTCTGGCACAAATTGGAGATGGATTGGCCGAAATAACTGGCTGGTAACCCTTCCCAAGGACAGTGAGAAACCCGCCATATCTGGCGGGTTTTTTTTGGCCAAAGTGCCCTGATCTGAGGGTTTAGGGCTTGAAAAATGTTTGCGAAACCCCATTTCATGCAGAGCTGGTAGTAAATCCAATCAACAAGCAGTTTATGACCGAGAGGGCGATATGAACGCAGAAGTAAAAAAAGAAACTATGGGCTTTCAGACTGAAGCGAAGCAGTTACTTCACCTGATGATCCACTCCCTGTATAGCAGCAAGGAAATTTTTCTAAGAGAGCTTATTTCGAACTCATCAGACGCCATCGACAAGCTTCGATTTGAGGCTCTCGCAGATGACAGCTTGCTGGAAGGGCAAAGTGAGTTTCAGATCCAGGTCGATGTGGATAAGGAGGCGAACACCATTACCATCAGTGACAATGGCGTAGGCATGACCCGGGACGAAGTCATAGAAAACCTGGGTACGATCGCCAAATCGGGTACCGCCGCATTCCTGGAAACGCTGACCGGTGACCAACAGAAGGATTCCCAGCTCATTGGCCAGTTCGGAGTTGGCTTCTACTCCGGTTTTATTGTGGCAGATCGCTTGGAAGTTCACACGCGCAAAGCGGGTACCAGCGCTGAAGAGGGTGTGCTTTGGGAATCCCACGGCGAGGCGGAATTCTCAATTGAAAGCAGCCCTAAGGAAACTCGTGGCACCAGCATTGTTTTGCACCTCAAATCCGATGCTGCGGAATTTGCCGATGATTTTCGAGTGCGCAGCGTAATCAAGAAATATTCGGATCACATCTCGGTTCCCGTGATGATGGCAAAGCCTCCTGCGCCACCTGCCGAAGGCGAAGAGCCAGAAGAAAACCCCACAATTGAGTATGAAGCTGTCAATGCGGCAACGGCCCTTTGGACCCGATCTCGCTCAGAGGTTAGCGATGAGGAATACCATGAGTTTTACAAACACGTATCTCACGATTATCAGGATCCTTTGCATTGGAGCCACAACAAAGTAGAGGGCAAGCTTGAATACACCAGTTTGTTATACCTTCCCAAGCAAGCACCCTTTGACTTGTGGAATCGCGAGGCCAACACCGGGCTTAAGCTCTATGTACAGCGCACGTTCATTATGGATGATGCCGAGCAGTTTCTCCCTACCTACCTGCGGTTTGTCAAAGGCGTTGTCGATTCCAATGACCTGTCCTTAAACGTTTCCCGGGAAATTCTGCAACAGGATCCCGCCGTCGAATCTATGCGCAGTGCTTTAACCAAGCGAGTATTAGATATGCTTTCCAAGTTGGCCAAGGCCGAAGGTGATGATTACGCAGTCTTTTGGAAGGAATTTGGACAAGTTCTAAAAGAGGGGCCAGCGGAAGACTTTGGCAATAAGGAAAAGATCGCCAAGTTGCTGCGTTTCAGTACTACACATACCGATCTCGAGGAGCAGGATCAGTCCCTGGATGACTATGTTTCACGTATGGCCGAAAGCCAGGAGAAAATCTATTACGTGGTAGCTGAGAACTTTAATACAGCGAAGAACAGTCCGCACCTGGAAGTGTTTCGCAAGAAAGGCATCGAAGTATTACTGCTGTCGGATCGGGTAGATGACTGGTTGATGAATCATTTGCAAGAGTTTGACGGTAAATCCTTTCAGGATGTTGGCCGGGGCGAACTGGATCTGCCCGCCGAATCGGAAGAGGAGAAGGCTGAGCAGGAAAAATTGGCCAAAGACAATGAAGGCTTGGTTGAACGACTCGCTAAAGTGCTTGAGAGCCGCGTAGCTGAAGTTCGCGCCACCAATCGTCTAACAGACTCGGCAGCTTGTCTTGTGGTTGGAGATTACGATATGGGCGCGCAAATGCGCAGAATTATGGAAGCAGCAGGCCAGGAAGTTCCTGAAAGTAAGCCAATACTTGAGGTGAATCCAGCGCATCCATTGGTCACTATTCTGGATCAGGAAGCGGATGAAGATCGATTTGCAGATTTAGCCAGTATCGTTTTTGATCAGGCGCACCTCGCAGAAGGTGGTCAGCTCGATGATCCTGCAGCTTATGTTTCTCGACTGAATAAGCTACTCCTGCAAATGAGTAACTCATAGCTGATAGACTGCCCCTTTAGGTACTTGTACGGAGTACAAATATGCCTGACTTTCATCGCGTAGCGGTATTGGGCGGAGGCAGTTTCGGAACAGTCATTGCCAATATCATCGCGGCGAATGGCCATACGACCACGCTGTGGATGCGTAACAACAAGCGTGCGGAGCTGGTCAATGCGACTCACGAAAACCCGGACTACTTGCCGGGTTTTCCTCTCAATCCGGGCTTGTCTGCAACCAGCGTGCTAGAGGATGCGGTCGAGGGCATTGATATTTTGTTCGTGGCCGTGCCCAGTAAATCCTTTAGGGAGGTGGTTCGTCAGGTTTCTTCGGGCCTTTCGTCAAACGCCTTGGTGATCAGTCTTACCAAGGGCATTGAGAGCCCCGGCTTTCATTTGATGAGTGAAATACTTCGGGATGAGCTTCCCGACAACCCTTGCGCGGTGCTCAGTGGGCCCAATTTAGCTAAGGAAATTGCCGAGGGCCAACTTACCGGCTCCGTTGTCGCCAGTGCCACACCCGCTCACAGTGGTGTCGTCCAAAATTTGCTTCACAGCAAAACTTTTCGCGTCTATAGCAGTCATGATATGTACGGTGTCGAGCTCGGTGGCGCGCTTAAAAATGTATACGCAATTATGTCTGGTCTGGGCGCCGCGTTGGGACTGGGCGAAAATACGATTGGCATGTTGATGACAAGAGCTTTGGCAGAGATGTCCCGTTTTGCGGTTCACCTGGGTGCCAACCCCATGACGTTTCTCGGCCTTGCCGGGGTAGGGGATTTGATCGTCACCTGCGCATCTCCACTGTCTCGTAACTATCGCGTCGGCTTTGCTCTGGGAGAAGGAAGGTCACTCGACGAGATCATTGCGGAGTTGGGTCAAGTGGCGGAAGGTGTCAATACCTTGGGCCTTTTGAAAAACGAAGCGGATCGCAGGGATATCTATATGCCACTGGTGAATGGTTTGTACGCCATTCTTTACGAGCGAAAAACGGTCGCGGATGTTCTTGGCAACATGATGCTTGCAGAGCAAACCCAGGACGTAGAATTTGTCACGCATTGAGATCTTATGATTGTAACCATCTTACGACATGGCAAAGCCGGAACGGCGCCGACAGATTTTCAACGGACCCTGACAGACAGAGGTATCGACGATATCACCAACGCGGGAACGAAGTTCTCTCAGTCCCTTGAGATCAAGAATTTACCCCGCCCCGGTTTGATTCTTTACAGCGAATGGGTTCGCACCACACAGACCGCCCAAATTATTTCCCAGTATTTCCCATCGGCAAGACTGGAACCCGACAACTCGCTTGTTATCGGAGCAACACTCGCGGAGGTTGATCAGTCTTTGGGTGCGATCGCTGGGGAGGGAAAACCGGAACAGCATGTCATGCTTGTATCACACCAACCTCTCGTTTCTGAGTTGGCGGATTACTATCTGGGATTCCCCAATACAGTACCCGGTCTTTCGCCGGGATCGTTGGTGTCAATGCGGCTGGATTATCCAGATGCAAACTGTGCTGCACTGTTGTTTTGGTCTGCGCCTCCAAACTACGAGATTGAACAATGAATTCACGAGGCCCCATCGAGTGCTCATGGCAAGTGAATGGTCTAACCATTGGCGGCTTGGTTTGGGGCGATTCAAAGCTACCACCGATATTGATGTTGCACGGATGGCTGGACAACGCCGCCAGTTTTGCATTGCTTGCTCCCGAGCTACAGAATCATCACGTTGTTGCTATTGATTTGACAGGACACGGCCGCAGTGATCGCCGTTCAAGCGATGCCAGCTACCAGATTTGGGATGACCTGCCCGAGGTCCTCGGTGTTCTCGAGCAGTTAGGGTGGACTGAATTCGATTTGTTGGGACACTCCCGCGGAGCGATCATAGCGACTATTTTGGCCGGTGCTTTTCCAGAACGGATAAAACGCTTGGTGTTGCTGGATGCGATGTTTCCAGCAGCGGTTCCAGAGGAGGAATTCTCTGTCCAGTTGCGTAAGAGCCTGGAGCAGAAACCTGGATTACTCACGGCAAGCAACCGCGTATTTGGCAGCCTTGAAGAGGGTATTGCGCTGCGCACTAATGCCGAATTAAATTCCGATGCGGCAACATTGCTAGTGGAGCGAGGCGTGGAGTCTTGCGGCGGTGGCTTTACCTGGACAACTGATCGACGCCTGCACGGCGCATCAGCAGTAAAATTGACGGCTGGACAGATTGGTTCGCTCGCACAAAGGATCACGATGCCGACCTTGCTGTTGTTGGCAGAAAACGGAAGAATGGATCAGTCAGAAGCGTTCAGAGAACTGATCGCGTTGAATCAGGAGTTGCTTGTGGAACGAGTGGTTGGTGGGCATCATTTCCACATGGAAACTCCGTTAAAACCCTTATCGTTAAGGATTTCGAGTTTTTTGCAGGGAGAGATTTTGTGAAACAATGTACATTGCGATCGTTGGCGATAAATGTCCCGTCCAGCCTTGCCGCTCTGTTATTTTCCTGGTCACTATCGGTACATGCAGAGACTGCCTCAGCTCTACAAGAGCAACTCGACAACTATCCGCACACCGAAAGTGTTTCCACCTCTCAAAGCGAAGTCAGAAACTATGAGATTGGTTTGGGTGCGATGGAAAAATTCGCAGGTCAATGGCAGTTCAAACATGGCGAACGCGTCACCGGCGTTTTGCAGCGAAACACCTGGCGATTATTAGATGGATATACCTCCAATGAAGTCTTGAATGAAGCCATCGCGACCCTGGAAAATGATGCACAACATGAACTGCTATTTTCCTGTGACGGTCGCAGTTGCGGTCAAGGTGTGCAGTGGGCTAATCGGGTGTTCAAGGAGAGAATTCTCTACGGCAGAGAAGAGATGCAACGCTACCGCGTTTACTCACTGGGCAGCGAAGCGAACTATCGAGTGTTGCTCTTTAGTGCAGCTCGCAGTGCCGAACGGCAATACCTGCACATGGAAATAGTGGAAGTGTCTCCCTAGCCCTGAAGTCTCAGCAATGAGAGAAATTCTTCACGGGTTTTAGGGTCGTCCCTAAAAGTGCCGAGCATCGAAGATGTTTTCATCACTGAATTTTGTTTTTCTACACCGCGCATCATCATGCACATGTGTTTCGCTTCGATAATAACGCCGACACCCTCAGCCTGAGTAACGTCCATAATGGTAGACGCGATCTGCGTAGTAAGCGATTCCTGAATTTGCAGTCGCCGAGCAAAAAGATCCACAATTCTAGCAACCTTGGACAAACCCAGAACGTTACCGGTTGGTAGATAGGCGACATGGCATTTGCCAATGAACGGCAACATGTGATGCTCACACAGGGAGTACAGTTCGATGTTCTGAACCAGCACCATTTCACTGGAATCTGAGGGAAAGAGGGCCCCATTGACCACCTCTTCTACGGACTGCCGATAACCCTGGGTGAGAAACTCGAAGGCTTTTGCGGCGCGTTTAGGTGTATCTACAAGACCTGGTCTATTCAGGTCTTCGCCTATCGATTGAATAATGCCAGCCCAATGTTCTTCCACGAATCTCTCTCCGGATAAAGTGACTGCGTGTTTCCAAGATGGCGAGTCCGCAGGGCAGGGGATATTAGCAATCCTCAAGTGCGTTCGCAAACTACGCGACTCCAGCGCCTTGTGCAGGTCCTGATGTACAATTGCGCGATGACAAATTTAGACGCGGACATTGAAGCCATTGAGACGATGGGTGAAGCCATCGAATATTGCGCACAGGCATTGACGAATGCAGATGTCTATTTCGGACATGGAACTGATAATGCCTGGGATGAGGCGGTTCAGTTGGTGCTGTCTATCGCTGGATTGCCCGCGCATTCCGATCGATCTGTGGTGGCGCTATTAATCGAGCGAAGCCAGTTGTCTGAGCTCCAGGTAAATTTGACAAGGCGAATTGAAGAGAATATCCCACTTCCCTACCTCACCGGTAAAGCGTGGTTTGCCGGCTTGGAATTTCGCTGTGATGACAGAGCAATTATTCCACGCTCGCCGATAGCCGAGCTCATTCGCAAGGAGTTTAGCCCCTGGTATGCCGGTCCACCGTTGCGCACTGTACTCGACCTTTGCTGTGGTGGAGGTTGTATCGGTTTGGCGAGTTCACATTATTTACCCGACATTAAGGTCGATCTAGCGGACCTTGATCCTTCTGCATTAGAACTTGCCTCGGAGAATGTTGCCGCTATGGGAATGGATGATCGGGTGCGTGTTTATCAATCCGACTTGTTTACTGCGCTGCCAGACAACCGCTACGATCTGATTTTGAGCAATCCCCCCTACGTGGATTCACAAGATCTGAGATCCATGCCGGCGGAGTATCATCGAGAGCCTGAGTTGGCGCTGGGAAGCGGTCCGGACGGGCTGGCGCTGACCCGCAAAATTTTGGCTTCAGCCGGGCAATATTTGCAGCCGAGTGGAATCCTGGTGCTCGAAGTTGGCAATAGTTGGGAAGCTTTGGAGTTAGCTTATCCAACGGTCCCTTTTACCTGGGTGGAGTTTGAATTCGGTGGTCATGGAGTGTTGATATTGACGGCAAAAGAGCTGCAAGAATACAGCGCAAGCTTCATTCAATAAGCTTATAATAGCGACTTTCGCGCAACAGATTAGAAAACCTTATGTCGGGCAACACGATTGGAAAACTATTCACCGTAACCAGCTATGGCGAGAGCCATGGTCAGGCTCTGGGCTGCATCGTAGACGGCTGCCCTCCGGGCCTTGAACTCAGCGCTGCAGATTTGCAAACCGACCTCAATCGTCGTAAGCCTGGAACTTCACGTTTTACAACGCAGCGCCGCGAAGACGACGAAGTGCAAATTCTCTCGGGGATTTTCGAAGGTAAAACGACAGGGACAGCGATCGGTATGATGATTCACAACACCGATCAAAAATCCAAAGACTATTCAAATATCAAGGACACCTTTCGTCCTGCGCACGCCGATTACACCTACAACCAGAAGTATGGCTTTCGTGATTATAGAGGTGGTGGTCGAGCCTCAGCTCGTGAGACCGCGATGCGGGTAGCGGCCGGTGGTATTGCGAAAAAGTATCTCTTTTCTCGTTATGGTATTCAGATCAGAGGTTATCTCTCTCAGTTGGGTCCGATAAAGGCGCAAGTGTTGGACTGGGACGTGGTCGAAAAAAATCCATTCTTTTGTCCCGATCCGGCCAAGATACCTGAAATGGAAGAGTACATGGCGGCATTGAATAAACGTGGAGATTCCATCGGCGCTCGCATCAATGTCGTCGCCAGCGGTTTGATGCCTGGGCTGGGAGAGCCTGTTTTTGATCGCCTGGATGCGGACATTGCCCACGCCATGATGGGAATTAACGCAGTGAAGGGTGTTGAAATTGGTGCCGGCTTTTCAAGCGTAGAACAAAGCGGAAGCGAGCATCGTGATCTGCTCACGCCAGAGGGTTTCGTCGGCAATGATTCTGGCGGAGTATTGGGTGGCATTTCCAGTGGTCAGGACGTTACCGTCAGCCTGGCTCTGAAACCTACTTCGAGCATCCGTCAGCCGGGAGCGACGATAAGTGTGGCCGGAGACGCGTCAGAAGTTTCAACCTTGGGTAGACACGACCCCTGTGTGGGCATTCGCGCGACGCCTATTGCAGAGGCGATGTTGGCTATCGTTTTGATGGATCACGTATTGCGTCATCGCGCCCAGAATATGGATGTGCAGTGCGAGACCCCAGTTATTCCATCCGCCGCGCCTACCGGAGACAGCAGCGCGATTCCGCATGCCTAAGCCATGAGCAGAGTGATTGCACAGTGAGCCGCGCCAATTCGCGCTATCGCCGCAGTATTTACATTGGTGTAGCGGCATTGGGAAGTCTGGTTTGGGTTTCCACAGAACAGTTCGGAATATCCCGCGAAAGCATGGCCTGGTTGTTTGCTTACATTATTGTCGCGGCACTTGGCGTGATCGTGTTTGCCGCGATTGTGGCAGGTATATGGATTCAAGTACGCAAGTTAGTAAAACGCGATTAACCAGGTTCCAGGGCTATATCCAGAGTCATTTGATTGGCGATTTCATCCAGTGTATCCATTAACTCTTCCAGCTGCGTATCTTGCGGTATTTGCGCATCGATACGGGCTTCAAATAGTTTCTCTGCGCTCATAGGTGCGCTGCTGACCTGGCTGTCCATATCAACGACATTGACCTCGTGACTTGCTAATGCACTGGATATTTCTCTTACGATTCCCGGCCGATCTGGCCCTATCACTGTCAGTGTGATGGATTGCGGTGTTGTGAGCTGCGAACCCGGGCCGGTCGGAGTCACTCGAATACTCAAGCCCTGAGTCGACAATCCTTTCAGTCCGAGTTCTAACTCCGGTCCGCTCTCCGTCGGTAGTGACACCAGCACCAATCCCGCAAATTTTCCCCCCAACTGGGATAAGCGACTCTCGTGCCAGTTGCCGCCTTTTTGTTCAACAACCTCTGAAACAGCCTCGACCAGGCCCGGCCTGTCGTCGCCGATAAAGGTGACGATATAAGAAGTTTCCACTAATTTGACTCCACTTTCGCTGTCTCAAGCTTTATATTAACGCGCTGGAGAGTATTTCAGAAGGAGTGTGCCGTGAAATATCCTCAGAGGTTTTTTGGTCCTTGCTGTTTAAATAAGTCTGAGCGCTTCAACAGCATGTTTTTAGGATCGATTTGATGCCCGCCATTTTGCATAAGCCGGAATATTAGCAGTGTCGCAAATTCTTGAAATACCCATAGCCAGACTGGACGCCGAAGTGTTGGAAGCGCTTCTGGAAGAGTTTGCGACGCGCGACGGTACCGACTATGGTCTCGTTGAAACGGACCTGCAAAATAGAGTCTCACAATTAAAGAGTCGGTTAGAACGGAGCGAGATGGCCTTGCTATATGACTCCGAAAGCGAGCAATGGGATTTACTCTCGCGTGAACGCGCCGATGAATTTCTAAACGAATGAATAGAGTCAACAATGTCCGCTGACCAAGAACACTTCCTGGATGCCAGAGGGCTTTACTGCCCCGAACCTGTGATGCTGTTGCATAATATATTTCGAGACATTGAGGTGGGTGACGAGGTGAAAGTGGTCGCCACAGATCCATCGACTCAGCGTGATATCCCGAAATTTTGTAATTTTCTCGGACACGAGCTATTGGAACAGCAACAGCTTGAGGGCGAGTTTCACTATCTTTTGCGAAAACTTCGGTGATCTATCGAGGGCGGTTGTGATTGCCTGCAAGAATCACAGAACTGTCACGGCGCCGAGTTTCGATGCACAACGGCTCGAAGCTGTTTTCGCTCAGTGTTTCGGATCTGAATTCAATACAGTTCTTCGGGGTGGATTTGAAGAGCCTTTCTATCAGCCTCCTGGCCCATCCGCTGCACCAGCGGTAATATGCTTTCGCGCCGACTACTTCGCCAGTGCGCTTCACGAAGTAGCGCACTGGTGTATCGCGGGCAGTGAGCGCAGGCAGTGTTCCGACTATGGCTACTGGTATTCCCCCGAAGGTCGTACCTTAAGTCAGCAGCGGGATTTTGAACGCGCCGAAGTAACTCCCCAAGCCATTGAATGGTGTTTTTCACTGGCTTGTGGCTATGACTTTAAAATTAGTCCCGACAACTTTGATCCGATTACAGGAGAGAGTTTAGATTCATTCTCCTTTGAAAACGCAGTATTGGATCGTGCCCATTCTCTAAGGGAGTGTGGTCTTCCGGTGCGAGCAAAGCGTTATTTCGATGCACTGGTGGCCGAATTCAATACCCGTGATTGTTCAGGCAATCCACTTTTACTACCCGCTTTAGAATTCATCGGAAGCGAACCTCTCTGATGGGCAAGGAGCGAGTGTGTCTGATTGATAGCTCGATTTACATTTTTCGGGCTTGGTTTTCAATGCCTGATCAATGGCACAATGAGGATGGATGGCCACTCAATGCTGTTTATGGTTATGGCCGTTTTCTGTTGGAGTTTCTGGAAAAAGAGCGTCCGGCTCATTGCGCCGCAGCCTTCGATGAAAGCCTGGGAACCTGTTTTCGCAATGACATTCTACCCAGTTATAAATCGAGCAGAGAGCTCCCGGACGAAACACTGGCTTTTCAATTAAACGCTTGCAGAGAGCTAACGGAGACACTTGGTATTCCCTGCTACGGTGGCCCAAGGTATGAAGCGGATGACTATCTTGCGACCTTGGGAAGGCTTTATCGGGAACGCGGGATCGCGGTTAGCATTTTGACGAGAGACAAGGACCTCGGGCCGATACTGCAAAATCCCGATGATCTTTGGTGGGACTATGCCGGAGGAGTGTCACTTGATACCAGCGCCTTTAGCGAGAAATTTGGGGTCGAGCCTCGGCAATTTGCTGATTATTTGGCGTTGGTGGGCGATCCCATAGACGATATCCCCGGTGTACCTGGAGTGGGTGCCAAGACCGCTGCCAAGCTGCTGCAACAGTTTGGAGACCTGCAGAGGCTCGCTGACGAGATGGAGAACGTCGGCTCGTCATCAATTCGCGGGGCCGCCAGAGTACAAGCCAATCTAACAGATTATTGGTCTCAGGTACTTTTAGCACGCCAGCTGACGGGGCTGGAGGAATATATCCCGACACTCACTGAAACAAGGGGTTTTTCACTGACAGTCGAGTCACTTGATCGCGCTGAAGCCTATCTGACTGAACTAGGCCTATCTGGGCCCCTGACACGTCGTTGCAAAGCGCTACGCAAGAGTATCTCAAAGTGAATCCGCTAAGAATTTTGGCGGACAGCAATATGCGCGGTGTCGAAGCGTATTTTGCGCCACTCGGTTCGATTCAATTAGCTGAGGGTCGTCAAATCAAGAACTCTGACCTGCGCAATATCGATGCTCTGCTGGTTCGCTCTGTAACGACCGTCAACCAGTCTTTGTTGGAAAATACGGCCGTCAAATTTGTGGGAACAGCTACGAGTGGTTTCGATCATATTGATCGGGGATACCTCACTGATCACAATATCGGTTTTTCTCATGCGCCAGGCGCAAACGCGAATTCGGTAGTCGAGTATGTATTTGCCGCTATCTCGGCCGTGGAAGGGAAACTGGAATCTCTATTGAGCGGCGGGACACTCGGTGTAATTGGTTATGGCAATGTCGGTATGACATTGGTGAGGCTCTGTAACGAATTGGGAATATCTGTAAAAGTGCATGACCCCTGGCTTGAAGAAACTTTCGTACCGAGCCGCGCGAGCCTGGACGAGATATTGCGCTGTGAGGTGATCACAATACACCCATCGCTCACCTGTGAAAAACCTTGGCCCAGTTATCACTTGATCGGCAAGGCTGAATTGGAAAGTATTTCCAGAGGTGCTCTTTTGATCAATGCGAGTCGGGGTGAGGTTGTCGACAATATGTCACTGCTCAATCGACTGTGCTCGGGGGAAGGGCCTCTGTGCGTACTTGATGTCTGGGAGGGAGAGCCAGAGATATCAATCGAGCTTTTGCAATGGGTGGAATTCGGCACGGCGCATATTGCTGGTTATAGTATGAACAGCAAATTCCTCGCGACAAAGATGTTGCGTGACGCGATCGATACCCACTTCAAGCTGGAAGAGTTAAAGGGGGTATCGCAGGCTGCTAATCCGCAGAAGACCCGACTCGAAGTTCCACCCAACTTAAAGTCCGTCGATTTACTGCGTTGGGCCTTTTCAGTGCGTTATGATATTCATAAAGATGACCAGCTTCTTCGGGCCATCGTGCTTGATCCCAATACTACTGTTGCCGACGGCTTTGACCGATTGCGCAAATCCTATCGCAACCGTTTTGAGCTGCGCGACTCTATTGTGGATTTGCATCCACAAGCCGCGCAGGATCAATCTGACCTGTTGATGAGTCTGGGATGCCGGATTGGTCGAGTGAGCGTTTAGATCTTATGACCCTGAGAATAGGACTGATCGTAAATCCGCTAGCGGGTATGGGCGGGTCGCTGGCATTGAAAGGCAGCGACGGCGAAGATGTTCGACATCTAGCCCAGGGACTATCAAGGGATTGGGGAAAGAACACTCTCTCGCGCTCGATGGAACGAGCGGCTAGGGCGTTCAGCGTAGTCGCCGATATCGCCGAGGATCTTATGATCTATACTTGCCCAGGTGCAATGGGCCAATGGGTTCTCGATACACTTGAATTTGATTATCAACTCATTGGCGAGAAAAGTGGCGCACTCAGTACAGCTCAGAGCACACGCGCAGCGGCAATTGAAATGCTACAACTCCCCGTCGACATTATTGTGTTTGCAGGCGGGGACGGCACTGCCAGGGAGATCTACGACGCCATTGGGCGAACGGCGCCTGCGCTGGGGATTCCAGCAGGCGTCAAAATGCACTCCGGTGTGTTCGCTGTATCCCCGGAAGCAGCAGGGGAGTTGTTGACAAGATTGGCCGCTGGCGGATTAGTCGCACTCAACAATGGCGAGGTGCGCGATATAGATGAAGACGCGTTCAGGCGCGGTGAAGTGAAGTCAAAATTTTATGGTGAGCTGTTGGTGCCCGGCGAGGGACACTACCTGCAGCATACCAAAATAGGTGGTCGAGAAAGTCCCGAGCTCGTGGCGGCAGAGATCGCCGCATCCATTGTTGAAGAGATGTGTGATGACGTCACTTACTTGTTGGGTCCAGGCTCAACGACGGCTGCGATAAATACTGAACTGGGCTTGCCGGGCACTTTGCTGGGCGTGGACGTGGTGCGTGCAGGGAAAGTCCTGTCATTGGACGCGAGCGAACAGACGCTTCTCAACCTGCTCGATGCAAATCCTGGCAAAGCCAAAATACTAGTGACGGCAATTGCCGGTCAAGGGCATATATTTGGTAGAGGAAATCAACAGTTTTCTCCTGCGGTTATACGAGCTGTCGGGACCGAAAATATTTGCATAGTGGCAGCGAAATCAAAAATTTCGGGACTGGATCAAAGGCCCTTATTGGTCGATACTAATGACCGTGAATTGGACTTGGCTCTTGTGGGCTATCATCAAGTAGTAACGGGTTATCGCGATCAGATATTGTATCGCTTGGCCACTTCACAATAACTAAACCAGAGCTGGGCGATGGCTACACCGGCTTAAGTACTCCAGGAGGTGCTCAATGAAAGATGACGAATATTGGCGTGATAAATTAACTCCCGATGAATTTCATGTTTGTCGCGAAAAGGGCACAGAGCGAGCGTTCACGGGGGAGTACTGGGATTGTAAGAAAGATGGGGCATACCACTGTAAATGCTGTGGTGAGGAACTGTTTTTATCTGATTCCAAGTACGATTCAGGTTGTGGTTGGCCGAGCTTTTTTCAACCTGCAGACAGCAAAGTTATCAAAGAAGATGCGGATGTAAGTCACGGCATGTCCCGAACTGAGGTCATGTGCGATAAATGTGGCTCCCACCTTGGGCATGTATTCGAGGATGGGCCAGAACCGACGGGTTTACGCTATTGTATTAACAGCGCTTCCATTAGTTTGGAAGAGTCGGTGGGCTAAAAGGGGTTTGGGTGTCAACAAAAAAATGGAGCGGGAAACCGGGTTCGAACCGGCGACCTCGACCTTGGCAAGGTCGCGCTCTACCAACTGAGCTATTCCCGCGTATCTTGATGAAATGGCGTCCCCTAGGGGGTTCGAACCCCTGTTACCGCCGTGAAAGGGCAGTGTCCTAGGCCACTAGACGAAGGGGACGCAGCTGTCTCATACAAGAGGCGCGCATTTTAGGTAGTGCCCGGGGTTACGTCAAGCCCTAGGGAGGCTTTTAGATCATATTTTTACTGTAACTTCAGCAGCTTAGCTCTAGCCTCGGAAAAATCTATCACTTCACCTTTGGCTGCCAGTGCGTGTCTTTGGTCTTCAAGTTGTTGGTGTAGTTCGATTTCTTCGTCCGGCATGAAGTGCAGACAATCTCCCCCTAAAAACCACAAAAGCTCCCGAGGGAAGGTGGGGCCGAAATCGGGGTAGGTGGTAAACAGCCTCGAGACCAAAGCTTGGCCTCCTGCATAAATATCGGCGGTGCCCGAACAGAGATCTCCAAAGGCGACAGCCAATTCGCGCAGAGAGTCCTCTTCGTCCAGGGATTCAGTTCTTTTGAGTAGGTCGTTACTGAACTCTCTCAATAAGAGAGTGCAGTGGTGTAAATATTGTTCGTCGTTCATAGGGTTGTCGTTTGACGCTCCGTTTGAAGGTACAATGCGCCGCTCAATTTAGAGCCTAAGCGACCAATATTTGTATGATACCAGCACTCAGCATTGACGGCCTAGAAAAGGTCTACGGGGATGGGTTTGAAGCCCTCAAGGGAATCAGCCTCGAAGTTCAACAGGGAGACTTCTTTGCCTTACTCGGTCCTAATGGTGCGGGCAAGTCCACCACCATCGGGATTGTTTGCTCTTTAGTAGCGAAAAGTGCCGGCAAGGTTTCAGTGTTCGGCATCGATACGGACGAGAATTTTCCCTTGGCCAAAAAACAGATTGGTATCGTGCCCCAGGAGTTCAATTTCAACCAGTTTGAAAAGGGCTATAACATTCTCGTGGCACAGGCCGGGTTCTATGGGATTCCGGCTGATTTGGCCAAGCAGCGGGCCGAAAAATACTTAAAAGCTTTGGGTCTATGGGAAAAGCGAGATGTCCCTTCTCGAATGCTCTCCGGAGGCATGAAGCGTCGCTTGATGATCGCCAGAGCCCTGGTCCATGAGCCCAAACTGCTGATACTCGATGAACCTACCGCCGGTGTCGACATTGAAATGCGTCGCACGATGTGGGAATTCCTCAAAGAAATTAATACCGGTGGCACCACCATTATTTTAACCACTCACTATCTGGAGGAAGCGGAGGCACTTTGCCGAAATATCGCGATCATTAATCATGGCGTTATTGTTGAAAACAGTTCTATGCGCACCTTGCTGCAGCAGCTGCACCAGGAGGTGTTTATCCTCGATTGCACTGAAGAACTGCCAGAAACTTTGTCTCTGGGTAGCTTCGACTGCCAGCGAGTTGATCAGCACACTTTGGAGGTGGCAGTCGACAAAGGGCAGAACATCAACGAGGTGTTCCTGGAGTTGGATAAAGCGGGGATACAAGTATCCAGTATGCGCAATCGCGCGAATCGCCTGGAAGAGATGTTTGTCAATCTGGTGGAGGGTGCGGCATGAGTTTACGAGAACAAATGATCGCCTTCATGACCATTATTGTTAAAGAAATCAGGCGCTATCTCAGAATCTGGACTCAAACACTGCTTCCCTCGGCCATTACCATGTCGCTGTATTTTGTTATCTTCGGTTCATTGATTGGCTCTCGTATAGGAGAGATGGGTGGTTTCACCTATATGCAATTTGTTGTGCCGGGTTTAATCATGATGGCGATCGTGACTAACTCCTACTCGAATGTCGTCTCATCTTTTTACGGTGCGAAGTTTAACAATTCTGTGGAGGAATTACTGGTCTCGCCGACTTCCAACTACGTCATTTTGATGGGCTATGTGCTTGGGGGAGTAAGCAGAGGGGTGCTGGTGGCTATTATAGTGACGATCGTTTCCGGTTTTTTTACCACCTTCCATATACACAATTATTTCGTTGTTATCGTCATTGTTCTGATGACATCTACACTGTTTGCCCTGGCGGGCTTCATTAACGCCGTTTATGCCAACAGTTTTGACGATATCTCCATCGTGCCCACTTTTGTGCTTACCCCTCTCATTTACTTAGGTGGCGTGTTCTATTCTATGGATTTACTACCTGATTTTTGGGCGGGTGTATCGAAGTTGAATCCATTGGTGTACGTGGTAAACGCTTTCAGATATGGAGTTTTAGGGGTATCTGACGTCAGTTTACCCTTCGCTTTCGGCATGATTACTCTATTCACTGCGATCGCCTTTTGCTTCAGCATGCATCTGCTCAACAGCGGTAAGAGATTGAGGCAGTAGTTAGGGAATGGATGATTCAACAGGCTTACTTCTTGGCAAACATACTCCGGTGGTTGAGGCCTATTCTCCTGAGCTGCTATATCCCATACCACGTTTAAATGCCCGTGCCACATTGGGAATAAACGAAACACTGCCTTTTTTCGGAGTCGATCTCTGGCATGCCTACGAACTGTCCTGGTTAGACAGCAGCGGTAAGCCGGTTGTCAGGGTAGGGCGATTCACGGTGCCCGCAATGACCCCGAATATTGTTGAATCTAAGTCTTTCAAATTGTACTTGAACTCCCTCAATAGCACTCGCTTTGAATCGGTCGAGGCAGCAAAGCGCGCCATGGAGAGCGATATCAGTGAGGCGGCAGGTGATGAAGTGACCCTGGAGTTATTTCTCCTGGATGACCCGGCGCTGGCGGGACTTGGCGTCGAAGGGCTGCTAATAGATAATTTGTGTATCCTGCAAGGCCAGGGCAAACCCGACGCCGCTCAATTGGTTGTCGAGCAAGATGTAATTAGGGAGGAACAGCTGTATAGCCATTTACTGCGTTCTCTGTGTCCGGTAACGGGCCAGCCGGACTGGGCGACACTTTGGATTCACTACAAGGGCGCGGCGCTGGATCATCAAGCGTTGCTCGGTTACATCATTTCTTACCGGGAACACCAGGAGTTCCACGAACAGTGTGTCGAGCGAATATTCCTCGATATCCACGCGAGAGTACAACCCCAATTTTTGCATATCCAGGCTTTCTATACCCGTCGTGGCGGCTTGGATATAAACCCGTTCCGAACGACCAGCCCCTCAGCAATGCCTTTACCGCGACTCAATCGTCAGTAGCGACACACTGTACTGGTAACTTATGTTTCTTATGGTATGATGCCGCCCCTTACGGTGAGGTGGCCGAGTGGTCGAAGGCGCACGCCTGGAAAGTGTGTAACGGGCAACCGTTCGAGAGTTCGAATCTCTCCCTCACCGCCACATACAAAAAAGGGCCCCGGCGCCGCAGCCCGCAGGGCCGCAACTAAAACAAACCCATCGAAACGACCGTCCTCAAAGACTCGTATAAAAGATTAATCCAATAGCAACTGGCGCCGCGTACTTCACGAAAGCCGCCCAATACCCAAGCAGTGTTTCCGATAAACCCAATTCTTCATGCGCTATTCGGCGTGATAAAATCCAACCTGCAAATACAGCAATCAATAGCGCGTTAAGCGGAAGAAAGATATTCGATACCAAAAAATCCAGAGAGGCAAATATGTTTTTGTCCTGAGCGATAGAAAAGAATCCTAGCGGTCTAAACTCTTCCCAAACGCCGAAGGATAAGGCTGCACAAATTCCCATCAGCCAAGCTGCGAAACCGGCCATTAACGTCATCGTCACTCTATTTGATCCCTTTCTCTCAGTGAGCCAGGAAACAACTGGCTCCAGCATGCCAATAGCCGTTGAAAATGCCGCGAAGAATAACAAGAGGAAAAAGAAGATACCCAGCAAGAACCCTCCTGGCATTTGTCCGAAGGCAATGGGTAGTGTGACAAAGATCAGCCCTGGTCCGCCGCCAGGATTTAAACCATGGGAAAAGACCAGCGGAAATATCGCTATGCCGGCCAGTAAGGCGACAGTGGTGTCAATCGCAGCGATAATGAATGCAGAGCGGGGTATGGAAATGCTTTTGGGTAGGTAGGCGCTATAGGTCATCAGCACACCCACACCGATCGCCACCGAGAAAAATGCCTGTCCTAGCGCCATAAACACCGATTGCGTTGTGAGTTTGCTGAAATCAGCGGCAAATAGAAATCGCAAACCAGCCTCGATATCGGCAAAAAAGATTGCATTCGCCACCATGACTAGTAGAAGGATAAACAATATAGGCATCATGTATTTAGAGACTAACTCAATGCCTTTACCCAAGCCTCTTGCGACGATGAATCCCGTTGCGATTAAAAACACAGAGTGAAAGAACAACAGTTGAACCGGGGAAGCTTGTAGAGCTGCAAAAGTAGCTTCGGATTGCGCGGCATCGAAACCGGCAAAGGTGGCTGTTAGCGCTTTTGTCAGGTAACTGATCGACCATCCGCCCACAACGCTATAAAAACTTAAGCCGACTAAAGGGATTAATATGCTCAACCAACCAATGCCTATCCACGCTCTGTTCAATGAATATTCCGCGACAATCTTCCCCATCGTTTTGACTGGACTCGCTCCTCCGTGCCGACCAATCATCATCTCTGCTATCATAATTGGCACGCCTAGCAGCAGCACGAAAAGCAGATAGACAAAAATAAACGCACCGCCCCCGTTTTCACCAGCAATGAAGGGGAACCGCCACAAGTTGCCCAGCCCGACTGCTGCACCCGCTGTGCCTAGCAAAAAGGCAATACGGGAGGACCAAAGTTCGTGGCTAGGTGCTTGCGGCATATTATTAGTGATACTCGTTGGTGGGCGAGGCCGTTATGGTGCTATTACCAAGCGTGGTTTGGAAAACTCTGTGACGGATGTGTCGAGAAACGCTTTTCGCGTTTATGGGGCCAATGGTCCTAATATTTATAAAGAATTATAGATAGCTAGTCGCTAGAATGTCTATGATAACCTTTCGCCGGTCGATATTTCGGAGTGCACGATTGGAAGATTTACCCCGCATCGCGCGGCAAAAACCCTATTATTTTGAACCCGAAAAGGGTAAGCGCTACCTATGGTGTAGCTGCGGTCTAAGCGCGCAGCAACCTTTCTGTGACGGCTCTCATAAGGGCACTGAATTCCTGCCCATTGAATATAAGACCCAAATCGAAAATGAAGAGGTATTATTCTGCGGGTGTAAGCACAGCCTAACGCAACCGCTTTGTGATGGTGCACACAATAATCTGACCAGTGAATACGATGAGGACGACCCCAATAGCGAAGAGAATAGGCGCGTTCCAATAGTAGAGCCAGACGGCAATGGTTTGGCCGCACTTGATGGTGGTTGTTTTGTAGTTCAAGCCAACAAAGTTACGATGGAAAGTCACGGTGTTTTAAAACTTGGAGAGCTGATAGGTCGTCGCACCGGTGCCAGTTATCAATCTCAGTTCTATGCTGAGATACAGCCTGGCAGTGCGCCAATCATGGCCTTTGGCGATTCGGAGGTTGTGTTGCTGGTGGCAAGCGGTGCAGGGACTATCTCGATCAGTGGCAGGGATTTTGAAGTGCCCCCCAGGGAGGTTGGTATTTACATCCAGGGTGGAGAGGCATTTGCGCTGACCAATACTTCAACTGACGTAATGACCATTTACATTTCTGTCTGTCCACTGGATTCCAGGCCTGTATATCCGGACGAAATGCCCGGCAATTTCAATGGGGAATGTCCCGATCGCTTAGTCGAAATTGATCCTGATAACCGGCAATCCATGGCCGATCGCTTTTTTCAGATGCTTGTTGACAAGAAGATTGGTTCGAATGTGGTCACACAGTTCATCGGGGAGGTTCCTCGTTCAAAGGCCGCCATGCATCGTCACCTCTATGAGGAGTCTATTGTGGTCATTTCCGGCGAAGGATATATGTGGACGGAGAATGCTAAAACAAAAGTCACTCAAGGAAGCGTGATTTTTCTTCCAAGGAAAAAGAGCCACTCACTTGAAAGCTGCGACGACAATGGACTGGTGTTGGCGGGAGTGATTTATCCCGGCGACAATCCTTCAATTAATTACTAACACTTTACCATAATCGATTATTTGCCGATTGACGATAGAGAGATATGTCCGATAGCGTTTCAGAAGACCTAGACAAGCACCCCGTCGCGCAAAACGTGGCCGTAGCCGATTCTGTTCCCATCGTCGATTTCCAAATGCTGGACGGGGGAATAGCGACCGATCAGGTTGTACGAGAGATTGCCGAGGCCTGCAGGGAATGGGGCTTTTTTCAGATTGTGAACCACGGCGTTCCAGATGATCTTATTCAAAACGTGCTGAAGAACACCCGGCATTTCTTTGACTTGCCAGTTGCGCTCAAGGAATCGATCTTGCGCAGCAAGGAAAACCCGTGGGGCTACTACAATAACGAGCTCACAAAAAATCAGCGAGACAAGAAAGAAGTATTTGACTTCACTAAGCCTGGCGTCGATGACATCTATGGCGCTGAGAATCGATGGCTACCTGAACAGCAAGAGTTTAGAGCAGTCATGGAAGAGTACTACAGAACCTGCTCGTCCCTTTCAATGCAGCTTCTGCAAGTTGTTTGCCGAGGATTGAACTTGGCCCCCAATTTTATGCATAGCGACTTCGAAGATAATCATACGGGCTTTATTCGCCTTAACTACTACCCAATCGATGACCCGATGTTGGGGTCGACTCGTCTATCAGAAATCGAAGCCGGCTATGGCATACATCACCATAGCGATGCTGGAGCGCTGACTATTTTGCTACAAGACAGCATAGGCGGGTTACAAGTTCACAAAGATGGCTATTGGTATGATGTTCAACCCATTGAAGGATCCTTCGTGGTTAATATCGCAGATATGATGCAAGTCTGGTCCAATGATACCTATACTGCGGCGGTACACCGGGTGCGAGCCATGACCACTTCCAAACGTTACAGTATTCCATTTTTCCTCAACCCTGCAGCCAAAGCCTTGGTGAGTCCATTGCCGAGTGTCGTTACACCTGAGAGACCCAAACGATACAGTGAAATTCACTGGGCGCAGTACCGTGGCAAAAGGTCCGAAGGAGACTACGCAGACTACGGTACGGAAATACAGATTTCACAATATCGGATCATGCCGCCAGGCCGATGGGGCACTGTTAGAGCGTGATTTTTGATCAGGCCAGGGCGTTTACTTGAGCTTGAGGGGAGGATTACTGTAGTCTAGTTGGATCAACGCGGTAGCTCCCGAAATTTCAGTCTAGTCATTCAACAAGCCAGTAGAGTGCATCTGCAAAAAGTCATCAGTACAACAGCGAAGGACCATTCCCGATGAAACTGACAATCAACAATGAACAACACGATCTTGATGTTGATCCTAATATGCCGATTCTGTATGTGCTTCGTGACCTGATGGGCCTCACCGCCACCAAATTTGGTTGTGGTGCTGGCCAATGTGGGGCGTGCACGATGCATATGGATGGCACGCCGATACGCTCATGCATCATTCCCATATCGGTGGCGGAAAATAAACAGTTGACTACTCTCGAAGGTCTGGCAGTTGACCAAAATGAACTGCATCCTATACAGCAGGCATGGATTGATCATAAGGTTGCGCAGTGCGGATATTGCCAAGGCGGCCAGATGATGAGCGCGGTGGCGTTACTCGAAAACAACACCGATCCAAGCGACGAAGAAATTGAGCAAAGTATGCAAGGCAATATTTGCCGTTGCGGAACCTATCCACGTATCAAAGCGGCCATTAAGCAGGCTGCTCACTCTATCCGCGAGGAATCTTAATCGTGAGTATTCAAATACTTGATCGACGTGAGTTCATAAAGCTGACTGGTCTCGCCGGTGGCAGTTTTGTGTTAGGCGGTGGTTTGTCCGCTGCGGTTCTCGCTGATGCCGGGACCGACGTGCAATCGGGCTCGGATGAGCTCGGCCATTTTGTCAGTATTGCGAATGATGGGGCGACAACGATTGTTTGCCAGCGCGGTGAAATGGGCCAGGGCATTGTCACCAGTGTGCCACAAATTATCGCAGATGAAATGGGCGCCAGTTGGGATCGTGTCTCGGCAGTTTTGGGCGGCGCCGATCCTAAATATGGCAATCAAAGCACCGGTGGTTCGGCCTCTATCCGAATCCACTACGATTTTATCCGCAAAATGGGTGCTGTTGCGCGCGACCTGTTGGAGCAGGCAGCGTCCAGGCAGTGGCAGGTAGACAAGACGGAGGTACGCGCTCAGGACCATGCGGTTGTGCATTTGTCGTCTGGTAAAAAGCTAAGCTTTGCCGAACTCGCAAGCGAGGCCGCGCGCTTGGAAATGCCCGATCCCGATACGCTAACTCTACGCGGCGATGACGAGCTGACGCTAACCGGCACGGATGTCAAACTGCAAAGTCATGAGCAATTGGTGAGGGGAGACCTACAATACGCACAGGATGTGCAAATCCCCGGCATGCTTATCGCAACTATTCAGCGACCGCCGACAGTCGGTGGTCGAGTCAAATCCTTCGACGGTGCTGCGGCTAAAAAAGTGGCTGGCGTGGTCGATGTCATTAAACTGAAAGATCGTGATTTCCCGGTTTCGGTCAATCCGCTGTCAGGTGTGGCAGTACTGGCAACCAATACCTGGGCCGCTATCGAGGGTCGTAAAAAACTTGAGATTGAATGGGAGTTAGGCCCCAATGCTATTCATAACACAGATAGCTATAAACAATTTCTAATTGATAAGGCAAAGGCAAAGGGCGAGCCTATCCGCTCTCAAGGTAATGTTTACGCGCACCAATATGATACTGCACGCACACTGGAGGCCACTTACTCTATTCCCTATCACAACCATTCGCCTATGGAGACTCCAGCAGCGACTGCGTTTATTGAGGAAGGTATCTGTACCATTTGGACCGGCACTCAATCACCACAGTGGGGCAAGAGTCTGGCATTAACGGAGCTGGGCTATGATCCAAAAAAAGATGCGAACAAAGTTGTGCTTCACAATACCTTCATGGGTGGTGCATTTGGTCGTAAGAGCAAGAACGATTATACCTTGGAGGCGGTGGAGCTCGCCAAGGCAAGCGGCAAACCCGTGAAAGTCATATGGAGTCGGGAAGACGATACCAAACACGGCTTCTATCATTCTATGTCGGCTAACTACTACAAAGCAGAGTTGAGCGAAGACGGCCAGAGCGCCGACAATTTTATTTCACGTGTGGCTCATCCCGCCATATCTGCCTTGTTTGATCACACTACCAAAACACCAGCACCACTGGCGCACTCGCAAAGTTTTGGCGATTTGCCCTTTGATGTTAGCAACCTGAGCGTTGAAAAGACCGAGGTGCCGACACACCTGCGCATAGGCTGGTTTCGAGCCGTGCAAAATATCCACAATGCCTTTGCAATGAGCTGTTTCGTGGATGAGTTGGCGGACAAAGCAAAGGTCAGTACACAGCAGATGTGGTTGAATCTTATCGGTTCGGACCGGGCAGTTGACCCCAAGGCCCTCGGCTTTGAAGAGTGGAAAAATTACGGTCATAAACCCGGTGAGCATACGCCTGATACCGCCAGGATGAAGGCGGTGATTAATACCCTGCATAAGAAAGCACCCATTGCTGACACCTTACCCGAGGGTGAGGGGTGGGGAATCGGCTATTGTTCGAGCTTCGCTTCTTACTCGGCTGCGGCCACTAAAGTTCGAGTCACTGATAGCAAACTGGAAGTTCTGGAAATGCATACGGTAATTGATTGCGGCAAGGTTATTACCCCGGATCGTGTACGATCACAGATGGAGGGCGCTATGATTATGGGACTTGCGATTGCGCTCTACAGCGAGATTACCGTGAAGGATGGCGCAGTAGAGCAAGGTAACTTCGACTCCTACCCCGTCGCTCGTATGAATCAGGTGCCGCCGCTGCACGTCCATCTTGTCGAATCTGCGCAACCGCCAGGCGGCGTTGGTGAACCCGGCTTCCCGGCGATCGCACCCAGTATTGTCAATGCCGTATTCCACGCAAGTGGGCAGCGCTACAGAGATTTACCGTTGAACAAGGTGATGGACATCTCGTAGCGGCAATAAGGCTCAACTATTGTCATCGAGTAGCAGGTTTCGCAATGAAAACACGACGAGAAAAGGTTAGCTTTATCGGCCATGATGGTTCCTCCCTCGCGGGTCTTATCGAATTGCCAGAGGGAGAGGTAAGCGGGCATGCGCTGTTTGCCCACTGCTTTACCTGCGGCAAAGACATTGTCGCGGCATCGCGTATTTCCAGAGCACTGGCTGCCGCTGGGATAGCCGTTTTGCGATTCGATTTCACCGGTTTGGGTAGTAGCGAAGGTGATTTTGCCAACACCAACTTTTCCTCCAATGTCCAGGATCTTGTAGCGGCGGCCGACTACCTGCGAGAAAATTTGGCTGCGCCGGACATTATAATCGGTCACAGTCTGGGCGGTACGGCGGTGTTAAAAGCCGCGGACTCGATCCCGGAATTGAAGGCCGTGGTTACGGTGGGGGCGCCGGCGGATGCCACACACGTTGCCAAACAGTTTGGCTGTGACCTGGAGGTCATTCGCGAGAAAGGCGAGGCAGAGGTTGATCTGGCAGGCCGAAAATTCATTATCAAGAAGCAGTTTATTGACGACATTGGCGACCAGTCTATCGATCATGTGCGCAAGCTTCGAAAAGCGCTACTGGTTTTTCACTCACCTGTGGATACGGTGGTCTCTATCAATGAAGCGGAAAAGATCTATCGCGCAGCAAAGCATCCGAAGAGCTTTATCAG
The DNA here is from genome assembly GCA_045110675.1 of Halioglobus sp. Lineage (GTDB taxonomy): Bacteria > Pseudomonadota > Gammaproteobacteria > Pseudomonadales > Halieaceae > JBALVT01. The sequence continues at coordinate 76,300 of JBGCGJ010000011.1, read as the reverse complement.
TTTAGATACTGCGGATCACCTACTGAGCAAACAAACTGATGCGAATTATGTCGCAGCCATGATTGCCACCTGGGCGGCAAGGTATATTACCGCATCCGACGCTGCAAATGACATAACTGTGTCAGTCGCCAAAGGTGCTGTGCGAGTAGAAGAGCGCAACCATGTCTTCGCTCAGAATGTGTATAGTGATTCCCATACCTGGCTGGCCGACGAGCCAACCGCACTCGGTGGCAGTAATAGTGGGCCAGATCCCTATGAACATTTGCTGGCCGGGCTGGGTGCTTGCACCGCAATGACATTGCGCATGTATGCAGCTCGGAAAAAATGGCCGCTGGAACATGTGTCGGTTGATTTGCAACACGGCCGCAGTCACGGGGAGGATTGCGAGCATTGTGACGAAGATTATAAACAAGTTGACGTCATTAAACGCACGGTGACTTTGCTCGGTGATCTCGATGACGATAAGCGACAGCGTTTGATGGAGATCGCTGACAGGTGCCCAGTTCACAGGACCTTGGAAAATAAGATTGTTGTCGAGACAAAAGCCAGATAACCCGGTGGTTCGTTCAGTCCCAAAGTTATCCGATCACTCTACAAGGAGTAACAGGCAACGCTAGCGGTTCAACAATGAATTATCCTCGCGCATAATATTAACTCGCTTCTTAATACTGCAAACCTTGGAATAAAACAATGCTGGAATTATTTACTGCTGAGAATATCGCCAATCTGGGGGTTTTGATTTTCCTTCAGGCCGTTTTGGGCTTTGACAATTTACTGTACATTTCTATCGAATCCCAAAGGGCACCTGAGGCCCAACGCGCGTCGGTCCGGCGCGCCGGTATTTTGATCGCGGTGGCATTGCGGGTCGTTTTACTGTTCGTAATGATAAAACTGATTTCCTCGCTGACCGAGCCCTTTTTCGATATTGCCTGGGAAAATGTGGTTGAGGGTTCCTTTAACTTCTCGGCATTGGTGTTTATATTCGGCGGCGTATTCATCATGTACACAGCAGTGAAAGAAATTTCGCACATGTTGTCGATTGAAGATCTTAATAACGACGTCAGCAGTCGCAAGGATAAATCTGCAATCTCGGTAATCTGTCTTATCGTTTTTATGAATTTGATCTTTAGCTTCGATTCAATTTTATCGGCGCTGGCGATCACAGATGTATTTCCGGTGTTAGCGGTGGCCATTATCGCATCCGGCCTCGCCATGCTACTGTTGGCTGACACGGTTTCAGAATTTATTCATAAAAACAGAAAATACGAAGTTTTGGGGCTGTTTATTTTGCTCATTGTTGGCATCGTGTTGCTGGGTGAGGGCGGTCACGTCGCGCATTTGAAACTATTTGGGTACCAGGTTGAGCCGATGGCCAAGTCTACCTTCTATTTTTCTATCGCCGTTCTGGTGTTAGTAGATGTGATTCAGTCCGGGTATCAGCGCAAGCTTGCCGCTGTCAGGGCCAAAAATGCTCCTTCAACAGACACTCCAGAAGCAGCCTGACATTATCATCTCCGGGTGCAAACTCAATTTGCCTGAGTTCTGAGAAGGAGTGAGGCGGGTTGCATGCATCCGGCTTGGAGCTATCAAGAGCATCCTGCACTGTCCCCTGGAGGGTAATTTTCACGATGTACTGAGAGGTTGTCATGAATCTGTTCGGCTCAGCTAGGTATCTATCTCCAGGAAATTGGGCGGTGGGACCAGGGGCAAGCGAATCGTTCTTTTGATATTGGATAGTGCAAGCCCACTCTATTTAACATAATACTAAAATACTCTATTTTCCCGCGGTGGCAAGCGGGGGCTTGGGCCGCGTGAGGCCAATCAGATTGGGTGCACCTGTCTGACGGGTAAACACATCATTCCCAGCCAGTTTACACAGGCTCATGATGGCTACGGGCCTTGCGACGACTTAGGGTTACCCACGTCACAATTCCTAACTTGAATCCAGGACAAAAGTTATAATTTAGCTCCCAGATACCGTATAGTATTGCGATAACTCAGCCGATGACTAAGCAGGTCCAACCTCCTATAATCCGGCTAACACTCAATAAGGGGAGGTCGGCAATATGACGATTGCGGGCAAAATCAATATTCTGTTTGTATGCGTTGCCGTTGTTCTAAGCGCGCTCGCAACAGGGTTTACCGCGCATCGTGAATACCAGATCCATCTGAACCAGAGCGTTGCCCACTTTGAAGCTAAAGTGGCCAGCCGTCCTGACCTTCCTATCAATACCTATACGCGCGACGAGGTTGCTCTTAAACAAGCTCTGGGCGTGTTTTTGGAGTCTCGTGCTGTGTCTCTCGCGGTCGCGCTGGACAATAAAGGGGAGGAACTGGCGCGTCGAGATCTCACCAATACCCGAACCCAGAAACTGCCAGTATTTGCGTCTCTGAGGTCAGATTTTTCCCCTGCAGAGACCGGCATAGTCACTTTGGATCAATCGGGGCGAGAGCTCAGTTCAGTCTTGTGGTCTTTGCTTCGAAACCAGGAAGCACAGCTCTACTTGACGCTGCCTATATTCTCCTCACTTGACCCGACCCAGGAGGGTCTTGAAGCTTCGGATTTCGTCACTGCACTAACGAAACCGGGCAGGAGGATCAACCAGGTTGTGATTGGCTATGTGCAGTTGGATATGGATCGCAATGAGCTAGTCGATGGCGTTCGGCCAGCGGTTAGCTCTATCTCGCTCGCCAGTGGAGTTTTATCTTTGCTAGGGCTCGGCACGGTAGTGCTGCTCGGTCGACGCATAGGATCGCCGGTGACCCAAATGGCCGAACTGGCTAGGGGTGTTGTATCGGGTGAACTCAAGTCTCCGATGAAAATTTCCGGCGGCGAAGAGGTACAGGCGATTGCGTCAGCGCTGAACGACGTAATCGTCAGGGCGGGATTACATAATCGTGATGAAAACCAAGACCCTGAAGCCCTGGCCTTGCGCGTAGATGAGCGTGAATCACAGTTATCCCGACGCAACGAGGAACTGGATAAAGCCACCGAAGAAATCACTGAGACCAAAAGCCAGTTGCGACAAATGGCTTACTACGATGGTTTGACCTCACTGCCAAATCGACGATTGTTTACAGAGCAGCTCAGCCTTTTACTGCGGCTGAATCAACGTAATGACAGCCGGCTGGCGCTGTTGTTTCTCGATCTGGATAACTTTAAGCGAGTGAATGATTCACTGGGCCACAGTGCTGGAGATGCATTGCTGCGCGAAGTGGGTTTACGACTTGTGGATTGTTTACGTGAGAGTGACATGGTGGCGCATTACGCAGAATCTGAATCCAATATTGATGTCTCTCGATTAGGTGGCGATGAGTTCACGCTTGTCTTAAACCAACTCGATAGTGTTGTTTCCGCTGGCACAGTAGCGCAGCGCGTTATCGATAAACTGGCTGAGCCTATTATCATCGATGGTCACGAACTGGTCGTTAGGCCAAGTATCGGAATTGCCTTATCCCCTGGTGATGCCGATACGGTGGAGAACTTATTGAATGCCGCCGGCACGGCGATGCACCACGCGAAAGCCTCAGCCAGCGAAGATTTTATGTTCTTCAATAAGGACATGGTTTCTGCCGGTATTGATCATCTAAAGCTTGAAACAGACCTGCGCAAAGCGATAGAGAGAAATGAACTGCTTCTGCACTATCAACCCCAGGTCGATACCGTCAGCGGCTCAGTGGTTGGCGCCGAGGCACTGCTGCGCTGGGAACACTCCGAAATCGGGCCGGTACCGCCGTTTCAGTTCGTTCATCTGGCTGAAAAAATCGGTCTCATTGGAGAATTAGGCGATTGGGTTCTGGTTGCCGCCTGCAAGCAGATGAAACGCTTTCATCAGGCTGGCCTGAAACTGCCCAGAATCGCAATCAATGTGTCGACCTTCCAGTTTAATACCGAATTCATTAATCGCGTGAAGGATGTCCTGGAGGAAACCGAGTTACCTGGCTCTATGCTGGAGCTGGGCCTTACAGAAGGCATCCTAATGGATAATGATGCGGGGACGCTTGAAGCGCTTGAAGATCTTAAAGCTCTGGATGTGTATCTGTCCGTGGATGACTTCGGTACCAGCTACGCCCCCCTGAGTTATCTCAGCCACTTCCCACTGGATGAACTGAAAATTGATCGCAGCTTTGTCATGGACTGCGACACACGTGAAGAGAGTGCCAAATTGGTCACCGGCATTATCGCCATGGCCGAGAGCATGAACATGAATATGGTGGCCGAAGGCGTTGAGAGTGAAAGCCAGTATCAATTTCTCAAGAAAAGTGGCGCCCGGGTTATGCAAGGCTATATGTTCAGCAAGCCGGTACCCGCTGAGGAACTGAAACGACTGTTGGTACCCTGGCACTTTGCAGAGCAGGTACAGCGGATTACGCTCTGATCACCCCACCGGGTAAATAATAATATGCACGAAGAACTGATTGCACTCATTACCCTGGTGCTGGTCCTGGGCATTTTAGCCCAGTGGATTTCCTGGTGGCTCAAGCTTCCATCAATACTCTTACTTCTGCTAATTGGAATTGTTGCCGGGCCAGTGACCGGCGTCTTGAACCCGGATGAAGCCTTCGGCGAGTTGCTGTTCCCCATGATATCTCTTGGCGTCGCTGTAGTTTTGTTCGAAGGTGCGCTGACGCTTCGATTCAAAGATATTCGCGGCCATGGAGCAGTGGTGAGCCACCTCATCAGCTGGGGAGCGGTTCTGAACTGGTTGTTGATTGCAGGCGGTACCTGGGCGTTTACAGATCTGCCCTGGATGCTGAGCTTGCTGTTTGGGGCCCTGGTGGTTGTCACTGGTCCCACGGTCATCATTCCGTTACTTCGCACGGTGAGGCCCACCCCGATCGTGAGCAATATCCTGCGCTGGGAAGGCATTCTTATCGACCCGATTGGCGCTGTGCTCGCTGTTTTGGTCTTTAAGTTTATTTCCGCAGAAGTCCAGGATATCTCCTGGTGGATATTGCTGGAGGAACTGGCAGTGGGGGCGGTCAGCGGGGCCATCGCAGCACTCGCAGTGGGTTTCTTACTGCGTCGGTACCTGATTCCCGAATACTTACACAATGTTGTCACCTTGGCGTTTGTTCTGGCGGTGTTCAGCATTGCCAATCATTTCGCCGCCGAATCTGGCTTGCTAGCGGTCACGGTTATGGGAGTGTGGCTGGCCAATACCAAAGGTCTCGATATGGAAGATATCCTGACTTTCAAGGAGAGTTTGTCGACCCTCATCATCTCCGTAATGTTTATCACTCTGGCTGCGCGAGTTGATCTGGGCACCTTGTTTGCAACAGGATGGGCCTCTGTAGGTATTATCCTGGTGATTCTGTTGGCTCGTCAAATCGTGGTGTGGTTGGCCACTATTGGCTCGGAACTGCGTTGGCAAGAAAAGGCGTTAATTGGGTGGATTGCACCCCGAGGTATTGTTGCCGCTGCCATTGCTTCGTTGTTTGCGATCAAACTGGAAGCCTTCGGCTACGTCGAAGGGCAGATACTCTCCGCGATGACATTCTTGGTCATTATTGTGACTGTGCTTTTACATAGTTTTACGGCTAAACCTCTCGCCAGTTTTTTGGGTGTTATGGAAGAGGAGCCGAAAGGGATTTTGATTGTCGGGGCAAATGCGGTCGCAAGGGCAATTGGCATTGCGCTACAGGAGAAGGGTTATCGTGTAAAAATCACCGGCACCAGCTGGAGTGAAACCCAATCCGCGAGGATGCTGGGTCTGGATACTTACTACGGAAATCCCGTTTCGGCCCATGCCGATCAACATCTCGATCTTGTTGGCATTGGTCGGCTGTTAGCCATGTCACGGAGGCCTGCATTGAATACCTTGTCGTGTCTGAAGTATCGCAATGAGTTCGGCGTGAATCGAATCTTTTCCCTGCGCACCAGCGAAGAGAAAGACACATCTGAAAAAAATCGAGTGAACGATCGCTATCGGGTCCCACGTCTGTTTGACGAGTCACTAACCTTACAAAAGCTATCCAGTTTGGTAGCTCAGGGAGCCGAAATTAAGAGCACTCGCTTCACCGACTCCTTCGGTTGGGAAGAGTACATTCAAGAGTATGGTAAAGACGCTATTCCACTGTTTACCATCAACGACCAGCAATCGCTGCGGGCGTTCACTGATCAGCATCAGCCAGAGATTCCTGCGGGAACCACTCTCATAGCGTTGTTGCCGAAATCAGCCATCGAACAGTCCCGCGAACAACTTGAGAAAACCACCGATGGCGTCATTTAATGACAAAATAATTGTCAATGAATGCTTTTGTCGGCACCTGAGTATGAACTAGTATTGTCAGATAACAATGAAAGGAGAGTGAGTGTGGTAAGTATTACCTATATAGAGCACAACGGCGCAGAGCACACCATCGAGGCAGAAGAAGGTAAGTCTGTCATGATGATTGCGGTGGACAACTCCGTTCCCGGGATTGACGCCGATTGTGGTGGCGCCTGCGCCTGCGCGACTTGCCACATTTTTGTGCCCCCCGAGTGGCAGGAAAAGACCGGGGAGCGGAACGCCATGGAGGAATCCATGCTTCAGCTGGCTGAGGGCGTCATGGAAAATAGCCGATTGTCCTGTCAGATAGACGTCACCAGCGATTTGAATGGGCTGGTTGTTCACATGCCAGAATCGCAACACTAGTTGTACAACGACTTACTCCACAGCGAGGCTCACTATGAATGTTCCAGCTACCGGTATACCTGACCCCTACAGCCTAGATCTAAAAGATCTGGACCCCTCTGATGGCGTGCTGTTTCAGACCCAGGCACATTGGGAGTATTTTAGGCGATTGCGCGAGGAAGACCCCGTGCACTTTGTCGACAGCGAAGAGTTTGGTCCCTACTGGTCTATCACCAAGTTCAACGACATTGTGTTCGTCGACAGCCATCACGAGTTGTTCTCCTCAGAGCCCTCGATCGTTTTAGGCGAATCAGAGATTGATTTTGAGCCTCCCATGTTTATCGCCATGGATTCACCGAAACATGATGTACAGCGCAAAGCAGTGACTCCAGCTGTCACACCCCAGCGTCTGGCGGAGATGTCCGATCTGATACGAGAGCGAGTCTGCAATTTGCTGGATTCTCTACCTGTGGGTGAGGAGTTCAATTGGGTAGAAAAGGTCTCTATTGAGCTGACCACCCAGATGCTTGCGACCCTGTTTGATTTTCCCTTCGAAGATCGGCACAAGCTCACCTATTGGTCTGATGTAACAACCACAGCGCCAACTGTCAGTGGCGAAGAAGGTGGCATGACAGAGGAAGAGCGAAGGGATATCCTGCTCGAATGTTTGGAGTGCTTTGCCGGCCTTTGGAAAGAAAGAGCTGAGGCTCCGGTTAAGAATGATTTTATTTCATTGCTAGCACATAGTCCCGATACAAAGGACATGGAACCACTTGAATACCTCGGCAATCTGATGCTGCTGATCGTCGGTGGCAACGACACGACGCGCAATTCTATGACAGCCGGTATATGGGCGCTGCACAACAATCCTGAAGAGTTTGCCAAGCTCAAAGCTGATCATGGGCTCATTCCCAATATGGTCTCAGAAATCATTCGCTGGCAAACACCCCTGGGACACATGCGCCGTATCGCCACTGAAGATGTAGAGCTCGGTGGCAAGACCATCAAGAAAGGCGACAAGGTGGTGATGTGGTACATCTCTGGAAATCGCGATGAAGAGGTAATACCGAATGCCGATGCCTTTATGGTCGATCGACCAAAAGCGCGTCATCATGTCTCCTTTGGATTTGGCATACATCGCTGCATGGGAAATCGCTTGGGAGAAATGCAGCTAAAGATCTTGTGGGAAGAATTACTCAAGCGTTTTGATCGCATTGAAGTGAAGCGAGAACCAGAGCGTGTGTGCTCCAACTTTGTCATGGGCTACACCAACTTGCCGGTTGTTTTGCATCCTCGAGTGGATTAATTCACTATGGTGTTTTCTTGGGCTGCTTAAGAGCGGCCCTGATCTCCGCACTTTTTTTACGAACTTCTCGGCGCAGCTGAACCTCGTCAATCGTGAGCACTTTACGATCCGCCATCAAAATCTTTCCAGCCACCACTGTGGTGGTAACATCACCGCTATCTAGCACATACACCAAGTGCGAAACGATATCGTACAGTGGTAAATGTCGCGTTTGCTCAACATCAAGCTGTATCAAGTCTGCCTGACGGCCAACCGTAAGTTGGCCTATGTCCGTTTCCATATGAATGGCTTTCGCTCCAATACTCGTCGCCATATTCAAGGCTTGCAGAGCGGGCAGGGCGGTTGGATCTCCGCTGTTCACCTTGTGCAACAGTGCGGCCATCCGAATCTCTTCCCAAAGATCCAGATCATTGTTTGAGGCTGCTCCGTCGGTACCCAGCCCTACGCTCACACCCGCCGCTAGCATTGCGGGCACGGGAGAAACGCCTGCCCCCAGCTTCATATTCGAAGTAGGATTGTGTATTGCTCCCACACCCGCGTTAGCGGTAAGAGTAATGTCCTCCTCATCCAGTTGAACCATATGCGCTGCGATGAGTTTTTCGGAAAACATTCCCAGGCCAGAGACGTGTTTGACCGGGGTTGTCTGAAAATTTTCTTCAATATAGTGTGATTCAGCAGGAGCTTCAGCCAGATGCATCGATATCGGCGCATTTAAGGCCTGTGCCTTTTCCACCGTCGCCTTAAGATGCTCTGGTGAAACCGTGTAAGGCGCATGTGGTGCGAAAGCGGGGGTAATGCGCGGGTTTTTACCCTGCCATCGTTTTACGAAATCTGCCGCGGCGGCGAAAGAATCGTCCCAGCCCTTAAAACCTGGACTTGGAAAGTCGATGTGCGGCGCCGCGACCACTGCGCGAAGACCGCAGTCTTCAACGACGCGCGCTATTTCGTCGGGATAGAAATACATGTCGACGAAAGTCGTTGTGCCACTTCTAATCATTTCCCAACACGCCAGCTGCGCACCAGTTTGTACAAATTCCGAACTGACGAACTGACCCTCCATCGGGAAAACGTATTCATTCAACCAGGTCATGAGATCGAGGTCGTCCACCATTCCCCGGAAAAGCGTCATTGCGCTATGGGTATGCCCATTGATAAGACCGGGCATGATCACCTTGCCCCTACCCTCGATAACGCGTGTCGCTATATAGTCGCGGTTGACGCTTTCTCTGGCGCCTATGGCGACAATCTTATCTGCGACGATGGCGACTGCAGCATCTTCCAAAACAGATTTGTCGGGCGTCATAGTGACAACATAATCACCGTAAACTATCAGGTCTGCATGTTTGGCCTGAGCCGGTAATGCAGCAATAAGAAAAGTGGTGAGCAGAAGAGTCTTTGTACTGGAGACTGCGCTCAAGCACAAGAAGAGCTTGTTACCTATCATATATCTGGATCTCGTAGGTTTGAATTGAGTTAACTGTGTGCACGGGTTATTCGGGTTAGGAATTCAGGGGCGCTGTCCGGGTTCTTGGTGGCCCAGAAAAACGTCAGAATAATCGCAACGCAAAGTCCCATAATAAAAAACGGTAACAACAGTGAAGTATCCGATGCAGCGGAGGGATCGCTAAACAGCATCCCAGCGATTGAAGCGGAAAGATAGGATGCCATGGTACCGACCACCATTGCTTTTACACCCAATCTCGCCAAGTCGTGCTTGCGCTCGGGCGCAAGTTCTCCCAGTCCACCAATTAGCATTGCCACCGACATAAAATTCGCAAAGCCACACAGAGCAAAGGTTGCGATAATATTGGCTTTTGGACTCAGCACTTCCTCTCCGGTCAGCGATGTCATTTGGCTATAAGCTACAAACTCATTGATCACCATTTTGGTACCCATAAGCCCTCCGACGATAGTAGCGTCCTGCGATGGAACACCCATAGCCAGAGCGGCGTAGCGGAACAGACCACCGAGAATTCCGCCCAAACTCAGATTGTTCAAGTCGATATGTAAAAACACAACATCCTTTGCGGAGTCAAAGAAGGTCGTTACCAGTAGCAAGCCGACTTTACCCAGCAGGTAATCGATGAGTGTGATCGCGGCCATCGCGGCAATAAGCAGGCCGCAAACTATCACGCCAATGTTTAACCCATCCGCCGCACCTTTTGCCATGGCATCGATTGAGTTCACCGAAGTCTTTTCAACTTCCAGTTCTATCTGACCGCGGGTTGGAGAAGCTTCGGTTTCCGGAAAGACAATTTTTGAAATCACCAGTGCGCCGGGTATCGCCATAACGCTGGCCGCCATCATATAGGATGCGGAGACACCCATTTGTATATAAACCGCCATGATAGCGCCCGAGATACAGGCCATTGAACCGGCCATAATCGCTAACAGCTCTGAATTTGTCACGGTCGGCATGTAAGGTTTAATCAGAATTTGCGCTTCGACCTGCCCAACTAAAACGCTGGCAGCGTTAGAGGTCGCCTCGGAACCGCTCGCGCCCATAATCCGATAAATGGCCCAGGAAAAACCGTTGACGATTCGCTGCATCAACCCCAAGTGATAGGCGAGCGCTGCAAGAGAGGCGATGAATATCAGAGTGGGAACCAGCTTGAAGGCAAAGATAAACGACCCCGCTGGCCCAAAGGTCGACACCATGGTCTCACTGTCCGCCAGGGGGCCAAGAACAAATACGGCTCCCGCGTTGGCAAAACTGAGCACTTTTTCTACGGCTCTACCTAGAAATTCGAACAGGCCTTGCCCCCAAGGTGTTTGCAGAATAAAGATGGCCAGTAGTAACTGAAGGCTAAGTCCACATATCACCAGTCTCCAATTGACGGCTCGGGGATTATTGGACAGTGTAAACGCCAATGCGAATATCAATACGATTCCTATCAAGCCGCTAAATTGTGCCATGCATAAATCCTTCAAAAATTTCGGGGTACTGCTATCCACTGCCTCTTAGGTATCGTACCCTTTTGTGGGTGCTGTTACAGTACGTTGTTAAAAAACAGTCGGCAATGTGAGATCAAGTTATGACCGCGATTATCCCCATCATTTTTATCGGCCTTTGTGGCGGTATAGCCATCGGACTGCAGGGCCCTTTTTCCAGTTTGATTGGTCAGCGTCTGGGAATATGGGAAGCGGTCTTCATTATTCATTTAGGGGGAGCAATTTCCGCGTTAGTGCCCCTGGTTTTTATGGGCGGTGGCAAATTGGCCCAGTGGCACAGTTTGCCTTGGTACATCCTGTGCGGCGGCCTACTTGGCTTGGTCGTTGTCGGCGCTATTTCTTATCTCATACCCATCATTGGAGCGGCGCAAGCCATGGTCCTGGTTGTGGCAGGTCAACTGTTTACCGGGGCAGTCCTGGATCACCTCGGCGCTTTCGGCCTGACCACAAAACCGATTGAACTTAGTCGCGTCCTTGGCCTTTCTTTAGTGTTTGTCGGCGTCTGGGTGACCGTAAAAGCCTAGTAACCCGCCTTTGGACCCGAACTTTCATCCCCATAGGGTAGCCATATATTTTTAACCTGACAGGCCTGCCGCAGAAAATGACGACCCTCGCCATGGGCTTTGGATAACCAGTCAACCGCCTTACCATTATTGACCCAGGTTCGTTTCAGATTGCTTGCAGATGCATGCTCAAGCATTTCACTTCCTTGGGCGCTGCCGTGGTACCACAGTGCGTCTACCCGATGATGTTCGGCCATGGTTTTCGTCAGCGGGTCTCGTTGACCAGTGACAATATTTACCACGCCAGCAGGTACGTCTGATGTCTCCAGAACCTGGTAAAAATCCGTGGCGACAAGAGGGTATCGCTGAGACGGGATGACAACAGTCCTATTTCCCATTGCTATCGCAGGCGCTACTAATGATACAAAAGACAGCAGAGGGAATACATCAGGGCAGGCTATCCCGACAACACCAATAGGTTCGTTTACAGCCAGCGCGACATTATTTTGCGGTGGCGTATGAACGGCACCGTCAAACTTGTCAGCCCAAGCTGCGTAGGAGAATAAGCGAGAGAGCGTTGCGCTGAACTCCGTTTTTGCCTGACGCTTGCTTGCGCCTGTGAGTGAAACAAGTGTCTGTTGAAATTCTTTTCCTCGCCGCTCTAGATTTTCTGCGATAAAAAATAGTATCTGCGCTCGGGTGTGCGCGGTGGCATTAGACCAAGCACTCGATTTAGCAGCGGCCTCTACGGCATCGCGAATATCTTTGCGACTGCCGCTGGCAACGCGACCTGCCGGCTGCGCCTTGTAATCGACCAGCAAATCGGATAAACCATTGTCTGCACGAACTTGTTTACCTCCTATATAGTGTTTCGCAGTTTGATCTATGCCAGAACTCGCATGGCTTTGAGTGACATCCTCGACGGATAAAGGAGGCTCAATAATACAAGCAGGATTTTTCGGCTGGTGTCGAATCTCTGTCAGATATTCGTACATGCCTTCTTTGCCGCCTTCTCGACCAAACCCCGATTCCCGATAGCCTCCAAAACCACAGGCGGCGTCAAATTGATTGGTGCAGTTTACCCAGACAACTCCCGCTTTGACCTGAGATGAAATTTCCAGTGCGCGATTGATATTCTCAGACCAAATACTTGCGGCTAGACCGTAGCGAATATTATTGGCCAATGCGACGGCTTCGTTCAGGGTGCGAAAGGTCATAGCGGTAAGAACCGGGCCAAAAATCTCTTCCCGAGCCACAGTATTGCTGGAGTCAACATCGGTGAGTAGGGTTGGCGGGTAAAAACAACCTTCTTCTGGACATGCCACGGTAGTAGGCTGCCATTTGGTAGCACCTTCTTGGACACCGGCACTCACCAGAGCCTCGATTCTTTCAAGTTGGATCGGATCAACAATTGCTCCCATATCAACTGTTTTATCCAGGGGATTGCCAATTCTAAAATTTTCCAACCGAGCTTTTACCTTGGCGATGAGTTTGTCGGCAACACCTTCTTGAACGAGAAGGCGCGATCCCGCACAACACACCTGGCCCTGGTTAAACCAGATAGCGTCGACTAGCCCTTCGACGGCGCTGTCTATGTCTGCGTCTTCAAAAACGATAAAGGGTGATTTTCCACCCAGTTCCAAGGTCAGCTTTTTGCTCGAGCCTGCGGTGATCTGGCGAATACGTTTGCCCACGTCTGTTGAACCGGTGAATGCGATTTTACTCACGTCGGGGTGTTGAACAATATGTTCGCCGGTCTCGCCAGCGCCGGTGATAATGTTGATGACACCGGGAGGTAGTTTTATTTCCATGCACAAGTGGGCGAGGTACAGGGCGCTCAGGCTGGTGTATTCAGCGGGTTTAATCACCACACAGTTTCCCGCTGCTATTGCAGGCGCGATCTTCCAGGCCATCATCAACAAGGGAAAGTTCCAGGGGATGATCTGACCCACAACACCTAGGGCCTGTTGTTCAGGAAACTCACTCTCCATTAACTGGGCCCAGCCAGCGTGATGATAGAAATGCCTCGCCACGAGGGGAATATCGATGTCGCGGGTTTCACGAATCGGTTTTCCGTTGTCCAGGGTTTCCAGTACGGCGAGAAAACGACTGTTTTTCTGCACCGATCTGGCTAGTGCGTACAGGTATTTTGCTCGTTCATGGCCAGGGGTTTTACTCCATGCAGGGAATGCATTGGCTGCTGCCGATACGGCGCGATCGACGTCCTCCTTTCCCGCCGCGCTAATGTTGCCTAGGATTTCGCCAGTCGCTGGGTTACGGCTGATAATTGCTTCAGATTCACCGTTGGATGGCGTCCACTTCCCGTCAATAAACAACGCAAAGCCGTCACGGTGTTCATGCAACCAATTTTCGACGTAGTCAGATTGCTCGGGCGCCGGACCGTAACTCATCGTTTCAAAGATTTCTTCTATCTGATTCATCGCAGGTTCCTAGGCCATGGGGTTGTGATTGCTGGCCGCGTAATGGCCGGTCACGTAGTGTTCGAGTTGCCGTTCGATATCGCCGAGTAAGCTGGAGGCTCCGAAGCGAAAGTAATAAGGATCCAGCCAGGCGTTGCCCAACTCTTCTTTGATCAAGGTAAGATAGGACAAGGCAAGTTTGGCGTTACCAATTCCTCCAGCGGGCTTGAAACCAACACGCTGACCAGTCAATTCGCTGTATTGCCGTATCATTCGAACCATCACCAAGCTGACAGGTAACGTGGCATTGACGGCTTCCATGCCCGTCGAGGTTTTAATAAAGTCTGCACCGGCCATCATACAAACCATTGAGGCGCGGCCTATGTTGGCGATTGAACCCAGCTCTCCCGTGGCCAGAATCGCTTTCAGCCGTGCATCTCCGCAGGCCTCTCTATAGGCTTTGACCTCATCGTACAGCGCCTGCCAGTGTCCTGTGAGCACGTGACGTCGGCTGATGACAATATCAATCTCTGCGGCCCCGGCTGCTACAGACAGTTCTATTTCACGCAAGCGCGTTTCCAGGGGAGACAAACCTGCGGGAAACCCCGTGGACACCGCGGCGATGGGAATATCTGTGTCCTGTAGAGCTTCGACTGCTGTCTCGATCATCTCGTGATACACGCACACAGCCCCGGTGGTCACATTCAATGACTCGATACCCAATGCTGCAGCGATATCATTGCGCACCGGATGCCGGGCCTTGGCACACAGTCGCTTGATTCGTCCCGGCGTATCATCCCCGGCCAGGGAGGTTAGGTCGATACAGGAGATGGCTTTGAGCAGCCAGGCAGCTTGCCACTGCTTTTTAACAGTTCTTCGGCCGCCTAAACTGTCCACCCGGCGTTTCACCGCGCTAAGATTGACGCGTACACTATCCACGGCGTCAATCTGAAAATCGATTCCGGTATTTCGGGTTCTTAACTCCACCAATTTAAGATTGGCCGGTTCATTGTCGTCGGACAAATTTGCCAGAGCGTTCTCAATAGTGGTCTTAGACTTGGGATCCATGCCATTTGGCCTTTGTTGGATGCAATCGACTGAGCATAGGTATATCAATTTAGAGTGTCAATTGAAGGCCGAGATCGATCGAGTCGTGGACAATACAATTAGGACTTAAAGTGATTTCTAGGTGTCTTGAGTGGGGCTTTGGCAGGCAGGAATATTCTACATTTAGGATTAGGTAAAGCTTTTATCTTCTTGTTAAAAAAGAATAATAAAAATATACAAAGATAAAAGTTGACATGAGTTACAGGTTTTGGATCACAGAAACATCCAAGAGTATATAGGACCCAGCCTCCCGCGTTCGGTAATACTCCCGCGAGTGCATTCAGGGCAATCGCTTGCGCGACAAACGCATTCCTATAAGATCACCGAGGTCGTTGGTGCATCGACAGCTTTAGCGTCGAGATTTAGGTAAACGGCGTTATCGCTACCTCTCGCAGAGTGCTTCGTGTATGGAAAATGTGAACAAAATTGAATTCAAACCCTATAGCACGCAGTTCTCTGCTGATCCTTATCCCGTCTACGCGGCACTGAGGGAAAGCAGTCCCATTTTTTTTGACCCCGATTGGGGTGTCACTTTTATTACTCGCCACGAAGACATCTCTCGGTTACTGGTTCACAAAAGCCTTGGCAGGACGCTAGAGCACGTGCTCAACGCTGATGAAGTTCGCGTCAGGCGAGCAGAACAAGTTTGGGCAAATTTACCAAACTACGGTCGATTCATCGCTAACAATCTTTTGGAGACAGAGGGTGAGGATCATTTGCGGCTTAGGCGACTGCTGGTCAAGGGATTTACCACAGCTCAGATTGAGCTTCAGCGCGATGGAATACAAAAGCTCGTCGATGAATCCCTGGACCGAGTGCGGGCTGTTGGCAGCATGGATTTTCTGGAAGATTTGGTGGCCCCGGTGACGGTATCCGTGATCGGTAGATTGTTGGGATTACCAGACTGCGATCATCATCGATTGCGGCCCTGGTCTGCGGCCATTGTTCGCTTGTACGAGAAAGACTTGCGCCCCGAAGACGCCGAGGCGGCGGAGCTCGCTACCACCGAATTTGTAGATTATCTTGCTGATCTGCTCGAGCAGCGCCGCTCGGAACCCACCGACGATCTAATCAGTGTATTGGCTCAAGTGGAAGATGATGGTTTGATGCTGAAAAACGACGAGCTGATTTCTACCTGTATTTTATTGCTGAATGCCGGCCACGAATCCACCGTAAACGCAGCCGGAAACGGTATGTTGGCATTACTAAGTCATCCCGAGCAATATCTGAGATTGGCCGAGAGCCCCGAATTGATCGATTCCGCGATCGAAGAAATGCTGCGCTATGATCCGCCGCTTCATTACTTTCATCGCTATGTACTCGAAGATTTCGCATTCAAAGGCTTCGGCTTTAAGAAAGGTGAGACCCTGGGGTTTTTGTACGGTTCCGCAAATAGAGACCCCGAAGCATTTGAAAGCCCTGATCAATTCGATATCGTTCGCGAACCGAACAAACACCTGGCATTTGGCAAAGGTCGGCACTTTTGCCTGGGCGCTCAGTTAGCTAGGCTTGAATTGGAGATTGTATTTACTTCCGTGCTCCGCAGTTTTCGCAATATTCAGTTAGCGCAATCACAGCCCGAGCATCACCCTGGTCTGGTTTTTCGAGGCCTCAAAGCACTGCAACTGAAGTGGGATGTTGTAGAATAAATTTCGTGCTGCGTTGATGTGCGCTGTTTTTCTGTAATGGAGTCTGTGTCGAATGAATAAGGTTTTCAATTGGGTTAAGCAACTCCCAACGCTTGTACCTCTGTTCACTTTGACTCTCCTCACTCCTACCGCGCTTTCTGCGTCGGTTGAATCCTACTTTAATCAAGTCCGTAATGATCCGCCGCTGCTGCGAAAGTTTCTTCTGGGCTTCCCAAAGGGTGGCGAGCTGCATACCCATTTGGATGGTGCCGTCTATGCAGAAAGTTATATCCGCTGGGCTGCTGAGGATGGGAAATGCATCGAGCTAGCGACTCATACAGTGGTCTTACCGCCTTGTGATACTGCGGTAAACCGCCCCAAAGTTTCGGATATTCAATATAACCCCGATACGGTTAACGAGATTATCGATGCCTTTTCGGTGCGAAATTATCAGCGTGGCCCAGAGTCCGGCCACGATCAATTCTTCTCTACCTTCGGGCGTTACCTAAATGCCAGCACGGGTCGGCAGGGTAGTATGTTAGCCGAGGTCACCGCCAGAGCCGAACGTCAAAATACGCACTACCTGGAGACCATGGTCTCCTACGGCATGCATGAGGCGAGGACGCTGATTCGGGAATCCTCCAACTTTGATGCCGATAAGCCTCTGCAGGAACTCGTGTCGGATCGACAGTTGGAAGACCTAGTACGACGGACAATACGCTTCACCGACCAGGTTGAAGAAGATTGGCGCAATGAGTTGGGCTGTGCGGCAGATCTGAAGCCCCCTGGCTGTGCTGTAGAGGTTCGCTATCTGGCACAGGTTATTCGCGCTTTTCCTCTGGACCAGGTCCTGGCGCAAACCCTGCTGGCTTTCAAGTTGATACAGCAGGATCCGCGTTTTGTAGGATTGAATTTTGTGGCGCCAGAAGATGCTCCTTTAGCTCTGCGTGACTATGAAGCGCAAATGCGGATCGTGCAGCAAGTGTCGCAACTTATCCCCAGTACTCCCTCTGGCATCTCTCTGCATGCCGGGGAGTTGGCTCTGCCCTTGGTGGCCCCCAGAGAATTGCTGAATCATATCGACCAAGCTGTCCATATTGCTGGCGCAACACGCATCGGGCATGGGGTTGATATCATTCATGAGAACAACGCCTTCGAGTTGCTACGGCACATGGCCGCCGAGAAAATTCTGGTAGAAATTAATCTGACCAGCAATGCGGTTATTTTAGAAGTGGAGGGTGATAATCATCCTTTCACATTGTACCGCGAGCAGGGAGTGCCACTGGCGCTGTCTACGGATGACGAGGGTGTGGCGAGGATCGACCTCACTCACGAGTACCAACGTGCCACACAAACCTACGATCTAAGTTACTCCTATTTGAAAGAACTCTCTCGGAATGCATTGGCCTACAGCTTCCTGCCAGGCGACAGTTTGTTTGCTAGTGTGCCCAAGGGCAAAAAAGTACGAGCCTGCGCAAAACAAAAAACACATCGAGCTTTATCCGATCACTGCGCCAGTTTTTTGGCTGAAAACGAAAAGGCCCGTATGCAATGGCAACTGGAAAAAAGATTCGCCGAATTTGAAGCGAGCTATTGAAGCAAACAGCGATTAATAACTGACGTATCTAATATACCAACAACCGCATCCGACAGGAGTACCACCATGGGTTCAATCCATATCAATGCCGACACAGGCGCATTTGCAGATACCGTTTTGTTTCCCGGGGATCCACTGCGGGCAAAATACATCGCTGAAAATTTTCTTGATGGAGCGGAGTTGGTGACAGATGTGCGAAATATCCTGGGCTTTACGGGAACCTATCAAGGCCAGCGCGTTTCTGTAATGGCCAGTGGCATGGGTATTCCCTCCGCGTCGATTTACACCAAGGAATTGATCACCGAATACGGAGTGAAGGAGATTATTCGTATCGGTAGTTGTGGCGCCGTAAGTGAAGACGTTCAGTTGCGCGATGTGGTCATTGGAATGGGGGCCTCGACAGATTCGAATGTAAACCGGATTCGCTTTGGTGGTTACGACTACGCTGCCATTGCGGATTTCGGACTAGTGGAGAGGGCAGTGGCCGCCGCGAGAGCTGCGGAGGTATCCGTTAAAGTGGGCAATATTTTTTCTGCGGATTTGTTTTACACACCCGACACCGCCATGTTCGACATCATGGAGCAATACAATATTCTGGGGGTAGAAATGGAAGCATCGGGTGTTTACAGCGCTGCGGTAGAGTTTGGGGCGAAAGCACTTGCCATCTGTACGGTCACAGACCACATTCGCACGGGAGCCGCGCTGTCATCAGAAGACAGGCAATTGTCACTTCACGAAATGATCAACATCGGCTTGCAGGTAGCAATCAGTAAATAGTCTAGGCCGAGTTACGGAGCGTACTATCCATGGACAATAAAATTCGTGAGTGGTTGGAGAAAGACCCTGACGCAACCAGCCGAAGGGAGCTTCAGCAACTGATCGAGTCCGGTGATCAGAACGAGCTGGATCGACGTTTTTCCGGCCGCCTGGAATTTGGAACCGCAGGGCTGCGCGGTGTTGTCGGGGCAGGCCCTGCCATGATGAATGTCCTGGTTATTCGGCAAACTTCGGCAGGATTGGGGCAATACCTTTTACAGAATGTGAATGACGCGGCAAATAGAGGGGTGCTGGTTGCCTATGACGGCCGATCAGATTCGAAACGATTTGCCAAAGAATCCGCTTGTGTATTCGCAGCGATGGGGATTACTGCTTATGTTACGTCCGACGTAGCGGCAACCCCTGTGGCGGCCTTCGGTGTGCTGGATTTAGGCTGTGCTGCTGGAGTGGTGGTAACGGCGAGCCACAATCCGCCCGAGTACAACGGTTTCAAGGTCTACTGGGGTAATGGTGCGCAGATTATTCCACCACACGATGCTGGGATTGCGAAAGAAATCGACATAGTAGCAAACGGCGATGTGTCGTGGATCGAGTTTGAGAAGGGTACGGCGAAGGGAAAAATTGTTGTTCTCGATGACGGCTTCTACCAATCATATATTGACAACATTCAAGCAAGCCCTCTTTTTGCTACCCAGCCCGGCAGCCGTTCGATTAGCATCGCGTATACGGCAATGCACGGAGTAGGGGCGCCGATAGCCGAATCTATGTTGGCGGATGCCGGTTTCGGTTCGGTGTATAGCGTTGCGTCTCAGCGTGAACCAGATGGGACTTTTCCAACTGTCAATTTTCCCAATCCGGAAGAGCCCGGTGCCATGGATGCAGTCATTGCTTTGGCCCGCGAACATGGTGCGACATTGGCTTGCGCCAACGATCCCGATGCAGACAGACTCGCAGTGGCTGTCAGGACGCAGGAGGGTGAATACGAAATGCTCACCGGAGACATGATCGGTGTCCTGTTAGCGGACTACCTTTTGCAAATGGATCACGACTTCGTGCCCATTGTCTGTACAACGATTGTCTCTTCAAGATTGCTGAAAGAATTGGCCGAATCAGCCGGAGCGGATTTTCACGAAACACTCACCGGCTTTAAATGGTTGGCCAACGTCGCAATGGATAACGAAGACGCAGCTGGCAAGCGGCAGTTTTTGTTCGCCTATGAGGAAGCGCTCGGCTATGCGCCGGGAAAACAAGTGCGTGACAAAGACGGTTTGTCGGCACTGCTGGCATTTGCGCAGATGGCTGACAAACTCGCACAGCGTGGTTGCACTGTATTGGATCATTTGGAAGATATTTATCGTCGTTTTGGAATCTATCTCACCGGCCAGCGAAGCATTGCACTGAAACCGGGAGCAGGTTCGATTGGAGATGCATTGAGGGCAAATCCGCCAGGCGATATTGCGGGGCTGCCTTTACACTATTGTGATGACTTATCCCAAGGCTTGCGAATTTATGCTAACGGAAATACACAGTCTCTGGGTTTCCCGGTGAGTGATGTACTCATCTATCGCACAACCGATAACTCCAGGGTTATCGTGCGTCCATCAGGTACCGAACCAAAGGTTAAGTGCTATTACGAGATTGTAGAAAAAATCGAAGATGAGTCTTTCTCCGAGGCGATGAATCGAGCTAAAGCGCGTCTCTCCGCAATGATCGAAAAACACCAGAGCTCGCTCGCAAAATAGTGTCCACGGCGCT
This sequence comes from Halioglobus sp., assembly GCA_045110675.1. GTDB lineage: Bacteria > Pseudomonadota > Gammaproteobacteria > Pseudomonadales > Halieaceae > JBALVT01. Next base: position 55,638 of record JBGCGJ010000011.1, on the reverse strand, counting down.
TCAGCCATTCTCACTCTTCTTGCGTTTTATCCCGTATGTGTAAATATATAATCAGTGTTTCAGGGATGTAGTGAATCAACACCAGGGAGGTAGGCATTGTCGGATAAATCGCCGCTTAGCTTTGTCTTTTTTCAAACGGTATCTATACCTCCGCCCCTCACAGGTGTTCTTGCCACACTAATTGTGTTGGCAGGTTTTGTCAGCTTGGAGTTGCTCACAGGGCGACCTGGCGAGCTTATTGCGGGCCATGATCCAGCAACCGTGGGCTGCGCCTGGCTTGTTGGCGACTATCGAATATCTTTTCTCAGCATCTTGTTGCTGATGTATGCGGTGACAGCCCGATTTATCCTTGCGCAGGTAACGCTGAATAATGCTGCCTTGCTGCAGGCGGCTGATGGCTTTTTGGATATAGATAGGTTGGCTACCTTGCGCTGGTGGGGCTGGATTCCCGGCCTTGTAGGCATAGCGGTCGTTCTGATTTCGGCGATAGATATTGCTGAACGCCAGGTCGAATGGACAAGCGAGTATTGGATACTACCCCATTTCATCAATTGGGCGTGGTGCCTACCCTTTGGTTGGGTTGCGGGCCGATTTATTTTTGCTGCGATCGGTAATGGAATCTTAGTATCAAGACTTGCATATACTGTGCCTTGCGACAGCGTATTCAATGCCTCCGTACTTCAACCAGCCGTACGCCAGAGCAGCATGTCTGCGCTTTTACTGACATTGATGTTTGGAATTCTCTCGGTTCACTTTGTAGACCCTGGGGCAGGGTATGCTTCAGTCGCATTAGTTCTATCCCTGGTCATCGTTTGTTTCGCTTGCTCAGGTATCGCAGCCTGGGGCGCTGGACGCAGACTGCTTCAATTGCGCAACGGTGAACTCCAACGAGTTCGAGCTGAGATACTGACGATGGAAAAAGCGGCGTTAAAATCTGAGGCTGTGAGTGTCGAGCGGATGCAAAGCCTACTGTTGCTTGAAACACGTATTCTTGACGCGAAGATAAACCCAATACAGGCCTCTACAGCCGCTCGCGGTGTGTTTTATGCTGCCCTGGGGTTACTTTCCTGGTTGGGTGCTGCGACGGTTGAAAGGATTTTGGATCAGCTCCTGAGCTGACGGGCTTCGTGGCACTTTTGTGTTGGAACGCTTCACTAAATTCGGAGCCGTCAATCTCGTCTAGCGTTCGGCCTATGGCATAGGATATCCATCAACAAAATCATGCTGCTTCATCTCTATCAACGTCGGTAAGTTGCGCTGGCTGGCAGCCAGTAGGCTTTCCTTTAGTGCTTGCAGGTTCCCGACCGTATCAACCTCACAACCAAACGCCCGACCCAGCCCTGAAAAATCCGGAGTATGAATATCAACTCCGATCGTCTCGATATCCCCATCGAGCATAAACCGCTTAATCTCGCCGTAACCACTATTATTCCAAATCAAAAAAATAACGGGAATTTGAGCTTCTACAGCGCTGGCTAATTCTCCGATCGTGAACTGAGAAGCCCCGTCTCCGATCAGACCGACTACCGGTGTGTCGGGTTTCCCGAGTTTTGCGCCTATTGCAGCCGGTATGGCATAGCCCAAAGTGCCAAAACCACTGGCGGAGTGGAAGTAGTGGCGGGGTTGTTCTGTTTCGTAATGCAGCCACGCGTAGTAGGTGGGCTGTGTGGAATCGCCGGCTATGATCACCTCCGGTAGTGCGTCGCGGAGTGCGGTAAACACCGCTTCGTACTTTTTGTCCCGTTGATCGACAAGTGCTGACTTCAGCGCGGCGGTTCTTTTTTCGCCCGTTTCAGAATCCTGTAGACTATTACCCACCACCTCACACAGAGCGCTCAATGCCAGCTTGGCATCGCTGACAATAGGCACGTCTGCCTTGATGTTACGTGTGAGCTGTCTAGCATCGATATCGATTCGTACTAAAGTTCCAGACACCACCACGGGGCCCGTAAAGAAAAAATCATAATCAGTTTCGCTAAACTCTGTACCCACTGCCAGTACCACATCCGCACGTTCGAACTCCTGCCGAATTTCGGCACAGGAACCTGAACCACCCACTGCCAATCTATGGCTGTAGGGCAGAATGCCTTTGGCGTTGACAGTATTCACAACGGGGGAACCCAGTTTCTCTGCGAGTTCGCGCACTTCACTGGCGGCGTTTAGACAACCACCGCCGATAGCAATAAGAGGACGTTCTGCTTTGGATAACAAAGAGCCTGCGCGCTCTATTAACTCTGGAGAGGGGCCTGGAGGTTCCGGCAGGGTATAGGGTGACAAATCGAGATGATCTGCAGATGAAGTGATGACATCAATAGGAATTTCAATGTGCACCGGCCCGGGCCGCTCACTCGAAAACACCGTGAAGGCTCGGGCGAGAATTTGTGGTAGCTCATCTGCCCGCAGAAGGGTATGACTGAAAACGCTGACGCCACTCAGCGTGTTGCGTTGATTGGGCATTTCATGAAGTCGTCCTTCGCCCATACCCAATTGATGTGTTTGGTTTACCGAGGAAACGACCAGCATGGGAATCGAGTCCGCAAGTGCTTGCCCCATGGCAGTGGCGATATTGGTCATTCCCGGTCCGGTAATAATCAAGCAAACACCTGGCTTGCCTGTCACACGCGCAAAGCCATCGGCCATAAAGCCAGCGCCTTGCTCATGGCGTGGGGTGATATGCTTGATATTGGTTTCCGGCAGGCCGCGATAGAGCTCCACGGTGTGAACGCCGGGAATGCCGAACACCGTGTTCACTTCATAGGCTTCGAGGAGTTTGACAAGGACTTCGCCGCAAGTGGCCATCGAGTGTGTTCCTATTCTTGGGGTGTATTACTTTTCAAGAGTGGCTATGTAGCTTTCAATACGATCAAAGGCCTTACTCATGACGTGTACAGGGTGTGTCAGGGAGAGACGAACAAAATGTTCAGTGGTTGAGCCGAAGGCTGCACCCGGCAGTACGGATACCCCACCGTGTTCCAGCAGACCTGATGCAAAATCCAAACCGCTCATATTACTGCCGCTAACATTCATCATGACGAACATGCCCGCGTCGGGACTGTTGGCGCTCAAACTCGGGATTCGTCCAATTCTTTCAAGCGCGTAGTCTCTGCGCACGCGATACTCATCGGCGATGGCGCGTGTATATTCCTCGTCATTGTTCAGCGCAAATGCCGCTGCATCCTGCACAAACTGACAGCAGCCGAATATTGAACCCGAACCATAATCCAAAATACGTTTTGCGGTGGCCTCTGAAGACACGGTCCAACCCATCCGCCAGCCTGTCATCGCATGGGACTTGGATAGAGCGTCTACCACAACGACGTTATCGAGTGTTTCAGCAGCACTGAGCAATGACACATGCCGCTCGGCAAAAGTGATCATGGAGTAGACTTCATCACAGACAATCCAAACCTCCCGTTCAAGACAAAAGGCCGCCAGTTCGCGCAGCTGCTGCTCAGTAATCATATTGCCTGCGGGGTTCCCCGGTGTATTGAGGAATAGCACTCGAGTGTTTTCCGTGAAAGCGTTTTTGACGCTTTCCACGCTCAGTGCAAAGTTATTGCTGGTGTCCAGCGGCACATTGATGACATTCGCGCCAATTGCGCCAAGTAGCCCCTGATAACCTACGTACATGGGGGAGGGGATAATGATATCGTCTCCCTCGTTTAGGAAGCATGACAAGGTGGTGAATATTGCGTTGGTACCTCCAGGGTGCACTACGATCTGATCGACAGCCGTGGTTTTTCCACTGGCGCCAGTTTCTATGTCGGCGATAGCCTGGCGCAATTCGATCTCCCCGGCTCCTGGAGAGTAGTGGGTTCGGCCTGCTTTGAGGCTGTCGATTGCGTGGTCCACGATGAAAGGCAGCGTGGGAAGATCAGGATCTCCAATCGAAAAGAGTATGATGTCTTCGCCTTGTTCCTGAAGAGCGCATGCCTTATCGTGCACGCCCCACAAACTGGAAGTGTCAACGGCCATCCGATCGCTGGCTCGACTAAATTTCATGCCCCGGGGGCTCCCTCTGCTGAAGTCTTGTTATTGTGAAACATTGTAGCTGCACCACGCCCGCTGCTAAAGAGCGAGAGATGTCGGTCACTATACCAGCGGGAGTGTCTTCAGGCCTTATCTGCCTGATCAAAAAAACGATTGAAGGCGCAGTGAAGCGATTCAGGGGTGATATCGATCATGTCGGCCGCCTTGTGCAGCATGGCCAATTGTTTGGCATCGCGTTTGCCGTCGGCGGCGACAATTTTAAGCATCATCACTGCGACATCTTCTTTGTCTGCCGGGTCAAGACCGGAATCCCATTGAGTCACCAGGTTGCTGAGGTCCGGGGGCTCAGGGAGGTGTTTTATAGCGTTCATCAACAATTCAAGAGAGGCGGTACTACGCACTCTGAAATACTCGCCGGCCAATTGAAACACTTCTTCATTCTGGGTTATTTGTGCGTCACTCTTGGCCAGGGCGACCATGAGCAGTGCCACTAACTGTTCCAGTTCCTGCACCTTGTTCTGCAAAACTTCATTCTTGACGGTCGCCTGCACCTGATTGCTGGCCGTGGGAGGTCGTGTCAACTTTTGCGTCTTGGCCATGTGCTATCTACATTGGTGACAACGGTGGATTTAGAATAGACCGAAATGCGATAGCGTGCCAGCATTTTTGCTAGAATAAAGATTAGATATACTCTATATCTAATTGATATGTGAGTATAATTCTCTACAGCGTCATCTCAGCCATCTCTCGCAACATGCTGGCATCGCCATTGATAAGTAGGGAAGTTACGGGCGAATCCTGCCAATCTTTAATTTTCTCCCTGATTCGATCTTTGGGTCCTGACAGCGATATCTCGTCCGCAAACTGGTCCGGTACCGCCGCAATGGCCTCATCTTTCTTGCCAGCCATAAACAAGTCCTGAACTTCCTGAGCCTCATCCGCGAAGCCCATTCTGGCCATAAGCTCCTTGTGAAAGTTGCGCTTAGCGGCACCCATGCCACCGACGTAAAACCCTAGCATGGCTTTCACAGGATAGAGCGCATCTGCCAGATTGTCGTTCATATTCACCAGTGCCAGGGCTGCTATTTCGAACCCGGGCTTGGCATCGACTAACTGGTCAGCGTAGACATCTGTTCGATAGGGCGAGTAATAAAGCGGAAGCCAACCGTCGGCGATTTGTGCTGTTTGAGTCACATTTTTTGGACCTTCGGCTCCGATAAAAATAGGAACATCAGCGCGCAATGGGTGAGTGATGGATTTTAGTGGCTTGCCCATATCCCAGGAACCAGGTCCTTTATAGGGCATCGGGTAGAATTCTCCATCGTTGGTGACAGCTTCTTCTCGGGCGAGAATTTTCCGCACAATACTGACGTACTCACGTGTTCTAGTAACGGGTTTGGCATAGGGTTGACCATACCAACCTTCAACGACTTGGGGGCCCGACACTCCCAGCCCTAAAATCATGCGACCTCCGGACATATGATCGAGGGACAAAGTGGCCATAGCACAAGACGCAGGGGTTCTCGCCGACAGCTGTGCTACGGCGGTGCCAAGGCGAATCGTTGAGGTATTTGCACCGATCCACGCCAGAGGTGTAAAGCAATCATTACCCCAGGACTCCGCGCACCAGACCGAATCAAAACCAAGCGCTTCCGCTTCCTGTGCCAATTCGATGTGCACCGGGGGGTAAAATGCGCCCCAATACCCAAGCTGCAATCCCAGTTTAAGATTTGCCATACGATTTCTCCCTTGGTCAATCGTCCACACTTTACGCGAAAGCGTTCTACATGGGACAGTGCACGCGGCCAATTTATCTGACTTCACCGCTCAATAGGTTTTTCAATTTGCATGGGGTTTCGATAGACTCTCGCAGTTACATTTCAATACACGGAAAACATGAACAGACTCATGAGCAGACTCCAATGGCTGAACTGACACATCTGGACGCTAGCGGCGCAGCGCGCATGGTAGACGTAGGTCAGAAATCGATCACAGAGAGGGTCGCGGTTGCCGGTGGTCGCATCACTATGCAGGCGGAAACCTTGCGTTTGCTGCAAGAGGGGAGCCATAAAAAAGGTGATGTACTCGCCGTAGCGCGTATCGCAGGTATCCAGGCCGCCAAAAAAAGTTCCGATCTAATCCCACTGTGCCATCCGCTGATGCTGACCTCGGTGGAGGTGAGTTTCCGTGTCGATGCGGAATCCAATGCCGTTTACATCGAAGCGTGTTGCAAAGTCGCGGGGCAAACAGGCGTTGAAATGGAGGCGCTCACCGCGGTCAGTGTGGCAGCTTTGACGATCTACGATATGTGTAAGGCAGTAGATCGGGGAATGGAAATTCAGAACTTGGCCCTGTTGGAAAAGCGCGGTGGTAAATCCGGGTCATGGTCGAAAGTGGAAGAAGAGTCTAGATAATGCTTAACGTCGTGTTTTTTGCCCGCGTCAAAGAGCAGCTCGGCTGCGCAAAAATGAGCCTGGACTGGGACGACTCCCTGTCCACCTTAGCTGGCCTGAAGTCTTATTTGGGCAGTGTTAACGGCGAGACATGGGTTGATGTACTTAGCGAAGACAACCTTGTTTGCGCGGTTAATCAGACGGTAGCAGATCAGCATCAGGAGATTCGTGACGGCGATGAGGTGGCGTTTTTTCCTCCGGTTACCGGAGGCTAATCGATGTCTGGAAACATCCCTCTGTCAGCCATAGTTCAAAACGATCGTTTTGATGTCGCTGAGCTTCAGCAAAGTCTGTTGGGCGATACCCATGAAGAAGGCGCCATCACGACCTTTACCGGCTACGTCCGAAAATCAAACGATAGTCGGATAGTGAATACCCTGGAACTCGAGCACTATCCAGGGATGACAGAAAAAAGCATTCTTGAAATTCTCGCTGAGGCCGCTGATCGCTGGCCTTTGTTGGGCGCCAGCGTAGTCCATCGTGTTGGTCTGTTACAACCGGGTGACCCGATAGTCTGGGTAGGCACGGCCTCTGCGCACCGGGAAGCGGCATTTAGCGCCTGCGAATTCGTGATGGACTATCTCAAAACGCGGGCTCCTTTCTGGAAAAAAGAGCTTGGACCTGAGGGAGCACGATGGGTAGATGCCCGCAGCAGTGACGAGAGCCGGGCCGAGCGCTGGTAGCGGACTTAGCCTGAATAGGGGATGCGCTCGCTTGGCCAGATAGGTTCAAATGCGCAACAAATAACAACAATCCAGCAACTGCCCGTTTGGGTGGCTGCGCTGACACAATTTAATTATCGGGGTATCCGAATGAGTTTTGATGGTCGTGATTTGAGAAATGCCTTGGGGCGTTTCGCTACAGGAGTCTGCGTGATATCAACGGTTAACAGCGAGGGGCGACCTGTCGGCATGACGGCAAATTCTTTTTCCTCTGTGTCACTGGACCCACCCCTGGTTCTGTGGAGCCTTCAGAGCAATTCTGACGTTTATGATGCTTTCGCGACCCCGAGTCATTTCGCGATCAATGTCCTGGCCAACACCCAGGAAGACCTATCCAACCTATATGCAAAAAAAGGCGACCACCTTATGGAGGCAGACCACTTCAGCGCCGGCCAGCACGGTTCGCCCGTTGTGCACAACGCCCTGGTCACTTTCGAATGTGAGCTGGAAACCACTCACGCCGGCGGAGACCATCTGATCGTGATCGGCAGGGTGCTCAACGTAGTATCAGGCTCGGAAGGGGAACCTCTGTTATTTTTCTCTGGAGGATATAGAGCACTTAACTGAGCGGACCTTTCATTTGATGCGGGCGTGGGGATAAGCCTTTATACTGGTCCACTTGCATTGTTAAGGCCGTAGTTTTATGAAGTTTTGTACCCAGTGTGGCAACTCCGTCACTCTTCAAATTCCTGCGGGTGACGACCGGGAGCGCCATGTCTGTGTTCGCTGCGACATCATCCACTACTCAAATCCCAAAATAATTGTTGGTTGCGTTCCGCATTTTGAGGGAAAAGTACTGCTTTGCAAGCGTGCGATTGAACCTCGTAAAGGCTATTGGACATTGCCGGCCGGGTTTATGGAAAACGGAGAGACCACACCCCAAGGTGCGGCCAGAGAGACCTGGGAAGAGGCCGAGGCTAGGGTCAGCAATCTGGAACTCTACCGCGTATTTGATGTGCCCTATATCAGCCAGGTATACATGTTCTATCGTTGTGATTTGGATAATGGCGAGTATGGCGTGGGGCCGGAGAGCCTTGAGACCAACTTGTATCTCGAAGAAGAAATTCCCTGGGATGAAATTGCGTTTCCGGTTGTTCGCGAGACACTCAAGGAATTTTTTGCAGATCTCCCTTCACAGTCCTTTCCCGTGCGCGTTTCATCCATCGAATACAAACCGCGCCGCGCCTAGTTGTTGTGCCTGACCTGCCCAACATGCCTAACCCCCTTGAGTTAATGATTATTCTGGCTGCTTGTGCGGCTTTTTTTGCATTGCTTAGTTTGATTCTTCTCATCGCAAAGAGTCGGGCAGCCTCCAAGGCGGCATTGAATACTCTGGAACTGACCACGCGTTTGGAACAAAGCCAGCTTGAATTGTCTCGTGCGGGAGAAGATCTCGATGCAACTCGGGATGATCTCGCAGTGATCAATGAACGTTATGCCTCTCTTCGAGAATCCGACGCCCGGCTTGAAGAGCGCAGTCGCGAGGCTTTGAGATCTGCCCAGGAAAAGATAGAACTGCTACAAAATGCCAAAGAACAAATGAAGTCCGAATTTAATCTCCTGGCAAATCGGATCTTCGAAGAAAAGAACGAGCGCATGGTTCAGAACAACAAAACCTCCCTGGAAACCACACTCGGCCCCCTGAAAACGCAACTGACTGACTTCAAGAAGAAGGTGGAAGATGTCTACGACAAGGAATCTCGAGACAGGGTTTCACTGCAGAATGAGTTGGAGCAATTAAAGAAGCTTAACACTCAGATGTCCGAGGACGCTTTAAACTTAACTCGAGCGTTAAAAGGCGACAAGAAGACCCAGGGAAATTGGGGTGAGTTAGTACTCGAGCGAGTTCTGGAGCAGTCTGGTCTTCGAAAGGGCACCGAATACGAGACGCAGGTACCCTTGAAGGCCGAAGACGGCAGCAGACGGTACCCCGATGTGGTTATTCGTCTGCCGGATAGTAAGGACGTTGTGGTGGATGCCAAGATGTCGCTGGTTGACTATGAGCAGAGTGTCAACGCTGAAAATGATGAGGATAAAGAAATCTTCTTGTCGCGGCACGTAACCGCGGTGGCGAATCATATCTCCAGCCTCTCGGTTAAGGAGTATGAGAAACTGGAGGGTATTCGCTCTCTAGACTTTGTGCTTATGTTTATACCCATCGAGTCGGCTTTTATCGCAGCATTTGATGCCGACCCAGGTATGTTTAGCAAAGCTTACGATAAGCAGGTCATAGTCGTGGGCCCGACTACCTTACTGGTGACTCTGAGAACCATTCAAACCATTTGGCGTTACGAGCACCAAAACCGCAACGCGGAGAAGATAGCGGGGCTTGCCGGTGGCATTTTCGATCAGTTCAGTTTAATTGTAGAGTCATTGGATGATGTAGGTCGCAGCCTGGGCAAGGCCCAGGACTCTTTTGATCAGGCGCACAAACGCCTCAGCACTGGCAAGGGTAATATGGTGAAAAGAGTTCAACAGCTTCAGGACCTCGGGGCGAGAACCAAGAAAAAACTTCCGGCGTCTGTGCTAAATATTGAAGAAGGCGAACCGAAAGCGCGATTAGAGCAAACTGATTCCAGTATCTCAGTGGCACAGGACTCTTTCGCTGAGCCCGACACAGCAAATGAAATCTCAGAAAAAACCTTACAAGACACGACACAAGATTCGTAATCTGCATTAAACCAACGTTTAACATCAATCAATGGAATATAGAGGCACAAAGCATGGCACACCCTAAAGTAGGTAATCTGGCGCCCGCATTTACCTTGCTAAACCAGGACGGAGAAAAAGTCTCTCTGAAGCAATTTCGCGACAAAAGTAATGTGGTCGTTTATTTTTACCCCAAGGCAATGACCCCTGGCTGCACGGTACAAGCCTGCGGGATTCGCGACAGCAAGAAAGAATTGGCGAAGCTCAATACCGTCGTCCTAGGTATCAGTCCCGACCCTGTTGCACGGTTAGGTAGGTTTATCGAGAAGCAGGATCTCAACTTTACGCTGCTATCAGATGAAGACCATGCAATCACGGAAAAATACGGTTGCTGGGACTTAAAGAAATTCATGGGCAAAGAATTCATGGGAGTTGTTCGCACTAGCTTCATCATCGGAAAAGATGGCAAGCTTAAAAAAGTGATGGACAAGTTTAAAACTAAGACCCATCACGACGATGTAATCGCCCAAATCAAGGAACTCGGCTTGTAAGAGCTAGAGAGACTTTTATGCTTCGCTACCCGTTTGAGAATGTACCCGCCCATGGATCTACCACGGAGATTGTGCCGGGAGTGTTGTGGCTTCAAATGCCACTGCCCATGTCTTTGGATCATATAAACCTCTACCTGATAGAAGACGACGACGGATGGTGGATCGTTGATACCGGTATGGCCGTCGGGCCAACAGAAGAATTGTGGGAAAAAATCTTCAGCAATGAACTCAACGGTAAGCCTGTTAAGGCAGTTTTTTGCACTCACATGCATCCAGATCATATTGGCATGGCGGGCTGGCTGTGTGAGAAGTGGCGAGTGCCGCTCTACATGACTCGTAGCGAGTACCTGACCGGGCGAATGTACAGTTCACTCACGAAAGATGATTTCAGTTGGACCTCGGATCAACATCTTCGTCGTAGCGGATACAGCGACGAACAGATCGAGAAATACAAAAAGAGTTTTGGGGGGTTTGGCTCAATTATGACGCCGATGCCCGTCTCTTACCGGCGCGTCTGTGATGGTGATAGCCTGACAATCAAAGGGAATCGTTGGCGTGTAGTGGTCGGTAGCGGTCATTCCCCCGAACACGCTTGCCTGTACAGCGAAGCGCTCAATCTGTTGATCTCTGGCGACCAGGTGATTCCAAGAATTACCTCCAATGTAAGCGTGTCTGGAGGTGAACCAGAAGCCAACCCACTGAAAGAGTGGCTGGATTCACACGAACATTTTCTGAGCTTACTACCTCACGACGCGCTGGTACTGCCAGCGCACAACGCCCCATTTTACGGCCTGCATGAGCGTTTGCGATTTCTGATAGAACACCACAATGAGCATTTGCTTGCGCTTGAAGAAGCTTGCGTGGACCAGCAGCTCAATGCGTTCGACTTCTTGCCCGTCATGTTCAAACGTAAACTCGATCCCAGCCAGATAGGCTTGGCACTGGGGGAGTGCGTGGCTCATCTGAACTATCTGTATCAGCGGGGTCAATTGTCCCGAGAGGAGGATGCTCAAGGGCAATATCGTTATGGTTCTATTGACGAAACACTATCATCCCGGCTGAGAGAAAAGCGCCATGAACCTTTGGATGACATTCCCTTGCAAGTTTAAAGTGTTTAAAAACATATATTTATCGGTCACACCTAAAGTTATTACTAGCTTTAGGTTTCAGCTATTACGGATTCATACTGATTTGAGGAATGGCCTAAACTGCGCTTTGCGTGACTCTTTCTTTATGTCCGCTACTGGCCAGTAACAGCGCCAGAAACAGAGACAGGATAAGCGATAGCATCAACACCCAAGGTGGCGACGCGCTAGTCACTGATGAAACATGATAGTTGGCGACAAGGCTCGGGAAGTACTCGACCACACCTATGATAGTCATCGCGTAGTAAGACCACTTTTCGAACCTTCTAAACGGAAAGCATGAGAGGAATGTTAGTGCTGTTGCTGTTGCCAGGAAACCAGCGCCCTCTGTTCTCATCATACCCAGATAAAGTATCTGCGCTTGAAAATCAACGTTCTCCCACCGCGTCTGAATCACGTCTGAATGAAACGGCATAAACTCGCTTTTGAACTCGAAGGCCAGCCCTATGGCCGTCAGAATTAGAACATTGGCTATGTAGATTGCCAGTGACAGTTTCAGTTTTAGATTCATCAATTCCTCGTGGGCGTCCATGTTAGGCCGCAGTGCATTTTAGCGTCACTGGTAGGGCTGCCGCAGGGTATAAGAAAAGACAATCCTTTACACCAGCAGCCCTTCCTTTAGACTACGAGCTAATAGTTGATAGCGCAATTACCAAGGCCACAGACATCTCCGAGAGCGATTTAAACTTCAATTTGCTAATTTCGCTTCAACAGTAAGTTAGCGGCGTGATTGACTCATTCGCAGCCACATAACCTTCTGGAACGTGTAAAACATGACAATGCCCACTGACATCAAGGTCATCGATTTAATGCTGTCCATCCCCGGAGAAGACAGCAGCCAGTTTTACGACTGGATTAAACCGATGCTTATGGATAAACAAAGCCATGAGATGTTCAAAATGCCTGCTCAGTACATGTTCAAAGATATTCCTGATACCGGCAAGCAAGAAGACTACATCGCTTACACGCTACAACAGATGGATAAGCATAATATTGAGCGGGCGATGATCGGTGTGGGTAAATTTGGTGACGTTAATGCGGAGGCTTTAAGGCGCCATCCCGATCGCTTTTTTGGCTCATACGAGGCGAACGCCAACAATGGCATGGATGAAGTGCGAACGATTGTTGCCATGCACGAAGAATTTGATATCAAAGCCGTAACGGCAGCACCTGCGATGATTTGCCCACCGGTCCCTGTCAACGACAAGAAGTGGTATCCCGTTTACGCCAAGCTGGTGGAACTCGATATTCCTTTTTGCCCCTGCATGGGAGTACCGGGGCCGCGTGTTCCAATGGGCCCGCAGAAGATGGAACTGCTGGATGAGGTGTTGTGGTTTTTCCCCGAGCTCAAAGTCGTTACTCGTCACGGATGTGAGCCATGGACAGAGTTAGCCTGGAAAATGATGCTGAAGTATCCAAATCTATACTATTCAACCAGCGCTTTCGCGCCCAAGCACTATCCAAAAGACATTGTAGAATTTGCCAATAAACGCGGCTCTGATCAGGTTATGTATGCGGGTTACTTCCCGATGGGGCTCTCGCTTGACCGGATATTTAGCGAAATGCCCGATGTACCTTTTCGCGACGAGGTCTGGCCGAAATTTTTGCGGGAAAACGCGATCAGGGTTTTTAAGCTCGACGAATAACAAACGAGGAGTTTTAACATGTTGTCACAGCAGGAAATATCAGACCGCTTTGAAATTCAGGATCTCATCTACCATTACTCTGATCTGATCGACCAAAAGGGATTTGAACAATTGCGCGAGGACGTGTTTACAGATGATGCTCATATAGACTACAGCGTCTATGGTGGTAGCGTCGGCAGCGTCGATGTCACAATCGATTTTCTCAAAGCTGCGGTGACCGACGAACTCTTCCCTAATTCACAACATCTCAACGCCAATATCCAGATCAAAGTTGATGGCGACACCGCTCAGGGGCGTGTGATGTGTTTCAACCCGATGGAGATGGCACTGCCCGAGGGCAAGCACACTTTTTTTCTTGGCCTGTGGTATGTCGATGAGTATCGACGCACCGATCAAGGCTGGAGGATATGCCGAAGGGTTGAAGAAAGTAGCTGGGCGTTTAACCGTCCCGATTTTATGGAATCATAAGGCATCAACATGATTGAGTTATACACTGCACCAACACCGAATGGCTACAAAGCCTCCATTGCCCTGGAGGAAATGGCTATTCCCTACAATGTTCACCCGATAGATTTGATGGCCGGTGATCAGAAGAAACCAGATTTTCTTGCGCTATGCCCCAACGGGAGAATACCCGCGATTGTCGACACCAATGAAGACAACTTTGCTGTATTTGAAACCGGCGCCATTATGATTTACCTAGCCGAAAAGTCCGGCAAATTTCTTCCCACCGATGTCAGAGGACGATCTCAGGTGATTCAATGGCTCATGTTTCAGATGGGCGGCATCGGTCCGATGATGGGGCAGGCGAACGTTTTCTTCCGTTATTTTCCTGAGAAAATCCAACCGGCAATTGACCGTTACCAGAATGAGGGTCGGCGACTTTTTGAAGTATTGGATACCCATCTGGCAGAAAATGAGTTCCTGGCAGGTGATTACAGTATTGCGGACATGGCGAACTGGGCCTGGGTGAGAACTCACAGCTGGTCCGGAATTTCCATCGAAGGCCTTGATAACCTGTCGCGTTGGATGGGAGCGATTTACGATCGACCCGCCGCTGTGCGAGGCGTGAAGGTGCCGGTTGATATCGCCGAGCTGATGAACGCCAAGCGCAAAGAAGATGCCGACGAATTTGCAAAAAATGCCAGAAGTATCGTCGGCGGCGCAAACGCTGACTAAGGTTTTTGCAGGCCTTGAAACGCTAATTTCAAGGGCTGTATTGGACGTCTCAGTTATCCGTTAAGCGTGCTGAGGTATTCTTCCCGTATCGTTTTTTTGAGCAGCTTGCCTGTGGCATTTTTCGGCAGTGCTTCCTTCGATAGGGTAATGATACTGGGCACTTTAAACTTGGCCAGTTTGTCGGCGACAAATGTGGTCAGCTCCTGCTGGCTGGGGTTCCCTGCTACAAATACTGTAGCGGCCAACTCTTCTCCCAATTGATCGTGAGGTATACCATACACCGCAGCTTCTTGAACCTGCGGATGGCTTAACAATATTGTTTCGATTTCAAGGGGAGATATGTTTTCGCCACCGCGAATCACCAGGTCTTTCAGGCGGTCAACCACGAATAGGAAACCATCCGAGTCGACATAACCGATGTCGCCAGTGGCTACCCAGCCATCAATGAATGTTTCGGCCGAGGCTTCGGGGAGGTTCCAATACTGTTGCACGTTGGTGGGGCTCTTTACATAGAGCTCACCCGTTTCGCCTTCAGCAAGATCATTGCCATTTTCGTCTACGGTCTTACATTCAACGATGGGTGACAAGGTCCCGGCGGAATTGGGGTGGAGTTTGAAGGCCGCACCTGTCCCCGAAGCACATGTCGCATTTGTCTCGGTCATACCATAACCTGTGCCCGCGTAAGCATGGGGTATTTTCTCGTAGATCATGTCCTTCAGGTGGCTTGGGCATGCGGTGCCACCCGCTCCGATGCTGAATAGACTGGAAGTGTCCGTAGCGGGAAATTCAGGTGATTCCAATAGTGCCATTGTCATGGTTGGCACACCGGTAAAAATGGTAATGCGCTCCCTCTCTATGACTTTCAAGGCTTCTTCCGGATCCCATTTATACAAAATCGACGTCTTGCGACCACCGCGTAAGTTGAGCATAAACACCGCATAGCAGCCCGAGACATGAAACAGGGGCACGGTGAGCAACGTGGACGGTTCAAACCCACTCGCCATCATTTTTTCAATCGTTTCGGGATTTGCCATTGCCGATATATAGGAGTGCACCTCAAAGTTAAACAGTGTCTGGCAGGTATTAAAATTGGTGGAAGCCGCCCCCTTGGGTTTTCCAGTCGTTCCTGACGTGTACAAAATCATGACTAAATCACCGCTGCCAATATCTGCATCAGGCATTTCAGCCGGGCCAGCCTGGGTGGCTTCCCATGGTTCGATCAGGGGGTTGTCACTGCTGCCATCGCCCTTTGCAACCACCGCCTTGCAGTTCAGCGCTTCCAGTCTTGATTCGATGAAATTTGCTCTTTGCTGATCACAGAACAGAAGCTTTGCTCCGGCATCACTTACGGTGTATTCCAATTCATCGGCTTGTCCCCAGCTGTTCAAGGGAACCACAACAGCGCCTATCGAAACGATTGCAACATAGGCCATCATCCACTCAGGGTAGTTGCGCATAGCGATGGCAACTCGATCTCCTTTGGCAATTTCGAAGTGGTTGACCATGTAGTGCGCCACGCGATCAACCGCCGAAAAGAATGCATCAAAACTGTATCGTTCTTCGCCAAAGGTCAGGAAGGTCTTTTGCCCGTGACTGCGTCCCTGGGCAAGCGCGTCGCGCAAGGTTACCGGAGCGGCTTTGTAGGTTCGCAGCTCGATGCCGTTAATCTGTCGCTTCTCTATCTCAAAAGGGGCCCCGGGGCCGGTCAATTGATCGCGTGCGTCATTGAGCTTTGTCACTAATTCGCGGGCATCACCCATGCAACGTTTCTCCATCTTTCTCGAAGTGGTGTTAAGTTGCGTAGGCTAGCACAGTGTGGATATTTGAGAGAATCTCAGCCGATAAGCCCCAGGCTAATTGTCGACCTGGTTTGCAGTATTGACCCAGGACTCAGGCAGGTAATCCAGCTTGAGCTTGTTGACTGCCTTGCGCAGACTGTTTTCGAGTTCATTTAGCTCTTCCTCGCCAATGCGCTGAGCGTACTCCTGCCGGACTTCTGCAACCGCTTTCATGCTTTCTTCTACCAGTGCGATACCGGCAGGTGTGAGGCGTATCTCTTTGGCTCGTTTATCAATCCCGTCGACATCTCTGGCTACGTAGCCTATCCGCTCTAATTCCTTTAGCATTTTACCCATTGCCTGTTGGGTGACTCTTGCTCGCTCAGCCAGCTCAGTCACGCGCACCGCACCCAGGCCCAGGTTCGAAAACACCGCACTGTGCGAGGGGCGAATAGCTTCGTAGCCGCGCCGATGCAAATTCAGCAAAACCCGGTGTTCGAAATCTTTCGCAAATTCTTTAAGCAGGCGAACCAGGTTATTGGATAACTGGTAGGCGACTTCCTGATTGGTCTCGGCTGTGCTCTTTAACATTGTTCAAACTCCAATAGCGGCTGAGGTAATCGACGAGGCGTATTGTTCGGATAGCCTGTTAATGGGACACTTGAAGACAGTGTGTAGTTCAACTGGCTGATTGAATTAAATTGGTCAAATTCACTGCACTTGAAATGTCACAATTTTCGAGCGTTACACTCACTGCTATCGCCAAGATTCACCCCTATTTGGAAATAACGACAATGGCAAAGGTTATCACCTGCAATACCAACGGCATCCGCGCCGCGGCTCGCAAGGGCTTTTTTGAATGGCTTCAGGACCAGGATGCAGATGTTGTGTGCATTCAGGAAACCAAAGCCCAGCGGGATCAGCTGGATGACCCCGTATTTCACCCCGAGGGCTACCATAATTTTTTCAACGACGCGGAAAAAAAAGGTTACAGCGGCACTGCTGTTTATTGCAAGGCAAAGCCCAATAAGGTGGTTAGCTCTCTGGGCTGGGACCCTGCCGATTCAGAAGGGCGATACCTCCAGGTGGATTTCAAGGGTGTCAGTGTCATCTCGCTGTATATGCCCTCGGGCTCCAGTTCTGAGGAAGTCCTGCAAAAAAAGCTGCGATTTATGGATATCTTCATGGATCATCTGAAAGCGCTTAGACGCAAGCGCAGAGAATTTATTATTTGTGCCGATTGGAATATCTGCCACAAAGAGATCGATCTAAAAAACTGGAAACCCAACCAAAAGAACTCCGGGTTCTTGCCCATTGAGCGGGAGTGGCTCGACAAGCTATATGACGAGGTCGGCTATGTCGATTCCTTTCGCCTGGTGGATCAACGGGCGGAGGAATACACCTGGTGGTCAAATCGTGGCCAGGCATGGGCGAACAATGTGGGATGGCGGCTCGATTATCAGGTGATTACCCCCGGATTGGTTGACAAGGTGCTCGCTGCCAGTGTGTATCGCGAGCAGCGCTTTTCAGATCATGCACCGCAGATTATGGAATATTCTATCGATATTACCTCCTGAGAAACACTGCGCCATGGCGGGTAAACAAGCGGCTCCAGATTGCTAGGGCAGGTGAAACCCTGTACATTAGCCGACCACATAAATGCTCCAATGGGAGCCTGTTACAGGAATATTTTAATGAGTTTGTTTGTTGCCAGCGCCCACGCCCAAGCGGAACAAGGACCACCACCTGGCGGTGATTTGTTTCAGATTGCATTTCTTATTGGCCTGTTCGTTTTGTTTTACTTCATCGCCATTCGTCCACAGCGAAAGCGTCAAAAAGAGCACGCCGAGATGGTTTCGGCGCTGGCCAAAGGTGACGAGGTTGTTACCAGTTCAGGCATACTTGGCAAAATCACTTCTCTGGATGATCACTACATCGTCTTGAATGTGACGGAAAAAGTAGACCTGAAATTTCAACGCGTACACATCCACGCCGTTCTACCTAAGGGTACGCTGAAGTCTATTGGCTGAAATGACGCTGAACTACCCCCGCAAGATCGATCTCGCTTGCGCACCCACACCGCTGCAATACTTGGCCCGCGCCTCTGAAAAATGGGGCAATGGACACAAAATATGGGTCAAGCGGGATGATCTGACCGGCTCGACTTTAAGTGGCAACAAGGTGCGCAAGCTGGAGTTTATCCTCGCGCACGCAATCGACAATGGCTACGACACGGTTATTACCGCTGGAGGTATACAAAGTAATCACTGCAGGGCCACAGCTTTCGCTGCAGCTCAGATGGGTCTTTCGTCGCACCTGATTTTACGCGGCGAAGAACCTTCAGAATTTGAGGGCAACTATCTGCTGGATCATTTAGCCGGCGCTCGGGTGAATTGCTATCCTTCAAAAACGTTTATGAGAGAGCGCGAGTCGATTTTCGCCCATTGGGTGGATCACTACGCAAGCCTTGGGCGCAAGGCATTGGTAATACCTATCGGTGGTAGCGATGAAATCGGTATCTGGGGTTATATTGCCGCAGCTCAAGAGCTCTCGGAAGATTTCCAATCAGCCGGTATCAGGCAAGCCAATATTGTTACTGCAACAGGGTCCGGAGGCACTCAAGCCGGCTTAACCCTCGGCGCAATGCTGCACGAACTGCCGGCTGAGGTCTGGGGTATCAATGTCTGTGACGATGAGCAGTACTTTCTGAATAAAATTAGTGAGGACGTAGAGGCCTGGTATGAACGATTTCCCGGCGCGCCGGCTGTCGACGTTCATCCTAGGATAATAGAAGGCTACGTAGGCGCAGGCTACGGTATTGCAAGTCCCGAAGTTTTTGATCTCATCAAAACGCTCAGTGCGATGGAAGGATTAGTTCTCGATCCTGTCTACACTGGAAAAGCCTTTGCGGGCATGGTGTCTGAAATTGCCAAGGGTCGCTTTGCACGGTGTGAAGATATCGTCTTCATCCACACGGGCGGTATTTATGGCCTGTTTCCCCAGGGTGCCAGTTTTAGTTTTTAGCAAATTCCAGTCATATAAAGCGAAAGGTAGTGCATGACCGAGCTCATAGGACAAATTAACGGTTGGGCCTTGGGGCCGGTAATGCGCCTTCTCCTGCTGAGCCCGGTTGTGTTCAAATTGTCCAAGGAGTACTTTGCTGGTGACTCTTTGAAAGGAGGTACATCTGATGCCCAGTGAAAACGAAGATAAACTGGTTATCGCTATTTCTTCCCGCGCTTTGTTTAATCTGGATGACAGTCACCGGGTGTATGAGGAGGAAGGCCTGCAGGCGTATTCTCAGTATCAGGTGGATCGTGAAGATGAACCTTTAGAACCTGGTGAGGCGTTTCCAGTCGTCCACAAACTGTTGCGGATGAATGAAGCACTGGGTGACAACGCTCAGGTAGAAGTTGTGCTGTTATCGCGCAATAGTGCCGACACAGGATTGCGCGTGTTCAATTCGATTCAACATCACAATCTGACCATAAGCCGCGCAGCATTTTGCGGTGGGGAGAGTCCCTGGCGATACATCAATGCTTTTGGATGCCAGCTTTTTCTGTCCAATGAAGCCGAGGATGTGCGCCACGCACTGGATCACGGCGTCGCCGCAGCTACTTTGGTCTCAAACAAGGGCGGAGGGATGGACACTGAAACGCTGCGGTTCGCTTTTGATGGCGACGCGGTTATTTTTTCCGATGAAGCAGAGCAAATATACAAGAGTGAGGGCTTGGCTGCATTCACAGCGAGCGAGCAAGCCGCCGCGCATCAGCCGCTAAGTGGCGGTCCATTCAAAGCCTTTTTGGGCGCGTTGCACCGCTTGCAGCAGGCCTTTCCGGCCACTGAATCGCCTATACGCACGGCCTTGGTCACCGCGCGATCAGCTCCCGCCCATGAGCGCGTAATCCGAACCTTACGCGCTTGGAATATCCGAATCGATGAATCTATTTTTCTGGGCGGAATGGACAAGACTGAATTTTTGATGGCCTATCAGGCCGATGTTTTCTTTGACGACCAGCAACTTCACTGCGCTTCGGCCAGCCCGCATATTGCCACAGGACATGTTCCCCATGGCGTTGCCAATCGCTGAGTGCAGGTATTTGGGGTTATTCCCTTTTATGATGGCGTTAATACCATTTAATGGCTATTCTTTATAAGACTCGCTAGGCCATATCCACAAAGCGTTTGGAGTCGCGAATGAAACTACAGCAGTTGCGATATATCTGGGAAGTTGCCCATCACGATCTTAATGTATCTGCTACGGCACAGAGCCTCTACACCTCGCAACCCGGCATAAGCAAGCAGATCCGATTGTTAGAGGATGAGCTGGGCGTAGAGGTTTTCTCACGCAGCGGGAAGCATTTAACGCACATCACACCTGCCGGTGAGGCGATCCTAAAAACCGCCGGAGAGATACTTCGAAAAGTCGAAAGTATTAAGCAGGTCGCTCAGGAATACTCTAACGAGAAAAAGGGCAGCCTTTCGCTGGCGACGACACACACCCAGGCTCGCTATGCGCTGCCGGACACTATCCGCAGCTTTATAGATCGCTACCCCGATGTATCTTTGCATATGCACCAGGGCACACCGATGCAAATATCCGAAATGGCTGCCGATGGTACCGTAGATTTCGCCATTGCCACCGAGGCTCTGGAGTTGTTTAGCGATCTGGTCATGATGCCGTGTTATCGCTGGAACCGCTGTGTTTTGGTGCCCCGTAACCACCCGCTGGCACAGGTTTCAAAATTGACCCTGGAAGATGTCGCAGCGCATCCCATCGTAACCTATGTTTTCGGATTCACAGGTAGATCCAAACTGGATGAAGCGTTTATTGAAAAAGGTCTGATTCCGAAAGTGGTTTTCACCGCCGCTGATGCGGATGTTATTAAAACCTATGTCCGATTGGGACTTGGAATTGGTATCGTGGCAGGTATGGCCTATGACGCAGAGACCGATAGTGACATGGTATCGCTCGATGCCAGTCATCTTTTCTCCAGCAGCATCACTAAAATTGGCTGCCGCAAAGGTACCTTTCTGCGCGGCTACATGTACGACTTCATCGAAAATTTTGCGCCACACCTCACTCGTGATCTCGTCTCAGAAGCTTTCATGAAACACAGCAAGGCCGAACTGGACGAACTCTTTTCCCACTTGGAACTTCCCGTACTCTAAATTTCTCCCCGGGGCTTGTGCCCGCATCCGCAAGTGGTTAGATTGTCCCGCTTTATCGCTACGCGCCCACAAAAAAGGAGTCTGAACACGTGGAATTGGCCTGCCTGGACCTTGAAGGAGTCCTTGTACCTGAAATCTGGATTGAGTTTGCTAAACGCACAGGAATCGATGAATTGCGTGCGACCACTCGTGATATACCCGATTACGATGTCTTGATGCGCCAGCGTCTGGGCTTGTTAGAACAGCACAATTTGAAGATAAATGATATTCAGCAGGTGATTGCCACCCTGGAACCCCTGCCGGGGGCCATAGAGTTTGTCGACTGGCTGCGCGAACGCTTTCAGGTGATTATCCTGTCGGATACCTTCTACGAGTTTTCCCAGCCTTTGATGCGACAGCTCGGTTGGCCTACGCTTTTCTGCCATCGTCTGATCACCGATGACAGCGGCGCTGTCGTCGATTACAAATTGCGCCAAGCTGATCCCAAACGCGAATCGGTAAAAGCCTTTCACAGCCTGAAGTACAAGGTGATAGCGGCGGGGGACTCCTACAACGACACCACCATGCTAAGTGAAGCGGATGTTGGCATTCTGTTTCACGCACCCCAGAACGTTGTCGATGAGTTCCCACAATTTCAGTCGGTACAGGAATACGATGACCTGAAGCGATTGTTTCTTGCGGCGAGCGAGCGAAACCTCAGTTTATAAGCCGCGCATTTCGGAGCAGGTTTAATCCTCTGGAAGCGTCGTTTCCAGTGCTGACAGGAAACGACCCACCTTGTCATAGGTTTCCTGATACTCATGCTGCCACTGGGACTCTGAGATAATACCTCCGCCCCCCCAGCAACGCACTTCGCCGTTATTGCACAACAAAGTTCGAATGGCGATGTTGCTGTCCATTCGTCCATCGGCACTAATGTAAAGTAGTGAGCCGCAGTAAACCTGGCGTGGATCAGGCTCCAGCTCTGCAATGATTTCCATCGCCCTGCGTTTTGGTGCGCCGGTAATAGATCCGCCGGGAAAACTATCTCGCAACAAGTCGGTGACCTTAACGTCGTCGCGTAATTCACCGCTGATGGTACTGACAAGATGGTGAACCGTCGGGAAGCTCTGCAATTCGAAAAGTTTGTCTACGTGAATGCTGCCTGGAACGCAGTTACGACCCAAATCATTTCTCAGTAAATCCACGATCATTAAATTCTCAGCGCGATCTTTCTCGGAGTTTTGTAACTCACTTGCGGCGAGCTGGTCGGTTTTCCTATCGCTATACCTGGGACGTGTGCCTTTAATAGGTGCAGTCTCAACGTGGTGACCGTGCAGTGTAATGAATCGCTCAGGAGAGAGGCTCATCACCGCGCCATCATCCTCCAGGTCGATATAGCCAGAGTACGGTGCGGATGCGATCGAGCGCAGTTTTTTGTAAGCAGACCAGGGATCTCCGCTATAAGGTGCGCGAAAACATTGGGCGAGATTCACCTGATAGCAATCTCCGGCTTGTATGTAGCCCTGAATGCGTTCAAAAGCTCTCCGATACTCATCCTGGCTGCTGCTTGAGGTGAAGTAATCGCTTAAAACAAACTCTTCTGTCGCAGGATTGCCAGGAGTTCGAAGACACTTCAGCAGGTCCCTTCGTGCTCTGGCACCCACCTCGGGCTGCGCGACAAATACCGCTCTGCGTAAAACGTGATCCTGAACGACACACCAATCGTAGGCGTGCATTCCTACGGAGGGTAGCATGCTCTGTTTCTCAACCCGTTTAGGCGGCACTTTATGCAACCCCAGGCCACTGTCATAACCCAGGTAACCCAGCAGACCGCCACAGAAGGGGATGTCTTGAGCCGCAGGCCCTATACGGGCGTATCTATCTTGATGAAACTGTCCCAGCGCCGTGTAGTATTCGCTGCATTGAGCTTCTGATGCACCATAGCTCAATTCGGGCAAATTTTGGTCCACCGGATCTGCGACCAGAATATCGTAGCGCCCGCTAGTCGCTCGGGGGTAGCTGCTGTCGAGCATGGCGGCAAAGGGCAAATCTTTTATCCGTTCAAACAGCTCGCAGCTGTCTGGACGATAAGGCAACTCTTCAAGATAAAGGGTTTTATTGGCACTGGACCTCAAGGTGTACTCCAACGACGGTCACTGGGTGGGTTATTGGTATGTTGACATTGCATATATTCGTAGATATTAGGCCGAAATATTACGCAAACTCTAAGTCAGCCCCGGACAGAGCCTCCAATATGCGCTTTTTTCTCGAACAGGAAGAAACAATCTGAATTGACTTTTAACGTCAATCGAATTAAGGTAACTCGCCAATTTTTGGGTCGGTTTGCATCCTAAGCCCGCCCGTCAAAAGATGCAATACGGTGGCGCCTCGGGCGCTGAATAAACAGATAAGACACCCTTCCCAGCGGGCTACTAAATCGACGGACCATGGACCGGAGTATATGAGTACAAAATCACCCAGTAATTCAATCGCCACACTTGTCAATCCTTTCGCAGAGCATGATGAACACGAACTCAGTGTTCCCGGTGCAATTGCTTCTGAGCCCGGCCTTTACGAAACATCACTAAAGTCTGGATGGGAGCTTCAACAGCGCCCCTATCGCGCGGCCGGGGTAAAAAGCACACAACGGCAGCATCAAAAGAAGCGCATGACAATCTGGGAGCGGATAGAGTGCCTGGCTGACGAAGCACCGAAAATCCTGTTTCAAAATTGGGGCCCCAATCTGGATGGTGCCTCACTGGTAACCGCTCTGATCCGGGTCAACGGCAGAGACGTTGCCCTCTACGGCCACGACTTTACCGTCCGAGCCGGCTCTATGGACGCCACCAATGGCAAGAAACTGGCCAAGCTGTTTGAGCTTGCGGCCAAGCGCAAGATACCCGTCGTTGGCCTCAACGATTCGGCGGGCGCATTTATACCTGCTGGTGTGGGTGGATTGGATGGATACGCCGATGCCTTCACTGCGCTGCGAAAAATCAGCGGAATGGTTCCCAGCATCATGTGTATGTTTGGTTTCAACGCGGGCGGTGGCTCCTATCTTCCCCGCCAAGGCAGCTTTTTGATCCAACCCAACGAAACCTTTTTCGGCTTGACCGGACCGGGCGTTGTTAAGTCGGTCCTCGGAGAAGATGTAACGCCGGATGAGCTCGGTGGGCCGAACGTCCACAGCCAGAGTGGTGTTACCGACTTTGTGGTTCCCGATGAAGTTGCTGCGCTGAAAAAGGTGCGTGAACTGCTCAACTACCTACCGAGTTACAACGGCGAGCTCGCTCCTTTTCAAGCTTCGTCTGATCCAATTGATCGCAAGACCTGGGACATTGATATTCTATTAAAGAAAGCTTTCAACTCGCCTACTGGTTTCAATACACCGATCGACATCAGCATTCTGATCCAACAGCTTTGTGATCACGGTGATTTTCTCGAAATCCAACCCGAACGCGCGCGAAACACCATTACCGCCCTGGGCCGAATGGGTGGCAATGTGATCGGCTTCGTAGCAAACAATTCAGCCGTGTCTTCCGGGCAGATCGATATTGACGCAGCCTACAAAAACGCCCGATTTATACGCTTTTGCAATCTCTACAATATCCCCATTATTTTTCTCGAAGACACAACAGGGTTCCTCCCGGGCAAAGAGCAGGAGAGTCGAGGCATAGTGCAAGCGGGAAGGGCGATGTTAGATGCGATTGTAGACCTGCGCACACCGCGCTTCCTTGTCTTAGTGCGCAACGCCTTTGGTGGAGCTTATGCCTCCTATAACAACTACCCAACGGGTGCGGATTTCGTCGTGGCACTGCCTACTACCCGTGTCGCTGTGATGGGGCCAGCGGGTGTCGAGTATGTCTACAAGGAAGAGCTGAAGAAGATCCGAGGAACCATAAAAAGCAAAACCGCTGACGAAACCCAGGCGCAGATCGCCGCTGGATTATCTGCTGACGAAGCAGCTAAAGCCGCCGAGCAACTGGTAGCAGATTGGGTTAAGGCCGAGGAGCAGCTTCTCGTGCAGAGGTATGAGCGCGAGCTGATGAACCCCAACGAAGCTTTGAGTCTGGGTTCTATATCTCAAATTGTAATGCCTTCTGATTTACGTCAGGTATTGGCCGAGCATATGGATTTTCATATCCGCCATTATGAGCCTGGTCCAATGCAGTCTGTACAGAGAGAGTTTCACTGATCATCCGTTTTTCGACTCTGTCTCATACCCGTTGTTAAATTTAATTACTGAGGAACGAACGCGTGTCCAACGAACACTATTTGCGCAACCCACTAATCCATCGTGATAGACGTCTCGGTCGGCGCCCAGCTGAATGGGTAGCACAGTTTGATTGCACACACTTGCGTCCGTTAATTATCTGTCGTGGCCCGATTCGAAAAGAGGCGATGGATGTCTTTGCAGAGATGGGGATAGACCACTTTGGGATTTTGTTGTCCGAAAAGGATTCTATTGTTTATCAGGATGCGCTCGCGCCAGAATTGCGGACGCTTACCAATCCTGAACGCGTGCATCGAGTCCCGGATTACAGTGGCGCAAACAAAGAAGAGCGGGATCAGCGGATTGAACAGATCATCAGTATCGCCGCGGAAAATGACTACAACGCGATTTTCACCGGCTACGGATTTATGGCCGAAGACGAAACCATGGTGGCGGCCATGGAGGGTGCGGGCCTTAATTTTATCGGACCGTGCTCTAAGACTGTTCACGATGCGGGATTGAAAGACGAGGCCAAAAGAACCGCGCTAAGTATCGGCGTCTCAGTCACACCCGGTATCGACAATGGTACCGCACTCACCCTGTTAAAAAAGCATCCGGACGCTGCTGCGTTAACTGCGCTGGTCAACGAACACCAGCTTCAGGTCGATGAGGCGAGCTTAGCTGATGACGCAGTCAGCCTTGAGGATAAAGCTGATATTGTATTAGCAGCATCCTATGCAAAAGGCGTTGATCTTTACACTGTCGAGGAGCTTGGCGAAACATTGACGGAAGCCGTCGTCAAGATGTACGACGAATACCCCAGCAATCGTATCCGTCTTAAGGCGATTAGCGGCGGTGGAGGCAAGGGGCAGAGAATATTGCCGGCTCCTGATTCCTACGAAGGCAGTGCAGAAGAAAAAGTGAAGCAGGCGGCTGCGCGCACGCCGGAAATGGTAAGAGAGATTCTTAACGAAGTTAAAACCACTGGCGTTGGCGACAACAAGAATGTACTGGTCGAGCTGAATATCGAAACAACGCGACACCAGGAAATACAAGTAATCGGGAACGGGGAGTGGAGCATGGCCATGGGTGGCCGCGACTGCTCCTTGCAAATGCACGAGCAGAAACTTTTGGAAGTATCTGTGACGGTCGAATCACTCCAGGCAGCACTTGCCCAGGCGCAAGCCAGCGGCATGGAACAGGAGGCAAAAGTACTCGCGCAAGATATTGTGACGCTTGAGGCAATGGAGGAGGAATCCGCAAGGTTTGGCCAGGCGGTAGGTCTCGACTCAGTTTCTACCTTCGAGTGTATCGTCGATAGAGATAAACACTTTTTCATGGAAATGAATACGCGAATTCAAGTGGAGCATAGAGTCACTGAATTGTGCTACAGCCTGGAGTTTTCCAATCCAGACAACCCCGATCAGAGCTTTGTTGTCGAGTCTCTGGTTGAGGCAATGGTATTACTTGCGGCACACGGGAAAAAGCTGCCCAAACCGACGCGATTGTTGCGTCACAACGATAGCGTTGAGGCGCGCTTGAATGCCACCAACCAGGCACTTCAACCCAGCGCTGGCGGTGTCATAGAGTATTGGAGCGACGCACTGGAAGGCGAAATTCGCGACGACCAGGGTATTAGCTTGCACAATCCCGATACCGATGTGTTTATGAAGTACACATTGGCCGGTGCCTACGACTCCAATATTGCACTGCTGCTAACCATTGGCGACTCCCGGCTTGAAACCTACGAGCGCATGGCTGAGACGATTAGGCAGACGCGCATGACAGGCAAGGATCTGGCCACCAATCTCGAGTTTCACTACGGTTTGGTGAATTGGTTCATCGGCCAGAATATCAATGCCAGGCCGACCACTCGCTTTATCGTTCCCTACCTGACAGCCGTGGGTGAGCTCAAGCAACAGGCAAACGGAATCGACCTGGAGTACGCCTGGGCGCAAATCGCCGTGGAGGCTGCGAAAACCGAGTCTGCTGATGCAGCGAAGGATTTAGGGCAGGCTATTGAGCTGAAGAAGAGTCTTCTGCTGCGTCCTATGGAACTGCTTCTAGAACAGCCACATATACTCAGTGGCTGGCTCAGTACCAACAGAGACAGCTATACCCTAATAGACGGGAAAATCACCTGGAATGAAAATCCAATTGCTCTGCTGGCCGATACCTATCATTTTTTGAATATGGATTATGTACCGGGCGCTCCGGCAGCCAATATGATTTGGGATCATGATCACGAAATACTCGCACAGGCGGTAGATTTTTATGATGAACTGGGCAACCGACTTGATGCTGAAGATTGGATAGAGCTGCAGTCGCTACTTGCCGGTGACGAGGTTCCAACTGGCATTGCCGATCAACTTTGGCTACAGATTAAAGCCGCTCACCGCGGATTTCAGGCTGGCATTGATATTCTGGCTGTGCTGCCGAGCATTGCCGAAGCTACCGGGTTCTTCAATTTAACGGTCAACGCGGACTTGAGTATCCACATTCCGGAGCACCTGTCCGATGTTGCGCTGCAGGACAAAATGGCCAAAGTTCTGGTGCCACCACCGGTGGCTAAATCCGATGAAATACTGACCGAAAGTGGCGGCATGTTTTACGCGCGTGAAACACCTGATCACGAACCCTACGTAAAAGAGGGCGACCATTTCAATGCGGGCGATCCACTGTTTATTGTCGAAGTCATGAAAATGTTCAACAAGGTCTACGCGCCATTTTCGGGAACCGTGGACAAGGTATTGGTGGATTCCGACGGAGTGATTATTTCCAAGGGCCAAGCAATCTTTAAAATCACTCCTGATGAAGTTGTCGTCGTCGAATCACCTGAAGTCATAGCGGCGCGCAAGCGCGAAGTGACGGCACAATTTTTAGCGCAAATAAGCTGGGAGTCTTGAAATGATTACTGCATTGGACCATATCGCGATTGCTGTTCCTGACCTGGAGAAGGCGATCAAGCGCTTTATGGAAGATTTTGGACTACCCTTTGAAGGTGTCGACGACGTGGAAGCCGCAAAGACCAAAACCGCGTTTTTCCCTTTGCCACCGACCAGTATTGAACTTGTTCACCCACTGCGTGGCGAAGGTGCGATCGCGGGCTACCTAGAAAAGAAGGGCGGAGGTTTGCATCACCTGTGCTTTCGCTCCGACAATATTCTCGAAGATGTCGAACGCCTCAAGGAAAAGGGCTACCAATTCCTGGCGGATGCACCAACCCCAGGTGCCCACGGCTCTTCCGTGATATTCATCCATCCTAAAAGCTGTGACGGTGTACTGATCGAAATTAGCCAGCCGGCCGACGAGCATTAACTGTTAAAGGTAAAGGAAAGGCAATGAGCGACAAGATTTATGACAAAGAATCCGCCACACTCGATAACTGGCGCGAATTGGCAACCAAGCAGACCAAGGGTAAAAGCCCCGAAGAGTTAACCTGGCATACTGCTGAAGACATTCCCGTTAAGGCACTCTATACCGCTGCCGATACTCAAGATCTCGCTTACACAGATACGATGCCTGGGATGTCGCCATACATGCGCGGGCCTCAAGCCACTATGTATGCAGGGCGCCCCTGGACAATTCGTCAGTATGCCGGTTTTTCAACCGCTGAGGAGTCGAATGCGTTTTATCGCAAGGCCTTGGACGCGGGTGGACAGGGTGTTTCCGTGGCCTTCGATTTGGCGACACACCGAGGGTATGACTCGGATCATCCCAGGGTATCCGGCGATGTCGGTAAGGCGGGTGTTGCAATTGACTCCGTCGAGGATATGAAAATCCTGTTTGATGGAATTCCGTTGGATAGTGTCTAGGTATCGATGACCATGAACGGAGCGGTATTGCCTGTTCTGGCCGGCTATATCGTCGCCGCGGAGGAGCAGGGGGTTAGCCAGGCGCAACTGGCGGGCACGATCCAAAACGATATCCTGAAAGAGTTTATGGTTCGCAACACTTATATCTATCCGCCTGCACCGAGTATGAAAATCATCGGTGACATTATCGCCTACTGTTCCAGCAACATGCCGCGCTTTAATACCATTTCCATTTCTGGATATCATATACAAGAAGCCGGCGCCAACGCGGCTCTTGAGCTGGCCTATACACTGGCTGATGGCAAAGAATATATCCGAACCGCGATTGCTGCCGGACTGAAAATCGATGACTTTGCTCCGCGCCTGTCTTTTTTCTGGGGCGTTGGCATGAACTTCTACATGGAAATTGCCAAGATGCGAGCAGCCAGGCTGCTGTGGGCGAAAATTGTTGCCCAGTTTGATCCACAGAACCCTAAAAGCTCGATGTTGAGAACCCACAGTCAGACATCCGGCTGGTCATTAACCGAGCAAGATCCTTACAACAACGTAGTGCGTACGACGATCGAAGCCATGGCTGCGGTTTTTGGAGGAACACAATCCCTGCACACCAATGCACTGGATGAGGCTATCGCACTGCCAACCGAGTTCTCCGCTAGGATCGCGCGCAACACCCAACTGGTGATTCAGGAAGAGACCGGAATCACCAAGGTGGTAGATCCCTGGGGAGGGTCTTACATGATGGAGAGCCTAACCCAGGATATCGCCGATAAAGCCTGGGAGCTTATCGACGAGGTGGAGCAAGCTGGCGGTATGGCCAAGGCTATCGAGACCGGCATGCCAAAACTGCGTATCGAAGAGGCAGCGGCGCGGAAACAGGCACGAATCGATCGCGGCGAAGATGTCATTGTCGGGGTCAATAAATACACCGTCGACGAAACAGAGGAAATGGACGTACTTGAAATCGACGATGACGCTGTTAGATCCTCCCAGTTGGCGCGCTTAGCTGAAATACGAAGCACTCGAGATGAGACGGCAGTCGAGGATATACTGGAACAAATCTATCAAAGCGCGGTGAGCGGAGAGGGTAACCTTCTGGAGTTATCCATTGAAGCCACCCGCAGACGCGCCACTGTCGGGGAGATTTCCTACGCCATGGAGAGAGAATTCGGTCGCTTTAATGCCCAGGCACAAACCGTGTCCGGTGTGTATGGTTCCGCTTTTCAAGACGACGAAGGTTGGCAGACCATTAGCAAAGACATCGATGCTTTTGTGGAGCAACGAGGCCGTCGGCCCAGAATGCTGGTTTGTAAAATGGGACAGGACGGTCACGATCGCGGTGCCAAGGTCATTGCTACAGCCTTCGCCGATGTAGGCTTTGATATTGATCTTTCCCCCATGTTTTCTACCCCTGAAGAAGTCGCCAGACAGGCCATTGAGAATGATGTTCATGTCGTCGGCGCCTCTTCTTTGGCAGCTGGACACAAAACCCTGGTGCCATCATTGGTCGAGGAGCTCCGCAAGCAAGGGGCAAGCGATATCATTGTGATCGCTGGTGGAGTCATTCCCAGACAGGACTACGATGAACTCTATGCAGCAGGTGTTAAGTGTATTTTTGGTCCCGGTACGCCGATCCCTGTGTGTGCCCGCGAAGTGCTGGACGCTGTCAGAGAGGCCCAGTCCTAAGGTGACGTCACTGCGGCTCGCTAGATGACTGGCGTAGACCTCGAGGGCCTTCTGCGGGGTGAGCGTCGCGCCCTGGCCAAAGCCATTACTCTGGTTGAGAGTAAGCTAGAAGTGGACCGTGAGTCTGCTCAGACTCTGCTGGAGCAAGTTTTACCCCACAGCGGGAAAAGTATTCGAATTGGCATTACGGGTGTTCCCGGAGTAGGCAAATCAACTTTCATAGAAACATTCGGATTGTATTTGCTGGAGCAAGGGAAACGCGTTGCGGTACTGGCCGTTGATCCGAGCTCGCCTATCGCCGGTGGCTCTATCATGGGCGACAAGACCCGCATGGAAGAGTTGTCGCGAAGAGACAGCGCTTTTATTCGTCCCTCGCCTTCAGAGGGCTCATTGGGTGGCGTAGCGCAGAAAACACGGGAAACAATGCTCCTGTGCGAGGCCGCCGGCTACGATGTGATTCTTGTTGAAACGGTAGGTGTCGGTCAGTCTGAATATCAGGTTGCCGCCATGGTCGATTTTTTCATGGTGTTGATGTTGCCCGGCGGTGGTGACGAGTTGCAAGGTATCAAGAAGGGCATTCTGGAACTCGCGGATGCTCTGGTGATCAATAAGGCCGATGGGGAGAGCGAGCACCTTGCCAACATCGCCCGCCAACATTACACCAGCGCCATGAATTTATTGCGGCATACCAGTTTTTGGACGCCACGGGTAATGACGTGTTCGGCGCTGGAATCCACCAATATCGATTCCCTATGGGGCATGCTCATTGACTATTATTTCCTAGCCCTCGAACAGGACGCCTTTGCGCATAAGCGCGCCCAGCAAAACCGCGACTGGATGCATCAATTGGTCAACGAGATGTTGTTGTTAAAACTTGATCAGAATGTAGAGATCCAAAAATTACTTCCACAGCTCGAATCCAGTGTCGAGGCCCAAACAATAACGCCCTATACCGCAGCCAGGCAAATTTTAGCAAAACTGTAATCCGCAACCCGAAGAGGCCGAGCCAATGCGCTTTTATCCGCTGGATAAGCTGATTAATCTCAACGACAGTTATGCCCGAGCGTTTAAAATTGACAGCATCCGTCTGCTGCTGATTCAAAGGGCAGGGGAGGTGTTTATCATCGAGTCCCACTGCCCCCACAAAGAGCACCCTCTTGAATTGGCCTCCATCGATAAGGGAGTGATCCAGTGTGCTCTGCACCACTATCAATTCGCCATCAACGACGGGCACCTGATCCAGGCCACTGAGGAACCCTGCCGCGCCTTGAAGACCTACGAAGTCATTTACGAGGGTAACGAAGTCGGGCTGATGCTGGACGACGCCCATAGCATCTAATATCGAGCTCACATTCAGTGAATCATCGCTAATATTGGGTATTTTTCACCAGGTATTGCCACCCGCATAGGGTTTAAACTAGCAGCAATCACCAGTGGAGATATGCCCTTGTTGTTCAGATTTTGCTTACTCGTTCTACTCTTTTCTTACTCATCTCATCTGCGGGCTGACGTCCTGGGCGGTAAAGTCGGTGTCAACGTCTGGTCGCAGGAATTTGAGGGCAATGGCCGCAACGGTGGCAATAATATTGACTTTGATTCTACCTTCGATATCGACGACGAAACAGACTATCAGGTGTTTGCTGCGCTGGAACACCCTGTTCCCCTGATTCCCAATATTTTGGTTCAGCATACCCGCATGGAACTCAGTGGCGATGGAGATATTGGTGCCGAGCTGTTCGATGGGGTAGTACTGACCGGCGATGTGCAGACGGATCTGGATCTCACCCACACCGATGTTACCGCTTACTACGAAATCCTGGACAACTGGGTTAATCTCGATTTGGGCTTATCAGTCCGGTTTATGGACGCAAGTGCAAGCTTGTTAGATGAAAATGGCCAAAGCGGTGAAGTCAAAACCGACGATGCCATTCCCATGGGTTACGCCGCACTGCGCTTGGACTTACCTTTTACAGGCTGGTACGTCCAGGCAGATGGAAATTACGTGAGTTGGGATGGTGACGATTACAGTGATTTGCGCGCCGCTGTGGGCTGGGAAATAGCGCTCGGATTGGGCCTGGAGCTGGGCTATAGAACCATGGATATTGACTATTCAGGCGGGTCGGACAAATTGAAAGCCGAAACCAGCGGTGTTTACGGAGGAATTTTTTGGGACTTTTAGCCCATAGGGATTTATTGATCCCAATGCTTAAGAGAATCCTGGCAGTCCTAATTCTGGCTCCAGTGTTTCTCTTGCTGGGTGGCTGTCCCTGCGGTTTCGATTGTGATCGCGATGATGACAGCGACGGCGGCAGCGAGCCGGCGATATTTTCCCTGGGCCTGTCGTCTACAGCAATCGAAAACGTAGAGCAAATCGTACTCGAGATTGACTCAGTGACGCTGCGAAGATCAGATGCGGAAGACATAGTGATCGAAACTTTTACCCTAGTGGATTCGAATACGGTCGATGAAGAAACGTTCCAGATTGATTTGCTCGATAATCGGGGCCTGAAACAACGGGTTGTCATAGACGATCTGGAGATCGATTCCGGCACTTACTCTGAACTGGTTCTCCAGGTGGTCGACGGCAATATTAATAATTCATTTGTAGAAGAAACAAATGGCGAAATGGCTGCTTTAAACGTGCCTTCTTCGCAGCTTTCGTTTTCCGGTTTTCGTCTCAGTGCGGGAAATGAACAGTTAACTATTGAGTTTAATCTTGGGCTTTCCCTGCAAACAATCAACTCCGACGGCTCGTATTTTCTGACTGGTAAGGGTGCCAGGGTTGTAGACAATGATGTCGACTCCAGTATTTCCGGCACTGTGGATAGCAGTCTGTTCGATACTGAATCTCCCTGTGAAGGCAAAGAAGATCCGCTGCGGGGAAATCTGGTGTATTTGTACACGGGACACAACTTGTCGGCCGAGGCTCTCGCGGATGTCTTTACCAATGAGAACGAGAATGAGGTCGGTGACAATGCCATTGCACCTTATTCGGTCAGCGCACTGATTGAAAATGAGTCGCGGAATACTTTCGAATACGCTTTTGGCTTTCTACCCGAAAACGATTACACCGTCGTATTCAGTTGCAATGCGCTGAACGATGATCCGGTGGATTTTGACGACATTGCCATCCCCTTACCCACTGAACAGCTCTACGAAGTTAGCTTGGCCGAAGATGAGCAGTTTGAATGCGATTTTGAAGACGACTCTTCTTGCGCGACCGAAACTCCCTGATACCGCTACAGCCCGAGTCGGCGGAATTCCGGATCTGACTGGGCGCGTTGCCAAAGAGATTCGAACTTATCGATAAAGGGTTGCGTCGATGCCCTCGAATCCGGATCATAAAATCCCAGACCCTCATCATCAGGCATAAACAATACGCCGTTCATATCGCGAATTACAACCGTTTCTCCGGTCATTTCCGGATGATCTTCCAGCTTTCGTATAGTGATTTTACTGGGAAGTCGCCGGGTCAAATTCAGCAGCCTGTGCCCATTATTTATAATCGGCCTTGAATCGCTGATCAGAATGTCCACACGGGAGTGGCTGCCGCTTCTTGCCACAGCGCTGAGCACATCCGCTAGTTCGGCATTGTCGAAGACCAGATGATCGAGCCGTGGGCTGATGATTTTTATGTAGCGCGAGGCGCTGCCGCACAGGGCCAGAAGTAACTCCTTAAAGGGGCTAGGACTCTTTACTCCGTAGTGGGGTACGTCGTAGTCCATAGCATCTCGTGGTGTATCATTTGAATTCAAGACAACCTAACTCCAGTAAGTAAACGAGTAGTGTGGCCGTTTCGGTGTCCTCCACGGCAATGCTCAGCGCAGATCCTTCCATTAGC
The DNA here is from genome assembly GCA_045110675.1 of Halioglobus sp. Taxonomy (GTDB): domain Bacteria; phylum Pseudomonadota; class Gammaproteobacteria; order Pseudomonadales; family Halieaceae; genus JBALVT01. Next base: position 20,819 of record JBGCGJ010000011.1, on the reverse strand, counting down.
CACTCACCGCATAATACTATAAGCGTAGGCAATACAGCATGGCCAAACACCTTCGATTCGCCATTGGCAAATACCACGATATCTTCAGCGGATTGCTGCCAGGCGATTTTCGAATGAGCACAGAGACCTAGAATGGCATCATCATCTCTTAAATCAGCAAGGCTAAAAGCCTCGCTTTCGAAGATCGGTTCGAACGGGTGCTTGGGTTCTGTTACAAGCTCACCAAACCACTGAGTGTCTTCGAATTTTGACAGTGCAGCAATAAGTTGATCTTTTGCCCTGCGATTATCCTCAGAGGAAATTTCCCCGGGCCGATGAGTACTGGCCAAACCGGGATCAGAATAAAAAGCCTCGGCAGACAGAGTTTCAAGTGCAGCATCGACACCCCTGCTCAGAATGTCTGACATTCGCGGTGCCCGAAAGCCGACAGAATAGGTCATAGATTCTCCACTGGCGACTCCCCAATGGGCGACTCCCGGCGGAACGTAAAGAATGTCACCGGGGCTTAACAGGTGTGTTGATTGGCATTGAAAATTTTCTAGTATTCTCAGGTCGGTACCGGTTTTCAAAGGCGTATGTTCATTGCACTGCTGTCCCAGGTGCCACTGGCGCAGGCCTTGAGCTTGCAGAAGAAATACATCGTAATTGTCGTAGTGAGGCCCCACGCTCGCGCCGTCCACAGCGTAACTAATCATAACGTCGTCCAGTCGCCATTGGGGGATAAAATCAACGAGTTTTAACAGTTGGGCGACTTCGTCGACCAGTTGGTCAACGCCCTGAACCAGCAGGGTCCAGGGATGTTTTCTGTCAAAGGATTGTGTTGTGAAGGGGCCGTTGTGTGCGTGCCAGTTATCATTGCGAAATTCGATTATTCGAGATTCGACTTCTTCTTCGAGCGCCAGTCCCGCGAGTTCATTGGCATCGATTGGCGAAGCGAATTGTTGAATAGCACCCGGTATCAGCAGCGGTTTTCGCTGCCAATAATTTGCCATAAAATCTTTGCGATCGAGGTTTAAACTCCAAGGGGGCATCTGTTAACCCTCAGCGAATGGCGTCCGCCTGAGCCACCGCGTTGCCAATGTAGTTGGCCGGTGTCAATGCCAGCAATTGCGCTTTGGCTTCAGCGGGCAAATCGAGTTTCTCCACGAAGGCCTGAATCACCGACTGGCTCATATCCTGGCCACGAGTCAGCTCCTTCAACTTTTCATAGGGCTGCTCGATGCCGTAGCGACGCATCACCGTTTGAATCGGTTCGGCCAACACCTCCCAGCTGTTATCCAAATCTGCGGCCATTGCCTGCTCATTGAGTTCTAGTTTACCAATACCCTTTAAACTCGATTGGTAGGCGATCAGGCTATAGGCCATAGCGACGCCCATATTGCGCAAGACGGTACTGTCGGTTAAATCTCGCTGCCAGCGACTGACGGGTAACTTGGCACCCAGGTGTTGAAAGAGCGCATTGGCAAGCCCGAGGTTGCCTTCGGAGTTTTCGAAATCGATTGGGTTCACTTTATGGGGCATGGTGGAAGATCCTACCTCTCCGGCGATGGTGCGCTGCTTGAAGTAACCCAGGGAGATATAACCCCATACATCGCGATCAAAATCGACAAGGATCGTGTTGAAACGAGCAATAGCGTCGAACAACTCAGCCATGTAATCATGAGGCTCAATTTGAGTGGTGTAGGGATTCCAGCTCAAGCCCAAAGAGGTGACAAATTGCTCCGCTTCAGCTTGCCAGTCGATGTTTGGATAGGCCGACAGATGGGCATTATAGTTGCCGACAGCACCGTTGATTTTCCCTAAATATTCGATTTTCTCGAGTTGAGCCCGCTGTCGTTCCAGACGCGCGACTACGTTTGCCAGTTCTTTTCCCATGGTCGTTGGACTGGCAGTCTGCCCATGAGTGCGCGAAAGCATAGGCGCAGCTGAAGTGGTTTTCGCGACAGTGCCGAGGGCCGCAACGACCTCCGTCATCGCGGGCATTATGACCTGCGCAGTGCCATCTCTGAGCATCAGGGCATGGGAGAGATTGTTAATGTCCTCTGATGTGCAGGCAAAGTGCACAAACTCCGAGACCGCGAGCAATTCCTGATTACCCTCAAACTGCTCCTTAATAAAATACTCTACAGCCTTCACATCGTGATTGGTGGTGGATTCGATCTCCTTAATCCTCGCGGCATGCTCAACGCCAAAATTTTCGAGCAGTGCGTTTAGATGCTGGATCGCCTGCGGAGAAAGGGTCGGTACCTCTTCTATTCCTGCAACTGCCGCCAGATGCTGCAACCAACGAACCTCAACCAATACTCTGCGCTTTATAAGACCGTATTCGCTAAAGACTTCTCTCAGTGAGGCAGTCTTGCCACCGTAGCGACCGTCGATAGGTGATACCGCACTGAGTGCCGACAATTCCATTAGTGTCTCCATTTTGTGAGGGGTAAAGCGCGACAGGCGATTTTACACTACGTCCAGATTGCGCGACAGGTTCTGAGCGGCTTTCAACAGCTGTTTTCGCTGTACCAACAACTTCCAGCGCCTGCCTTTTAGCTGGCGCCACAAAAATGCCGAGCGCACGCCAGCTAACAGCAACGCCCTGATGATATCGGCATTTTGGGTGTTCTGTAGATGCTCTTCGCTGCCCGTTACTTTGATTCTGAACTTCATCTTACTCAAAGTATCCTGATATATGCCTGAAATACTGTGGCAGGCATCCTGAATATTGTCCGAGAAATGGTCGGCCCTGAATTGCGCGTGTTCAAGCCTGGAGTGGACCACCGCCATCATTTCTGGATTCGCTGCAAATTTTCGTTCCAGATACAAAATACTGAATATATAGCGAATAAGCTCTCGGCTCTCTTCGGCCTGGCGCGTGGCCAACACGCTGCTGAGGTTCTGCAAACCCAATTTGACGCCAGACACACCACCGTAGATCTCTTCGATACTCTCGACATCAAAGGCGAACAAGCTCTGAATCGAGGGCTGGAGAAAGTCCAGCGGGTAGCTTCCTGTTTTAGATATTTGATCGACCAGACGCGCCGCCTGGGCGACCCCACCTAAAGCGATGGCTTGCCGTTCAATAGAGGACAAACTCACGCGGCAGCCCTCTCTATAACACCACCACCAAGACAGCGTTCCTCTTCATAAAAGACAACAGATTGTCCTGGAGTGATAGCCCGCTGTGGTTGATCGAACTCGACGCGATAACCGCCTCCGACCGGGTGCAAGACGCATTCCTGGTCCGACTGTCGATAGCGCGTCTTTGCCTTGCAGCGCAATGTTGTCGAGATGGGTTCATTTGATACCCAAAAAATTTCACCCGTGTCTAACACGGATTTGAACAGGGCAGGGTGCTCGTTACCCTGAGCTACGAGTAACACATTCTTGTCCAGATCTTTGTCGACCACATACCAAGGTGCATCACCATGATTGGCTTTACCGCCAATACCCAAGCCCTGGCGCTGCCCGATCGTGTGATACATCAAACCCTGATGTTCACCAAGGTAATCACCTTCCAAGCTGTAAATGTCACCCGCTTGTGCAGGTAAATATTGCTGAAGAAAATCTTTAAAACGTCGCTCGCCGATAAAGCAGATTCCTGTAGAGTCTTTTTTATTGTGGGTGATCAAATTGTGCTTCTCGGCCAGCTTACGCACTTCGGGCTTTTCAATCTCACCAATAGGGAATAGGGTTTTTTCCAATTCTTGATGACCCACAGCATGTAAGAAATAACTTTGGTCCTTATTGTTGTCGAGGCCTTTTAATAGAGTGCCTTTGCCTGCAAGCTCTCCTCGACGAGTGTAGTGACCGGTTGCAATATAGTCGGTTCCCAGCATCAAGGCATACTCAAGAAACGCCTTGAACTTAATTTCCCGGTTGCAAAGAATATCGGGGTTGGGTGTTCGGCCCGCGCGATACTCCTCAAGAAAATGCTCAAAAACATTGTCCCAGTATTCCGCGGCAAAATTGGCGCCGTGTAGTTTAATCCCGAGGGAATCTGCTACAGCTTGGGCGTCGGCGAAATCCTCTTTTGCAGTGCAATACTCGGTGCCGTCATCCTCCTCCCAATTTTTCATGAATAGGCCTTCCACACGATAACCCTGTTCCAGTAGTACTAGAGCAGAGACGGAGGAGTCGACACCACCGGACATGCCGACGATGACTTTCTTGCTGGCGTTTAAACTCATTAGCCGTAAATCAGGTCCAAGGGATAAATGTGCCCTGCGCGATATTGCTCGATAGCTGCGATAACCAGGGGGCTGCGCATTCTAGCAGAATTGGCCAGGATGTCCTCGTATTCCATCCAGTGTACGCAACTGATATCGGGATCGATGGCGGCATTTTCAATGGCTTCCAGGGGTTTTGCGACAAAGGTGGTTCGATGATAGGTCGTGCCGTTGTTGGGAGCTTCATAAAGAGCGACACCGAGGACTCCAGTTAACTCAACATTCCACGCGGTTTCTTCACGAGTTTCGCGCAGCGCCGCTTCGCCGAGTGTTTCATTTGCTTCCAGATGCCCGGCGGGCTGGTTAAAAACCATTTCACCGGTCTGTTTATCTCGCTCCTCGACCAAAAGATAGTGGGTGTCGCGGACTACGACCGTAGCGACGGTGACATGGGGTATCCAATCCCGCATTAACGGCGTCTCCTGGTTTTATGGGGTGTAGATGGTGTTGTGACCTTTATTTCAAGGTGTTCACCGGGTAGCAAGTTACCGAGGTTCCAATCCGCTACCTGGTGGCGCACCAGTCGCAATGTAGGGTGGTTGACAGCGGCGGTCATTCTGCGAACCTGGCGATTGCGGCCCTCGGCGATGGAGAGTTCAATCCAGCTATCGCTCACGGTTTTTCTGAACCTCACCGGTGGTATTCTGGGCCATAGGGAAGCGGGTTCCGGGATGCGTTTTGCTCTCGCCGGAAGCGTGGGCCCATCTTTTAGTGTCAAACCCGCCTCGAGTTGATCAATTTGAGGCGCTTCGGGCTCTCCCTCTACCTGTACCCAATAGGTTTTCCACTTTTGATATTTTGGATTGGCGATTTGCTGCTGCAGTTGACCGTTATTTGTGAGTAGAAGCAAACCCTCGGAGTCGAAATCCAATCGTCCCGCAACGCGGTAATTCGGTGCGTCGAGAAAGTCCGCCAGAGTCGGTCTACCCTCGCTATCGCTGAACTGACTCAGTACGCCAAATGGCTTGTTAAATAGTATGAGACTGGCCATCAGCTGCCTGCTGGTTGATTCAAAGTATGGGCTCAAATCAAGGTTTCGAGTAAGGGTGCCATGCTACACTAATTGCTGTTTCACGAGACATTCCAGGAGCACATTATGGCCTATCTGCATATACAAGCGCCCACCGAGGGCGAGAAAATCTCGGTCAATGACGACTCTACGCTCAATGTCCCCAACAACCCTATTATCCCATTTATTGAGGGGGATGGCATTGGCGTCGATATTAGTCCTGTAATGATTGCTGTGGTTAATGCTTCAATCGAAAAGGCCTACGGAGGCGCCAGGAAAATCTCCTGGATGGAGATTTACACTGGAGAGAAGGCGGCGGAGCTGTATGAAGGAGACTGGTTTCCCGATGAAACTCTGGAAGCTATCAAGGAGTATTCAGTAGCGATTAAAGGCCCGCTCACGACGCCGGTTGGCGGGGGGTTTCGTTCATTGAATGTTGCCTTGCGCCAGGAGCTGGATCTCTACACCTGCCTGCGTCCAGTTCGCTGGTTTGAAGGTGTACCTTCGCCCGTCAAGGACCCTGGCGCTTGCAACATGGTTATTTTTCGCGAGAACTCAGAAGATATCTACGCCGGGATTGAGTACGAGGCCGGAACCGAGGAAGCTCAAAAAGTTGTCGACTTTCTGATCAATGAAATGGGCGCCACCAAAATACGTTTTCCCAATAATGTCGGAATCGGCGTAAAACCTGTGTCCGAAGAGGGCAGTAAAAGGCTCATCAGAAAAGCGATTCAGTATACGATTGAGCAAGACCTGCCTTCGGTCACCCTGGTTCACAAGGGCAATATTATGAAGTTTACTGAAGGTGGATTTCGCGATTGGGGTTACGAATTAGCTCGAGAAGAGTTTGGGGGGAAGCTATTGGATGGTGGGCCCTGGGTGACGATCAAAAACCCTAAAAATGGTAAGGAAATAATTATCAAAGACGTGATAGCGGATGCGATGTTGCAGCAAATTTTGACACGCCCAGCAGAGTATAGCGTGGTCGCCACACTGAACCTCAACGGCGATTATCTGTCAGACGCGCTGGCAGCTCAGGTTGGGGGTATTGGTATTGCACCCGGTGCAAATTTGAGTAATCACATCGCTCTGTTTGAAGCGACGCATGGCACGGCGCCTAAATACGCCGGTCAGGATAAAGTAAACCCGGGTTCATTAATTTTATCTGCGGAAATGATGCTGCGCCACATCGGCTGGAACGAGGCCGCCGATTTGATCATTAAGGGAATGAACGGCGCCATACAAGCCAATACCGTTACCTATGATTTTGAAAGACAAATGGAAGGAGCAACATTATTGAGCTGTTCGGAATTTGGGCAGGCGATCATAGCAAAAATGTAAGCGGGCGCTTTTTGTCATTCAGGGGTCTCTCGGCAGAGACCCGGAGTTTTCGTTACAAGTATTGAAAAGCAATTTTGTTATTGTGCCACATTGATTTAATACACCCAAGACCTTAACTCCCTCTTGAAATACTTTATACTACTACCATATCTATACCGTTAGACAACATTGATGATTGAGAGCTATTGAGTGACAGGTCTACCGATACAAGCACCGCTGACAATGTCGAGTGAAGAAGACGATCACTCCGACGGTTCTTTGGCGCTTCAAGAATCAAAACCGGAACTAAAAAGTCCACCACTGTTCAAAGTAGTATTGATCAATGACGACTACACGCCCATGGAGTTTGTGGTAGAGGTGCTCGAGGTATTTTTCCGCATGAATCGCGAACAGGCCACCCATGTTATGTTAACGGTACACACCCATGGCAAAGGCGTTTGCGGTATCTACACCCGCGATATTGCGGAGACTAAATCGACCCAAGTGAATCAATACTCCAAAGAAAACGAACATCCCCTATTGTGTGAGATCGAAGCTTCTGAAGGCTAGACGATAAACCCGCTGAGGAACACTGAATGCTGAGTAAACATCTGGAACAAACGCTCAATGATGCCTTTCGGGGAGCACGAGCCAAGCGTCATGAATTTATGACGGTTGAACATTTACTCCTTGCGCTTCTCGACAACGATGACGCCGTTCTCGTGCTCAAAGCCTGCGGTGCAGATTTGGCCGCTATGCGCGGGGACCTGATTGAATTTGTCGATGCGACAACACCATTGATACCCGAGAGTGATGAAGACAGAGAGACCCAGCCCACTCTGGGCTTTCAACGCGTCCTGCAGCGCGCAGTTTTTCATGTGCAATCCTCGGGCAAACAAGAGGTCACCGGTGCCAGCGTGCTGGTCGCAATCTTCAGTGAGCAAGAGAGTCAGGCCGTTTACTTCTTAAAGACCCAGAGCATCGCGCGACTGGATGTGGTGAATTACATCACCCACGGAATTTCCAAAGTCGGTAACGAGGGTGATCTTCCAGATTCCGAGTCCTCAATGGGAGACGAATCTGGTGGGGAAGAGGGGGCAGAAAACAACCCACTCGACAGCTTTGCCACCAACCTCAATGCGGAGGCCGAAGCGGGTCGCATCGACCCTCTGATCGGCCGTATTCCGGAGGTGGAACGCGTCACCCAGATTTTGGTGCGCAGACGCAAAAACAACCCTCTGTTAGTCGGTGAATCCGGCGTTGGTAAAACTGCAATAGCTGAGGGCTTGGCTAAACTTATCGTCGATGATGAGGTGCCCGATGTGCTCAAGGGCAGTGTCGTTTACTCTCTCGATTTAGGTGCACTTCTGGCCGGGACAAAATACCGCGGAGACTTTGAAAAACGTTTCAAGGGCCTGCTCGCAGAATTGAAGAAACGCGATGACGCCATCTTGTTCATCGACGAAATTCACACGATCATTGGCGCCGGTGCAGCCTCAGGCGGTGTGATGGATGCCAGCAACTTGCTGAAACCGCTATTGAGTTCCGGGCAAATGCGCTGCATCGGTTCGACCACTTTTCAGGAGTATCGAGGGATTTTCGATAAAGACAAGGCGCTTAGCCGTCGCTTCCAGAAAATCGATGTGCTTGAGCCTAGTCCGGACGATGCCTACAAAATTTTGAAAGGTTTGAAGTCGCGCTTTGAGGACTATCACGGCTTGCGCTACAGTGACAAAGCGCTGCGGGTCGCTACGGATTTATCGGCCAGATACATCACAGATCGCTTTCTGCCGGACAAAGCGATTGATGTTATTGACGAGGCGGGTGCATTCCAACAATTGCAATCTGCTTCCAAGCGGAAGAAAGTCATCGGCGTCGCGGACATCGAGGCCATAATCGCCAAGATTGCTCGCATCCCGCCAAAAACAGTTAGCGCGGATGACAGAGATTCCTTGCAGAAACTCGAGAGCAATCTTCAAATGGTGGTGTTTGGTCAAGACAAAGCCATCGCCAATCTATCCAGTTCTATTAAATTGGCCAGAGCCGGTTTGCGTTCAGGCGACAAACCGATCGGTTCTTTTTTGCTCGCTGGACCAACCGGGGTCGGCAAGACCGAAGTGACTCGGCAGCTGGCGAATATTATGGGTCTGGAGCTACTGCGATTCGATATGTCCGAATATATGGAAAGACATACGGTTTCGCGGTTGATAGGTGCGCCACCGGGTTACGTTGGTTTTGACCAGGGTGGGCTGCTGACGGACGCTGTCACAAAAAACCCGCACTGCGTAGTGCTGCTTGATGAAATCGAAAAAGCACATCCAGAAGTGTTTAATTTGCTGCTACAAGTGATGGATCATGGCAGCCTGACAGACAACAATGGCCGCAAGGCTGATTTTCGCAATGTGATACTGGTTATGACAACCAATGCCGGTGCCGAAAGTATCAGTCGTCGAACCATTGGATTCACTCAGCAAGACCACAGCACTGATGGAATGGAGGCGATTAACAAGTCCTTTACACCAGAGTTTCGCAATCGCTTGGATAGTATTGTTCAGTTCGAGCCTCTCGGTGAAGCTGTGATCTTTACTGTGGTGGATAAGTTCTTAACTGAGCTGCAGGGTCAACTGGACGAAAAACGCGTCACCCTGGATGTCGATGAAGATGCCAGATTATGGCTGGTGGAGAAGGGCTACGATGCCAACATGGGTGCTCGACCGATGGAGCGAGTTATTCAGGAGCACATTAAAAAGCCGCTCGCGGAACTCGTGCTGTTTGGAGATCTTTCCAAATCAGGTGGCACAGCGCTCGTGCGCCTAAACCAGGCGGAAGATAAGTTGGATGTGAAGGTGGAAGCAACGCAGAGCAAGCCAGAGCCCGCTCTTAGTTCCGATTAGCGTTCGCGGTAGGTAATGCGACCTTTAGTCAGGTCGTAGGGAGTAAGTTCAACACGAACTTTATCGCCTGTCAGAATGCGTATGTAATTCTTACGCATTTTCCCTGAGATATGTGCGGTCACGACATGTCCATTTTCCAGTTCTACTCTGAAAGTCGTGTTTGGCAAGGTATCGATCACCTCGCCTTCCATTTCTATTTGATCTTCTTTTGCCATGCGGCAGTGTTCCTAGCTAAAAAACAGGCAGCATTCTGCCTCAAACGAACCCAATGTTCCACTCGAATAAGTGGCAAAACTACTCTAATGCGTACAATTATTCATAGATGCGCGGCTTAATTCGAGCATCGCGAATAAAGGAGATGAATTTGCTGCGGAAGAAACGCTTTATGCGCCACTGTGATGACTATAAAAGCGCAGTCCAGCGGCTGTTGAGATAGAGCTCAAGTGGCCGGTACTCGGATTTGTAGGCCATCTTCTGGCAGTTGCGTATCCAGTATCCGAGATAGACGTAATCCAACCCCAAGGCTTTAGCCTTCTCTATCTGCCACATAACGGCATATCCTCCCAGGCTTCGCTGGCTCGCAGCGGGATCGAAGAAGGTATAGATAGCCGACAAACCGTCCTGTAATACGTCGACTACGGCAATCGCAATTAACTTGCCCTTGTCATAAAAACGAAAGTAATCGGTACAGCCCCATTCATTGCTCAGGAACGATTCATACTGCTCACGATCGGGTGGAAACATATCGCCATCGGAATGACGCTCTTCAATATAGCGGTGGTATAAACCAAAGGCGGCGCTGTCGGTAATATCCTGGCTGTATTCTACTTCGAGATCCTGGTTGCGGTTAAAGGTGCGGCGCTGCTTGCGGCTGGCCTGAAAACTATCCACCGGAATCCTAGCGGGAATACAGGCGTTACAGTCGGTGCAATGTGGGCGGTAAATATGGCTGCCGCTGCGTCGAAACCCGAGCCCGGAGAGTTTGCTATACAGCGTTTTATCAACTTTTTGCCTGGGATCCACGAACAGTGTCACCGCTTCCTGATCTTTCAGGTAGCTGCAGTCGTGGGGATAGGTGGTATACACCTTCAGATCCCGCAGCGACGAGGTCACAACAGGCCTCCGGAAGTTTCGGGCAGACGCCAGATGGTGTGGTCGTTATCCATATCTACAGTTTGCGCAAGCTTGGCTTCGAAGTCCAGTCGGCTGATGTTCCTGGCCCCAAGAGAATTCATATGATCGCTTTCCACCTGGCAATCTATCAGTTCGAAACAGCCTCGATGGGCAATATTGATAAGGCCCAAAAACGCGACTTTGGAACCGTCAGTTTCTAGCGAAAACATGGATTCGCCAAAAAATACCCGGCCCAGTGCGACGCCGTACAAGCCTGCGATCAACTCGTCATTGTGGTTATGAACTTCGATGGAATGGGCAAACCCCTGATCGTGTAGCCGCGTGTAGGCAGCTTTCATGTCCGCGTTGATCCAGGTTCCCGGCCCATCGCAGCGGACCTGTCCGCACTGATGGATAACCGCTTCAAAATGACAATCTACAGACAGTTTAAAGCTATCTTTACGCAGTGTTTTGCGCAGTGATCTGGAGACGTGAACTTCGTCGGGTAGTAAAACCGAGCGGGGTTCGGGCGTCCACCACAACACAGGTTGTGGGTCTTCGTACCAGGGGAAAATTCCGCGCCGGTATGCTTCCAAGAGCCTCTGTGAAGATAAATTACCTCCCACTGCGAGTAAGCCGTTCGGGTAATCCAAGGCTTCAGACGTCGGCGGAAAGCCCTCTCCACAATCCAGTAGAGGAAGATCACGCAATGGATCAGGCCAGATCGTCCAGGTATTTTTCGGCGTCCAGGGCTGCCATACATCCAAATCCAGCGGAGGTCACAGCCTGGCGGTAGACGTGGTCCCCTACATCACCGGCGGCGAATACACCCGGCACACTGGTAGCGGTGGCATTGCCTTCCGTGCCACTGTGAATGGTGATGTAACCGTTTTTCATTTCGAGCTGGTCGGCAAAGATATCCGTATTGGGTTTGTGCCCTATAGCGATAAACACTCCGGCCAAGTCCAGATCCAGCTTGTCATCACTTTTGGTCGACGCTATGCGAATACCGGTTACGCCGGAGTCATCTCCCAACACTTCTTCGAGAGTATGGTCCCACATGATTTTCACTTTTCCTTCGGCTTCCCGCGCAAACAGCTTGTCTTGCAGGATTTTCTCCGAGCGGAGGGAGTCGCGGCGGTGAACAAGGATGACTTCCGAAGCAATGTTGGAAAGGTATAGCGCCTCTTCAACGGCTGTATTACCACCGCCAATGACCGCGACTTTCTGGTTGCGGTAGAAAAAGCCGTCACAGGTTGCGCAGGCACTTACACCTTTACCCATAAACGCCTGCTCGCTGGGAAGCCCAAGATACTGAGCCGACGCCCCGGTTGCGATAATCAAGGAATCACAAGAGTAACTGTTGGTCCCCTTCATGGTGATCGGTTTGCTGGAAAAATCGACCTCCTCAATGTGGTCAAACACCACCTGGGTATCAAAGCGCTCGGTGTGCTCCTGCATTTGTTGCATCAATTGCGGCCCTTGCAGGTCTGCCGCGCCTCCAGGCCAATTCTCAACTTCAGTGGTCGTGGTTAACTGGCCACCTTGTTCAATTCCAGTAATCACCACAGGGCTCAGATTGGCCCGAGCTGCATAGATGGACGCAGTGTATCCTGCAGGGCCGGAACCTAGAATAATCAACTGGTGGTGTTGGGTGTCGCTCATGTGGTCACTTCCTGATTGCTGTTGCTGAGTAAATCAAATAAGTTAAATAGGCCCCGACAGGGTATTTCTTCACACCCTCAAGCCATTCAATGGTGGCGGTATATGGTAAATTAAACCCCAGCATCCAGCAAAGATTAGGATTATTTTAAATAAACTCTCTAACTCTTTGATATAAATAATAAATGTGTGCACAATTACTAAATATGATAACGGGTATGGCAAGCGGATATCCACGGGCTTACCCAAGGGCTGCAAAGGACATTAGAAAGCGTGCCGGAAACGACTGATACAGACAACTTTCTGGGACCGAGATTGCGCGAAGGGGCGTTTATCGGTATCAGCGCAGCATGCTGCTATCTGATGATGGCGCTGTTCACCTATAGTGCCTCTGACCCCGGTTGGTCTGCGACGGGCAGCGGTGGCGCGATCGTCAATGCCGGTGGTCCCACCGGGGCCTGGCTCGCCGATGTGTTCTTTTCCTTGGTAGGATACGCCGCCTATCTTTTTCCCGTCATGTTGGGTTATCGAGCTCTGGTGATTTTGCTGGAGCGCCACGAGCACAAAGAGTTTGATTGGCTCACATTCGCTATTCGCGCTTTAGGTCTGGTGTTGGTTATGATCGCCGGCACCGCGATGACTGCTATGAATGACCTTGGAGGGTCGGGATTGCCCCAGGGGGCCGGTGGCATTCTCGGGCAGGCGATTGGAGCGGCTTTTACCACCGCCTTTAGCATGGTCGGCAGCCGCTTAATCCTACTCGCCGTATTTCTGTTCGGCATCACTATATTTACCGATATCAGCTGGCTAAGGCTGATGGACGGGCTGGGCTACTGGACAGTGACCCTGTTCCGAAAGAGCCGCGAATGGCTGGTGCAGCGCTTCGGTGCGTTTCAAGATCAACGCGAAAAAGATAAAGCACAGGAAGCTCGGAAGCTGGTGATTACCGAGTACGTCGAAAAAGAAAAGAAACGCAAGCCACCGAAAATAAAGCCACTAAAACCAAAAGCTGAGAAAAGTGATCGGCTAGAGAAGGAGCGTCAACAACCCTTGTTTGATGCACCGGTTTCGGGAGAAATGCCTCACCTGGACCTGCTTGATCCCAATGAGCAAGATCAGACCTTGGGGTATTCTCAGGATGCACTGCAGGGACTTTCCAAGCTGCTAGAGCTCAAACTAGCCGACTTCAATATTTCTGCTGAGGTGGTGGCGGTCTACCCCGGTCCTGTGATCACTCGTTTTGAAATTCAACCCGCTGCCGGCGTCAAAGTATCGCGAATTTCCGGGCTGGCCAAAGACTTGGCGAGATCCCTCGCGGTAATCAGCGTGCGAGTTGTGGAAGTGATTCCCGGCAAATCCGTGGTGGGCATCGAAATCCCCAATGAGCATCGCGAAATCGTTAATTTTCGCGATGTATTGGCCTCCAAAACGTTCGAGAACTCCAAATCGCCACTCACCCTTGCCCTCGGGCATGATATTTCTGGAGAGCCAACGGTAGCGGATCTTGGCAAGATGCCCCACCTGTTGGTCGCGGGTACCACCGGTTCAGGTAAATCCGTCGGCGTAAATGCCATGTTGTTGAGCCTGCTGTACAAGTCGGGCCCACAAGACGTGAGAATGATACTGGTCGATCCCAAGATGCTTGAATTGTCGGTCTACGACGGTATTCCGCATCTGCTTACTCCCGTAATCACCGACATGAAAGATGCTGCCAATGGCTTGCGTTGGTGTGTTGCGGAGATGGAGCGCCGCTATAAACTCATGGCGGCCCTGGGTGTACGTAATCTGGCTGGCTACAACCGCAAGGTTGAAGACGCGATAAAAGCCAGTTCACCGATCAAGGATCCACTGTGGACGCCGGACCCCATATTTGCAGAAACCGATGAGGATCAGATTGCACCTGATCTGGAGAAATTGCCCTCAATCGTTGTCGTTATCGACGAATTCGCCGACATGATGATGATTGTCGGCAAAAAAGTGGAACAGCTGATCGCCCGTATTGCGCAAAAGGCGAGGGCGGCGGGAATTCATCTGGTATTGGCCACACAGCGCCCCTCGGTGGACGTCATTACAGGTCTGATAAAAGCCAATGTGCCGACGCGCATTGCCTTCCAGGTGTCCTCAAAGATCGATTCAAGAACTATTTTGGATCAAGGTGGTGCAGAACAGTTATTGGGGCACGGAGATATGCTTTATCTGCCACCCGGTAGTGGAGTTCCTGTTCGCGTTCACGGCGCGTTCTGCTCCGATGAAGAGGTACACCGCGTTGTCGCCGACTGGAAAAAGCGCGGGGCTCCAGCCTACATCGATGGTCTGCTCGATGAAGGTGGCAGCACTGCTGTAACGCCAGAGGAACTTCAATCGAGTTCTGGTGACCAAGATGATGAGAGCGATGCGCTATACGACGAAGCGGTGCATTATGTGTGCGAGAGTCGCAGGGCTTCCATATCGTCAGTGCAGCGAAAACTGCGAGTGGGATACAACCGTGCCGCTCGTCTCATAGAGGCGATGGAAGCGGCTGGCGTTGTCACAGAAATGGGTAGCAATGGCCAGCGAGAAGTCCTCGCACCACCTCCCAGGTCCGAGTGAGCCAGGAAGACAAAATCTTAAGGATAAAAAATGACTAAGACCATTGCATCATTGTGCCTGTCACTGCTATCGATGGTGAGTTTCGCGCAGCCAGATGACGCGGATGAGCTGATGGTAGTACTGAAAAAAATCGGCAGCATGCAGGGCGAGTTTACGCAGGTGCAATACGATGAGAGCAATGTGCTGGTCGGCGAAAGTAGTGGTAACTTTCGCTTACTTCGCCCGGGCTATTTCGCCTGGGAAATAGAATCCCCAGACAGCCAGCTCATTGTCGCCGATCCGCAGTATCTGTGGCACCACGACAGGGATCTGGAAACCGTCACTCGGCGCGGTATAGACGATTCTGAGCAGATGTCTCCACTACAGGTATTAGGGGGTGATGAAGCCTTATTGCGTCGAAGCTTTGAAGTGGATAAAACCGCAGAGAATACTTATGCCATGCGGCCTGTTTCAATTAGCCCAGGTTTTAAAAGTCTGTCAGTCGCATTTGTTGGCTCCGATTTCGACTCTCTTGAAATAATCGACAATCTCAACCAGAAAATTGTTATCTCATTCGACCATATTGATTCAGCTTCAGAGCTCAGCCCCGAAAGCTTTAGTTTCAGCCCACCTGAGGAAGCCGACTTTTTCGACTACGTGCAGTAACTGCAGGTCATAAGCAATACCGCCACGGCAACACGCGACTGCCATTCGGTTTACTTACCGGAAGTAGGCGTCTGTTTCAGCGGCCAGATAGGTAAACACGGCAAACGCAGCAATGTTTTGATCCAATTCCGACTTGCCTATTTTATCGAGGGTGTCATCCGGCGTGTGGTGCAGGTCGAAATAATCCCAGCCATTTTGAAGCAGAGTAACCACAGGAACTCCGGCTTCGCGAACAAACAACATATCAGGACCACCACTAGCCGCGTTGTTTCCAGGTGCAATCCCCAGTGGCTTCAATGCGGCGGCAAATTCCATGGCAGTAGCCGCTGCGCTCTCCCCAAACCGAGTATCGAATCGCCAAATATCGCCGGCGCCGAAATCGGATTCGGTTCCCACTACATGGTGTTTTAATGCCTCAGCATGACGTTCTGCATACGCTTTGGCGCCGACCAGGCCGACTTCTTCTGAGCCAAACAAGACGATGCGAATGGTACGTTTGGGTGCCTCTGCCAGCGAGTCCATAATCAGTTTAGCCGCGGCAATGACGATGCCGACACCAGCACCATCATCGACAGCACCAGTCCCCAGATCCCAGGAGTCGAGGTGAGCTCCTATAAGTACAATTTCATCTGGCCTTTCTCTGCCGGGTATCTCGGCGATGACGTTACCCGAAAATGACGCCGGTTGTATTTGTGTTTCCAGTACAAGATTGACTATTACGGGAACACCGCGATCCTGAATTCGCGCAAGCTGATCCGCGTCGGGAGCCGAAAGTGCTGCAGTGGGGACCGAATCGATCACTTCTTCATCGCTGACACGATGCATTTGCCCCGCGTGAGGAAAGCGATGATTGCTGGTACCCACGGATCTAATCAGGGCGGCAATCGCACCCTGGCGATGTGCCTCATAAGCAGTCTCCCGGCGTTTCAGGGAAGCCACGGAATAACCGGAGCCGTCTTGAGTTCTGGTCATGACCTCGTCGATGAAAACTATTTTTCCCTCAACTTCAGCCCTTTCAGCATTGCTCAGCGCCAGCAGAGAAGGGAAGCTGATGATTTCACCTTCAACGCCTTCAGCTCCAGTGCTCACACTGCCGCCTAAGGCGGTGATAGAAAGTGATTGCGGAAAAGGGGCAACCACCGTGGCGCTCTCAATGCCTCGCTGCCATAAGGGAACTTTGAACGCCTCTATGCGAACATTTTCAAAACCCATAGACGACAGTTTCTCGACAGCCCAATCTCGCGCTCTTGCCTCAGCGGGAGAACCTGCGAGTCGGGCGCCCACTTCGGTGGTGAGGGACTCCACAATCTGATATCCGGTCGGATCACCTATCGCTAGTTGTCGCAGCTTTAAGGATGTTTCAAGTAACTCCTGTGAGAAAGCGGTGGCTGGCTCCTGTGAGTGGACCGGAGAGGTAAATAACATAACAAACAAAGTGAGTGCGCGAAAAAGCATAAAGTCGTCCCGGTTACGGCGAGCGTTTTAGATATCTTCCCCATTTTCAGTGGATAACCCGGCGGATGCAAGCGGTGCAAAAAGACCCTACAATGCCTGCTCTCAAATCGGAGAAATCCGATCAGCTGAATCGACCATAGTGGCAAGCACCCGGTGTGTATCTGATGTTCAATGACTACTGACTTATTTGGAAATTCGGGCGAGGCTGCGAGTGTCACTGCCTCCGTAGATTCTGAATCTTCAGGGTCAACAACGGGAGGATACCACCCGCTGGCGTCGCAGTTGCGACCCAACAATCTGGATGAGTATGCGGGCCAGACCCATCTTTTGGGTCCTGGCAAGCCCCTGCGTCAATCTATCGAACGCAATCAGCTTCACTCCATGATTTTGTGGGGCCCACCGGGTGTTGGTAAAACGACGCTGGCACGAATTATTTCCAACACCGCCCAGGCCTATTTCGTGCAAATATCAGCGGTACTTTCCGGAGTGAAAGAAATACGCGAGGCTGTAGCACAAGCTCAGCAGCAAAAAGCCTCAGGCCGAGATACGGTGCTGTTTGTCGACGAGGTCCACCGCTTTAACAAAGCTCAGCAGGACGCGTTTCTTCCCTATGTGGAAGACGGTACGATCATTTTCATTGGAGCGACGACAGAGAATCCTTCTTTTGAGTTGAACAACGCGTTGTTGTCACGTTCCAGAGTCTACAAACTTCGATCGCTGGAGCCCTCTGATATTCAGGGCGTCCTGCAAAGAGGCTTACAGCATTTGGGCGCATCGGTAGGCATCGACGAGGAGTGCAGGCGCTTGCTGGCACAGCAGTCAGATGGGGATGCGAGAAGGGCACTCAACTTACTGGAGTTGGCAGCGGATTTAGCGGAGGAAGTGTCCGGAGTCCGACAGATCACTCGGCAGACTCTCGAAGAAGTGTTACAAGCTTCGCTGCGTCGTTTCGACAAGGGCGGCGACATGTTTTATGACCAGATCAGCGCTATGCATAAAGCCGTTAGGGGTAGTTCTCCAGACGCTGCGCTCTATTGGTTCTGTCGCATGCTGGACGGCGGCAGTGATCCGCTGTATTTAGCCAGGAGAGTGGTCAGAATGGCTAGCGAGGATGTCGGCAATGCAGATCCGCGTGCGCTCACCCTCGCTCTTGAAGCCTGGCAAGTTCAGGAACGCCTGGGCAGCCCCGAGGGAGAGTTGGCGATTGCCCAGGCGATTATCTATCTCGCCTGCGCGGCGAAGAGCAACGCGGTTTACACTGCCTACAAAGCTGCCCGGGCGGACGTAGAGAGCGGCGCAAGCGAGGATGTTCCGCTACATTTGCGAAATGCTCCCACGCAGTTAATGAAAGAATTTGAGCACGGCGCGGAATATCGCTATGCCCATGATGAACCGGGAGCATTTGCCCCCGGGGAGAATTACTTTCCCGAGCCCCTGAAGGACAGACAGTACTACGAACCTGTCGATCGTGGCTTGGAACTGAAGATTCAGGAAAAACTTCGACACCTGCGCCAACTCGATAAAGGCAGTGCCGATCAACGATATCGCTAGGGATTGCGCTACGGAAATGTTTCTCAGGGTGAATTAGCGGTACAATAGCGCCACCAGAGTTATTCGAACCAATATTCATGAACTACTTACTCTTCATCGCCCTGGGTGGCGCTACTGGAGCTGTGTCCCGGCACTTGCTGGGGCAGTGGGCACACGGTCTGTGGGAGGGTAAATTGCCCGTTGGCACCTTGCTGGTCAACGTGCTCGGATCGGCAGCGATTGGTATCGTATACGTCTTGATCGTAGAAAAAGAATGGCTACACCCGGATTGGCGCGGTGTTTTAATGGTGGGTTTTTTAGGCGCATTTACCACCTTTTCGACTTTCTCTTTGGAGACCATCACATTGCTCGAGGCGGGGCATTGGGCGCACGCCGCTATATACATGTTGGCTAGTACACTGCTGTGTGTGTTCGGCGCTGGCGCCGCAATTCAGCTAACACGACTGTTAAGCTAGAGCACACAAGCAAACCTTCACCAGTAAAAGACAGGAACTACCCTAATGTTGGATATCAAGGCGGTCCGGAAAGACCCCCAGGCAATTGCCGAACAACTCGCAAGGCGCGGCTTCGAATTTGACGTTGCGCAATTTACTGACTTGGATGCACGGCGCAAGCAGGCCGATGTCGATAGTCAGAGCTTGCAGGCCGAAAAGAAAACTGCCTCGAAAAAGATTGGCGAGTTGGTGGGGCAGGGCATGAGTGTCGATGAAGCCAAGGCTACGGTTAACGAGACCCTGGAGAAAATCGCCGCAAAAATTGATCAATCAGTTGAACAAGCCAAGTCGATTCAACATCAACTGGATCAGATTCTGTTGAGTGTTCCGAATCTTCCACATCCCGATGTCCCCGCTGGGAAAACAGAGGACGACAATGTCGAGGTGTCTACCTGGGGTACTCCCTGGAAATTTGATTTCGCACCCCGTGACCATGTTGAAATTGGAGAAATGCTCGGACAATTAGACGCAGAAACCGGTGGCAAAATTACCGGCTCGCGTTTCACTGTCATGTACGGTGAGCTGGCCAGAATGCACCGAGCACTCATTCAATTCATGCTTAATATGCATACTACAGAGCATGGCTATCAAGAGATTTACGTCCCCTACATTGTCAATAAAGACTCCCTGTTCGGTACCGGAAACTTGCCCAAATTTGAAGAGGATCTATTCAAGCTTCGATCCGACAGCGAATACTACCTAATTCCAACTGCCGAGGTTCCTGTAACCAATGTGGCTCGCGATCGAATTTTTGAAGATGCTGAGTTAGGCGAAAATGGAGTTCAATACGCCTGCCATACCCCTTGTTTCAGGAGCGAGGCCGGCAGCTATGGTCGCGACACTCGTGGAATGATTCGCCAACATCAGTTTGAAAAAGTTGAGTTGGTACAGATGGTCCGCGCAGAACAATCCGCAAGCGCTCACGAAGCATTGACTGGTCACGCGGAGGCGGTGCTACAAGCGCTTGAGCTACCGTACAGAAAAGTTGTTTTGTGTGGCGGAGACCTGGGTTTTTCCTCCCATAAGACCTATGACCTCGAGGTATGGCTCCCGGCCCAGGATACCTATCGCGAGATATCTTCCTGCAGTAATTTCGGTGACTATCAGGCCAGACGCATGCAGGCACGCTGGCGCAACCCGGCCACGGGTAAACCAGAGCTTTTGCACACAATCAATGGCTCCGGTCTGGCGGTTGGACGAACACTCGTAGCAGTGTTAGAAAACTATCAACAGGCGGATGGATCGGTGTTCGTGCCCACAGCGCTGCGCCCCTACATGGGCGGCTGTGAGATGCTGGGGTAGGGGGGGTTGGAATATCTGCCGCTCTTTCTGCAAGTAAACGCTGCCAAGGTCGTACTGATTGGCGGCGGGACCATTGCAACGCGTAAAGCGCGGCTGCTGCTTCGAGCTGGCGCCTTACTCACTGTCGTTGCTCCAGAAATTTCTGACGAGCTTAGACGCTCTGTGGCTGAGCATGGTGGTCAATGGCAACAGTCCCGTTTTTTACCTGAGGATCTCGAGGGTGCCGCCCTGGTGGTAGCGGCAACACCCAATGCGCAGGTCAATGCTCAGGTGTCTGAATGCGCAAAACTGCGTTCTATCCCCGTCAATGTTGTCGATTCGCCCGAGCTGTGCACATGTATATTTCCGTCAATTGTCGACCGCTCTCCGCTGGTCGTTGCCATTTCCAGTAGTGGTCGCAGCCCGGTGCTCGCGCGCCTGCTGCGTCGAAAAATTGAAGCACTGATTCCCGCCGCCTACGGGAGCCTGGCAGAATTCGCCGGACGAATGCGTAACGCAGTACGAGATCGAATCCAAGGCGAGTCGCCCCGGCGGTTATTTTGGGAGCAGGTTGTCGAAGGGCGAG